>NZ_JBSGRD010000002.1:0-1077134 GCF_053606205.1 Streptomyces sp. NPDC055239 | reverse complement strand
TAGTGCTCCAGCCGCCTTTCCCCCCATTTCCACGGAGCACCTGCCCGATCTTGGACCGCACCGTCGCATCGCACAACGTCGTGGCGCCGGCGCCCTATGTAGGAGCAGCAGTCTTGCGCGAGTTCAGCCTTCCGGCCCTGTACGAGGTCCCCGCGGACGGCAATCTGACCGACATCGTCCGCAGAAATGCCGCGCAGCACCCGGATGTCGCCGTCATCGGCCGCAAGGTGAACGGCACCTGGCAGGACGTCAACGCCAAGACCTTCCTCGTAGAGGTGCGCGCGGCAGCGAAGGGGCTCATCGCCTCCGGCGTGCGCCCCGGCGACCGCGTCGCCCTGATGTCCCGCACCCGCTACGAGTGGACGCTCCTGGACTTCGCGATCTGGAGCGCGGGCGCGGTCACCGTGCCGGTGTACGAGACCAGCTCCGCCGAGCAGATCCAGTGGATCCTGGGTGACTCCGGCGCCGTCGGCATCGTCGTCGAACTCGACGCGCACACCGCAGCCGTCGACTCCGTGCGCGACCGGCTTCCCGACCTGGTCAACATCTGGCAGATCGACCGCGGCGGAGTCGCCGAGCTGAACCGCGCGGGCGCCGACATCCCCGAGGAGACCGTCGACGAGCGCAGCGCGGTCGCGGGCGCCGACGACCCGGCCACCATCGTCTACACCTCGGGCACCACGGGCCGCCCCAAGGGCTGTGTCCTCACGCACCGCAGCTTCTTCGCGGAGTGCGGAAACGTGGTGGAGCGCCTCAAGCCCCTCTTCCGCACCGGCGAGTGCTCGGTGCTCCTCTTCCTTCCCGTCGCGCACGTCTTCGGACGCCTGGTCGAGGTCGCCGCGCTGATGGCGCCGATCAAGCTGGGCCACGCGCCCGACGTCAAGAACCTCACGGACGAGCTCGCGTCGTTCAGGCCGACCATGATCCTGGGCGTGCCGCGCGTCTTCGAGAAGGTCTACAACTCGGCGCGCGCCAAGGCGCAGGCCGACGGCAAGGGCAAGATCTTCGACAAGGCCGCGGACACGGCGATCGCGTACAGCCGCGCCCTCGACACCCCGAGCGGTCCCTCGCTCGGCCTGAAGATCAAGTACAAGACGTTCGACAAGCTGGTCTACAGCAAGCTGCGGGCCGTGCTCGGCGGGCGCGGCGAGTACGCGATCTCGGGCGGCGCGCCGCTCGGCGAGCGCCTGGGCCACTTCTTCCGCGGCATCGGCTTCACGGTCCTCGAGGGCTACGGCCTCACCGAGTCGTGCGCGGCCACCGCCTTCAACCCCTGGGACCGCCAGAAGATCGGCACGGTCGGCCAGCCGCTGCCGGGATCGGTAGTCCGGATCGCCGACGACGGCGAGGTGCTGCTGCACGGCGAGCACCTGTTCACGCAGTACTGGAACAACGAGGGCGCGACCGAAGAGGCGCTCGCCGACGGCTGGTTCCACACGGGCGACATAGGGACGCTCGACGAGGACGGCTACCTCCGGATCACCGGCCGCAAGAAGGAGATCATCGTGACGGCGGGCGGCAAGAACGTCGCTCCCGCGGTGATCGAGGACCGTATCCGCGCGCACGCGCTCGTCGCGGAGTGCATGGTCGTGGGCGACGGCCGCCCCTTCGTGGGCGCGCTCGTCACGGTGGACGACGAATTCGTGGGCCGGTGGGCCCTGGACCACGGGAAGCCCGCCGACTCCACGGCGGCGTCACTGCGGGACGACGCGGACTTCCTCGCGGAGATCCAGAGCGCGGTGGACGACGGCAACGCGGCGGTCTCCAAGGCGGAGTCCGTGCGCAAGTTCCGTGTCCTTGGTTCGCAGTTCACGGAGGAGTCCGGACATCTGACTCCGTCGTTGAAGCTGAAGAGGAACGTGGTGGCCAAGGACTACGCGGACGAGATCGAGGCGATCTACCGCGGGTAGCGGTGGCAGGGGCGCCTCACTCGCCGTGGGCGTTGCTGTCTTCTCGCGACTGCCGGTCGCGTCTGGTTGCTCGCGCAGCTCCTCGCGCCCCTTACGGGGCCAAGCCCCGTTCGCTCGCGCCCCTGGCGGGGCGCAGCCCCGTCTTAGGGGCGCGGGGAACTGCGCGACCAGCCGATGACGGCGGTCAGTCGCGCACCAACCCCCAGCGGCACCCCACTAGGCGCTACAGCAGCTCCCGCAGCTTCTCTGCCAAGAGATCCCAGCGCCACCGCTCCTCCACCCACTCCCGGCCCCGCTCCCCCATGCGCCGACGCAACTCCGCGTCACCGAGCAGGGTGACGATCCGGTCGGCGGCGGCCTCCGGGGAGCCACCCCGGACGACCCATCCCGTCTCCCCGTCGAGCACCGCGTCCGGCGCCCCGCCGGAGTCCCCGGCGACGACGGGCAGGCCGGTCGCGGAAGCCTCCAGGTAGACGATCCCGAGGCCCTCCACGTCCAACCCGCCCCGCCGCGTACGGCACGGCATCGCGAAGACGTCCCCCGCCCCGTAGTGCGCGGGAAGTTCCTCCCACGGCACGGACCCCGTGAACCGCACGGAGTCCGAGACCCCCGTCTCGGCGGCGAGCTTGCGCAGGTCTTTCTCGTAGGGGCCGCCCCCGACGATCAGAAGCACCGCCTCAGGCTCCCGAGCCAGAATCCTCGGCATGGCCAGGATCAACGTGTCCTGCCCCTTGCGCGGCACAAGGCGCGACACGCACACCACGACCGGCCGGTCCGTCAGGCCGAGGCGGGCCCGAACAGCGTCCCCGCCCGATCCCGGGTGGAACGTCTTCTCGTCGACGCCCGGCGGCAGTTGGACCATCCGCCCGGCCGCCGCAGGCGACAACGCGGCGGCGATGCGCGAGCGCGTGTACTCGCCCAGATAGGTGATCGTGTCCGTCGACTCGCCGATACGGCCGAGCAGTTGGCGTGAGGCGGGCAGCTGCGCCCACCCCGCCTCGTGCCCGTGCGTCGTGGCGACGAGGCGCCTCGCGCCCGCCTTCCGCAGCGCGGGTGCCATCAGGCCGAGCGGCGCCGCCGCTCCGAACCACACCGACTCGCAGCCGTGTTCCCGCAGGAGCGAGACCGCGCGCCGCGTGACGCGCGGGGTCGGGAGCAGCATCGTCGTGGAGTCGCGTACGACCTTGAAGGGCTGCTCCGCGTCGAAGGCGGCCGTCGCTTCGGCGCCCTCGCGACCCCGCTTCCACGTGGAGGCGTAGACGACGAGCTGTTCGGGGTCCAGGCGCAGCGCCATGTTGTGCAGGAACGCCTGGATGCCACCGGGCCTGGGCGGGAAGTCGTTCGTGACGATCAGGGTCTTGTGCATCGTCGCCCGACAGTACCGAAAGCCCGCCGGAGCGCCGAACGGCCTCGCCTTCTGGACGGCCCCGCCTCATGGCCCATTCACAGCCGCGCCCGGCATCATGGTTTACCGAACCACAATGAAGTATCCGAAAAGGGGCGTGATGCGCGTGGCACGGACACCGACCGTCCGGGTCCTGACCGCCTGGGTCCTGACCAGGACCGTGCTGCTGCTCTGCGTCTTCCATGTGCTCACCGCCCCGGGCCCGGACGTGACCAGCGATGTCTCCGTCATCTACCAGGGCTGGTACGAGGTCCTGCGCACGGGCACCTTCCCCCTCGACGACGTCACCTGGCAGTACCCGCCCGCCGCCGCGCTGGCGATCCTCTCCCCCGCCCTGCTGCCCTTCCTCGGCTACACGTCGGCCTTCTTCGTCCTCGCGTTCCTCGCCGACACGCTCGCCTGCGGGCTGCTCCTGTACGCGGGCTCACGGCCGGGCAAGTCCCTGAGGGGAGCCTGGGTGTGGGTCGTGGGCGTAGCGCTGCTCGGGCCGACCGTCTACGCCCGCTACGACGTGATGGTGACGGCCGTCGCGGTCGCCGCGCTGCTCGCAGGGGCCCGGCACCCCCGCACGATGGGGGCGCTCGCGGGGTTCGGCGCGCTGCTCAAGGTGTGGCCCGCCCTGCTGCTCATCGGCACGCCACGCGCGCGTGCCACCCGGAGTTCCTGGGGCGCGGCCCTCGCCACCGCCGCCGGCCTGACCCTCGCCTTCCTCGTGACGATGCCCGGCGCGCTCGCCTTCCTGACCTTCCAGCGCGACCGCGGCACCGAGATCGAGTCGCTCGGCGCGCTCGTCTTCCATGTCGCGCGCCACCTCGGCTGGCAGGGCGACGTCCAGCTCAACTACGGCTCGGTGGAGTTCCTCGGCCCGTACGTCTCGCTGGTCAGCACGGTGGCGCAGGGGCTCTCCGTGGCGGCGTTCTGCTGGCTGCTTGTGTGGCGGCTGCGCGCGCGGGCCTGGTCGGCGAGCACGGTCGCGGACGCGGCCTTCGTCACCGTGCTGCTGTTCACGGCGACGAGCCGGGTGATCAGCCCGCAGTACCTACTGTGGCTGGTCGGGATCGCCGCCGTGTGCCTGGCGTTTCGCGCGAGCCACATGGTGGTGCCCGTGTGTCTGGTGCTCGCGGCCACGTTCGTCACGTTCCTGGAGTTCCCCCTCTGGTTCTCGCACGTGGTGGCGAGCGATCCGCTGGGCATCACGCTGCTCTTCGTGCGCAACGGTCTGCTCGTCGCGGCGGCGCTGCTCGGCTGCCGCAACCTGTGGCGGCAGACGGTGTCCGAACCCCGGGCCCGTGAGCGCGAGTCGACGCCCCAGGAGGTCAGCCGAGCTCCTCGCGCAGATACGTACGCCACCGCGCCGTGAACTCCTGCGGCGTGGTGTCCAGGACGCTCCTCAGCGCATCCTCCACCGCACCGGGCCTCTTCTTGTGCTCGCCGACCTCTTCGTAGAAGCCCGTCAGCTTCTCCTCGCCCCACTGGTCCGCGATCATCCGGCAGGCCAGCCACGACCCTTCGTACGCCTGCGCCAGCTTCCCCGCCTCGCCGCTGAAGCCGAAGGCCGCGTCATCGGGGAGCTCGCCGGGCAGTCGCTCCCGCTGGACGGCGCGGCGCAGTTCGGGAGCGGCCTGTACGGCGGTGCGGCCCGTGCCGCGGTAGCCCACCCAGTCGGCGAAGCCTTCGGAGAGCCAGAGCGGGGTCGCCGGTGAGGTGCGCGCGCGGGTCGCGACATGGGCCGTCTCGTGGGTCAGGACGACCTGCTTCCCGAAGTCGCCGAGCAGGTCGTACGCCTCGGGGTTGACGATGATCCGGTCCGCGGGCGCGGCCCCGGATCCGCCCGCCTCCCCCGTGGTCACCGCCGCGATCCCCTTGTAGCCCGACGCGGGCGCCCCGAGCAGCCCCGCCATGCCGTCGAGGGACTTGGGCACCAGGACGACGACGCGCCCCGGCCACTTCCCGGGCCAGGCGTCCGAGACCAGGGGCGCCGCGCGGTCGGCGAGGTCCGCGTACCCGCGCAGCGTCTTCTCGTCCCGCTCGCCGCGCCCGACACCGAGCACAAGGCTGTGAGCGCCCCGTACGGACGTGACGGGCCCCTGGTCCCAGAGTTGCTCCGACGCCTTCTCCGCGGGGCGCTCAGCGGCGACGTACCACCGTCCGTCGCGCTGCTTGAGCGTGAGCGCGCGTGACGTGGTGAGCGGCTCGCTGTCGTAGCCCTTGATCCGGTACCGGAGGTCCGCGGTCGCCGTGGCCCGCTTGCCGCTGCGCTCGAAGGCCGTCAGGCGGTACTCCCAGGACTTCAACGGCACCGCGCGGAGGTTGTTGTAGGCCTCAGTCTCCCGGCCCGTCGCGCGGTACGCCTTCGCGTCCCGGTCGAGCACCGCGTCCGCGCGCCGGTCGAGCAGGCCGCGCACCTCCGCGGGCGCGGCATCGGACGCCGAAGGACCGCCGCACCCGACGAGGCCGCAGCCGACGAGCAGGGCGACACAGATCCCCGGCACCCACGAGCCACGCCCTCGACCAGCCACGTTTCAGATCGTACGGCCAGCGCGCCGCGGAGCGCCGGTCAGACCCGGGTCACCGACGACACCGGCATCATGCCGACCGGGTCGTAGCGCACGGCCGCTCCGGGGTAGGGCGCGTGCACGACCTGGCCGTTGCCCACGTACATCCCGATGTGGCTGGCGTCGTCGCGGTAGGCGACCAGGTCACCGGGCTCGGCCTGGGACAGGGGCACCTGCTGCCCGGCGTACCGCTGCGCCTGCGAGGTGCGCGGCAGGCCCACGCCCGCCTTCCCGTACGACCACTGCATGAGGCCCGAACAGTCGAAGCCGGAAGGACCGTTGGCACCCCACACGTAGGGGCGGCCCACCGCGGAGCGTGCCGCGGCGATGGCGGCGGCGGCCCGCGACGAGGCCGGGGCTGCGTTCCCGAGGTCGGGCATGTCGCCGCGTCCCGAGCGCGACGCCCTGTCGTACTGCTCCCGGTCCCGCGAGGACAGCGAGTTGAGCAGCTTGCGCGCCTTGGCGAGCTTGTGCTCGACGCCGCGCTTGTGGCGGGCCACGGCGGTGCGGCTCTTCTCCAGCTCGGAGAGTTTGCGGCCGGCCTCCGTGCGCTCCTGGTCGAGGCTGCGCTGGGCCTTCTGGAGGTCGGTCAGTTCACCGGCCTGCCGGACGCTGATGCGGTCGAGCGCCGCCGCCTTGTCCAGATAGCCGTCCGGGTCGGAGGAGAGCAGCAGGGCCAGGGAGGGGTCGATGCCGCCCGAGCGGTACTGGGCTCCGGCGAGCGAACCGAGCGCGCCGCGCATCGTGTTGATGCGCTCCTGGCCGCGGGCGACGCTGTCCTTGGCCCGCGCGACCTGCCCGCGCAGGGTGTCCGCGCGCTCATCGGCCTTGTTGTACAGCTCGGTGGCCTGCTCGGCCTGCTCGAAGAGGTGGTCCACCTTGGCCTTGGTGGTGGCCGGGGTGTCGTGCGGCGCGGCGCCCGCCGGTGCGGCGCCGAGTGCCGCGGCGGCGGTGGCCGCAGCGGCCGAAAGGATGGTGACGCGCGTGCTCCGGTCCAGGCCGGACAGCGCGAGACGACGATGGGACCCCACGGGAAGCCGCTCTCCCTCCGCATGACGGACCCCCGGGCGAGCCCGGGGGAAAGTCCCCCGATGCGTCGGGGGAATGCGCGCGACAGTAGCCCTGGGATCACGTCACGGCCAAAGACCCTGCCGTGTACACAGTGTGACGCCCCGCCGGAGACGCAGGTCACCGACGGGGCGCGGGGTCAGCGGGAGTTACCGGAATTCGCCCGTTTGGGCGGTGTTCCGGTCGTTTCAGATGCGGACGCCGAACTGGAAGGAGCCGATGGTGGACATCGACTCGTAGCGCACCACGGCGCCCGGCTTCGGGGCGTGGAGCACCTGACCGTTGCCCGCGTAGAAGCCGACGTGCGCGAGGCTGTTGAAGAACACCAGGTCGCCGGGCTTCAGCTCGCCGCGGCCGATCTTCGTGCCGTCGTTCTGCTGGGTGTACGTGGTCCGGGTGATCTGGACACCGGCCTGGTTGTACGCCCACTGCGTGAGGCCGGAGCAGTCGTAGGAGTTGGGGCCGCTGCCGCCGGAGACGTACGGCTTGCCGACCTGCGTGGCGGCGGCGCTCAGCGCTGCCTGGCCGCGCTGCGAGGCAGGGACCTCCTTGCCGAGGTCCACGCGGTCGCCGGCGTCGCGGCTGGCGCGCGTCTCCTTCTGGGCGAGGGCCGCCTTCTCCTTGGCGGTGAGGGTGTTGAGCAGCTTCTGGGCGGCGCCGAGCTTGCTCTGGACTTCCTTCTTCTTCTTGCCCAGTTCCTTGCGCGTGTCGGCGAGGTCCTTGAGCTTGTCGGAAGCCTCCTTGCGCTCCTGCGCGAGGGTCCGCTGCTTCTCCTGGACCTTCTTGAGCGCCTCGACCTGCTGGCCGCTCAGCTGGTCCATGGTCGACGCCTTGTCCAGGTAGTCGTCCGGGTCGGCCGAGAGGAAGAGCTGGACGGAGGGGTCGAGGCCGCCGGAGCGGTACTGCGCGCTGGCCATCGAACCGAGGCCGTCACGCAGGTCGTTGAGGCCCTCCTGGCCGCGGGCGACCTTGTCCTGAAGCTCGCCGATCTCCTTCTCGAGCTTCTCCTGCTTCTCCTTGGCGCCGTTGTAGTGGTCGGTGGCCCGACCGGCGTCCTCATAGAGCTTGTCGACCTTGGACTTGACCTCGTCCTTGCTCGGCTTCTCGCTCGGCGCCGCGTTGGCCGCCTGGGAAGTGAGTGCGACGGCAGCTGCGGCGGTCGCGGTGAGCACGGTCACGCGGGCGCGGCTCGGCTGCTTGGGTCGACGGTGGGACGCCACGAAGGCGGCTCCTTCTTCCTCCAGCCGCCTACCGAGACCCGGTCGGCGGGTACCACCGCTGTCACCCCGGATGGGTGATCAACCGAGCGGAGGTTCGAGGCGAGACCCTAGTGACCTTCTTGTGATCAGTTCAAATCCTGACGGGTAAAAAGAGGGGTGCCGGGCGCATATTTTACCGATAACGCACAGGCTGTAATGATCAATTGACGCTACGTTGCGTAGCCGACGCCCCAATTCGGGCATACGGAACAGGAGTTACTTGCGCATCTTTTGCGGCGCGAACGGGGCGCACGTCAGCCGTGCGCGAGCCCCTTGCGTCAGCCGCGCGAGAGCCGCTTCAGGAGCACGACCGAAGCGACGGGACGCGCCCCCGCCTTCGCGATCCCGTCGGCCACCTCTCGGTCGGTCGACACGACGACCACAGGGCGCCCTGGAGGCTCCGCGCGCACCAGTTGGCGGATCAGTTCGTCCGCGGTGACGCCGGGCTTGGAGAAGAGCACACGGACCCCGCGCGGCGGCGCGAGCAGGACGGGCGCGGCGAGTTCGGCCCCGTCGAAGACACAGGTCATCTCGGCGCCGGTCTGCGCGGCGAGCTGCGAGAGCGAGCCGAGGAGCCGCAGCCGCTGTTTCTCCAGGGGCATCGTCGGATAGCCGGTCTTGGTGACGTTGTAGCCGTCCACGACCATGTGCGCCTGCGGCAGCGCGAGCAGCTGATCCAGGATCGCCGGGTCGTTCTCGGAGAGCGCGCGGGCGGCGATGTCCTTGGGCGTCATCCGGCCCGGCTCGACGGCGTCCACGGTCTCGGCGGGCCGCACGGAGACGGGCGGCAGGGCCAGTTCACGGCGCAGCCCCTGGGCGGACTCCAGGACCGTGTCGAGCAGCAGACGCACGCGCATGTCCTCGACGCTGCGGCCCTCGCGCGCAGCCCTGCGGCTGGCCTCGAGGGCGGCCTCGGTCTCGCTGAGCCGCGCCTTGAGCCGCCGGGACTCGCTCTCGGCGGCGGACAGCTGCGCCTGGCCGTCGGCGCGTGACGCGTCGAACTCGGCGGTGGCCTTGCGCAGGGCCGCCTCGCCGCGCTTGACGTCGCTGAGGGCACCGCGCAGCTTGCGATGCATCGATTCGGCTTCCTTCTTCGCCGACTCCATCTCCGCGCGCAGCCGTTCGGTGTCGGCCTTCGTCTGGCCGCGCGCCGCGGAGAGTTCCTCGCGCAGCCGTTCGAGCTCGGCCCGCGTCTCGTCGTCCACGCGCTCGGCGTCCGCCCGCAGGGCTTCCTCGCCCGCGGCGGTCACCAGCTTCACCCACCCCGTGGGGCGCAGTACATAGGCCGCGGCCGCCACATCGAGGGGGTCCGCGGCCGGGGGTGGTGATCCCGCGTCCAGGGCGCCGGTGAGCTCGGGCTGCGCCTCTCTGAGACGTTCGCCGATGCGCTGGCGGAAGAGCGCGTCGCCCTCCAGGGCCGTCGCCATCGCGTTGCCCGCGAACTTCGTGCGCCGGGTCGGCGTGAAGCGGGCGTACTGCCTCAGCTGTGCGGGCAGTTCGCTGACCGTGAGGCCACCGAAGCCGTCCGAGACGATCTGGACGACCCGCCGACGCACTCCGTCCGGCAGCGGACGGTCGAGCACCTCAGCGGTGCCGTCGTCCGGCTCCCCGCTCGCGCTCTCCACCATCCGTCACCCCACTAGCTGTGCGGGCCCCGCTCCCTCAGGAGCCGGCACCCGGCCTGTCCACGAGTTCCACCTGGTCCACCGCGTTGCACCAACGGCAGCGCACCGACTCGATGGTCTCACTGACCACCTCGCGTTCCTCGATGTTCGACTCACCGGCCAGGTCGAGGTGCACATATTCGACAACCTTCGAACTGCGGGTCACGTCGAAGCGCGTGAGGTTGCCGCAGAGCGCGCAGCGCCACCGGGTGGTGTCGGTCGGCAGAGGAACCGTCATCGTGGCTGATCGCTTTCCTTCGGAATTCCATGGTGCGTGGTGCCCGTAACCCTACGGCCTGTAAGGGGCTCCATGCGGCGGCCTCCCACGCGGCGGGGCGCTCTGTACGGTTTGCCGCCGTTACGTCATGCTCTGTTCATGATCAAGACGTGGGGTACGACGGCGGGCCGGATGCTCAGGGGGCAGTCGGCCCCGGTGACGTACGGACTGATCGCCGTCTGCTGTCTGGTGTTCCTGATCTCACCGATGTCCGGCTTCAATCCCACGTACGGCACCGGCGACAAGCTGATCGCCGCCCAGCAGGCCTACTTCGAGCGCTGGGGCGTGGTCCCCTCGGAGCTGTTCAGCGGGGCGCTGCGGCCGGTGCTCGCCCCGGCCACCGCGCTCTTCGTGCACGGCAGCTGGCTGCACCTCCTGGGCAACATGCTCTTCCTCTTCGTCTTCGGGGCGATGGCCGAGGAACGGATGGGGCACTTCCAGTTCGCGCTCTTCTACCTCTGCTGCGGCTATCTCGCCCTGTTCGCCTACGCGCTCGCGCACGCGAGCTCCGACCAGACCCTGGTGGGCGCGTCGGGGGCGATCTCCGCGGTGCTCGGCGCGTTCCTGCGGCTCTTCCCGAAGGCGCGGGTCACCAGCCTCTTCCCGTTCCTCTTCTTCCTGCCGCTGCGCTTCCCCGCGTGGGTGGTGCTTCCGTTCTGGGTGGCGCTGCAGTGGCTCGCGGCCCTACAGGGCGGGCAGGGCCCCGGTGTCGCCTATCTGGCCCATATCGTGGGGTTCTCGCTGGGCTTTCTCTACGCGTGGGTGCGGTATGTCAGGACGGCTAGAGTGAAGAAGCCAGCACCCGTCATCGAGGGAGACAGTCAGCCGTGATCACCGCGATCGTGCTCATCAAGACCAGCGTGGACCGGATCCCGGAGATCGCCGAGTCGATCGCCGCCCTCGACTGCGTCAGCGAGGTCTTCTCGGTGACCGGCACGTACGACCTCATCGCGATGGTGCGTGTCGCGCACCACGACGACCTGGCCGACGTCATCCCCGGCAAGATCAGCAAGATCCCGGGTGTGGAAGGCACGGACACGCACGTCGCGTTCCGCACGTACTCCCAGCACGACCTCGAAGCGGCGTTCGCCATCGGCCTCGACTCCTGAGCCGTCGCCCGGCACTTGTCGCCGGGCGCCTGATGAGGGTTTCTTCATCCGCCGCTCATGCTGCCGACGCACCTCGCCCCGCACGCTCGCCCTCATGGTCTTCTCCCACCGCATGGCCGCCCTGGCCGCCGTCGTGGCGATACCCCTCGGCATCGCCGCCACCAGCTACGCCCTGACCGACAGCCCCGCGCCCCCCAAAGTGCCGCCCAAGGTGGAGCTGGAGAGCGGCTCGCCCTCCACGAAGCCCTCTTCCCCCCGGCCGACGCCGAGCGACGAGACGGTGTCGCCGCCCCCGGTCAGCGAGAACCCCTCGGACGACGACAACGATGACGGCCAGGGCGACAACGACGACGACGGCCCCGGTGACGACGGCTGAGTCGGCGCGCCGCTGGGTCTCCGCCCGCGTCCGCATCCTGCTGTGGCTCCTCTTCGTGATGGCCGTCGCTCTCGCCGCGGTGGCCGCCACCACGCGCTCGGTGCTCCTGCGCGACGTGGACCACCGCATCGACCGGCTCCTTGCCCAGGAGACCGGCGAGTTCACCAACTTCGTGGACCAAGGGGTCGACCCGCACACCGGGAAGAAGTTCACCGCCCCCGACCCGCTCCTGCGCCTCTTCCTGGAGCGGCAGTACGCCGATCCCGACGAGGAGCTCCTCGGCCTTGTCGAACGCCCCGGCGGCGCCCCCGCCAAGAAGGAGCAGTCCCGCGAGCTGCGCATCGACCATCCGCTCGCCAAGGACACCGCGGCCCTGTCCGCCGTCTTCGACTCCCCCGCCGCCACCGGCACCCTGCACCGCGACCAGGGCGAGGTCCGCTGGGCGAAGGTGGAGATCGGGGCGAGCGGCGGGCAGCCGGGGGCGGCGTTCGTCGTCGCCTTCCATCCGGCGGGCGAACAGGCCAAGGCGGGCGACGTGTTCACGATGCTGCTCGCCATCTCCGGGGTCGCGCTCCTGATGACGACCGGCATCGGCTGGGCGGTCGCGGGCCGCATCCTCAAGCCCGTACGCCTGGTGCGTACGACGGCGGCCAAGATCACCGAGCAGGATCTGACCCGGCGCATCCCGGTGCAGGGCAGGGACGACGTCGCGGCGCTCGCCGAGACGTTCAACGGCATGCTCGACCGCCTTGAGCGGGCGTTCGCGGCGCAGCGCGAGTTCGTCGACGACGCGGGGCACGAGCTGCGCACCCCCATCACCATCGTCCGCGGCCATCTGGAGCTGATGGGCGACGAGCCGGGCGAGCGCGAGGAGACGACCCGGATCGTCATGGAGGAACTCGACCGGATGAGCCGGATCGTCGAGGACCTCCTCCTCCTCGCCAAGGCCGAGCGCCCCGACTTCGTCACCCCGGAGCCGGTGCAGCTCGCCGAGCTGACCGCGGACGTCTTCGTCAAGGCGCGGGCGCTCGGCGACCGCGACTGGAAGCTGGCCGAGGTGGCAGACGGCGAAGCCGCGCTCGACCCGCAGCGCATCACCCAGGCGATGGTGCAACTGGCCCAGAACGCCGTCCAGCACACCGTCCCCGGCCAACACATCGGCATCGGCTCGCGCGGCTCGGCGGGACGGATCGAGTTGTACGTCGCCGACAGCGGGCCCGGCGTCCAGGCGCAGGACGTCGCGGTGATCTTCGAGCGGTTCCGGCGCGGCACCGCGCGCCGGGGCGCCCGTGCCACCGGCGCGGGACTCGGTCTCGCCATCGTGCGGGCGATCGCCGAAGGTCACGGCGGGCAGGTCGAACCGCGGTCCACGGAAGGCGGCGGCGCCACCTTCGTACTCGTACTGCCGGAACAGGAATCGGGGCAGCAATGAACCGGATACTCATCGTCGAGGACGAGGAGCGCATCGCCTCCTTCGTCGAGAAGGGCCTGCGCGCCAACGGCTTCACGACCAGCGTCGTCGGCGACGGCGAAGCGGCCTACGACTACGCCCTGACCGGCGGCTTCGACCTGGTCGTCCTGGACATCGGGCTGCCGGGCAAGGACGGCTTCACCGTCCTGCGGCAGCTGCGCGAGGCCCGTGTGAGCACACCGGTCATCGTGCTCACGGCGCGCGACTCGGTCAGGGACACGGTGGCGGGCCTCGAGGGCGGCGCCGACGACTGGATGACCAAGCCGTTCCGCTTCGAGGAGCTGCTGGCACGGGTGCGCCTGAGGCTGCGTACAGCGGCGGGGGCACCGGAGGTGACGGTTCTTCGCGGCGGGGATCTGACGCTGGATCTGCGCACGCGCAGGGCACGTGCGGGCGAGCGCACGGTGGATCTGACCGCACGTGAGTTCGTGCTGCTCGAACTCTTCCTGCGCCATCCGGGCCAGGTGCTCTCGCGGGAACAGATCCTTTCGCACGTGTGGGGCTACGACTTCGACCCCGGGTCCAACATCGTGGACGTGTACGTACGGGCGCTGCGCAAGAAGCTGGGCGCGGAGCGGGTGGAGACGGTGCGCGGGATGGGGTACCGGCTGCCGGGGTGACCAACGGGGCCACGGTGAATTTCCTTTCATCCGCGGCTCATTGAGGGCTCACGGCCGGGCCCGAGGCTCATTGCGTGACCCTGAATCCCCGGCAAGGCATCACCCTCTGCATCGCGCTCAGCCTGTGCGCGCTGCTCCTGGTGCCCGGCAACTTCCCCGGCCTGAGCGGCGACGCACGCCTGACCCTCGGCGTGTTCGCCCTGGCGACCTGCGCGTGGATCGGTACGCCGATCGACGACACGTACATCGCGCTCGGCGCCGGGCTCGCGCTCACCGCGACCGGAGTGATCAGCAGCGACACGCTCTTCGGCACCCTCGGTGACGAGACGGTCTGGCTGCTGATCTGCGCCTTCGTGCTCGCGGCGGCGGTGGCCCGCAGCGGTCTCGCGGGGCGGGCTGCCGCCTTTCTCGTCAGCGGGGCGCGCAGCGTGCGGCAGTTGACGCATCTGACGACGGCCGCCCTGGTCGTGACGGCGTTCGCGGTGCCCGCCACGTCGGGCCGCGCCGCGCTCGCCCTTCCCGTCTTCCTCGCGCTCGCCAAGGTCCTCGCAGAGCGCAGGCGCCTCGTGGTGATGCTCGCCCTGCTGTTCCCGACCGTGATCCTGCTCTCCGCCGTCGCGACCCTGATCGGCGCGGGCGCCCATCTGATCACGGTGTCCGTGCTGTGGGAGGCCACCGGGGAGCGGATCGGCTTCACGCAGTGGATGCTGCTCGGCCTGCCGCTCGCCGTCGCCTCGTCCCATCTGGCGGCGGAGGCCGTCCTGTTGACGACGACACGCCGTACGGACCGCGAGGGCCCCGTCCACATCACCGTCGAGCAGCTCCAGGAGCACAGCGAGCAGCCGGTCACCGGAGCCTGGGAGCCCGCCGAGACCCGCTGCGCCCTCCTGCTCGCCACGGTCGTCGCGCTCTGGTGCAGCGAACCGCTGCACCAGGTGCCGCCCGCCGTGGTCGCGTTGATCGGCGCGGTCGTCGCCTCGTCCCCCGCCCTCGGGACCGTACGCCTGAAGGACGCGCTGAAGACGGTGCCGTGGTCGCTGCTGCTCTTCATGGCGGCGACGATGGCGATGGGGGTCGCGCTCGCCGATTCGGGGGCGGCGAAGTGGCTGGTGAGCGGGGTTCCGCTCGATGTGCCGCCCTGGCTCTTCCTGACCGTCGTCATCGCGGTCAGCACGGCCGCGCACCTGGTCCTGCAGTCCCGTTCGGCCCGCTCGTCCGTCCTGGTACCCCTGGTCGTCGCGGCGGCCGTCGGCGCGGGCGTCAACCCGGTCGCCGCCGCCCTCGCCTCCACGGCGGCCGCCGGCTTCTGCCACACCCTGCCCGCGTCCGCGAAGCCCGTCACGCTCTTCGCCGAGATCCCGGGCACCCCCACCTACACCCCGCGCGACCTGCTTCGCCTCTCCGCGGTCCTGGCGCCGCTGACCGCCGCGCTCGTCCTGCTCTTCGCCGTCACGCTCTGGCCGCTGCTCGGCGTACCCGTCCGCTGATCCCCGCCCGCACTGGAGACCCTCATGCTGACCCGTTTCGCCATCGCCCCCAGCGGCTTCAAGGAGTCCCTTTCCGCGCAGTCCGCGGCCGAGGCCATCGCCGCAGGAGTACGCCGTGTCGTCCCACGCGCCGAGACCGATCTGATCCCCCTGGTGGACGGCGGCGAGGGCACAGCCCGCGCTTTGGCCATCACCGGCGGCGGCCGTCTCGTCGCGCTGCCCGCCACAGGGCCCGTCGGCCAGCGGATCGGCACGCACTTCGCGCTGCTTCCGGACGGCACGGCGGTCGTCGAGATGGCCGCGGTCGCCGGACTGTCACTGGTCCCGCGCGATCTGCGCGACCCGGGGGCCACGACGACGTACGGCGTCGGCGAGCTGATCAGCGCCGCGCTCGACGCGGGCGCCCGCCGCATCCTGGTGGGCTGCGGCGACTCCGGCACGTCGGACGGGGGCGCGGGGGCCCTCCAGGCGCTCGGCGCCCGGCTCCTTGACGCGGACGGCTGGGAACTCCCTCGCGGGGGCGGGGAGTTGACACGCCTGAGCCGTATCGATCCCTCGGGCCTCGACCCCCGCCTGAAGGACACCGAGATCCGCGTCGCCTGCAACCCCTTCAACGTCCTGACCGGCGAGCGCGGCGTCGCCCGCGTCTTCGGCCCCCAGAAGGGCGCGACGCCCACGCAGGTCGAACAGCTCGCGGCGGCCCTCGAACACTGGGCGTACGTCCTGACCCGCGACCTGCGTGTCACGGCGGACCTCTCCCTAGGCCCCGGAACGGGCGCCTCCGGCGGACTTGGCGCCGGTCTCGCGGCGCTCGGCGCCCAACTGCTCCCCCGCTTCGACGTCCTGCTCGACCATCTGGACCTGGACGCACGCCTGGCCCGCGCCGACCTGGTCGTCACCGCCGAGGGCGCCCTCGACCACCAGACGCCGCGCGGCAAGGTCCCCGCGGAGGTGGCACGGCGCGCCAAGCGGTTCGGCCGCCCCGTCCTTGTCCTCGCGGGCACGATCGGCCAGGGCGCGCACCACGTACGGGCGGAGGGCGTGGACGCCTACAGCGCGATCCTGCCCGCCCCGGTCTCGCTCACCGAGGCGCTCGGCCGTGGCGGTGAGTTCCTCACCGACGCGACCGAGCGGGCCCTGCGGATGATCGTTCTGGGGTCAAGGCTGAAGGGACGTACCAAGGGGAGCAAGGCTCAGGCGGCCGTGGTGTCCGGGACGCAGCGCCCCTCCTCCGTGCGGTAGTTCCAGCGCGCGCCGTCCGCCACCAGCTCCTTCACGGCGCGCACGAAACGCTCCACGTGCTCGTCGGGGGTGCCCGCGCCGAAGCTCACGCGGATCGCGTTGAGGGACTTCTCGCCGGGCGCGGCCTCGGGTGCGCCGCACTCGCCCTGGGTCTGCGGGTCACTGCCGAGGAGGGTGCGCACCAGCGGGTGGGCGCAGAAGAGGCCGTCGCGCACGCCGATGCCGTACTCGGCGGAGAGCGCGGCGGCGAAGTGCGAGCTGTTCCAGCCCTCGACGACGAAGGAGATGACGCCGACGCGCGGCGCGTCGTCGCCGAAGAGCGAGAGCACCTTCACGGCGGGCACATCGGCGAGACCCTCCTGCACCTTCGCGATGAGGTGGCGCTCGCGGGCCACGAGCTCGTCGAAGCCCGCATCGGTCAGCGCCTTGCAGGCGGAGGCGATCGAGTACACGCCGATGACGTTCGGCGAACCGGCCTCGTGCCGCGCGGCGGTGTCGTGCCACTCCACGTCCACACCGCCGTCCTCACGCCGCGCGACCTTGCGCGATGCGCCGCCGCCCGCGAGGTAGGGCTCGGCCGCCCGCAGCCAGTCGGAGCGGCCCGCGAGGACCCCCGAGCCGAAGGGCGCGTACAGCTTGTGACCCGAGAAGGCGACCCAGTCGACGTCGAGGTCGTCGATGGAGACGGGGTGGTGAGGCGCGAGCTGCGCGGCGTCGAGGACGATGCGGGCGCCGTGCGCGTGGGCGGCGGCGGCGAGCTCCTTGACCGGCCACAGCTCACCGGTGACGTTCGACGCGCCGGTCACGCACACCAGGGCGGGTCCGTAGGGATCGCGCTCTGCGAGGGCGCGCTCCAGGGTGGCGACGGCCTGCTCGGCGGTGCGCGGGGCGTTCAGGTACGTCACGCGGGCGTCGCGCCACGGCAGTAGCGAGGCGTGGTGCTCGGTCTCGAAGACGAAGACCTGGCAGTCGGCGGGCAGGGCGGCGGCGAGCAGGTTCAGCGAGTCGGTGGTGGACCGGGTGAAGACGACCTGGTCGTCCTCGCGGCAGCCGAGGAACTCGGCGACGGTGACGCGGCTGTTCTCGAAGAGGTCGGTGGAGAGCTGCGAGAGGTACCCGGCACCCCGGTGCACGCTGCCGTAGTACGGCGCGTACGCGGCCACGTCGTCCCACACGCGCTGCAGGGCCGGGGCGCTCGCCGCGTAGTCGAGCGCCGCGTAGGTCACCTCACCGCCGGTGACGAGCGGCACGGTGACGTCACGGCCGAGGACGGGCAGCGGCTCGGCACAGACGGATCGGTCGGCGACAGCGGTGGGAACAGACATGGCGAACTCCCGTGGGAAGGCAGGCGAGTTCACTGCGAGCGCGCACATAGGGCGCTCGCAGTGATGAAAGAAAAGGGGGTGCGGAAAAGGGGCCGGGAAGCCCTATCGCATTCGCTTGCTCACGAGACTGCTCCCTTGAGGACCAGGACCCCAGGGATACGACACTCATCGAGTGCGCAGGGGTCCGCGCTTGCCATACGCCTTGCTGCGTACGGCCTGGTCTTCACCCGGGGCACCCCGCCACGGACGGAGGGTTGCCGGACAGCGAGCCGGGGCCTAATCGCTGTCACTCATGACCTGCTCAGCATCTTGCCACACGAACTTCTCGGTGCACACCGCAGTCCGCGATCCGGACTGCGGTGTGCACCACACTCACGCCACACTCACGCCACACTCAAGCCACACTCAAGCCACGCTCACGCCGCGCTCACCTGTTGCTGGCCGCCACCCAGCGCTCCAGGGACTTCTTCGCGGCCCCGGAGTCGATCGACTCCGCCGCCCTGGCGATACCGGCGCCGATCTGCTCCACGAGGCTCCCCTCGCCCGGCGAGAGGGCCACCAGGGCCGCCGCCGTGTTGAGCAGCACGGCGTCCCGCACAGGGCCGCTCTCCCCGTCCAGGAGGCGCCGGGCCACCTCGGCGTTGTACGAGGCGTCAGCGCCCCGCAGCGCCTCCACGGGGACCAGGTCGATGCCGACGTCCCGCGGGTCGAAGGCCTCCTCGCGCACGGCGCCGTCCCGCACGACCCAGACCCGCGATGTCGCCGTGGTCGTCAGCTCGTCGAGCCCGTCGTCGCCGCGGAAGACGAGGGACGAGTGCCCGCGCTCGGCGAAGACCCCGGCCACGATCGGCGCCATCCGCGCGTCGGCGACCCCGACCGCCTGGGCCCGTACCTTGGCCGGGTTGGTGAGCGGACCCAGGGCGTTGAAGACGGTCCTGATCCCCAGCTGGCTGCGCGCCGCACCGGCGTGTCGCAGTGCCGGGTGGAACTTCACGGCGAAGCAGAAGGTGATCCCGGCTTCCTCGGCCACCTCGACGACCCGCTTCAGCGGCAGCTCCAGGTTCACCCCGAGCTTCTCCAGGACGTCGGAGGCGCCCGAGGCGCTGGAGGCGGCGCGGTTGCCGTGCTTGACGACCTTCGCGCCCGCGCCGGCGGCCACGATCGCGGACATCGTGGAGATGTTGACGGTCTTGGCGCCGTCGCCGCCGGTGCCGACGATGTCGACCGTCCGGCCAGGCACCTCGATCACATTGGCGTGCTCGTACATCGTGCGGACGAGGCCGGAGATCTCCTCCACGGTCTCGCCCTTGGCCCGCAGCGCGACCACGAAGCCCGCGATCTGCGCGTCGGACGCCTCGCCGCGCATGATGCGGTCCATGGCCCAGGCCGTGTCGTCGGTGCTCTGGTCGCGTCCCTCAAGAAGACCGTTCAGTACACCGGGCCAGGAACGGGCCGCCGCGGTGTTGCCTCCTGCGGGGGTCACAGCGCTCATCTGCCGCTCCTGGGTTCGTATAGGCGTAGGACAGGAACACCTTATCCAGCCCTGGGGACGGCAAAGAGCCCCGTCCATGCACTGGATGCATGAGACGGGGCTCTCGCCGTGGCGACCTTGTGGTCAGTACCTCAGTACGTACCTCAGTACGTCAGACGATCAGTGGTGGCCGTGGCCGCTCGTGATCTCCTTGTACTCCTCGGTGGTGGGCTTGGGGATCTGGTTGTCCTCCCCGTAGTAGCCCTTGGAGAGCTTGGCCCGGAGCTTCTGCGACCCCGACACCTTGCGCTCGACGCCGTTCTCGTCGACCGAGGGGCCGATCTCGACCGGCGCGTACTGCTCGTGCGCGGTGAGCGTGTGCAGCTGCTCCTGGTTGAGCGGCTCGTGGACCTCGATGAACTCACCGTGCGGCAGGCGCTTGATGATGCCGGACTCGCGTCCGTGCAGGACCTTGTCCTTGTCGCGCCGCTGCAGACCCAGGCAGATCCGCTTGGTGGCGATGAAGGCGAGGACCGGTCCGACGAAGAAGCCGATACGGACGAACCAGGTGATCGCGTTGATCGACAGGTGGAAGTGGGTGGCCCACAGGTCGTTGCCACCACCGACCAGCATGATGAAGTACGCGGTCAGCCATGCGACACCGAAGGCCGTACGGGTCGGGGCGTTGCGCGGGCGGTCCAGGATGTGGTGCTCGCGCTTGTCGCCGGTCACCCAGGACTCGATGAACGGGTAGACGCCGATCGCCACGAGCACCAGCGGGAAGATCACGATCGGGATGAACACGCCCAGGACGAGCGTGTGACCCCAGGCGTTGATCTCCCAGCCCGGCATCACGCGGACCAGACCCTCGGCGAAGCCCATGTACCAGTCGGGCTGGGCGCCGGTGGACACCTGGTCCGGACGGTAGGGGCCGATCGCCCAGATCGGGTTGATCGTCGCGATCGCCGAGATGATCGCGATGACGCCGAAGACCAGGAAGAAGAAGCCTCCCGCCTTCGCCATGTAGACCGGAAGCAGCGGCATGCCGACGACGTTCTTGTTCGTCTTGCCGGGGCCCGCGAACTGCGTGTGCTTGTGGTAGAAGACCAGGATCAGGTGCGCCACCAGGAGGCCCAGCATGATGCCGGGCAGCAGCAGGATGTGGACCGAGTAGAACCGGGCCACGAAGTCGCCGCCCGGGAACTCCCCGCCGAAGACGAACATCGAGATGTACGTACCGACGACCGGGATGGACAGCAGCACACCCTGGATGAACCGGACACCCGTACCCGACAGCAGGTCGTCCGGGAGCGAGTAACCGGTGAAGCCGGTGAACAGCGCCAGGACGAACAGCAGGAAGCCGAAGAGCCAGTTGATCTCACGCGGCTTGCGGAACGCGCCCGTGAAGAAGACGCGCATCATGTGGACCATCATCGACGCGACGAAGATCAGCGCCGCCCAGTGGTGGATCTGCCGGATGAGCAGACCGCCGCGGACGTCGAAGCTGATGTGCATGGTCGAGTTGAAGGCCTCGGACATCAGCTGACCCTGCAGCGGGATGTAGCTGCCGTGGTACTCCACCTCGTTCATCGACGGGTGGAAGAACAGCGTCAGGTACACACCCGTGAGGATGATGATGACGAAGCTGTAGAGCGCGACCTCACCCAGCATGAAGGACCAGTGGTCCGGGAAGATCTTGCGCATGTTGGCCTTGGCCAGGGAGTAGATCCCCAGGCGGCCGTCGGCCCAGTCGGCGACCCGCTCACCGGCGGGCGCCTCCTTCTTACGCGTATCAGTCGTCGTAGTGCTCATCCGCGCTCCCAGAATGCAGGACCGACGGGCTCGGCGAAGTCGCCGAGCGCCTCGAGGTAGCCCTCTTCGTTCACGGCGATGCGCAGCTGCGGCAGCGCGTGACCGGCCGGGCCGAAGATCACTCGGGCACCGTCGGAGAGGTCGAAGGTGGACTGGTGGCACGGGCAGAGGACGTGGTGCGTCTGCTGCTCGTACAGGGAGATCGGGCACCCGACGTGGGTGCAGATCTTCGAGTAGGCGACGACACCTTCGTGCGACCACTCGAGCTCTTGCTTGTCCTTGATGTCCGCCGGCTGAATCCGGACGATCATCAGGGCCGCCTTGGCGATCTGCACCTGGAAGTCGTGATCGTGCTCCTCCAGGCCCTCGGGCTTGGCGAAGGTCAGCGAGCCGACCTGTACGTCCGACGGGCGCAGCGGCTCGTTCGTGTTCATGTTCACGAGCAGCTTGCCCTTGGACCACAGCGTGTGCCGCAGCTTGTCCTCGGGCAGCGGACCGAGGTCACGCAGGAGGACGACGCCGGAGAGCGGCACCATGGCGAGCGCGCCGAACATCGTGTTGCGGATCAGCTTGCGCCGACCGAACTGCGACTCCGCGGCACCGGCCTTGAAGTCGGCCATGACCTTGGCCTTGACCTCGGGCTCGGCCTCGATCGGGTGTCGCTCGTCGGCGACCTCCACGTCGGACATCAGGGTGCGGGCCCAGTGGACCGCGCCCGCGCCGATGCAGAAGAGCGCCACGCCCAGGGTCATGCCCAGGGAGAAGTTCAGCGCACTGATGTGGCCGATCGGGAAGATGTAGACGCTCTTGTCGACCGGGAAGGCCACGTACGAGGCGATGAAGCCGATCGTGGCCAGCATCGACAGCGTGAACAGGAAGGCGACCGCACGCTCGGAACGCCTTGCGGCCCGCTCGTCGATGTCCTGGACACGATGCTCGTGGGGCGGGAGCCCCGGGTCGGCGAACGGGTTCTCGTCCGCCACCGCCACCGAGCCGTGCTCGGTCTCCTGCACGCTGGGCAGGTTCTCTTCTGGATTCTCTTTGCTACTCATGACTTCTTGGCCTTTGCGGTCCGAGCGGCGACCCACACGGCGACCGCGATCAGCGTGCCGAGACCGAAGATCCAGCCGAAGAGGCCTTCACTGACCGGACCCAGGCCACCCAGCTTGAGACCGCCAGGGCTCTCGGTCTGTTCGCCGTTGACCGCGTCGAGGTACGCGATGATGTCCTTCTTGTTCTTCTCCGGCATCGTCGTGTCGGGGAAGGACGGCATGTTCTGCGGGCCGGTCTGCATGGCCTCGTAGATGTGCTTCGGGGAGACATCCTCCAACGAAGGAGCGAACTTGCCCTTCGTCAACGCGCCGCCTTCACCGGTGAAGTTGTGGCACTGCGCGCAGTTGGTGCGGAACAGCTCGCCACCCTTGGCGATGTCCGCCCCGTCCGGGCTGTACTGCTTCTCGGTGGGGACGGTCGGGCCCGCGCCCAGCGAGGCGATGTACGCCGCGAGCTGGTCGATCTGGGCCTGGTTGTAGATGGCCTTCTTCTTCGGCGCCTGGGCGCCCGGCTGCTGCAGCGGCATGCGGCCGGTGCTGACCTGGAAGTCGACGGCGGCTGCGCCGACGCCCACCAGGCTAGGACCGTCGGAGGACCCCTGACCGCCGGTTCCGTGGCAGCTGGAGCAGCCCACGGAGTACAGCTTCTTGCCCTCGTCGATAGCGAGGGACTGGGCGGTGTCGTCGGCCTGCGCCTTGTCCGCCGGCGCGAACGCGGCGTACAGCCCCCCGGTGGCCGCCAGCGCGAGGAGTAGGACGACGACCGCCGCCAGCGGGTGGCGTCGTCGTGCGGAGAGCTTTTTCACGGATTACCCCGGTGTCAGGATCTTCTGCGTCGATGCTTCTGGAATGAGTCGGATTGTCGGGCCCGTCGTGAGCCCGGCTCCGTTTACTTGATCATGTAGATCGTGGCAAAGAGACCGATCCAGACAACATCGACGAAGTGCCAGTAGTAGGACACGACGATGGCTGCGGTCGCCTGCTCATGGGTGAACCTCTTGGCCGCATACGTCCTGCCGAGGACCAACAGGAAGGCGATGAGCCCGCCTGTCACGTGCATGCCATGGAAGCCGGTGGTCAGGTAGAAGACCGAGCCGTACGGGTCTGACGAGAGCGAGAGGCCCTCGTGCTTGACCAGCTCGGTGTACTCGTACACCTGACCACCAATAAAGACCGCACCCATGATGAAGGTGACGATGAACCACATCCGGAGCTTCTTCACGTCACCACGCTCAGCGGCGAACACGCCTAGCTGGCAAGTGAGGGAGGAGAGCACCAGGATCGTGGTGTTCGTCGCCGAGAACGGGAAGTTCAGCGCGGACGCCATTTCCTTCCAGTGCTCAGGTCCTGTCACCGATCGCAGGGTGAAGTACATCGCGAAGAGGGCCGCGAAGAACATCAGCTCGGAACTCAGCCAAATGATGGTTCCGACGCTGGTGAGGTTCGGCCGATTGACCGGCGGGTGCGCGTGCCCGGTATCTACTGTCGTTGCTGTCGCCACGACCGACATTATGTCGGTCGCTTATCCCGCCCTCACCCCGGGGGGTGCCGTTCGGAGTGTCTGAGGGGTGTGTCCTGCCCGTATGGCCCATCGAAGGGCTGTCCGAACCGCTGTTGACGGGGTGTCCGGAGGAGTAGCATCCGCGCATCGGTCCCCGGCCGAATGCCCTCAACGAAGCGGAGGAACAATGCAGCCGACCGCCACGGTGCTGGTCTACAGCGACAACGCGAGCACCCGCGAGCAGGTCCGGTTGGCCACCGGACGCAGGCCGGCGACGGACGTTCCCGCGGTCGAGTTCATCGAGTGCGCGACACTGCCCGCCGTGCTGAAGGAACTCGACCGGGGCGGAGTCGACGTCTGCGTCCTGGACGGCGAGGCGACGCCCGTCGGCGGCATGGGAGTCTGCCGTCAGCTCAAGGACGAGATCTTCCAGTGCCCGCCCGTGCTCCTGCTCATGGGACGCCCGCAGGACGCCTGGCTGGCCACCTGGAGCCGCGCGGAGGCGGCGGTGACCCTTCCGGTCGATCCCGTCGAGTTCGCGGGCTCTCTGGCCGCTCTGCTGCGCGACAGGCTCGCCATCCAGGCCTGACGGCACGACAGGAGGCCCCACACCTCGGTGTGGGGCCTCCTGTGCTGTTCCGCGCCGCTCCGCGCAGGCCGCTAGACCTGCGGCCGCAGCCGGGCCGCGTCGACCGCCGTGGGGCCCTTCTTGACGCCGCCCAACAGGGCGCTGCCGTCCCGCCAGTCCTTCCAGCCCACGTTCCAGTCGCCCAGGCCGTTGCCGAACGGATCCATGTCCGCTCCGGCGCTGTTGACGACCTTCACGATGTCACCCTGCCGGACGGTCTCGTAGAACCAGGCGGCGTCGTCGGTGCTCATGCCGGTGCAGCCGTGGCTCGTGTTCGCGTACCCCTGCGAGCCGACCGACCAGGGAGCGGCGTGCACGTACTCACCCGAGTCGGTGACCCGCGTCGCGTAGTAGACCATCTTGTCGTAGAAGTCCGATGCGCCGATGCTGGCACTGGTCATGCGTACGGAGTACTCCTTGCCGAGCACCACCTTGACGCCGTTGCGCGTGGAGTAGCCGGGCTTACCGGTCGTCACCGGCATGGAGTTGATCTCCTCGCCGTTGCGATAGACCGTCATGTAGTGCGAACCGGCGTCCGTCACGGCCTCGACGCGGTCGCCGATGGTCAGCTTCAGGGGCTTGGCGTCGCCGCCCCAGAGCTTCTCGCGGACCTTGATGCCTTCGAGGTTGCTCCGTACGTTGATCTTCGCGCCCGCGGGCCAGTACTCCTTGGGCCGGTAGTGCAGCGTCTTGCTGTCCACCCAGTGCCAGGCGCCGTCCGTGGCGGGCATCGTCTCGACCTTCAGGGCGCGCTCCACGATCGCCCTGGCCTTCTTGTTCTTCACCTTGGCGCTGAGCTTGGCCGTGACCGGCTGCCCGACGCCGTACTTGCCCGAGTCGGGGCCGAAGGTGACGTCGAGGCGCTTCTTCTTCTGCGGGGCGTTCGTGTCGAACGTCATGACCTTGCGGCCCGGCGAACCTTCCTCGTCCTCGGCGCTGACCCGCACCGTGTAGTGCTCGCCCGCCGCGAGGGGCGTGGTGCTGTGCCAACGGGCGCCGTCGGCGGAGAGTTCACCGGCCACGTAACGGCCCATCTCGTCGGTGGCCGTCACATCGGTGATGCGCCCCTCGTCGCCCTGGGACGTGACCTCCAGGGGCTTGTCCGGATCCGCCTTCTGGCTGCCCACAGGCCCGTTGAAGGCGATCTGGCCCGCCGCGTCGTACGGCTTCGCCGAGAGCGGATGGCTGTCGGAGGCACCACAGGCAGTGGTTCCCACCCCGAGGGCGGCCACCAGCATGGTGCAGCTCAGTACCGTACGGATTCGCGGTGAGTGGTTCATGAACACACGGTATGAAGGTTCACCGGCCTCGGCGCGCCGAGTGACCCGTCCGAGGGTGAGGACCCCACACACGAGGGGCCCGGATGCTCCTGACGGAGTATCCGGGCCCCTCGGTGAAGCGGTGGAGCAGTGGTGCGGTGAATCACAGACTCACTGAGTCTGGTTCTCGCCCCGGTAGTACTCGAAGACCCAGCCGAAGAGGCCGATCATCAGGATGGGGGCCGAGAAGTACAGCAGCCACCAGCCGAAGACGACGCCCATGAAGGCGAGCGCGCCACCGATGGCCAGCGAGAGCGGCTGCCAGCTGTGCGGGCTGAAGAAGCCCACCTCGCCGGCCTCGTCCGCTACGTCGGCCTCCTTGTTGTCCTGTGCGGCAGCGTCGACACGCCGGGCCGTGAAGGCCAGGTAGTAGCCGATCATGATGCACAGACCGAAAGCCAGGAACAGCGCGGTCGTACCGGCCGGCTCCTTCGACCACACGCCATAGACGATCGCCATGACGAGCACGAAGACGCTCAGCCAGATGAACATCTTGCCTTGGACCTTCACTTGCCGGCCTCCTTGCCGCCCGCGAGCGCCTTGTCACCGTGGCCGCTGTTCTCGAGCTGGTCGAGAGCCGCGATCTCAGGGTGATGCAGGTCGAACGCCGGGGATTCGGAACGGATCCGCGGCAGGGTGAGGAAGTTGTGCCGCGGCGGCGGGCAGGACGTCGCCCATTCGAGCGAACGGCCGTAGCCCCACGGGTCGTCGACCTCGACCTTCTTGCCGTACTTGGCGGTCTTCCAGATGTTGTAGAAGAACGGCAGGATCGACAGACCGAGCAGGAACGAGGAGATCGTCGAGATCGTGTTCAGCGCGGTGAAACCGTCGGCCGCGAGGTAGTCCGCGTAACGACGCGGCATGCCCTCGGCACCCAGCCAGTGCTGCACCAGGAACGTGCCGTGGAAGCCGATGAACAGCGTCCAGAAGGTGATCTTGCCGAGCTTCTCGTCCAGCATCTTGCCGGTCATCTTCGGCCACCAGAAGTGGAAGCCGGAGAACATCGCGAAGACCACGGTGCCGAAGACGACGTAGTGGAAGTGCGCGACCACGAAGTACGAGTCGGAGACGTGGAAGTCCATCGGCGGCGAGGCCAGGATGACGCCGGTCAGACCACCGAAGGTGAAGGTGATCAGGAAGCCGACGGCCCAGAGCATCGGTGTCTCGAAACTCAGTGAGCCCTTCCACATCGTTCCGATCCAGTTGAAGAACTTCACGCCCGTTGGCACGGCGATCAAGAACGTCATGAAGGAGAAGAACGGTAGGAGCACGCCACCGGTGACGTACATGTGGTGCGCCCACACGGTCACGGAGAGACCCGCGATGGCGATCGTCGCGCCGATCAGGCCCATGTAGCCGAACATCGGCTTCCGGGAGAAGACCGGGATCACTTCGGAAATGATTCCGAAGAATGGTAGAGCGATGATGTACACCTCTGGATGGCCGAAGAACCAGAAGAGGTGTTGCCATAGCAGCGCGCCGCCGTTGGACGCGTCGAACACATGGGCACCGAATTTACGGTCCGCCTCCAGGGCGAACAGCGCGGCGGCCAGGACCGGGAAGGCCAGCAGGACCAGTACGGCGGTCAGCAGGACGTTCCACACGAAGATCGGCATCCGGAACATCGTCATGCCAGGAGCACGCATGCAGATGATCGTGGTGATGAAGTTGACCGAGCCGAGGATCGTGCCGAAGCCGGAGAAGGCCAGACCCATGATCCACATGTCGGCGCCGATGCCCGGCGAGCGGACGGCGTCCGACAGCGGGGAGTAGGCGAACCAGCCGAAGTCGGCCGCACCCTGCGGGGTGAGGAAGCCGGCCACCGCGATGAGCGAGCCGAAGAGGTACAGCCAGTACGCGAACATGTTCAGCCGCGGGAACGCCACGTCGGGCGCGCCGATCTGCAGCGGCATGATCCAGTTCGCGAATCCGGCGAACAGCGGCGTCGCGAACATCAGCAGCATGATCGTGCCGTGCATCGTGAACGCCTGGTTGAACTGCTCGTTCGACATGAGCTGCGAGCCGGGGCGAGCGAGTTCGGCGCGCATGAAGAGCGCCATCACTCCGCCGATGCAGAAGAACGCGAACGACGTGACCAGGTAGAGCGTGCCGATCGTCTTGTGGTCAGTGGTGGTCAGCCACTTGATGACCACAGCGCCCGGCTGTGCGCGCCGTACCGGCAGCTCGTTCTCGGACGAGTCTTCCGCTGCCGAGGCACCCTGAGGTTCGTTGAGGATGCTCACAGGTTGTTCGTCTCCCGGTTCTTCTCGTGCTTCGTCTGCTCGATGCCGGCCGGGATGTAACCGGTCTGGTTCTTCTTCGCCAGGTCCTCGAGGTGCTTCTGGTAGCGCTCGGGGGAAACGACCTTGACGTTGAAGAGCATCCGGGAGTGGTCGACACCGCAGAGCTCGGCGCACTTGCCCATGAAGGTGCCCTCCCGGTTGGGAGTCACCTCGAAGGCGTTCGTGTGGCCCGGGATGACGTCCTGCTTCATGAGGAACGGCACCACCCAGAAGGAGTGGATGACGTCACGCGAAGTCAGTACGAACCGGACCTTCTCGCCCTTGGGGAGCCAGAGGGTCGGACCGGGGTTGTTGTTCTGCGGGTTCCGCTGGCCGGGCGTACCGACGTCGTAGACACCGCCGGCGTTGGACGGGAACGCATCGCGGAACTTGTCCGGGATGGCCTCCAGCTCCTTGGCCGACTTCGCGTCGTCCTTGTCGGAACCCTTCACGTCCTCGATGTAGTTGAAGCCCCAGCTCCACTGATAGCCGACCACGTTGACCGTGTGGGCAGGCTTCGCGTCGAGATGGAGGAGCTTCGACTCATCACGTGCCGTGAAGTAGAAGAGCACCGAGACGATGATGAGGGGGACCACCGTGTAGAGCGCCTCGATGGGCATGTTGTAACGCGTCTGCGGAGGTACCTCCACCTTGGTGCGGCTGCGCCGGTGGAAGATGACACTCCAGATGATCAGCCCCCACACCAGCACGCCCGTGATGAGCGCTGCCGCCCACGAGCCCTGCCAGAGGGAGAGGATCCGAGGTGCCTCTTCCGTTACCGGGGTCGGCATTCCAAGGCGGGGGAAATCCTTGTAGGTGCAACCGGTAGCGGTCGCAAGGATCAGGCCCGCAGTCAGCACCTGCGGCAGCTTCCGCCGCATCGGGCGCCGCGACGAGCGGTCGGAGCCGTTGGGACTCACGTAGCGCCTTCCCGAGAGTCTCGGCCCGCGCGGTCGGGTGCGGCCTTCTCGGTCGTCGGTCGCCGCCCTGCGGCGGGCAGGGGTTTGGATGTTTATGCGGGCCAAACCTTACTGGACGCTATTTGGGGTCGCGCGGGGAGGGTGCCTAACGCGCCGCGGGTCACTCCGAAGGGTGTTAAGCGGGGCCTGCGGCTGCTTTCTGACGGGGGGTCTGGCCGCCCGATGGCTCGGGGCGGCCTGTTGATGCGCGGCTGCGGGTTCGCTGCGGCTTGTCGCGCCGTTCCTCGCGCCCCTTCGGGGCGCTCCCCCGGGGTGCTTCCTAGGGCTGACGTTCTAGCGTTGGGCCGTGTCCTACTTCGATGTCGCCTCCTCCGCTCCCCTCCACCCCGTGGCCCGGCAGGCGCTGCAGGCCTCGCTCGATGAGGGGTGGGCCGATCCGGCGCGGCTCTACCGCGAGGGGCGGCGGGCCAGGATGCTGCTCGACGCCGCGCGGGAGGCCGCCGCGGAGGCGGTCGGGTGCCGCCCCGACGAGCTCTCCTTCACCTCTTCGGGTACGCGGGCCGTGCACTCCGGGATCGCCGGGGCCCTCGCCGGGCGTCGGCGTGTCGGGCGGCATCTGGTGGCGTCCGCGGTCGAACACTCTTCGGTGCTCCATGCGGCGGCGGCCCTCGAAGCCGACGGGGGGACGGTGACGGAGATCCCGGTGGACCGGTCGGGCGCGGTGTCCCCGGTCGCGTACGCCGCCGGTCTGCGCCCCGACACGGCCCTCGCCTGCCTCCAGTCCGCCAACCACGAGGTGGGCACCGAGCAGCCGGTGACCGAGGTCGCCTCGGCGTGTCGCGCCGCCGGGGTGCCGCTCCTCGTGGACGCGGCGCAGTCGCTGCCGTGGGGCAGGGTGGACGGGGAGTGGTCGCTGCTCGCCGCGAGCGCCCACAAGTGGGGTGGGCCCGCGGGAGCCGGGCTGCTCGTCGTGCGCAAGGGGGTGCGGTTCGCCGCGCAGGGCCCCGCCGACGAGCGGGAGTCGGGGCGTGCACCCGGCTTCGAGAACATTCCGGCGGTGGTCGCGGCGGCGGCCTCGCTCCGTGCCGTACAGGCCGAGGCCGCCGAGGAGGGCGCCAGGCTGCGGGAGTTGACGGAGCGGATCCGGGCGCGGGTGCCGGGGCTCGTGTCGGACGTGGAGGTGGTGGGCGACCCGGTGCGGCGCCTGCCCCACCTGGTGACGTTCTCGTGTCTCTATGTCGACGGCGAGACCGTGCTGCACGAATTGGACCGGGCCGGCTTCTCGGTCTCGTCCGGCTCCTCCTGCACCAGCTCGACGCTGACCCCGAGCCACGTCCTGAAGGCGATGGGCGTACTGAGCGAGGGCAACGTCCGCGTTTCACTCCCACGGGGGACCCAGGAGGCGGACGTGGAGCGTTTCCTGGAGGTGCTGCCGGGCGTGGTGGCCTCGGTACGTGAACAACTGGGCGCGCCGGTGGCGCCGGTGGCGCGTGCGGAGTCCGCTTCGCTCGTCGTGGACGCGCTCGGCAAGCGCTGCCCGCTCCCCGTCATCGAGCTCGCGAAGGTCATCGGGGACGTCCCGGTGGGCGGCACGGTCACGGTCCTCGCGGACGACGAGGCGGCGCGGCTCGACATCCCGGCGTGGTGCGAGATGCGGGGGCAGGAGTACGTGGGCGAGGAGCCGGCGGACCACGGCTGCGCCTATGTGGTCCGCCGGAGCTCCTGACCGGGCCGGGTGGGGCCCGGGGATCCGGGTCTGCGAACTAGACCAGGTGGCCCTTGACCTCGGACGCCGCCGCATGGCCGTACGCCTTGGTGAAGCGGTCCATGAAGTTGCTGCGCTGCAGCTCGTACTCCTGCGTGCCGACGGTCTCGATGACCAGGGTGGCGAGCATGCAGCCGACCTGCGCCGCGCGCTCGTGGGAGACGCCCCAGGCGAGGCCCGAGAGGAAGCCCGCGCGGAAGGCGTCGCCGACGCCGGTCGGCTCGACCTTCGCGTCTTCCTCGGGGGTGCCGACCTCGATCGGGTCCTGGCCGACGGACTCGATGCGTACGCCGCGCGAGCCGAGGGTCGTCACGCGGTGGCCGACCTTCGAGAGGATCTCGGCGTCGGTCCAGCCGGTCTTGGACTCGATGAGCCCCTTCTCGTACTCGTTCGAGAAGAGGTACGTGGCGCCGTCGAGGAGCGTACGGATCTCCTCGCCCTCCATGCGCGCGATCTGCTGGGAGAAGTCCGCGGCGAAGGGGATCGCGCGCGCCCGGCACTCCTCGGTGTGGCGCATCATCGCCTCGGGGTCGTCCGCACCGATGAGAACCAGGTCGAGGCCGCTCACGCGGTCGGCCACGGTCTTCAGTTCGATGAGGCGGGCCTCGCTCATCGCGCCCGTGTAGAACGAGCCGATCTGGTTGTGGTCGGCGTCCGTGGTGCACACGAAGCGGGCCGTGTGCAGCGTCTCGGAGATGCGGACCGATGCCGTGTCCACGCCGTGCCGGTCGAGCCAGGCGCGGTACTCGCCGAAGTCGGAGCCCGCGGCGCCGACCAGGATCGGGTCGGAGCCGAGCTGGCCCATGCCGAAGCAGATGTTGGCGGCGACACCTCCCCTGCGTACGTCTAGGGCGTCGACCAGGAAAGAGAGAGAAACCGTGTGCAGCTGATCCGCGACCAGTTGGTCGGCGAAGCGGCCGGGGAAGGTCATCAGGTGGTCGGTGGCGATGGAGCCGGTGACTGCGATACGCACGACGGCATGCTCCTGTGGAGGAGAGGCGAGGGGTTGACACTTCACGCTACCGGGTCGGTGCACCCCCGCTGAAGAGGCCAAACTACCCGTTAGTAGGTCTTTTTTCGCGAGGTCTGCGATGCGTACGGTGCGGTTATGGCCGTTATCTCGAAGCATGTCGTCCGCGCGCGTCCCGTCGAGCTGCCCTCCGAGTCCCTGGAGACGTTGCGCGGCGACTGCGCCCGCATGGCCCCGCACTGGGTGTCCCCCGCGTCCGCCGCGACCGCCCCGGTGTCGCCCGCGCTGATCCACGGCATCAGCGTCCCGCCCGCGTCCGCGCGACTGATCGACGGCATGTCCGAGTACGGCGACTGAGTACGGCGACCGGATACGGCGACTGAGGCGACGCCCCTCGGCGCATACCGAGGGAACCGTGCGCTCCCCCGCTGCGTCCCACCGCTGTCCCCCGTAAAGGGGACGCGGAATACGAACGAGGCCCACACGCGGGCCTCCAGGGACAGCAGTGCAGTCAAAGGAGCGATGCGGTGAGCACCGAGCGATCCGACCATGACGCGGCCGAGCAGCACCGGCGGCGTTCCCGCCTCGCCGTCGCGTCGGTGGCGGCCACGGTGCTGCTCGTCGGTGGCGGCGGCGCCTACTTCGCCGCGACCGCCTCAGGCGGCAGCGGCGGCAACGGCAGTTCTCCCGCCGGCGGCGGCGCGCCACCGCCACTCGCCCTCGACGGGCACACGGACGGCGACCGGCAGAAGGGCGGCACCGAAGGCGGCACCGAGGGCATCGCCCCTGGAGAGCCCGACCCGAGCGGCGCCACCTACCGCGCCGAGGGCAAGCTGCCCGGCGGCCCCGAATCGGCGGCCGTGTACCACGCGCGGGGCACCGTCGCCGAGGACCAGGTCACCGATCTCGCGAAAGCACTCGGCGTCAAGGGAAAGCCCGCCTCAGAGGGCGGCGCCTGGAAGATCGGCCCCGCCAAGGACGGCTCAGGACCCTCGCTCCAGGTGAGCAAGCAGGCGCCGGGCACCTGGACCTTCTCGCGGTACGCCACCGGTGGCAGCGACAACTGCGCGAAGGGCAAGCGCTGTTCGGAGACGTCCACCGCCCCGAACGGCGCGGGTGACCCGGTCGGCGCGGACGCGGCGAAGAAGGCGGCGGCCCCGGTCCTGAAGGCCGCGGGCCAGGACGACGCGAAGCTGGACGCGGGCCAACTCATGGGCGGCGTACGGGTGGTGAACGCCGACCCGAAGGTGGGCGGACTCCCGACGTACGGCTGGTCGACCGGCATCCAGGTCGGCTCGGACGGCCAAGTGGTCGGCGGCAGCGGCCAGTTGAAGGCGCCGGAGAAGGGCGCGACGTACCCGGTGATCAGCGCCGCCGAGACGCTGAAGCAGCTCAACGAGTCGGGCGGCGGCGATGATCGCGTCGGTGTCGGCGGCTGCGCCACGGCCATGCCCGAGGACGCGTCGGGCAAGGAAGGCAAGAAGCAGGCTCCGTGCGAGCCCTCGTCCGCGCCTCCGAAGCCGCAGCCGGTCACGGTGAAGGGCGCCACGTTCGGACTCGCGACGCACTTCGTGGACGGGCGCCAGACGCTCGTGCCCTCCTGGCTGTTCGACGTGAAGCCGCAGGGCGTGAAGGACACCTTCACGGTGACGCATCCGGCGGTGGAGCCGAAGTTCATCACCTCGCCGAGCACACCGCCGTCCGACCCCACGCCCACCTCGAAGCCGAGCGATGAGCCGGGCGCGGGCCAGAAGGACCCCAAGGACCCGACCCTGCACGTGGAGTCCTACCGCGCGGACGGCAAGTCCCTGACGGTGCACTTCTGGGGCGGCGCCTGCAGTAAGTACTCGGCGTCGGCCGACGAGGGCAAGGACAGCGTGCGCGTGAAGGTGACCGAGACCCGCAAGAAGGGCGAGGTCTGCATCATGATGGCCAAGGAGTTCACGCAGACCGTGACCCTGGACAAGGCGCTCGGCGACCGCAAGGTCGTGGACGCGGACGGCGGCGGGACGGTGCCGCGCAAGTAGCACCCACGCGGACCCGTAGTACGTATACGTACGAAGGCGGCCCCCGAAGTTCTCCGGGGGCCGCCTTTCGTCTGTGCAGATCTATCTGTGCAGATCTGGCAGATCTAGCTGAACGAGTCGCCGCAGGCGCAGGAGCCCGTGGCGTTCGGGTTGTCGATCGTGAAGCCCTGCTTCTCGATGGTGTCGACGAAGTCGATGGAGGCGCCGCCGAGGTAAGGAGCGCTCATCCGGTCGGTGACGACCTTCACGCCGTCGAAGTCCTTGACCACGTCGCCGTCGAGCGAGCGCTCGTCGAAGAACAACTGGTAGCGAAGGCCCGAGCAACCGCCGGGCTGAACGGCGACGCGCAGCGCCAGGTCGTCCCGGCCCTCCTGCTCAAGAAGGCCCTTGACCTTGCCCGCGGCGGCGTCGGACAGGAGGATGCCGTCGCTCACGGTGGTGGTCTCGTCCGATACGGACATCTGCTTCTCTCCCGGGTTGTACGGAGACTGCTTGCCGACGGTTGCAACCGTCAGGGCCGCGGATTCATTCCCGGCCAAGTGCTGTTCTCTCGACTGTCTGTCCCTTCATGCTCGCACATGCCGTCGCGAGGGGCAGCGGCCCGTCGAAGGCGAACGCGTCACATCGACACTATGGCCATCGTCAAACTGACGTGAAGCGGTTATGATAGATAACGTCAATTAGACGAAAAGTCGTCTGCAGAGAAGAAAGGGTGCGTGTCTCGTGACCACCGCCCAGTCCCCCGTGGATCTCGACGTCCAGCCGACGCCGCTCGCCCTGCTGCTGCTCGGCCGCGAGGCCGACCCCAGGAGTGAGCGCGGCGTCGAGTGCCCCGGCGATCTGCCGTCGCCCTCCGACCCCGGCCTCGTGGAGCGCGCCCGCGCCGCCAAGGAGAAGCTCGGCGACAAGGTCTTCGTGCTCGGCCACCACTACCAGCGCGACGAGGTCATCCAGTTCGCGGATGTCACCGGCGACTCCTTCAAGCTGGCCAAGGACGCTGCCGCCAAGCCGGAGGCCGAGTACATCGTCTTCTGCGGTGTGCACTTCATGGCCGAGTCCGCGGACATCCTGACCACCGACGACCAGAAGGTCGTCCTTCCCGACCTGGCCGCCGGCTGCTCGATGGCCGACATGGCCACCGCCGAGCAGGTCGCGGAGTGCTGGGACGTACTGACCGAGGCCGGAGTGGCCGAGCAGGTCGTGCCCGTCTCGTACATGAACTCCTCGGCCGATATCAAGGCCTTCACCGGCAAGCACGGCGGGACGATCTGCACCTCGTCCAACGCCAAGCGGGCCCTTGAGTGGGCCTTCGAGCAGGGCGAGAAGATCCTCTTCCTGCCCGACCAGCACCTCGGCCGCAACACCGCGGTCCGGGACATGGGCCTCACGCTGGAGGACTGCGTCCTCTACAACCCGCACAAGCCGAACGGCGGCCTGACCGTCGAGCAGCTGCGGGACGCGAAGATGATCCTGTGGCGCGGACACTGCTCGGTGCACGGGCGCTTCTCGCTGGAGTCCGTGGAGGACGTGCGCGCGCGCATTCCCGGCGTCAACGTCCTGGTGCACCCCGAGTGCAAGCACGAGGTCGTGGCCGCGGCGGACTACGTGGGCTCCACGGAGCACATCATCCAGACCCTGGAGGCGGCTCCCGCCGGTTCCAAGTGGGCGATCGGGACCGAACTGAATCTCGTACGCCGCCTGGCGAACCGTTTCGCCGCGGACGACAAGGAGATCGTCTTCCTCGACAAGACGGTCTGCTTCTGCTCGACCATGAACCGGATCGACCTGCCGCACCTGGTCTGGACGCTGGAGTCCCTCGCCGAGGGCAAGCTGGTCAACCAGATCGAGGTCGACCGCGAGACCGAGCAGTTCGCGAAGCTGGCGCTCGAGCGGATGCTCACGCTTCCGTAGCCCTGCCCTGCCTTGATCTCGTAGGTCCCGCGCGTAAGGGGCGCCCGCTATTGCGGGTGCCCCTTACCGCGTTCTACGCTCCTTGAGCGCACCGCCCAGCGCCTCCAGCGCCGGTACGGACGCGATCAGCGCCGTCATCTGCTCCTCGGAGAGCGTGGCGAGCGCGTCGGCGAAGATCTCCGCCCAGGCGTTCTCGATCAGGGCCATGCCCTGCTCCGCCTTGAGGGTCGGCTTCAGGCGCACCACCCGGCCGTCGTTCGGGTCCTTCTCGCGCTCCAGGTGTCCCGCGTTGACCAGACCGCGGACCGTGGCGCTCACATTGCTGGCGTGCAGGCCGAGTTCACGGGCCAGGACGCCCACCGTCACACCCGGTTCCGCGTGGACGTAGCGCATCAGCTCCAGCTCCGACGGCGGCAGCCGCCACAGCCCCGCCTCCTCCATGCCCTGGAAGCGCAGGACCCGCGAGAGCGCGTACAGCGCGGGGGTCAGCTCCCTGGCGTGCCGGAGGAGCCTGCGGTCGGCCTCATCGACGCTCTCCGCGCGCCTCTCCGCACCCCGTCCCGCGTCCCTCTGCCCGTCGTTCTGCGCATTCCTCTGCTCGGTCACGCTCCCATGCTAGCGTCACCTATAGATATATAACTATCTCTATTTTGCCGGGGGTTCCTCTGTCATGCCCTTGCTCACCGCCGCGCTCGCGCTGCTCTCGTTCATAGGTCCGCTCTCCACCGACATGTACCTCCCGGCCTTTCCACGGATGGCCGGCGAACTGCACACCGACGCCTCCGGGGTGCAGCTCACGCTGACCGCGTTCCTGGTCGGGATGACGCTCGGACATCTCGTGTTCGGGCCGCTCTCCGACCGGTACGGCAGACGGGGGCCGCTGCTCGCGGGGGCGGCCGCGTCCACCGTGGGTACCGCGCTGTGCGCCGTGGCGCCCTCTCTCGGGTGGCTGGTCGCGCTGCGGTTCGTGGCCGGGTTCAGCGGGGCGGCGGGGGTCGTGATCAGCCGGGCCGTGGTCGCGGACCGGCTGCGGGGGGCCGCCGCTGCACGCCTCTTCGGGATCCTCATGACGCTGGCCGGGATCGCGCCGATCATCGCCCCGCTGGCCGGGGGCGCGGTGATCGGGGCCGCGGGGTGGCGGGGCGTGTTCTGGGTGCTCGCCGGGGTGTCGCTCCTGGTGACCCTGGCGGTGCTGGTCGGCGTACCGGAGAGTCTGCCGAAGGAGCGGCGGCACGAGGGCGGGGTGCGGCAGGTGGTGTCCTCGGTCCGTGAGGTCGTGGGCGACCGGGCGTACGTGGGGTACACGCTCGCCTTCACCTTCGGGTTCGGGATGCTCTTCTGCTACATCGCCGGGTCGCCGTTCCTGCTGCAGAACGTGCTGGGGATGGGGGTGGGAACCTCGTCCGTCGCCTTCTCCGGCGGGGCCGTGGTCGCGACGCTGTCCAGTGCGGTGGGGGCCCGCCTCGTGGGGCGGGTCTCTCCCGATGCGCTGCTGCGGAGCGGGCTGCTCGCGATGCTCACCGGTACGTCCCTGCTGCTCGCCCTCACCCTGGCGGGGCTGTTGGGAATCGTGGTGTGCCTGGCGCTGATGGCCCTGGTCTGCGGCGGGCTCGGGCTCGTCGTGGCCAACGCGGCGGCGCTCGCCCTCGCGCGCGTTCCCTACGCGTCCGGGGTGGGGTCCGCCCTGCTCGGGACAGCGCAGAGCGCGTTGGGCGCGGTGGTCGCGCCGCTGGTGGGGCTCGGCGGCGACGACACCGCGGTGCCGCTGTTCCTGGGGATGACTCTTTGCAGCGGGGCTGCGGTTCTCGCTCTTGCGCTGGGCGTACGAGGACGGGGTGCCCCTCTGTTTGAGGAGCACCCCGTCAGCTGAGAGACCGGGCCCCGTAGGGGCGCGGGGAACTGCGCGACCAGCCCCCACCGGCCCGCAGGGTCAGACCTGAGCCGGTTCCACGTCGTCCGACTCGGCGTCGGCCTGCGGCGAGACGCCGGTCTTCTTGACCCGCTTCGCCTCGCGCTTCGCGCGGCGACGTTCCTTGCGGAGTTCCACCATCGCGTACAGCGTCGGTACGAGGAGGAGGGTCAGGAGCGTCGACGTGATCAGGCCGCCGATGACCACCACCGCGAGCGGCTGGGCGATGAAGCCGCCCTGGCCCGTGACGCCGAGGGCCATCGGGAGCAGGGCGAAGATGGTCGCCAGGGCCGTCATCAGGATCGGACGGAGACGGTGACGGCCGCCCTCGATGACCGCCTCGACCACGCCGTGGCCCTGCCTGCGGTACTGGTTGATCAGGTCGATCAGGACGATCGCGTTCGTCACCACGATGCCGATCAGCATCAGCATGCCGATCATCGCGGGGACACCCATCGGGGTGTCGGTGGCGATCAGGAGACCGATCGCACCCGTCGCCGCGAACGGGATCGAGACCAGCAGGATCAGCGGCTGGACGAGCGAGCGGAACGTCGCCACGAGCAGCATGAAGACGATCGCGATCGCCGCGAGCATCGCGAGGCCCAGCGAGGCGAACGCCTCGTCCTGGTCCTCGGAGACGCCGCCGATGGACGCCGTCACGCCGTCCGGCAGGTTCAGCGCGTCGAGCTTCTTGGTGAGGTCGGCGCTGACCGCGCCCGTGTTCTCGCCGGTCGGCTTCGCGGTGATCGTCGCGGCGCGCGCACCGTCGATGCGGGTCATCGAGACGGGCCCGTCGACCAGCTTGACCGAGGCGATGTCACCGAGCTTCACGGAGCCGAGGTTCAGCTCGCGCAGCTGGGCGAGCGTCTTCGCGGGCTGCGCCGACTTCACCACGACGTCGCGCTCGGTGTCGTCCAGGGTCGCCTTGCCGCTCTCGGTGCCGCGGACCGTCTGGGCGACGGCCTGGCCGAGGGTGGTGTCGTTGAACCCGGCCGCCGCCGCCTTGGAGTTGGCCTTGACCGAGATGCGCGGGATGCTCTGCGACAGGTCGCTCTGCACGTCCGTGACGTCGTCGATCTTCGCGACCTCGTCACGCACCTCTTCGGACGCCTTGCGCAGCACGTCACCGTCGGCGGCCTTCACGACCACGCTCAGGTCCTGGCTGCCGAAGCCGTCACCGGCCGAGATGGACGTCTGCCCGATGCCGGAGAGCTTGCCGAGCTCCTCCTCGACCTTGTCCTGCGTCGTGTCGTACGACGACTTGTCCTTGAGCGTCAGGGTGTAGGACGCCTGGTTGGTGTCCGTGCTGCCGCCGAACGCCGCCATGAAGCCGGAAGAGCCGACCGTGACCTGGTAGTCCTTGATCTCGTCCAGGCCGTCAAGCATCTTCTCGACCTTCTTGGCCGAGGCGTCGGACGCCGCGAGGCTGGTGCCCGGCTTCAACTCCTGCTTGATGGTCAGGACTTCCTGCTCGCCCTGGTCGAAGAAGTTGGTCTTCAGGAGCGGTGCCATGCCGAACGTACCCACGAGGATCACGAGGGCGATGGCGAGGCTGGTGAGACGGCGCCGCGTCGCGAACCGCAGGACAGGGACGTAGAAGCGCTGGAGCCTGCTCTTCTCCTCCTTCTCCTCGGCCTTGCGGCGGGCCTCCTCCGGGTCGGCGCCGCGCACGTCCTTGGGGGGACGCAGGAACCAGTACGAGAGGACCGGCACGACCGTCAGCGAGACGAGCAGGGACGCCAGGAGCGCCGCCGTGACCGTCAGCGAGAACGAGCCGAAGAGCTCGCCGACCATGCCGCCGACCAGGCCGATGGGCAGGAAGACCGCGACCGTGGTCAGCGTCGAGGACGTGACCGCGCCCGCGACCTCCTTGACCGCCGTGAGGATCGCGGCCTCGCGCTCCTCGCCGTATCCGAGGTGGCGCTTGATGTTCTCGAGGACCACGATCGAGTCGTCGACGACGCGGCCGATGGCGATGGTCAGCGCGCCGAGCGTGAGCATGTTGAGGGAGAGGTCCCTCGTCCAGAGCACGACCAGGGCGAGGACGACCGAGAGCGGGATGGAGACCGCGGTGACCAGCGTCGAGCGGATCGACGCCAGGAAGACCAGGATGACCAGGACGGCGAAGACCAGGCCGAGCGCGCCCTCGGTGGTGAGACCGTCGATGGACTTGGAGACCGCCGGGCCCTGGTCGCTGGCGACCGTCAGGTCCGATCCGGCGCCCAGGTCCTTGCGCAGGTCGGGCAGCTTGTCCTTGACCTCGTCGGAGATGGCGACGGCGCTGCCGTCCTGGTCCATCGTGATCGAGAGGGCGAGGCTGGGCTTGCCGTTCGTGCGCGTGATGGACGTGGCGTCCGACGGCTGCTGCTTGACGGTGGCGACCTCGTCGAGGCGCACCGGCTTGCCCGGCCGCTCCCCCGGCTTGGCCTCCGGGGTGACCATCAGGTACTGGATCTGCTTCAGGGAGGTGTAGCCGCCGCCGACCTGGACGGTGCGGTTCTTGCCGTCCTCGTCGAAGGAGCCCGCGGGGAGCGTGGCGCCGCCGGCCTGGAGCGCCTGGCCGAGCGCGGCCGGGGTCAGGCCCGCCTTGGCCAGCTTCTTGTCGTCGGGGGTGACGTCGACCTGGAGGTCGCGTACGCCGTCGACGGTGACCTGGGCGACGCCGTCGATGTCCTTCAGAGCGGGCACGACCGTGCGGTCGAGCCGGTCGGAGAGCGCCTGCTGGTCCTTGTCGGAGGTGACGGAGAGGACCACGGTCGGGATGTCGTCCGTGGAGCCCGCGACGACCTGCGGGTCGACGTCGTCGGGGAGCTCGGCCCCGGCGCGGTTCACGGCCTGCTGGACATCGGCGACGAGCTGCTTGGAGCCGCTGCCGTAGTCGAACTGGGCCATGATCACGGCGTTGCCCTCGCTCGCCGTGGAGGTGATGCCGGTGATGCCGTCGACCGCGTCGATCGAGGACTCGAGGGGTTCGACGACCTGCTTTTCGACCACATCGGGGGACGCACCCTGGTACGGGGCGAGGACGGACACCATCGGCAGTTCGATGGAGGGCAGCAGCTGCTGCTTGAGCTGAGGGATCGCGATCGCGCCGAAGACAAGCGCGATGATGGATATCAGCCCGATCAGGGCCCGTTGGGCGAGGCTGAAGCGGGACAGCCAGGACATGGTGGTCTCTCTCTGTGGCGTACTACGCAGGAAGGGGCACCGGCTGGCCGGTGCCCCCTACACGATCTGCCATGTCCAGGGCAGGAATCGTCACTCCGAGGACCCGTTCTTATGTGACGCATACTGCGGGCGCAGTACGTCGCACCCGCGATCACTCCACCCTTGGACGTACCAGGCCCGATTCGTAGGCGATGACGACGAGTTGTGCCCGGTCGCGGGCGCCCAGCTTCGCCATCGCGCGGTTCACGTGGGTCTTCACGGTGAGCGGGCTGACCTCGAGGCGCTCGGCGATCTCGTCGTTCGAGTGGCCGCCCGCGACCTGGACGAGGACCTCGCGCTCACGCCCGGTGAGCGCGTCGAGGCGCTCGCCGCGCACCCCGCCGTCGTCGTCCGAACCGTCGCCCTGCGCGAGGAACTTGGCGATCAGGCCCTTCGTCGCCACCGGGGAGAGGAGGGCGTCGCCCGCGGCCACGATCCGGATCGCGCCGAGCAGTTCGTCCGGCTCCGCGCCCTTGCCGAGGAAGCCGGAGGCGCCGGCGCGCAGCGACTGCACCACGTACTCGTCGACCTCGAAGGTCGTCAGCATGACCACCCGTACGTGGGCCAGGGCGGGGTCGGCGCTGATCAGGCGGGTGGCGGCGAGGCCGTCCATGCCGGGCATGCGGATGTCCATCAGGACGACGTCGGCGGCCCGGGTCCTGGCGAGCTCGACGGCCTCCGCGCCGTCCGACGCCTCGGCGACGACCTCCATGTCGGGCTCGGAGTTGACGAGCACCTTGAACGCGCTGCGCAGCAGGGCCTGATCGTCGGCCAGCAGCACCCGGATCGTCACGCGGTCCCTCCCTCTGCCGGGGTGACCGGCTTTGCCGTGACGGGCAGGATCGCATGGACGCGGAATCCGCCGCCGTAGCGGGGTCCGACGGTGCAGCGGCCGCCCAGGGCGCTGACGCGCTCGCGCATGCCGATGAGCCCGTGCCCGCCGCCGTCGCTCTCCCCGTCTTCCTTCCTGCCTTCCTCGCCCTTGTCTCCTGTTCCGTCGTCCAGGATCGTGACCTCGACGTTCGGCCCTACGCGGATGATGCTGACCTCCGCCTTGGCGCCCGTCCCCGCGTGCTTCTGCACGTTCGTGAGGGCCTCCTGGATGATGCGGTAGGCGGCCAGGTCGACTCCGGCGGGCAGGTTCGTGGCCGCGTCGCCGCTGGTCACCTCCACGGGGAGGCCCGCGTGACGGAAGGTCTCGACGAGGTCGTCGAGGCGGGCCAGGCCGGGGGCGGGTTCGGTGGGCGCTTCGGGGTCGCCGGTCTGCCGCAACAGGCCGACGGTGGCGCGCAGTTCGTTGAGGGCGGAGCGGCTGGCGTCCCGTACGTGGGAGAGGGCTTCCTTGGCCTGGTCGGGCCGCTTGTCCATGACGTGCGCCGCGACCCCGGCCTGCACGTTGACGAGGGCGATGTGGTGGGCCACCACGTCGTGCAGATCGCGGGCGATGCGCAGCCGCTCCTCGGCGACGCGGCGCCTTGCCTCCTCCTCGCGGGTGCGTTCCGCGCGTTCGGCGCGCTCGCGTATGGCGTCCACGAAGGCGCGGCGGCTGCGGACGGCGTCACCGGCGGCGGCGGCCATCCCGGTCCAGGCGAAGATGCCGAGGTTCTCCTGGGCGTACCAGGGCAGCGGGCCCGCCAGCATCGCGACTCCGGTGAGCCCGGTCATGGTGATCAGGCCGACGCGCCAGGTGGTGGGGCGGTTGGTGCGGGCGGCGACGGTGAAGAGCGCGATGACCGCGCTCATGACGACGCCGCCGCGGAACTCGCCGGTGACCAGGTCGACGACGGTGAAACCGCAGGTCGTGGCGAGCACGACCCAGGGGGCGCGGCGGCGGAAGATCAGCGCGACGGCGCCGAGCACCATCAGGACGAGGCTGAGCGCGCTCGGGGTGCGGGCGCCCCAGCTGGGGCCGCCGTCGTGGCCGTACGGCTCGACGAAGGAACCGGTGACCATGCATACGAGGACGGCTGCCGCGAGGGCGGCGTCCACGGCCAGGGGGTGCGCCTCGGCCCAGCATCGGCCTCGCACGAGAGTGCTCACGCCTTGAACGGTACGGGGCCCTGCGGGCTGCTGGGACCGGGTCTGGCCGCTCGGCCCTGCTGCAGGATCCTGTCCCGGCGCTTCGCGCCGGATCTTTCCCGCCCACCCACCCGATTGCCCCGCGTCAACCCGGGATCAGGCCGTCGTCGCTCAGCATCTCCCGGACCTCGTCCAGCGTCGCGTCCGGGCCCGGGAGGATCAGCTCGGAGGGTTCGAGGGCGTCGTCCGGGAGGGGCTCGCCCAGCTCCCGGACCTTGTTCAGCAACGCGCCGAGCGTTCGGCGAAAGCCGGACTCGTCGCCGCTCTCCATCTCGGCGAGCAACTCGTCGTCCAGCTTGTTCAGTTCGGTGAAGTGGCTGTCGGCCAGCTTCACCTGCCCCTCCCCCATGATCCGTACGATCATGTCGCCCTCCTCGGACGTGAGCGGTGTACTGCGTAGGGCTACTACTGCTTGTCGAAGCGCGGGGTGTCCTGCGGCTGCTGGGTCTGGGGCTGTCCCTGACCCGGCTCGATGGCCTGCTTCGGCGTCGACCCGCCCGCGAGCTCGGCCTTCATCCGCTGCAGTTCCAGCTCTACATCAGTACCACCGGAGAGGCGATCCAGCTCGGACTGGATGTCGTCCTTGGCGAGCCCGGAGGAGTCGTCGAGAGCACCGGAGGCAAGGAGCTCGTCGATCGCACCCGCCCGCGCCTGGAGCTGCGCGGTCTTGTCCTCGGCGCGCTGGATCGCCATGCCGACGTCGCCCATCTCCTCGGAGATGCCGGAGAAGGCCTCGCCGATCCGGGTCTGCGCCTGGGCCGCGGTGTACGTGGCCTTGATCGTCTCCTTCTTCGTACGGAAGGCGTCGACCTTGGCCTGGAGTCGCTGCGCCGCGAGGGTGAGCTTCTCCTCCTCGCCCTGGAGCGTCTGGTGCTGGGTCTCCAGGTCGGTCACCTGCTGCTGAAGCGCCGCACGGCGCGAGAGCGCCTCGCGGGCCAGGTCCTCACGGCCGAGGGCGAGGGCCTTGCGGCCCTGGTCCTCAAGAGTGGAGGACTGCTTCTGAAGCTGATTCAACTGCAGCTCGAGTCGCTTGCGCGAGGTCGCCACGTCGGCGACACCGCGGCGCACCTTCTGCAGCAGCTCAAGCTGTTTCTGGTACGAGTAATCGAGGGTTTCGCGCGGGTCCTCGGCCCGGTCAAGGGCCTTGTTCGCCTTCGCGCGGAAGATCATCCCCATACGCTTCATGACACCGCTCATGGGCTTCGCGCGCCCCCTTCTGACGGACTTCCAGCTCCAGGTACTGCCAGAACCCACAGTACGGGCCCTGCATCCATTACCGCACTGTTCGCGGGCGGATGCGCTCATCCCCAAGGACGACTGCGTCCGGCCCGGCTCCGGCGTAGGGAGTAGGTGCACCCCCGGGAACCGCCGGAAAACCGCTTGTAAACCACACGGAACGTCCCTTTAGACACACAATCAAGACGCTCGGTGTTGCCGGATCGTTCCCCATCGGGCGGGGGTCCACACGTTCGCACCCCGTACCCTTGGGTTTTGTGTTCCGTAGCCGATCCAAGGACGAGAAGGCCCCGGCGAGCAAGGCCCCGGTGACCGACTCCCAGCAGCCCCGTGACCCCGAGGCCCCCAAGGGCCGCCCCACGCCCAAGCGCAGTGAGGCCCAGACCCAGCGCCGCAGCGTGGCCAACACGCCTGTGACGCGCAAGGAGGCGGCGAAGCGGCAGCGCAGTGAACGCCGCGTCCAGATGGACAAGCAGCGTCAGGCGCTCGCCAGCGGTGACGAGCGCTATCTGCCGGCCCGCGACAAGGGTCCGGTGCGCAAGTTCGCCCGCGACTTCGTCGACTCGCGGTTCTGCATCGCCGAGTTCTTCCTGCCGCTCGCCGTGATCATCCTCGTACTGAGCATGGTCCGGATCCCGCAGCTGCAGAACATCGCCCTGCTGCTCTGGCTCTTCGTGATCGTCCTGATCATCGTGGACTCGGTGACGACGGCGGTCCGCCTGAAGAAGCGCCTGAACGAGCGCTTCCCGAGCGAGCGCAAGAACGGCGCCGTCGCCTACGCCCTGATGCGTACGCTCCAGATGCGCCGACTGCGTCTGCCGAAGCCGCAGGTCAAGCGCGGAGAGCGGCCCTGAGCGGTTTCGCCGGCGGGGCCGCCGCGTGGCTGGAGATACTGGGCGGCCTTCGCAACGCCGTACGCCAGGAGCTGGTGACCCGGCAGCTCGACGAGCAGATAGCCGGGCGCTTCCCCGTGGGGCAGCGGCTGCGCGTGCTCGATGTGGGCATGGGCCAGGGCACGCAGGCCCTGCGGCTCGCCCGTGCCGGGCACAAGGTGACCGGCGTCGAGCAGGACTCGTCGATGGTGGCAGCGGCGCGTGCCGCGCTCGGTGCCGAGCCCGAGGGCATCCAGGGGCGCGTGCGCATCGTCGAGGGCGACGGGCGCGACACCGGGGTGCATTTCCTGCCGGGCAGCTTCGACGTCGTGCTCTGCCACGGCGTGCTGATGTACGTCGAGGAGCCTGACGCGCTGCTCGCCGGCCTCGCCCGGATGCTGGCACCCGGCGGGCTGCTCTCCCTCCTCGTGCGGAACGCGGACGCCCTTGCCATGCGGCCGGGGCTCGCCGGGGACTGGGCGGGGGCGATGGGCGCCTTCGACTCCACGGTGTACCGCAATCGGCTCGGTATCGAGGCGCGGGCGGACCGGCTCGACGCGGTGACCGCGTCGCTCGCGGGGATCGCCGCGCCGCTGCATGCCTGGTACGGCGTGCGGGTCTTCACCGACGGCGCGGCGGACGACGCGGTTCCGCCCAAGGACGCGGAGTTGGCGGCGCTGCTTGCCGCCGAGGAGCGGGCCGGGCGGACCGATCCCTATCGGCGGGTGGCCGCGTTGCTGCATGTCTGCGGCGTGCGGGACTGACTGAACCGCCGCTTCGCGGCGGGTGTTCTCCCACCCACCCACCCGATTGCCCCGCATCTCAGGGCGACGTAGGGGGGCGAACGCGACACTCGGGGCATGAACGTCTCGCGTACCCGTAACGCCTCCGCCGCCGCTCTCGTCGCCGGGCTTCTCATGAGTGGTTGCTCGAGCTCCGGCTCCGGGAACTCCGGTGAGTCCACCACGCAGGCCGCCCCCATGGCGGCGAACGATCTGCAGGGCGACTACCAGCAGGTGATCAAGAACGTCCTGCCGTCGGTCGTCCAGATCGACGCCTCCGACAGCCTCGGCTCCGGCGTCGTCTACGACGACAAGGGCCATGTCGTCACCAACGCCCACGTCGTGGGCAAGGAGCGGACCTTCAAGGTCACGACGGCCACCGGGGAGCAGGAGCTCAGCGCGAAGCTGGTCAGCTCCTACCCCGAGCAGGATCTCGCCGTGATCAAGATCGACAACCCCCCGAGCGGGCTCAAGGCCGCGAAGTTCGGGGACTCCACGAAGGCCGGGGTGGGGCAGATCATGCTCGCCATGGGTTCGCCGCTCGGCCTGTCGTCCAGTGTCACGCAGGGCATCGTCTCCGCCACCGGCAGGACCGTGAGCGAGGGCCGCTCGGAGGGCTCCCCCGGCGCCACCATCGCGAACATGGTGCAGACGTCCGCCGCGATCAACCCGGGCAACAGCGGCGGCGCCCTGGTCAACCTCGACAGCGAGGTCATCGGCATTCCGACGCTCGCCGCCACCGACCCGGACATGGGCGGCAGCGCGGCGCCCGGCATCGGGTTCGCGATCCCCTCCTCGATGGTGAAGACGGTCGCCGATCAGATCATCAAGGACGGCAAGGTCACCGACTCGGGCCGGGCCGCCCTCGGCATCACGGGGCGCACGGTCCTCGGTGACGACTACAAGCCCGCGGGTGTCGCCGTCGTCGAGGCGCAGAAGGACGGCGGCGCGGCCGAGGCGGGCATCGAGGCCGGCGACATCATCACCAAGCTGGGGGACACGGAGATCACCACCATCACCTCGCTCTCCGAGACGCTCGCCGGGGAGAAGCCGGGCGACAAGGCGAAGGTGACGTACACCCGGGACGGCGCCGACAAGACCGCCGACCTCACGCTGGGTGAGATGTAGACCTAGGCATCACGAGCACGACGTGAGGGGGTGGCCGCAACTGCGGCCACCCCCTCTCGCTCAGGCGTCACTCACCCCTGCGCCGCGTCCTCCGCGTGCAGGCTCATCGGCCCGTAGATCTTGTTCGTGTCCTCGAAGAGCGACACCTGGTCGGCGCCGCCCTCGGCGAGCTCTTTCCAGTACTCGCCGACCCAGGACTCCGCGTCCCCTTGAGTCGTGAACTCTTCGGGCGTCAGAGCGGGCTGGACCTCCGTCCCGTCCGCCTTCTCGAACCGCCACGTCCATGCCGCCATGCCAGCCTCCCGATGGTCCGACAGCTGTGTGAAGCCGCTTGAAGCGTAGCCGGGCGAGCGGCGCTCGCGGTGACGCGGGAGGATCTTCTCGTGGAACTGACTCTGCTCGGCACCGGCTCTCCCGAAGGCCTGCCCCGCCCCGGCTGCCCCTGCGCCGCCTGCGCGACCGCGCTCGGCGTCGGCGCGCGCGCCGCGACCGCGCTCCTGGTGGACGGCGTCCTGCTGCTCGACCTCACTCCTGGCGCCGCCTTCGCTGCCGCCCGTTCGGGGCACTCGCTCGGCGGCGTACGCCAGGTTCTGCTCTCCCATCCGCACGACGGCCCCTCGGTGGAGGTACCGGCAGGGCTTCCGCAGCCGGGCCGGGTGCCCGACGGGCGGGAGCTCGCGCTGCTCACCGGGCACCGGGTGCGGGCGGTGGCGATGGACCATCCGGGCACGGGGTACGAGGTGGTGGGCACCGACGGGGAGCGGCTGCTGTATCTGCCGCCCGGCGGTGCGCCCGCCGGGTTGCCGGACGAGCATCCCGGCTACGAGATGGTCGTCGCCGATGTCATCGGGCGCCCCGACGGACTCGCACGGCTGCGGGCGGCCGGTGCGATCGGGCCGACCACGGACATCATCGCCGTCCATCTGGGCCATGAGGTGCCGCCGGGCGCGGAGCTGACCCGCAGGCTGGCGGCCGCCGGTGCGCGGGCCGTGCCGGACGGTACGACCCTGACGGTCGGCGCCTACGAGGACGTACCGGACGTGCCGCGCCGCACCCTCGTCCTCGGCGGCGCCAGATCGGGTAAGTCGGTGGAGGCCGAGCGGCGCCTCGAAGCCTTCCCCGAGGTGCTCTACGTGGCCACGGGCGGGACCAGGAACGGCGACTCGGAGTGGGCGGACCGGGTGAGCGCCCACCGTGAACGGCGGCCCGGGTCGTGGGGCACCACCGAGACCTGTGACCTCGTGCCGCTGCTCGCCGAGAGCGGCCCTCCCCTGCTCATCGACTGCCTGTCGCTGTGGCTGACGTACGCCATGGACGAGGTGAACGCGTGGGACGACGCCGAATGGGCGGGCGGTGGCGAGCGGGCGCTGCGCAAGCGCGTCACCGAGCTCACGGACGCGGTGCGCGCGACTCGGCGCACGGTCGTCGCCGTGTCGAACGAGGTCGGTTCCGGGATCGTGCCCGCGACCGCGTCGGGCCGCCGCTACCGCGATGAACTGGGCCGCCTCAACGTGGCGTTCGCGGCGGAGTGCGAGCACGTGCTGATGGTCGTGGCGGGCCAGGCGCTCACCCTGCGGGACTGACCCGGCCTCCTCTGGCCTCAGGCGTCGGGGTTCCTGCGGGCGATGACCCGGAAGGCGTTGGAGAACCGGGTGCGGCTGATCAGGGGGGCGAGGAGCCGGTCGGCCAGGGCCGCGGCGGCAAGGAGCGGGGCCGCGACGCGGGCCACGGCACGGACGCGGCCGAGCGCGAGGGCCAGGCCCGCGCTCAGGTCGAACGGGATGTGCGGCTCACGCCGGTCGGTGGCCACGACGGTGTAGCCGAGGCTCTCCAACTCTCGGCGGAGGGTGGAGAGCGGGATGCGGTGGTGGGGCTCGGTCCGCAGCCATCCCTTGTCGAGGAGTCTGGCGTACCGGCTCTCGGGTACGGGGACCTCGATCATCAGATGGCCGCCGGGCCGCAACACCGTGCGGGCGGCGATGAGTTCGATGCGCGGGTCGGCGCTGCGCTCCAGGTAGTGGAACATGCTCAGCGCGTCGTAGCGCCCCGCGAGCTTCGGCGCCAGATCGGCGAGCAGCCCGCGGTGGGCCTCCTCCACGCGGCCTGCCCTGCGGCCCTCCTCCACGCGCTCGGTCAGGTCGAGGCCGTCGAAGGCGGTGTACGGGTGCACCTCCCGCGCGACGGCGGGGAAGTGCCCGTGCCCGGTCTCGATGTCCAGCCAGCTCTCGGCCTCGATGAACCGGCCCATCGCCCTGGCCCGCGCCCGGTGACGGCGGGCGGCCCGCGGGACGGTGAGGATCTTCTCGGCCTGGGCGGCGGCGGCCTGGGCGGCGTCCATGGACGTGACGGTCTCCTCACATCGTACGTAAAGGATCATCACGGTACGTAAAGGGACATCGGCACCGGCGCAACGACACCGTGGAGGTGGCCCGGATGCCTGCTGCCGGGCCGTCCGACCCGGGCCCGGGCCCTGCCGGTACTGTTCGGCGAATGAGCTCGCTGAATCTCGACGACTTCACCGACCTGATCGAGCGGCCCGACGGCGGGATCCGCCGCGACGCCGAGGAGCGCAGGGAGCGGCAGAGCGTGCCACCCGGGGCGCTCGGCCGTCTGGACGACCTTGGCGAGTGGCTCTCCGCGGCCCAGTCCTCGGTGCCGGTCAAGCCGATCGAGCGGCCACGCGTGATCCTCTTCGCGGGCGACCACGGGGTCGCGGAGCTCGATGTGTCCGCCAGGACCGCGGGCAGCGCCGCCGAGCTCGTGCGTGCCGTGCTCTCCGGGGCGAGCCCCGTCGCCGTTCTCGCGCGCCGCCTCGACGTGCCCGTCCGGGTCGTCGACGTGGCCCTGGACTGCGATCCGGCCGAGCTTCCCGCGCAGGTGACGGGGCATCGGGTGCGGCGCGGCTCGGGGCGGACCGACATCGAGGACGCGCTGACCGCCGAGGAGGCCGAGGCCGCGGTGCGGGCCGGGATGGCCGTCGCGGACGAGGAGGCCGACTCCGGGACCGACCTGGTCGTGCTCGGCGACGTGAGCGTCGGCGGCACGACGCCCGCGGCGACGCTTGTCGCCGCGCTGTGCGGGACCGACGCGTCCGTGGTGACCGGGCGCGGCGGCGCGCCGATCGACGACCTGGCGTGGATGCGCAAGTGCGCGGCGGTCCGGGACTCGCTGCGGCGCGCGCGACCCGTACTCGGCGATCAGCTGGAGCTGCTCGCGACGGTGGGCGGTGCGGACATCGCCGCCATGACCGGCTTCCTTCTGCAGAGCGCCGTGCGGCGTACGCCGGTCATCCTGGACGGCGTCGTCGCCTCGGCGGCGGCGCTCGTGGCCCAGCGGGTCGCCTTCCGGGCACCGGACTGGTGGCTGGCGGGGCACAGCAGCGGGGAGCCCGCGCAGGCCAAGGCCCTCGACCGGATGGCGCTCGACCCCGTGCTCGAGCAGGGCGTGCAGGTGGGCGAGGGCGTGGGGGCACTCCTCGCGCTGCCACTGGTGCGGGCCGCCGCGGCACTCTCCGCCGAACTGCCCGAGCGGAAGGCCGAGGCGGAGGCGGAGCACGAGGCTGGCGCCGAGCCGGAGCCCGAAGGTGACGCCGAAGCGGAGTAGGCGGCGCGGTCGCACGCAGCCAAGGCTGGCCCGGTATGGACCGACATGGCCCATATGATCCCTTTTCATGGGAGATGAGCAAACTGCTGCTGCCGGGCGCCGTCAGCGTCTCGCCGCGGCCTTCAGTGTCTGGTACCTACGCGCCGTCACCTTCATCAACTTTCTGAGCGCGGTCTGGGTCTCCCTGGGGCAGGATCTGCGGCGGCACAACACCGAGAACTACTTCACGCCGTACATGCTCACCGCGGGCTTCGCCTCCGGTGCGTTCACCATGTTCCTGGCGATCACGATGCGCCGCCGCAAACGCGCCGCCTGGATCCTCAACCTCGTACTCAGCGGACTCTTTCTGCTCCTCTTCGCGTTCGCGATGGTCTTCCCGGAGATCCGCCGGTACGCGCAGAACTGGATCTCCCTCGCCCTGACCGCCGCCTTCGTGGCCTCACTGATCGTCGGGCGGCGGGAGTTCTACGCCAAGGGCGACCGCTCCAACCCCAAGCTCGCCGCGGCCGTCGCGGTCGGCGGTCTCCTGGTGACCTCGCTGATCGCCGCGCTCCTGGTGGCCCTCACCAACCGCGCGCACGACGAATACCGTTCGACGTTCCTCGACCGCTGGCGCTACGGCACGATGCGCCTTGTCTCGCTGGCCGCCGACGACACGCGGTTCGAGGGCATCACCACGCCCGGCTGGGTCAACGTCACCATCAACGTGCTCAGCACGCTCCTCCTCCTGGCCGTCCTGTACGCCGCGTTCCGCTCGCGCAGGGCCGTCGACCCGCTCACCGAGGACGACGAGCACAAGCTGCACGAGCTGCTCGACAAGTACGGCGAGCGCGACTCGCTCGGCTACTTCGCGCTGCGCCGCGAGAAGAGCGTCGTGTGGTCGCCGAGCGGCAAGGCGGCGGTCGCCTACCGGGTGATCGGGGGCGTCTCGCTGGCCTCCGGTGACCCCATCGGGGATCCGGAGGCCTGGCCCGGCGCCATCGAACCCTGGCTCGCCGACGCCCGCGAGCACGGCTGGCTCCCCGCCGTGATGGGCGCGAGCGAGGAGGCGGGCACCATCTACGCCCGGCACGGCCTCGACGCGCTCGAACTGGGCGACGAAGCCATTGTCGAGACCAGTGAGTTCACGCTCCAGGGGCGGGCCATGCGGACGGTCCGCCAGGCCTACAACCGGGTCCAGCGGGCGGGGTACGAAGTGCGGATCCGCCGCCACGAGGACATTCCGGCCGACGAGATGGCGTACCTGCTCGAGCGGGCCGACGATTGGCGTGACGGGGCCACCGAGCGCGGCTTCTCCATGGCCCTCGGCAGGCTCGGCGACCCGGGCGACGGGCGGTGCGTGATGCTCGAATGCACCGACGGGGACGGCGTGTTGAGAGCGGTGCTCTCCTTCGTCCCCTGGGGGCCGCACGGGCTCTCGCTCGACCTGATGCGGCGCGACCGCGACTCCGAGAACGGCCTGATGGAGTTCATGGTCATCGAGCTGCTCCAGCGTGCCGCCGAGATCAAGATCACTCAGGTCTCGCTGAACTTCGCGATGTTCAGGTCGGTCTTCGAACGTGGCTCGCGGCTCGGCGCGGGCCCGGTCCTGCGGCTGTGGCGCTCACTGCTCACCTTCTTCTCCCGGTGGTGGCAGATCGAGTCGCTGTACCGCGCCAACGCGAAGTACCGCCCGATCTGGGAGCCGCGCTTCCTTCTCTTCGAGAAGAGCGGCGACCTACCGCGCATCGGCATCGCGTCGGCCCGCGCGGAGGGCTTCCTCGAAGCGCCGGGCCTGCCGAAGTGGCTGCACCGCAAGCACCTGGAGTCCCGACGATGAGCACCCCGGTCCCGGCCCGCCTCACCCGGCTGGCCCGGCGCGAGTGGGGGCCGCTGTACGCCGCTGTGCGCGGCGGCATCGCCGAGCGGCGGTGGCGGGCGGCGCCCATGACGCTGGCCGCCGTCTGCCTCACCGCTCTCCTCCAGTTCGTCCAGAACCAGTCCTGGGGCTACCAGTTCGTGCAGAACATCGGCTCCGTACGGGCCGAGGAGCCGCTCTGGCTCGCCCTGCTCCGCACTCCGCTCTCGCTCTTCGTGCCCGCGCTCGACCTGCCCGTCTGGGGCGCGCTCGCGCAGATCCTGCTGGTGTTCGGCATCGCGGAGATCTGCGTCGGCTGGTGGCGCACGCTCGTCATCGCCTACGTGGCCACCCTGGCGGGCACGCTCTACGCGCGCGTGGGCATCGCGTGGGGTCCTGACAGCCCGCTGGGGCTCCCCGCGTCCGACGCGCAGGTCGTCGACGCCGGTCCTTCCGCCGCGGTGGTCGGGCTCGCGGTCTACGTGTGCTGGCGCTACCGGGCATGGTTCACGGCGGCGTTCGTGACCGCCCTGATGGTCGTCGAGGTGTTCGTCAAGAACAATCTCGCGGGGAGGGAACATCTGGCGGCGATCGCCGCTGTCCTCGTGCTGTGCGCCTGCTCGGTGGTGCGTCAGCGGCGCGGGCGCGCGAGTTCCGGGTCCGGTTTGCCGCCGATCCAGTCCTGAACCTTGCGGCGCGGGCCCGCCCAGCGGCGGTCGTGGCGGAAAGCGCGCAGGCCAGAGCGGGCGCGGGCGCGGGGCCGGTTGCGGTAGAAGCGCCTGGCCCACGCCGATCCGGGGCGGGCGAGGCGGATCGCGCCCACCATCGCGACCAGCGGGATCACCACGCCGATCAGGGCCGTCCGCAACTTGCCCTTGACCAGGGCGATCAGGGCGAAGCAGCAGTTGACGGCGATGTTCAGGGCGAGGCCCGCGCGGTTGTTCCGCTCCTCGGGCGTCAGGTCGTCCACCCCGAGCGGGGTGAAGCCGGTGAGCACGAGCACCACCAGGGCCGCGGTCAGCATCACGACCTCGACGCTCTTGCGGCCCCGCTCGCTCCAGTAGACGTCGTCGAGGTAGAGGATCAGCGCGAACTCGTCGAGTACGAGACCGGCGCCCACGCCGAAGAAGACCGCCGCGAACATCGCGGCGAGGCTGTGCCTGCCTGCCGCGACCGCCCAGAATCCGCCGACGAGCATGAGGAAGATGCCCGGTACGACGTGGTGGATGTGCACGTCCCCCGAACTGATGTTCCGGAAAGGGCCCTTCCCCGCACGGATGAGGCGCGTGATGGTCCGGGTGACGAGGAAGGACCCCACGAAGGAGAGCAGGGCCAGGAGGAGCGGCAGCTTTCCCGGCTCCGTGATGTTCCGGTACCACCAGTCGGCCATGGGGCCATCCTGGGCCGGGGTCCCGCTTGCCGCATTCGCTGCGGGCGACGGGTGAGCGCTTCGGCCCCGCCGACCCCGGGTAATCTTCCGCGGTGCCCCGAACCTCCCCCGCCGACGGACTCCGCTTCGCCTTCGGCACCCTCACCGCGCTCCCGGTCCACGTCACCAAGTGGGACCGCGACGCGGCCCGCGCCGGGATGCTCTGCGCTCCCCTCGCCGGCCTGGTGGTCGGCCTGTGCGCGGCGGGGCTCGGCGGCCTGCTCATGGCGCTCGGCTCGGGACCGCTGCTCGCCGCGGTCGCGAGCACCGCCGTCCCCGCCATCCTCACCCGCGGCCTCCACCTGGACGGCCTCGCCGACACCGCCGACGGCCTCGGCAGCGCCAAACCCGCCGACCAGGCCCTGAGCATCATGAAACAGTCCGACGTCGGCCCCTTCGGCGTCATCACGCTGCTCTTCACCCTGCTCGCCCAAGTGGCCGTCCTCTTCCAGCTGTACGAAGCCTCATGGGCCCGGGGTGCGCTCGCCGCGGTCGTCTCGGCGAGCGCCGCCCGCCTCGCCCTCACCCTTGCCGCCCGCAAGGGCATCCCCGCGGCCCGCCCGGAGGGACTGGGGGCAGCGGTGGCCGGGACCGTTCCCCAGGGCTCCGCCCTGCTCGCGGGGGCGCTCGTCACCGCGGTGGCCGCGATCGCCGCCGCGCCCCTGGGAACGTACGAGATCGTGCGGTACGCGGCTGCCGTCGTCCTGGCGGTCTGCGCCGCCGAACTCCTCCTGAGGCACTGCGTCCGCCGCTTCGGAGGCATCACCGGCGACGTCTTCGGCGCGCTCGCCGAGACCGCAGCCACGGCGGCGCTGGTGGTCCTGGCGCTCGGCTGACTGTTGAAACACAAAAGCGGAGCCACGAACGGATGAATCTCCGCCAACACAATCGAATGGGCACGACGCGCGTAGGCTCATGTTCGGCCCTTTTCCGGCCCGTTCTAGGCTGGCGTCGGGCCGGGTCGACCCACCCATCGGCCAAAGAACTCAACGGAAGCGAGAATTCACCACCGTGACTGCTCTGACTCTCAGCACCGCCGCCGCGTCCGGCCTGCGAGCCGACGCGATCGTCGTCGGCGTCGCCAAGGGCGCCAAGGGCCCGGTTGTCGCGCCCGGCGCCGAAGCCGTGGAAAAGGCGTACGACGGCAAGCTCGCGTCCGTCCTGGAGACCCTCGGCGCCACGGGCGGCGAGGGCGAGGTGACCAAGCTCCCCGCGCCTTCCGGCTTCAAGGCGCCGGTCGTCGTCGCGGTCGGTCTCGGCCCGGTGCCGGAGAAGGACGAGACGTACGCCACCGACGCCCTGCGCCGCGCCGCCGGTACCGCGGCGCGCGCCCTGTCCGGTTCGAAGAAGGCCGCGTTCGCGCTGCCCGCCGAGGACGCCGACGACATCGGCGCGATCGCCGAGGGCGCGCTGCTCGGCGCGTACTCCTTCGACGCGTACAAGGAGAATGGTTCCGCCAAGGGCAAGGACGGCAAGAGCGGCAAGGACGCCAAGGGTCCGCTCGCCGAGATCGCCCTGCTCGGCGGCAAGCCCCGCGACAAGGCGTACAAGGCCGCCGTCGAGCGCGCCATCGCCGTGTCCGAGGAGCTCAACCGCGCCCGCGACCTCATCAACACCCCGCCGAACGACCTGAACCCCGAGGCCTTCGCCGCGGTCGCCTCCGCGGCCGCCAAGGAGCACGGCATCAAGGTCCAGGTCCTGGACGAGAAGGCGCTCGCCAAGGGCGGCTTCGGCGGCATCCTCGGCGTCGGCGTCGGCTCGGACGCCCCGCCGCGCCTGGTCAAGCTCTCGTACACCTCGTCCAAGGCGAAGAAGCACCTCGCCTTCATCGGCAAGGGCATCACGTACGACTCGGGCGGCATCTCGCTGAAGCCCGCGGGCCACAACGAGACGATGAAGTGCGACATGGCCGGTGCCGCGGCCGTCTTCGCCGCCGTCGTCTCCGCCGCGCGCCTCGGCCTCGACGTCAACGTCACCGGCTGGCTCGCGCTGGCCGAGAACATGCCGTCGGGCTCGGCGACCCGTCCGGGCGACGTCCTGCGCATGTACAGCGGCAAGACCGTCGAGGTGCTCAACACGGACGCCGAGGGCCGTCTGGTCCTGGCCGACGCGATCGCCAAGGCCTCCGAGGACAAGCCCGACGCGATCATCGACGTGGCCACGCTGACCGGCGCGATGATGATGGCGCTCGGCAACCGCACCTTCGGGATCATGGCCAACGACGACGCGTTCCGCGCCGCGATCCACGACGTCTCCGAGGAGGCGGGCGAGCCCTCCTGGCCGATGCCGCTGCCCGAGCACCTCAAGAAGGGCATGGACTCCCCCACCGCCGATATCGCCAACATGGGCGAGCGCATGGGCGGCGGTCTGGTGGCCGGTCTCTTCCTGAAGGAGTTCGTCGGCGAGGGCATCACCTGGGCGCACCTGGACATCGCGGGCCCGGCCTTCAACGAGGGCGGCCCGTTCGGCTACACGCCCAAGGGCGGCACCGGCACCGCGGTCCGCACCCTGGTCCGCCTCGCGGAGCGCACGGCCGCGGGCGACCTCGGCTGACCAGGTCTCGGCCTACCAGGCATCGGCTGACCAGGCCACGGCCGACCAGCTGACCTGTCGTACGCGGGTCAGGGCCCGGACACCCAGACGTCCGGGCCCTGACCGATTTCGCCCTCAACGAAATCCGTACGTTCATCTGCCTGAGTAAAGCCTGAGCAACGCCCGGACGTGGCGAATCAGACGTCTCACAGCCCGGCCCGCCGTCCCACCTCTCGCCGACAAGTGCGAAGATGGGTTCTCGGCAGGACAGGGCCCCCACCACAGGGCCGAAACAAGAGCGGCCGAATACCAGCCGACCGACCGGTCGACCCCCGGGAAGAGCGGTCCGGCGTACGGCGCACATGCATGGAGGACGTGACGTGGCGAACGACGCCAGCACCGTTTTCGACCTAGTGATCCTCGGCGGCGGTAGCGGCGGTTACGCCGCGGCACTGCGCGCGTCGCAGTTGGGCCTGGACGTCGCCCTGATCGAGAAGGGCAAGGTCGGCGGCACCTGCCTGCACAACGGCTGCATCCCCACGAAGGCACTGCTGCACGCCGGCGAGATCGCCGACCAGGCACGCGAAGCCGACCAGTTCGGCGTGAAGGCCACCTTCGAGGGCATCGACATGGCGGCCGTCCACAAGTACAAGGACGACGTGATCTCCGGCCTCTACAAGGGCCTGCAGGGACTCATCGCCTCGCGCAAGGTGACGTACATCGAGGGCGAGGGCAAGCTCTCGTCCCCGACCTCCGTGGACGTGAACGGCCAGCGCGTCCAGGGCCGCCACGTGCTTCTCGCGACCGGCTCCGTGCCGAAGTCGCTGCCGGGCCTGGAGATCGACGGCAACCGCATCATCTCCTCGGACCACGCCCTGACCCTGGACCGCGTGCCGAAGTCCGCGATCATCCTGGGCGGCGGCGTCATCGGCGTCGAGTTCGCATCGGCGTGGAAGTCCTTCGGGTCCGAGGTGACCGTCGTCGAGGGCCTCAAGCACCTCGTGCCGGTCGAGGACGAGAACTCCTCGAAGCTTCTTGAGCGCGCGTTCCGCAAGCGCGGCATCAAGTTCAACCTGGGCACCTTCTTCGAGAAGGCCGAGTACACGCAGGACGGCGTCCGCGTGACGCTCGCCGACGGCAAGACCTTCGACGCCGAGGTGCTGCTCGTCGCCATCGGCCGCGGCCCGGTCTCCTCGGGCCTCGGCTACGAGGAGCAGGGCGTCGCCATGGACCGCGGCTACGTCCTCGCCGACGAGTACATGCAGACCAACGTCCCGACCATCTCGGCCGTGGGCGACCTGGTGCCGACCCTCCAGCTCGCGCACGTCGGCTTCGCCGAGGGCATCCTGGTGGCGGAGCGCCTGGCCGGTCTCAAGACCGTCCCGATCGACTACGACGGCGTGCCGAAGGTGACGTACTGCCACCCCGAGGTCGCATCCGTGGGCATCACCGAGGCCAAGGCCAAGGAGATCTACGGCGCGGACAAGGTCGTCGCCCTTAAGTACAGCCTGGCGGGCAACGGCAAGAGCAAAATCCTCAAGACCGCGGGCGAGATCAAGCTCGTCCAGGTCAAGGACGGTGCCGTGGTCGGCGTCCACATGGTCGGCGACCGCATGGGCGAGCAGGTCGGCGAAGCCCAGCTGATCTACAACTGGGAAGCGCTGCCGGCCGAGGTCGCTCAGCTCATCCACGCCCACCCGACGCAGAACGAGGCGATGGGCGAGGCTCACCTGGCCCTCGCAGGCAAGCCTCTCCACTCCCACGACTGACCCTTCAGTCATCGGGCGCGACGACCAGACTTCCTTCCCCAAGCTCTCGGCTTCGCTCGAGCAGGGGAGACCCCATTTTCGTAAGGAGCACTGAAACCATGGCGGTTTCCGTATCCCTTCCGGCGCTCGGCGAGAGCGTCACCGAGGGCACTGTCACCCGTTGGCTGAAGGCCGAGGGCGAGCGCGTCGAGGCCGACGAGCCGTTGCTCGAGGTCTCGACCGACAAGGTCGACACCGAGATCCCCTCTCCTGCCGCCGGCATCCTGGCCTCCATCAAGGTCGCCGAGGACGAGACCGTCGAGGTCGGCGCCGAGCTGGCCGTCATCGACGACGGCAGCGGCGCCCCCGCAGCCGAGTCCGCCCCGGCCGCCGAGCCCGTGCAGGAGGAGGCCCCGGCCCCCGCCGCCGAGGCTCCCGCGGCTCCGGCTCCCGCCGCCGAGGCCCCTGCCGCCGAGGCAGCCCCGGCCGGTGGCGCCTCCGGTACCGACGTCACGCTGCCCGCACTGGGCGAGTCGGTCACCGAGGGCACCGTCACCCGTTGGCTGAAGGAGGTCGGCGAGGAGGTCGCGGAGGACGAGCCCCTGCTCGAGGTCTCCACGGACAAGGTCGACACCGAGATCCCCTCGCCGGTCGCGGGCGTGCTGCTCGAGATCGTCGTGGGCGAGGACGAGACCGCTGAGGTCGGCGCCAGGCTCGCCGTCGTCGGCGCTCCCGGTGCCGCTCCGGCCGCTGCCGCTCCGGCTGCCCCCGCCGCTCCGGCCGCGGCTCCGGCCGCCCCCGCCGCTCCGGCTGCTCCGACCGCCCCCGCAGCCCCGGCCGCGCCCGCCGCTGCCGCTCCGGCTCCGGCTCAGCCCGCTGCTCCGGCCGCGCCCGCCGCGCCCGCTCCCGCCGCTCCGGCTCCGTCGGCGCCCGCCGCCCCCGCCGCGCCCGCGCAGGCCTCCCCGGCCGACGACGGCGCGTACGTCACGCCGCTGGTCCGCAAGCTGGCCAACGAGCACAGCGTGAGCCTGTCGGACGTCAAGGGCACCGGCGTCGGTGGCCGCATCCGCAAGCAGGACGTCATCGCCGCCGCCGAGGCCAAGAAGGCCGCGGCTCCGGCTCCGGCCGCCGCCGCTCCGGCCGCGTCGAAGGCCCCGACCCTGGAGGTCTCTCCCCTCCGCGGTCAGACGGTCAAGATGACCCGCATGCGCAAGGTCATCGGCGACAACATGATGAAGGCGCTGCACTCGCAGGCCCAGCTGACCTCGGTCCTCGAGGTCGACATCACGAAGCTGATGAAGCTGCGCGCCAAGGCGAAGGACTCGTTCGCGGCTCGTGAGGGCGTCAAGCTCTCCCCGATGCCGTTCTTCGTCAAGGCCGCCGCCCAGGCGCTGAAGGCCCACCCGGTCGTCAACGCCCGGATCAACGACGACGAAGGCACCATCACGTACTTCGACTCGGAGAACATCGGCATCGCCGTTGACGCCGAGAAGGGTCTGATGACGCCGGTCATCAAGGGTGCGGGCGACCTGAACATCGCCGGTATCTCCAAGAAGACCGCCGAGCTGGCCGGCAAGGCCCGTGGCGGTGGCCTCACCCCGGACGACATGTCCGGCGCCACCTTCACGGTCTCCAACACCGGTTCGCGCGGTGCCCTGTTCGACACGGTCATCGTGCCGCCGAACCAGGCCGCCATCCTCGGCATCGGTGCCACGGTCAAGCGTCCGGTCGTCATCAACCACCCCGACCTCGGCGAGACCATCGCGGTGCGGGACATGACGTACCTCTCGCTCTCCTACGACCACCGTCTGGTGGACGGCGCGGACGCCGCCCGCTACCTGACCACGGTCAAGGCGATCCTGGAGGCGGGCGAGTTCGAGGTCGAGCTCGGCCTGTAGCTCCCTGTAGTTCTTCGGCCCCAGGGCTGTAAGACTCGTCTCATCAGTGCGTACGCCCCCGTTCGGAGGTTTCCGAGCGGGGGCGTCGCCGTATTGTCTAGGGGTCACAACGCCCTGGGGGCCCGCCCCCGCCGGAGGAGCCCACATGACCGCGCCCGTCGTTCACTCGCTGCGCGAACAGATCCGCGAGCACATCGTGGAGGGGATCGTCAGCGGGCGCTGGCAGCCGGGCGAGCGGATCGTGGAGCGGCGGATCGCCGTGGAGCTGGAGGTCTCGCAGACGCCCGTACGCGAAGCCCTACGGGAGCTGGAGACGCTGCGGCTCATCGAGTCGGCGCCCAACAAGGGCGTACGCGTACGCAACTTGACCGCGGCGGACCTGGAGGAGAGCTACCCCGTCCGTGCGGGTCTTGAGGCGATCGCCGCCGAGCTGGCTGCGGAGAGCCTGGCCGAGGACTGCTCGGCCCTCGAGCCCCATGTCGCCGCCCTGTACGAGGCCGACCGGACCGCCGACGGCACCTCTCAGGTGCGGCACACGGTCGGTTTCCACCGGGAATTGGTGCGGGCCGCCGACAACTCCGTGCTGCTTCACACCTGGGAGGGCCTGGGCATCGAGGTCTTCACGGCGCTCTCGATCCGGTGGCTCGGGACGGTGCAGCAGTCGTACGCGGAGGAGCACGAGGCGCTCGTGTCCGCCTTCCGGAGCCGGGATCCCGCGATCGCGGAGCTGGTGAAGGCCCATGTCCTGGGCTGCGCGCCGCGCCCCTGACCTCTTCCACAGGGCCGCTCCGGGAGCTCGCGCTCATCCGTAGCCGTCCCGCTCATACGTGCTCCCACCTGCGAAGATCCCCGCATCGACCCTTCAAATCGAAGGCACCGCGTGCCCGATTTGTTGGCACCGGATGCCTACTTTCTGAATATGAAGGAATTTTCGTCTTCAACCCTTTGATCGATCATCGATCACGGAGTTACAGTCTTCGACGGGCTCTCACCCGAGCCTCACGCCCTGTCCTGCCAAAGACCTAGGGCACCCCCACCCCTTACCGAACAGGGGACCCCCTCCGACTCAGGAAGGCGGCGACATGACCGACCCCTCCGCAATCCAGCCGAGCGAGCTCGACCAGCTCCCGGACCGCGACCCCGAGGAGACCGCCGAATGGCAGGCCTCCCTGGACGCCGTTACCCAGGCGGCCGGGCCGCACCGTGCCGCATACCTGATGCGGCGCACGCTGGAGCGCGCCGAGGGCGCGGGCCTGGCGCTGCCCAAGCTCCTTGAGACCGACTACGTCAACACCATCCCCACCTCCGCCGAGCCGGCGGTCGAGGGCGACGAGGCGCTGGAGCAGCGCATCGCCGCGTGGAACCGCTGGAACGCGGCCGCGATGGTGACCCGGGGCAGCAAACACGGAGTGGGCGGCCACATCGCCACCTTCGCCTCCGCCGCCTGGCTGTACGAGACCGGCTTCAACCACTTCTTCCAGGGCAAGGAGGGGGACGGCTCCGGCGACCAGCTCTACATCCAGGGCCACGCCTCCCCCGGCATCTACGCCCGCGCCTTCCTCGACGGCCGTCTGAACGAGACGCAGCTCGACAACTTCCGCCAGGAGGCGGGTGGCAACGGCCTGCCGTCCTACCCGCACCCGCGCCGTCTGCCCTGGCTGTGGGAGTTCCCGACGGTGTCGATGGGCCTCGGCCCGCTCTCCGCCATCTACCAGGCGCGCTTCAACCGCTACCTCACCAACCGCAACATCAAGGACGTCTCCGCCTCGCACGTGTGGGCGTTCCTCGGTGACGGCGAGATGGACGAGCCCGAGTCGACGGCAGCCCTCGCGCTCGCCGCGCGTGAGGGTCTCGACAACCTCACGTACGTCATCAACTGCAACCTGCAGCGCCTCGACGGCCCGGTCCGCGCCAACTTCCGCGTGGTGCAGGAGCTTGAGGCCCAGTTCCGCGGCGCCGGCTGGAACGTCATCAAGGTCCTGTGGGGCAACGCCTGGGACGAGCTGTTCAAGCTCGACACGAGCGGCGCCCTGGTCCGCCGCCTGCGCGAGGTGCCGGACGCGCAGTTCCAGACGTACGCGACGCGCGACGCCGCCTACATCCGCGAGCACTTCTTCGGCGCCGAGCCCGCGCTCGTCGAGCTCGGCAAGCTGCTCAGCGACGACAAGATCAGCGAGTGTTTCCACCTCTCGCGCGGCGGCCACGAGGCCCGCAAGGTCTACGCGGCCTACCGTGCGGCGCTCACCCACAAGGGCGCGCCGACCGTGATCCTCGCGCAGACGGTCAAGGGCTTCACGCTCGGCAAGGGCTTCGAGTCCAAGAACGCCAACCACCAGATGAAGAAGCTCACGGTGGACGAGTTCAAGGACATGCGCGACCTGCTCGAGCTGCCGATCCCGGACAGCGCGTTCGTCGACGGCCAGGTGCCCTACGGCCACCCGGGTGCCGACGCCCCCGAGGTCCGCTACCTCCAGGAGCGCCGTGCCGCCCTCGGCGGTCCTGCCCCGGCCCGTCGCACGCAGCCGCTCGCGCCGCTGCCCGCCCCGGCCGACAAGTCGTTCGCCGCGTTCGACAAGGGCTCCGGCAGCCAGTCGATGGCGACGACCATGGCCCTCGTACGCCTGGTCAAGGACCTCGTACGGGACAAGGAGACCGGCAAGCGCTGGGTGCCGATCGTCCCCGACGAGGCGCGCACCTTCGGCATGGAGTCGCTCTTCCCCTCGCTCGGCATCTACTCGCCCAAGGGCCAGACGTACGAGCCGGTCGACCGCGACCAGCTGATGTACTACAAGGAGGCCAAGGACGGCCAGATCCTCAACGAGGGGATCACCGAGGCCGGTTCCATGGCGGACTTCATCGCCGCTTCGTCGTCGTACTCGACGCACGGCGAGGCGATGATCCCCTTCTACATCTTCTACTCGATGTTCGGCTGGCAGCGGACCGCCGACCAGATGTGGCAGCTCGGCGACCAGCTCGGCCGCGGCTTCCTCGTCGGCGCCACCGCCGGTCGTACGACGCTGACGGGTGAGGGTCTGCAGCACGCGGACGGCCACTCTCCGGTGATCGCCGCGACGAACCCCGCCGCCATGTCGTACGACCCCGCGTTCGCCTACGAGGTCGCGGCGATCGTCAAGGACGGTCTGCGCCGGATGTACGGCGAGGCGGCCCCCGGTGAGGACCAGAACGTCTTCTACTACCTCACCGTCTACAACGAGCCGATGCCGCAGCCCGCGAAGCCCGCGGGTGTGGACGAGGGCATCGTGCGCGGTCTGTACCGCTTCAACACGGCCGAGACCGCGGGGCACTCCCCCGCCGCCAACGCCGCGCGCATCCAGCTGATCGGTTCGGGTACGGCCATCCACTGGACGCTCTCCGCGCAGAAGATGCTCGCCGAGGAGTGGGGTGTGGCCGCCGACGTGTGGTCCGCGACCTCCTGGACCGAGCTGCGCCGCGACGCCCTTGAGGCGGACGAGGCGATCCTGCGCGGCGAGGAGCAGACTCCTTACGTGCGCAGCGCCCTTGAGGGTGCGCAGGGTCCCGTGCTCGCCGTCTCCGACTACATGCGGCAGGTTCCCGACCAGATCGCGCAGTGGGTCGAGCAGGACTACTCGTCGCTCGGCGCGGACGGGTTCGGCCTCTCCGACACGCGTGACGCGGCGCGTCGCCACTTCGGCATCGACGCGGAGTCCATCGTCGTCGCCGCTCTCGCGCAGCTGGCGCGGCGGGGCGAGGTGCCCGCTTCGGCGGTGAAGGAGGCTCGGGCCAAGTACGGTCTGTAGCCTTCGGCCTGATGCGGGTACGGGTCTCTGCCTTTGTGGCAGGGGCCCGTTCCCGTGTGCGGGTGCGCTTGTGAACCCCCGCTTCGCGGCGGATGTTATCCCGCCCACCGGCCCGATTGCCGCTACTCGTAGCGGTTGGCCATCTGTGCTGCTGCTTCCGCGAATCGCTCCCTGAGAGCTTGCGGAGCCAGCACCTCCGCCTCCGGGCCCAGTGACATGAGCTGGGTGTACGCGACCATTTCGTTCTCCACGGCGAGGGTGAGCGTCACCCAGCCCTCGTCGTCCGGGGCGCTCGCGGTCTCCAGTGCCTCGCGCGTGGACGCGGAGTCGGTGGTGTACGGAAGCTGCCGTACGCCCGCCTCCGAGAGCCGCACCACGACCTCGGACCGCAGGATCCCCCGTGCGAACTGCGCGGCCCGTTCCTCCCAGAAGCCCGGCAGATCGAACTCCTCGTCGCGTACGAAGCGGTCCGCGCCGCCCGCGATCGCGGTGAACCGGTCGATGCGGTACACCCGGAACGAACCGGTTCCGGGCACCCGCGCGCACAGGTACCAGACACCGGCCTTGAGCACGAGGCCGTAGGGCTCCAGCTCCCGTTCCACCTCCGTGTCCTTGCGCCGGTAGCGGGCGGTGACGAGCCGGTCGTCCCACACCGCATCGGCCAGCGGGGGCAGCAGTTCGGGCGCCGATGTCTCCTTGAACCATCCCGGCGCGTCCAGGTGGAATCGCTGCGACGCGTTCTGCGAGGCGTCCCGCAGCGAGGGCATCAGCGCCGCCGACACCTTCAGGCGGGCCGCCGACGACGCGTCCTCCAGGCCCATCTCCCGCAGCGCGCCCGGCACTCCGGACAGGAAGAGGGCCTCCGCCTCGCTGCGTCCGAGGCCGGTGAGCCGGGTGCGGTAGCCGCCGATGAGCCGGTAGCCGCCGGTCCGCCCCCGGTCCGCGTACACCGGGACTCCGGCCTCCGAGAGCGCCTGGGCGTCGCGGGTGATGGTCCGCTCGGACACTTCGAGCTCACCCGCGAGCTCGGCGGCGGTCATGGAGGGGCGGGCCTGGAGGAGAAGCACCATCTTGATCAGGCGTGCAGCGCGCATGTCCCCATGATGCCGTCAGCCTCTGGGCCGCAGGCGATTACCGGTAGCCCGTGACGTCGGCGGTCTTGCTCTCCTGGTCCACCTCCGTGATGTAGCGCCAGGCGTCCGGCGCCGAACCGTCGATGTCCGTGAAGCCGTACTCCTTGGCGAGGCCGCCGCTGGAGAGCGACGCCGCGTTCCAGCGGGCCACTTCGGGGTCGGAGGCGAGCGCGACCAGGGCCCGGCCCACGAATGTCGGGGTCTCGGAGATCGCGAAGTGCGGGTTCTGCTCGCAGGCCTCCTGCCAGTTCTCCTCCGTCACGCTGAAGGCCGTGTCGAGCATGAACTCGGAGCGCAGCCAGCCGGGGGACAGACAGAGCGCCGTGCAGCCGTACTCCTTGAGCTCCTCGGCGAGGCCGCGCGCCATCCGCAGCGGGGCCGACTTGGCGAGGTCGTAGTAGAAGGGCTTGCGGTAGTTGGGGCCGTTGTACTCCTCGGTCCCGTCGGTGACCTCGACGACCAGGCCGCCGGGGTTCTTGATGAGCAGCGGCAGCGCGTAGCGGCTGGTGACGATGTGGGTCTCGATGCCCAGGCGCATCAGGCGCAGCCCCTTGTCGAGGTCGTGCTCCCACATCTTCTTGTCCCACTCGACGTGGACGTCGCCGCCCCAGATGTCGTTGACCAGGATGTCCAGACGGCCCTGCTCCCGGTCGATCCGCTCGACGAGGGCCTCGACCTGCTCGGGCTCCAGGTGATCGGTGGGCACGGCGATCCCGGTGCCCGTTCCGCCTGCTTCCCTGCCCGCCGCGGTGATGAGTTCCGCGGTCTCCTCGATGGTCTCCGTGGTGCGGCCGACCTCGCTGGTGCGCTCGCGGGTCGTGCGTCCCGTCGCGTAGACGGTGGCTCCGGCACGGCCCAGCTCCACGGCCATGGCCCGGCCCGCGCCACGGGTGGCACCGGCGACGAGGGCGACTTTCCCGGTCAGGGACTGCGCGGGTGCGGGGATGCTGGGGGTGTTCTCCATGTCTTTGCTCTCCTTGCTCTCCATGTTCTGGAGGCTGCCACTCAATACCGACATCTGCTGTCGGGTTTTCCATGGGCATGTGCACGCATAACGAGAGGGCCGCATCCGCCGCACTCCGCGTGCGTACGCACCCCCCAGGGCCGATGCTTGTCCCGTGATGGACGAGACGGAGTTCTGGGAGATCGTGGACCGCACCCGCGTGGCCGCCGAGGGCGACCCCGAGGACCACGCCGACCTGCTCACAGAGAAGCTGCTCGAGCTGGAGCCGGAGATGGTGCTCGACTTCGCCCGTCACTTCGAGGCGCGCTACAACCGTGCGTACCGCTGGGACCTCTGGGGTGCCGCCTGGATCATCCTCGGCGGCGCGAGCGACGACGCCTTCGACTACTTCCGCTGCTGGCTGATCGGCCAGGGGCGTGAGGTCTTCGAGGGAGCCCTGCACGACCCCGACTCGCTCGCGGATCTCCTCGACGACTTCGACGAGGAGATCGACGGCGACGGCGAGGAGCTCGGCTACGCGGCGGACGAGGCCTACGAGCAGCTCACCGGCGTCGTCTCCCCCGACCTCGGCATCGCTCCCGCCCCGGCCGAGCCGGAGGGCACGCCGCTCGCCTTCGAGGACGAAGCGGCGATGGCCCGGCTCTACCCCAAGCTGCGGGAACGCTTCGGCGAGGTCGACTGAGGCGAGGCGAGGCGGGGCAGGGCAGGGCGGGGGCGGGGCAGGGCAGGGCGGGGGCGGGGCAGGGCAGTACAGGGCGTTCAGCGACTTCTCCTATCGGCCCTGCAACCGTGCCGCCGCTTCCCTGATCGCGGGGAGCGCTGACGTCAGTGCCGCCCCCGGACACTGGGTGTAGTAGCCGTCGTTGTGCCCGGACACCGCGCTGAACCGGCCGCTCGTCCCCTTCTCGTACTTGCTGAGGCTGTTCGAGGACACGAGCCGCACCGTGGAACGCGGGTCCACGTCCGCGAGCCCCAGCTTCCACGCCACCAGCGCCGCCACGGCATCGGTCACCGCCTTGGGAACGGGCACCCCCTCCGTGAACGTCCCTATCGCCGCTATCCCCACCGACCCCCGGTTGAAGCCCTGCGTGTGCGCCCCGACCACGGCACGGTCCATGCCGCCCGCACGCCCCTCGTAGATGGTCCCGCACCGGTCGACGAGGAAGTTGTAGCCGATGTCGTCCCACTGCCTCCCCTCGGTCTGACCGGCGTACAGATAGCGGATGATGCGCGGGACGTCGCCGCAGTCGTAGCCGTTCGGCGAGTCCGTGTGGTGCACGAACACCGCCCGGACCCGGTCGGCGTACCGCGCGGGCGGCTGCTGCCGCACCGCGGCGGGCAGCCACTCGGTGCGCGGCACGACGCGGGGTCGCGGCGCCGAATGCCCCACCGTCCGCCGCACCGGCGCCGCGGCCGCCGGCATCTCGGAGCGCCGCCCGGTCACACCTGCCGGCTCGTCGAGCCCGGAGTATTCGGCGAACCCGGAGAGCCCGGAGAGCCCGGAGAACCCAGCGACTCCGGAGCGCCCGGAGCGCCCGGCGAGGGCCGCCGAGCTGTCGCCCGCCCGCCCCGAATCGCCCGATGTCCCGGGTCCCACGAACAGCGCGCACATCAGCAGAAGCCCCACGGCCACGGCGCCGGGCAGGCAGCACAGCGCCGCTCGGGCGACACGGCCCGCCGCACGCGCCTCCGAGGGCACGCGCGCCCCGGACTCTCGACGGAGGACACGCATGGTCCGACTCTCCGCCCCACCCGCACCACCCGCGATCGGCCATCCGCCGGTCGGGTGAACCGGAGCTGGGGTGAACCGGAGCTCAGAAGCAGCTCAGAAGCGGCTCAGAGGCAGCTCAGAGGCAGCTCAGAAGTGGGTGCCGCCGTCGACCCGGACCTCGGTGCCGGTGATGAATTTGCCGTCCCGCGAGCCGAGCAGGGCCACCACGGAAGCCACGGACTCCGGCCCCGCGAAGCCCTGACCCATGGCCGGGGCCAGCTTCACGAACAGGCTCATGTCGGCGTCCTCGGGCAGGCCGGGGCCGACGCTCTGCTTGCTGGCGCCGCTGCCGTCGGTCATGCCGCTGGATATGGAGCCGGGCTGGACGGAGTTGAACCGGATCCCCTGCTTGCCGTACTCGGCGGCCAGCGCGTGCGTCATGGACTGGATGCCGCCCTTGCTGGCCGCGTACGCGGCCATGTACGGGTGGGCGAACATCGCGGAGGTGGAGCTGAAGTTGACGACGGCGGGGTCGTCGCCGTCGAGCAGCGCCGGGATGGCCTCGCGGATCACCAGGAACGTACCGACCAGGTTGATCTGGATGACGTGGTTGAAGGAATCCAGGCTGGTCTCGTGCGTGTGCGAGGAGCGGAGCACGCCCGCCGCGTTCACCAGGACGTCCAGGCCGCCGAGCGCGGTGACGGCGGCGGCGACGCCCTCGCGCACCGATGCCTCGTCCGAGATGTCGACCACGAGCGTGGTGAGGCGGTCGGCCGCGGCGCCCGCCTTCTCCGTGGTGTCCTTCAGCCCCGCCTCGCTGACGTCGGCGGCGACGACCTTGCCGCCCTCATCGAGGAGCCGGAGAACGGTGGCCTGTCCGATGCCCGAGCCACCGCCGGTGATGAGTGCGCGACGGCCTGCGTAACGGTTCATGAAATGCCTCCGATCAACTCCGGGCTCCCGGATCCGCCATGGGTTCGCCCATGGATCCGACCTTCCCGATCTGATTTCAATGTACGCCTCTCTGGCACGTTTTGCCATGCCGACAATTCATGTATCAGGGTGATGATCGCGCGTAGGCTGCGAGGGTGAGCACCCACCGGTCGCAGCCCCCGCAGTCCCCGCAACCTCCGCCGTCCTCGCAGTCCTCACAGCCCCCGCAACCGTCGCTGACCGAGCGCCGCAAGGCGGCCACGCAGCTCGACATCGCCCGCGCCGCGGCCGAGCTCTTCGCCGAGCGCGGCCCTGACGGCACCACGGCCGAGGAGATCGCGGGCCGGGCCGGGGTGGCGCTGCGCACCTTCTACCGGTACTTCCGCAACAAGCAGGACGCGGTCGCGCCGCTCCTCGCGGGCGGCGCCGCCGAGTGGCGGGCCCACCTGGCCGACCTCGATCCGGCCGATGGCGTGCCGACGGCCCTTGAGCGGTCCATCGCCGACGCGCTGACCGCGGCGGACGACCGCGCGGCCGAGTCCCTGGAGTCGACCCGCGGCCTGCTGCGCGCCGCACAGGACGATCCGGCGCTGCGCGCCGTCTGGTACCGCGTGAACCAGGAGTCCGAGGAGCAGCTCGTGCCCGTGCTCGCCCGCCTGGCCGGGGACGACGCCGACGCACTTGACGTACGGCTGGCGGCCGCCGCCGCCACGGACGCCATCCGCCTGGCCCTGGAGACCTGGGCCGCCACGGACGCGCCCACCGAAGGCCCCGGCTCCCCCGCCGTCCTGGCGGTGCGCTGCCTGCGCGAGCTGACGGGCGGGCTGCGGCTCCTGGCCGCCGATCGCGGTGACGGCTGAGGCAGCCGCCCACCACTCCCCCCTACAACTCCGGATCCGGCTCCAGGTCCAGTTCCCGCTCCAGGCCCGGGTCCAGGCCCACGTCCAGATCCAACGAGAACGCCAGCAGCGCCACATCGTCCCCGACCCCGCCGCAGAACCGCATCAGGTCCGCCCACACCGCGGAGGTCAGCGCCGCCGGGTCGTCCAGCAGGTCGACGCAGAGCACGGCGAGGCGCTCGGTCAGCGGGTAGAAGACACCAGAAGCGTTCCGCGCCTCGGTCACTCCGTCGGTCACCACGAGCAGCCGGTCGCCGGGTTTCAGGGTCAGGGTCACCTCTTCGGGCGGGGCGACACCGGCGATCCCCAGGCCGAGCGGCGCACCCGGCGCCACGGTGAGCTCCTCGACGGCGCCGCCGCGCAACAGCAGCGGGGGCGGGTGGCCGCAGGAGACGATCCGCAGCTCGGGGGCGTCGTCACGGAACTCCAGGAGCACGGCGGTGGCGAAGAGTTCGGCGTGCTCGGCCTGCTCGGAGTCGACCACCAGGCGCCGGTCGAGCCGAGCGGCGACGCCCTCCAGGTCGGGCTGGTCGAGCACCGCCTCTCGGAAGGCGCCGAGCAGCGCGGCGACCGTACCGACGGCCGCGAGACCGTGCCCCTGCACGTCACCGACCAGGGCGCGTACTCCGTGGGGCCCCTTGCGTACGTCGAAGAGATCGCCGCCGACCAGGGTCCCGCCCTGTGCCGCACGGTAGAGCCCCGCGCAGCGCACCGGACCCACGCGCTCCGGCAGCGGCGGGAGGACGGCGAACTGGGCGGCCTCCGCGACGGTGCGGACGGTGACGAGCTGGGCGTCGCGCCGACTGCGTACCCAGGCGAACACGATGCTCAGGAGCGCCACGAAGGTGACGGTCAGCAGATCGCTGCTCCCGGGGCGGCCGAGTCCGAAGCCCGGCAGGGAGAGGAGCAGCACCGCCGTGCCGCCGAAGAGGGCCGTGGCCGACGCGCCGTACGACAGTGCGGCGAGCGGCGGCACGGCGGCGAGCAGGAAGCTGAGGTCGATCGTCTCCGGAGTGGACAGCTGGATGACGGACAGGACGGCAAGGAGTGCGGGCGGAGGCCAGCGCACCCAGTGGGGTGGCGGCGCGCCGCGCAGCCAGCCCGGCTCGTCCCTGTCCCGTCGACTGGCAGCAGCGACCCTGAACATCGGTTCGCTCCTTCCGGTCGACCTCTTACGCTCCTACGCGCGCGTGCCCGCCGCACGCCGGGCCGGTCCGTCGGGTGCCGAACCCCGAACGGGGGTCGGGCAGGCCTCCAGGGTGTCAGATGAGCACGCGCCCCATCAGCACATCGTCCACGTACGAGCCGTCGAGGAAGAACTCGCCCGGCAGCACCCCCTCGACCACGAAGCCCTCGGACTCGTAGAGCGTCCGGGCCAGAGTGTTGTGGCCGAGCACTCTCAGCGTGATGCGCCGAGCACCCTGGCGGCGGGCCTCATCCACCGCGGCCCTGACCAGGCGGCGGCCCACTCCCTCGCCGCGTGCCTCGTCCGCGACGGCCAGGCCGAGGATCTGGCGCACGTGGGCGTTGGCGAGCAGGGACGTGGGGAAACCGAGCCGTATGTAGCCGACGACCACGCCGTGCCGCTCGGCGACCAAGTGGTCGCGGGGGCCGAAGCGGTCCGTGAAGAACGGCGGGTACGGGAGCTGTGGAGCCGGTTGTACCGCGTGCAGGGTGGACCAGGTGGCGCGGTCGATGCGGCTGAGTACTTCTTCGTCGTCCGGCAGGGCGGTACGTATGTGCGTGTCCGGCATGGGCGTCACTGTACGACGGACGCCTCGCGGCTCTCCGCTCACCGCACTCTCGGCTCTCCGCGGGATTCCGGGGCAGGATGGCGGCATGGAGTCCACCGAGTCCGAACAGTCAGTCCCCTCCGCGCGACGCTCCCGTATCGCCGTGGCCGGTGCGTCCGGTCTCATCGGAACGGCGCTGACCCGCGCCCTCGCCGACGACGGTCACGAGGTGGTGCGGCTCGTGCGCCGGGCACCTCGTACGAAGGACGAGGTGCGATGGGACCCCAAGGAGAGGTACGTCGACACGGCGGGGCTCGCGGGCTGCGACGCGGTCGTCAACCTCGCGGGAGCCGGGGTCGGCGACCACCGCTGGACCGCCGCCTACAAGAAGGAGATCCGTGACAGCAGGGTGCTCGGCACATCGGCGCTCGCGGAGGCGGTGACCTCGCTGGACGAGCCGCCGCGGGTGTTCCTGTGCGCGAGCGCGATCGGCTACTACGGAGACACCGGTCAGCGTGCGGTGGACGAGAGCGCCCCTGCCGGAGAGGGCTTCCTGCCCTCCCTGTGCGTGGAGTGGGAAGGCGCGGCGGCCGCGGCACACGAAGCGGGCATCCGCACGGTCTTCGCGCGCAACGGCCTGGTGGTGGCGAGCGAGGGCGGGGCCTGGGGGCGGATGTTCCCGCTCTTCAAGGCGGGGCTCGGCGGGCGCCTCGGCAACGGCCGTCAGTACTGGAGCTACATCTCGCTGCACGACGCGGTGGCCGCGCTGCGGCACCTGCTCGACACGGAGTCGCTCTCAGGTCCTGTCAATCTGACGGCGCCCGACCCGCTCACCAACCGGGAGGTGACGGCCGCGATGGGGCGGGTGCTGCACCGGCCCACGCTCTTCACCGCCCCGTCGCCCGCGTTGCGCGTCGTGCTCGGCGAGATGGCCGGTGACGTGCTCGGCAGCCAGCGGGTCCTGCCGACGCGGCTCCTGGAGTCGGGGTTCTCGTTCGCCTTCCCGGGCATCGAGGAGTCGATCCGCGCGGCACTTCGGTAGACGGCACTTCGGTCAGCGGCACCGCGGTGAACGGCACTGTGGCAAACGGAATCGCCGCAAACCGCGCTGTGTGCGACCGGCGTGCGACCGTGCTCGGTCGATGCGCGACTGCCACCGGCCGTCATCACTCCTACCCTCGTGCGGTACTCGGTGATTCCGAAGCCCTGTTGAGGGCATGACGTCCCCAGCAGCCGCGCTACCTCGGGGAGGGGCACGTGCCAGAGCCTGCGCAGCATGCGGATGTCGTCATCGTGGGAGCGGGGGTCGCGGGGCTGTCGGCCGCCCACCAGCTGACCAGTGCCGGTGTAACGACCGTCGTCCTGGAAGCCGCTCCTTACGTCGGCGGACGCATGTCGACGGAGAAGGTCGACGGGTTCCGGCTCGACAGGACCGGGCAGCTGCTCACCACGTCCTATCCCGAGTTGCGCAACACGCCGGGGCTCGACGCACTCGTACTGCGGCCCTTCGCGCCCGGCGTCCTGGTGCACAGCGACGGCCGGCACCACCGCGCCGTCGAGCCCACGACCTCCCGGCGCGCGAGGGGCGCACTGACCGCTGCGCGCGCTCTGGCAAGCGCCCCCAGAGGCCCGCGAACGGCACGGACCACGCCCCACGCGGCCCCTCTCGGCGGCGCCCTGGACCAGGCCCGTCTCGGCGCGGCACTCGCCAGACTCGCGGCGACGCCCCCAAGGCGCCTCCTCACCCGCCCCGAACTCCCCGCGTCACAAGCCCTCTTCGCCCGTGGCCTGCCCGCGCGCACCGTCAACGGCTTCCTGCGCCCGCTGCTCTCGGCGCTCCTCTGCGACCCGGACCTGATGACGTCGAGCCGGTGCGCCGACCTCGCCCTGCGCTCCTTCGCGCGCGGCCGCCTGTGCCTGCCCGAGGGCGGCGCCGAGGTGTTGCCCGAGCTTCTGTCGGCCGCGCTGCCACCGGGGACGGTGCGTACCGGCGTACGCGTCACCGCCGTCTCCACTACCTCGGTCACGACCGCGGAACACGGCGAAGTGGCCTGCCGCGCCGTCCTCCTGGCCACCGACGCCCGCGCCGCCGCCGAACTCCTTCCCGGTCTGCGCGTGCCGCCCTTCCACCAGGTGACAGTGCTGCACCACGCGGCCCCCGAACCGCCGCTCGCCGAGCCCGCGCTGCTGCTCGACGCCGACCGTTCGGGGCCGGTCGCGCACACGGCCGTGGTCAGCCACGTCGACCCGTCGCGCGCGCCCGCGGGCCGGGCTCTCATCTCGTCGACGGTCCTCGGCCCGCCGCCGGACGAGCGCGCCGTCCTCGCCCACCTCGCCGAGCTGTACGGCACTTCGACCGCCCGCTGGGAATCCCTCGCCGTCCACCACACCCGTGATGCGGTACCCGCGATGCCGCCCCCGCACGATCTGCGCCGCCCTGTGCGGCTGCTCGCGGGGCTCTACGTGTGCGGGGACCACCGGGACACCAGCACGGTGCAGGGCGCGCTGTATTCGGGCCGCCGCGCGGCGCGGGCCGCGCTCGCCGACCTCGGCGTGGACCCCGCGCACGGGACGGGCCGCCTACCGATGGCGGCCTGATGCGAACGGCGGCGTCACGCGGTCCACACCCATCCGACCTATAAGCCACCCCTGGAAGCCTCTGTGCCCTGCGCGAGAGCTTTTGCTCTTCCCTGCGCTTCTCACGCAACCCGGCAACTCCCCTTGCCACACGGGTACCTCGCGGCTACGGTCCCACCGGATCACCAAGCCGCGGGAGGACTCACGTGCGTCGCACCATGCCGGTGATATCGCTCATCCTCGGCCTATTCATAGGAGGTCTATCTTTGCCGAGTACCGCAACCGCCACGGAGGCCGCAGTGCCCTCCGTAGTCCCCCGCCCCACCGACTGGACCGCGCTCGAAGGCCGTACGAAACTCACCGAGCGCACGCGCATCCTGATCGACCCGCGCGCCGGATCCACCACCGCGCTCCCTTCGGGCCGCAGCGAATTCCCCGGCCCCGCACGCCAGTCCGTACGCAAGCTCGCCACCCAGCTCCGTACGGAGATCGAGCAGGTCACCGGCATCACGCCCCGGATCGCCCACATCTCCCGGATCAGCCGCACCACGGGCCGCCCCGCCGACGGCGACATCACACTCGGACTCACTGCCGAGGGCGCGCTCGGCGCAGAGGGTTACACCTTCGACAGCGCGGGCCCGATCCGTATCGAAGCCGCGTCCACCCACGGCCTCTACTACGGCACCCGCACCCTCCTCCAACTGCTGCGCGCCACGGCCGACGACCACCGCGCCGTCCCCCGCGCCCGCTCCACCGACCGTCCCGCGCAGGCGATCCGCATGGTCCACCTCGACGCGGGCCGCAAGTACTGGAAGATCCCCTACCTGGAGAACCTGATCCGCAGGATGGGCGACCAGAAGCTCAACACCCTCTTCCTGCACCTCTCCGAGTCCGAGGGCTTCCGCCTGTACAGCCCGAAGTTCCCGGGCCTCGCCGACCCGGACCACAGTTACAGCCGCGCCGACATCGAGCGTCTGAAGGCCTTCGCGGCCCGCCACCACGTCCAGTTGATGCCTGGCCTGGAACTTCCCGGCCACGCCACCGTGATCAGTGAGGCCTTCGGCATCGGCTTCGGGTCGGGCGCCGGAGCGTGCACGGGCGCGCACACGCACTCGCACCTCACGCCCGACTGGATCATCGACATGACCAGCGACAAGGCGGTCGCGAAGTCGAAGGAGATCGTCGACGAGTTCGCGGGCTGGTTCGACGCGCCACTGTTCTCGATCGGCGCGGAAGAGGTCCCCGGGCAGCTCGCCGAGTGCCCGCGCGTGAAGGACCACCTGGCGAGCGCGCCCGACGTGTCCACGCTCGGCGACCTCCTCAACCGCTACATCAACACCCTTGACGACGTGGTCGCTTCGCACGGCAAGCGCACGGCCGTCTACAACGGCTCCGAACATCTCGCCGCGCCCCAGCAGAAGGTCCACGACCCGGTCGTCTTCCTCACCTGGGAGGGCACGGGCGCCGAACCGGAGATCCCCGGGCACGACGAGATCGCCATCGGCCCGTTCTACGACACCCCGAACAACTACCACCACCTGTATCCGGACGAGCCCTGGATGTACGACAGCTGGGCCCCGAACACCGACCCGGACATGCTCGGCTCCGGCGTCACCAACTGGGCCGACTACAACTTCTGGGCCGACGACGGCTACTTCGAGCAGAGCATGGCGGGCGCCCGCGCGATCCTCGCCGACCGCACCTGGAACAGGACCACGACGCCGGACGCACTCGCCGACTTCAGGGCCCGCGCCGCCCGCATCGGCGACCCTCCGGGCACGACGCCGACGCCGGTGCCGCCACGGGTCGAGGGCCGGCCGAGCCACCACTGGACGTTCGACGACGCGTCGTACCCCAGTGGCTGGACGTACGCGGGCAGCCCCGGCAACACGATCTTCGCCGAGGACGTGGCGGGCGACCTCCCCGGCACCTCCTACATCATCAACAACCCCACCCCCGTAGAAGGTGTGCGCGGCCAGGCCTGGCGCTTCGACTCCGACCGGGACGGTGTGGGGTTCGGCGGTCTCGACGTCGCCGAGCCGTGGACCACGTCCGTGCAGGTCCGACCGACGGCCAGGACCGCGGACCAAGTGCTGCTCAGCTCCAGGGCGGGCGCGCTGAAGCTGATGCAGCACGGCACCGGGAAGGTCGGCTTCACGCGGTACGGCGCGGCCGACTTCAGCTTCGACTACACGCTGCCGCTCGACCGCTGGACCCGGCTGACGTGGGTGACGACTCCGGGGCGCACCACCTTGTACGCCGACGGTCAGCGGGTCGGGTCCGTCGCGGCGTCGGTACCGCTGCCGCTGCGTTCCATCGGGACGGAGAAGGCGAGCCTGCGCGGTGACCTGGACGAACTCACCACGTGGGACGAGGCGCTCACCCCGCAGGAGGTCGCGCGTCTGCGCTGAACGCGTACGCCTGAGGACGCACATGTAAGGGGCGGACCTGCGCAGGCCCGCCCCTTACACATGCGCCCACCGGGGACGGGCGGTCAGCTCAACGCCGCCACCCGGTCGCGATACCCGCGCACCGCCGCCGCGTCGCGGTACGGCTCGAGGCGCCGCTCGAAGTCGCGGACGTACTCGATCGCCCGCACCGACCGCATCTCCCCCGCCGCCTGCGCCGCCTCGGCGCCCAGCTGACAGGCCTGCTCCAGCTCGCCGAGGGCGAGGCGCGAGGAAGCGAGCACCACCCGGCAGAACAGGCGACTGCGGGCGTACCCGGGGGCGCGCAGCTGGAGCGAGCGCTCCGCGTGCTGGGCGGCCACGCGGTACTGCTGGAGGTCCCGGTGACAGTGCCCGAACTCGTCCGCGAGCTGCGCCTCGTCGAAGAACCGCGCCCAGTAGGGGACTTCGTCACCCGGCCGCGACGTCTCCAGGGCCCGCTCGGCGCGCACCATCGACGCCGTGCACGCCCGCACCTCGCCGAGCACTCCGTGCCCCCGCGCCTCGACCGAGTGCAGCAGGGCCTGTACGACGGGCGGCGCGGACGATCCGACGCCCTGCTGGGCCACTCTCGCCAGCTGCACCGCCTCCCTGCCGTGCCCGAGGTAGACGGCCTGGCGGCTCATCGTGATCAGGACGTACGAGCCGTAGGCGCGGTCGCCCGCGGCCTGCGAGAGCCGCAGCGCCTGGACGTAGTACCGCTGGGCAAGGCCGTGCGCCGCGATGTCGTACGAGGTCCAGCCCGCGAGCCGGGTGAGGTCGGCGGCGGCCCCGAAGAGCCGCCGTCCGGCCTGTTCGCCGTACGTGCCGCGCAGCATCGGCTCGGCCTCGTGCTCCAGATAGCGCACGAGCGCCTGCCGGGCGTGCCCGCCGCCGTACGCGTGGTCGAGCGCCCGGAAGAGCTCGCCGACGGAGCGCAGGGCCGAGATGTCGCCGCTCGTCACTCTCGCCCCGACGCCCCGCTCGGGCTCCTTGCGCTGGCGGGGCACGGCCGGGCGGCCCTGGGTGGGCACACGGCCGCCGTGCAGTCCCTGGTCACCGCGCCCCACCCGGTCGTCGGCGCGGCCGATCAGCCAGTCTCTGCTGGGGACGACGAGCCCTGCCGGGGTGAACGCGATCTTGCGCAGTTCGGCCTGGCTTCCGGAGTCCTTGCGCCAGAGCCCACCGACGATGTCGATCGCCTCTTCGGGGCTCGCCGCGAACTCGAGCCCGGCGTACACCGGCGCACACGCGTCGAGCCCGAGATCCTGCGCGGAGAGTCTGCGCCCTAACCGCCGGGTGAAGACCTCTGCGATAAGGGCGGGGGTGGTGCCGCGCGGCTGCTGCCCGCGCAGCCAGCGGGTCACCGACGTCTTGTCGTACCGCAGATCGAGACCGTGCTCGAGGCCCAGCTGATCGACGCGGCGCGCGAGGCCCGCATTGGAGAACCCGGCTTCTGAGATAAGCGCGGCTAGCTGGCGGTTGGGGGTGCGCTGCGGAGGTCGTTCCGTCATCAGCTGTGCGGTCTCCTGCCTTTCGGGCGTTGCTTGAGCAGCCCTTATGGCTCTGTGAACGGCGTGAATGTAGCGGCCCCCACCGCCCGCATCGCGGCCTTCGACCCGCATTCATCCGATCGTGTGAGGATTGACCGGAGGACTGACGAGAATCCGCTGCCCGTACAGTGGCTGGGGGCGCGATATATGCACGGTGCAGGTTCTAGGGAGGCACTTGCCGTGAGTGAGTTTCAGTTCGTCCGGCTCGGCTTCGGCCCGGACGCGGTCGACTACCAGGAGGCCTGGGACGAGCAGCGCCGCGTGCACGCCGCCCGCTTCGCCGACGACCTCCCGGACACGTGTCTGCTGCTTGAGCACCCGCCGGTCTACACCGCGGGCCGCCGCACCGCGGCCAGCGAGCGCCCCCTGGACGGCACCCCCGTCGTCGACGTCGACCGCGGCGGCAAGATCACCTGGCACGGCCCCGGACAGCTCGTGGGTTATCCGATCCAGAAGCTGCCGCGCCCGGTGGACGTCGTAGCACACGTACGCCGTCTGGAAGAGGCACTTATCCGCACGTGTGCGGAATTCGGCCTGGAGACGTCTCGTGTCGAGGGCCGCAGCGGCGTATGGGTCCTTGGCGACCCGGTGTCACAGCGTCCGGCCCTCGGCGGCCTGGACCTGGACTTCGACCCCCGGACGCAGGACGACGAGTTCGACGCCCGGTTCAACGGCCCGGAGTACGCCCCGTCCAACGCCGGCCAGCGCCGCGAGGACCGCAAGATCGCGGCCATCGGCATCCGCGTGGCCAAGGGCGTGACGATGCACGGCTTCGCGCTGAACGTGAACCCGGACAACACGTCGTTCGACAAGATCATCCCGTGTGGCATCCGCGACGCGGGCGTGACATCGCTCTCGTACGAACTGGGCCGCGAGGTCACAATCGCCGACATCCTGCCCGTCGCCGAGAAACACCTGCGGGACATCCTCGAGAACGCGGACCTCAAGCCGCGCATCGTCGAGAAGCCCGCACAGAGCCCCGCGCAGAGCCCCGAGAAGACCGCCGCGACGACGGTTGAGAATCCGGAAGCCGAGAAGGCGACCGCCTAGAACCGCTGAGAACTACCGAGAACCGCTCAGAACCGCCTGGAACCATCCAGACATCTGGGGCTGTGGGGAATGCACCCCGTCGGCCAGAGGTTGGCCGAGCGTAAGCCCAACGACATCACGGGCGTACCCTGGTGTGCGCCGAAGAATCGAAGCTACAGGGAGCCGATGTGTCCGCAGTCGCACCCGACGGACGCAAGATGCTGCGCCTGGAGGTCCGGAACGCCCAGACCCCCATCGAGCGCAAGCCCGAGTGGATCAAGACCCGGGCGAAAATGGGCCCCGAGTACACCAAGATGCAGAACCTCGTGAAGAGCGAGGGCCTGCACACGGTCTGCCAGGAGGCGGGCTGTCCCAACATCTACGAATGCTGGGAAGACCGCGAGGCCACCTTCCTCATCGGCGGTGACCAGTGCACCCGGCGCTGCGACTTCTGCCAGATCGACACGGGCAAGCCGCAGGCGCTCGACCGTGACGAGCCGCGCCGCGTGGGTGAGTCCGTCGTCACGATGGACCTGAACTACGCCACCATCACCGGCGTCGCCCGCGACGACCTGGACGACGGCGGCGCCTGGCTGTACGCGGAGACCGTCCGCCAGATCCACGCGATGACGGCGGAGCGCGCGGAGGGCCAGACCAAGGTCGAGCTGCTCATCCCCGACTTCAACGCGGACCCCGACCAGCTGGCCGAGGTCTTCTCCTCGCGCCCCGAGGTCCTCGGGCACAACGTGGAGACCGTGCCGCGCATCTTCAAGCGGATCCGTCCGGGCTTCCGCTTCGAGCGCTCGCTCGAGGTCATCACCCGCGCCCGCGAGGCCGGTCTGGTCACCAAGTCGAACCTGATCCTCGGCATGGGCGAGGAGCGCGAGGAGATCAGCGAGGCGCTGCACGCGCTGCACGACGCGGGTTGCGAGCTCATCACGATCACGCAGTACCTGCGCCCGACTCCGCGCCACCACCCCGTGGAGCGCTGGGCCAAGCCGCAGGAGTTCGTGGAGCTGAAGGAGGAGGCCGAGGAGATCGGCTTCTCCGGGGTCATGTCCGGCCCGCTGGTCCGCTCCTCGTACCGCGCGGGGCGCCTCTTCCAGATGGCGGTCGAGAAGCGTGGGGCGTACGTCGCCTCGCAGGCGGTGTGACGCGGGGCGGCAGCCCTACTGTGTGAATCGGCGCACAAGTGACTACTGGCGAGTAGTGGCCGAGATGACGTGGCCCGTACAGTCTCCGCAGGTGAGGGGACCGTACGGGCCACGTCAAAGTTTCGATGCTCAGCGTCAAGGCTTCATCCGTGTTTGACCGGTCAGTCACGCCCTGGTAACACCAATCAGTGACCCTGGAATTACCCCACGTACAGCCTTAGCCATAGCCGCCCAGGAGGGCCCCACCATGCAGGCCGCGCCCGTACGCGCCACCGCCATCCCGTCCGTCACCGACGCACTCCGTGCCGTCGAGTCGCTTCTCATGAGCAGCGGCCAGCGCACAGCACGCCGCAACGCCTGGACGTCCGTGCTCGACGACCGGCGTCGCGCGAAGGACCGGGCAGAGGCACTTCGCGTCGTCGAGGAGTCGATGACAACCCGCACGTCGTAGTCGCTTCCAGGGACACGTAGACTTCACGACATGGCGAGGAAGGAAACCGCGGCGGACGCCGCGAACCCCGGGCGACTCAAGCAGATCGCTCAGACCTACAAGATGACCCGCAGGGCCGATCCGCGGATCGGTCTCATCATCGCGGCTGTGGGAATCGTCACCTTTGGTGTCTTCCTCGCGATCGGCTTCTTGATCGGTCACCCGATCTATCTCGGCATTCTCGGCTTTGTGCTCGCCTTCCTCGCGATGGCGATCGTCTTCGGGCGCAGGGCTGAGCGTGCGGCCTTCGGGCAGATGGAGGGCCAGCCCGGTGCGGCGGCCGCGGTGCTCGACAAGATCGGCCGTGGCTGGACGACGACTCCGGCGGTGGCGATGAACCGCAGCCAGGACGTCGTGCACCGCACGGTCGGCAAGGCGGGCATCGTGCTCGTCGCCGAGGGCAACCCGAACCGGGTGAAGAGCCTGCTGGCCGCCGAGAAGAAGCGCATGGCGCGCGTCGTGTCGGACGTCCCGGTACATGACGTCATCGTCGGCACCGGCGAGGGCCAGGTCCCGCTGAAGAAGCTGCGTACGACGCTTCTGAAGCTCCCCCGCGTCCTCCAGGGCCCGCAGGTCACGGCGACGAACGACCGGCTGCGCGCGATGGGGGACCTGATGAGCAACATGCCGTTGCCGAAGGGGCCCATGCCCAAGGGTGCGCGGATGCCGCGCGGCGGCCCGAAGATGCGCTGACGAAGACGCGGTAACGCTCCGCCTCTTTCCACCTCTCCTGTCTCTACGTTGACGAAGGCCCCGGAACCGATGGGTTCCGGGGCCTTCGTCGTACACGCATTTCCCCAAGAGCAGTAATGAATTCTCTCCCTCAGGGGCCTATCCGGGCCCGGCAATGATCTGCATGGATGAAGCAATGGTCTACACGGATGAAACGGCGTGACGATTCTTCTCGTCCTCCAGTTCCTGCTGACGACACTGCCGCAGGCAGGTTTTCACAGCCCAAAACAATGGGAGAAGAAGAAATGATCCGGAAGCTTCTGGCCGGCGCGGCGCTCGCGTCCGCTGCCGCCGCCGCGACCGTCGGCACCGCTGGTATCGCCTCGGCCACCGAAGGTGGTCCGCAGGCCGAGAGCTCGACCAGCGCGCACGAGACGAACCAGGCGGCACGTGCCGCGTACGGCGAGACCACGAGCGGCACCGGCACCACCGAGTTCGCCACGGACAACGGCGACGTCGCCATCGCGGGCGACCCTGGCGGCATCGCCAACAGCTACGGAGCCCCGTTCGTCGACGTCGACCTGCGCTGCGCCGTCCCCTCGGCGCAGGGTGTGGGCGGCAACGTCCTCGGCGGTCCGGTGGCGGCCTGCGACACAGCGCCGGTCGACCAGTTCGACGCCCCGGAGCGCATCATCTGACACCCGGTAAGGCGTGCCCCTCCCCTTGTACGCCACCGGTGATTACCAGTTCCTCTCTGCCGTGTCCGTTCCTGCACGGCAGAGAGGAACTACTTTCCATTTCCGCGGCGAGGGCATGGATTGCCCGCGAGGCCATTTCTCGATTTCCGCGAAGGCCCCGCGCCGCCCGGGAAATAACGGAGCGAATTCAGACGAAGGCCCCGGAACCGATCGATCGGTTCCGGGGCCTTCGATGTCGTACGTGCGAGAAACGCGGTCGTACGAGAGTCGTACGAGAAACGCAGTGTCGGTCACGCGCTCAGAGCCGCGTCAGATCCGCACCTGAACGGCGCGGGCGAGGCGCTCGTGGAGGCCGCGGCCGTCGCGGTCCCAGATGAGGGCCGGGATGGCCACGCAGAGCAGGACGCTGCGCAGGAGGACCCGGACGAAGCCGAGGCGGCCGCCGCCCTCGGCGACGACGCGCAGCCTGAAGAGGGCCTTGCCGGGGGTGCAGCCGACCGTGCCGACCGTCAGGACGGCCATGACGAAGAAGATGCCGAGCGCCCAGTTGCCCATCGCCTGCTGGTCACCGCGAGCGAACAGGCCGTATGCGATGAGCATGCACAGGGCCCAGTCCACGACGATGGCGCCCATGCGCCGCCCGGGGCGCGCGATCGAGCCCGGCCCCTCCTCCGGCAGGCCGAGCTGCTCGCCCCGGTATCCGAAGTCGACGCCCGCGTCCTCTGCCGCCGCACGAGGGCCGGAGAGCCACGATCCGATTACTTGCCTGTTGTCCACCCGTCCACGGTACTGCGCCCGTTTTCGTACGAGGACGGTCGGGGTAGGGCGAATGACACCTGACCCGAACCCGCCTCGGTTAACTTCGGCGAAACAAATGGGTCATGCTTGAGAAATCCCCCGTCCCTATGGTCGGGTCCCAGCGTGTGCCACCGCACTGGCCGCACAACGAGCTGCAACCCCGTCCCCGCCTGGGGGTCGGGAGTAGGAGGAGTTGGATGTTCCAGAACGCCGACGACGCAAAGAAGTTCATCACGGACGAGGACGTGAAGTTCGTAGATGTCCGGTTCTGCGACCTGCCCGGAGTGATGCAGCACTTCACCATCCCGGCAGCGGCGTTCGACCCGAACGAGGAGCTCGCCTTCGACGGTTCGTCGATCCGCGGCTTCCAGGCCATCCACGAGTCCGACATGGCGCTGCGCGCGGACCTGTCGACCGCCCGGGTCGATCCCTTCCGTCGCGACAAGACCATCAACATCAACTTCTTCATCCACGACCCGATCACGGGCGAGCAGTACAGCCGTGACCCGCGGAACGTGGCGAAGAAGGCCGAGGCGTACCTCGCCTCCACCGGCATCGCGGACACGGCGTACTTCGGCCCCGAGGCCGAGTTCTACGTCTTCGACAACGTCCGCTTCCAGACGTCGGCGAACGAGAGCTTCTACCACATCGACTCCGAGGCAGGCGCCTGGAACACCGGTGCGGTCGAGAACAACCGCGGCTACAAGGTCCGCTACAAGGGCGGCTACTTCCCGGCCCCGCCGGTGGACCACTTCGCCGACCTGCGTGCCGAGATCTCCCTGGAGCTGGACAAGAACGGCCTCCAGGTCGAGCGCCAGCACCACGAGGTCGGCACGGCCGGCCAGGCGGAGATCAACTACAAGTTCAACACGCTGCTCGCCGCGGCCGACGACCTGATGCTCTTCAAGTACATCGTGAAGAACGTCGCCTGGCGCAACGAGAAGACCGCGACCTTCATGCCGAAGCCGATCTTCGGCGACAACGGCTCGGGCATGCACGTCCACCAGTCGCTGTGGGCCGGCGGCGACCCGCTGTTCTACGACGAGCAGGGCTACGCGGGCCTCTCGGACACCGCCCGCTACTACATCGGCGGCATCCTCAAGCACGCCCCGTCGCTGCTCGCCTTCACGAACCCGACGGTGAACTCGTACCACCGCCTGGTTCCGGGCTTCGAGGCCCCGGTCAACATGGTCTACTCGCAGCGCAACCGCTCGGCTGCCATGCGTATCCCGATCACGGGCTCCAACCCGAAGGCCAAGCGCGTCGAGTTCCGCGCGCCGGACCCGTCCTCGAACCCGTACCTGGCGTTCTCGGCGCTCCTGATGGCCGGCCTGGACGGCGTCAAGAACAAGATCGAGCCGCCGGAGCCGATCGACAAGGACCTCTACGAGCTGGCCCCCGAGGAGCACGCGGGCGTCGCCCAGGTCCCGACCTCCCTCCCGGCCGTCCTCGACGCCCTCGAGGCGGACCACGAGTACCTTCTGGCCGGCGGTGTCTTCACCCCCGACCTGATCGAGACGTGGATCGACTACAAGCGCACGAACGAGATCGCCCCGATCCAGCTGCGTCCGCACCCGCACGAGTTCGAGCTTTACTTCGACATCTAAATCACGGAGTCGGGTGAGCCCGACGCCGCGTCAGCACGGACAGTGGGCCGCCTCCCGGATCAGGGAGGCGGCCCACTGTTCTGTTGGTCTCGCGCTGACACCGGCTCGGCTAGTGTCGCTCTCGTCTCCCTGCCCCACGATCAGTCCCTGCCTAGGTGAGCACCACACATGAACGAAAAAGTGAGATTCCCGAGCGTCGTCGGCCCCGAACTGGCCGGGGTGATCGACCTGCCGGAGGGCGAGATCCGAGGTTGGGGGCTCCTTGCACATGGATTCACCCTGGGCAAGGACTCGCCGGCTGCCTCGCGCGTCAGCAAGCAGTTGGCACGCGAGGGGATCGGCGTGCTGCGCTTCGACAATCTCGGGATCGGAGACTCCGAGGGCGACTGGGGGGACGGTTCCTTCACCGTCAAGGTGCAGGACACTGTCCGTGCCGCGGCCTTCATGGCGGAGCGAGGGACTCCGGTGGATTTGCTGGTGGGGCACTCGTGGGGAGGCGCAGCCGCTATCGCGGCCGCGCACGAGATCGTCGGCCTCCGCGCGCTGGCCACGATTGCGGCGCCCGTCGATCCCAGTCACGTCGAGCGGCAGTACGACTCGGTCCTGGATCGCGTCCTCAGTGACGGGGCGCACGAGTGGTTCGTCGGCGGGAGGACTCTGGTTCTCAAGCGCGCCTTCGTCGAGGACGTGCGCCGGGCTCACCTGCGCGACCGGATCGGCGAGGTGGACATTCCGCTCCTCGTGGCGCATTCGCCCACCGACTCCACCGTCGACATCTCCAATGCCGCGGAGATCTTCCAGGAGGCACGGCACCCGCGAAGCTTCATCTCGCTCGAAGGCGCGGACCATCTGTTGACCGCGCGAGGACAGGCGCAGCGGGCCGCTCACATCATCAGCGCCTGGGCCGACCAGTACCTCGACGAGCCACGGCCCGAATAAGCGGCATCTCGGACGACTGAGAACTCGGGTAGCCAGGGTTCGTGTTCAACGTGATGTGCCCAGAGCAGGAACGAGGCGCGGGTGACCGCTGCTTCCCGGTGACTCCGCGGGACGGGCCGTTGCGTCAGGCGGGCGCTTGCCTTGCGCGGCGGGTGAGATCGGACATGCCGAGGGCCGCCGCTCCGGAGTGAGTCGGAGCGGCGGCCTCGGTTGCCCGGTGGTGCGGGCGGGGATCAGACCGAGCCGGAGCCCTTGAAGCCGTAGTGGCGCAGGCCCTTGCCGTCGTCGTCCCAGTTGAGCTTCAGGGCGCCGTCGGCGTACGCGCTCTTGCCGCCCACGTACTTCTTCGCCGTGGACGTGGTCCAGGAGCCGTTGCCGCTGCCGTTCATTCCCGCCAGGTTGTCCTGGATGTAGAAGGTCTTGTGACCGAGGACCGTGTCAGCGCCGCCGTCCGCGTGCTTGACGTACAGGCGGAAGTACGCGTCGTCGAAGGTCTGCGACAGGTCGGTGCCGGAGTACCACGGCGGGGCGTCCCAGGTGACCTTGGCCTTGGAGTAGACGTAGCCGCCGGACCGGGCCACGCAGTTCTTGACCGTGAAGTCCCAGTTGTCGCCCCAGGGACCGGAGTAGCCCGCGTCGTCGATGGTGCGGGAGCTGGAGTTGCACTTCCAGCTCAGTGCGGAGGCCGGGGCGGTGGCCAGTACCGAGACGCCTGCGACGGTCGCGCCGACCAGGGCGACCGACACGGCCTTCCTGGCCGCGGACGAGCGCCGCACGGAGGAGAGTCGTACAGACGACGATATATGACGCGGATTCAGTTTTCGCATGGAACATTCCCTCGTTGGTGGTGGTGCTGGGACCTGCTTGCGCAGTTCCTTGCTTTCGCCGCCCGCTGGAACTGGAATCCGATGTTCCGGTGGGTGGCGATCACTCACCTTAGCGATCACCCATCGGGTGTTCGGCGGCTGTTCGGTGCTCGTTCGGTAGCAGTTCCGTATTACGTCGCCTTGATGCCCGAGCCGTCGCAGGGAATGTCCGCCATCTTGTGGTTCGCCGCCTTGAAGTCCTTGGTGATCTGCTGCTCGACGTTGGCGATGGCGGTCGGCGGGACGTCGATGAAACCTCCGAAGGGGCGGTCGACGTCGCGGATGATGACCAGGGTCGTGGTCAGCAGGACGGTGATGATGACGAGGGCGGTGAGCTGGCCGCGGTTGTTGCGTGTGGGTAGGGAGAGGCCCAGGGCGATGATCGTCAGGGCCAGGGCGACCAGCAGGAACCAGAAGATGGGGTCGGCGATGGAGGGGCTGGATTGGACCAGGCGCTCCTCTCGCGCCTCCGACCTCTTGCTGTCGGCGGCCACCAGCATGCCGAAGGTGGTCTCTCCCTTGAGCTCGGTGAAGGCGTGGCGGAAGTCCCTCGTCCACACGCTGGGGGCTGGCGATCCGCTGCCGTCCCGCATCGCGGGCCACTCCTTCGTGCGGACCGCGCGGGCGTAGCAGATGGCGTCGGACTGTAGCCGCTGCGTCTGCTCCTTCGGTGCGTACTCGGCGAGTTCGGCGAGGTGGTCGAGGGCGTGGGCCTCGCCGCGGGCGGCTGTCTCGGCTCTTCCGTACGAGGCGGACGCGGAGACCAGGGTGAAGGCGAGGAGCAGGATCGTCAGGGTCTGCAGCGGGCCGACGAGGTCGCGCACGCTCATGCCCTTGTCTTCGTCCTCGTCGACGAGGCGCGGGCGCAGGTAGTGGTTGGCGACGATGCTGCCGACGAGGGCCAGTACGGCGACGACGAGTACGGCGATCACGAGTTTGCTCTCCTGATGAAGCGGGGCCCGAAGACGGACAGGGAGCCGGACAGGGAGCCGGATAGGGAGACGGACATACTCGTGATCTTGAGTGGGGGCGCCTGGTCGCCGTCGTACCGAAGCGCCCTGCGCCTCGAAAGAGTGCCTGCGCACTCCATACGGCTCTGGTTCAGGTCAGCGGCGGCGTGGCGCGGCGTGGCGCGAAATCTTGAGGTCGTATCAGGCCGACTTCGGCCGCGTACGCCGGGCGTAAGCGCGGGCCGCGCGGGCTCGGTCTCCGCAGCGCGTTGAGCACCAGTGGCGGCGGCCGTGGCGCAGCAGGTAGCGGTTGCAGGGAGGGGAGCCGCAGGCGGTGAGGCGTTCGGCGTCGGGGCCTGTGAGCAGGGCGGCGGCGTCGGCTGCCAGGGTCGCCAAGGCGTGCTCGACGACCTGCGTCGTGGGGTGGGACGCGGCGCGGTACATGCCGCGTACGGGGTCCCAGTGGAGCAGGGAGGCCGCGGGCGCCCTGGTCAGGGCTTCGTTGAGGGCAGCCAGCGCGCTCGCCGGGGGTGGGCAGTCGTGGAGCCGGGCGGCGAGCAAGGAACGGATCTGTTCCCGCAGGGTGCGCAGTTGGGCCGTACACATCTCCTGGAGGCCCGAGTCGGCCGGGGCCAGGTCGCGTTCGGCGAGCCAGCGGTTCGCGGCCGCCGGGGTGCCGAGGAAGTCGGCGAACTGGCCGCCGGGCAGTGCGACGGCGCTGTTGGCGAAGTCGAGTGCGGGGTACTGCTCCGCTCCCGGCGCGGGCAGCGGCAGGTCGGTCTCGGCCAATTCCGCGGGCTCGGCCGTCAGGATCTCGTTCACCTTTCTCATGGTACGCATTGCCTTCATCCGTGAGATACGGCTACGGTTTCTCACGGATAGATTGTTTCCCATCCGTGAGGTGTGTCTCCTCCATGTCATCCACGCCCTCCATGGCCGCATCCGGCACGACCGACGAGCAGATCCCCGTACGCGTCTTCGGCGGCCCGACCGCCCTCTTCGAGTACGGCGGTCTGCGGTTCCTCACCGACCCCACCTTCGACGCACCCGGCGAGTACCCGGCCCCGGGCGGCGCCGGCCTGACCAAGACCGCGCCCGCCTCGGTCCCCCTCTCCGCGCTCGGCTCCCTCGACGTGGTCCTGCTCTCGCACGACGAGCACCCCGACAACCTCGATGTCTCCGGCCGCGCCCTGCTCGCCGACGTACCGCTCACCCTCACCACGCCCGGTGGCGGGCGCCGCCTGCGCGACAGCCTCGGGGACAAGGTGAAAGGGCTGCAGGACTGGGAGTCCGTCGAGCTCGACCGGCCCGGCGGCGGACACGTGACCGTGACGGGCGTGCCCGCCGTGCACGGTCCCGGCAGGCGCGAGGACGTCGAAGCGCTCACCGGCGAGGTCGTCGGCTTCGTCCTGACCGGCGAAGGTCTGCCCACGGTCTACGTCAGCGGCGACAACGCCTCGCTCACCGCGGTCGAGGAGACGGCCGCGCGGTTCGGCCCCGTGGACACCGCCGTCCTCTTCGCCGGCGCGCCCCGCTTCCCCTTCCTGTTCGAGGGCGCACCGATCGTCCTCGACAGCGCCCAGGCCGCCGAGGCCACGAAGATCCTCGGTGCGCGCAGGGTCGTACCCGTCCACTTCGACAGCTGGGCCCACTTCACCGAGGGCCGCACCGAGTTGGTCGTCGCGTTCACCGCCGCGGGGCTCGCCGACCGTCTGCAGCTGGACTGACCACCCGAGGAGTCAGCCTCGCAGGAAGCGGATCGACGGGCGGCTGTCCTGGCCGCCGCCGTCCACCCTCGTCACCACCGCCCGCACCCCGTACACCTTCGCGATCAGCTCCTCCGTGATCACCTCGGACGGTGTGCCCGCCGCATGGGCCACGCCTTCGCGCAGGACCAGTACGTGGTCGCAGAACATGGCGGCCAGGTTCAGGTCGTGCAGGGCGATCACGCTGGTCAGGGGGAGGTCGGCGACCAGGGACAGGAGGTCGAGCTGGTGCTGGATGTCCAGGTGGTTGGTCGGTTCGTCAAGCAGGAGCTCCTGGGGAGCCTGGGCCAGGGCCCTGGCTATCTGGACCCGTTGGCGTTCGCCGCCGGAGAGGGTGTGCCAGGACTGGCCCGCGCGGTCGGCAAGGCCTGTGCGGGTCAGGGCCTCGTGGACCGCCTCGTCGTCCTGGGGCGTGGACGGGGACCACGCCCTGCGGTGCGGGATGCGGCCCAGGCGTACGACATCCTCCACCGACAACTCGACCTGCGTGGTGGCGTCCTGGTCCACCACCGCCACCCTGCGTGCCACCGTGCGGCGGCCCACGTCCCGCAGCGGACGGCCGTCCAGCGTGACCGCTCCCGATGCCGGGGCCAGGACGCCCGCCAGGATGCGCAGGAGGGTGGACTTGCCCGAGCCGTTCGGGCCGAGCAGGCCGACCGTGGATCCGGGGGGCGGGGCCAGGGTCACTCCGTCGACTATGAGGTGGCCGCCCGCCGTTCTGGTCACTCGGTCGGCTCGCAGGCCACGTTCGGCCTGTGGAATCACATCGTCGGTCACTTCGTCAGGCACGTCGTCGGTCACTTCGTCAGTCACGTCGTCTTTCGCGTGCGGTAGAGGACCAGGACGAATGCCGGTACGCCGATCAGGGACGTCACCACGCCCACCGGGACCTCCTGCGGGTCCAGGACCGTACGGGCGAGCGTGTCCACCCACACCAGGAACACCGCGCCCGCGAGCGCCGTGACCGGGAGCAGTCGCGCGTGCCCCGAGCCGCCCAGGGCGCGGGCCGCGTGCGGCAGGACCAGGCCGACGAAGCCGATGGCGCCCGCGCTGCTGACCAGCGCCGCCGTGAGCAGGGCCGTGGTGGAGAGCAGCAGGAGGCGGGTGCGGGCCACGTGGACTCCCAGCGTCGCCGCCGCGTCCTGGCCGAACACGAACGCGTCCAGGGTGCGGGCATGCGCCAGGCAGATGACGAGCGCGACGACGAGCACCGCCCCGCACAGCCAGACGTCCGTCCAGCCCACCCCGCTCAACGAGCCGAGCAGCCAGAACAGGACGCCCCGCGTCGTCTCCGCGTCGCCCGCCGTGAGGATCACGAAGGAGGTGAGCGCGGAGAAGAGCTGCATCGCCGCAACGCCGGAAAGCACCACCCTGTCGGTGCTCCCGCCCAGGGTGTGGCTGAGCAGCAGGACGAGGGCGAACGAGCAGAGGGCCCCCACGAAGGCACCCGCCGAGATCGACACCACTCCCCCGCCGACCCCCAGGACGACGATCGCGACCGCCCCCGTGGAAGCGCCCGAGGAGACGCCGAGCACGAAGGGGTCGGCCAGCGGATTGCGCAGGAGGGACTGGAGGACCGTTCCGCACACCGCGAGGCCCGCGCCGCAGACCGCAGCGAGGAGCGTGCGCGGCATGCGCAGGTTCCAGACGATGCCGTCCCGGATGGGCGTCAGCTCCGCCTCGCCCCAGCCGAGGTGGGCCGCCACCGCCGACCACACGTCCGGTACGGAGATGTCGGCGGGGCCGATCGTGACGGCCACCGCCACGGAGAGGGCGAGGGCGGCGAGTCCCGCCGTCCAGAGCAGTATCTGGCGCACACCGCCCGCGAGACCGGCACGGGAACCGACGTCAGGGCCGACACCGACACCGACACGGGCACGGGCGCCGACACCGGCGCCACCCCTCACTTGTCGAGCCCGAACTCGCGCAACGCGTCGGCGACTTGCTCCACGCCGTCCACCGTACGGATCGTCGGGTTCATGGCCTGGCCGCTCAGCAGCACGTACCGCTTCTTCTTCACCGCGGTCAGGTTCTTGGTGACCGGGTTGGACTCCAGGAACTCGATCTTCTTCTTCGCGCTCTCGGCCGTCTGCGACTTGCGGGTGAGGTCGCCGATGACCAGGACGTCCGGGTCACGGTCCGCCACCGTCTCCCAGTTGATCTGGGGCCACTCCTCGTGGGTGTCGTCGAAGACGTTCTTCGTGCCGAGCTCGCGGGTGATGATGCCCGGCGCTCCGCAGCAGCCCGCGATGTAGGGGGCGTCGGAGTTGGCGAACCAGTAGAGGAGCGAAGTGTCGGACGCTTCGATCTTCTCCGTGGCATTCGCCACCCGGCCCTTGAGCTCCGTGATCAGGCGTTCGCCGCGCTTCTCGACCCCGAAGGCCTTGGCCAGGTCCCGCACCTCGCCGTACACCGTGTCCATGGTCAGCGTCTTGACCCGCTTGCCGTCGCCGTCACCGCTGTTGTCCTTGCCCGCGCAGTCGGACGGCGAGACGTAGGCGGGTACGCCGAGTTCGGCGAACTTGGCGCGGTCCGCGACGCCGCCCTTGCTGACCGTCGCCAGGAAGGACGCGGTGACGAAGTCCGGCTCCTTGGCGAGGACCTTCTCGAAGGAGGGGTAGCTGTCGGCGATCCGGGGCACCTTGGCGTTGTCCTTCTCCAGACCTCCCAGCACCGGGTCCGTCCAGGTCCCGGTGCCGACCATGCGGTCCGCGAGGCCGAGGGAGAGCAGGATCTCGGTGGAGCCCTGGTCGAGGGAGACCGCCCGCTGCGGCGGCGCCTTGATCTCCGCCTTCTTGCCGCAGGAGGTCAGGGTCAGTGGATAGCCGTCGGCCTTCTTGCCCGCCGCCGACGTGGCGGAGGAATCCGACGAGCCGCCGCAGGAGGTCAGAGTGACGGCCAGAGCCGCGCTGAGGAAGACGGGCGTACGTACGCGACGGGCTGCACTGCGAAGGACGGGTATACGTACACGACGGGCTGTGGAGGACACACGATCCCTTGAGTCTCACGGCTCATACGCGGAGCCTGGCCTGCTTCGTCACCTCCGCCGCTCGGTGCGCGGGCGAAGGCGCCAGCAGGTCTTCGGACTCGGGGATCGGCCGGACGGGGCGCCTTCCCAGGCGTCCGTGGACGCCCAGTGGCCGTGGCCCCGCCCGTACCCCCTCACCGCTGCGCGTCAGTTCCGGATTCGCACCGGATTCCCTGGCCCTGGTGTGGGTCGACTGGCGTCCGCAAGCTATCACGCGAGGTCAGGACGCCCCACAGAATGCCTGGTCAAGACGCCTGGTCAGGACGCCTCGTCGGGCCTCGGTGCGCCGCGGTAGGTGCCGAAGGACCACTTGTTGCCCTCGGGGTCGGCGATCGCGAACTCCCGGCTGCCGTACGGCTGGTCCTCGATCTCACGGATGATCTTGACCCCTGCGGCACTGAGCCGCTGGTAGAGGTCGTCCACGTGATCGGTGACGACGTACGCGCCGAAGGTGCCCGGCTTCAGGCACCAGTCCTGCGACTTCTCGTCGTACGAGCCGAGCATCACGGCGCCGCCCTCGGGCCAGTCGAGCTCGGCGTGGGCCACGCGGTCGCCGTCCTCGTAGACGGCGGTGCGCAGGAAGCCGACCGTGCCGACCAGGAAGTCGATCAGGGCGGGGGCGTCGTTGGCCTGGAGCGACGGCCAGACATCGGGGGCGCGCCCGGCTGAAGCGGAGGTGGGCTGGGACTGAGGCTGCTTCTTCTCGTTGGTGTCCATGAGTCCTACTCTTCGCCCCCGCCATGGCTCCCGGCTTGGATATTCCGGCACTCTTCGGCCAGCCAGCCGCTGGGGCTCACCCCGGTGTACTGCCGGAAGTCCCGTACGAGGTGGGAGTGGTCGTAATAGCCGCAGTCGGCGGCGACGCGGGCCAGGTCGGGGGCGCCGCCCGAGGCGACAGGGCGTACGACGGCGTTGCGGGCGCGCTGGAAGCGCATCAGGCGGCCCGCCTGCTTGGGGCTCAGGCCCGTCTCGGCACGGAAGAGCGTGGTCAGGCGGCGTTCGCTGAGCGCCACGTGCCGGGAGAGGCCGCGCAGGGTGCCGACGCCCCGGTGCCGGGCGAGCCAGGCCCAGGCCTCGGCGACCTCGGGCCGTACGGCTCCGTCCGCGTCGGCGTCGGTCACGCGCTGCCTCAGATACGCGGACAGGGAGGCGAATCGCTCCTCCCACCCACCCTGCTCGCACAGCAGCTCCCGTACATCCACGGCGCGGCGCCCCATCACCTCCGCGCCGGACGTCACCAGGTCTCCGGTCAGCTCCGAGGCCGGGACGCCGAACAGGGCGCGGGCGGCGAGCGGATGCACGGCGAGCTGGATGCCCGCCTCGTGCTCGGGCCGCACGACGTACGCCGGGGACTGGTGCAGGCCGCCGAGGACGATGTCCGTGCGGATGGCGTCGGGGCCGACCGCCTGCTCGGGGCTGTGGCCGGTGGCGACGGGGCCGTCCAGCGAGAAGATCAGCGTCAGGTACGGGGACGGCAGGCCGCGGTGCAGGCCGGGCCGCTCACCCGCCGTGCGGTAGCCGACGGCGGACACCACCATGTCGTCGAGCCGCGGAGCAGCCCGAACGAACTCGCGGGAGACGGTCTCCATGCCATCCAGTATGCGACCCACTGCGCGATGAGCACCGCTCAGAAGCAGGCCCGAGCAGCCCGGAAGGCCCGGCAGGCGTCCCATCCCACTACCCGCCCACGGCCGACCCATGCCCGTTCCGTCCGGTGATGTCGATCATGGGAATCCGCTGTCCCACCCCATACGATGACCCGCCGCTCCGGACGGGGCGCAGACCGCTCTCAGGGGGCACAAACCATGACAGTAAAGGCAAAGGGCAAGCTGGCCGTACTCGGCACGGCGGGCGCGCTCACCGCGGCCGTCCTCGCGGGCACGGCCCTCTGGCCGAGCACGGACGCGACGGCCGCGGACGCCTCGGCGAGAACCGCCGCGAAGACCTCCAAGGCCACCGCCGAGCTGAAGCACTGGCCCAAGCCGGTCGCCAAGAAGCTGGGCAAGGTCATCGCGAAGAACGAGCACAAGGGCGCGTACGCCGTCTTCGACGCGGACAACACGACGTACCGCAACGACCTGGAGGAGTCCCTCCTGCCCTTCCTGGAGATGAAGGGGGTGCTGACCCGCAAGTCGATGGACCCGTCGCTGAAGATCATCCCCTTCAAGGACACGGCGAAGCACAAGGAGAGCCTCTACAGCTACTACCTCCGGCTCTGCGACATCGACGACCAGGTCTCCTATCCGTGGGCCGCGCAGATCTTCTCCGGTTTCACGCTGAAGGAGCTCAAGGGGTACGTCGACGAGCTCCTGGCCTATGACAAGCCCATCCCCGCCGAGTACTACGAGGACGGGAAGCTGACGAAGACCGAGGTCAAGAAGCCCGAGTTCTTCACCGGCATGCAGGAGCTCTACAACTCGCTGCAAGGGCACGGCATCGAGGTGTACGTCGTCAGCGCGGCCAGCGAGGACCTGGTGCGGATGGTCCTCGCCGACCCCAAGTACGGCTACAACGTGAAGCCCGAGAACGTCATCGGCGTCGGCCTGCAGCTCAAGGACCGCAAGACCGGCGAGCTCACCAGCTCCCGCAAGGAGATCGCGGAGGGCCGCTTCGACGAGAAGAAGCTCGCCAAGCGCGAGCTGACGCCGAACCTGTGGGCGCCGCTGACCTGGTACCAGGGCAAGCCCGCGGCCATCAACACGTACATCGACGAGTGGAAGAAGCCGATCCTCGCGGCGGGCGACACCCCGGTGAGCGACGGCCCGATGCTGTTCCACTCGGCGGACGTGGCGCACGGCGGGGCGCGGGTCTGGGTCAACCGCAAGGACTCGTACATGAAGCAGCTGAACGAGATGAAGCAGAAGAACGCCGACCGGCAGCGGGAGCTCGGCCAGAAGGTGACCGCGGACAAGCGGTGGCTGACGGTGGTCCCGGACGAGATCCGCTAGACCCCCATACCCCCCCATAGGTCCCCATAGGTCCACAGGGACGTCTAGCCGTCCCAGGTACGTCTGAGTCGCTTCCGCCGGGTGCCGCGCCCGCCCCGCCCGCTCGGCGGAAGCATGGCGCCCGGCGGCCCCGGCGCGTAGAGCACCTGCCAGAACACCGTCGCCGCGAGCACCCAGACGAGCCGGCCGACGCCGATCCCACCCCCGAAGGCGCCTCCGAAGAAGCCCAGGGCGAGGGGCACGAGCGTGCGGGGAAGGCCCCAGCCGAGCAGCCGCCGTACGCCGTACGCCGTCGGGGGCACTCCCGCAGCGCGGCGAAGGCGTCCACCGCGTTTCAGAACCGTCGTTCAGAACCGTCCTTCAGAGCGGCTTCGGCTCCTCGGCGTTCACCACCCCCGAGGCGATCGCCTCCGTCAGCGCCGCGTGGTCCTGGGTGTTCTGCACGGCATAGCGCAGCGCGAAGTCCGCGATCGCCCGGTCGAACGTGTCGGAGCCGCCCAAGTAGGCGGCCATGGCCACGCGGTCGCCGGAGCGGGCGTGGGCGCGGGCCAGGGCCGTGCCGCAGAGCCGGGCGTAGGAGCGCAGCTCCGACGCGGACATGGCCTCGACGTCCGCGGAGCCCTTCATGTCGCGGAGCTGGCGCCAGTAGTACGAGCGGCCCTGGGGGCCCGTCATCCAGCCGAGGAAGATGTCGCTCGCCGCCTGGAGCAGGCGCTGTCCCGCGACCACGCGGTGGCCGGGGTGGGCGTAAGGACCTGCCGGAAGGTGCTCCTCCAGTACCGAGCGGACCGCCTCCTTGATCTGGAGGAAGAGCGGGTCGTCGGCGTCGCGCCCCGCGAGGAGCACGATGAAGCAGCGGGTGCCGACACTGCCCACGCCCACCACTTTCCGCGCCGCGTCCACGAAGTGGTAGCGGTCGAGGAGGAGTCGGCGCTCCTCGGAGAGCGTGGAGCGGTAGTCGCCGAAGATCTTGCGCACGGCCGCGAGGTCCGGGGCGCCCGCCGGTACGAGGAGCGGCGGGTCGTGGATGATGCGGCGGACGCCGGGAGCTCCGTCGACCTCCTCCGTCAGCTTGCCGAGTGCCTGGAGGCTCGTGCGGCGGCGGGCCCGGTCGAGGGTGGTCGCCGCGCGCTCGCGGTGGCGGTCGGAGCGGATGAGGGGCAACAGGTCCTGTGCGTCCGTCCGTTCGTACCAGACGGCCAGTTCGCCGAGACCCGCCAGGCGCCTCATCGACGTGCGGTACGCCGCCACCGCCGCGAGACAGGCCTCGCGCGCCCCGGCCTCCGGGTGACCGTTGCCGCCGGCCGCCACGGCGATGCTCGCGGCCAGGCGTTTGACGTCCCACTCGAAGGGTCCTGGGCAGGTCTCGTCGAAGTCGTCGAGGTCGAAGAGCAGCGTGCGTTCCGGCGACGCGAACAGACCGAAGTTCAACAGGTGGGCGTCGCCGCAGAGTTGGACCATGAGCCCGGTGTGCCGCTGGACGGCGAGGTCTCCCGCCATGACGGCGGCGGCGCCCCGCAGGAAGGAGAAGGGGGAGGCGGCCATGCGGGCGTACCGGATGGGCAGCAGCTCCTGTACGCGGTCCGCGCCCTGCCGCTCGAGGACGGCCACCGGGTCGGGGCGGTCGGCGGAGGGTATCCAGGCTCCGTGCGAGGAACGGGAAGCATGCTTGCGGGCGGCCCTGCCCTGCCGGGCGCGCTCGTCCGGGGTGGTCATCGCCCCTGGCCCCTCTCCGTCGGCAACTCCAGGCAACAGCCTCCTCTCAGCAGCAGCCAATGCCGCCGTAGGCGCGTACGCATGCCGGGTACGGCGAACGGGTGACCCTGCCGAGGGGCGGGGGCCTCGGGCCCCCGCCCGTGTGCACGGCTCAGCGGCTGTACCGCATGAGGGCGCGCACCATATGGCAGGTGATGTCCGACGGCGGGTGGATTCCCACATCCTGAGCCATGCTCCGGATCCGGGTGTTGCTCGCTTGGTTCGCCAGATAGACGCCCGAGTCGAGAAGGGCTATCGCCAGGCGCATGGCCTTCAGGCGCCGGTTGTGCGTGATGTACCACTCGCGCGGCCGTCCGGCCGGGAGCGGTCGCTTCTCCAGTGGTGCGTACGTCGGGTCGATGATCACGGGCCGGGAAGCATTGCGCTTCGACTTCGATGTGAGTGCGGCAGCGGGCACAGGCATCCTCCTGTCGCGGTCAGGAACCCCCGTCGGGAACCCTCGAACACTGCTTCAATTCTACTGCCGGGCACTGACAATCGCCGCTGGCCAGACGGGCTTTGAGGGGTTGTGACGGGTGGGGCGGAGGTAGCGTGTGCGCATGGAGATCTGGATCAATCCCGCCTGCTCGAAGTGCCGCAGCGCGCTCACCCTGCTCGACGCGGAGGGCGCCGACTACACCGTCCGCCGCTACCTCGACGACGTACCCACCAAGGACGAGATCCGTGCAGTCCTCGACCGGCTCGGCCTGGAGCCGTGGGACATCACGCGCACCCAGGAGGACGCCGCCAAGGAGCTGAATCTGAAGGACCGCGAGGCCTGGCCGCGCGACGCGTCGGGCCGCGACCGCTGGATCACGGCACTCGCCGAGCACCCCAAGCTCATCCAGCGGCCCATCATCACCGCCGACGACGGCACCGCGGTGGTGGGGCGCACGGAGGAGGCGGTACGGGACGCGCTGTCACGGTAGCGACAGATGACCGCCGACTGATGGGTCATATCGGTCCAACCGTTACATGTCACTTCATAGCGTTGGGCACTCCACACGCCGCCGGCCGGACGAAGGATCCGGGGAACGGAAAGGAGTGCGCCGTGCGGAGCCTGATGGCCGAAGGCGTATACGGCACCATCCTCGCGAGTGCGCTGATCGCGGCGCTGCACTCGGACGAACAGGCCTACACGCCCTACTACGACGCGGCATGGATCATGGTGACCGCGGGCACCGCGGCCCTCGCGCACGGATACGCGCACCACATGTCCACGCACCGGCCGGGATCGGGGCTGCACCGATGGCGGCAGCTGGCCTGGAAGCTCGTGGACGAGTGGCCGGTGGTGGTCGCCTGCTGGCCCGCCGTGGGGCTGCTCTTGCTCGCGGGCACCTTCGGCTGGCCCGAGGCGCCCGTCACGTACTCCGTGCTCTTCCTGAACGCGGCCCTCCTCCTCGCCTGGGGCACCTTCGCCGCGCTCCGTGCGGGCTACCGGCAGCGCTCGGCCGTGCTCATCGGCATGGCGGACGCGACGATCGGGCTGCTCATCGCGGCGGCCAACGCCGTCATCAAGTGACGTGTGCGGCACGTGGAGTGAACTGAGCCACATCCACCGCAGGTAACACCGGGTTCACATTCGAGCAACGGACGGGAAATCGCCCGTTGGCATGCTCCCCGGCATCACCACGGCACCGCAGCACCCGCACGTTCTGCGCCGTACCGAGCGTTTTAAGGATGGCCCCGTGACCTTCAAGGCTGAGTACATCTGGATCGACGGCACCGCGCCGACCGCCAAGCTCCGTTCGAAGACGAAGATCATGACGGACGGCGCGGAGCTCCCCACCTGGGGCTTCGACGGATCCAGCACCAACCAGGCCAAGGGTCACGCATCCGACCGCGTGCTCAAGCCGGTCTTCACCTGCCCCGACCCGATCCGTGGCGGCGACGACGTACTCGTCCTGTGCGAGGTCCTCAACACGGACATGACGCCGCACGAGTCCAACACCCGTGCCGCGCTCGCCGAGGTCGAGGAGCGGTTCGGCTCGCAGGAGCCGATCTTCGGCATCGAGCAGGAGTACACCTTCTTCGAGGGCGACCGCCCGCTCGGCTTCCCCGTCGGCGGCTTCCCTGCCGCGCAGGGCGGCTACTACTGCGGCGTCGGCTCGGACGAGATCTTCGGCCGTGACGTCGTAGAGGCGCACCTGGAGAACTGCCTCAAGGCGGGCCTCGGGATATCCGGCATCAATGCCGAGGTCATGCCGGGACAGTGGGAGTTCCAGGTCGGCCCGCTGGCGCCGCTCGAGGTCTCGGACCAGCTGTGGGTCGCCCGCTGGCTGCTCTACCGCACCGCCGAGGACTTCAAGGTGTCGGCCACGCTCGACCCGAAGCCGGTGAAGGGCGACTGGAACGGCGCGGGCGCGCACACGAACTTCTCGACCAGGTCGATGCGCGAGGGCTACGCGCCGATCATCACCGCCTGCGAGTCCCTCGGCGAGGGCTCCAAGCCGCTCGACCACGTCAAGAACTACGGCGCGGGCATCGACGACCGCCTGACCGGTCTGCACGAGACCGCTCCGTGGGACGAGTACAAGTACGGCGTCTCCGACCGCGGCGCCTCGGTCCGTATCCCGTGGCAGGTCGAGGTGGAGCAGAAGGGCTACATCGAGGACCGCCGCCCGAACGCGAACGTCGACCCGTACGTCGTGACGCGCCTGATCGTCGACACCTGCTGCACCGCCCTGGAGAAGGCCGGCCAGGTCTGATCCCGTACGTGCCTCCCTCGTACGTTCCTGAAGGGGGCGCCCGCCGAATCGGCGGGCGCCCCCTTCAGCACGGTCCGGAGGGGCTGATTCAGGCCAAGGGTTCGCCAAGGAGCCGTATCAGCGTGCGAGAGGGAACGACCACCGCCCCTCCCATCTGCTTCAATGGGTACATGGGCAGCTACGGGAACATCGCGACGGGTCGGCACCACGACCTCGAGCCGTTCTGGCCTTCCCGTCAGCACCATGATTTCGACCGGGTGTGTTGCCGCGCGACGAACGCGCAGGCCCTCTAAAGCCGTTCACCCGGCCTTCGCCTGACGCGCACGACGTACGTACGTCCTCGTTGACTGACGACTCCTCCGCGCGAAAGAGCTGACCTCCATGGCGAACTCCCGTTCCTTCTCGGCGTCCACCGCTTCCACCGCCACGGCCACCGCCACCGCCACACCGCTGCCCAGCCCCGGCCGGGGGCGGCTGCGAGCCGTCGCCCCGGACGAGGTGGCGCAGATCACCGACTTCCTGCCGCCGGGCGCGACCTGGCTGCCCGCACCCCAGCACACGCTGCCCACCCTGCCGGGCCAGCCGCCGATGATCGGCTACCTCGTCCTCGTACCGGCCGGGCAGGACCCTGTCAGCACAGCCGCCGAGCCCGAGCCGCTGCGTCCTGCCGGGCCGGGGCACGGGCAGGGGCGCGGCCAGGAGCAGGCGTCCGCCGGGCCCGTCCGGATCGACTCCGTGCAGCGCGCGGCGCAGGTCGACGGCAAGCAACTCGACCTCACCTACCTGGAGTTCGAGCTGCTCGCGCACCTCGTCGCCCACCCCCACCGGGTGCACACGCGCGATCAGTTGGTGACCACGGTGTGGGGGTACGGACACGTGGGCGACGGGCGCACCGTCGACGTCCACATCGCGCGGCTGCGGCGCAAGCTGGGCGCCGACCACCGTCAGACGATCCAGACGGTGCGGCGGGTGGGTTACAAGTACGCGCCGCCGACGTCCCGCTGACCTGAGGGTTTCCTGGCGGGGCCGGGCTCTGCCACTGGCAGAACCCGGTTCCCTCGGCCGGTCCCGGCGTGCAGAGTCATCCGCATGAGACTTCTGATGCTGGGTGGTACGGAGTTCGTGGGGCGGGCCGTCGTCGAGGCGGCCCTCGCGCGCGACTGGGAGGTGACGGTCTTCCATCGCGGGCGCCATGAGGCACCCGCAGGCGCGGTGTCGCTGCTCGGCGACCGTACGGCGGAGGGCGGACTTGACGCGCTCGCCGCCTTCGAAGGGGACTGGGACCTGGTCGTCGACACCTGGTCGGGGGCGCCGAATGTCGTCCGGGACGCGGCGCGACTCCTTGCGGGGCGGGCCGGGCGGTACGCGTATGTGTCGAGCGTCTCCGTGTACGAGTGGCCGATAGCGGCGGGGTCCGACGAGAGCCACTCCCTCGTCGAGGGAGATCCCGACGCGGACGCGGTGGCGTACGCCGAGGACAAGCGGGGCGGGGAGCTCGCGGCCGTCGCGGAGTTCGGGGCCCAACGCACGCTGCTCGCCCGTGCGGGGCTGATCCTCGGCCCGAACGAGAACATCGGGCGGCTGCCGTGGTGGCTGAACCGGGTCGCCCGGGGCGGCCCCGTACTGGCCCCGGGGCCAAGGGAGTTGGGCCTCCAGTACATCGACGCGCGTGACCTCGCGGAGTGGGTTCTCGACGCTGCTCTCGCGGGTCTGCACGGCCCGTACAACATCGTCTCCCCCATCGCGCACACGACGATGGAGGAGTTCCTGGAGGCGTGCGTCGCGGTGGCCGGTGCGGCCGACACCGAACTGCGCTGGACCGAAACCTCGGTGATCGCCGAGCACGACATCGGGCCGTGGATGGAACTCCCGGTGTGGGCGCCTCCGGGGGAAATGCACGACTCCATGCACCGCACGTCGACGCAGAAGGCGGTGGCCGCGGGCCTCCGGGCGCGTCCGGTGGCGGACACGGTCGCGGACACGTGGGCCTGGCTCCAGTCGATCGGCGGCCAGGCCCCACAGCGCCCCGACCGCCCGGTGGTGGGCCTGGCCCCGGAGAAGGAAGCGAAGGCGCTGGGGCTGTGAAAACGGGGCGGTGGCCGGCTGGAGAATCCAGCCGCCCACCGCCCCGTCAGGGGCGCGGGGAACTGCGCGACCAGCCCCCACCGGACCCGCAGATCACCGCACGCGCCCCAACAGAGCGCGCCTACACCGTGGCCGACGGAATCGGCCGGTCGGCGACAGGCTGCTCAAGTGCCACAGGCTCCCCGTGCGAAACCCGGGGAAGCCACGAAAGCCCGCGCGGAGTACGCCAGTTGCGCTCTCCCAGGAGCGTCATCAGGGACGGCAGGAGCACCATCCGTACGACCGTCGCGTCGAGCAGGACCGCCACGCCGAGGCCCACGCCCATCTGCTGCATGTCCTGCATGGACAGGGTGCCGAAGACCCCGAAGACCGCCACCATGATCACGGCCGCCCCCGTCACCGCGCCCGCGGTCCGCGTGATGCCCTCGCGGATCGCCGCTCGGTTGTCCAGGCCCTTGTCCCGCGCCTCACTGATCCGCGAGACCACGAACACGTGGTAGTCCATCGACAGGCCGAAGAGGACCACGAGGACGAACAGCGGTATCCAGTTCTCGACCGCCCCCACCTGCTCCGAGCCGATCAGCTCCGCGCCCCAGCCGTGCTGGAAGACCGCGGTCATCACGCCATAGGCCGCGCCCACCGAGAGCAGGTTGAGGGCGATGGACGTCACCGCGATCACCACGGAGCGGAAGCTGAAGAGCATCAGCAGGAACGTCACCGCCGCGATGAAGGCGAACACCGGGATGATGCCCTTGCTTAGCTGGTCGCTGAAGTCCTCGGAGTCGGCGAGGTCCCCGCCGACGTACGCGTCCGCGTCCAGGCCGTCGAAGGCCGCGGGCACCACGTCGTCCCGGAGCTCGCCGAGCGCCTTCTTCGACCGCTCGCCACTGCCGTCACCGGGCAGCGGTACGTCGATCTCGGCCACGCCCGCGCTCTTGTGGACGGTGAGTTCGGCGCCCTTGCCCGCGTCCCGCACCACCTTCGCCAGCGCGGCGCGCATCTCCTTCGACTCGATGCCGGCCGCGTCATCCGCCTTGACGACAATCTGCGCCGGTGCCGGGCCGCCCGGGAACTCCTGGGTGATCTCACGGAAGGAGACCGAGAGCGGGGCGTCCGAGCCGAACTGCTTCTCCAGGCCCAGCTGTTCGGTCTTCATGCCGAGTGCGGGCGCCGCGAGGGCGAGGAGCAGGACCGCGGAGCCGACGGCGAAGAACTTCGGCCTGGCGAGGACGGGGTGCAGCAGCTTGCCCGCGATGCCTCCGCTGGCGTGCGCGCCCTTCTTGCCCCTCTCCCCCTTCGTTCCCTTGCGGTTCAGGAACGGGATGCGGCCCGCGTTGATCCGGTCGCCGAGCGCGGAGAGCAGCGCGGGAAGCACCGTCACCGAGCCCAGCATCGCCACGCACACCACCAGGATCGTGGCGACCGCGAAGCCCTTGAAGAGCAGAAGCCCCGACAGGAACATCCCCGCCATCGCGACCATCACCGTCAGGCCCGAGACCAGGACGGCACGCCCACTGGTGGCCGCCGCGATCCGCAGCGCGGTATCGGCGTCGTGTCCGGCCGCCCGCTCGTCCCGCTCGCGCCGCAGATAGAACAGGCAGTAGTCGACGCCGACCGCGAGCCCCATCAGGAACATCACCGAGTACGTCGTCTCGAAGAGGTGCAGCTGGTGGCTGGCGAGCGAGAGCAGGCCGAAGGCCGCCACGCACGCGGTCAGCGCGAGCCCCACAGGGAGCAGCGCCGCGACCACGGCCCCGAACGCGACCAGGAGGATGCCGAGCGCCAGTGGCACGGCGGTGAACTCGGCCTTGGTGAAGTCGTCCGAGAGCAGGTCGCCGAGGTGCTTCTCCGAGCTGGCGTCGCCGAACTGGTAGACGTTCAGGCCGTCTTGGGCCCCCTTGTCCTTCGCCTTCTGCACCGCGTCGAGCACCGGCTGGACCCGGTCGGCGGCCTCGTCGGACTTGCCCTTCATCTGGAAGCGGATGAGCCCGTCCTTGCCGTCCTTGGAGGGCAGCGGCGCCTGGATGTTCCTGGTCTCGCCGGTCGCCGCCAGGGCCTTGGAGAGGTCGCTCGCCGCGCCCCGCCAGCCGCTCGCCGTCTTGGCGCTGACCATGACGAGCTCGCCCGCGGGCTCTTCGACACCCGCGTCCTTGAGGATCGCCGCGGCCCGGCCCGAGTCGCCGACCCCCATCTCGTCGTCGGACGCGGTGACCATGCCCGAGGCCCCGCCGATGGTCGTGGCGAGCACGACGAAGAGCAGCCAGCCGAGGATGGCCGTCTTGCGGTGGTGGGCGCTCCACACACCGAGTCGTGCCGCGAGGTTTGGCCTCATGGCGTTTTCGCCCCCATAGATAAGCGTTGGATAAGCCGGTTGTTGACGGGGACAACGCTAGAAATCCGGGGCCCGCCCACCCAGCCGCCGAAGCCCCCACTGTCCGAAGCACAAGGCGACATACGGGGGTGTCGTCAGGTACACCCCCTGCTCGGGTGCCGGACCCAATGACCTGCGCCGGTCACAGCGGCGAGAATGTGTCCATGCCGCTGGAAGAGCCGGAAGGGCTCGAAGAAGAGCTCCTCGAAGAAGAGCTGGAAGACGAGATGGGGAGCAGAAAATGACGAGGGTCCGAGAATCCGTGATCGCGGGAGCCCGAGGGCTCTTCCTGTCGGTCATCATGCTCGCCGGTTCGATCACCCTCTTCGTCCTGTCGGTCCTGTCCATCGCCTTCATCACGCTGGGGATCGGCGTCTTCACGACCCCGCTGGTCCTTACCGGCGTACGCAAGTGGGCGGACCTGCGCCGCGCCCAGGCCGGCGCATGGTCGGACGTACACATCCCGCGTCCCTACCGCCCCTTCCCCGCGGACCTGCGCAGTGGCGTCACCGGGCAGGTGGAGCGCACCTCGCTGATGCTGAAGGACCCGGCCACCTGGCGGGATCTGCAGTGGCTCCTTGTCGACATGACCGCCGGCTACGTGACGGTGATCTTCGCGCCGGCGCTGCTGCTCTACCCGCTGTACGGCTATGTCCTCGCCCTCGGCGTCTGGAAGCCGATCTACGACGCGGGCGGCGGCGAGTGGTACGGCTTCATCCACGTCACCTCGCAGAGCGACGCCAACATGGCCGCCCTGCTCGGCACCGCGCTCGGCGTCATCGGCATCTTCACCAGCCCCGCCATCCTCCGCGCCCACTTCCTCCTGACCCGGACGTGCCTCGCACCCACCATCTCCATGCGGGAGCGCGAACTGGCCCGGCGCGTCGACCGGTTGACCGAGACCCGGCACGACGCCGTGGACTCCTCCGCCGCCGAACTGCGCCGCATCGAGCGGGATCTGCACGACGGCGCCCAGGCACGTCTCGTCGCGATGGGCATGGACCTCGGCACCATCGAGGCAATGATCGAGAAGAACCCGGCGAAGGCCAAGGAAATGATCGCCAAGGCCCGGCAGAACTCCGGCGAGGCGCTGACCGAGCTGCGCGACCTGGTCCGCGGGATCCACCCGCCGGTGCTCGCCGAGCGCGGCCTCGGCGACGCGGTGAAGGCCCTGGCACTGCGGCTGCCCGTCCAGACAGACGTGGACGTGGAGTTGTCCGGCCGGGCCGACGAGCCGGTGGAGTCGGCGGCGTACTTCGCGGTGAGCGAGGCCCTGACGAACACCATCAAGCACGCGGGCGCGGACCGCGTCTGGGTGGACATCCACCACACGGACGGCATGCTGCGCATCGCGGTCACCGACAACGGCAAGGGCGGCGCGTCCATCGGGGCGGGGTCCGGGCTGAGCGGGATCGAACGCCGACTCGGTACATTCGACGGCGTACTGGCCGTCAGCAGTCCCGCGGGCGGCCCGACCATGGTGACCATGGAGATCCCTTGCGAGTTGTCCTAGCCGAAGATCTCTTCCTGCTGCGTGACGGTCTGGTCCGGATGCTGGAGGCATTCGACTTCGAGATCGCCGCCGCAGTCGAGACCGGGCCCGAACTCACCAAGGCCCTGGCCGAGTTGGAGCCGGACGTCGCAGTCGTCGACGTCCGGCTTCCGCCGTCCCACACGGACGAGGGACTGCAGTGCGCGCTCGCCGCGCGGCGGGCACGGCCGGGTCTTCCCGTACTCGTGCTCTCCCAGCACGTGGAGCAGTTGTACGCGCGCGAGCTGCTCGCCGACGGGAACGGCGGGGTCGGCTATCTCCTCAAGGACCGGGTCTTCGACGCCGACCAGTTCATCGACGCCGTACGCCGGGTCGCGTCGGGCGGCACCGCGATGGACCCGCAGGTGATCCAGCAGCTCCTGTCGCGGCGGTCGGCGGACCGGCCGCTCGGCAAACTGACGCCGCGCGAGCGCGAGGTGCTCGAACTCATGGCGCAGGGACGGTCGAACGCGGCGATCGCGGGTGAGCTCGTCGTGACGGAGCGGGCGATCGCCAAGCACACGTCCAACATCTTCGGAAAGCTGGACCTCTCGGTCTCGGACGACGACAACCGGCGGGTTCTCGCCGTACTCGCCTATCTGGATCAAGGGCGCTGAGGAGACCACCCGAGAGATCGCCGGGGGAATTCCGCGCGTGATTGAACGGGGCCGACTCCTGTTGCGTACGTAGTCCCATGGGACGCACACCACGACGCACATCACGAAAACGATCAAAACTCGCCGGGCGCGCCATCGCCGCCTCGGCGGCGCTAATCCTGGGCGGCGGCGGAATGGTCGCGGTGAATGTCTACGCGAACGCCGGGCAGAGCTCCGATTCGCCGTCCGCCAGAACCCGGTCCGGCGGGCAGGGCGGCAATATGGGCCTCGCGACCATCAGCTGCCCGGACGTGGGCACCCAGCTCTCCGACGTGCCGGACGGCGCCCGCGAGGACGTCGACCGGCGGCTCGCGGAGCTGGACACCCAGATCACCGCCGCGTACGAGAAGTTCGCCGGGGCCAGGAACACCGGGCAGGCCCGGGCCGTGCTCAAGCCCCTCGAGGAGAAGCGGCGGCCGACCATCGAGGGCATCGGTTCGTCGATCGCGCGGGCGGGAGGCAAGGCGCCCCAAGGGATCGACGGCATGGCGCCGTGCACCATGCGGGCCGATGACAATGCCGGGCAGCAGCAGCCTCCGCAGAACGGGAACGGCGGACAGCAGCCGCCCCAGGACGGGAACGGCGGCGAACAGCCCCCCGGTGACGGCGCCGACGGGGGTGACGGCGGGCAGCAGCCACCGGGTGACGGTGCCGGGCAGCCGCCGGACCAGCAGAACGGCAACGGCCCCGAAGCCGGCGACTTCGTCGACATCAACTCCGTACAGCCCAACGTCAACCGCCCCGGCAAACAGCGCAACGCGTCGCGCGGCACCTTCACCACGAAATGCGGGAAGAACGAGAACGGCAAGTTCAATTCGGACAATGTCATCGCCGCGCCCGGCGTGAGCAATGGCGCTCACCATATGCACGATTACGTCGGAAATCAGGCCACGGACGCCTTCTCAAGCGACGACGATCTCGCGAACGGCGGCACCACGTGCACAAACCAGGGAGACAAGTCCACCTACTACTGGCCGGTCCTGCGGCTGCAGAACGGAGAGGACGAGAACGACGCGGGCGCGGACGGCGGCGGCAAGGACCAGAATGTCGGCAAGATCCAGACCCCGGCCTCGGTCACGCTGAAATTCGCCGGGAATCCGACGAGCAAGGTCGTCGCGATGCCGCGCTTCCTGCGCATCATCACCGGTGACGCCAAGGCCCTCACCAATGGTGATGCGAACGCCAACGCGTCCTGGAGCTGCACCGGCTTCGAGAACCGGCAGCTGAAGGACAAGTATCCGATCTGCCCCGCAGGCAGCAAGGTCGTGCGGACCTTCAACTTCCAGAGCTGCTGGGACGGCCAGAACACCGACAGCGCCAATCACCGCACGCATGTGGCCTTCGCCGACAAGGGAAGCGGCGCCTGCCCGCAAGGGTTCAAGGCCATTCCGCAGCTGGTGCAGCGCATCGTGTACGACGTGCCGCCGGGGCCGGGATTCGCCGTCGACTCGTTCCCCGAGCAGCTGCACAAACCGATCACCGATCACGGTGACTTCATCAACGTGTTCGACGAAAAGCTGATGAAACGCATGGCCAAGTGCATCAACAGTGGTCAGCGCTGCAACTGAACACCCCCGCAGCCGAGCACTGCGACTGAGCCGACCTGAACCTGATCGGCCCAGTGCGCAGGCTGACCCCCGTGAACCGCTGCGCGGTCAGCTCGTGTGGTGACCGGAGTGGCCCGAGTGCCCCGGGCCTCCGTCCTCGTGATCCCCACCACCGCTACTCCCCGAGTGGTGCGAGGACTTCTCCACCGTCCCACCGAGCCGGCCGCGCAGCCGCATGACGACTTTCTCCTCGCCGACCGCGATCCACTTCCTCCCGACGAGGTACGTGCCGCCGTAATCGGTGGCTTCGTCGAACCATTCGGCCTGGCCACGGGCATTTGTAAAGGTTACTAGGACGTAGCGGCGGGCACCTTTGTCACAGGTGGCCTGCCGTAGTTCGGCCGCGTCCGTCTGGATGTCGGGCTTGCACCGCGCCTTGGCCGCCAGCTGCTCCAGGCTGCCGCTCGCCGTGTCCGGCGGCGCGTCGTCGCCGTCAGAGCCGCATGCCGCGAGCATCATCAGCAGTCCTACACCCATGCCCACACCCAAGCCCGTCCGCATGCGACCGCGCATGCCCTTGCTCACGCCCCCAAGCGTCCTTCGCGCTGCCTTCATCGTCCACCAGTCCCTTCAGGCGAGGTGAACTCGCCATCTCCGTATGCATCGTTGAGCGCAGGACGCCGCACGGATACCGTGCGCCGCACCATCCGACCCAGGGGGTACACATGAGCGATCCATCCCGACGTTCCGTGCTCGGCACAGCCGGGGCCGTCGGCCTCGCTGCAGCCGTCGGCGGGGTGGCGGTCCCGGCCCACGCCGCCGAGGGGCCCGTCCAGAGCCCCGCCTACGCCTTCGATACGGATTCCGCGCGCTCAGCACTCAACAGACTCCTGCCGCATCACGCGGAACAGTTCCGTCTCAGACTCGTCCCCGCGAAGGGCGGCACGGACCGTTTCCGGGTCACCGGTACGACGGGGCGGATCGAGGTGTCGGGTACGACGCCCGCCGTGCTGCTCACAGGGGTCCACTGGTATCTGAAGTACGTCTGCGGGGCCCACGTCGCCTGGAACGGCGACCAGCTCGACCTGCCGCGCAGGCTGCCCGCGCCCGCGCGCCCGCTCCAGCGCTCCACCTCGCTCCCGCACCGGTTCGCCCTGAACGACACGAACGACGGGTACACCGCGCCGCACGCCGACTGGACGTACTGGGAGCGCATGATCGACGTGCTCGCCCTGCACGGCTGCAACGAGGTCCTGGTGATCGCGGGGGCGGAGGCCGTCTACCACCGGGTGCTCCAGGACTTCGGCTACAGCGACGCCGAGGCGCGTGCGTGGCTGCCCGCGCCCTCGCACCAGGCGTGGTGGCTCCTTCAGAACCTGTCGGGGTACGGCGGGCCGCTGTCGCCCGAAGTCATCGCGGACCGGGCCGCCCTCGGGCGCAGAATCGTGGACCGGCTGCGCTCGCTCGGGATGGCGCCGGTGCTCCCCGGCTACTACGGCCACGTCCCCGACGGGTTCGTGGCACGCAACGGCGGGGACGCGAAGGTGGTGCCGCAGGGCACCTGGCACGGCTTCAAGCGCCCCGACTGGCTCGACCCGAGGACGTCCTCGTTCGGGAAGGTCGCCGCGTCCTTCTACAAGCACCAGGAGCAGCTCTTCGGAGCCGCCGACCACTTCAAGATGGACCTGCTGCACGAGGGCGGCACCGCGGGAGACGTCCCGGTGCCGGACGCGGCGCGCGGCGTCGAGGCGGCCCTGCAGAAGGCGCGCCCCGGTGCGACCTGGGTGATCCTCGGCTGGGAGGCCAACCCGCTGCCCGCGCTGCTCGATGCGATCGACCGGCGGCGGATGCTGATCGTGGACGGGGTCTCCGACCGGTTCAAGAGCGTCACCGACCGCGAGAAGGACTGGGGCGGCACGCCGTACACGTTCGGGACCATTCCGAACTTCGGCGGCCGTACGACGATCGGCGCCCGTGCGCACATCTGGAACGAGAAGTTCTTCGCCTGGCGGGACAAGGGCGGCAGCGCCCTTGTGGGCACGGCGTTCATGCCGGAGGCGACGGACCGGGACCCGGCCACCTTCGAGCTCTTCTCCGAACTGGCCTGGACGGAGGAGAAGCTCGACCTGGCGGCCTGGTTCGACGGCTACGCCCGGTTCCGCTACGGCGGGCGCGACGCCGACGCCCTGCACGCGTGGCGGGCGCTGCACGACACCGCCTATCAGCACACCGCCGTCGAGCGCAGCGACCCGCACGACTCGCTGTTCGCGGCCCGCCCCGACCTGGCGGCGAACCGCGCCGCCGAGTACTCGCCGCGTGCGCTGACCTACGACCCGGGCCGCTTCGACGCGGCGCTTACCGGTCTGCTCGGGGTCCGTGGCGCACTGCGGGACAGCGCGGCGTACCGGTACGACGTGGTGGACGTGGCCCGGCAGGCGCTCGCGCACCGGAGCCGCCAGCTGCTGCCGCAGCTTCGGGCCGCGTACCGGCAGAAGGACGCGGACACCTTCCGCGCGCTGTCCACGCTGTGGCTGAAGCTGATGCGGCTCTCGGACGAGTTGACGGCCACCAATGCGGCGTTCCTGCTCGGCCCTTGGGTCGAGTCGGCGCGGCGGATGGGGACGAACGACGCCGAGCGTGCCGAGTTCGAGCGGACCGCCAAGGTCCTGATCACGACGTGGGGCGGCCGGGCGACGTCCGACGCCGGAAACCTGCACGAGTACGGCAACCGTGAATGGGCCGGCCTGATGGCCGACTTCTATGTCCCCCGCTGGCAGAAGTGGCTCGACGAGTTGGCCGACGCGCTGGCCACTGGGCGGGCGCCGCGCGAGGTGGACTGGTTCGCGGTGGAGGAGCCGTGGACCCGGGAGCGCAAGGACTATCCGCTGCGGGGCATCGGCGACGCGTACCGGACCGCTTCACGGGTACGGGACGTGCTGGCCCGCGCGCCGTACCAGGGGTCTCTCAAGGTCGTCGCCGACCCCTCGTCGCTCCCGCCCGGCGGGCACGCACGCGTCGAGGCCGTCTTCCACAACGTCAACGGGCTTCGGGCCACGGGCCGTGTCGACTTCGAGCTGAGCGGGATCGACGCGGAGCCGTCGGGCCCGGTGTCGCTGCCGCGGGTCGCCGCGGCGGGCACGGGGAAGGTGGCGTGGACGGCGAGCGCGCCGGGAACACCGCTCGACCATCCGCTGCGGCCGCTCCCGTACGAGATCGCCGTGCGGTACGGCCCCGCGGGCGAGCGGCGGGTGCGGGCCGTGCACGAGGGGGTGCTGTTCGAGGCGGGCCCGGTGAGTTCGGGCTGGCGTAAGTACACCAACAATGCCGCTGTCTTCGGTGAGTTGGACGGCCGCTACGCGATCAACGGAGCGGGCGCGGACCTGTGGAAGGGCACGACGGAGTTCGGGACGCTGTACCGCGAGGGCGCCCTGCGCGACGGCGTCTCGGTGACGGTACGGGTCGACACCCAGGCGGTCACGGGGCCGTGGGCCAGGGCGGGCATCATCGCGCGCAACGCGATGGGCGTTGCGGGGTCGCCGGGGTTCGTCGACCTCGCGGTCACTCCGGCGAACGGCGTGGTCCTCTCGTACGACACGAACGGCGACGGCACGCTGGACACGTACAAGCGGCTCACGGGCATCAAGGCACCGGTGCTGCTGCGGCTCGGCCGGGCGGGGGATGTCCTGACGGGGTCGTGCTCGACGGACGGCGGGGCCAACTGGCGGGTGGTGGCGAGTGTCGCCGTGCCTGGGGTCGCGGGGGCGCAGGATGTGGGGCTGTTCATGAGCGCGACCAATGGGGGTGACGGGGGGCGGGGGACCGTGGAGTTCAGCGATTGGGGGGTTGGCTGAGGGGCCGGGTGCCGGTCGTGCGGGGCGGCTTCGCCTGTGGGTGCGGGGCCGCGCCGGTATGTCCGTCCTCGCCACCCGCCGGTGGGCGCGTGGATGCTTCGGTTCCGGAGTGTTGCGAACCGTGCTCCGGGCGGAAATACCGACACGTCCCCTCGCGTCTCGATGCCGACTGCGGGTGCATGGGGGCGGGTCTCCCATGGCTGGGGTGCGTCACACGTTGTCCACCGAGCCTGCCACCCCGCCCGTACGGATGGCTCAGCGCTGCCGCTCCACGCGTTCCCGCCACCCGCGCCGTGGCATCCGCGCTCTCCCACCCGCCCCCAGACCACCAGCGCTCGTGGCGCCCGCGGCTTTCCCCCCCACCTCTACTGCTGTACGCGCCCCCGCCCTTCTCCCACCCCTGACAACGCGGGGCAATCGGGCGGGTGGGTGGGAGAGCTTGTTCGTTCAGGGGGGATGCGGGGTGCCGGGCTGGTGGGTGGGGGAAAAGCCTTGTTCTGCTGGTGGCACGCCGTGCGAAAGTGTGGCCATGGATATTGCGTGGGAGCGTCGGCTGGCTGAAGCGTGGGGCACGGTTGAGGCGTACGACGATGAGCGGGGCGGAGAGTTCCGGGACGTCATCGACGCCCTCGTCGACGAGTTGCCCGACGGCAGTCCCCTCGCCCCCTTCGAGCGAGCCTGCGCGTTCGACTCCACGGGGCACTCGGACCGCGCCGTACCCCTGTACAAGGAGGCGCTGGAGCGAGGCCTCGACGGATATCGGCGGCGCCGCACCCTCATCCAGCTCTCCAGCTCACTGCGGAACATCGGAAAGCCGGAAGAAGGCGTAGCACTTCTCACGCCCGAACTGGAAGCCCCGCACGACGAACTGGACGACGCGGTCCGCGCGACCCTCGCCCTCTGTTACGCCAGTCTCGGACGTGAGCGTGAAGGTCTGGCCTTGGTTCTGGGCGCCCTCGCTCCCCATCTGCCTCGCTATCAGCGGTCCATGGGCAACTACGCGCGACAGCTCACCGAGAGGTGACCATCCGACGATTCGCTCGTTTTGCTGAACGTGTCGTCGAATGTGAAGTCCCCCTCCCCGTCCCGGGATCTCTCCGGTGCCGTCGATGTCGAGCAGGCCGAGGCCGCCCTCGTAGAGCACTATCCGCGCCTGGTGCGGCTCGCCTATCTGGTCCTGCCGCCCAGCCTCGGGCGCAACCGGAGGGTCCTGACCGCCCACGCGCTGACCCAGCGTGCGCTCCCCCGCAGCCGCAGGTCCGGCGATGACGAGGCCATTCCGCTCCAGCGTGCGGGGGACGCACGGGGCGGCGATCCCGGGTACGCCTACGTACGGCTGCGCGTCCTGCGCACCGCGCTCGACGCCGGGCTGCCGCTCCGGCGCGGCGCATGGCCCAAGCGCTCGCAGCTTCCGCCGCTGCTGCCGCAGGTGTGGGGCCTGAGGCTCTTCCCCCGGTCAGGCGGCGCCGACGAACTCGCCCTGGATCAGAGGCTGTCGGCGCTCTCGGGCCCCGCACGCGCCGCGTACGTCCTGCGCGGTCTCGAGCGGCTCCCCGACAGTGACGTACTCAAGGTGCTCGCCGCTGTCGGAGTCGAGCAGCCGGGTGCGGCGCTGAACGAGTCGGACACCGTGGACGCGGCGTTCGACCTGCTCAAGTCCCCCGAGTTCGACCCCTGCTCGCTGCAGGCGCGGCCCACCGATCTGATGCGCCGCAGGCAGCACATGAAGGCCGCGGGCGTCGCGCTCGTGGCCCTCCTGGTGTGCGGGGCGCTGCTCGGGCTTCCGGGCGGCGGGTGGGGGCCCGACGGTGCCGCCGCGCCCTCCTACGCGCAGAACCCGGCCGGGCAGGCGGCGCTCGACCCGGGGCAGCTGACGAAGGTCGCGGCCGGCACGTGGAAGAGCTCCGCCCGTGCCGACTTCTCCGTGTGGCCCGCCAGGGGCGCGCTCGTCGGTGACGAGGCTCTGCTGCGGCGGGCCCTGGCCGTGTGGGCACGCCCCGGCGAGTCGGTGCAGGTCTCCGCCACGCCCGGCACGGCTGCGGGCGCTCCTCCCGGGCCCGCTCAACTGCTCTTCGCGGGCGAGGTCGACGCGGCGAAGGTCGTGCTCCTGTACGACGGACTGCGCATCGTGCGGTACGCCGAGCCCAAGGACGACACCAGCGGAGCCGCACTCGACTTCGCCCGCGTGGACGGCGCGACGAGCGCCGAGGCGAGCGCCGTGGTGGTGAACCGGGTCGACGGCAACGTGCGGTACCTGACCGCGCCTTGGGTGGACGGTGTCGCCGTACGTGATCTGCTGAAGCCGCAGGGGAACACCGAGGCCCTCAAGCGCGACGGCGAGGGCGTGACCGAGCCGTTCGCCAGTCCGGCGCAGGCCCGCTCGTGCACGTCCTGGGACGCGCTGCAACTACGCGACAACACCGGCGTGAACCGGCTCTCCACCGACCTCGGCGAACTCGTCCCCGCCCATCTCACCGCGGGCCGCCCGCAGGCCCCTCGTGAGGCCACCGCCGCGAACTGGTCGTCCACGGCCTGCTCGCTCACCGACGCGCGCTCGAACGGCGTGCGCTCCGTGAACTCCTGGCAGTACGCCCGTCAGGTGCTGCCCGAGGCGAACGGCGCGGCGGCCTGGATCTGCACCCGGGCCGACACCTGGCGGGGCGACGGAGGCCGGGCCCTCGCGCAGTTCCAGGCGGCGGGCGCGGCGGCCGTCGCGGCGAAGGCGGAGGACTCCGCGGCGTGCGGAGGCCGTAAGCCGTCGGTGCTCGCGGGAGTGCGGTGGAAGTCCCGGGCCGGTACCTGGTACCTGCTGGGCGGCGGCAGCAAGGACGTCGTCTCGATCGGGGCCGCCGGAGGGTCCCCGACTCCGGGCAACACCCTGAGCGCGCCCCTGGAGCGGGGCGCCCGCGCCGGGCTCACCGGGCGGCTCGCGAATGGCAAGAAGGTGTCGACGCTGCGTTGAGCGCCGTCAGGCGTCGGACGGGACCGCGCCGCGCAGGTCCCTCTCCAGGAGCGTCACCCCGTACGTGCTCCCGTCCGCCGCCAGTACTCCCGCAGGCGCGGGCCGGACGACACGCGGTCCAGGCGGCAGCCGTCCCGGCGCGCCTCGACTCTCGCGTGGGTCAACTGCTCTGCTCCTGCGGTACCAGTTCGATCAGGCGGGTGATCAGCTCGGTGAACGGGCCCTCCGGTGGCTCCGCGGCGAGGATGCGGCGCAGGATCGCGGCCATCTCCTCGTCGTACGCGGCGCTGACCGCGGAGAGCGCCGCGAAGTCGTGCACCAGTTGCAGTTCGAGCTCGACACGCGGAATGCGGCGTCCGTCGAGCCAGATGAGCGCCGTGGACTCGGCGAGCGAGATCCAGGAGCGGATCACCAATTCGAGCCTGGCCGGCGGGTCCGTGACGTCCAGGTGCGCGAGGATCTGGACGTACGCCGCCTGCCGCACCGAGTCGATCAGCGCGTTGGTGGTGGACGAGCCGACGGCGGGGCCGCCGCGCATCAGCGCGGAGAAGCCGGGGCCATGGCCGTCCACGAAGTCCAGGAAGCGGCCCATCACGCGCAGCAGGCGCGCCCCGAGCGGGCCTTCCCTCGGCTCCACGAAGCGGTCGGCCAGGTCGTCGGCGGCCCGTTGCAGTGCCGCTTCGTACAGGCTGAGCTTTCCCGGGAAGTAGTGGTAGACCAGCGGGCGCGAGATGCCCGCGGCCGCTGCTATCTCGTCGATGGACACGTCGTCTGGCGAGCGGTGGCTGAACAGGTCGAGCGCGACCCCGATCAACTGCTGCCGCCGCTCCTCGACACCCATTCTGCGGCGCACCCCGGTAGTCATGCGAACACCTTACCGAGCAGATCCGGCCGTCCAAGGGGCCGGTGGACCCCAACTGTTCACACCTCTCACATGTCGAGCACGATTCGACCGCCGTTCGCCCTGGACACACAGATCAGCATCGAGTCGGCACGCTCGGCATCCGTGAGCAGTTCGTCCCGGTGGTCGATCTCCCCTTCCAGGACCCGCTGTTGGCAGGTTCCGCAGAAACCCTGCTCGCAGGAGTAAGCGGTATTGGGCAGCTCCGCGCGCACCGCGGAGAGGACGGTGGTGTCGGCGGCCACGGAGAGAATCCGCCCGCTGCGGCGCAGTTCCACCTCGAAGGTGCCGTTGCCGTCCGTCGACGTGTGGGGCGTGAAACGCTCCAGGTGCAGGTCCGCTCCTGCGGGCAGCGTCGCCGCCACCGCCTCCATCAGACCCTCGGGGCCGCAGACGTGGACCGCGGTGGAGGGGGTCAGGTCCGCGAGGAAGGCGGCGAGGTCCGGGCGGCCTCCCTCGTCCTGTGCGACGACCGTGAGCCGCCCCGCCCTCGTGCCCGCCAGTTTCTCCACGTCCTCCAGGAACGGCATCGAGGCTCGGGAGCGCCCCCCGTACAGCAGCCGCCACTCGCGGCCCGCGGCCTCGACCGCCCGCAGCATGGGCAGGATCGGGGTGATGCCGATGCCGCCCGCCACGAAGACGTACACCTCGGCGTCGGCCAGCGGGAAGCGGTTGCGCGGGCCGCGCACCTCCACCTCGGCCCCCACCCGAAGCTGCTCGTGCACCTCGCGCGAACCGCCGCGCCCGCCCTGCTCCGCGCCGATCAGACGGGTCGCGACGGTGTACGAGGAGGTGTCCTCGGGGTCGCCGCACAGCGAGTACTGGCGGACGAGGCCCGAGGGCAGGACCAGGTCCAGATGTGCGCCGGGCTCCCAGGCGGGCAAGTTCTCGCCCTCCAGGCGCAGTTGTACGACGCCGTCGGCGACCGTCTCGTGCCGGGTGACGGCCAGGCGCAGGGCGCGCGAGCGCGGGCGGCCCGAAACCGGTTCCTCCAGGGCGGGCAGCGGCCAGAGCGGCGATGCGTCGATGCGGCGCCGCATGGCCCGCTTGGCGAGCAGGGCCGCGCCCGTGACGAGCAGGACGGTGCGGATGCGGGGCATGTCAGTGCGCCCCCTTCGGCAGCGATTCCGTCGCGGTCTCGGCGGCGGTGGCCGCCGGGGAGGAGGCGAGGTAGGCGGCGGCCTGTGCGGTGCTGCCCTCGTGGGAGGGGTGGTAGGCGCGGCTCAGATAGCGGGGGATGGAGCGGAGCATGTCCGGCGTCGTGGGCAGCGTGCCCTTCTTTCCGCCCTGGTAGAAGTCCTTGAAGGACGCCTTGCCGCCGGTCAGCGTCGGATCGTTCTCCATGAAGAAGCGCGCGCCGCGCTGCCAGAGGAAGACCAGGGCGCTGAAGGCGGTGGCCCAGGTGCGGGCGCGGCGGCGGTAGCTGCCGTCGACGTGCATGAAGAGCTCGAAGGCGACGGAGCGGTGCTCGACCTCTTCCGCGCCGTGCCAGCGCAGCAGGTCGAGCATCGTCGGGTCGGCGCCCCTGCGGTCGAGCTCGTCCGCGTTCAGGACCCAGTTGCCGAGGAAGGCGGTGTAGTGCTCGATGGCCGCGATCATCGCGACACGCTCCATGAGCCACCACTTGCGGGCCTTGCCGGGCGGCAGCGTCCTGTCGCCGAGCATCTTCTCGAAGAGCCAGTCGACCTGGGCGGTGTAGGGCGTGGGGTCCAGGCCCTGCTCCTTGAGGTGCGGCAGGACCTCGTCGTGGGCCTGCGCGTGCATGGCCTCCTGGCCGATGAAGCCGATCACGTCCTCGCGGAGCCGGTCGTCACGGATGTACGGCAGTACCTGCTTGTACACGTGGACGAACCAGCGCTCGCCCGCCGGGAGAAGCAGGTGCAGCACGTTGATCGTGTGCGTGGCGAAGGGATCACCCGGCACCCAGTGGAGCGGGGTGTCCTCCCAGGAGAAGGAGACTTTGCGTGCCTTGAGCGGTATGTGCTCGGACGCGGCCGTATTAGACATGGCGTCAATGTACTGACGGGTAAGCCTGTGGGTACAGGTGTGTGCGGCTGTTTCTTTCAGCCCGTCCTGCCCTACGCTTCAGCCCGTCCCGCCCCGCGCTTCAGCCCGTCCTGCGCAGTGCGAGCATCGCGATGTCGTCCTCCCGTTCGTGCCCGAAGCAGGTGAGGAGCGTGTCGCACAGGTCGGCGACGCCCCGCGGCGCGCCCAGGGCCGCGACCCGCAGCTGCTCCATCGACACCGCGAGATCCGTGCCGCGCGTCTCGATGAGCCCGTCCGTGACCATCAGCAGGCGATCGCTCCGCTCGAGGACCACCTCGCTCGGTCGCGGCCTCTCCAGACCGAGCCCCATGAGCGGCCCGCGCGCGTCGACGTACGCGGACGTGCCCTCGTCGCGCACCACGAGCGGCGGGATGTGGCCCGCGTTGGCGATCCGGGTGCGCCCGGTGGCCGGGTCGACCAGGGTCAGGCACATCGTGGCCGTCACGCCCGGGTGGTAGTGCTGCAGCATCCGGTCGAGGCGCAGCGCGAGCACGCGGGGGTCGGGGTTCTCGACGCAGTACGCGCGCAGGGCGTGCCGGATCTCGACCATCACCGTGGCCGCGTCGAGCGAGTGTCCGACGACATCGCCGATGCCGGTCAGGACACCGGCGGGGGTGGGGAGCGCCGCGTAGAAGTCCCCGCCGATCTCCGCCTGGCGCGACGCCGGTTCGTAGCGGACGACGACATCCGTGCCGGGCAGTACGGGCAACTGCGAGGGCAGGAAGCTGCGTTGCAGGGTGAGTGCGATGTGGCGCTCCTCCTCGTACATCAGCAGGGGCTCGGCGGCCAGCGCGGTGGCGTGGGCGAGGCGCTCGACGAGGTGCCCCGTCTCGCCGGTGGGGCCTTCCTGGTACGCGGGTGTCGCGAGGCACACCAGCGTGCGCCCCTCGCGCAGGCGGGCCAGGACGAGGCCCGCCTCCTCAAGGGCCCTGTCGCGCCACTGTCCGTCGGGCCGCGCCGGGCGGAAGAACCCCGCCGGCCACAGCGGAGCCGGTACGACCGTGGTGCGCACGCCCGTACGTCCCGACATGACGCGGCGCATCAGCCGGGCCACCGCCTCGTGCGCCCCGGGGTCCGGCAGCGAAGCGCGGGCTCTGCGCCGCGAGAGCCCCCGGTGGATCTCGCCGCCCTCGCCAAGGACGAACACCGCGGCGGGACTGTCGGTCAGCCGCGCGGTCCCCATGGCCCCCGCGTCGGCAAGCTCGTCGAGGCAGCGCGCCGACTGCACGTCGAGGATCGCCCCGGCGAGCAGCGCGAGCCGTCCGACGCGCAGCTGGGCGTCACTGCGGCCACGTGCGCCGCGCGCGGCGGCCCGTACGACCGCCTGGATCTCCTCCGGTTCGGCGGGCACCGTCAGATAGGACTCGCCTCCCGCGTCGAGCCCCCTGCACCGGTCGGCGGGCGGGCGGGCCGCCGCCGAGAAGTGGACGACGGGCAGGGCGGCGATGGGGGGCAGCTGCTTCATGCGGCGGCAGAGTTCGTAGCCGCTCATGTCCGGCAGGCCGACGTCCACGAGCGCCACGTCCGGCAGGTCCCCCGCCCGCATCCGTACGTCGAGTTCGATCAGCGCCTCGCTCGCGCTCGCGGCGAGCAGCACACGGTGTCCCGCCCTGCGCAGTACCGCGCTCAGCGCGTACCTGCTGGCGGGCACGTCGTCGACCACCAGGACCGTGCTGACCGTGACCACCTGCTTGCCCTTGACGCTCACGCGGGACCCCTCGGCGCGGAACGGGCAGGCCGACTGGTGCCTGCCTCATCAAGTTAGCGCCCTGCCGCTCACCCCGGGAGAAGACGGCGGCAGCACGACCCGGAACGGTAAAGCTCTCCGAACTCGCCGCGTTCGCCACCTGCTTGCCCGTACAATCCCTTGATTCGGCCTGTACGGAGAACGCACTCGGCACGTCCGTGACCTGCTGCTTCGATTCCTGGGAAGTGCCGTCGAGGGCGACGGCACGAGCTCCGAGCACCGCACGGCGACGGCCCCCGGCGTCTCCTGCCTCCCGGCAGCGGGAGAGACGGCGTCCGCCGCGCCTCGTCCGGCTTACGGAGGGCGGAGGCGGGCCCGGTCGCACGAATCCTCGGCAGATCGCGGTACGCGGTCTTCGTGACCTTCGCCTCGCGCGGGGCGTTCACCCCAGTGCCGCACATCCCCCGACCACTGAGGGACTTCATGACCCAGTACGTCACCGCCGCCCCTGCCGCCGACACCTCGTCCGACGACTCCGCGCGCCGCGAGTGGTGGCGCGACGCCGTCATCTACCAGGTCTATCCGCGCAGCTTCGCCGACCAGAACGGCGACGGCATGGGCGACCTGCCGGGCGTCACGGCCCGCCTCCCCCACCTGAGGCGGCTCGGCGTGGATGCCGTCTGGCTCTCCCCCTTCTACGCGTCCCCGCAGGCCGACGCCGGGTACGACGTGGCCGACTACCGCGCGGTCGACCCGATGTTCGGCACCTTGCCGGACGCCACCGACCTCGTACGAGAAGCCCACGCGCTCGGCCTTCGCGTGATCGTCGACGTGGTGCCCAACCACTGCTCGGACCAGCACGAGTGGTTCGAGCGGGCGCTGCGCGAGGGCCCGGGGTCGGCGCCGCGCGAACGCTTCCACTTCCGGCCGGGGAAGGGCGCGGACGGCGAACTGCCGCCCAACGACTGGGAGTCCATTTTCGGCGGCCCGGCCTGGACGCGGGTCGCGGACGGGCAGTGGTATCTCCATCTCTTCGCACCCGAGCAGCCCGACTTCAACTGGGAACACCCGGCGGTGCACGAGGAGTTCCGCTCCATCCTGCGCTTCTGGCTCGACCTCGGCGTCGACGGCTTCCGCATCGACGTGGCGCACGGCCTGGTCAAGGCGGCGAACCTGCCCGACATCGGCCACGTGGAGCAGGTGAGGCTGCTCGGCAAGCAGGCCGTCCCCTACTTCGACCAGGACGGCGTGCACGACATCTACCGCAGCTGGCGGCGGATCCTCCAGGAGTACGCGGGCGAGCGGATCGCCGTCGCCGAGGCGTGGACGCCCACGGTGGAGCGCAGCGCGCGGTATCTGCGCCCGGACGAGCTGCACCAGGCGTTCAACTTCGAGTATCTGACGACCGGTTGGGACGCGGACGCCCTGCGTGCCGTCATCGACCGCTCCCTGACCGCGATGAACGCCGTTGAGGCGCCCGCCACATGGGTGCTCTCCAACCACGACGTCGTACGCCACCGCACCCGCTTCGCCGACGGCGACGCGGCGCGCGGCCTGCGCCGGGCGAAGGCGGCCACCCTGCTGATGCTGGCGCTGCCCGGATCGGCGTACATCTACCAGGGCGAGGAGCTGGGCCTGCCCGAGGTGACCGAGCTGCCGGACGAGGTGCGCCAGGATCCGGCGTTCTTCCGCAGCACCGGGCAGGACGGGACGCGGGACGGGTGCAGGGTGCCGCTGCCGTGGTCAGGACAGCGGGCGCCGTTCGGCTTCGGACCGGTCGAGGGCGGCCCGAGCTGGCTGCCGCAGCCCGCGGGGTGGAAGGACCTCACGGTCGAGGCCCAGGAGGGCGACCCCGCGTCGACCCTGGAGTTCTACCGTCGCGCGCTCTCCGTGCGCCGCGAGCACCCGGCGCTCGGCGCGGGCCGCGACGTGGAATGGCTCGACGCTCCTCAGGGCGTGCTGACGTTCCGCCGCGCCACGGCGGGGGGCACGTTCGTCTGCACGGTGAACCTCAACTCCGCACCCGTCACGGTCCCCACCCCCGGCACCGTGCTCCTGTCCAGCGCGGAGGCGGGCACGGAGGCGGGCGCGGAGGCGGGCACGGAGGCGGGCACGGAGGCGGGCGCGGACACGACGTCCGGCGCCACCGGGACGAACCTCCCGGCAGATTCAACCGTCTGGTGGGCAGCCTGAGATGTGACCGGTACAGTCCAATCCTGTGACCGCGCGACTGGCCGACATCGCAGCGCAGGCGGGGGTCAGCGAAGCGACGGTCAGCCGAGTGCTCAACGGCAAGCCCGGCGTCGCCGGGGCCACCCGCCAGTCGGTGCTTGCCGCACTCGACGTACTGGGCTACGAACGCCCGGTGCGGCTTCGCCGGCGCAGCGCGGGCCTGATCGGGCTGATCACGCCGGAGCTGGAGAACCCGATATTCCCCGCGCTCGCCCAGGTCATCGGGCAGGCCCTGACCCGGCAGGGGTATACGCCGGTCCTCGCCACCCAGACGCCGGGCGGCTCCACGGAGGACGAGCTGACGGAGATGCTGGTGGACCGCGGCGTCTCCGGCATCATCTTCGTCTCGGGCCTGCACGCGGACACCTCCGCCGACATGCAGCGCTATGAGCAGCTGCGCGCGCAGGGCGTGCCGTTCGTGCTCGTCGACGGCTTCTCCCCCAAGGTGCAGGCGCCCTTCATCTCACCCGACGACCGGGCGGCGATGCGCCTCGCGGTCACCCACCTGGTCTCCCTGGGTCATACCCGGATCGGTCTCGCACTGGGCCCCAAGCGGTTCGTGCCCGTACAGCGAAAGATCGAGGGCTTCGTACGCACGCTGCAGGACCTCCTTTCACTGACTCCGGAGGAGATCGAGGCGGACCTGGTCCAGCATTCGCTGTACACCCTGGAGGGCGGGCAGGCCGCGGCGTCCGCACTGATGGACCGCGGCTGCACGGCCATCGTGTGCGCGAGCGACATGATGGCCCTGGGGGCGATACGGACGGCGCGTGAGCGCGGATGCGAGGTACCCGACGACATCTCGGTGGTGGGATTCGACGACTCCCCCCTGATCGCATTCACAGATCCGCCCCTGACCACGGTGCGTAAACCCGTGCCCTCGATGGGGCAGGCGGCGGTACGTACGCTCCTCGAGGAGATCGGCGGCACGCCCGCCCCGCACAGCGAATTCGTCTTCATGCCGGAGCTGGTGGTTCGGGGTTCAACAGCTTCTTCCCCTCGGGGATGCACTCGTCCGTAGGGCGTAGAGAATGCGGCCTGAACCAGACCTTGGGATGATCGGGCGGAACGCCGGTATCTGGCAGACTCTGTGCCTATGGGTGAGATGACTGTGACCACACTGGAAGGCCAGCAGCGGCCCACCGCATCACCCATCGCGGGCGAGCAGGATGACCGCAATGGGCGCAATCTCCTGCGTCGCCTTCGCGCGCCACGCCGCCCTCGGCTCTGGTTCGAGATCCTGCTGATCGCGGTCAGTTACTGGACGTACTCCCTGATCCGCAACGCGGTGCCGGAACAGAAGTCGCAGGCCCTGCACAACGCCGACTGGCTCTGGAAGGTCGAGCAGCACCTCGGGATCGCCGTGGAGCAGAGCGTCAACCACGCGGTGAACTCCGTGACTTGGCTGATCGTCGGGATGAACTACTACTACGCGACACTGCACTTCGTGGTGACGCTCGGCGTCCTGATCTGGCTGTTCCGCAAGCATCCGGGACGCTACGCGGCGACACGCACGGCACTCTTCGCGACGACGGCCGTGGCCCTGCTCGGCTACTACCTGTACCCCCTCGCTCCCCCGCGCCTGATGAACGGCCACGACTTCATCGACACGGTCCTGGTCCACCAGACCTGGGGCTCCATGGCCTCCGGCGACCTCAAGCACATGTCGAACCAGTACGCGGCGATGCCGTCGATGCACATCGGCTGGTCCCTGTGGTGCGGCCTGACGATCTTCGCCCTGGCCTCGGTGCCGTGGGTGAAGGTGCTCGGCCTGCTCTACCCCACGGCGACACTGATCGTGATCGTCGCCACCGCCAACCACTTCTGGCTCGACGCGGTGGGCGGCATGATCTGCCTGGCGTTCGGGTTCGCGGTGGCGCGGCTCTGGTACGGGGCGATGCCGTACCGGCTGGCACGTGAGGTGGCGGTGCGGGAGGAGAAGACTCCGCTCCGGCGAACGACTCCCCGGGTCGCGCGCGACGCGGGGACCGAGTGACGCCTACGGGGCAGGGCTTGGCGTGAGGCCCGCCTGGAGGATGCGGAGGTAGGCGTCGGTCGCGGCGGGTCGCCGGTCCGCCGGGTGCTCGTTGACGGCGTGGATCAGTCCGCACAGGAGCTTCAGCAGGTTCTCGCCGGTGAGCGCGGGCTCCGGGTGGATGCGTGCGAGCAGGCGGGACGCGGCTGCGCCCAGTTCGCCCTTGGCCTGGCGCAGGGAGTCCGTCTCGTCGGTCTCGGTGATCAGGATGTCGATGAGGCCGGGCTGGGCGAGGGCCGCCGAGAGTGCGGCGTGGAGGAACCCGATGAGGGCCTGGACGGGCTCCGGCCGCTGCTCCGCCTCGGTCGCCACGCCCACGAGGGCGCGTACCGAGTCCTCCAGGATGGCCTCCAGCATCGCCCGCTGGGTCGGGAAGAGCCGGTAGACCGTCCCGACCCCTACGCCGGACCGGTGTGCGAGCTCGTTGAGGGTGAGCGTGATCTCCCCTGCCGTGACGGCGCTGTGGGCCTCGTCGAAGATCCGCTGCCTGTTCCGTACGGCGTCGGCCCTCATTCTTCCTCCCTCACGTTCTCTTCCTCGTCCCTCACGATGCTAGGTGGATAGGTTATCAGGTTGGTGTTACGGTGAAGTGGATAGCTAATCCACTTCACCGTCCACCGTAGCGGGAGCAGCCATGACCGTCGTATTCGTGCACGGAGTGCCGGAGACACCGACCATCTGGAACGACATCCGGCAACGGATCGAGCAGCCCACCGTGGCCCTCCGGCTGCCCGGCTTCGGCAGCCCCCGCCCGGCCCACGTGCGGGACAAGGAGACGTACGCGGCCTGGCTCGCCGACGAACTGCGCGCCGTTGAGGGGCCGGTTGACGTCGTCGGCCACGACTGGGGCGCCCACCTCGTGATGCGGGTCGTCTCCGCCTACGACGTGCCGGTACGCAGCTGGGTGTCCGACGTCGCCCACGGCTGGCACCCCGACTACCAGTGGCACGAGGCGGCCACCTACTGGCAGAAGAGCCCGGAGGGCGAGGAGTCGCTCGCCGGACTGCGCACGTCACCCACGAGCAGCGGCCCCACCTTCGGCGACCTCCTGCGCCCACGGGGTCTGGGAGCCGAACTCGCGAAGGAGATCGACGAGGTCCACGACGAGGAGATGAGCGCCGCCATCCTGGCGCTCTACCGCTCGGCCTGGCCCAACTTCCACGCCGACTGGGGCAAGGACTTCGACCGCCCCGCCGCCGCTCCGGGACTGATACTGGCGCCGACCGGCGACCCCATGGCGCAGCCCGCGCAGGACCGGGACATGGCCGAACGGCTCGGGGCCGAGCTGACGGAACTGGACGGCCTCACCCACTACTGGATGCTCCAGGACCCTGAGCGGGGAGCGGAGGTGCTGCGGCGCTTCTGGCGCGTTCTAGGAAGCGGGTGACTCGCGGGCGTCGAGCTCTTCGGCCAATTCCATGCAGCGCAGGCGGGCCGGGGAGAGGTCGTAGGGCATCTTGCCGGTGGCTTCGAACGCACTCATGGTGTCTTGCCCCCTGCCCGAGCTTCGGCCGGCCTCGTCCTCGCCCTCATCAGCGGTAGTGGGGTGTAGGGCGTCCCAGGAGTCGAAGAGCGCGTCGTCGCTCTCCGCCAGGCCGGAGTCCTCGATGACGGCGTGCAGCGCCTTTTCGAAGGCGTGCCGTTCGCCAGCCACCTGGGCCACGCGGGGGTCGTCGACAGCGACCTCGTCATCGAGTGCGTCCTCGGCGGCATCAGCACGGTCGGAGTCCTCCCGCAGATCCGGGTGGGTGGCCAGGGCGATGAAACGGTTGGCGTGGACGGCCGCACCGAGTGGGCCGAAGATCCGCTCGATGACCAGCAGACTGTCCAGGTCCGCCTGGCGCAGGGAGCCCTCGGGAAGGCTCTTGAGGCGGCTGGTGACGAAGTCGGAGAGCAGACCCATCCGGCTGCCCTCGGTACGCATGCGCTGCACGGCAGTCCGTTGCCGCCGCAGTTCTGCTTCCTGGGCGACGAGGGTTTCCTCCAGCCGTTCCAGGATGCTCGCGATGCCGTCGCCGCTGTCGTCGCCGTCGTCGCTGTCGTCGCTGTCGTCGCTGTCGGCACCGGCAAAAGCCGTGTCGGCGAAGGCGTCACGGATGTCGTCCAGGGCGATCCCGGCGTCGGCCATCTTGCGGATCCACAGCAGCCGGATCATGTCTTCGTAGCCGTAGCGGCGGCGGTCGTCGCCGCCCCGCACGGGCTCGGGGAGCAGGCCGATCTCGTGGTAGTGACGAATCGCCCGCGGCGTGGTGCCGACGAAGGCCGCCGCGTCACCGATCTTGACCTGGCGCGGCGGGATGAAGGACGAATGCATGAGCAGGGGCCTTCCTCAGTGGGGCGGGAGTGGGGCGGGACGTGAGTCCACCGGACCACATGCCGCTACGGAAGGTGCAACCCGAGGCACTCCGCCCGACATCCATGCCCGCCTACGCCCCGTAGAAGCGCTCCTCCATCACGGCCCGCGCCCTGCGCGTGGTCCGCCGGTAGTCGTCGAGCATGTCCCCCACATGCCCGGGGTCGTACCCCAAGTACCGCCCCACGGCCGCCAGTTCGCGCCCGTCCGAGGGGAACGTGTCGCCCGCCCGGCCGCGCACCAGCATCACCGCGTTGCGCACCCGTGCGGCCAGGACCCACGCCTCGTCCAGGATCGCCGCGTCCTCGGACGGGATCAGCTCCGCCGCGCAGGCCGCCGCGAGGGCCCGGCGGGTGCGGGTCGTGCGCAGGCCCGGTTCGGCCCAGCCGTGGGTCAGCTGCATGAGCTGGACGGTCCATTCGACGTCCGAGAGACCGCCGCGGCCCAGTTTGGTGTGGAGGGTCGGGTCGGCGCCGCGCGGCATCCGTTCCGCCTCCATACGGGCCTTCAGGCGGCGGATCTCGCGGACCGCGTCCTCGCCGAGGCCCTCCGCCGGATAGCGCAGCGGGTCCACGAGCTCGATGAAGGCCTGGCCCAACTCGGCGTCGCCCGCGACCGGTTCTGCCCGCAGCAGCGCCTGGGACTCCCAGACGAGTGACCAGCGGCGGTAGTAGGCCTCGTACGAAGCGAGCGTCCGCACCAGAGGGCCGCTCTTGCCCTCCGGGCGCAGGTCCGCGTCGATCAGCAACGGCGGGTCCGCACTCGGGAGTTGGAGAAGCCTGCGCATCTCCGAGACCACCTGGGCCGCCGCCTTCGCCGCCTCGTGGTCACCGACGCCCTCGCGCGGCTCGTGGACGAAGAGGACGTCCGCGTCCGAGCCGTAGCCCAGTTCGTGGCCGCCGAAACGGCCCATGCCGATCACCGCGAACCGCACCGGCAGCGTGTCGCCCCAGCCTTCGCGGACCACCGCGCGCAACGTCCCCGCGATCGTCACCGCCGTGAGGTCGGAGACCGCGTCGCCCACCCGGTCCAGGAGCACGCCGGGGTCGGCCGCCGCGGGGCTCTCCTCCGTGCCGTACGAGCCGATGATGTCCGCCGCCGTCGTACGGAACAGCTCGCGGCGGCGGACGCCTCGCGCCGCCGTCACCGCCTTCTCGGCGCCGTCCGCGCGGCCCACCGCGGCCAGGGTCTCCTGCTCCAGGTGGGCGTGGTCGCGCGGTTCGAGACCTCGCAGGTCGCCGAGGAGGGCCACCGCTTCGGGGGCGCGCAGGAGGAGGTCAGGGGCCAGACGTCCGGCGGACAGGACGCGGGCCAGGTTCTCGGCCGCCGCGCCCTCGTCACGCAGGAGCCTCAGATACCAGGGGGTCTTGCCGAGCGCGTCGGACACCTTGCGGAAGTTCAGGAGGCCCGCGTCGGGGTCCGCCGAGTCCGCGAACCAGCCGAGCAGCACGGGGAGCAGGGTGCGCTGGATCGCCGCCTTGCGCGTGACGCCCGAAGCCAGCGCCTCCAGGTGACGCAGCGCGGCGGCGGGGTCGTGGTAGCCGAGGGCGACCAGGCGCGCGCGGGCCGCCTCCGTACTCAACCGGGTCTCCACGGGGGCGAGTTGAGCGACAGCGTCCAGGAGTGGACGGTAGAAGAGCTTCTCGTGCAGGCGGCGTACGACCGAGGTGTGCCGCTTCCACGCACGGTTCAGCTCGGTGATCGGCTCCATCCGCATGCCCAGGGAACGGCCGATGCGCCGCAGGTCCGCGTCGTCCTCGGGGATCAGATGGGTGCGCCGCATCTTGAACAGCTGGATGCGGTGCTCCAGGGAGCGCAGGAAGCGGTACGCGTCGTCGAGCTGAACGGCGTCCACGCGCCCCACGTAACCGCCGGCCGCGAGCGACTCGAGGGCCACCAGGGTCGAGCCGCTGCGGATCGAGGTGTCACCGCGACCGTGCACCAACTGCAGTAGCTGTACGGCGAATTCGACGTCCCGCAGACCACCCGGGCCCAGCTTCACCTCGCGGTCGACCTCGCCCGCCGGGATGTTCGCCACCACCCGGCGGCGCATCTTCTGCACGTCGGGCACGAAGTTGTCGCGCTCGGCCGCGTGCCAGACGAGGGGCGCGAGCGTGGTGACGTACTCCTCGCCCAGGGCCAGGTCACCGGCGACCGGGCGGGCCTTGAGGAGCGCCTGGAACTCCCAGGTCTTGGCCCAGCGCTGATAGTAGGCGAGGTGGCTGCTGAGGGTGCGTACCAGGGGGCCGTTGCGGCCCTCCGGGCGGAGGTTGGCGTCGACCGGCCAGATGGTGCCCTCGACCGTGGTCTCCGAGCAGATCCGCATCATGTGCGAGGCGAGCCGGGTGGCGGCCTGGACCGCCTCGCCCTCCTCGGCGCCGTCCGCCGCCTCGCCGACGAAGATGACGTCGACGTCCGACACGTAATTCAGCTCGTGGCCGCCGCACTTGCCCATCGCGATGACCGCGAGCCTGCACTGCGCGGCGTCCGCGGGGGCCGCCGTCTCGGCCATGGTGAGCGCGGCGCGCAGGGTCGCCGTCGCGAGGTCCGCGAGCTCGGCCGCAGCCTCGGCGACGTCCGTCGTGCCGCAGACGTCACGTGCCGCTATGGCGAGCAGGCAGCGGCGGTAGGAGACGCGGAGCAGGTCCGGGTCGGTGGCGTCCTCGAGGCCGCGCTCGAACTCCTCGACGCCGGGGTGCAGGTCGGCAAGCTCGTACGTGGCCAGGGCCCGCCAGTCGCCGGGGTGCCGGGCCAGGTGGTCGGCCAGGGCCTCGGAGGCGCCGAGCACGCCGAGCAGCCGGTCACGCAGCGGCTTGGCGCTGACCAGGGTGTCGAGCAGCTCCCGGCGGCTGAGGTCGTCGGGCTGGCCCTCGACGAGGCGCAGGAGGCCGAGGAGTGCCAGGTCCGGGTCGGCGGCGGCGCTCAGGGCGTCGAGCAGCACCGGGTCGGTGCGCACCGAGGACAGCTCGGGAGCCCCGAGGAGCCGTTCGGCGGCTGACGGATCAGTGAAACCATGCCGCAGCAGCCGCGTGAACATACTGCTTCTGCGCCCTTGCGGCACCGTCATCCCCGCGCCTCCATTCGATCACTCCTGGATCGAGCCTACGGCCTGACCGATGAGTTCTGCCCGCGTGCGCGGTCCATCCTTGGACAGGAGCACTGGTGCCGACGCCTGGAGACGGATCATGCCGAGCAGGGAACCCCGTAGCAAGGAACCTCGCAGCAAGGAACCTCGTACGGAACTGGATGCCCGATACAGCAGTGCGGGTGCCGTGGCGACCCCCTGGCCCGACGCGCTGCGGCAGCTCAGGGACGCCGAGCTCTTCTGGATCTCGACCGTACGCCCCGACGGCCGACCGCACGTCACGCCGCTGCCCGCGGTCTGGCTGGACGGCGCATTGCACTTCTGCACGGGCCCCGAGGAGCGCAAGGCACGGAACGTGGCGGCCAACCCGGAGGTCGTGCTGACCACGGGCGTCAATCTCTGGGACAAGGGTTACGACCTGGTCGTCGAGGGCGCCGCGGTGCGGATCACCGACGAGGACAGGCTGCGGCCCCTCGCGGTGGCGTGGGAGGAGAAGTACGGCAGTTTCTGGCACTACGAGGTGCGGGACGGCTGCTTCCACCACGGAGCGGGCCATGCGTACGTCTTCGAGGTGGCCCCCCGCACCGCCTTCGGCTTCGGCAAGGGCGAACCGTTCAGCCAGACGCGGTGGCGCTTCGCGTGAGGGGGCTGCGACCCCGGAGCGGACGGCGCCGTTCACGCTGACAGGGACCCGGCGCCCTGATGTACTCGGCCCATGGAATACACACTCGAGGTGATCCCGCTCCCCGTCAGTGACGTCGACCGGGCGAAGGAGTTCTACCGCGACAAGCTCGGCTTCCACGTCGACATCGACCAGGAGGTCATGCCGGGCATGCGCATCGTCCAGCTGACCCCGCCGGGCTCCGGCTGCTCCATCGCCCTCACCGACACCCTCTGGGACACGATGGTGGAAGGACCCACCCCGGCCCCCGGTTCCTACCAGGGCCTCCAACTCTGCGTAGCCGACGCGAAGGCGGCGCATGCCGAGCTGACGGCACGCGGCCTGGAGATCACCGAGCCGGTGGCCCATGCCCCGCAGGACGGCGGGACGTTCATGTACTTCAAGGACCCCGATGGCAATGGGTGGGCGATCCAGGAGTATCGCGTCCGGGCGACTACCTCACTGCGGGACGCGATTGTGAGCGCCCCTTAGCGGCGCGCAAAGAAGCCGCGGACGCATCTGCCCGATTGCTCGGCAGACGCGTCCGCGGCTTCTTTGTGATTGCTCGCGCAGTTCCCCGCGCCCCTTACGGGGCTCTACAGCACCGGCAAGTTCTTCCGCAGCTCAAAGGCCGTGACTTCCGACCTGTACTCCTCCCACTCCTGCTTCTTGTTGCGCAGGAAGAAGTCATAGACGTGCTCGCCCAGCGTCTCCGCGACCAGTTCGCTGCGTTCCATCAGTGCGATCGCCTCGCCCAGGTTCTGCGGGAGCGGCTCGATGCCCATCGCGCGGCGTTCCGCGTCGCTCAGGGCCCATACGTCGTCGTCGGCGCCCGGCGGGAGTTCGTAGCCCTCCTCGATGCCCTTGAGGCCGGCGGCGAGCAGGACCGCGTACGTCAGGTAGGGGTTCGCGCCCGAGTCGATCGAGCGGACCTCCACGCGCGCCGAGCCCGTCTTGCCGGGCTTGTACATGGGGACGCGGATCAGCGCGGAGCGGTTGTTGTGGCCCCAGCAGATGTACGAGGGGGCTTCGCCGCCCGCGCCCGCCGTGCGCTCCGAGCCGCCCCAGATGCGCTTGTAGGAGTTCACCCACTGGTTGGTGACCGCGGAGATCTCGGCGGCGTGCTTCAGGAGGCCCGCGATGAAGGAGCGGCCCACCTTGGAGAGCTGGTACTCGGATCCTGACTCGTAGAACGCGTTGCGGTCGCCCTCGAAGAGAGAGAGGTGCGTGTGCATGCCCGAGCCGGGGTGCTCGGAGAACGGCTTCGGCATGAAGGTCGCATTGACCCCTTGCTCAAGGGCGACCTGCTTCATGACCAGGCGGAACGTCATGATGTTGTCGGCGGTGGAGAGCGCGTCCGCGTAACGGAGGTCGATCTCCTGCTGGCCCGGCGCGCCCTCGTGGTGGCTGAACTCGACCGAGATGCCCATGGATTCGAGCATCGTGATGGCCTGGCGGCGGAAGTCCATCCCGACGTTCTGCGGGGTGTGGTCGAAGTAGCCGGAGTTGTCGGCGGGGGTGGGCCGCGAACCGTCGAGCGGCTTGTCCTTCAGGAGGAAGAACTCGATCTCGGGGTGGGTGTAGAAGGTGAACCCGAGGTCGGAGGTCTTCGCGAGGGCCCGCTTGAGCACGTAGCGCGGGTCCGCGAAGGACGGGGAGCCGTCCGGCATGAGGATGTCGCAGAACATCCGGGCGGTGCCGGGGGCCTCCGCACGCCAGGGCAGGACCTGGAACGTCGACGGGTCCGGCTTGGCGATCATGTCCGACTCGTACACCCGGGCGAATCCCTCGATCGCCGAGCCGTCGAAGCCGATGCCCTCGTCGAAGGCCTGCTCCAGCTCGGCGGGAGCCACCGCGACCGATTTCAGGAAGCCGAGGACATCCGTGAACCACAGGCGTACGAACCGGATGTCGCGCTCCTCGAGAGTCCGGAGCACGAATTCCTGCTGCTTGTCCATCTTCCGCTTCCACCCATCCTTGCTGGTCAGGCCGCCTGCGTCCGTGTCGATTCCGCATCTGAGGACACATCGGGGCACTCGAGCATCCCACCACACGGTTTCAGGCGCGTTGCGGGCCATGTGCCGCCCTGTGCCCATAGTGCCTGCTGATCGGCGCGCCCGTAACAGCGGGCGGCGCGGACTGCCCCTACAGCCCGCCGGGCTCGCCCATTACGATCAGCGAACCGCTCCACCACGTTCCGCACGTTCCGCATGAGCCGCATGTTCCGCCACGCGCGTCCCGCCCTTTACGTCGATACAGCCGTTACCGCCGAAGGACACATCATGGGTTCCGCCAAGAACACGAGCACCGCGTCCCGCAAAGCCCGAATAGAGGAGATGCGCAAGGCCGAGCGCGCACGTGATCGCCGTGGCCGCGTCATCACGATCACTCTGAGCGCGGTGGTGGTCGCCGCTCTCGCCGTGGGCGGTGTCGTCCTCTTCCAGAAGGCCGATGATTCCGACACGGCGGCCTCCGACGGGAAGTCCGCGCCGACGTTCAAGACGACCGCGGACGGCGAGAAGGTCTGGGACGCGAAGAAGCTGGGCCGCACCCACGTCACCAAGGACGTCAGCTACGCGATGACCCCGCCGGTGGGCGGCGACCACGACCAGGTCTGGATGAACTGCAACGGCGACGTCTACAAGGACGAGCTCCCCGAGCGCAACGCCGTGCACTCCCTGGAGCACGGCGCCGTCTGGGTGACGTACAACGACGAGGCGAAGCCCGCCGACCTGAAGAAGCTGGAGCAGAAGGTCAAGCAGACGCCCTACTCCCTGATGAGTCCGGTCAAGGACCAGAAGGACCCGGTCATGCTGTCGGCCTGGGGCCACCAGCGCACGGTGACCGGCGCGGCCGACCCGAAGGTCGACTCCTTCTTCTCCAGCTACGTACAGGGCAAGCAGACCCCTGAGCCGGGGGCCGCCTGCACGGGTGGCAAGGCCAAGTGAGGCGGCGCACCTGCTGGGCCGTGGGCGCCGCCGCCGCGGTGATCGTGGCCGGCGGCGGGATCACGGTCGCCGTGGCCTCCTCGCACGGCTCGTCCGGCACGTCCGCCCCGGCCACGGAGTCCGCCGACGCGGGGTTCGCCCGGGACATGGCGACGCATCACCAGCAGGCCGTGGAGATGTCGTACATCGTGCGCGACCGTACGAAGGACGAGGAGATCCGGCGCCTCGCGTACGACATCGCCCAGACGCAGGCGAACCAGCGCGGCATGCTGCTCGGCTGGCTCGACCTGTGGGAGCTGCCGAAGGTGCCCCAGGGCGCTCCGATGGAGTGGATGGGGATGGGCGACATGCCGCCGGGCGAGGACGGTGCGCTGATGCCGGGGATGGCGACCAATACGGAGCTGAAGAAGCTGGGGAAGTTGGACGGGCGGGCCGCCGAGGTGCGGTATCTCCAGCTGATGATCAAGCATCACAAGGGCGGGATCCATATGGCCGAGGGGTGCGTCGACCGGTGCGAGGTGGGGGTCGAACTCCGGCTCGCGCAGGGGATGGTGGACTCACAGGAGTCGGAGATCGAGCTGATGACGGATCTGCTGAAGGCGCGGGGCGCGAAGCCGTGACGCTCCCCGATCGCCGGACGGGCCGGGTACCCGGCCCGTCCGGCGATTGCGGACGAACTCGGCGGAGCCGGTGACGACGGCACGCGAGGCCCGGGCGCAGCCCTCCCCTCAAGCCATCCGCGGCAAGTCCTCCCTCAGCAACCGCCCCCGCAGCTCCTCCCCCCGCACGAACCGCTCGACCTCCCCCACCGCGTACTCCCCGAGCCTGCGCACCTCGCTCCCCTGCGCCCCGGCTACATGCGGGGTGACCAGTACGTTCGGCAGCACCAGCAAGGGATGCCCCGCAGGCAGCGGCTCGGGGTCCGTCACGTCCAGGAACGCGTCGAGGCGCCCCGACCCGCACTCCCTGGCCAGCGCCTCCGTGTCGACCAGTGCGCCCCGCGCCGTGTTGATGACAGTGCCGCCGTCCGGGATCAGTTTCAGCATCTCCTCGCTCACCATGCCGAGCGTCTCGGGGAGTTGGGGCGCGTGGACGCTGACGATCGAGCTGCTTCGGCACAGCTCCGAGAGGTCGACGAGCTCCACGCCGAGCCCTGCCGCCTCCTCCCGCGAGACGTACGGATCGGTGAGCAGCACCCGCAAGGCCGCGTCGGAGGCGCGCAGCGCCGCGATGACCCCGCGGCCGATGCGGGACGCACCGATGATGCCGATGGTGCGGGCGTCCGCGCCGTTCCGTTCGGTGAAGGGCGGCCACCCGGCGGTGTAGCCCGCCGCGGTCGAAAGCGCGCCCTTCGAGGCGAAGGTGATCGCGGCGAGCGTGTAGGCCACGACGGGCCCCGCGTTCGCGTCGGCCGCCGACGAGACCGCCACGCCCCGGTCCCACAGCGCGTCGGTCACCACGGGTTTCACCGACCCCGCGGCATGTACGAGGGCCCGCAGCCGGGGTGCGTGCGCGAGGACCTCCGCCGTGACCGGCGGGCAGTTCCAGCCCGTGACCAGGATCTCCGTGTCGGCGAGCACCGCCCGCGCGTCGGCTCCGGTGAGCGGCCCGGTGAGCAGGGCGGGCGCCAACTCCACGCTGCGGGCCAGCCGTTCGCGGATGTCGGGCGCGAACACCCGGTCGGCCACCTCCGCGCTCATGGCGAGTGCGGTGACCGCCGGTCTGGTCGCCGGTCCGGCATCCGCACCGGCCGCCGCACTGATCGCCTGACTGATCGGTGGAGCCTTCAACTCTGCCTGGTCTGCCACGCGTGACCATCCCTCGTAGTAACCGGTTACCCAACAGCGCCTGGAGGCTAGGCCGAAGTCGGGACGGTGGTCAAGAGATCGCGGGGTCAAGGGGGTTGACCAGGCTTAGTAACCGCTTTAGATTCCGGTCACCTTGTTCCGACGACGGAGGGGCTGCCGTGTCAGCGGTGATGAAGGACCGGACGGAAACCGAGGCGGTGAAGCCGCCCGGCAAGCGCAGTAACGTGCCAAATGGCAACAAAATACGGCGTGATGAGCGATGGAAACGGTTTCGCTCCTCGCGAGTCCTGCTGCTGCTCATGGTGCCGGGGGTCGCGTACTTCCTGGTGTTCCACTACGGCGCGTTCATCGGGAACGCCGTCGCCTTCAAGGAGTACGTCCCCTTCGACGGCCTCTGGGCCAGCCCCTGGGTCGGCTTCGAGAACTTCGACCGGATGTTCGGCGACCCGGACTTCTGGCACGCGACCTGGAACACGCTCTTCCTCGCGGTGCTCCAGCTGGTCTTCTTCTTCCCGGTCCCGCTCGGCCTCGCCCTGCTCCTGCACAGCCTGACCTCGGACCTGACGCGGCGCTTCGTGCAGTCGGTGGTCTATCTGCCGCACTTCCTGTCGTGGGTCATCGTCGTCGCCCTGTTCCAGCAGGTGCTCGCCGACACCGGCCTGCTCAACTCCGTGCTCGGGCAGGCGGGTCTGCACTCCGTCGACATCATCGGCAACCCTGACGCGTACCCCGCGCTCGTCGTCGCACAGGTCGTCTGGAAGGACGCCGGCTGGGGCACGATCATCTTCCTCGCCGCGCTGATGCAGGTGGACGAGCAGCAGTACGAGGCCGCCGCCATCGACGGCGCGGGCCCCTGGCGCCGCTTCTGGCACGTGACGCTGCCGTCCATCCGGCCTGTCGTCATCCTGCTGCTGATCATGCGGCTCGGCGACATCCTCTCCGTCGGCTTCGAGCAGATGCTGCTGCAACGGCAGTCGGTCGGTCCCGAGGCGGGTGAGGTGCTCGACACCTTCGTCTTCTGGCAGGGCATCGTCGGCGGCGACACCGGATACGCCGCGGCGGCAGGCCTGTTCAAGGGCGTGGTCGGCGCGATTCTCGTCTTCGCGGCCAACAAGGTCGCCCATCGCCTCGGCGAGCAGGGGGTCTACAAGTGAGCACGAGCACGAAAACCGCCGCGATACGCCCCGGACGACCGGCGCGCCCGGCGCGACCTGTCCGCCCCGGGCGCCCCACCCGCCCTGTGCGCCCCACCCGCCCCTCCTGGATGGAGAAGCCGAAGCCGGTCACCCAGGTGGCCAAGGCCCTGGCGATCGTCACCATCCTGGTCATGGTCTTCGTGCCGTTCCTCGTCATCATCTCGACGTCGTTCGCCTCGAACCGCGAGGTCATCGCCAACGGCGGCTGGGTCCTGTGGCCCACGCACCCGACCCTGCGCGCCTACGAGCAGGTCTTCGAGGGCGGCATCGTCACGAAGGCGCTCGGGGTCAGTGCCGCCGTCACGATCATCGGCACCCTCGCCTCACTCGCGTGCACCACGTTCCTGGCGTACGCGCTGAGCCGCCCCAAGGTGTACGGCGGAAAGCCGATCCTGCTTATCGTCCTCTTCACGTTCCTCTTCCCGCCCGGCATGATCCCCGCGTTCCTCCTCGTCAAGGGCATGGGAATGCTGGAGAGCTACAGCTCCCTGATCGTCCCCCTCCTCATCAACGTCTTCAATCTGGTCGTCCTGCGCGGCTTCTTCCAGGGCGTGCCCGAGGAGCTGTACGAGGCGGCGCGGCTCGACGGCGCGAACGACTGGCAGATCCTGTGGCGGGTCGTGCTCCCGCTCTCGAAGGCGGCCCTCGCGGTGGTCGGTCTCTTCTACGCGGTGAGCTACTGGAACGCCTGGTTCCATGCCTCGATCTATCTGGAGTCCGACCACTGGCCGCTCCAGCAGGTCCTGCGTACGTACGTCATGGGCGGCTCGCAGATCGCGGACACCGGACTGAGCGACGCGTCGAACGTCTCGGCCCCGCAGACGATGCAGATGGCCGTCCTGGTGATCGCCACCGTGCCGATCCTGATCGTCTACCCCTTCCTCCAGAAGTACTTCACCAAGGGCGTGCTCACGGGCGCCATCAAGAGCTGAGCCACCTCTCTCAAGACTCTCAAGACTCCGCACGTCCGAAAGGTTGACACTGTGTCCGGTTCCTCGATGTCGCGCCGTACGCTGCTGCGCTCCATAGCCGTCGGCGGGGCCGCGGTCGCGGCCCCCTCCCTGCTCACCGCCTGCTCCACGGATTCGAGCGGCGGCGGTTCGGTCAGCAACGCCAACAAGAAGGCGACGCCCTGGCCGACGTACACACCCGCCAAGGGCCCGAAGCCCGACCTCGCGCCCAGCGCCGATGGCGTACAGCCGGGCTTCACCAAGTACCCCGAGAAGCTGGTCGCCGCGACGGCCGAGAAGCCGGGCAACGGCAAGCAGAAGATCAAGGTCATGACCATCACCTACGGCACCCCGCCGAAGCCGGTCGGATCGAACAAGTTCTGGCAGGCGATGAATGAAGCCCTCGGTGTCGAGGTCGAGTTCTCGGTCGTGCCGGACGCGGACTTCCGCTCCAAGATGTCGACGCTGATGTCCGGCGACGACCTGCCCGACATGATCAACTTCGGTGGCGGCTACGTCCTGCCGCGCGAGTCGCAGTTCGTGAAGTCGCGGTGCGCCGACCTCTCGGAGCACCTGTCGGGCGACGCGGTGAACGACTACCCGAACCTCGCCAACATCCCCACGTACGCGTGGGAGGGCATGGGCCGCGTCTCCGGTGGCATCTACGGCCTTCCGATCGAGCGCGCCAAGGTGCAGGGCGCGATGTTCATCAACAGCGAGGCCTTCGACAAGGCGGGCTACAAGCCGGGCATGTCGGCGGCCGACTTCCAGACGATGGCGCGCGAGGGCTCGCAGAACAAGAAGTACGCGCTCGGCGCCTCGTCGGTCGGCTTCTTCGGCTACCTCTACCACGCGATGTGGCACGGCGCGCCGAACCAGTGGCAGATCAAGAACGGCAAGGTCACCGACATGTTCGGGACCGACGAGTTCAAGGCCGCCCTTGAGTACATGTCCAAGATGCGCAAGGCGGGCTCGTACAACTCCGACGCCACCTCGATCTCCCAGGTCGACCTCAAGACCCAGTTCCAGAACGGCACGGTCCGCTCGATGACGGACGGCTGGGGCGCGGTCATCTCCAACGCGCAGGGCATCAAGGACGAGTTCACGCTGGACGCCGCGGTGCCGTACGTGGTCGACGGCGCGACGCCCGTCTACCAGCAGAACCGCGGCTGTTTCGGCTACACCGTCATCAAGAAGGCCTCCAAGGACCGCGTCAAGCTGATGCTGCGGGTCCTGGACTGGCTGGCGTCGCCGTTCGGCTCCAAGGAGTACGAGCTGATGCACTCGGGCGTCGAGGGCACGCACTTCGAGTACAACAAGCACGGCGACCCGATCGCCAACTCCCTCGGCCTGGTGGAGAACAGGACGAACCTCCCCTTCGCCTACCTCATGGACGCACCGCAGCCGCTGTACTTCCCCGGCTTCGCCGATCTCACCGAGCGGCTGCACACGTGGGAGAAGGCCGTGGTGCCGCAGCTCGTGCGCGACGACCACTGGGGTCTGATGTCGGACACGTACAACCGGCAGGGCGCGTCCATGCAGCAGGTCATCGAGGACGGCGTCACGGCGATCGTTTCGGGCCGCAAGAAGCTGTCCGACTGGGACGCCGTATACAAGAAGTGGCAGACGCAGGGTGGCGCGAAGGCGCACGAGGAGTTCGCGAAGGAGTACGAGGCGGCGCACTGATTCCGGATTCCGGGCGGGCGCGGGATGCTTGCGGGCGCGGGATGATGGTCCGGGGGCGGGCTGCCTTGGGGGCAACCCGGCTCCGGATTCTGCTACTTGCCTACTTGACGGCGTTGACGGCGTGAGGACTTGAGGACTTGAGGAGACACAGTGGGTGAGCGGGTCACCATCCGCGACGTGGCGGCGCGGGCGGGCGTCTCGGTCGCGACCGTCTCGCGGGTCCTCGCGGGCAACTACCCGACGTCTACGGCGTCGCGCGCGAAGGTGCTGCGGGCGGTCAAGGACCTCGACTACGTCGCCAACGCGCACGCGCGTGCCCTGGCGGGCGCGGGCCGCAAGACGATCGCGGTGCTCATGTTCGAGCTGGTGAGCTCCTTCTACGCCCATGTCGCACAGGGCGTGGAGATGGAGGCCGCCCAGCGTGGCAGGCTCACGCTCGTCGCGTCGACGAACAGCGATCCGGCCCGGGAGCTCGCCCTGGTGCAGATGATGCGCGAACAGGCCGCCGAGGCGGTGGTGCTCGTGGGCGGTGTCATCGAGGACGACGAGTACCGCGAGCGGATGTCGCGGTACGCGGAGGCGCTCGCCGCGGCGGGCTCCCGGCTGATCCTGTGCGGGCGTCCGGCACCGGCGCCGGATGTCCCCGCGCTGGTCGTCGAGTACGACAACGAGGCGGGCGCGTACGCGATCACGAGCCACCTGCTCGGCGCGGGCCACCGCAAGATAGCCCTGATCGGCTACCGGCCAGGACACACCACGGGCGACGCCCGTGTCGCCGGTTACCTGCGCGCGCTCGCCGACCACGGGGTGCCGCGCGAGGAGGCGATCCTGCACGGCATCGGCTTCGGGCAGAACCACGGGTACGAGGCGATCATGGACCTCCTCAAGAAGGCGGACGGAAGGCCGGACTTCACGGCGGTCTTCGCGGGCGACGACAGGGTGGCCGCGGCCACGATGATCGCGCTGCGGGAGTACGGGCTCCGGGTGCCGGAGGACGTCTCGGTGGTCGGCTACAACGACGACCCGGTGGCCGCGGACATCACTCCCGGCCTCACGACCGTGCACATCCCCGCGGAGGAAATGGGCCGAACAGCGGTCCGCCTCGCACTGGCGGGCGCGCCTCGCTCCGGCCAGGAGAGGCACCTGCTGGGAACGCACATCGTGATCCGGGAGAGCGTACGGGGGCTCCGGGAGAGCCGGGGGGACGGGGCTTCTTAGCGTTCCCCGCACGGGTACTTGCACGGGTACTTGCGCGAGTACGTGCAAGAGCACTTGCCGGTGTCTCGTCGGCTCTGGTGGTTCTCGCCCTGTCCGGCTGCTCCTCCGACTGGGGCTGCACCGACACGTCGGCGGAGCGGGAGCCTGCCGCTTCTGCCTGCCACTACCGTGCCCTACGGTTGCCCGCATGACGTCATCGCCCTCCCTGCTCGGCATGCTCCGCAGCGACCCGAAGGCCGCGGAACTCGCCGAGTGGCCCTTCGGCTTCGACACGGGCGTCGCACGCTATGGGCCGATCACCCACGTGGAGCCGGTGCACCTCGCCTCGGGCGAGCCGCTGGAGGCGATCGCCAAGGACGGCGGAGGCGGCACGTACTTCCTGTGCGGGGCCGGTGACGGCGAGGACCGGCCCGTGCTGTTCGCCGACTCCGAGGGCTCGGCCGGGATCGTCGGTGCCAACCTCCTTGACGCGCTGCTGCTGATGGCCGTGCTGCCCTGCGCGGATCGGGCAGTGAACCTGGAGAGCCAGGGGCAGGCTGTGGACGAGGCGATGCTCCTTGCCCTGCGGGAGGAGGAGGACGAGGAGCTCAGGGAGGCGGCCGACATGGACGACCTGCCCGAGCGCCGGGCCGAGTTCCTCGACCGTCTCGGGCTGATCCCGCCGCCGCTCATCGAGCTCCTGGACCGGGCTCGCGAGGCCGCCGCCCTGGACCCCTCATACGTACTCCTCAACGAGTACGAATACGCGTACCAACAGGGCTGACCTGCGCGGTTGCTTCCTGGTCGACTGCGCCGAACCGCTCGTCGACGTCCGGGGCATTCGCCGCCGCTCCGCGACGGGAGTCAGGGGGGCGGGGCAGGCATCCATCCGCCATGCGCCATCTCAAACCACTGCTCCGCGCGACGGAGAGTCCCCACCTGCCACCCGATTGATGCCGGGCAATCGGGTGGGTGGGAGGGAAAAATCCGCCGCGAAGCGGTGGTTCAGGGCCCCGGCCATCGGACGTTCCGCGGGTCACGCACACTGCCGGGTAACCGGGGTGGGAGGGAAAAATCCGCCGCGGAGCGGCGGTCTCACCGGGATGTGGACAGCACCGCCTCCGCCACGCCCCCCGGGGCGTCCCGCATCAGCAGGTGGCCTGATGGCGACGCCACGCGGAAGTCCGCGTCGAGCGAGGCGGCGAGGGCTCGCTGCCGGTCGAGCCATCTCGTCCCGCCCCCCGAGTACGCGGCGAGCACCGTCACCGGAAGTTGCCCGGGGAGGGAGAACTCACCGCGGAGGGAGGCAAGTTCGGCCGCCATGTCGCCGTACGTCGCGTACTCCAGGAGCGACCCCCGCCACACGCGACTCGCCCCGTAGACCCGCCTCACCCCATCCGCCGACGCCAAGTCACCCCACACCGCCACCCTCCGCAGGCCAGGCCCCACCGCCCGCGGCAGTCCCACCCCGCCGAGTACCGCCCCGCACACCCGCGCCGCCCCCACCCGCACCCCGCGCGGAACCCGTACCCCCGGTCGCTCCTCGACGCTGGAGTCGGCCAGGACCAGGCCCGACGTGCGCGACGGAAAGAGGCGGGCGAACGCCTCGCAGTGGAAGCCCGCGAGCGAGTGTCCGACCACCGTGGCCGGACCGGGCAGGCCCACCGCGTCCAGGATCCGCACGATCCGCTCGGCCTCGCCGACAAGCGTGCGTGCCACGCGCGCGTGCCCGCTCAGTCCCGCCCCCGGCCGGTCGAAGCGGACGACCGTGCGCCACGGGGCGAGGCGCTCCACCACCGCGTCCCAGTCGAACCACGCCAACCCGAGCCCCGCGCTCAGCACACACACAGGCCCGCTCCCCGTCACCTCCACGTGGTGCGGCACCCCGGTCCCACCCCCGGCCCCACCCCCGATCCGTACGAAACTCATGCTCGACGTGCCGCCGCAGCCACCGCACGCGCCAGCAGCCCCAGCCAGAGCGCGATCAGCAGTACCTGGAGCCGCTGCCCCACCCCCATCGCCCACGTGCCGTACCCCGCGTCGAAGGCGGCGATGGCCGCCAAGGTCCAAGTCGTCGCGGCCAGTTCGAGGAGTACGAGGAGTACGAGGAGGAGACCCAGGGGGTCCGCGAGGGAGGGCACCGCCCCGTACCTCCGCGCCGCGAGCGTCAGCACCACCATCCCCACAAGCGCCCCCGTCACCGCGACACTGCTGCTCACCACGTGCGCCGCATGCGTCCCGGGCACGAGCCCCGCCCGCTCCCTCGCCTCGCAGACCGCGTCGGCGGTCGGCGCGCAGCTCATCGGCAGCCGGGAGTCGACAACGGTGGCCGCTCCGAAGAGCGCGATCCCCGCCCACCCCACGACCGTGCCCCACCGGCGCGGCAGCCACAGCAGCGCGCCCACCGCGCCCGCGAGGATCAGCAGGCCCGCGGTCAGGTCGGTCGTGCGGAACAGCGTGCTGTACGGCTGGTCGCGGGCGGCGAGTTCACTCACGTACGAACTCACCGGCGACAGCCCCGTCCCGAGGAACGGTTCGAGGACCCACGCGCTGTAGGCGACCGCGCCGAGCGCCAGCAGGAGGGGGACGGCGGTGGCGGCGCGAGCGGTGGTGAGACGGAACGGCTGCCGGTGATCGGGAGGAAGTAGCTGCTGCTGTAGCTTTTGTGACGGTTTCGCCGTAATCGTCATGGGGTCATGATCAGTGGAGTACCCGGGGCCCGCATGTCGCCGAATACCCGCCGGGGGTAAGGTTTCGCCCATGGCGGTCACGAGGAGATCGAAGAGATCGGCGAACGGCGGACAGCTCCTGCTGCTCGCCGCGCTGCTCTTCGGCATCGTGACGATGCATACGCTCGGCCACCCGACCAGCCACGGCAGCGGCCACGGCAGCAGCAGCGCAAGCGATCAAGCAGCGATGCAGGAAAGTCCCGCCCCCAGCAGGCATTCAGCCCTCCCGGGCGGGACTTTCCTGCAACCCGGCATGGCGATGCCGGACACGCCCGAGGCGACTTCGGCCCACGTGGCCGCATCCGCATCCGCACCCGCCGGAATGGGCGGGATGGACCCGCTCTCCGTGTGCCTGGCCGTCCTCGCCGCGCTCACCCTCGTACTGCTCCTGAAGGCAGGCCTGCTGCGCCCCGGCGGCTTCGCCGCTCCCGCGCGGCCACTCGCCCGGCTCCTCGACGGACTCCGGCCCAATCCGCCACCGCCCCGCATACTCCTCTCCCGTCTCTCTGTGCTGCGCATTTAGGCCGCCGCACCGGCTGCTTCACGCTGCCCGCGCCTTCGGGCGTCGAGCGGTATGTCAGAAGCAGCGGATGCGCCCATCCGCACGCACCACCACGACGAGGTGTACTCAGCCATGCGCGATCAACCCCTGCGCACCCTTTCGAATCGAACCCCTTCGCGTCGAACCCCTTCACGGCGCACCCTGCTCGGCGCCGCGACCGCCGTCGCCGGTTCGGGAATCCTGACGGCCTGTTCCGGCTCCGGTCAGGACTCCGGCCACGCCGGGCACGGCGGCGGTTCCGAGCCCGAGGCGCGTCCCGAGGGCCGTCCCGAGGGCTATGTCGACCCCTCCGGCAAGGAAGTCGCCGACGCGGAGAAGAAGCGAGCCGGCGGCGGCGCGGTCCGCGAGGTGAAGCTCATGGCCATGAAGGCCAAGCTCGACCTCGGCGACCGCACGGTCAGCACCTGGGCGTACGGCGACCAGCTGCCCGGCAAGGAAGTCCGCGTCACCGCGGGCGACACCCTCGCCCTCACGCTCGCCAACCACCTCCCCCAGGCCACGTCCCTGCACTGGCACGGCCTTGCCCTGCGCAACGACATGGACGGCGTCCCCGGCCTCACTCAGAAGGCGATCAAGCCGGGCGCCGACTTCACCTACCGCTTCGCGGTGCCGCACCCGGGGACCTACTGGTTCCACCCCCACTCGGGCACCCAGCAGGACCGCGGTCTGTACGCGCCGCTGATCGTCGAGGACCCCAAGGAGCCCTTGAAGTACGACAAGGAGTGGGTCGTCGTCCTTGACGACTGGGTCGACGGGGTGGACGGTTCGACACCGGACGGCGTACTCGCGGAGCTCAGCAAGGGCATGAGCGGCCACGACATGGGCGGCGACGACACCGGCGGCCACGACATGTCCAACATGTCGCTGCGGACCGACGCGACGCCCAAGCCCTCAGGGCCTTCCCGCATGATGATGGGCGCCAAGAGCGACCTGCTCGGCGGGGACGCGGGTGACGTGGCGTACCCGTACTACTTGATCAACGGCCGTACGCCGGAAGCCCCTTCCTCCTTCAAGGCCCGCCCCGGCGACCGCATCCGCCTGCGCATCATCAACGCGGGCGGCGACACGGCCTTCCGGGTGGCGCTCGGCGGCCACGAGATGACGGTGACGCACACGGACGGCTTCCCCGTGGAGCACGCGAAGACGGACGCGCTGCTGCTCGGCATGGGCGAGCGCTATGACGTCCTGGTCACCGCCAAGGACGGCGCGTTCCCGCTCACCGCGGCGGCCGAGGGCAAGAAGGCGTCCGGCCTCGCGATCCTCCGCACGGGCGGCGGCGCGGCGCCCTCCGCATCGACCCGGCCCAAGGAGCTGAAGGGCCGCCTCCTGACGGCGGACAAGCTGCGGGCGGCGCAGTCGGTCGGCCTCCGGTCCCGCAAGCCGGACCGGACGATCAGGATCCAGCTGACCGGCGGGATGGCGAAGTACGACTGGGCCTTCGACAAGAAGCCCTACTCCCCCGACCAGCGCCACCCCGTCCGCGCGGGCGAACGTGTCCGTCTGGTCTTCGCCAACTCGACGTCGATGTGGCACCCGGTCCATCTGCACGGCCACACGTTCGGCCTGGCGAACGTGGCGGGCGGCCCCCGCAAGGACACCGCGGTCATCCTGCCGAACGGCACCCTGGCGGTGGACTTCGACGCCGACAACCCGGGCCTGTGGATGATCCACTGCCACAACGTCTACCACTCGGAGGCGGGAATGATGACGGTCCTCGGCTACCGCAGCTGACCGTCGGACCCGTGGGGCGTCCCCTTTCAGTGGGGCGCCCCACACCCTCCCCGGGGGCATCGCGTCGCTTTGACGATTACACTGGGGACCGTGCCTCAACTACGCCTCGCCCTGAATCAGATCGACTCGACCGTCGGCGATCTCGCCGGGAACGTCGAGGCGATCGTCCACTGGACCCGGCACTCCGCCGAGCAGGGAGCGCACCTCGTCGCGTTTCCCGAGATGGCGCTGACCGGCTATCCCGTCGAGGACCTCGCTCTGCGGTCGTCCTTCGTCGACGCCTCGCGCAAGGCGCTTCGCACGCTCGCGGCGCGGCTGAACGACGAGGGGTACGGCGAGCTGCCGGTCGTCGTCGGCTATCTCGACCGCACCGAGGAGGCCAAGCCGAAGTACGGCCAGCCCGCGGGCGCCCCGCGTGACGCCGCCGCCGTGCTGCACCGCGGCGAGGCGATCCTGACGTACTCCAAGCACCACCTGCCGAACTACGGCGTCTTCGACGAGTTCCGCTACTTCGTGCCGGGCGAGACCCTGCCGATCGTGCGCGTGCACGGCGTCGACGTGGCGCTCGCCATCTGCGAGGACCTCTGGCAGGACGGTGGCCGCGTCCCGGCGACGCGCACCGCGGGGGCTGGCCTCCTGCTCTCGATCAACGCGTCGCCGTACGAGCGGAACAAGGACGACCAGCGCCTCGAGCTTGTGCGCAAGCGCGCGCAGGAGGCCGGCTGCACCACCGCCTATCTCGCCATGATCGGCGGCCAGGACGAGATCGTCTTCGACGGCGACTCGGTCGTCGTGGACCGGGACGGCGAAGTCATCGCGCGGGCGCCGCAGTTCTCCGAGGGCTGTGTGGTCCTCGATCTGGAGCTGCCCGCCGCCGCTGCCGAGCCGCCGTCGGGCATCGTGGACGACGGTCTGCGGATCGAGCACGTCACCGTCTCGCAGGAGCCCGTCGCCGCGTACGATCCCGAGCTCACCGGCGGGTACGCCGAGCGGCTCGACGACGACGAAGAGGTGTACTCGGCGCTGGTCGTCGGACTGCGTGCGTACGCCGCGAAGAATGGGTTCAGCAGCGTACTGATCGGCCTGTCCGGAGGCATCGACTCCGCGCTCACCGCCGCGATCGCCTGCGACGCGCTCGGCGCACAGAACGTGTACGGCGTCGCCATGCCGTCCCGCTACTCGTCGGACCACTCGATCAGCGACGCGGAAGACCTGGCCAGGCGGACCGGACTGAACTTCCGGACCGTGCCGATCGGCCCGATGTTCGACGCGTACATGGGGTCGCTCGGCCTGACCGGGCTCGCCGAGGAGAACCTCCAGTCGCGGCTGCGCGGCACGATGCTGATGGCCCTCTCCAACCAGGAGGGCCACATCGTCCTGGCCCCGGGCAACAAGTCCGAGCTCGCGGTGGGGTATTCGACGCTGTACGGCGACTCGGTCGGGGCGTACGGGCCGATCAAGGACGTCTACAAGTCCCTGATCTTCCGGCTCTCCGAGTGGCGCAACCGCGCTGCCGTCGACCGGGGGCAGACCCCGCCGATCCCGGAGAACTCCATCAGCAAGCCGCCGAGCGCGGAGCTGCGGCCCGACCAGGTGGACACGGACTCGCTGCCGGACTATCCCGTCCTCGACGCGATCCTGGAGATGTACGTCGACCGCGACCAGGGCGCGGACGCGATCGTGGCCGCCGGGTACGACCGGGAGCTGGTCGTCAAGACGCTGCGGATGGTGGACACCGCCGAGTACAAGCGGCGGCAGTACCCGCCGGGCACGAAGATCTCCGCGAAGGGCTTCGGCAAGGACCGACGCCTTCCGATCACCAATCGGTGGCGCGAGTCCGTCTGACGGTGCGGTGGGTGGGAGCCGCCCCACCCACTCACCCGGATACCGGGTTACCCGGCGTGGGACGTCTCACGGTCGGACACCGAGTGCGCCGCCACCAAGCGGCCACCGCCGGACACAGGCGACCGCAGGTCGACCAGGTACGCCACTCCGGCCACAGCAAGGCCGAGCACCGCGAGGACCGCGCCCGCCACCGCCGGTGACGTCACGCCGAAGCCCGCGGCCAGCGCGAGGCCGCCGATCCAGGCTCCGCCCGCGTTGGCGAGGTTGAACGCCGCCTGGTTCGCGGACGAGGCGAGGGACGGGGCCGCGGACGCCTTCTCCATGACCATCAGCTGCAGGGGCGAACCCGTCGTGAACGCCGCCATGCCGAGCAGCGTCACCGCGATCGCGGCGCTCCACGCCGCCCCCATCAGGAGCGGGAACAGGGCGAGGACCACGACGAGCGCCGTGAGTCCGCCGAAGAGCGTGCCCCGCAGGGAGTGGTCGGCGAGTCGGCCCCCGAGCAGGTTGCCCGCCGTCGCGCCGACGCCGAAGAGCGCGAGCAGCAACGTAACGCTGGATTCGGCGTAGCCCGCCGCGTCCGTGAGCATGGGCGTCACATAGCTGTACGCGGAGAACAGCGCCCCGAAACCGGCGACGGTCGTACCGAGCGCGAGCCACACCGGAACGCTGCCGAGCGCGCGGATCTCGCCGCGCAGGCCGCCGCTCTCGCCGTGGCCGTGGTCGGCGGGGACGAGGAGGGCGAGCGCCGCTATGGCCACCAGGCCGATCGCGCTGACCGCGAGGAACGTCGCGCGCCAGCCGAGCTGCTGCCCCATGGCCGTGGCCACGGGCACGCCCACGATGTTGGCGACGGTCAGGCCGAGGAACATGAGCGAGACCGAGCGCGCCTTGCGCTCGGGAGCCACCAGGCCGGTGGCGACCACCGCGCCGACGCCGAAGAACGCGCCGTGCGGGAGGCCGCTCAGGAAGCGGGCGGCCATCAGCCAGTGGTAGTCGGGGGCCGCGGCCGAGAGCGCGTTGCCCGCGACGAAGAGCACCATCAGGCCGATGAGGACCCGGCGGCGCGGCATGCGCGCGGTGACGGCGGCGAGCAGCGGGGCGCCGATGACGACGCCCAGGGCGTACGCGGAGACCAGGTGACCGGCGCTGGGGATGGATATGCCCAGGTCGTCAGCGACGTTGGGCAGCAGGCCCATCATCACGAACTCGGTCGTGCCGATGCCGAAGGCGCCCACAGCTAGGGCGAGCAGGGCCAGGGGCATGAAGAACCTTCCGGGGAGCGCGAGAGGAGTGCGGGGGAGCAGCAGGACAGCTGCGAGGGGGACGGATGTTCCGTAAGTTTACTAGCGGAACAAAGCCTCTCAGGCCCAGTATTCCGTGAGGTTAAGAACGGATGTGCGTCATGTGGCGGAAGGGCCGCGCCCGAAGGGGCGCGGGGAACCGCGCGACCAGCCACGACGGGCCCGCGGGCAAGAGCGGGCAAGAACTGCCCCGTCCCGCTCCCCCGCCGGTCAGAGGCTAGAGCTCGAGCCGCGCCGCGATCGGCAAGTGGTCGCTGCCCGTCTCCGGCAGCGTCCACGACGACAGCGGCTCGACGCCCTTGACCATGATCTGGTCGATCCGCGCCATCGGGAACGACGCCGGCCAGCTGAACCCGAAGCCGTCGCCCGCCGCACCCTGCGTGGACCGCATCTGCGAGGTGACCACGTTCAGGGCGCGGTCGTTCATCGTGCCGTTCAGGTCACCGAGCAGCACGACCTTGGAGAGCTTCTCGTCGGCGATCGCCTCGCCGAGCGCGTCGGCGCTCGCGTCACGCTGGTTGGCGGTGAAGCCCGCGTCCAGCTTGACCCGTACCGACGGCAGGTGGGCGACGTACACGGCGACCTGGCCCTTGGGGCTGTCGACCGTCGTGCGCATCGCGCGCGTCCAGCCCAGCTTGATGTCGACGGGCTTGGTGCGGGTCAGCGGGTACTTGCTCCACAGGCCGACCGTGCCCTGCACCGAGTGGTACTTGTAGGTGCCTGCCAGGGCCTTCTCGTACGTCGGGACGGCGCCCGCAGTGAGCTCCTCGAGGGCCACGACGTCGGCGCCGGACGCGGCGACGTCACGGGCGGTGCCCGCCGGGTCGCCGTTCTCCGCGTTCACGTTGTGCGTGGCGACCGTCAGATCGCCGCCCTTACCTGACTTGTCGGAGATCAGGCCGCCGAAAGAGTTCACCCAGATGACGGCAGGAAGCAGCACGGCGATCAGCGCGGTGGCCGACTTGCGGACGAATCCGATGACGAGGAGCACCGGGACGAGGAGGCCGAGCCAGGGCAGGAAGGTCTCGATGAGGCTGCCGAGGTTGCCGATGCCGTTCGGGATCTGCGCGTGGAAGAGCATCACCAGGGCGAGCAGCAGCGCGACCCCGGCCGTGACGAGCCCACGCCTCCAGATGCCCCGGTCGCCGCGCCACCCTTCGACCAGGCGGCGGAACCGGGACCCCTGGCGGCCCGGTTCCGAACCGTCGCTGCCCGTCTCCGTCACATACGCCTGCGTCATACGCTCGTCGCCTCACTGATGCCGTGCAACCGTCCTCGCCCCTGAAACCCTAGGCGATGAACGGGTGTCCTCCCCGCCGTTCGTGACGGCCGTACGGGACAAGGACGAGCGGTGTGGCGCGCCGAGTTCCACATCTCACCGCACAACGGGCCTCTGTAACGAAACACTCACATTCACCCCGGAGGCCGCAGACCCGCGAGAACAGTGTCCACGATCCGCTCGGCGAGGTCCTCGTCGAGCGGCGCGTCGGAGCGCATGACGGTGCGCACGAGCATGGGTCCGACGAAGAGGTCGTTGGCCAGCATGATGTCGACGCCCGGGCACAGTTCGCCGTTCTCGACGCCTCGGCGCAGCACGCCGATCATGATGCGGCGCTGCGGTTCGACGACGGTCGCGTGGTACGCGTCCCACAGCTTCGGCAGGCTCTTCATCTGCGCGAACACGTTGTGCAGGAGTGCGGATGACCTCATGCTCACGCCGCGTCTGCGCAGATGGTCGAGGCAGGTGATGAGATCGCCGCGCATCGAGTCCCCGGCCAGTTCGGGAAGCGGGCCGTCCACACCGCGCAGGATGTCGACGAAGAGCTCTTCCTTGCCGCTCCAGCGGCGGTAGATGGTGGCCTTGCCGACACCCGCCGTGCGCGCGATCCGCTCGATGGAGAGGTCGGCGAGGGGCACACCGTCCTCGATCATCTTCAGGACGCCCTCGACGATCGACCGCTCGACGGCCTCGCTGCGGGGGCGCCCTCGGACGCCTTTGGCGGTGTGGGCCACGTCTGTGTGCTCCGTCTCTCGTCGTCCGACGCTCTACCAGGCCGATTGTCCCTCCTGCCCGGCCCGGCACCCCCGGTCACGCCCCCGTCCCCCGTCACTCCGGTCAGTGCCCCGCGCCCACCGCGTCGGTCTCCTTCTGCTCCGCCTGCGGCTCCTGGGGCGTGCGGCCCGGCAGGAACAGGGCGACGACCACGACGCCGATCAGGGCGACGCCCGCGCCGCAGAGCGCCGTGATGTGCATGGCGTGCAGGAAGGAGTCGTGGGCCGCTGTGACCAGCGGTTCGCCGCGCGGGCCGAGCTTGGCCGCGACGCCGAGGGTGGCCTCGATGGACTCGCCCGCGGTGTGCCGTATGCCGGCGGGCAGCAGGGTGAGCTTGTCCTCCACACCGCTGCGGTAGGCCGCGGAGAGCACGGAGCCGAGCACCGCGATGCCCAGCGCGCCGCCGACCTGGCGGAAGGTGTTGCTCAGCGCGGAGGCGGAGCCGGCCTTCTCGCGGGGCAGCGCCTGCATGATGACGACGCTGGCGGGCGTCATGGTGTGCGCCATGCCGGTGCCCATCAGGAAGAACATGACCTCCAGGATCCAGATCGGCGTATCGGCCTCCAGGATCGTGAAGGCGGCGAGCATGGCGGACAGGAGCAGCAGCCCGCCCGAGCACACGGCACGGACGCCGAAGCGGTCGACGACCAGGCGGGCGCGCGGCGCGAAGATGATCTGCGCGGCGGCGAGCGGCAGCATCAACAGGCCGGTCTGCAGAGGTGAGTAGCCGCGCACGCTCTGCGTGTAGAAGACCGCGAAGAACGTCACGCCCATCAGCGCGAAGAAGACGAGCGCGAGCGAGCTGATCGCCGCGGAGAACACGCGGTTCTTGAAATACGAGATGTCGATGGAGGGGTGATCGCTGCGCTTCTCGTACAGCACGAAGCCGACGAGTACGGCGAGGCCCGCGACGATGGTCGCGAGGACGGCGGGGTCGGTGAAGTCGGCGAGCTGGCCGCCCTTGATGATGCCGTAGACGAGCAGGACGAGGCCGACGATGGACAGGGCCACGCCGAACAGGTCGATGCGGCCCGGCTTGGGGTCGCGCGACTCGGGCACGAGCCAGATCATCAGTCCGATCGCGATGATCACGATCGGCACGTTCACGAAGAAGACCGAGCCCCACCAGAAGTGGTCGAGCAGTACGCCGCCGGTGATGGGCCCGATCGCGATGGCGAGGCCGACACCACCCGCCCAGATGCCGATGGCCTTGGGCTGCTCGTCGCGCTCGAAGACGTTCATCAGGACGGCGAGGGTGGCGGGCATCACGAAGGCGGCGCCGAAGCCCATCACCGCGCGGAACAGGATGAGCTGGAGGGACGAGCCCGACTCGGCGGCGAGCGCGGAGCCGACACCGAAGACGGCGAGGCCCACGAGCAGCATCTTCTTGCGGCCGAGCCGGTCACCGAGCAGGCCCGCCGTGAAGAGGAGGCCGGCGAAGACCAGGGTGTAGGCGTTGATGGCCCACTCCAGGTCGCTCTGGGTGGCGCCGAGGCCCGTGGGCGCCGGGGTCGAGATCGTCTTGATGGCGACGTTCAGGATCGAGTTGTCGAGCACCACGATCAGCAGGCTCAGCATCAGGACGCCGAGGATCGCCCAACGGCGCCGGTGTACGGCTTCCGGTATGCGCGGGGTGGTGCCGGCGGGAGTAGTCATGACTCCCACGCTAGACCCGTTCCGATACGAGACCGTCTCGTATTGTAAAGACTTTACCGAAGTGTCCACTAGCCGACGGACGGCACGCGATGCCACCATGGAGAGGATCCGGGGACGCCGTCAGGGCGCCTCGAGATAAGAGAAGGAGCCGTTGCGATGACGCAACTTTCGGCTGCCCAGACTGCCCAGACTGCCCAGACCCAGCCTGCGGGGCCCGCCGCGAGCCAGTCCACCGACAGCAGCAGCAAGGCGCTGTACGGAGGCAAGAGCACCCGCCGCATCACCGTCCGGGACATCACCGCCGCCAAGGAGCGGGGCGAGAAGTGGCCCATGCTCACCGCGTACGACGCGATGACCGCGTCCGTCTTCGACGAGGCCGGGATCCCCGTGATGCTGGTCGGCGACTCGGCGGGCAACTGTCACCTCGGGTACGAGACCACCGTGCCCGTCACCCTCGATGAAATGACCATGCTCTCCGCGGCCGTCGTACGGGGCACGTCGCGTGCCCTGATCGTCGGCGACCTGCCCTTCGGCTCGTACCAGGAGGGGCCCGTCCAGGCCCTTCGCTCGGCGACGCGCCTGGTGAAGGAGGCCGGGGTCGGCGCGGTGAAGCTGGAGGGCGGCGAACGCTCGCTCGCCCAGACCGAGCTGCTCGTCTCCTCCGGCATCCCGGTCATGTCCCACCTCGGCCTCACGCCGCAGTCCGTGAACACCATGGGCTACCGCGTGCAGGGCCGCGGCGACGAGGCGGCGCACCGCCTGCTGAGCGACGCGAAGGCCGCGCAGGACGCGGGGGCGTTCGCGGTCGTCCTCGAACTGGTCCCCGCGGAGCTGGCGGCCGAGGTCACCCGCTCCCTGCACATCCCGACGGTCGGGATCGGCGCGGGCGAGGGCTGCGACGCGCAGGTCCTGGTCTGGACGGACATGCTGGGCCTGACCGGCGGCAAGATGCCGCGCTTCGTGAAGCAGTACGCGGATCTGCGGGCCGTGATGACCGGCGCGGCCAGGGCGTTCGCGGAGGATGTGGTGGGCGGGGCGTTCCCCGCCGCGGAGCACTCGGTCCACTGATACGGCTGGGCGCGGTCGCGCTCGGCGCTTGAGCCATAGCGGCACCACCGGCAGCCCGTCGAAATCCCCCGTCGACGGGCTGTCCGCTTTTCTCTCGCCGGGGGGCGGGGCGGGGGCGGGGCTTGTGGCTTGCCGGGGTCCCGCCTTCCCTGACCCGGTGACCTGATGGGTTCACCGGGTGAGCGCACCCCCCTCACATCCGCCGCTGCGCGTACGGGGCCCTACGGTCCGCCGCCTCGTGTGCGGCCTTTCGTCCGCCGCTTCGCGGCGATGTCTCCCGCCCACCCGCAGGGAAAGCCGCCGCGCAGGCCCACCCGAGGCGCCCCACCCGGGGTGGAAAGTGAGCGGTGTGAGCCCCACCGGCCAGGTGTCGGCGGGATGTCGGCGGTTTGTCGGTGGCGGCTGCCAACCTTGCGGCATGAAGCGAATCGACAACACCCCCGGCGGCGCCGGAAACGCCGTCACCGTAAGGGGACTGGTCAAGCACTACGGCGAGACCAAAGCACTGGACGGCGTGGACGTAGACGTACGCGAGGGCACGGTCCTCGGCGTCCTCGGCCCGAACGGCGCCGGCAAGACCACCCTCGTCCGCTGCCTCTCCACCCTCGTCGTCCCGGACTCCGGCTCCGCCTTCGTGGCCGGTTACGACGTCGTGAAGCAGCCCCGCCAGCTCCGCCGCGTCATAGGCCTCACCGGCCAGTACGCGGCCGTGGACGAGAAGCTCTCGGGCCGCGAGAACCTGTACATGATCGGGCGGCTCCTCGACCTCTCCCGCAAGGACTCCAGGTCGAAGGCCGACTCCCTCCTGGAGCGGTTCTCCCTCACCGAGGCGGCGAACCGCCCCGCCAAGACGTACTCCGGCGGCATGCGCCGACGCCTCGACCTCGCGGCGTCGATGATCGGCAACCCGTCCGTCCTCTACCTGGACGAGCCGACCACCGGCCTCGACCCCCGCACCCGCAACGAGGTGTGGTCCGAGGTCAAGCGCATGGTCAGCGACGGCGTCACCGTGCTGCTCACCACCCAGTACATGGAGGAGGCCGAGCAGCTCGCCTCCGAGCTGACCGTCATCGACCGCGGCAAGGTCATCGCCAACGGCGGCATCGACGAGCTGAAGGCGAAGGTCGGCGGACGCACCCTGCGCATCCGCCCGGCCGACCCGCTGGAGCTGCACCCGCTGGCAAGCGCCCTCGACGACATGGGCCTGACCGGCATCGCCACCTCGACGGTGGACGCCGAGTCCGGCACGGTCCTGGTACCGATCCTCAGCGACGAGCAGCTCACCGCCGTGGTCGGCGCGGTCACCGCGCGCGGCATCACGATCGGCTCGATCGCCACCGAACTGCCCAGCCTGGACGAGGTGTTCCTCTCCATCACCGGCCACAAGGCCAGCGCCCCGCAGGACGTCCGCCCCGAACTCGAGGAGGTTGCCGTATGAGCAGCGCCACTCTCACGCCGCCTCTCCATCAGGGAGAGGCCGACGCCCGTATCGGGCTTCGCGACCACGTGCGCCACACCAGCGCGCTCGTCCGCCGCAATCTGCTGTGGATCCGTCAGGACCCGGAGTCGATGCTCGACGCGATCCTGATGCCGATCATCTTCACGCTCCTGTTCGTGTACGTCTTCGGCGGCTCCATCGGGCAGGCGCTCGGCGGCGGCCAGGACCAGTACGTGCAGTACGTGGTGCCGGGCATGATGGCGATGATGAGCATGAACATCGCCATGGCCGTCGGCACAGGCTTCAACCAGGACTTCCAGAACGGCATCATGGACCGCTTCCGCACCCTGCCGATCGGTCAGGGTTCGGTGCTCTTCGCCAAGATCGTGGTGGAGCTCATGCGGATGTTCGTCGCGACGGCGGTCATGATGGTCGTCGGTGTCCTTGTGGGCTTCGACATCACGAACTGGGGCGGCCTGTTCGCCTCCGTGGGTCTGGCCGCACTCTTCGGCTCGGCCATCATGTGGATCTTCCTGGTCCTCGGTGTCGCGCTGAAGAGCGCCCAGTCCGTGCAGGCGATGGGCTTCCTGATCCTGATGCCGCTGCAGTTCGGTTCGTCGATCTTCGCGCCGACGCAGTCGATGCCGGGCTGGCTGCAGGCCTTCACCGACTACAACCCGCTGTCCTCGCTCGCGGACTCCGCGCGCGGCCTGATGGTGGGCGGCCCGGTCGCCCACGACATCTGGGTGACGGTCGGCTGGTCGGTGGTGCTCACGGTGGTGATGGCACCGATCGCGATCCACAAGTTCCGCACGAAGAGCTGAGCGCGGATCCGCTAGCCGGTGATGTGTCTGTCGCAGAGAGCGGCGGCCTCCTCCACGGAGAGGCCGCCGCCTTCCTCGTACGCGGCTTCGTACGCGGTGTCACCCAGTGCCGCGCGCGCCGACTCCTCGGCGGCCGTGTGGATCTCGCGCTCCGCGGCGGCGGCGAAGTGACCGGACGGCAGCTCACGGCGGGCGACGCCGATCAGCCGCGCGGCGTCGGCGGCGTGCCGACCGCCGTCGAGCGCGGCCAGGGCACGGGCGGCGGTGGTGAGATGGACGGAGGTCATCTGCGGCGCCATCATCTTGGTCAGCGGGTCGAGGGACTTGTCGAGCGCACGGCGCGCCACGGCGAGACCTTCGGTATGGCGGCCGTCCACGGTGGCGAGCCACGCCTCGGCGCCCAGCGTGAACCCCTCGAAGATGACGAACTGGACGGCCTTGAACTCCTCCTGGAGGAGACGGAGTTGTTCACGCGCCTCGGCGGTACGCCCGGTGCGGCCGAGCAGGTCGACGAGGAAGAACCGGGAAGCGGGCATGGACTCGCCGTTGCCGCCGCCCATGCCGTCATGCTCCAGGACCGACCAGAGCAGTTCCTCGCCACGGGCCAGTTCGCCCGCTTCGGCGAGCGCCGCCCCGAGCCGGGCCGTGAGCACGCTCACCTGCGCGGGGGCGCCGAGCTGCTCCGCGTGCTCGATGGCGGCGGCGAAGTCCTCGGCGGCCAGGCGGTACCGGCCGCGCCGCTCATGGGCCTCGCCGCGCGAGGAGAGCGCCTCGGCCATGCCCCACACGTCGCCGAGCCGGGTGAAGATCTCCAGGGACTCGTCGGCGTCACGGCTGGCGTCGCCCGCCCAGTCGGCGCGGTTGGCCAGGACGTTGGCGCGCTGCTGCAAGGACGCGGCGAGCTCCCAGTCGTAGCCGAGCTCGCGGCAGGTGACGATGGTCGCGTCGATGAGTTCGTACAGCTGGGTGATGTCCCCCTCCATCAGCACCGCGAAGAACCACAGGCTCCCCGGCGACCAGCAGGTCTGCGGAAGGCCGGGGCGGTACGCCTCCCGGATGCCCGCGAGTCTCTCGACGGACTCGGGCGTCTGCCAGGCCTCCAGGTTCATGTCCATGCAGGAGAGCTGGATGAGGTGGACTCCGCGACGCGCCTCTTCGAGCACCTCGGGGCGCATCGGCAGCGGGGCGTCCGTACAGCGTTCGTAGAGCGGTTCCACCGGGGTGACGGGGCGGGCGAAGGGGTCGGGGCCCAGAGCGACGACGTCGCGGGACCAGTTGCGGATCTCGACGCGCAGGTCGCGGATCGTCCAGAACCAGGAGAGCGAGAGGACAAGACAGAGCGCCTCCTGCTCCTCCTCGGCGGCGACGGCGTGCCGCAGGGCGGTGCGCAGGTTCTCGTACTCGATCTCGAGCCCCTCGACGGCCCGCCGCTGTCCGCCGCCCCGCAGCCGAGGTTCGGTGAGCCTGGCGAACTCGCGGAAGTACACGAGGTGGGCCCGCTCGGCGGCGGCGCGGTCACCGGCCTCGTCGAGCCGCTCGCGCGCGTACTCGCCGACGGTCTCCAGGAGCCGGTAGCGCATCACGCCTTGCGGCGAAGGAGCCGCGACGACAAGAGACTTGTCGACGAGGGAACCGAGTACGTCGGCGACGTCGAGCGGCTGCACACCTGTCCCACCGGCGGGCTCGGCGGGCTCGGCCGGGGCCCCGCACACCGCCTCCGCCGCAGGCAGGTCGCAGCCGCCCGAGAAGGCGGAGAGGCGGCGCAGGACAGTGCGCTCGGAGGTGTCGAGGAGGCCCCAGGACCAGTCGACGACCGCGCGCAGGGTCTGCTGGCGGGGCAGGACCGTGCGGGCGCCGCTCGTCAGGAGACGGAAGCGGTCGTCCAGGCGGTCGGCGATCTGCCGGGGCGTGAGCATGCGCAGGCGGGCCGCGGCCAGTTCGATGGCGAGCGGCAGGCCGTCCAGGCGCCGGCAGATCTCCGCCGCGGCCGCCCTGTCGTCCTCGATGCGGAAGCCGGGTCGCGCCGCCGCGCCCCGGTCCGCGAGCAGGCGCAGCGCGATCGGCTCCGGCAGAGGCTCCACGGGGCGCAGCAACTCCCCCGGCACGCCCAGGGGTTCACGGCTCGTGGCGAGGACGGTGAGGCCGGGGCAGTGTGCGAGCAGCCGGTCCGCGAGGCGGGCGGCGGCGTCGATGACGTGCTCGCAGTTGTCGAGGATCAGGAGCATGCGGCGGGACCCGCAGTGCTCGGTGAGGCGTACGACGGGGTCGTCGCCGTGCCGGTCCGACGCCGCCCGCAGCTCTTCGGCGCCCGCGCCGCGCAGCACCGTCTCGCGGGCGCCGAGCGCGGTGAGGACGGCCTCAGGGACCGCGTCCGGGTCCTCGACCGGCGCGAGTTCGGCCAGCCATACGCCGTCGGGCACACCGCCCGCGTAGGCCTCGCCCGCCTCCTGCGAGAGCCGCGTCTTCCCGGCGCCGCCGGGCCCGAGCAGCGTGACGAGGCGGGCCCGCGCCAGGTCGCCCCGGATGGCCTCGATGTCGCCCTCGCGGCCGACGAAGGAGGTGAGCCTGGCCCGCAGGTTGCCCTGTGCCTTCTGCGGCGGGCGGGGCCGGGCAGGCGGCGCCTGCGGCGCGTCGTGCCGCAGCAACTCCGTGTGGAGGGACTGGAGTTCGGGCCCGGGGTCGGCGCCGATGCGGTCCGCGATGAGGCGGCGCACTTCGTCGTACGCGGCGAGCGCCTGCGCCGGGCGGCCCGCGTCGCGCAGCGCCCGCAGCCGCAGGGCCTGGAGCGGCTCGTCGAGGGGGTGGGTGTCGCACAGGGCGGCGAGCTCGGGCAGCGCCTGCTCGGCCCGGCCGAGGGCGAGGGCCGCGGCGAGCCTGGCGCGGCGGGCTTCGAGCCGGCGGGACTCCCACCGGGCGGCCTGCGCCGCGCGGTCCGGGAGGTCGGCGAGCGCGGGGTCCTGCCACAGGGCGAGGGCGTCGTCCAGGAGCATCGCCGCCTTGGCCGCGTCGCCGTCCGCGAGGGCGTTCGCGCCCTCGCGCGCGAGGCGGTCGAAGCGGTACAGGTCGATGTCGTCCGGTGCGGCGCACAGCGCGTAGCCGCCGCCGTCGGTCGAGATGATCGCCCCGGCGCCGACGGCCCGGCGCAGGCGCCCCACCAGTGCCTGCAGTGCGCCGGTCGCATCGGCGGGCGGATCGCCGTCCCACACTTCGTCGACGAGTACGGACGCCGGGACGGGGCGGGGGACGCGGAGGGCGAGGACCGTCAGGAGAGCGCGCAGCCTTGTGCCGCCGACGGGGGTGGGGGTGCCGTCGGCCTGAATCGCCTGAGTGGTGCCGAGAATGCGGTAGCGCACGGGGTCCATTGTCTCCGGTGGAGGTGAGGGTCGGTAACGGGTGCCGCGCCGGGCCCGGGCGCACCGTCGGTCACCGGCGCCGCGAAGTCCGTCGTCGAGCGCTGCCGGGCCGCATCCCTGCGAGCCCGCGGTGCGGGAGAGCCGCCGGTCACATGCTCGTTTCCGGTACCTCGATCGAAACCGGCACCCCCACCTCCCGCCGAAGGTACCCGTGCCCGCACATCACGTTCCACAGCGCCATACCCCCCACCCTCCCTGGAACTCCCCACTGAGTGCGAGACGTTTTCGTCGTACGCCGGGGTACGGTCCCGTACGACAACCGGCCCGCCAGACCCAGGAGCCCCGCCCCATGACCACCGCTCCCACCCGACGCAGCGACCGGCGGATCAGCCCCGTCTTCCTCGGGATCGCCGCCGTCACCGCGGTCTCCGGCTGGGCCGTATGGACCGGATTCGCGAACAATCCGGGGATCGCCGTCTTCCTCTTCGTGACGGCCGCCTGGATCGTCTCGCTCTGTCTGCACGAGTACGCGCACGCCCGCACCGCCCTGCACAGCGGCGACATCTCCATCGGCGCGAAGGGCTATCTGACCCTCAACCCGCTCAAGTACACGCACGCGCTGCTCAGCATCGTGCTCCCGGTGCTCTTCGTGATCATGGGCGGGATCGGTCTGCCCGGTGGTGCCGTCTTCATCGAGCGCGGCCGGATCCACGGCAAGTGGAAGCACAGCCTCATCTCGGCCGCCGGGCCGCTCACGAACGTGCTGTTCGCGATCGTCTGCACCGCGCCCTTCTGGCTCGACGCACTCTCCGGCGTCCCGGACACCTTCCGGTTCGCGCTCGGTTTCCTGGCCCTGCTCCAGGTGACGGCCGCGATCCTGAACTCGCTGCCCATCCCCGGCCTCGACGGCTACGGAGTCATCGAGCCCTGGCTCTCGCACAAGATCCGCCGCCAGGTGGAGCCGTTCGCGCCGTTCGGCCTGATCGCCGTCTTCGGCATCCTGTGGATCCCCGAGGTGAACGGCGCCTTCTTCGACGCGATCGACGCGATCCTGCGCGGCCTCGGCGTCAACGACCTGATGACTTACTGCGGCCAGGACTTCTACCGCTTCTGGGACGGCGACCCGAGCCAGTACTGCACGCTCAACCCGTAGCGGCGCGCGCGTTCCGCTCGGCCTTCGCCCGGCGCAGGTAGTACCACGCCATGTTCGACGAGAGGCCCGCGAGCAGCACCCAGACGACGCCGATCGGGTTGCCCTGGACGAAGGAGACCACGGCCGCCGCGACGGCAAGGACGCAGACCGTGAGGGCGTAGAGAGCGAGTCGGGGCATGGGGGTCGGCTCCTGTCGGGGGTCGGTTCGGGTGACGCGGGGACACCGCACGCAGCGACGTACGAGAACGGCGTCCGCACCCAGTGTCCCCCATGCCCGCTACGTCCTAGACGTCGGTCACGCGAAGGCCCGCGTGTGCCTTGTACCGCCGGTTCACGGAGATCAGGTTGGCCACCAGGGACTCGACCTGGTGCGCGTTGCGCAGGCGTCCCGCGAAGACGCCCCGCATGCCGGGGATCCGCGCGGCAAGGGCCTGGACGAGGTCCGTGTCGGCGCGGACCTCGCCGAGGACCATCACATCGGTGTCGATCTCCTCGACCGCCGAGTCCTGGAGCAGGACGGCCGACAGGTGGTGGAAGGCGGCCGTGACCCTGGAGTCCGGAAGGAGGGCGGCGGCCTGCTCGGCGGCGCTGCCCTCCTCGGGCTTCAGGGCGTAGGCGCCCTTCTTGTCGAAGCCGAGCGGGTTCACACAGTCGATGACGAGCTTGCCGCTCAGCTCCTCGCGCAGCGCTTCGAGGGTCTTGCCGTGCCCGTCCCACGGCACGGCGACGATCACGATGTCGCTGCGCCGCGCGCACTCCGCGTTCTCGGCGCCCTCGACGCCGAGGCCGAGCTCGTCGGCCGCGGCCTGCGCCCGCTCGGCCGCGCGGGAGCCGATGATCACCTTCTGGCCCGCGCGGGCCAGGCGGTAGGCGAGGCCGCGGCCCTGGTCGCCGGTGCCGCCGAGCACGCCGACGACGAGCCCGGAGACGTCGGGCAGCTCCCAGGGGTCCTTCGCCGGAGCCTTCTGCACACTGTCGTTAGAGGTCATGCGGCCGACCTTACTCACCGCCCGGCCGCCGCCCGGCTCCTGGTTCAGGCCAGCGCGGCCACCGGTATCCGCCGGAAGGTGATCGTCTCGTACGCGCTGAAGTCACCCGTCTCGTAGAGAAGTCCGACGGTCTCCTCGTCGACACGGACGAGATCGGAGTACGCGGCGGGCAGCCCGTCCACCGTGTGGGCGTCCTGCCATGTGGTGCCGCCGTCGCGGCTGCGGCGCACGGTCATCAGGGCGCGGAAGCCGGGGTCGGCGGGCCCTGAGAACAACAGCACGTCCGGCGTACGCAGCTGCAGCACACTGCATTCGACGACCGGGCCGATGAGCCCCGCCTGCGGCCGGAAGGGCTTGACCAGGCTCTGGCCGCCGTCGCGGGAGTGGGCGTCGGCGCGGGTTCCGGGGGCCGGGGAGTCGTTGCGGGTGTTGAAGTAGAGGCGGCCGTCGGGGAGCTCGGCCGCGGTGGTCTCGTTCACGTTCACATAGCCGTTGGTGTTGTCGTCGATGTAGCCGATGCGCCAGGTCTGGCCGAGGTCGTCGCTGAGCAGGCTGTGGCCGCCGTTGTACTTGCCCTCGGTGCCGTTGTCCGTGCCGGTGGGCGGCAGGGAGTGGTTGGCGGGCACGACGACCCGGCCCGTACCGGTCTGCACCGCGTGGCCCGGTGTGGTCGCGTACCACCGCCAGTTCGCCTTCTTCACCTGCCCGGTGATCTCCCGGGGCGCCGACCAGGTGAGCCCGTCGTCGTCGCTGTGCTGCACCCACACCCGCCGCCCGTTCGCCGCGGAGACCTTGCCGCGCCGGATGGCGTCCTCGGTCGCGGCGGCGGCGTTGCGGACGTGGACGAGGAGGATCCGGCCGGTGTCGAGGACGACGGGGGCGGGGTTGCCCGCGAGGTTGTCGCCGTTCTTGGCGACGACTTGGAGCGGGCCCCAGGTGCGACCGCCGTCACCGGACCGCTTCAGCACCACATCGATGTTGCCGAAGTCCTCCTGCGAGCCGACCCTCCCCTCGCAGAAGGCAAGGAGGGAGCCGGAGTTCGTGAGCACGACGGCGGGGATGCGGAAGCTGGCGTAGCCCTCGCGCCCGGCCCGGAAGGGAACAGTGGGAACAGTTGTCTCATCAGCCATCCCCGGTCATTCCCCACCTCGGGCGAATTCCCGGTGAACTGCGCCTGACGACTCCTGCGTTGAGGCAGGATGCGGCCCCATGGACGCCGTACGGGTCGCGCTGCTGCGCGAAGTGCTCGCAGGAACCGAGTGGGTGGGCGCGACGCGCCGCTTCGCGGGGACACTGCGGTCCTCCGTGGTGCCGCACGGGGGCGGTCTTCTGCTCGTGGGCACGCAGGAGTACGAGCCCTGGCATCTGGCCGCGCATCTCGTGGACGAGGCGGCGTGGTCCGGGACGCCGGAACTGACGCCGACACTCGTACGCCACCGGGTGGGGGAGGGCGACCCCGCGCATCTGTCGACCGGGCTCGGCCGGATCGAGGCGGCGCGGCGCGGCGAGACGCTGCTGGTGGTGGCGCCGGACACGCCCGCGGAGCCGCCGGGGGCGGGGCTGCTGGAGCGGGTGCATGACGCGCGTGCGGCGGGGGCGACGGTGCTTGCCCTGGGTTCGGGGCACGGGGATCTGCGGGCCATGGCTCACGAGGCTCTCGCCGTGCCGGAGTCGCCCGAGCTCGACCTGGACATGGTCCAGCACTTGGTGAGCGCGGCGGCCGGCGAGAACTCGTTGCCTGCGGCGCGGGGGCGGAGGCGGTTGCGGGACCGTCTCTCACGCCTCGCAGACCAACTGACGGCGCCGCCGCCTGCGCGGTGGTAGGCGACGGGCGCTTGAACTGCGCCGCTGCCGGCGCGGTGGTGACGTCACCCGCCCTGGGCCGCCGCTTCGCGGCGGGTCTTTCCCCGCCCGGCAAGGCGCCGGAGAAAACGGTTGCCCCGCGGCCCCCGCCGCGCTGATCATGGCTGTTCGTGTCTCTCTCCTCGATATTGCCCGACCTCTCCCCTTGGCGCTCCACGCGTGACTTCCGGCTGCTCTGGGTCCAGGGACTCGTCACCACCTTCGGCAGTTTCATGGCCCTGGTCGCGCTGCCGTTGCAGATCAAGGACCTCACGGACTCGCCGCTCGCCGTCGGGGCGATGGGCGCGGTCGAGCTGGTGCCGCTGATCGTCTTCGGGCTCTACGGGGGCGCGCTGGCCGACGCGGTCGACCGGCGCAAGGTGATTCTCCTGACCGAGGCGGGACTCGGCCTCCTTGCCGCCGTGCTGCTCATGAACGCGCTGCTCCCCGAGCCGCTGCTCTGGCCCCTGTACGTCGTGGCGGCGGGAGTCTCCGCGCTCGCGGGGCTGCAACGCCCCGCGCTCGACTCCCTCATGGCCCGCATCGTGCCGCACGACCAGCTCATCGCCGCCACCGCGCTCAACTCGCTGCGCTGGAACGTCGGCGCGATCGCCGCCCCTTCGCTGGCGGGCGTGGTCGTCGCGTACGCCGGGCACGCACCCGCGTACGCGGTGACGGTGGCCTGCTTCGCCGTCTCCGTGGCCCTGTGCACCCGCATCGCGCCCGCGCCCCCGGCCCACGACGCGGAGAAGCCGTCCCTGCGGGGCCTCGCGGAGGGCGCGCGGTACGCGTGGTCACGGCCGGTGCTGCTCGGCACGTACGCGATCGACATGGCGGCGATGTTCTTCGCCTTCCCGAACACGATCTTCCCGTTCCTCGCGGAGGAGCTGAACGCCGAGTGGGCGCTCGGCCTGATGTACGCGGCCGGGGCGGTCGGCTCGCTGCTCCTCAGCCTGACCAGCGGGTGGACGTCACGCGTAAAGCGACACGGGCTGCTCGTCGTGTTCGGAGCGGCGGGCTGGGGGCTCGCGATCATGGCGGCCGGGTGGTTCGCGAACATCTGGCTGGTGCTCGTGTGCCTGGCGCTCGCGGGCGCGGGCGACATGCTCAGCGGGCTCGGCCGCTCCACGATCTGGAACCAGACGATCCCGGACGAGCTGCGGGGCAGGCTCGCCGGTATCGAGGTGCTCTCCTACAGCGTCGGCCCGCAGCTGGGCCAGGTCCGCGCGGGGGCCGCCGCAGGCTGGACCGGCACCCGCACCGCCATCTGGTCGGGCGGCCTCGCCTGCGTGGCCTCGGTCGCCGCGCTGACAGCGGTGCTGCCGAAGCTGCTCTCGTACGACGCGAGCACGGACGAGGACGCCGCCCGACGCCGGGAGGGGTCCGTCACCGGGTGACGGGCCGCGCCCCGGTGCGGAATCAGGCGCTGCCGCCCTCGGGGTCCTTGTCGTGCCACTTCGGGTCGGTCTCCCACTCCAGGTTCCGCTCGGCGGCGGTCTCCATCGCGCGCTGGGCCTCCTCGCGGGACGCGTAGGGCCCGAAGCGGTCCTTGCCCGGACAGTCGGGGCCCTCCTCGACCTTCTTGTGCTCCAGGCAGTAGTACCACTCACCCGGTTTACCGACGGTCCGCTTCTTGAACAGTGGCATGGTCTGCTCCTCTCTCTCCCGCCATGCTGCCCCACCAGCGCTGGTTAGACTCGCTGGCATGTCTGGCCAGTCACTGCTCGTCCCAGGGGAGCTCTCCCCCATCCGCCCCGTTCCGGGAAACATCAGGCGCCCGGAGTACGTGGGGAAACCCGCGCCCACTCCGTACACGGGGCCAGAGGTGCAGACCCCCGAGACCATCGAGCTCATGCGCACCGCGGGCCGTATCGCCGCGCGCGCGATGGCCGAGGCCGCCAAGCACATCGCGCCCGGGGTGACCACCGATGAGCTGGACCGCGTGGCCCACGAGTACATGTGCGACCACGGCGCCTACCCCTCCACGCTCGGCTACCGCGGCTTCCAGAAGTCTCTGTGCACCTCCGTCAACGAGGTCATCTGCCACGGCATCCCGGACTCCACCGTCCTCAACGACGGCGACATCATCAACCTCGACGTGACCGCCTACATCGGCGGTGTGCACGGCGACAACAACGCCACGTACCTGGTCGGGGACGTCGACGAGGAGTCCAGGCTCCTCGTGGAGCGGACGCGCGAGTCGCTCGACCGCGCCATCAAGGCGGTCAAGCCCGGCCGCCAGATCAACATCATCGGCCGCGTCATCGAGTCGTACGCCAAGCGCTTCGGCTACGGCGTCGTCCGCGACTTCACCGGCCACGGCATCAACACGTCCTTCCACTCCGGCCTGATCGTCCCGCACTACGACAGCCCGCACGCGACGACGACGATCAAGCCCGGCATGACGTTCACCATCGAGCCGATGCTGACTCTCGGCTCGCACGACTACGACATGTGGGACGACGGCTGGACCGTGGTGACGAAGGACCGCAAGCGGACAGCGCAGTTCGAGGAGACGCTCGTCGTGACGGACAGCGGGGCGGAGATTCTTACGCTTCCCTGAGCTCCGAGCGGGTAGCTTTTTTACCGACAGGACGTCGGGAACCAGTTGACTTAGGTAAGCCTAACTTGGATGATCGGTAGCGGCCTTACTGGTTCCCGCCTTTTTCTTCGGCTTTCTCGCTATCTTCGGCTTCGGAGGTCCCTCATGGATCCGTTCTCCACGGTCATCCGCACCGCCTCGCACGAGCAGCACACGGAGGCGGAGACCTCGACGTTCATGAGCGACCTGCTCGGCGGCAAGCTGGGCGTCGACGCGTACGCGCGCTACACGGAACAGCTGTGGTTCGTGTACCGCGCCCTGGAGGAGGGCGCCGCGGCGCTGCGGGACGATCCGGTCGCCGGTCCTTTCATCCAGCCCGAGCTGCTGCGCGTCGCGGAGCTCGAGCGGGACCTCGCGCATCTGCGGGGCGCGGGGTGGCAGGCGGACGCCGCACCCCTTCCGGCCACCGCTGCGTACGCGGCACGGGTGGCGGAGTGCGCCCAGGAGTGGCCCGGGGGTTATGTCGCCCACCACTACACCCGCTACCTCGGCGATCTCTCCGGCGGCCAGATCATCCGCGGCAAGGCCGAGCAGACGTGGGGCTTTGCCCGTAAGGGCGACGGGGTGCGGTTCTACGTGTTCGAGGGGATCTCCAACCCGGCCGCGTTCAAGCGGGGTTATCGGGAGCTGCTCGACGGTCTGGGAGAGGTCGTCCCGGACGAGTTGGAGAGGCAGCGGATCGTGGACGAGTGCAAGCGCGCTTTCGCTTTGAACACCGGGGTGTTCCGTGAGCTGGGGGACGAGTTCCCGCTGTCGGCGTAGGGCCCCCGACGAGATGTCCTCAATCGCCGGACGGGCTGAAAGATTTCAGCCCGTCCGGCGATTGAGGACGAACTCGGCGAAGCCGGTGATCAACGGTACGTAAGACCGCCGGAGGCCAGCACCCTTCCCCCCACCTCGATCAACCCACCAGGCGCAGGCGCCGCGAGGATCTGCGACCCACGCCCCTGCGTGATGTTCAGCGCCCGGCCCAGTTCGGCGCACAACAGCAACGCCGCCGCCCCCGTGGCCTCGTCCTCCCGGATGCCGTCGTCCCGACCGGGAAAGCCCCGGGCCCGGACCCGCCCCGCAGCCTCGTCCTCCCACGCCCACGCGTACACCCACTCCCCCAGCGGGGGCACCGCGAGCGCGTCCACCTCGGCCGGGCTGCCGTACGCACGCAAAGTCCGCCCAGGCGCCCACTCGGCCCGCGCCGCGATCCAGCTGAACTCCCCGTCCTGACGGGCCTCCACCACCCCCGCGGGCGTGACGAGTTCAGGGACGTCGAGCAGCCAGGACGTACCGACGCAAGGGTGTCCGGCGAAAGGGAGGCGCGACGTAGGGGTGTAGATGTCGATGACCCCGCGCTCGGGGTCATCGACGAACACCGTCTCGCTGAAGCCGAGCTTCGCCGCGATGCCCTGCCGCTCGCCCCGCCCGGGGACGCGGGCCCCGTCGCGCACGACACCGAGTTCGTTGCCGTGCCGACCGTCGGGCCCGCAGAAGACTCGCAGGACGTCAAGTCCGTCAAGTAGTTCCGTCACCCGGGCATTCAAGCATCCTCAGGAAGTGCGGCGCCGGGCCATGAAGACCGCGCCCGCACCCGCGGCGACGATCGCGCCCGCGGTACCGAGCAGCGCACCCGTCGGCACCGAAGCGCCGGTGGACGCCATCGAGCCGCCCGTACCGCCGCCGACCGAACCGCCGCCGAGGTCGGACGAACCCCCGCCGGTGGAACCGGAGTCGCCCGATCCGCCGGTCGAGCCGCCGCTGCCATTGCCGCTGGGCAGCTCCGCGCCCTCGGCGACCGAGAGCGCCACCGTCACCGGGTCGATCGCTTCGCCCGCCTTGTAACCGGACGGCGCGTCCTCGCTCTCGAACTGCTTCGCGCCCGCCGCCGTGAACACCGCGGGCACCTTGTCGAGCACGACGACGTCGTCCTTCGCCGCGTACGACGCCTTGGAAAGGTCGAGCGTCGCGAACTTCACGTCGTTGTTCTTGCCCTTGGGCGTGGTGACGTCCACGGTCAGCGTGCCCTTGGTGCCGTTCGCCGCCACCTTGATGTCGCTGAACTTCATGTCGAGGCCGTGCGCCTTGTACTGGAAGCGGACGGCGCCGCCGAAGGACGCGGTCAGCTTCTTCGCGTCGCTGTCCACATCGCCCTTGGCGTACGGGAAGTCGTAGCCGTTGTCGTTCTTCTCGGCGCCGCCGGAGAGCGTGGCGCCGTCGCCGGAGTCGATGTAGCGGCGGAAGCTCTTCTTCACGCCCCAGGCGAGCGTGCCGTCGTGGACCTCGCCCGCGGGCTGCTCCGTGCCGGACGTCGGCTTGGGGGTCTCGGTGGGCGTGGCCGTCGGCTTCGGGGTCTCGGTGGGCTTCTCGGTCGGCTTGGGCGTCTCGGTGGGCTTGTCCGTCGGCTTGGGCGTCTCGGTGGGCTTGTCCGTCGGCTTGGGCGTCTCGGTCGGCTTCTCGGTCGGGGCGCCGCCCGCCTTCACCGAGAGGGTGGCCGGGTCGAGCTTGTCGCCTTCCTTGTACATGCCGTTGAAGGCCTTGGCGCCGTCCGCCGTCAGCGTCGCCGGGATGTCCTTGAAGGTCATCGCGCCGCCCTCGCCCGTGCCGGGCGTGATGCCGGTCAGGTCGAGCTTGGCGAGGTCGATGTCGTTCTGGGCCGTGCCGTTGAGGCTGACGTCGGCCTGGATGGCGCCGGTCGTGCCCTTGGTCCTTACCTTCACGTCGGCGACCTTGATGTCGAAGCCGTGTGCCGTCGAGGAGAACCGGACGCTGCCCTTGAAGGCGGTGTCGGTGGCGTGCGTCCCGGTGTCGTACGTCCCCGTGCCGTCGGTGAAGGTGAACACCCCGTTGCCTGCGGCCTGCTTGGCGCCGTCCGTGGCCTCGATCTTGCCCGCGGCCATGCCGGTGACGTAGTTGCGGAAGGACTCCTTGAAGCCCCAGTCCAGCGTGCCGTCCTTCAGTTCCAGCTTCGGCGCGGCGGCGGCGCCACCGTCGGCGGCGAGCGCGGGAAGGGTGAGGGCGGTCGCGCCCAGCGTGACGGCGGTCGCGACAGCTGCCGCGAGGGTTATGGGACGACGGGTGGCAGCCATGGTCAGGCTTCTCCTTGGAGAGAGGTGGGGAGAGGAAGAGAGGGGGAGGAAGAGAAGAGGGGGGGAAGGGTCAGGAATCCGAGCCGGGGGCGTCCTGCGTGCCCGGGGCGCCTGTCGCCGTGCCCGGGGCGCCTGTCGCCGCACGCTTCTTGCGTACGACTCCGAACGTGACCGCCGCCGCGAGCAGCACCGCCACACCCGCGCCGATGCCGATCGGCACGGCGGGCGACGAGGAGTCGGACGAGTCGGCGGCGTTCTCGGTCTTCGGCCCGGCGTCCTGTCCGGCCTTCTTCGCCTGCGGCGTCGGGCTCGCGGACGAGCCGAGGTCCGGCAGCGCGGGCAGTTTCGCGTCGGCGTCGAGGGCGACGGCGAGCGAGAGCGGGTCCATTCCGGAGCCCGCCTTGTACATGCCGCCGAACGCCTTGGCGCCGTCGGCCGTGAGCTTGGAGGGCACTTCGGTCAGGGAGACGAGCCCGTCCTTCGGCTTCAGTTCCTCGGCCTTGGCCGCGAAGGTGACCAGCGAGGCCTTCTTCAGCGTGACGTCTTCACTGCCCTTGTTGCCCTTGCTGTCGACGTCCGCGAACAGCGTGCCCTTGCCGTCCTTCACCTCGACGGCGACCTTGCTCAGCGCGAGGTCGAGCCCGTGTGCACCGGTGAAGCGCACCGTGCCCGCGAAGTCCGCGTCGAGGGTCTGCTTCTTCTTGTCGTACGTCCCCTCGCCCTGGGGGAAGCGGAAGAGCGCGCCACCGTCCTCGGCCCCGGCGGTCAGTTTCCATTCGCCCTTGGCGATGGACCCGGTGACGTACTCCCGGAAGGTGCGGCGCACGCCCCAGTCGACGGCGGCGTCCTCGATCCGGCCCGCCTTCGCCTTCTTCCCGGAGTCCGAGGACTTCGACGGCTTCGGTGACGGTGACTTCGAGGGCTTGTCGGAGCCGGACTTCGCCGTGAGGTCCGTCGACAGGCTCACGCGGTCCAGTTCGGTGCCCGCCGTGTAGTACCCGGCGAAGGCCTTGGCGCCCTGGGAAGTGAGCGTCGCGGGGAGGTTGTTGAGGGCGATCGGCCCGGAGCCGCCCTTCATGTTGATGCCGGACATGCCCAGGGTCGCGAGGGGCACCTGGGCGTTGGACGTGACCTTGCCCGTGCCCTTCTCCTTGCTGACCATGTCGGCGTAGAGCGTGCCGGAGCCGCCGGAGATCTTGACGGTGGGGCGGCTGATGGTGAGGTCCAGCTCGTACGAGCCGCCCTTCTTGTGGCCGAGGAAGTGCACCCCGCCCGAGAACCCGGCGCTGAAGGCCCCGCTGTCCGGGTCGTAGGAACCCTTCGCCGAGTGGAACCGGAATTGGCTGCCGCCGACCGTGGCTGCGCCGCCCTGCAAGGTCGAACTCCCCTGGGCTATCGGGCCGGTGACGTAGCTCTGGAACGAGGATTTGATGCCCCAGTCGAGCCGTCCGCCCTGGACCGTGCGGTCCTCGGCGTGCGCGGCGCCCGCCGGGAGCAGTGCTCCGACGAGTGCGGTGAGCACGGCCACGGCTCCGGCGCGAGCGTTGGCTCGCGCCCGTCTTGACGGCGACATGGGACCCCTCCAGATGTGGCTAATGAGGTAAGGCTAACCTAAACTACGATCACTCCGGCTGGAACCCCCAGCACCCTCAGCAACAGCACGACAGGACGGTGGACTTCGGTGCGTAGGCCGCGCTCACTCCGTATCGCCGGCGCGTGGACCGCCGTTCTCGCCCTGGCCCTCACGGGGTGTGGATCATCGTCGGGCGACGGCGGCGACACGTCCCCGAAGGCGAAGGCAGCGGCCTCCGCGCCCGACCGGGTCGAGCCGCTGAAGTCCCGCCCCGACGCCGTGCTCCCCGCCACCGTCACGTCGGCCGACGGCAAGAAGGTCACCGTCGAGGACACGAGCCGGATCGTGCCGCTCACCGGCAGCCTCAGCGAGATCGTCTTCACGCTCGGGCTCGGCAAGAACGTCGTGGCACGCGACATCACCGCGACCTTCGAGCAGGCGAAGAAGCTGCCGGTGGTGACACGTGCGCACGACGTATCGGCGGAGAGCGTCCTGTCCCTGAAGCCGACGGTCGTCCTCGCGGACACCACGACGGGACCCGCCGAGGCCATCGACCAGATACGTGACGCGGGCATCCCGCTCGTCGTGTTCGACGCGGCGAAGGGCCTCGACGACGTGGGCCCCCGGATCGACGCGGTGGCAAGGACGCTGGGGGTCGAGAAGTCGGGCGACGCGCTCAAGTCCCGTACGCGGGAACGCATCGCGAAGGTACGGAAGTCCATCCCGGCGTCCGCCCGCACCGAGAAGCCCCGTGTCGCCTTCCTCTACCTGCGCGGCTCCGCGTCCGTCTATCTGCTCGGCGGCCGCGAGTCCGGCGCGAGCTCGCTCCTCGAGGCGGCGGGCGCGGTCGACGCGGGCAAGGCGTCGGGCCTGAAGAAGGACTTCACGGCGATCACGAGTGAGGCGCTCGCCAAGGCGGCGCCGGACGCGATCCTGGTGATGTCCAAGGGGCTCGAATCGGTGGACGGTGTGGACGGGCTCCTCAAGGTCCCGGGTGTCGCCGAGACCCCGGCCGGGCTCGACCGCCGCATCGTCTCGATCGACGACGGAGTACTCCTGAACTACGGGCCGCGTACGGACCAGGTCCTGAAGTCCCTTGTGGAGCAGTTGTACGGGAGCAAGAAGTGACGGTCCTGACCAAGGCGGCACAGGACGCCGGGTCCACCGGCGTCGAGCCGTCGGCTCCGCGCGTCCGCCGACGGGGCGCGGCCGCTTCCCTGACCATCGGGCTCACGGCTGCCCTCGTTCTCCTCTGTCTGCTCTCCGCCGGAATCGGGGCGTACGACATCCCGCTCTGGGACGTTCTCAGTTCCGTGCAGCACCGGATCGGTCTCGGCGGGAGCGCGCTCGACCGGGTCGGCGAGAGCGTCCTGTGGAACGTGCGCCTTCCGCGCGTGACGCTGGCGCTGCTCGTCGGGGGGTCGCTCGGCTGCGCGGGGGCGCTCATGCAGGGCGTGTTCGGCAATCCGCTCGCCGAGCCCGGTGTCATCGGGATCTCGGCGGGCGCGGCCGTCGGCGCGGTGGCGTCGATCGCGCTCGGCCTCAGCTTCTTCGGGAACTGGACCGTGACGGTCTGCGCGTTCGTCGCCGGACTCGCCACTGTCCTCCTCGTGTACGTCCTCTCGCGCAACGGCGGGCGTACGGAGGTCGTCACGCTCATCCTCACCGGCATCGCGGTGAACGCGTTCGCCGGGGCGCTGATCGGGCTCTGCATCTTCTTCGCGGACAACGCGCAGATCACCCAGATCACCTTCTGGCAGCTCGGCTCGCTCGCCGGGGCGACGTGGCCGAAGGTGCTCGCGGTACTGCCGTGCGCCGTGGCCGGTCTGGCCGTGGCGCCGCTGTACGCACGGAAGTTGGACCTCCTCGCGCTCGGTGAACGGCCCGCGCGGCATCTCGGGGTCGACGTCGAGCGGCTGCGGCTCGTGCTTGTTCTCGTGGTGGCGCTGCTGACCGCCGCCGCCGTGGCCGTCGCCGGGATCATCACGTTCGTCGGGCTTCTCGTCCCGCATCTGCTGCGGATGGCGGCGGGTCCTGGGCATCGCTTCCTCGTGCCGGGCAGTGCGCTTGGCGGGGCGGTCGTCCTGGTCGGCGCGGATCTCGCCGCGCGGACGGTGGCCGCGCCCGCGGAGCTGCCGCTCGGGGTGCTCACCGCGCTCTTCGGGAGCCCGTTCTTCTTCTGGCTGCTGCGCAGGACCCGTCGTAAGCAAGGGGGTTGGGCATGACAGGGGGGTCGGGCATGACAAGGGGGTCGGGCATGACAAGGGGGTCGGGCGTGATCGGGTGGATCGCCCACCGGCTGTTCTCCTCCGGTGGCGGCGGGCGTGCGCTGCCGGGGCCCGTCTCTCCCGGCGACACGCTCGCCGGGACGTCGGAGCTCGTGGTGCGGCTCGGGGGGCGCGAGGTCCTAGCCGGGGTGTCCCTGACCGCGCGGGCGGGGGAAGTGCTTGCCCTGGTGGGGCCCAACGGGGCCGGGAAGTCGACCCTGTTGGCCGCGCTTGCCGGGGATCTCCCGGCCGAGGAGGGTGTCGTACGCGTCTGCGGGCGTCCCGTGACGGAGTGGCCCGCCCGTGAACTCGCCCTGCGGCGGGCCGTGTTGCCGCAGGCGGCCTCTCTGTCCTTCCCGTTCGCTGTCGAGGATGTCGTGCGGATGGGGCGTGCGCCCTGGGCCGGTACGGCGCTGGAGGACGACGACGACCGTGTGGTGAGGGAGTCGATGGCCGCGACGGAGGTCTGCGAGTTCGCCGCCCGTCCCTTCTCCGCGCTGAGCGGTGGGGAGCGGGCCCGGGTCGCCCTTGCGCGGGTGCTTGCGCAGCGGGCGCCGCTGCTCCTTCTCGATGAGCCGACGGCGGCGCTTGATCTTCGGCATCAGGAGCTGGTCCTGCGGATCTGCCGGGAGCGGGCCGCTGCGGGGGACGCGGTGGTGGTGGTGCTGCATGATCTGGGGCTTGCGGCGGCGTACGCGGATCGCGTGGCGGTGTTGCGGGGTGGGGGCCTCGCCGCGGAGGGGGCTCCGGGGGAAGTGTTCACCGGGGAGCTCTTGAGCGAGGTCTACCGGCAGCCGGTCGAGGTGTTTCCGCATCCCCGCACAGGGGCTCCACTTGTCGCCCCGGTGCGAGGCTGAGCTGGAATTTCCAGCCCGCCCGGCGTTTGAGGACGAACTCGGCGAAGCCGGTGATCGACGGCCCGAAAAGCGCTTCTTGACCCCCGCTTTACTGCGCCATGAATCCCCCATCACCCCACCGTGACACCCCTGTAAGCACCTCTCACCTGGTGAGAGGTGAATCACTGAACGGCTGGGTATCGACAAGGTAAGGCTCAGTTAAGTTAGGTCCGCCTCACCGGCACGTCGGCATCATCCGTGAACCGTCTTGGAGCCCCTATGCGCCCCGTCCGCCTCCCCGTCGCCACTGCCATCGCCGCAGCGGCGGCGCTCACCGCCGTCACGGGCTGCACCGAGAAGAGCGATGCCAAGGGCGGCGGCAACACCGTCGAGGTGACCGCCACCGACGACAAGTGCGAGGTCTCCACGACCAAGCTTCCCGCCGGGCACGTCGAGCTCGCCATCGAGAACAAGGGCTCCAAGGTCACCGAGGTCTACCTCCTCTTCCCCGACGACCGCATCGTCAGCGAGCGCGAGAACATCGGCCCCGGCACGAAGCAGAAGCTCACCGCCGAGGTGAAGGCCGGGTCGTACGAGATCGCCTGCAAGCCCGGCATGAAGGGCGACGGCATCCGCCAGAAGGTCACCGTCAGCGGCGGCAAGACCGCCAAGCGCGACCCGCGCCTGGACAAGGCCGTCGCCGACTACCGCGCCTACGCGCAGGAGCAGGCCGACGCGACGCTGCCCAAGGTGAAGCTCTTCACCGACGCCGTCCGCAAGGGCGACATCGAGGCCGCGAAGAAGGCGTACGCCAACTCCCGCATCGGCTGGGAGCGCACCGAGCCGGTCGCCGAGTCCTTCGGTGACATCGACCCGAAGGTCGACGTCCGCGAGGACGGCCTCGAGGAGGGCCAGGACCTGGAGAAGGACTGGACGGGCTGGCACCGTCTGGAGCGGGCCCTGTGGAAGGACAAGAAGATCGGTGGGCGCGAGAAGGAGCTCGCCACCCAGCTGGACAAGGACCTCTTGGACTGGCAGAAGCGCGTCGGCAAGGCGGAGATCACCCCGACCTCCATGGCCAACGGCGCCAAGGAGCTCCTCGACGAGGTCGCCACCGGCAAGGTCACCGGCGAGGAGGAGCGCTACTCGCACACCGACCTCGTCGACTTCAAGGCGAACATCGAGGGTGCGCAGAAGGCGTACGGCCTGCTCAAGTCCGTCGCGTCGGAGAACGACCCGGCGCTCACCAAGGAGCTCGACAAGCAGTTCGCGGCCCTGGACAAGCTGCTCGGCAAGCACCGCCAGGGCGGCGGCAAGGACAGTTACGAGTTCACGTCGTACGACAAGGTCGGCAAGGCGGACCAGAAGGAGCTCCAGGACGGCGTCAACGCGCTCGCGGAGCCGCTGTCGAAGCTGGCCGCCGCCGTCGCCAAGAGCAAGTAGCGGCAGGGGTACCGGAACGATGACCGAGACCACGAGCGACACCGACAGCAGCGGCGGCATCAGCAGCGCGTCCGCGCCGGACCACGACGCCAACTCCCTTGCTCCTTCGCGGCGTTCGCTCCTCGGCTGGGGCGGCGCCGGGCTCGCGCTCGGCGCCGCCGTCACCGGGGGCGCCGTCGCGATGGCCCGGTCCGGGGACGAAGCCGCGCCCGCGGCCTCGGCGGGCGGCGCGGTCCCCTTCCACGGCACGCACCAGGCAGGCATCGCCTCCGCCGTTCAGGACCGGCTGCACTTCGCCGCGTTCGACGTGAAGACGGACGACCGCGAGCAGTTCGTGCAGCTTCTGAAGGACTGGACGAAGGCCGCCGCGCGAATGACCGCCGGGCACGAGGTCGGTGAGGGCGCCTACGGCGGGCTCACCGAGGCACCGCCGGACGACACCGGCGAGGCGCTGGGCCTCAAACCGTCCCGGCTCACCCTCACCATCGGTTTCGGGCCGGGTCTCTTCGAGAAGTTCGGACTCGACGACCGGCGCCCGGAGGCGCTCGTCGATCTGCCCAAGTTCCCCGGCGACAACCTCGACAAGTCCCGCGGCGGCGGCGATCTGTGCGTGCAGGCCTGCGCGGACGACCCGCAGGTCGCCGTGCACGCCATCCGCAACCTCGCCCGCATCGGCTTCGGCAAGGTCGCGGTGCGCTGGTCGCAGCTCGGCTTCGGGAAGACGTCCTCCACGACGCCGGGCTCACAGACACCGCGCAATCTCTTCGGCTTCAAGGACGGCACCCGCAATGTCTCGGGCGATGACCGTTCCGCGCTGGCCGAGCACGTGTGGGTCGGCGAGAAGGACGGGCCCGGCTGGATGGACGGCGGCTCGTATCTCGTCGCGCGCCGCATCCGTATGAACGTCGAGACCTGGGACCGTACTTCGCTCGGCGAGCAGGAGGACATCTTCGGCCGCGACAAGGGCAAGGGCGCCCCGGTCGGCAAGGCCAAGGAGCACGACGAGCCGTTCCTGAAGGCGATGAAGCCGACCGCGCACGTCCGGCTCGCGCACCCGGACTCCAACGACGGCGCGACGATCCTGCGCCGCGGCTACTCCTTCACGGACGGCACCGACGGCCTAGGCCGCCTCGACGCGGGGCTCTTCTTCCTCGCCTACCAGCGTGACGTCCGTACGGGCTTCATTCCGGTGCAGCGCAACCTGGCGCGCTCCGACGCGCTCAACGAGTACATCCAGCACGTGGGTTCAGCGGTCTTCGCGATCCCGCCGGGCGTCCGCGACAAGGACGACTGGTGGGGCCGGACACTGTTCAGCTGAGGGGATCTGACGGACATGTTCGGTAACTATCTGATCGGGCTTCGCGAAGGGCTCGAGGCCAGTCTGGTCGTCTGCATCCTCATCGCGTATCTGGTGAAGACGGAGCGGCGTGACGCGCTGCGGCCCATCTGGATCGGCATCGGTGTCGCGTGCGCGCTCGCGTTCGGCTTCGGCTGCGGGCTCACGTTCGGTTCGCAGGAGCTGACGTTCAAGGCGCAGGAGGCGCTCGGCGGTTCGCTGTCGATCGTCGCCGTCGCGCTCGTGACGTGGATGGTCTTCTGGATGCGGCGTACGGCCCGTCATCTCAAGAAGGAGCTGCACGGCAAGCTGGACGCGGCGCTGCAGATGGGCACGGGCGCCCTGGTGGCCACCGCGTTCCTCGCCGTGGGCCGTGAGGGCCTGGAGACCGCGCTGTTCGTGTGGGCCTCGGTGCGGGCGTCCAGCGACGGTACGCACGGTCCACTGATCGGCGTGCTCCTGGGTCTGCTCACCGCGATCGCGCTCGGCTGGCTGTTCTACAAGGGCGCGGTCCGCATCAATCTGGCCAAGTTCTTCACCTGGACCGGCGCCATGCTGGTGATCGTGGCGGCGGGCGTCCTCGCGTACGGCGTGCATGATCTGCAGGAGGCCGAGTTCGTCGGCGGCCTGCGGAACAAGGCGTTCGACATCAGCGCGACGATTCCGCCGGACAGTTGGTACGGCACGCTCCTGAAGGGCGTCTTCAACTTCCAGCCCGACCCGACGGTGCTCCAGGTCGTGGTCTGGCTGCTGTACCTCGTGCCGACCCTGGTGTTCTTCTTCGCGCCCACGAGGCCCTCGTCCCAGAAGGCCGCCGTGCCCGAGAAAGCAACAGTTCCGGAACAGGGTTGAGCAGCACGCGTCGAGCCTGAACGCCTGTACATACGATCGCCGGGCAACCCGCGGACCTCCTGAGGCCCGACCGCCTGCCCACGCCCCTTCCCCCGCCCGGTATGGTTCGGCCCCGGGAAGGGGTAGGTGAAGGTATTCCGATGAACAAGGTTCGCAGGGGTCGCGGTCTCGATCGGCCTGTCCACCGGCCCGGTATCCGGCCTGTCATGGCGTCGGCGGTGGTGACGGCCCTCGCCCTGACGGCGAGCGGCTGCGTGACCGTGCACGGCGAGCGTGAGGTCGTGCCGACGGCGACCAAGTCCGAGGCGGACAAGGCCCTCAAGGACTTCCTCACCGCGTACAACAAGGCCGAGAAGGCGTACGACCCGGCCCTGGACGCGGCCCGGCTCACGGGCCCGCTGAGCGCCATCAACCAGGCGGGTCTGAAGGTGCGGGGTGCGCGGAGTCCGGGCGGCAGCCCCAACCACGTGCCGCTCGAGCTGACGGACGCGAAGTTCTCGATCCCCAAGAAGGCCGGCTGGCCCCGGTGGTTCGTCGCGGACACGAAGTCCAACCGCAGAGGCGACCTGCGCTGGGTCCTCGTCTTCACCAAGGGCAGCAAGGACCAGCTGTGGGAGGCGTCCTATCTGAACCTGGTGTCCCCCGACAAGATGCCGGAGCTGAAGAAGGACAAGGACGGCTGGGCCGAGCCGGTCGAGCCGGGCTCCAAAGATCTGGCGGTGGCGCCGAAGAACCTCGGCACGCAGTACACGACGTATCTGAAGTCGGGCGGCGACACGTTCGCGCCGGGCGACCACACGTCGCTGTGGAAGGCGGCCCGCGACAAGAACGCCAAGCGCCGCAACGGCTTCGCCATCCAGTACATCGACGAGCCGCGGAACGACGGAACGTTCGCCCCGGTGGGCCTGCGCACCCAGGACGGCGGCGCGATGGTCTTCTTCTCGACGCACCACTACGAGAAGCGGACCGCCGCGAAGGGCGTGAACATCCCCGTGGATCCCGAGGTGAAGCCTCTCCTGAAGGGTGACGTCAAGCAGTCGATGACGCTGGAGCGCGTCTCCAACCAACTCGTCATCGACCCCAAGGGCTCGGGCAAGGTGTCGTTCCTGAGCCGCATCCAGGGTCTGACGGGCGCGCGGGGCGAGTAGGCCGGGCCGGCCCCGCTGCTGCCGGGCGTCAGCCTCTGGACGGCCAGGCGGCGACGTCGTGCTGGGGCTCGCCCGCGACGCGGGCGCATTCGTCGGTGAGCGTCTCCAGGAGCGTCAGCGGGTCCGGGAGCGCGTGCTCGAGGCCGCGGATCCAGCTGACGGACAGATCGCCGGGAAGGCGCGCGGGCGGCACCAGGACGTACGAACCGCGGCAGTGCCAGCGCAGACCGGGGTGTTCGTTCGTCGTCTCGGGGTGGCAGTCCAGCTCACAGGGCCACCACTCGTCCTCGTCCTCCGGGGTGCCACGGGTGAGCGTGAAGAACAGCATCCGCCCGTCGTCCATGAGGCCCTCGGACTCGGCGACAGGACCTACGTCGATGCCGTCCGCAAGCAGCCTGGCCAGTGCCTCGCGCCCGGCGGCGAGCGGCACGTCCAGGACGTCGTGGACCATGCCCGTCGCGGTGATGAAGTTGGCCTGCGGCTGATGCCTGGCCCAGCGCTCGACCTGCCCACGGTCGGTCGTGGACTGCGTCTGCCAGGCGAAGGAGATGGGGTGCCTGGCGGGGGTCGGACAGCCTATGCGGTCACAGGAACATCGGTACGCGGAAGGGTGCGCGGCCGGTGAGAGCGGCAGACCCGCCTCCGCCGCGGCGACGAGCAGGGCCTCGCGGTCCGCCTCGTCACCCGCCGTGTCCTTGGGTCGGGGACGTCGGCGAAGCCACTGGGAAATCCTGCTCTGCCCGCCGGAACGGCGACCGAACTCCGCGCCCATCAATCCCCTCACCTCGCATGTGTGCCGAGAAGCATGTCCCATGGTCGCACCATCCTGCTCCTCGGGGGGCCAGAGCCCACATCCGGGGTAGCTGGGGTGATGCAAGGCGCAGGGTGACATCGCGCGTCATTGCGTACTAACCGGGGACATACCCCCCTACCGTGTTCGGCATGGTCACCAGGACTGTCCTCACCGGACTCTCGGGGCTCGTGAGCCTCACCACACTGACCCTCGCCGCACCAGCCGCGCCGGCCGCAGGCCCCCTCGCCCCGCTCGAATGGGGCGGCGGCCCCCTGACGGTGGAAGCACTCCCCCACGTCACGTACACCGCACACCGCGGCGGCGCCCTGGAGGTGCCGGAGAACAGCATGTCCGGCCTGGTGGCGGCGTACGAACGCGGCACCGCCCAGGTCATCGACGCCGATACGCGGATACTGCGCGACGGCACGCTCGTGGCCATGCACGACGCGACCCTGGACCGTACGACGACGTCGACGGGGCCGGTCAGCTCGCTCACCCTGCGCCAGTGGAAGAAGGTCAGGCTGCGCCCCGGCCCTGGTCTGCCCGGCAGTTGGCGTTCCGAGCGGCCGCCGACGGTCGCCGAGATCCTCGACCGCTTCGGCGGCCGGATCGTACTGATGCTGGAGGCGAAGGATCCGCGCGGTCTGCGGTCGCTCGGCAAGCTGATCCGCGCACGGGGCCTGACCCGCTCGGTGTTCGTGAACTCCAACGATCCCGGCGTCGCCCTGCGCGCGCACCGGATGGGCCTGCTCGCACAGGTGTGGCGCTCCAGGACACAGATGCGCACGGACCGGCCCGAGCAGTGGGCCGGGTACGTGGACGTACTGGACGTGGATCACAAGGCGCGGGACATCGACCTCCTGCGCGCGGTCAACTCCGGGGTCCCCCGCGTGTGGGCGCACACGGTGACCACTCCGGGCCAGCGCGACCGGGCCCTGCGGCTCGGCTGCAACGGCGTGATCACGGACGCGCCGGGGCTGCTCGCGCGGACGCCGGCGAAGGGCACGAAGGGCGTGAAGAGCGTGAGCGCCGCGGGCTTGCGGGAGCGGTGGCCGGTGAACCCGATGTGATCAGCGAGCCTGATCAGCGGGGCGCGATTCCGTAGAGGGCGTACTCGACGAGCTTGTCGCCGTACTCGTGCGTGAGCGGTCCCGTTCGCTGCAGCCAGCGCTGGGCGAGCGGGCCCGTCCACAGTTCCAGGGCGATGCGGGGGTCCACCTCGGGCGCGACCTGGCCCGCCTCCTGGGCGATCCGCAGGCGCTTCACGTAGAGCTGGAGGCCGGGTTCGAGGAACTTCTCCACGTACTCGGCGCCGATCTCGTCGTTGAGCATGCCCTCGGCGGCGAGCGCCCGGTACGGCACGTCGTACTTGGGGTTCTTGAGCTCGTCGATGGTGGCCCGCACGACGTACTTGAGGTCGGCCTCCAGGTCCCCCGAGTCCGGGATCTCGTGCTCCAGCTCGTGGCCCGCCGCGGCGCTCGCCTCCGCGCTGGCCTGCTGGCCGAGGTCCAGGAAGGCGTCGAGCAGGACGGCGCCCTTGGACGGCCACCAGCGGTAGATCGTCTGCTTGCCCACGCCCGCACGGGAGGCGATCGCCTCGATCGTGAGCTTGTTGAAGCCGACCTCGGAGACCAGGTCGAGGGCGGCGTCATAGATCGCGCGGCGCGAGCGTTCGCTGCGGCGCTTGGAGTCAGGGGCGGATTTCGTGGTCATGCCGTCGAATGTAGCAGCGGACGAGCCGAGACGTACCGTCTCATTAACGCTTGACAAGACGCACCGTCTCGCTCAAAGTGGTCGAAGAAGCGAGACGAGACGTCTCGTAGAAGTCGTTGACAGCTCTCGATCCGGAGGTACGCACATGACGCGAGGCGGAGCAGGAAACATGCTGGGCGTGGGCGGTACACGCACCACCCTCTCCCGCAAGGCACTGCGCGGCGGGGGCCGGGGCGGTCAGGTCGGCGGCGGGCTCAGCCCGCAGGCGCAGAAGCGTGAGCTGCTGCGCAAACTGCAGGAAGGCCGCTCGGCGCGCGACGAGTCGTGATGGCCGCGCGACGAGTCGTGAGGCGGGGACGTGGATGGCGTCTTAACCATCCACGTCCCCGGGTGGACCACTCGTCGAACCACCCGTTCAGATCACTGCGCGAGGGCTCCTCAGACCGCACCATGGGCACAACTGACCCGCTATGGGCAGGAACTGACCACCGCGGTACGTGAGGAGCCCTCGTTGAGTCGATTTCCTCGTCGCGCCACACCCCGGCGCTATCTGATGTGCTCACCCGCACACTTCAAGGTCACGTACTCCATCAACCCATGGATGGATCCCTCGAAACCGGTCGACGTACCCCTGGCCGTCGCCCAGTGGGAGGACCTGCGCGACCGCTACCGCTCGCTCGGCCACACCGTCGAGGAGCTCACCCCGCGTCCGGGTCTGCCGGACATGGTCTTCGCCGCGAACGGCGCGACCGTCATCGGGGGCCGCGTGCTCGGCGCGCGGTTCGCCTACCCCGAGCGCGGTCCCGAGGCCCTCGCCCACCTGGAGTGGTTCCGGGAGCACGGCTTCACGGACCTCCATGAACCCACGCACGTGAACGAGGGCGAGGGCGACTTCGCCGTCACGTCCTCGTACGTCCTTGCCGGCCGCGGCTTCCGGGCCAGCCCCCTGTCGCACGGGGAGGCGCAGGAGTTCTTCGGCCGCCCGGTGCTCGGACTCGACCTCGTCGACCCCCGCTACTACCACCTGGACACGGCGCTCGCGGTGCTCGACGACGTGAGGGACGACGTCATGTACTACCCGCCCGCGTTCTCGCCGGGCAGCCAGGCGGTGCTGCGGCGCCTCTTCCCCGACGCGCTGATCGCCGAGGAGCCGGAGGCCGTGGCCCTGGGGCTCAACGCGGTGTCGGACGGCCTGCACGTGCTGCTTCCGCAGGGCGCGATCGGCCTCTTCGCACCGCTGCGGGAGCGTGGTTACGAACCCGTCGGCATGGATCTGAGCGAGCTGCTCAAGGGCGGCGGCAGCGTGAAGTGCTGCACGCAGGAGCTACGCGTCTAGCCCGTCGTCGGGGTGGGGCGGCCAGGCGTCGCCCCACTCCGCGTCGCGGGCCGCGCGGTACAGCGGTCCGTGGCGCTTGGTCACCGTCTCCCGGTGCAGTGTCTCGCCCGTCGCGCACAGGTCGAGCAGGACCTGGCCCTTGCGGATCTGCGGCTTGCGCACGACACGCTTCGGAGCAGGTTCGGCGTCGAAGCGGACAGCAGCGACATAACTGAACTTCTCGTCCTCGTAGGCCAGTGAGCCGCCCTTGACCTGCCGGTGCAGGGAGGAGCGGCTGACGCGGGTGGAGAAGTGGCACCAGTCCTCGCCGGGCACGATGGGGCAGGCGGAGCTGTGCGGGCAGGGCGCGGCGACACGGAACCCGGCGGCGATCAGCCGGTCGCGCGCCTCGATGACGCGGGTGTATCCGTCGGGGGTGCCGGGCTCGACGATGACGACGGCCTGCGCGGAGGCTGCGGCCGCCGCGTCCACGACCGAGCGGCGGTCGCTCTCCGTCAGCTCCCCGAGCACGTACGACACCGTGACGAGATCGGTGCTCTCGATGCTGAGCGCCGATCCGATTCGAGAGCGCTGCCACTGCGCCGCCTTCAGCCAGGGGTTGGCGGCAGCCAGTTCACGCCCCAATGCCAGAGCGGGCTCGGCCCAGTCGAGCACCGTGACGGGCCGCTCCCCGTCCCAGGTCGCACTCACCGCCCAGGTCGCCGCGCCGGTCCCACCACCGACGTCCACATGACTGCCGGGCGCCCACCCCGCGGGCGCCGCGTCGGCGAGGGCCCCGAGCGCGGAACGCACGGCCTCGAAGGTCGCGGGCATGCGGTACGCGGCATACGCGGCGACGTCCGCACGGTCCCGCAGAATCGGGGCGTCGGTCGGGGTACGCCCCCGATAGTTGGCAATCAGCCGCTCAACAGCTTGCACGGCCTGCTTGGGCGGCAACCCGTCAAGAACCCCCGCGAGGGCACTGCGCAGGGTCTCGGCAGAAGACGCCGGGGAAATCGGGACGTTCACCCCGCGATTCTAGGGTGCGCGAAGACGCGCCCTGTAAGGGGCGCGGGGCTGTGACACATGCGGCTCCGCCGCGGGGCGCGACCGGGCCCCGTAAGGGGCGCGGGGAACTGCGCGACAAGCCCCCACCGGCCCGCGGGCAAATCACCGCACCCCGGCGAAGCCCTCAGCGCGCCGCCCGGGCCAGCCGGGACGCAGCCCGCGCCCGAGGTCCGCTGTCGGCGTGCCCACGACGCGGGTGCACCGTATTCGCCAGCAGAACCAGAAACGTGTCCGTGACGGGGTCGATCACCAGCGACGTCCCCGTGAACCCCGTATGCCCCGCCGCCCCGCGCCCCGCGAGCTCCCCCATGAACCACGCCTGGTCGACGCCGAAACCGAGCCCCGGCGGCGTCAGCATCAGTTCCACGAAGTCGGGGCCGAGGATGCGTGCCTTGCCGTACGAGCCGCCGCACAGCAGCGCCCGGCAGAAGACCGCCAGGTCACGCGCGGTGGAGAAGAGCCCGGCGTGCCCCGCGACGCCGCCGAGCGCCCACGCGTTCTCGTCGTGCACCTCACCCCGCAGCATCCCCCGGTCGGCCTTCGCCCAGGGCCTGCGCTGGTCCTCGGTGGCGGCGGCGTCCGGGCGCGGCCCGAAGCCGGTGGCGGCCATGCCGAGCGGCCTGGTGATGCCCTCGCGCACGAGGACATCGAGCGGGCGGCGCGTGAGGCGCTCCAGGACGTGCTGGAGGAGCAGCATGTTCAGGTCGGAGTAGAGGTGCTCGCCCGGCGGACTCGACGGGGCCTCCGCACGCAGGACGGCGAGGCGCGCCGCGTCGTCGGGGCAGTCGTAAAGGGGGAGTTCGGGCCGCAACCCCGACGTGTGCGTGAGCAGCTGGCGCACCGTGATGCCGTGCTCGGCGGCCCCACTGAACTCGGGGACGTACGCCGAGACCAGCGCGTCGATGCCGAGCGTCCCCCGCTCAAGCTGCTGCATCGCGGCGACCGTCGTGAACAGCTTGGTGAGCGACGCCAGGTCGAAGGGGGTGCCGGTGCGGGTCAGCACCTGCTGCGCGGGCGGCAGTTCGACACCCGCGTCCTTCTCGGGGTCGTACGCCGCGTAGCGCACCGCACGGCCCACCGCCTCCTCGACGGCGATCACCGGTCCGCGTCCGGCGAGTACGACGGCGCCGGAGCACCAGGGTCTCTCGCCGCGCGTAAGGGCGCGCACCTCGCGTACGAGGTGGCCCATCTCGTCCGTGTCGAGCCCCGCGCGATCCGGCGTCCCGGCGCGCAGCAGGCGTGGCGCGGTCAGTGGTCCGTCCCCTCCCGGTTCGGCCTGGCCGAGTGCTGCCAGGGGCGGCACAGTCCCATGAAGCAGCCGATGGCCGCCAGGGCGCAGACGAGCTGGACGACGGCCATCGGGACGGCCGTGGCCTCGCCCGCGATGCCCACGAGGGGCGACGCGATCGCGCCGATGAGGAAGGAGGACGTGCCGAGCAGCGCCGACGCGGAGCCCGCTGCGTGCGGAGTACGCATCAGGGCGAGGGCGTTGGTGTTGGGCATCGCGAGGCCCATCGCCGACATCAGGACGAAGAGCCCGGCCGCGACGGGGAACAGACCGACGTCACCGAAGACGCCCGACGTCATGAGGAGCAACGCGGTCGCCGCGAGGGTGATCACGACGAGGCCGAAGGTGAGCGCCTTGTCGAGGCTGACCCGGCCGACGAGGATCTTGCCGTTGATCTGGCCGACGGCGATCAGGCCGATGGAGTTCACGCCGAAGAGCAGGCTGAAGGTCTGCGGGGACGCCCCGTAGATCTCCTGGATGACGAACGGCGAAGCGGAGATGTACGCGAAGAGCGCGGCGAACGCGAAGCCGCCCGCGATCATGTACCCGGTGAAGACGCGGTCGGCGAGGAGCGACTTCATGGTGCGCAGCGCCTCGACGGTGCCGCCGCTGTGCCGGTTCTCGGGGGCGAGCGTCTCGGGGAGGCAGCGCCAGACAAGCGCGGTGAGGGCGATGCCGATCACGGTGAGCACGACGAAGATGCCGTGCCAGTCGGTGAAGCGCAGGACCTGGCCGCCGATGAGGGGCGCGACGACCGGGGCGACCCCGGAGATCAGCATGAGGGTGGAGAAGAAGCGGGCCATCTCCACGCCGTCGTAGAGATCGCGTACGACGGCGCGGGCGATGACGATGCCCGCGGCGCCCGCGAGGCCCTGCAACAGGCGGAAGGCGATGAGGAGTTCGACGGTGGGCGCGAACGCGCAGATCGCGGTGGCGAAGATGTAGACGAAGAGCCCGATGAGCAGCGGTCTGCGCCGCCCCCACTTGTCGCTCATCGGCCCGACGACGAGCTGCCCGAGCGCCATGCCGGTGAGGCAGGCGGTGAGGGTCAGCTGGGCGGTCGCGGCGGAGGTGTGCAGCGTGCGGGTGACCTCCGGGAGCGCCGGCAGGTACATGTCCATGGAGAGCGGCGGTACCGCGGTGAGGCCGCCGAGGACGAGGGTGACGAGCAGGCCGGTGCGGCGCTGGGCCGTCAGGGCCGGAGCGGCGGGGACAGCGGGGGCAGGGCCCGGCTCCGCTGTCCGGGACTGCCGTATGAGGGGGTCTTTGGACCCACTCGTGGTGCGGCTGCCGTGCTCCGGCATGCGGATTCCCTCCCGATTAGGCGTGCGATTACCTATGCTCTCAGCTCAGCTGTGCTGGTTGAGACCATTTTCGCGGTATGGACAGGGGCCCCAGTGGTGAAAGACAACCTCGAACCCGTGCGTTGGGGCATTCTCGCGACGGGCGGGATCGCCGCTTCGTTCACGGCGAACCTCCTCGACATGCCGGACGCGGAGGTGGTCGCGGTGGCGTCGCGGACCGACGCTTCGGCGAAGGCGTTCGCCGAGCGCTTCGGGATACCTCAGGCGTACGGGGACTGGAGCGCGCTCGCCGAGGACAAGAACGTCGACGTCGTGTACGTGGCGACGCCCCACGCGTCGCACAGGGCCGCGGCGGGTCTCTGCCTGGACGCGGGCCGCGCGGTGCTCTGTGAGAAGGCGTTCGCGCTGAACGCGCGGGAGGCAGAGGAGATGGTGACGCTCGCCCGGCGGCGTGGCCTCTTCCTGATGGAAGCCATGTGGATGTACTGCCATCCGCTGATCAGGCGGCTGAAGACGCTGGTCGACGACGGGGCGATCGGTGAGGTGCGGACCGTACAGGCCGACTTCGGGCTCGCGGGTCCCTTCCCTTCCTCGCACCGTCTCCGGGACCCGGCGCAGGGCGGTGGCGCGCTGCTCGATCTCGGCGTGTACCCGGTGTCGTTCGCGCATCTGCTGCTCGGGGAGCCTTCGGAGGTGACCGCGAGAGCGACGCTCTCGGATGAGAGCGTCGATCTCCAGACGGGAATGCTGCTCTCGTGGGAGAGCGGTGCTCACGCTCTGTTGCACTGCTCCATCAACGCGGGCACCCCCGTCGCCGCCTCCGTCACCGGCTCGCGGGGCCGCATCGACGTACCGGACGGCTTCTTCTTCCCGGAACGCTTCGTCCTTCACCGCGACGGCCGCGAGCCCGAGGAGTTCACCGCCGCCCCCGATGACGGCCCCCGCGACAGTCTCAAGCACGAGGCCGCCGAGGTCATGCACCGCCTGCGCGCGGGCGACACCGAGTCCCCCCTCGTCCCTCTGGACAGCACCCTCGCGGTGATGCGGACCCTGGACGCGGTGCGGGAGCGGATCGGGGTGCGCTACCCCGGCGAGTGAGCGCACCCGTACAGAACCGCTGGACTACGGGACTACGGGACTACGGGACTACGCGGGCTTCAGACCCGGGTTCCCCGCCTCCGTCACGAACGAAGCCGCCGTCGTGATCGGCGCCCCCGGCGCCGACACCGCGGAGACCGTCTTGAAGTCGGCGCGCGCGGACTCCTGGCCGAGGTCCACGGTCACGTATCCGCGGCGCCCGTTGTAGAACTTCATGTGCGGGTTGGCCTTGGTGTAGGTGTCCCAGTTCGCGGGCTTGTCGGCGCCGTCCTTGCCGCTCGCGATGGACGTGGCGACGATCTCCGTACCGACCGTCTTGGACCCCTGGTCGGCGAAGTCGGCCTTGATGTCATAGGCGTACGCGACGTGCACGTCGCCCGTGAGCACCATCAGGTTCTCGATCCCGGCCGATGCCGCGCCCGCAAGGACGCGGTCGCGGGAAGCGGTGTAGCCGTCCCAGGCGTCCATGCTGACCTTCGCCACCGCGTTGAGGTCGAGCTTGCGCTCGGAGAAGTTGACCTGCTGCGGCACGACGTTCCACAGCGCCCGCGAGCGACGCCAGCCCTCGATGAGCCAGCGCTCCTGCGTGGCGCCGGTGAGGGTGCGCTTCGGGTCCGTGGACTCGGGCCCCGGGACGTGGGAGCCATCCCCGTACGCCTGGTCGGAGCGGTACTGGCGGGTGTCAAGGACGTCGAACTGCGCGAGCTTGCCCCACTGCACGCGGCGGTAGAGCTGGAGGTCGGGGCCACTGGGCCGCTGGGGGCTGCGCAGCGGCAGGTTCTCCCAGTACGCGCGGTAGGCGGCGGCGCGACGGACCAGGAACTCGGCGGGCGGGTTGCCGTTCTCGTCGAGGTCGCCCGCGTAGTTGTTCTCGGCCTCGTGGTCGTCCCAGGTGACGACGAAGGGGTGCGCGGCGTGCGCGGCGCGCAGATCGGGGTCGGACTTGTAGAGGGCGTATCGCAGGCGGTAGTCCTCGAGCGTCTGCGTCTCGCGGTTGTAGAGGGCGGGCAGGGTGCGGTCGGTGTAGTTGCGGTTGCCGCCGACCGAGTTGACCGCGTACTCGTAGAGGTAGTCGCCGAGGTGGAAGACGACGTCCACATCGTCCTGCGCCAGGTGTTTGTACGCGGTGAAGTAGCCGTCGTGGTACGCCTGGCAGGAGACCGCGGCGAGCGTCAGGGAGCTCACCTTGCCGCCGAGTGCGGGAGCGGTGCGGGTCCGGCCCGTCTCGCTGATCCACTTCCCCGTCTTGAAGCGGAAGTAGTAGGTCCGGCCGGCGTCGAGGTTGCCCACCTCGACGCGCGCGGAGTGGTTGAACTCGGGGTGGGCGATGACGGAACCGCGTCTGGCTATCCGGCGGAAGCGGGCGTCGTGGGCGAGCTCCCACTGGACGGTGACGCGCTGAGCGGGCAGACCGCTGCCCGGCTCGTACGGGGACGGGGCGAGGCGGGTCCAGAGCAGGACCGAGCCGGGCAGCGGGTCCCCGGACGCCACACCGAGCGTGAACGGGTTGTCGGCGATTCTGTGCGCGTCCAACTCGGCGGCGCTCGCGGCGCCCGCGGTCGGCAGGTTGGTGGCGAAGGCGAGTGCGGCTGCGGCGCCGGTGACGGTGAGGAAGCGCCGGCGGCCCAAGTGACTGGCGGCGGCTCGGAGCTCTGCTGTGTCCTGCTGGCCTGCGGGTGTCATGTGGCCCTCCCCTGACGATTGGTGTCCATGGCATGCAAGTGGTGAGGGACGACGCGCGCCTGTCGCGTACACAACACCTGCATGGCGGACGGATGATGTCCGCGTGGACACCCCTCCCGTACGCTGCGGGGCCATGAACGCAGAGCTAACTGGGCATCCAACCGAGCAATCAAGGACCGCCGTGGTGACCGGCGCGGGCTCCGGGATCGGCAGGTCCGTGGCGGTGGAACTGCTGCGGGCCGGCTGGTCCGTGGCGCTCGCCGGGCGCCGCACGGAGACCCTGGAGGAGACCGCCGCGATCGCCGCCGGAGTGTCGGAGGGCGCCGCGGTGCGGCCCGTCCCGCACGCCGAGGAGTCCACGGAGGCGAACGCCCCGGCCAAGACCGACGCGCTGTGCGTACGCACCGACGTCTCGCGTCCCGAGGACGTGGCCGCGCTCTTCGCCGCCGTGCACGACCGCTTCGGCCGTCTCGACCTCCTCTTCAACAACGCCGGTACGTTCGGCCCCGGCGGCGTCCCGGTCGACGAGTTGGAGTACGACGCGTGGCGGCACGTCGTCGACACGAACCTTCACGGGGCGTTCCTGTGCGCGCAGGCGGCCTTCCGGCAGATGAAGGGGCAGGAACCGCAGGGCGGCCGGATCATCAACAACGGCTCCATCTCCGCGCACGTCCCGCGCCCGCACTCCATCGCGTACACGGCGACGAAGCACGCGCTGACCGGCCTGACGAAGTCCCTCTCCCTTGACGGCCGCCCCTACCGGATCGCCTGCGGCCAGATCGACATCGGCAACGCGGCGACCGACATGACCGAGCGGATGCGGGACGGAATCCTGCAGGCCAACGGCGAGTTGGCGCCCGAGCCGGTGATGGACGTGGCGGACGTGGCGCGGACGGTGCGCCACATGGCGGAGCTGCCGCTCGAGGCGAACGTGCAGTTCGCGACGGTCCTTGCTACGAACATGCCGTTCGTCGGGCGGGGTTAGCGGCTACAGCGGCTACCGCTGCTCTCCTGGTGGCCGACCGTGACCCCGCCCTCACGGTCGGCCCACATCTTCACAAACGGAATAGGAAACACCGCGTCAATTACGCGCATCGCACCCCGTATGCTCAGCAAGCCCTCCACGAGAACTCCACATTCAGAGCACACACGGAGCACACCTTGCGCATACGTTCCGCCGTCCCGGCCGTTCTCGCCGCCGCCGCCCTTTCGGCCTCGCTGCTCGCCGCGTCCCCCGCGACCGCGGCCACGGCCGCGCGCCACCAGGGCGGGCTGCACCTCGGGTACATCCAGTACGACAGCCCGGGCCGGGACACCCGCTCCAACTCCTCGCTGAACGCGGAGTGGGTCAACATCCACAACAACACCGGATCGGCGATCCAGCTCAAGGGCTACAAGCTGAAGGACAACACCGGCTACACGTACACCTTCGGCAGCTACAAGATCGGCGCCGGCAAGACCGTCAAGGTCCGCACGGGCAAGGGCACCAACGCGTCCGGCGTGCGCTACTGGGGCCGCGGCTCGTACGTCTGGAACAACACCAGCGACAAGGCCCGTCTCATCAAGCCGAGCGGCTCGCTCAAGGACTCCTGCTCCTGGACGACCAGCAACCGCGGCTACAAGTCCTGCCACTGACGGTTGCTGACGGCACTGACGGCTGCTGACTTAACTGCCTTCTGCTGACTGAACTGCCTGCCGCTGAAGGCCACTTGCCACAGTGAATGGGGAGGGGGGCAGGGCAGCCGCTCCGTGACGGCCGGTCGGGGGCCCGCGCTGGGGAGCCGCGGGAATGACCGGGGTCGCGGAACGGTTGCCCTGCGACATGACGACGAACTCGGCTGACGCCGCCTCTCCTGACGTACTGCGCTACACCGCGTTCGCGACCGACCCGGCGGGCGGCAACCCCGCCGGGATCGTGCTCGACGCCGCCGGGCTCGATGATGCGGCGATGCTGGGGATCGCGGCGGAGGTGGGGTACAGCGAGTCGGCGTTCCTGATCCCGGGCTCCGGGTCCGACTCGGGCTCGGGCTCCGGCTCCGGCTCCGGGGATGCGGGCCGCGCCTTCGATGTGCGCTACTTCAGCCCGCAGGCCGAGGTCTCCTTCTGCGGGCACGCGACGGTCGCGGCGGCGGTGGCGCTGGCCGAACGGGGCAGCGGTGCGGGCGACTTCGTCTTCTCCACGCGGGCGGGCACGGTACCGGTGACCGTGACCGAGGTGGACGGCACTCTGCGGGCGACGCTCACCAGCGTCGAACCGCACGTCACGGAGGTCGCGGCGGCCGACCTGACCGAGGCCCTGGCCGCGCTCGACTGGCCCGCGGCCGACCTCGACCCGGCGCTGCCGCCCCGCATCGCCTACGCGGGCGCCCGCCACCTGATCCTGGCCGCCGCGACCCGCGAACGCCTCGCCGACCTCTCGTACGACTTCGAACGCCTCGCCGACCTGATGCACCGCCTGGACCTGACGACGGTCCAACTGGTCTGGCGAGAATCGAAGTTGACCTTCCACGCCCGCGACCCGTTCCCGGTGGGCGGAGTCGTGGAGGACCCCGCAACGGGCGCAGCGGCGGCGGCGTTCGGCGCGTACGCCCGTGAACTGTCCCTGATCCCGGCGGAGTCGGAGCTCACCCTCCACCAGGGCGCGGACATGGGGCGCCCCGGGGTACTCACGGTAACCTTGCGGGAAGGGGACGCGAGGGCGCGGGTGAGCGGGGCGGCGGTACGGATCGAGGGGTAGTTTCCGTCCTCCGCCGAGGCCTCAGGCCCCAAGCTGACGTCCGCTCAGTGGTCTACCTGCCCGCGGGTCAGTGGCGTCCCGACGCCGTACAAGTGGATTCGGGCGCCGGGGTCTGCGACGCGTCGGTGCCCGGTCCGGGGGCCTGCGGAGCGTCCGCTTGCTCGATGCGGGAACCGGTGTCGGCGCGGGTGTGCGTCAGTGCCACCGTGCGCACCCCGGACACCCGCTCGTGGGGCCAGAGGTCCGGCTTCCGCCTCCGGGTCATCAGCGCGTACCCGCCGAGCAGGACCACTACCAGAACGATCAGCAGCACCTGCGGAAAGTGGTCGATCAGCTTCCACTGGATCGCGCGCGCGTCCGCCGCCGTAGCGTCCCGGACCCGGCGCACCACCCACGACGGCCCGTAGAGCAGGACCATCGACGCGGCCACGAGGGTCGCCATCAGCGGGAGGGTCAGCACGCCAAGGAGCGACGCGCGGACCCCGATCCGCCACAGCGCCGGCCGCTCGTCGCCTTCGGCCGGCGCCAGCTTCAGCAGAAGAAGCCGCTTGCCCGGGGTCGTCCCCGTCAGCCAGGGCAGTACGACGAACCACACGGCGAAGACCACGACCATCACCTGCGGTACGGGATGGGATTCGCCGTACACGCCTTCCGCCCTGGCCAGGACCACGAGGACGGTGACGGTGACGGCCGAGACTCCGGTCAGGTCGACAAGCAGCGCCACCAGGCGCCGTCCGGGGGTGACGGGCTGTCGGGCCGACGCCGCCTCGCCCAGCGTCTCCCAGGTCGGGAGCAGTCGGGCCAGCGGTCCGGCCACGTACCAGCCGAGCAGCGCTCCCGCGGTGTTGAGCAGCAGGTCGTCGACGTCGAACAGACGGTACGGGCACGGGTAGGTGCCCCACAGCCCGGTGCCCTGCGTGACCTCGAAGAACAGCGAGGCTCCGAAGCCCGCGACAGCAGCGGCCGCGAGGCCGCGCCGCAGGTGGTAGCGGACGAAGACGCCCAGCGGGAGCAGCAGGGCCAGGTTCAGGACCGCACCGCTGACTGCGGGGTTCTGGAACACCAGCGCGTTCAGCGTGACCTTGTGGTGCGCCTCCTTCCAGATGTCGCTGAAGGTGTTGCCCGGCATCCACTGCGGGTGGGCGACCGCCGCGAACGTCTTGCACATGTCCGCCGTCCGCTTGGGCAGCGGGACGAGCGTCATGCACAGGGCCGTGATCGCGTAGTAGAGGAAGCCGAGGAGCGACAGGGCGCGCCACTGCGACATGGTGCCGTGGCGGCGGTACAGGACGATCGCCGTCGGGAGGAACAGCACCAGCGCGAGGAGCGGGAAAAGCGCTGCCGCGGTCTTCATCGGCAGAAGGTACGCAGAAACCATGCAGGAGACTATACACAGTCTCTATACATGGCATGTATAGAGACTGTGTATAGACGTGTGAGCTGCGACTTTACGTTGAGAGGGACCCTCCGATCACCCCGACCGAACTATTCCCCGCCCACCTCACGCACCTCACTCAGAATGCGCTCGACCTCCGCCAACTCCCCCTCGCTCAAAGCCCCGTACTCCATCGCCCCCACGTTCTCCTCGACCTGCGCCACGGTCCGGAAGCCCGGCACCGGTACCGCCATCGGGCTCCGTGCCCAGAGCCAGGCGAGCGCCCCCTGCGTGAGGCTCCGACCGCCGCCGGTCAGCACGGAGCGCAAGGCGTCCACCCGCCCCAGCCACTCGGGATCCGCGCCCCCGCCCGTTCCGAAGCCCGGCAGCCAGGCGGGCGGCGCGCTGCGGATGTCTCCGGCCTCCGGCACGCGCCCGGCGCTGAACTTCCCGGTGAGCAGGCCCATCGCCAACGGACTCCGCAGCACGCTCGCGAGCCCGAGCTCCTCGCAGAGCGCCAGCATCTCCGGCGCGTCCTGGAGCACATTGCAACGATGCTGCACCGCCGCGCAGTTCGGCCCCTCGGCGAAGACCGCCACCCGTGCCGGGTCGTCCGTACTCCAGCCGTACGACCGGATGAGCCCTTCCCGCACGAACTCCTCGCACGCGTCCCGGAGTTGCGCGGCACGCTCCGGGTCCGCGTCGCCGATGTGCAGCTGGTAGAGGTCGACGCGGTCCGTGCCGAGCCGCTTCAGCGAATCGGTCAGCGCACGGCGCGCGTACGCGACGGAGTCGTCCGCACGCCCGAGCGCGGCCCGCTTCTCCTCGTCGAAGAGGTTGCCCCACTTCGTGGCGATGACGACGTCGTCCCGCCGCGCGCCGAGAGCATGCCCCAGGACACGTTCGCTGTGCCCGGTCCCGTAGTTGTCCGCGGTGTCGAAGAAGTTCACGCCGAGATCCACGGCCCGCCGGATCGCCCGCACCGACTCCTCGTCGTCGACCGCACCCCACCCGAACGGTTCACCGCCCGGCCCCGACCACTCGCCGCCGATGGCCCAGCAGCCAAGTCCGAGCGCGCTGACCTCGATACCGCTGCGCCCCAATGTCCTACGTGTCGTCTCCATGCCCACGGACGCTAGGAGTTGAAGCGCGCGCGAAGGCAAGCCCTCACGCCACATACGTAAGTCGCTCCTGCCTGCTTCAGGCTTGCCCCGTCTCGAACCGCGAGACCTTCCCGCCGTCGACGGTGAACTGCCACCTCGTCCGCATCTCTCCCCACGTGTCGTTGCGGAACGTGACGATCAGCGCGCGCCCGCCGTCCGACTCGTTCTCCACGTCCATGTGGCCGTGCGAGGAGAAGATCTCGCGGTCGGTCCAGTCGGCGATGTTCCGGTCGGAACCGTCGTCGGACATGGCCGCGTCGGGCGTGAGGACTGCCTGGAAGGCGTCCTGGTCGTGGGCGTTGACGGCGGTGACGAAGGCCCGGACCGTCGGGTCGGAGAGCCGGTTTACCTGAATGCTCATGCGCCCACGGTCACACCGGCCGCCCGGCCCCGCCACCGGGCGGGGTCACCCGTACGGCCGATTGAGCCAGGTGCGCGGCGAGGCTCTGACGGACGGTGGGGTGACGACACCGAGACAAGCAGCCCCCCTTCTCGCCTCAGGAGACAGCGCCATGACCAGTTCCTGCTTCGACCGCCGCGACCTGGGCCTTCTCCTGCTCCGCGTCACAACCGGCGGAGTCCTCGCCGCCCACGGCGCCCAGAAGCTCTTCGGCTGGTTCGGCGGCCACGGCGTCGAAGGCACCGGTGCCTTCATGGAGTCCATCGGCTTCGCGCCCGGCAAGGCGAACGCCGTCATCGCGGGTCTCGCCGAGGCAGGCGGCGGCACGCTGCTCGCACTCGGCCTCGCGACCCCCGCCGCCGGTTCCGCGGCGGCGGGAGCCATGGCCGGGGCGACCGCGGTACACGCCCCCAACGGCTTCTTCAGCCAGGGCGGCGGCTACGAGTACCCGGCGTTCCTCGGCATCGTCTCCGCCGCCCTCGCCGTCACGGGCCCCGGCGCCTACTCCGTCGACAGTGCCCTCGGCCACTCCTTCAACCGCAACTGGATGGTGCCGGCGGCTCTGGCGGGCACGGCCGTCGGGGCGCTCGTGTCGGTGGGCTCGCGGGCGAGGAACGTACGCGAACAGGAGCGGAGCCAGGCGGGCCCGGAAGAGGCCTGACCGCCCCCTCACGACTGGGCACCTCACGGCTGGGCACCTCACGGCTGGGCACCTCACGGCGAAAGTCGCTTTTCGCGGCCCGAGTTGACGGGATAGCGTCGTCGCCCATGACCGAGATCACCGGCCCGGACCTGCCGCCCCGCCTCACCGGCCTCACCTTCCACGGCCCGCTCTCCGAGGCACGGGCCGCACGCATCGTCGCGCGCGTCGCGCCGGGCACCGGCACCGACACCGACACCGACACCGGCATCAGCTCTGTTCTCGATGTCGGCTGCGGCTGGGGCGAGTTGCTGCTCCGCGTACTCGAAGCCGCCCCGGACGCCACCGGCGTGGGCGTCGATCTGTCGGCCGATGACCTGGCCAGGGGCCGCGCCGCCGCCAAGGAGCGCGGTCTGGCCGAGCGGGTCTCCTTCGTCGAGGAGTCGGCGACGGACACCACCCGCGGCCCCGCCGACCTCGTCCTGTGCCTGGGCTCCAGCCACGCGCTCAGCTCCGCGGAGCCGCCCGGCCACACCGCCGCGGCCCTGCGCGAACTGCGCCGCCTGGTCAGCCCCGGAGGCCGTGTCGTACTCGGCGAGGGCTTCTGGCAGCGCACGCCCACCCCCGCCGAACTCGCCGGGATGTGGCCGGATGCCCACGCGGGCGAACACCTCTTCCTGGGCGACCTGGTGGACGCGGCGATCGCGGGGGGCTTCCGCCCCCTGTGGGTGGAGACGGCGAGCACGCAGGAGTGGGAGGAGTTCGAATCCGGCTACCGCACGGACGTGGAGGAGTGGCTCGCCACGCACCCCGACCACCCGCTGGCCGCCGAGACCCGCGAGAAGACGGACCGCCAGCGCAACAGCTGGCTGCGGGGCTACCGCGAGGTGCTCGGTCTGGCCTATCTGACCTTGATGCCGGTGTCGAACCACGCCTGGGCCAGCGCGTAGAGGGTCGGCTTCGGCGGGGCGGGCAGCTCCCTCAGATACCAAGGCAGGTTGCTGTAGACGTGGAGCAGGGTGTGGGCGAGGAGTTCACACGGCTCGAAGGTACGGCCGTAGGCCCGCATGAAACGGCCGAGCAGCCCTGGCTCCGCGCGCGTGACGAAGAGGCCCACGCCCACGAAGTCGTACGCCCTGTCCCCGATCATGGCGGGCTCGAAGTCGAAGAGCCCCGTGAGCCCGAGCCGTCCGTCGGCGTCGGCGTCGTCGTCGTCGGCGGCGGCGGCGGCGGCGGCGGCGGCGGCGGCGGCGGGACCGACCAGCAGGTGCTGGCGCATGAACTCGGTGTGCAAGAGGGTGCGCGGCGCGTCGGCACGCAGCGGCACCGCGTCCAGGAAGTCGGGGATCTGCTCCACCCAGCTCTCCGGCAGCCCGCACTTGCGCTGCCGCGCGACGGCCCCGGCACGCTGCCTGCCGAGGAAGTCTCCCCAGTCGCCGGGCCCGAGCACATCGTCGAGCGGCCCGGGGTCCAGGTCGTGCAGCGCGGCGAGCGCCTCACCCGCCTCGGTGACCAGGCGCTCCCGGTCGACGCGCGGGATGCGCGGCCAGGCGGCGGCGAGGTCCTCGCCGGGCAGCCGGGACATCAGCACGTAGCGCCAGCCGTTCTCGTACGCCCCTGCCGCGTGCACCCGCGGTGTGGAGACGGGCAACCGCCCTTGAAGATGGCTCAACACCCGCTCCTCGACGATGCCGTCGTCGGCGGCGGCACCGGGAAAGAGCTTCAGTACGAGGTCGTCCCCGACGGCGTAGACGGGCTGTGTCCCCTCGGTGAACCGGTCGAGCGGTGCTCCCGCGAGGCCGAGCCGGTCGCAGAGGTCCTCGACTCCGGGCCGCATGACGGCCTCGTCGGGGACGACGACGTCCCATTGCTCGTCTGTGTCCACAGTGGGCAGCATGATCGGCACGGTAGGGGGAGCGTGGGGCGGCGGCAACGTAATTCAGGGGCACCGCCCGTGGCGATACCGACCGAAGTTCGCCACCCATCGACTTTCGGCCGCTCCCCCGCGGCCCGTGCCCGCCTAGCGTCGAGGGCATGACCAGCGAAGAGAGCCTCGGCCCCGTCTCGCTCCACAAGGGCCGGACGACGGTGCTCGGATACCCGCGCGCGGACCTGCTGACCCTGCTCATCGGCATGCCGGTCCTCGGCCTGCTGATCGGCCTCGCTCTGCCGCCGCTCGCCCGCTGGCTGACTCGCTTGCCGGTGCTGCCCTGGCGGGACGGCATCACGTTCGTCGGGTCGCTGGACAAGCCGTGGCAGACCGGTGTCGTGGTGGGCGTCGCTCTGGTGGCCGGGGCGGTACTGGCCTTCACGGACATCGACGAGGCGTTGAAGCTGAAACTCACCGACGGGGAACTGGAGACCGAGAAGGACAGCGTGACGCGGACGATCCGACGTGACCGCGTATCGGCGGTGTTCCTGGACGGCAAGAACCTGGTGGTCCTGGACGAGACGTCACGCGAGGCGACGCGCGGCGAGCACAAGGCATCGGCGGCGACCCTGGCCGATGCGTTCCGTGCCCACGGCTACCCGTGGCGGGACGCCGACCCGTACGCGTCCCTCTTCCGCCGCTGGATCCCCGGCGCTCCCGGCCTGCCCGCCGAGGCGCACGCGGTTCTCGCGGCACGGAAGGTGGCGTGGAAGAGCGATGCCAGGGAGGACGTCCGCGATCTCGGCGGGGCGCTGCAGGACCTCGGGTACGTCGTACGGGACGAGGGCAAGAACCAGTACTGGCGCCCGCTGGCGGCGGAGGCCGAGGCGGACGAGAGGGACGGCACCGCCCAGGACTGAGCGCCGCCGCCCCTCGAAGAACTCGCCGGTCGCCGTAACGTGCAGTGCCGTGCCGTCAGAAGACGAACGGCCCGGGCGCCTGCGCCGACGTGGCGTTGCAGGTCACGCTGATCCCGAAGACCACGACGTTCAGCGACTTGCCCGCCAGGCTGTCGCCGGTGGCGACGGTCCCGTTGAGCGGCCCTGTGGACACCTGGCCGCCCGCGGGGATGGCCGGGTTGGAGTTGCCGGTGAAGGTCGCCGTGCCCGAGCCGTTCTTGGTGAGCGTGAGGGTCGAGGCGACCGAGTTCGCGGCGAGGTCGATGGGTGCGCTGATCGCCGATGTGGAGACGCTGATGGTCGCGGCGGTACCGTTCTGGGTCGCCTTGAGGGTCGCCGAACCCGAGCCCCAGGTACCGCAGTCGAACGAGATGGTCGCGGTGTCCGGGGTCACGGCGGTGGCGGCGGGCGCCATCACCATCGCGCCCAGGGCGACCAGACCGACGCCCAACGCCGACCCGGCACCGAGTCTGCCGAAGCCGAATCTGCCTTGTCTGTTGATTAAGTTGCTGCCATGCCTCATGAGGTCCTGCCTTCAGGTGGGGGGGGTGCCGGGGGGGGGAGAGAGACGGCACCGGGAACTGACGGGTGGTCAGCATCCCGAACCGCTGCTCATTGAGGCATGGGCCCCTTGAGGTGGCAAGGCACGCTCCCGTGATTCTTGACATGCTACGGCCAATTCCAGCCGCGGCGACGAGTCTCCTTCCCAGGCCCGCTCCCACTCGGGTGCAAAATGGCGATCATGACGCCGCCCCCGCCCCCGACACCGAATCCGACTCCGACCTCGCCCCAGACCTACCAGCCGGTCCTTGACCGCATCGCGGCCGAGATCGAGAAGACGCCGGGACGCGGCAGGCCCGCCGACTACATCCCGGCGCTCGCGGCGTGCGACCCGCGCCGGTTCGGCATGGCCGTCGCGGAGCCGGACGGCACGGTGTACGGGGTGGGTGACTGGCGGCACCCGTTCTCCGCGCAGTCCATCACCAAGGTCTTCACCCTCGCGCTCGACCTGGCGGGCGAGGGCGACACCCTGTGGGAACACGTGGGCCGCGAGCCGTCCGGCAACCCCTTCAACTCGCTCGTGCAGCTGGAGTACGAGAACGGCATCCCCCGCAATCCCTTCATCAACGCGGGCGCGCTCGTCGTCACCGACCGCCTCCAGACCCAGACGGGCGACGCGGCGGAAACCCTCCTCGCATTCCTCCGCGCGGAGAGCGGCAACGCCCGGCTCACCATCAACGAAACCGTCGCGGCGTCCGAGGCCGCCCACGGGGACCGCAACGCCGCGCTCGGCCACTTCATGGCGGCCTACGGGAACATCGGCAACCCGGTCCCGACCCTGCTCGACCAGTACTTCCGCCAGTGCTCGGTCGAGGCGTCCTGCGCCGACCTGGCCCTGGCCACCGGCTTCCTGGCCCGCCACGGCATCCGCGCGGACGGCACCCGCCTGCTCAGCAGCAGCCAGGCCAAGCAGGTCAACGCCATCATGCTCACGTGCGGAACGTACGACGCGGCGGGCGACTTCGCCTACCGCGTGGGCCTACCGGGCAAGAGCGGCGTAGGCGGCGGCATCATCGCCGTCGTCCCCGGCCACTGCACCATCTGCGTCTGGAGCCCGGGCCTGGACGAGCGGGGCAACTCGGTGTCGGGGGTCGCGGCACTCGACCGGTTCACGACGCTTACGGGGCTTTCGGTGTTCTGAGGCGGCCCAGGTCACGACACATGTCATGGCGCAGATCACGCCGTCCCGTCCCCAAATGCGTCGCACCCACAGCCCCTTATGGGACAGGATGTTCGATACAATACGGGGCGTGAGTGATGCGTGTGCATGCCGTGACGGCAGAACCGCCCACGGCGCACCACACATTTGGGGATACACGGGGGTGGACTCATGAAGTTCGACATGGGAGACACGACTCTCGCGGTGCTGGGGAAGAACACCGTGGGGTCCAGCGACGATCTCGGGACGCTGATCAACCTCCTTGTCCAGGCGGCAGAGCCGCTGGAAGGCAAGTTCAACGGAGCGGGCAAGGCGACCTTCGACTCGTTCAAGTTGCGCGCGGACGAGATCACATCGGACCTGAACGGGGCACTGTCCTCGATCCTGGGCGGCCAGGCCGGCATGGACACCGCGTTCGGCTCCGGCGACCAGGAGCAGTCCGACAACGCCCACCAGAACATGGGCGCGGCCAACTTCGACGGCGCCCGCTTCTCCGCCTGAGCCCGCCGACTCGGCCGATTCGCACACCCAACACTTTTTACACAGGGGGAACTTCGCCATGGCTGGAACCCAGGACCGCCGCTCCTACGACACCGGCGCCTCGTCCGACGTACAGGGCGGCCTGCAGATCATCATCGGCCAGCTGGAACGAGTGCTCGGCGACCGTGACCGCGCGGTGAAGGCCGCGATGGCCGACTACCAGGCCGACGGCGTGTCAGACGACTACCACGGCAAGGAAGTCCGCTGGAACAAGGCGGCCAACGAGGTGCGGGAAATCATCCGCCTCGTGCGCACCACGCTGGAGCAGAACGACGGCACCGCGCAGTCGACGCTCGCGCGGGCACGCGCCGCCGTCGACAACATCGGCTGACGGGCAGGCTGGCCGACAGCACGAAGCAGCAGGGCTGAATTACGGGGATCAGTAGGGGGTTTGGCATGCCTGCGTGGGACATTTCACCGTCCGGGGTGGATTCGGTGACGTCGTTGGTGGGGCTCGCGATGGACGACGTGGCCAAGGACGTCAAGGCGTACGGGACCGACGCCGAAAGTGCGGCCACTTCGGCCGGCACCATCAGCTCGGGGTACTGCGGGGACGCGCCCGTCGGTCCGGTCGGAATGGCTCTGGCGCTGTTCGTGGACAAGAGCGCGGGAGATGCGCTCTTCCCCGGCGCTCGGGCCGCGAAGTCGGTGAACGGAGCGATCGAGGCGACCAATCACTACGTGCACGGGGACCTGGAGCAAGCCGCGACGGCACAGCGCAATGCGGAGAAGGCCCCAGATATGAAGGCCATTCTCGCAGACGCCCGCAAGAAGGGCGCCGACAAGTGACGGTGATCGAGCCGGGAGGCATACCGCAGTTCACCGGCAACTTCGAGCAGCTGGACAAGGACGTCTCCGCGCTGCGCAGCGACGCCATCGGAATCCGTAACGGCGGGGCCGATGTGCACTCCCGGTTCCAGATGCTGGGGGCGTACTACACCGCGCCGGAGGCGGACGATCTGTTCGCAAGCACCCGTCCGGTGATGGACAGGGCAGACGCCTTCGCCGCTGATCTGGAGACGGTGGCCGACGCCCTGGACACCTTCTCCAGCGAGGCGCAACCGCTGGCCGAGCGCCTGGAGACGCTGAAGGCCGATGCTGTGACGTTCCGCGCCAGCATCGAGGGCGATGACGACTGGTCGTACGACGACAAGAAGATCGACCGTAACAACGAACTCACGGACAGCGTCGCCGCCACCAAGACCGCCTTCGAGGCGGCCGAGCGTCGAGCCGCGACCAAGATCTCGGCGATCGTGAACGGCCCGAAGTTCATCGAGGACGACGGCAGTCACAAGGCGACGAAGAAAACCGTGATGTACGGCTATGACGCCGAGGCCCTCAAGCACGCCGAGGAAACGCCCTGGGGCAGCCGGATGAGCGAATCCATCCACGCTTGGGAGATCCACCGGCACGTAAAGCACTTCGTCTGGGACGGCTTCATCGTCGGCGGTGGCGGAGCCACGCTCGAAGGCCTGGGCCATCTGGTCGGCATCGGTGGCTCGGCGAAGGACGCCTGGAGCGGTCTCGCTGATGTCCTCGGCGGAATCGGCCAGTACACCATGACCCCCTACGACTGGGTCATGGACCACACCATCGGCCCGGACGACGAGAGCGACGGTGTGAAGCGGCAGAAGACGGCCGCCCGTGAATTCGCCAAGTCCATCGTCGCCTGGGACCAGTGGGAAGAACACCCGGTCCAGGCCGCGGGGACCACCGCCTTCAACATCCTCACCCTTGGCGCCGGTCCCATTGGGGCCGTCGCCAAGGGCGGCAAGGCCGGGTTGGCCTCGAAGGCCGCCGGTGTCGCAGCGAAGATCGGTACCTACGCCGACCCGCTCTCCGCCGGGCTCACGGTGGGCGGCAAGGCCTTCAGCAAGCTGCCCAGCGTCGCCGAACTGACCGGCCGCGTCCGCACCGGCACGGACGCCGCACCCGAGCTGGGGCGCGTACACACCGACCTCGAGTTCGACGGTTCCAGGGTCCGAGTCGAGGACGGCAAGTTCGTCCGCGTCGACGCGGAGGGCAACCCGATCAGGGATACCGCCCCGAACGAGAAGGCGGCTGCGGAGCGGGCGGTTCCCGAGGAAGTGCCATCGCAGCGCGAGCCTGCCCTGGTCGGCGCCGGGGCTCGGACGCCCGGAGCCAGTGCCCACGCGGGCGAACACCTTCCGCCGCAGGCCGGCCACGAGCCCCCTGTCGGCGGAGGTGGCACAGGTTCCCCACGAGGCAACGGGCACAACGAGGTTGGAGGGGCAGCCGGGGCCCGGAGTGGCGACGTGCCCGGCCCGAGCAGCTCGACGGGCCACGACGCACCCGGCGGTCCGGGGCGCGGCTCCGTGCCGCCCCCCGGTCCAGGGCGCGGCTCCGTGCCGCCCCCCGGTCCAGGGCGCGGCTCCGTGCCGCCCCCCGGTGCAGCGGGCGGCGACGGCCTGGACAATCTGGGTTCAGCGGGCGACAACGCAGCCGGCAACAGCCCGGCCAGACCTGACGGCGATGTCCCGAGGCAGCCCGGCCAGGCTGAACGCCCCAGCTTCATGCGGGAGGGCCCCAATCCTTACGGGCCTCGTAGATCGCTCACACTGGAGCAGATCGAGGAAATTCAGGTCTATCGAGCCAACCATGAGCCCGGGTACCGCGAACACTTCTACCGCAAGGACGGCACTCGTAAGCTCTTGGAGCGCTACGACGAGAGCGGCTACACCCCGCCCCAGCTCACTCAGCTGTCTGACGACGCGCCGTGGATCCGCGCCAAGGACGCACCAGCGCCGCCCAAGCCGCACTATCTCGATGACGACTACGTCTCTGTGGACGCCGATAACATAACGAATCGCGCACGACGTCGCATTCTTGAAGAGGCGGCCCGCACTCGCCAATTCGCCATCAACTGGGACAACCTGGTCTCGGACTTGAAGGCGGAGACAGGCAAGGCCCACGAAGCACAGGGAACCATCGATACAGCTGCCCAATGGGGCGAGGCCCGGGGCATGTACAAGGAATCCCACACTCAGATGGGAGAGAAGACCGAGGCCTTCGGCGAGGCGGCGGCCGAGCACCATTACATCGCCCAGAAGTACCCGGACTTCAACAAGGAGACCCTTCTCGGGCCGAAGAGTGGAAATGATCAGTTCGACCAGGTCTGGACGCACGAGGATGGCCGAGTGGTCGTTGTCGAGGCCAAGAGCAGCCCAACGACCGAGCTGGGTCGACGCACTCTTCCGAGCGGTCGACAGGTATCCCAGGGGAGTAGGGAATACTTCAACGACATCATCAAGGCCATGGAAGCTCGTGGCGAGTTCGATCTGGTGGAAACCCTCGATAATGCGCTCAACGAGGGGAAGCTAGAATATGTCGTCGTCAAGGGCGAGAAGAACACGGGCACGTACACCGGGTACAAGTATCGCCGGTTCGACATCAGCAAGGGGACCCTTCCGTGACTGTACGCATCGACCGGCATGCGCTGCCATCAGGACTTGAGGCCGAGCAGTATGCGGACCGGCTCAGCCAGCACTTCAGCAGGAAGGTCGATCGGCTTGAGGAGTCCGCGTCCACCATCGACGGGGCCTTCAACACATCGCTTCTGAACCTGCGAGCTCGTTGCGTCATCGACCCGCGGGCAGCAGCGGTGGAGACCTGGGAGGCCGCCGTCACGGCAATGCAGTTGGGTTCTGCGCTGTTTGCCGTAACTGGAGTGAGCGAAGGCACCGTCGAGTGCCGTATCGACCGCAAGGTACGCAGCTTGCGGGCCGTCGGCCCACTCTCCACTGCCGATGCGGGCGCATGGTTGCAGGCGTTCTGGCTGGCTGTCATCTGCCGCGAACAGGGACGGATGACGCAGCTGTGCGAGATCCCGCTGGACCGCTTGCGCGCTCCGGAAGGGCAGTATGACGAGTACATCTACCACTGGGTGGACACCCTGCAGACTTACTGGCTGCGCCGCCCCGGCTTGGTGGAGAAGCTCACGGCCACGTTCCGAGCTTCCGATCCGTCAGTGGCACATGTCGCCCCGCGTGACATGTTGGACGGCATCCTCTATCCGCCGATCAACCTCTTCTACCGATTTGTGACCAAGGATGAGGAGGGTTTCAGCCAGGCTCTGGTCGAGGCACTGAAGCTCCACCAGACTTACTGGACCCTGAACGAGGACCGGGAGAGCGATATTGACGGCGGTATCGCTCTGGGGCCGTTGGCCATCGCTTGCCTCGCCTACGACGGGGAGATCCCTATCGAAGTCGAGTCGGATTACCTGCCCAAGCACATCCTGCAGCACAGCTGGCTCGGCGAGTTCGCCACCTGAGAGACCTCTATTCGGGAATTTTGACAGTGCCGCCTTCAACTAGGAATGCACCGCCAGAAGCCCGGGTTCTGACAATACCCCCGTAACATACTGACGAATAAACGGGACGGAAAGCGGACACCAGTGGCAGCCCAGGATTACGACAGTCAGCTGTTGGAGTCGGTGTCGGTTCGGCGTCGGCGGTTGCGGGATGCCCTGCTCTTCGGGGCCCAGCGGCAACGGCGCACCGTCGATGAGCGGTTGGGGAAGGTGTTCGCAGGGGTGGTGATCGCGGCGGTGTTGTGTGCCGGGTGCGTGGGGTGGTCGTTCATTTCGCATCGGATTATCGGGAAGACCCCGTACAGCTCCTCCGTGCCCTCTTCCTCGCCGTCCACACCCTCCCCTTCACCCTCCGTAGCCCCTTCCTCTCGATGATAGGTTCGAACGCGTGATATCTGCGGGGCCGTTGAGCCGCACGAGCGGTACGAGTCGTACGGCCTTGAGCCGGGTCACTCTGGTGGGAGAGCAGCGGCGGGTGGATCTCGTCCTTCCCTCCCAAGAGCCTGTCGGGCTGTTGCTCCCGGAGGTGTTGCGGCTGCTTGATGACCAGGCCGCCGCCCGGCCCATGTTGCGGCATCTGGTCACGGCGGACGGTTCTGCGCTGGCGCACGACAGCACCCTGGAGTCGGCCGGTGTCGCCGACGGTGCCGTGCTGCGGCTGGTGCGCGTCGAGGACGCGCCGTCCGCGCCCGTCGTGCATGACGTCACCGATGAAGCCGCCGATGATCTGGATGTGCGGGCCTGGCGATGGCGGCCCGCGGCTCGTCGGATCGTCGCCGGGTTGGCCACCGTGTTCTGGGTGGTCGTGGCGGGGGTACTGGCCGCCGGTGAATTCGAGTCGGAAACGGCGGGCAACGCGCTGGTGGCCGTCGCCGTGGTGACAGGCCTTGCCGGGGTTCTGCTGGGGTGGCGCAAGCAGCCCGGACTTGCCACCACGTTGATCGTGTCGGCGGGTGCCTTGGGGGCTCTCGGCGCGTGGACGTTGGGCGATGCGCATGCCTGGGGAAGCCCCATGCTGCTGGCGGGCGTCGCCCTCAACGCCGTACTCGTGCTGTTGCTTCTGGGGTGGTTCTCGCCGTTGGGGCGAGGCGCCCTCGTCGGGGCGGCGGCCGCTCTGGGGTGCCTGGTGCTGTGGGAAGCGGCCTTCGCTCTGCAGGACGGTGCTCGGGCCGAGGTCGAGCAGGCCCGCATGGGCGCGTTGCTCGCTGTCGTGTCGGTCGTGGTACTCGGTGTGCTGCCGCGGGTCGCCTTGATGGCATCGGGGTTGTCGGGGCTCGATGACCGGCGTACGGGAGGTACTTCGGTGAGCCGGTACCAGGTGGGTACGGCACTGACCGCCACGCACCGCGGACTGGCCCTGGCCACCCTCGTGCTGGGCGTCTCCGCCGCGGCGGCCGGGGTGATGGTGTTGCGTGCGCCCTCGGTGTGGACCGTCCTGGTGGCCGCCGTCACCGCCGTCGTTCTCGGGCTGCGGGCGCGTGCCTATCCGCTCGTCGCGGAGGTGGTGGGGCTGTTCGCCGCCTCGGCCGTCGTCGTGGTGGGTCTTGTCCGGGTGTGGTTCGAGCGGTCGGCCGCCGGAGGGCCGCTGGCTCTGTTGGTCGTACTGGCTCTGGTACCTCTCGTGGTGCTCGCGGTGCAGCCCGCCGAGCATGTGCGGGTGCGGCTCAGGCGCGTCGGCGACCTGCTGGAATCCGTCGGAGTCATTGCCCTGTTGCCTCTGGTCATCGGGGTGTTCGGTGTGTACGGGCGACTGCTCGACACCTTCGCTTAGGGGTGCGGCATGGCTCAGCAGGAAAGTGACTGGCAGCGCGATGTGCTGCGGGAGTTGGGTGCCGCTCCCGCGGACTCCGAGGCTGCCGTCCGGCGCCTGCCGGCCTCGGAGCCTGCTCCGGAGCAGCCGCGAACCACAACTCCGTCCCCCCGTCCGTCGGCAGCCGCCCAACCCGCGCCGCGCGACCCGCGTCTCCCCCTGCCCACCCCCGAGTCCGTACCCACCGTCGATCCGCGCTTGGCCCGCGCTCTGGGCGGCCCGCAGCACGGAGACTCCGCGGCGCGGCGGACGGGGCGTTCGCTGCGCAGGCTCACCGCGTCCGCCGGGCAGGAGGTCGCCCAGCAGACCCGCCTCGCCCGCGAGGTCCAGCAGCCGGTGACCACCGGCCGCGTGATCGCCGTGACCTCGATCAGGGGCGGGGTGGGCAAGTCCACGGTCTCCGCGCTGCTTGCCCGTACGTTCAATCACTACCGGCACGATCCGGTACTCGCCCTGGAGGCCGATGCCGCGCTCGGCACCCTGCCGGTGCGCCTCGGAGCGGAGTCGGTGCGCTGGTCCTGCGCCGACCTGGCCCGGATCCTGAGCCCGGAGATGCAACTCACCGACGTCACCGGCTATCTGGTCCCGGTCAGCGACGGCGGATGGCTGCTTCCGGCCAGCCAGGGACGGGTCGGCGCCCCACTGGACGTACCGACCTATCGCACCGTCACCCTCGCGCTGCGCCGCTACTTCGCCGTGACGGTGGCCGACTGCGAGTCGCTGCCCGGCGACGTGGCGCGGACCGCGATGGACACCGCCCACGCCCGCGTGGTGGTCGCCCCGATGACCGCCGAGGGCGTCAACGGCACCCGCATGGTCCTTGACTGGCTGGCCCAGCTGCCGCACTCGGCCCTGGCCACCACCGTCGTCGCCCTGTCCGCCAACTCCCCCGATACGACACTCGACTTGAAGACGGCTGCCGCGCATCTGCGGGAGTCGGGAGCCGCCGTGGTGCCGCTGCCCTACGACCGTCATCTGGCCCAAGGAGGCCCCATCCACACCGGCATGCTCAGCCAGAGCTCCCGCGACGCCGCCGTCCAACTGGCCGCCGAGGCGATGCAGCGGGCGGTGCGGGTGCGATGACCAGACACCTCATACACCGCCCGGCCCGCTCCACCCGGCCGCCCGTCGCCGCCCCCGAACGCACCATCGAGCCGCCGCCCAACCTGCCCGAGGGCAAGATGGGCAACGCGGCGACCGCGCTGCTACCGATGGCCGGCGTCATGGGCTCGGTCGTCATGATGACGGTCATCCGCAACAGCCAGTTCGCCGCCATCGGCGCCATCGTCCTGGTCTTCGCCCTGCTCGGCGCGGTCGCCCTGTTCCTGTCCCAGCGCGGCAAGGCCCAGCGCACCCGCCGTACCCAGCGCGAGCGCTATCTGGAGTACGTCGAAGAACAGCGCGACGAACTGGGCGCCACCGAGCGGGAGCTGCGACGGCAGGCCCGGGTCCTCAATCCGCCGCCCTCCGCGCTGTACGACCTCGTCCGTGACCCGGCCCGGCTGTGGGAGCGGCGCCGCCTGGACGCGGACTTCCTACGGGTGCGCCTGGGCACCGGCGACGTGCCCGTGCAGCAGTTGGCGATCGGCCAGAACCAGGGCAGCGGCGTGCTGACCCCGCCCGATCCGTTCATGCTGAACGAAGCGCGGGCGCTGCAGCACCGGTTCACCACCGCGAGCGACTTCCCGCTGATGGCTCCGCTGGACCGGGCGGGCAACGTCAGCATCATCGGCGACCGGGACGGCGTCCTACGTGTTGCCCGTGCCCTGCTGATCCAGACCTCGGTGACCCACGCCCCCGACGACGTCGCCCTTGCGCTCGGGGTGCCCGGCGAACGCCTGGAGGAGTGGGAGTGGGTGAAGTGGCTGCCCCACGTCCTGGACACCCAGCAGGAGGACGGGCCGGTCGCCGCCCGGCGCATCGCCCCGAGCCTGGAGCAGCTCGCCCGGCAGTGCGCCCCGGACCTGCGGCGCCGTTCCTCCTACGCCGCCGAAGTACGCCGCGGCCTGTCCGACCGCAACGCCCTGCGCATGTCCGACCGCCTCCTGGTGGTCAGCGACTGCCACGGCGATACGGCCGGCGAACTCCCCCGCCCCGACACCGCCGTCGACCTGACGGGCATGGGCGTGACCGTACTGCACCTGCTCGAACAGCAGGTCCACGAGCCGGACCAGGTGTCCGTGCGGATCACGGTCGACGGCGACCAGGTGAGCGTCGAAGACCTGCGTGCCCCCGACGCGCTGCCTGGACACGGCATCGCCGATGAGATGAGCCTCGCGGGCGCCGAGGGCCTGGCCCGCATGCTCGCCCCGCTGCGCCTGTCGGCCGAGTCCGCGGCCGAGGGCACCCCCATCTCCGGCCCCGTCGACTTCCCCACCCTCCTGGGCATCGAGGACCCGGCCGCCCTCGACCTCGACCGGCTGTGGGCGCCACGCGGCGAGCGTGACTTCCTGCGCGTGCCCATCGGCCTCAACGACCGCCACGAACCCGTTCTCCTTGACCTCAAGGAGTCCTCCGAACTGGGCATGGGCCCGCACGGCCTGTGCGTCGGGGCGACCGGCTCCGGCAAGAGCGAACTCCTGCGCACCCTCGTCCTGGCGCTGGCCGCCACCCACTCCCCCGAGGACCTGGCGCTGGTCCTGGTCGACTACAAGGGCGGCGCCACCTTCGCCCCCTTCACCCAGCTCCCGCACGTCGCCGGGGTCATCACCAACCTGGAGAACCAGGCCGGGCTGGTCGAGCGCGTGCACACCAGCCTGGCCGGCGAGGTCAAGCGCCGCCAGCAGGTCCTCAAGGACGCCGGGAACATCGCCGACATCGGCCACTACGCCGCCCTGCGCGAAAAGCAGCCCGAACTCGAAGCCCTGCCCCACCTGTTCGTCGTCATCGACGAATTCGGCGAACTCCTCACCGCCAAACCGGACTTCATCGACCTGTTCCTGTCCATCGGGCGCATCGGCCGCTCCATCGGCGTGCACCTGCTGCTGTCCAGCCAGCGCATCGAATCCGGCAGGCTCAAGGGCCTGGAGACCTACCTCTCCTACCGCCTGGGCCTGCGCACCTTCTCCGCCGACGAATCCCGCACCGTCCTGGACACCGTGGACGCCTTCCAGCTGCCGCCGCTGCCCGGCTTCGGCTACCTCAAGGTCGACACCTCCACCTACGAACGCTTCAAGGCGGGCTACGTCTCCGGCGCCCACCGCGGCCCCACCCAGCGCGACCAGACGGACGCCGAACCACTGGCCTGGCCCTACCCCACCTTCAACACCGGCCAGGACCCCACCTCCGGCGCGTCCGAAGAGCCCGCGATGCGGGAGCGGGAGACCGGCCCGACCGTCCTGACCGCCATGGTCGACCAGCTGTGCACCGCCGCCCCGCCGGTCCGCCGCATCTGGCTGCCGCCCCTGCCCGACGCGATCACCCTCGATGCCGCCGCCGGACCCGTCCAGGCCTCCGAGCGCGGCCTGCACCTCGCCCAGCGGGGCGAGGCGATGCGCGTGCCCCTGGGTGTCCTGGACGACCCGGCCAAGCAGTGGCAAAAACCCTGGATCCTGGACCTGACCGTGGCCGGCGGGCACGCCGCCGTCATCGGCGGCCCGCAGTCCGGCAAGACCACCCTGCTGCGCACCCTCGCGCTCTCCCTGGCCCTGACCCACACCCCGCACCAGGCCGCCCTCTACGGCCTTGACCTGGTCGGCGGCGGCCTGACCGCCCTGGCCGGACTGCCGCACGTGGGCGGCATCGCCGGACGCGCCGACCACGAGCGCGCCGCCCGCACCGTCGCCGAGGTCCGCGCCCAACTCGCCCTGCGCGAGGAACTCTTCCGCGAACACGGCATCGACTCCGTCGACCAGCTGCGCCACCTGCGCGCCCAGGGCAAGCTGACCGAGCTGGGCTCCACCGACATCGTGCTGCTCATCGACGGCTTCGGCGCCCTGCGCGACGAGTTCGCCGAACTCGACGACACCATCGCCGACCTCCTCAAGCGCGGCAGCGGCTACGGCATCCACATCGTCGCCGGAATGCTGCGCTGGAACGACGTCCGCATCGCCACCCAGTCCATGTTCGGCACCCGCGTCGAACTGCGCCTGAACGACCCCTCCGACTCCAGCGTCGACCGCAAACTCTCCGAGACCCTGAGCGCGGACACCCCGGGCCGGATCCTGACCGACGCCAAACTCTTCGCCCACACCGCCCTGCCGCGCATCGACGGCCAACCCACCACCAGTGACCTGGGCCCCGCCCTGGAACGCGCCGGGCGTACGCTGCGGGCCAGCTGGCACGGCGAACTCGCCGCCCCCGTGAGGGTGTTGCCCACCGCCCTGCCCGCCACCAAGCTGCCCTCCACTGCCGCCGAGCCCTCGCGCATCCCGCTCGGCGTCGACCAGGACAACCTCGCACCCGCCCTCCTGGACCTGCTCGGGCCGGACCAGCACCTGCTGATCCTGGGCGACAACGAGTGCGGCAAGACCAACCTGCTCAAGCTCATCACCGGGCAGCTCATCGACCGCCACAGCGACGACGAACTGGTCTTCGGCGTCTTCGACCCGCGCCGCGGCCTGCGCGGTGTCGTCCCCGAGCCCTACCGCGGCGGCTACGCCCACAACGCCAAACTCGCCACCGCCCTGGCCACCGGCATCGCGGGCGAACTGGAAAAACGCCTGCCGGAAACCGCCGACCCGGACGCGATCACCGAGGGACCGTCGTTCACCGGACCCCGGATCGTGATCCTGGTCGACGACTACGACATCCTCACCACCGCGGGCCAACAACCCCTGGCACCCTTCCTGCCCTACATCTCCTCCGCCCAGGACATCGGCCTGCACTTCGTCGTCACCCGCCGCGTCGCCGGATCATCCCGCGCCCTCTACGAACCCTTCCTCACCACCCTGCGCGAAACCGGCACCACCGCCCTCCTCATGACCGGCGACCGCACCGAAGGCCAACTCTTCCCCGGCCTCTACGCCTCCACCCAACCCCCCGGACGCGGCACCCTCATCCGCCGGGGCCGCCGCCACCAGCTCATCCAGACCGCCCTCGCCGAACCCCGTGAGGCCGACGACACCGCGGAGAACAAACACCCGTGACCAAGGACGTCATCGCCCTCACCCCCACCATGCCCGACGTCAACACCCTGCTCGCCGGGCTCTTCGCCGGCGGCCCCGACCTGGGCATCAACTCCCTGGCCGAGGGAGCTGTCATCCAACTCTGCGCCCCGAACGGCCGCCCGCTCGTCTCCGTCGAATCACCCCTGCTCATCCAGGTCCCCGGCGAGGCACAACGCCTCCTCGGCGCCGATGTCAGTACCCCCGACGGCCCGTTCTGGTGGACCGAGTCCCGCGCCTCCACCGCCGTCGAGGAGGGCGAGCGGCTCGCGGGCTCCTTCGCCGGGCGCCTCGCTGCCGTCCTGGGCGGCACTGTCTGGCCCCCGAAAGCCGCCCACACCGACGTCGTGCCGCTCACCTCCGACCACGTCACCGCGAACCCGGCCCCCGACTCCGCGTCACCGGCCGTCGACGTCCTGACCGACAAGGCCGCGGTCGTCATCCAGGACCGCCCCGTGGTCGCGATGACCAGCTGGCTCGCCGACGCCCTGCGCGGGGCGACCGCCGATGATCGCGCCCTGCAGATCGTCACCCCGGCACACACCCGCCTCACCCTCCCCACCCGCGCCGCCCTGCACGGCCACCCCAACCGCTGGGTCGTCCAAGACCCCGACTGCGGCTACTACGACGGCCTCTCCGGCGTCGAACTGCACTGGCAACAGGGCCACTTCACTCCTGTGCGCGGCCAGGACGGCCAACCGGCCCTCGCAAAGACCTTCACCAGCGCCAACGACCCCGATCCCGGCGAACGCCAGCTGATGCTCTCCCTCCGCACCCAGCACCCCGCCGACGAAGACCTCACCCTCGGCGGCGCACTCGAAGCCACGTGGCACCACCTCACCGGCGCTCCGCCCGTCGGCTGGAGCACCGCGGAGCCGATCAACCTCCCCTGGTCCACACGCCAGCTGACCGACCTGGCACGCCATCGCGCCCCCCGCCCCACCTGGCTTGTCGCCATCGGCGACTCCGACCGCCCCGCGATCGCCACAGTCCATGTCACCCGCACCACCGCCGGAGTCGAGGAGGACATCACCCTCACCCTCGGCTACAGCACCGACGAGACCCCGCCCCTGGACGCCATCGAGCCCCTCACCGCGGCTCTGGCCGCCGAGCACGGCCTGACCACCATGCTCGCCTCACTTCGCACCGCTCCCCGCGACCTGACCGTCGCACCACACTTCCAGATCCCGCCCAACCCGGTCTCCTTCACGCTCGGCCCCGCCGCCGTGCAGGAGATCGGGCTCGCCCACGCGCAACGATCGCCCCTCGACGTCGCCCCCACCCGACTCGGCCCCGCGACCGCACCCACCCTGCACTACCCGCTCGGCGACGGTTCGGACCCGGGAGCCTGGACCACACTCCAGAGGCTCGAGCAGCACCTGAAGCCCGCGTGACGGACACGCCCGGGAACCCCCTACAAGAAATATGGCCCTGACCAAGGAAAAATCCCTGGTCAGGGCCTAAAAAAGGGGCAGACGAGTCGGGCTGTACGCCGGGTTCTGTCGCCCGGGCGCCTCGCGGCGGCCGGGGAGACGGCCATCCATCTACGGCCCGCATTGCTACGGGCCTCCTGCGGTCTACCCGCGGACTCGGGCGGGCAGCCCTCGGTCGTCCGCGCAGGGTCCTGTTTCCAGGGCCCCTTTTGACCTTGCTCCAGGTGGGGTTTACCTAGCCGCCTGAGTCACCTCAGGCGCTGGTGGTCTCTTACACCACCGTTTCACCCTTACCGGAGGCCGAGGCCCCCGGCGGTCTGTTTTCTGTGGCACTGTCCCGCGGGTCACCCCGGGTGGCCGTTAGCCACCACCTTGCCCTGTGGAGCCCGGACGTTCCTCGGGAAGAGCCCCTGGTGAGGGGAGCTTCACGCGGCCGTCCGCCCGGCTCGTCTGCCGTGTCGACCATGCTACCCGCCGTGTGCCGGAGCTCCGGCCCTCGGACGCCCCTGCCGCCCCCGTCGTCCCCGTCGCCAGGAACGAACCCGCCAGGATCAGTGCGAAGGCCGCCGCCATGCCCGCCGTGAAGGATTCGGAGAGGAACGCGACTCCTGCCGCCACCGCCACCGCCGGGTTCACGTAGGTGAAGACGACCGCCCTGGTCGGGCCCGCCTCGCGGATGAGTTCGAGGAAGACCACGAAGGCCAGGGCCGTGCAGATGATGCCCAGGCCCGCGAGGGAAGCCAGGGTGGCGGGGCTCGGCACCGTTGTCGGCCAGGTCGCCGCCGCGGGAAGTGCGTAGACGACCGCCGCCAGGGTCAGGCAGGGGGCTATCAGTTGGAGCGTGGGGACCGTTTTGAGGTGGCGGGCCACTATCAGGGGGGCCGTGGCGTAGCCGAGCGCCGTCAGCAGGACCTCCGTGAGCGACCAGGCGTCGCCGCCCGTGAGGTGCGGGACGGTGAGGACCCCGACTCCGCCCAGGCCCAGGCCAAGACCCACCGAGCGGCGTGCGCCGAGGCGTTCCGTGTCGCCGAAGAAGCGGGCCAGGACCGCGCCGATGATCGGTACGGCGGCGATGAGCAGGCCCGCCGTGGAGCTGGAGAGGCGGCGTTCGGCGTCCGTCAGGGTCCACCAGGGGCCCAGGATCTCTATGCAGGCGAAGGCCAGCATCGGCTTCCAGTGGGTGCGCAGGACGCGGGTCAGTCCCCCTTGCCGCAGGGCGAACGGGAGCAGCAGCGCGGCGCCGAGCGCGCAGCGGGTGAAGACCACCATCGATGGTGAGAGGTCTTCGACCGCCACCTTGATCATCAGGTACGGGATGCCCCAGAGGACGCCCATGAGGGAGAAGAGGAACCAGCCGCGTGCAGTCATGCGGGCAGTTTCAGGCCGTTCGGCCGTCACCGTCTTGAACGCTGTTGCGGCTGCCTTGAACGCTGGTGCGGTACGCCGCCGGGGTCACCCCCATGACCCGGCGGAACCACCGCGTCAGGTGCGCCTGGTCGGCGAAGCCCACCAGGGTCGCCGTCTGTGCCGGTCGAAGACCCGCCTCCAGGAGCGCGCGGGCCCGTGTCACACGGTGCTGGGCCAGCCAGGCATAGGGCGGCATCCCCGTCGACGTACGGAACGCGCGCAGGAGTTGGTAGCGGGAGAGGCCGAGGGGCGCCGCCAGTTCGGCCAGGGAGGGCGGGGCGAGGAGTTCGTCCGCGAGGCGGTCCCGTACGGCGCGGGCGATCTGGTCCGCGCCGGGGATCGTGTCGCACAGGAGCCGCGCGGTGCCGCCGTGTCTGCGGGCCAGCGCGGTCAGCAGCCAGGGGAGGCGTGACTCGGCCTCGAGCGGGTCGGCGGCGTGGGCGCTCAGTTCGGTGTGTGCCGTGCGCAGCGCCGCGGCCAGTTCCGGGTCGTGCAGGACCGGGTCGCCGAAGTGCGGTGCGGTCACCGTTCCCTCGGCGAGGAGGTGCGGCGCCGGGTACATCGCCCGGTACGCGTAGCCGCCCTGGTGGTCGCCGGGTCCTCCTGTGTGCACTTCGCCCGGAGCCAGTACGACGATGGATCCCAGGCCCACGTCGAGGCGTCCGCCCCGGTAGTCGATGACCTCGGAGCCGCCGACGCAGACGCCGACGGTGAACTCCTCGTGGTAGTGCGGGGCGTAGCGGTGCCGGTCGAAGCGGGCGGTCAGGAGGTCGAGCGGCGGCGCGCACGGTTCGAAGCGAGTGCGGGTCCAGATCGCGTGCTCGCGGCCGCCGCCGGGCCCTGAGTCGTGCACCGCGCCGTGCACTGCGTCGTGCACTGCGTCGTGCACTGTCCCACCGTTCATGCCGCTTCCCCCTCGTCGCCTGCTCAGGGGGTGCAACGCCCGCGCCGCCTCTTTCCATGCCCGGCCCCGTCGGTGCTTGACCTTGCCGCAACGTCAACGTTTCTACTGGCCTCATGAACGGGATGCGGATCGGAGAGCTCGCCGGCATCGTCGGCGTCACCACGCGGGCCATCAGGCACTATCACCACCTCGGGCTGCTCCCCGAACCCGATCGACGGGCCAACGGCTATCGGGAGTACGGGCTGCGGCACGCCGTCGCGCTCGCCCGGATCCGGCGGCTCACCGAGCTGGGGCTCGGGCTCGCGGAGGTGCGGGACGTGCTCGCGGACGACGCGGGGCGCGAGCTCGCCGAGGTGCTCGCCGAGCTGGACGCGGATCTCGCCCGGCAGGAGGCCGCGATCCACGAGCGGCGGGAGCGGCTGCGGGTCCTCCTTGACGGCGCGGAGCGCGGGGTGCTGTCCGCCGAAGGGCCCGTCTCCCCCGAACTTGGCGAGTTCTTCGCCGAGGTGGCCCGCTCCAGCGTCGGCCGCACGGGGCCCGAGTCCGCGATGGCCGCGAAGGACAGGGAGCTGCTCGCCCTGATCGACACGACCGCGCCCCCGGAGGACCGGGACAGGCTCCTGGCCGCGATGCGCCCCGCCCTTGCCACGCCGGAGGCGGTGGAGCGCGCGCACGAGGTGTACGCGCTGCTCGACGCCCTCGTGGACACCGATCTCGCCGACCCTCGTACGGATGCGGCCATGGACGAAGCGGGCCGGGCGCTCGCCGACGCGCTGCCCGACTCACTCCTGGAGGAGCTGGGCATGGAGGGGGTACGGGCCTTGGCCGACGGGCTCGGCAGAGGCCGCGACGACCGCTTCCTCGATGCCTTGTTCGCCGACTTCGCTCCCGCGCAGGCGGAGGCCGTCCGCCGCGGGATGCGGCTGCTCATGGAGCGGGGTGCGCGGTGAAAGGCCTGTTGCGCGGCCTCGCCTGGGTGGTCGTACCCGTCGAACTCGTCCTCGTCGTCTGCCTGCTGACCGGCGCCTCGCTCCCCACCGACGTACTCATCGGCGTGGAGGCCGCCGCCATGGCGCTGCTCGTCGTGGAGGGCGTGGGACTCTCGGTCCTGTACCGGCGGGGCGGGCGCGCGGCGGTCCGGGAGGTCGTGCCGGAGCCGGTGCGCCGGATCCTCCGGCACGAGCTGCGGGTCCTCGGCAGCCTCGGGCTCTGGGTGGCACGGCGGCGGCACGGTGTGCGCGAGGGGGATCTGGCGTTCGGGCACGCCCGCGATCAGGCCGCGATGCTCTACGGTCTCGTCTTCGTCTGCGTCGTGGAGACCGTCGGGATGGCCGTACTGCTGCGGAGCTGGCCCGCGATCCACGCGGTGATGCTCGTCGTGGACGTCTACACCGTGGTCCTGATGCTCGGCGTGCACGCGGCCTCCGTGACCCGGCCGCACGTGCTGTCCGCCGACGCGCTCCGCGTACGCCACGGCGCCCACCGCGACCTGCGGATACCGCTGGACCGGATCGCCTCCGTGAGCGGTGAGCGGCGCTTCACGCACGAGGCCGCCGACGGGGTGCTCAACATTCCCGTCGCCGCGCAGACCTCCCTCACGCTGGAGCTGACGGAGCCCGTCACGGCAGTGGGTTTTCTCGGCGGGCGGCAGCCGGTGACGACCGTACGGCTGCACTCCGACGAGCCGGAGAAGCTGCGGGCCGCGCTCAAGCAGGCCCTGGAACTCACGCAGGCCCCAGAACCGAAGCAGCCCCCGGAACTCACGCAGGCGCGAACCGCACCTTCGCCGCCCCGGGGTCGGCCTGCGTGAGCCGCACCCGCAGCCGCTCCCCCAGCGGAAGACCGCCCGTGCCGCCCTCGATACGGGCGACGATCGCGGGGTCGGTCAACTGGACGGTACCGACGGACGGTTCACGCTCCTGCACGTCCACCACCACCCCGTCGAAGAGCTCGCCGACCCGGTCCTTGAGCAGGGCGGCCTCGACGAGGTCCACGCACTCCCGCTCCACGGTGTTGCCGCGCCGCGTCCCGTCCGCCATCTCCTTGGGCAGGTCGGGCAGCGCGGCGAGCACCCACTCCGGCGGCTCGTCCCCGGCGACGGCCGCCAGGCACAGTTCGGCGGCGTAACGGTCGACGAGGCGGCGGAGCGGGGCCGTGCAGTGGGTGTAGGGGGCTGCGACGGCGGCGTGCGTGGTGAGGTCGGGGACGTCGCCGCCGCTGAACACGGTGTAGCCGGCGCCGCGCAGGAGCGTGGTGCACTCCTGGAGGAACGCGGCGTGGTGCGGCTGGTGCGGGTCGAGGGAGCGGACGAGCTCGGCGTACGGGACGTGGTGCGGCCAGTCGACCTGCAACGCCTTCGCGGTGCGGCGCAGGCGGCCGACGGCGCCGTCGGGGGCGGTGGGCAGGGTGCGCAGGACTCCGGCGCCCGACTGGATCATCAGCTCGGCGGCGGCCATGCCGGTGAGGAGGGAGATCTGGGCGTTCCACCCGTCGGCGGGGAGCGTGGCCCGGAAGTCGAGTTCGTACGCACCGTTCCGCTCGACGATCTCCTGCTCGGGCACGTTGAGGGAGATGCCTCCCCGCTCGACCTCCAGCTGCTCGCGGAGCCGCCCGATGTCGCCGAGCAGCGCGAGTGCCTCCTCGGCGGTGCCGTCGTCGATGGCCCGCTGCACACCGTCGTAGTCGAGCTTGGCGCGGCTGCGTACGAGGGCGCGGCGCACGTCGGTGGACACGGCACGCCCCTCCGTGTCGAGGTCGATCGTCCACAGGACGGCGGGGCAGTCCTGGCCCGGCAGGAGACTGGCCGCGCCCTCGCTCAGCGTGGTGGGGTGCAGCGGCACCTTCTCGTCGGGGAAGTAGAGGGTGGTGACGCGCCGGTGGGCCTCTGCGTCGAGCGGTGCGCCCGGTGTGACGTACGCGGCGACGTCGGCGATGGCGTACCGCACCCGGAAGCCGCCGGACTGCCGCCGGGACAGGTGCATGGCCTGGTCAAGGTCGACGGAGGTGGGCGGGTCGATGGTGAAGAGGGGGATGTCGGTCGCGTCGTGCGCGGGCAGGCGCGGGGCGGCGACGGCCCGCTCGGCGTCGGCGAGTACGTCCGCGGGGAACTCCCCGGGAACATCCAGCTTCGTACGCAGCTCACGCAGCGCGGCCCGCAACGGGGCTTCGGCTGCGCCGGTCACGCGGAGATGGCGACGGGGCATGGGTCGAGCGTAGGCGGGGTGGGGCGGGGCGGCACGGCGGGCGCCCAGGCCTTGGTGCGGGTCCCTGGTCGGGTGCCTTGTCCGCCCCGGTCACCTCGCCGCTGTGGGGGCGCCTCGTTGTTCCGGGGCGGGGCCGCACCGGTATGTCCGTCCTCGCCATCCGCTTGTGGACGCACCGCTACTTCGGCTCCGGAGTCCTGCGAGCCGTGCTCCGGGCGGACATACCGGCACGTCCCCTCACGTGCGTCGCGCGGCTGCGGGAGCGATGGGGGCCGGGGACGCGAGGCCGGTGCGCGGGCGCGGGCCGCCGGGACGATTACGCTGGCGCAGGGCCGCACCCCCACTCCGTTGCCCTCCGAAGGAGACCCATGCTCGTCCTGCTGCCGCCCTCCGAAGGCAAGGCGCCCTCCGGCCGCGGCGCCCCCCTGAAGCCGGAGTCGCTCTCTCTGCCGGCGCTCGCGGACGCGAGGCAGGCCGTGCTCGACGAGCTGGTCGACCTCTGCATGGCGGACGAGGAGAAGGCCCGTGTCGTACTCGGGCTCAGCGAGGGCCTGCGTGGTGAGGTCGCGAAGAACACCGAGCTCCGCACGGCTGGCGCGCGCCCCGCGGGGGAGATCTACACCGGCGTTCTGTACGACGCCCTCGACCTCGCCACCCTGGACGCCGCCGCCAAGCGCCGCGCCGCCCGCTCGCTCCTCGTCTTCTCCGGGTTGTGGGGCGCCGTCGGCATCACCGACCGCATCCCCTCCTACCGCTGCTCGATGGGCGTGAAGCTGCCGGGCCTCGGCGCACTTGGCTCCTACTGGCGTACGCCGATGGCCTCGGCGATGCCCGACGCGGCGGGCGACGGTCTCGTACTCGACCTGCGTTCATCGGCGTACACGGCCGCGTGGAAGCCGAAGGGCGAGGTCGCGGACCGGACGGCGACGGTGCGGGTGCTGCACGCGCAGATGGTCGACGGCGTCGAGAAGCGCTCCGTCGTCTCGCACTTCAACAAGGCTACGAAGGGCCGGATCGTCCGCTCTCTGCTTGAGACCGGCACCCAGCCGAAGGACCCTGCCGAGCTGGTCGAGGCGCTGCGGGACCTCGGGCACGTGGTGGAGGGCGAGGCGCCCGTGAAGGCGGGCAAGGCGTGGGCTCTGGACGTGGTGGTCCGGGAGATCCACTGATCCGCTCGACTTTTCGAGCTCTGGTTGCAGCATGCGCAACGCCCTTTGCGCATGCTGCATGCACCGGGGCAGGATGCTCCCATGACTTCCTCCTCCGCAGCGGCCTCCGCCTCCGTGCTCGATCTGGCCCCCGTCGTCCCCGTAGTCGTCGTGGAGGACGTCGCCGACGCCGTGCCGCTGGCGCGCGCCTTGGTCGCGGGCGGCCTTCCCGCGATCGAGGTGACGCTGCGGACGCCCGCCGCGCTCGACGCGATCCGGGCCATCGCCGCGGAGGTGCCGGACGCGGTGGTCGGCGCGGGCACCCTCATCTCGCCCCGGAACGTCGCGGACTCCGTCGATGCCGGAGCCCGCTTCCTGGTCAGCCCGGGCTGGACGGACACGCTGCTCGCCGCGATGAAGGCGTCCGGGGTGCCGTTCCTGCCGGGAGTCTCGACGACGTCGGAGGTCGTGGCGCTGATCGAGCGTGGCGTGCACGAGATGAAGTTCTTCCCGGCGGAGGCCGCCGGCGGGACCGCCTACCTCAAGTCGCTCGGCGGACCGCTCCCGCAGGCCCGCTTCTGCCCGACGGGCGGCATCGGCCTCGCGTCCGCGCCGTCGTACCTCGCGCTGAAGAACGTCGGCTGTGTGGGCGGCAGTTGGATGCTTCCCGCTGACGCGGTCTCGGCGAAGGACTGGGGCCGCGTCGAGGCCCTGGCCCGTGAGGCAGCGGCCCTGCGCTGATCCCTCGCCGGGGGCTTGACGCGCGTGCGCACCCGCGGGCCGGTGGGGGCTTGTCGCGCAGTTCCCCGCGCCCCTTCGGGCGCGCTCACCCCGCCAAGCCCTACCGCAGGTGAGACGTGTCGTTCAGGAGTCGTACCGACGCGTTGCCGTCCCCGTAGTACGCCACCGCCGACACGGACGCGGCCGAGAGCTCCATGCGGAACAGGGACTCCGGCGGTGCCCCGAGGGCGAGCCGCACCAGCGTCTTGATCGGCGTCACGTGCGTGACCAGGAGGACCGTACGGCCCGCGTACTCGGCGGTGAGACGGTCCCGCGCCTCCGACACCCTGTGGGCCACCGCGGCGAAGGACTCGCCACCCGGCGGCGGCGCATCGGGTGAGGCCAGCCACGCGTTCAGCTCCTCGGGCTGACGCGAACGCACCTCGCCGAAGGTGAGGCCCTCCCAGGCCCCGAAGTCCGTCTCGCGCAGCCCGTCCTCGACGCGTACGTCGAGGCCGATGCGGGCGGCGACGGCCTGCGCGGTCTCCTGGCAGCGCTTCAGCGGCGAGGAGACGATCGCCTGGATCGTGCCCCGCGCGGCGAACGCCGCCGCCGCGCGCTCGGCCTGCTCACGGCCCACCTCGGAGAGGGACGGGTCGGTACCGCCGCTGCCGGAGAACCGCTTCTGGGGCGTCAGCGCGGTCTCGCCGTGCCGCAGCAGCACGAAGGTCGCGGGGGCGCCGAGGTCGGCGGGAGCAGACCAGCCGACCGGCGGGGTCTGCGGGGTCTGCGCGGCCACGTTGCCCGCAGCCCGCGCGTCGAGCTCCGCCGTCGAGTCCGACGCCACCCACCGCTCGCCCCGCTTGCCCGCGTCCATCGCCTCGTTGGCGAGACGGTCGGCGTGCTTGTTCTTCTCGCGCGGGATCCACTCGTACGTCACCTGGGACGCCGGGTAGACCCGCGCGGCCTCGGCGGCGAGCGGCTTCATGTCCGGGTGCTTGATCTTCCAGCGGCCCGACATCTGCTCGACGACGAGCTTGGAGTCCATGCGGACGTGGACCGAGGCAGCCGGGTCGAGGTCGTGTGCCGCCTTCAGACCGGCCACGAGCCCCTTGTACTCGGCCACGTTGTTCGTCGCGACGCCGATGTACTCGGCGGCCTCCCGCAGGGTCTCCCCCGTGGTCGCGTCGATGACGACCGAGCCGTAGCCCGCGGGCCCCGGGTTACCCCGTGACCCGCCGTCGGCCTCGACGATGAACTCCCGCACGGGCAAGGCTCCTAGATGCCGGACTCGGACGTGCGGACCAGGATGCGGCTGCAGTTCTCGCACCGCACGACGGTGTCGGGGGACGCCGCCTTCACCTCGTTGACCCCGGTGATGTCCAGCTCGATGCGGCAGCCCTCGCAGCGCCGCTGGTAGAGCTTGGCCGCACCGACGCCGCCCTCCTTGACGCGCAGCTTGTCGTAGAGCTTGAGCAGGTCGGCCGGGACCGAACCCGCCACGACCTCGCGCTCCTTGGAGGCGGTGGCCACCTCGCCGTCGATCTCCTCGGAGGCCGCGTCACGGCGGGCCGTCGCGTCGTCGATCTTCGCCTGGACCGAGGAGACACGTTCCGTCAGCTCGGAGACCCGCTCCTGCGCGGACTCGCGGCGCTCCATGACCTCGAGGACCACGTCCTCCAGGTCGCCCTGGCGCTTGGCGAGCGAGGCGATCTCGCGCTGGAGGTTCTCCAGGTCCTTGGGGGACGTCACGGCGCCGGAGTCGAGGCGCTGCTGGTCGCGGTTCGCGCGCTGGCGCACCTGGTCGACGTCCTGCTCCGCCTTGGTCTGCTCGCGGGAGCAGTCGCTCTCCTCGGTCGTCGAGGCGACGTGCAGGTCGCGCAGCTGCGCGAGGTCCTTGTTAAGGGACTCGATCTCGGCGTGCTCGGGCAGGGACTTCTTCCGGTGCGCCAGCTGCTGGAGGCGTACGTCGAGTGCCTGGACGTCGAGGAGTCGGATCTGGTCGGCGGGCGCGGCGTTCAGTTGGGGGCTCCTGTGGTGTGGGTATTCGAGGCCGCGTGGGCGGTCCAGGGGTCGGTGACCGTCTTGGAGACGTGGACGCGGAGTCCCCATCCGTGACGGTCGGAGATCTGATCGAGCTGGGTCGCCGCCAGTTCGCACCACGGCCACTCGGTGGCCCAGTGCGCGGCGTCGAGCAGCGCGAGCGGAGTCTGCGCGCGGGCCTCCGACACCGGGTGGTGGCGCAGGTCGGCGGTGAGGAAGGCGTCCACGCCTGACGCGCGTACGTCGTCGAAGAGGCTGTCGCCGGAGCCGCCGCTGACCGCGAGGGTGCGGATGAGCTGCTCCGGATCGCCCGCGACCCGGATGCCCTGCGCGGTGGCGGGCAGTCGCTCGGCCGCGCGGGCGGCGAGTTCTCGGAGCGTCAGGGGGTGTTCGAGCTCGCAGATCCGGCCGAGGCCGCGGCGCCCTTGGGCGTCGGCCGGGTCCGGTACGAGGGGACGCACGATGCGCAGGTCGAGCGCGCCCGCGAGGGCGTCGGAGACGCCGGGATCGGCGCGGTCCGCGTTGGTGTGCGCGACGTGCAGCGCGACGTCGTTCTTGATGAGGTCGTGGACGGCTCGGCCCTTGAAGGTGTCGGCCGCGACCGTGGTCGTGCCGCGCAGGTAGAGCGGGTGGTGCGTGATGAGGAGCTGGGCGCCCAGCTTCACCGCTTCGTCGACGATGTCCTGGACGGGGTCGACGGCGAAGAGGACCCGGGAGACCTCCGCGTCGGGGTCGCCGCAGACCGTGCCGACGGCATCCCAGCTCTCGGCCAGTTCGGCGGGCCACAGGGCGTCGAGGGCGGCGATGACTTCAGACAGACGGGGCACGGGGAAAGGCTACCTTCCCTCCGTGCCCCACTGGCCATGGCTTACGTACTGCTACCGGCCACGCACCGGTGGCGTACCGCTCGTACCGCTCAGCCGCGTACTACTTGACGAGGAAGCCCTTGAGGTCGCCGAGGACCTCGTTCGCCGCCGTCACGCCGAGGCCCAGGTACCAGGTCTCGTCCGGGACGTCCTTGGCCTGACCGGCCTTGACCGCGTCGAGCTTCTTCCACAGCGGGTTCTTCTCGGCCTCGGTGCGGCCCGTCTTCTTGGCGTCGCCGTAGACGCCGGTGAAGATCCAGTCGGCGTCGGCGTCGTCGATCTTCTCGGTGCTGATCTCGGTGGCGAGGTCGTTGACCTGCTGGTTCTTGGGGCGGGGCAGGCCGGTGTCGTCGAGGATCGTGCCGATGAACGACGCCTTCGCGTAGAGGCGGACGCGGTCGGGCATGTAGCGGAGCATCGTGATCGTCGGCTTCTTGCCGCCGTCGCCGATCTCCTTGCCGAGCGCCTTGGCCTTCTTCTCGTACGCGCCGAGCTCCTCCTTCGCCTTGGCCGTCTTGTCGAGCGCGGCTGCGTTCAGGAGGTAGTTCTCCTTCCACGTGAAGCCGGGGCGGATGGAGAAGACGGTCGGGGCGATCTTGGAGAGCTGCGGGTAGAGCTTGGCCGCGCGCAGTTCGCTGCCGATGATCAGGTCCGGCTTGAGGTTCGCGATCGCTTCCAGGTTGAGGGCGTTGATCGTGCCGATGTCCTTGGGGTTCCCCGCGTCCTTCTTCAGGTAGCCGGGGATGCCGTCGTCGCCTTCGGTGGGGGCGTAGCCGACGGGCTTGACGCCGAGCGAGACGACGTTGTCGAGCTCGCCCACGTCCAGGACCACGACCCGCTTCGGCTGCGCCTTGAGCTCGGTCTTGCCGCGGGCGTGCGTGATGGTGCGCGGGAACTCGCCCGGCTTCGCCGTGGTGCCCATCTTCGCGGTCTGCTCGGCGGCCTTGGAGAAGTCGTCGCCGCCCTGGGCGACGGCCTTGCTGCCGCTGCCGTTGTCGGACTTGCCGGAGCCGTCGGCGTCACCCGACCCGCAGGCCGCGAGGGAGAGCGCGCCGGCCACGGCGAGGGCGATGGCCGCGGTGGCGCGGTGGCGGCGCGCTCGCTCGGACCGTGCGGGCAGGGACCGTACAGACGGGGACATCGGGGCTCCAGGGGGTGTGGTGGCCGAGCCGCCGTCCGCGCTGATGTGCTGCTCGGACCGCTCCTCAACCACTTAGGTTCGCCTTACTTTAAGCGCGCCCTCCTCGCCCAGCACAACCACCCCCACGCCCTCAGGCGAATCGGCACATCGCCACCCTTCTGTGTGAAGCGGATGACCACAGGTGCCACGGCAGTGCGTGCGAAAACTAGCTTCGTGGCCCGGAGGTACCCCCCATGACAGCGCCCACGCTTGAGCCCGAGCCCATCACCGCGCCGACGTCCCGCCCCGCGCCCGCGACACCCCCAGTCATCACCACCGACGGCACGTACGCCGCTCGCCTCACCTACGACGGCGGTTCCTGGTTCCCCGAGCGCTGGACCCTCGACTCCCCCGAGCCCTACGCGGTGCCGCTGCCCGGCAGCCGGCCGGAGGAGCCCGGCACGGAAGTACTCCCGATGACCGACGGGCGGGTCCTGATCCACCGCGCCGTCGACGGACGGCACGTCTTCGCGCTCCTGTACCCGACGGGCCCGCAGACCGGCGAGGTGCCGCTCGGCGCCGTGGAGTGCGGCGAGTCCCGGCTCACGCTGCTGCCGCCGTCACCGGTCGGCGGCCAGGCCTACGCGCTCGCGGTGGGCGAGGGATCGACGGCCCTGTGGCTGGTGGCGGGCGGCGCCTTCGGGCCCGAGCACGTCGCCGAGATCCCGGGGCGCTGTTCGGGCGGGGCCTGGCTGGACGAGGAGGGCCGGATCCTCGCCCTGGACCGGGAGTTGGGCGGCCGGGTCAAGGCGGTGGCGGTGGATCTGGGGCGGGGCGGCGAGGTCTCCCCCCTCCTTCAGATCGCCGACGAGAGCAATGACCGGGTGCTGCTCGCGGACGCAGAGAGCGGGCTGCTCCTGATCCGCTCGGACGCGCCGGGGCACGACCGGCTGGGCTGGGGAGTCCTCGGCGGTACGCGCCCGGTGCGTTTCCCCGAGTGCCTGCGGCTGCCCGACCTCGCGGTGACGCCGTTCGCCATCCAGCCCGGGCAGACGCTGATGCCGGAGGGCTGTGCGGTGGCGCTGCGGATCGACGGGGCGGCGGGGAGCTGGCTCGGCATATGGCGTCCCGCCGAGAGACGTGTGCACCAACTGGCCGCGCCTGCCGGGTGGTTGGCCGGTTCAGGGTGGTGGACGCGCGAGGGAGCACTGCGGCTTCCCTACGCCACGGAAGCGGTGCCGTGCGGGGTCGCGGAGGCGGAACCGGCTCCTCCGGCGGCGGCGCCCTCGCCGGTCGCCGCGCGGCCCGTTCCTTTGCAGCAGGCGCCTCTCACGGGGCGTACGGGCGTTCGTTAGACTCGTCCGGCCGTATCGAACGACCTTCTTACGGCGTTACGGATTTACAGGGTTACAGATTTACCGGTTTACGGGGTGAGTGTGTTGATGAGAACCGAGATGAGCACGGAGTCCGAGCAGAATCCCGAGCCGCGGGAGGCGGCGGGCAGTTCCGGCGCCGGTAGGCATCGGGGGCCTGTGGCTGAGCATGATGAGGGCGGGGCGCCGCAGGGGCGGCACCGTCGGCCGGGCGAGGAGTAGGCCCCTGGCCTGGGCGCCGTCGATCACCGGCTCCGCCGAGTTCGTCCTCAAACGCCGGACGGGCTGGATGTGTCCAGCCCGTCCGGCGTTTGTCGCGTCAGGCGACATTCACCCCCGCTTCAGCCCGAGTACCTCAGACGCCGCGAAGGTCTCGTTCACCGGCCGCCCCGCGTAATAAGGCGAAAGGACCTCGTCCAGTTCCTCGTACGAGAATGCGTCCTTCGCCGTGTCGAACTTCGCCGCCACCTTGGGCCGCTCCACCACGGCCACCATCCCGCCGTGGACCACCAGCAACTGCCCATTGACCCCGGCCGCCGCAGGCGAAGCCAAGTAGCCGACCAGTGGAGCGACATGCTCGGGAGCGAGCGCGTCCAGCTCGTCGGCGCCGGGCTCCTGGAACCCCGCGAAGACGTCCTCCGTCATCCGCGTCCGCGCACGCGGGCAGATGACGTTCGCCGTGACGCCGTACTTGCCGAGCGCCAGCGCGCTCGACGTCGTCAGGCCGACGATGCCGCCCTTGGCCGCCGCGTAGTTCGGCTGGCCCGCCGAACCCGCGAGGAACGCCTCAGATGAGGTGTTGACGATCCGGCCGTACACCGGTCCACCCGCCGCCTTGGAGCGCTCACGCCAGTGCACGGACGCGAAGTGCGTCGTGTTGAAGTGGCCCTTGAGGTGGACGTGGATGACCGAGTCCCACTCGCTCTCGCTCATCGAGAAGATCATCCGGTCTCGCAGGATCCCCGCGTTGTTGACCAGGATGTCGAGCTTTCCGTACGTGTCGATCGCCAACTGGACGAGCCCGCGCGCCTGTTCGTGGTCCGCGACATCGCCGAGATGCGCGACCGCCTGCCCGCCCGCCGCCCGGATCTCGGCCGCGACCTCCTCGGCGGGCGCCGCCGACGCCTCGCCCGAACCGTCGCGGCCGCTCTGACCGAAGTCGTTGACGACGACGCTCGCGCCGAGCCGGGCGAGCTCCAGGGCCTCCGCACGCCCGAGGCCCCGGCCCGCTCCTGTGACGATCGCGGCCAAACCTTCGAGCGGCCGTGGCAATGGCTGTGCCATCAGGGATCGACGTCCTCTCAGATCTCGATGCACGTACGCAGCGCGACGCCCGTACGCATCTGGTCAAGCGCTTCGTTGATCTCGGAGAGCGGCACCCGGTGGGTGATCATGCTCTCCAGGTCGATCCGGCCCGCGCGCCACAGCGCGATGGCCCGCTCGTAGGACTGCAGGACGTCGCCGCCGCCGTACATGGACGGCAGGATCTTCTTCTCGTCGAAGAACAGCTCGAACATGTTCAGCTGGAGGTTGTCGTCCATGGCGCCCGCGCCGACGATGACGAGGGTGCCGCCCCGTCGCGTCGTCTCGTACGCCGTGCGGGCGGTGGCGGATTTCCCGACGACCTCGAAGACGTAGTCGAAGCCCTCGCCGCCGGTCACCCGCTGCTTGGCGTCCTCAAGGGCGTCCGGCGCGACCGCCTCCGTCGCGCCGAACCGCAGTGCGGCCTCGCGCCGCGACTCGACCGGGTCGACGGCGATGATCTGCGCCGCGCCCTTGAGCCGCGCGCCCTGGATCGCGGAGATGCCGACACCGCCGCAGCCGATGACGGCGACCGACGAACCGGCTTTCACATCAGCGGTGTTGATGGCCGCGCCGAGCCCCGTCGTGACTCCGCAGCCGATGAGGGCCGCGATGTCGAAGGGCACGTCGTCCGGGATCGGCACGGCGCAGCCCGCGTCGACCACGACCTCCTCGGTGAAGGTCCCCGTGCCCGCGAAGCCGAAGACGTCACCGCTGGGGCGCTTGAAGTTGGGCGTGCCCGCATTCATGAACCCGGCGAGGCACAGCTGGCTCTGGCCGCGCTTGCACGCAGGACACTGGCCGCAGGCGGGCAGCCAGCACACCAGGACCCTGTCTCCCCGGCTGATCCCGCTCACCCCGTCGCCGACTTCGAGGATCTCGCCCGCGCCCTCGTGGCCGGGGATGAAAGGCCCCGGCTGCGGAAGTACGCCGTTCATCGCGGAGACGTCGGAGTGGCACAGGCCGGTGGCCCGTACCCGGATCTTCACCTTGCCAGGACCGAAGCCCACCGTCTCGACGTCGTCGAGGACCTCGAGCTTGTCCTGGCCTATCTCGTGCAGCACGGCTGCGCGCATGGTGCGGCTCCTCTCGTACGAAGATTCAGGCGTGTACGTCGCTTCAGATGGGTCCGTCGCCTCAGATGTGTCCGTCGCCTCAGGCGTGTTCGACGATCGTGTCGGCGAGTACCGGCGCGTCGTCCCGTTCGACCGCCGTCACCGCCACCTGGACGCGGCCCTCGGAGCGCCACATCCGGATCCGCAGGGTCTCGCCGGGGAAGACGATCCCGGTGAAGCGCGTGCTGTAGCCGCGCACCCGCGAGACGTCGCCGCCGAGGACCGTGTCGACGACGGCCTTCAGCGTCATCCCGTAGGTGCACAGGCCGTGCAGGATCGGCCGGTCGAAGCCCGCGAGCTTGGCGAACTCGGGGTCGGCGTGCAGGGGGTTCCAGTCCCCGGAGAGGCGGTAGAGCAGCGCCTGCTCCTCGCGGACGGCGCGCTCGACGACCTTGTCGGGCTCGCCCTCGGGGGCCGGGAGGCGGGTGGAGGGGCCGCGTTCGCCGCCGAATCCGCCTTCACCGCGTACGAAGATCTGGGCATCGCTGGTCCACAACGGGCCTTCCCCGTCGGTCACTTCGGTGCGCAGGACGAGGATCGCGGCCTTGCCCTTGTCGTACACGGCGGCGACCTTGGAGGTGGTGGTGGCCTTGCCCTTGACCGGGATCGGGCGGTGCAGCGTGATGCTCTGGCCGCCGTGGAGCACCGCGGCCAGGTTCACTTCGATGCCGGGTGACGAGAGCCCGCCGACGACGCCCATGCCCGCGCCCGCGACGGTCGCGAAGCTGGGCAGGACGTGCAGCTTGGACTCCAGGGTGTAGCGCAGCTCGTCGGGGCCGGTGGCGGGGACGCCCGCTCCCAGGCCCAGGTGGTAGAGCTGAACGTCCTTGTGATCCCAGGTGATCTCGGCCGACCTGGGCTCCGCGGCCAGTGCTTTCGCGGCATCGATGGGCATGTGGTTGGCAGCTCCTTGGCCGGTCTGAAGACCTCGGTGCGACCGTCCGCACCGTCGGTCGCACCGAGGTCGCAACAGGGCCGGAGGAGCCCGTTCTAGAACGCGTTCCAGTCCGGCGATCCCATGTATAGCTGAGCGTCCGGTAGTTGTGAAGACTCCTGACGTCACGTCAGATACGACACTGATCACGCGTGTGACATTTGTACCGGCCGAGTCCGTACAACCACATCTGCCGCCGCACCAACCCGGATTCGTAGCGTCATAGCCATGACGAAGACAGTCCCCTCCGAGCGTCCCGACGAGCAGGCGGTTTCCTTCAGCGGCGCGGTCAAGGCCTTCGGCCCGCTCCGCGCCGTCGACGGCGTCGACCTGGAGATCCACCGCGGGGAGACCGTCGCCCTGCTCGGCCGCAACGGCGCGGGCAAGTCCACGACGATCTCCCTCCTGCTCGGCCTCGACGACCCCGACACGGGCCGCGTCGAACTCTTCGGCGGCCCGCCAGAGGACGCCGTGCGCGCCGGGCACGTGGGCGCCATGCTCCAGGAGGGCCGCCTGGTCCCGCGGGTCACCGTGCGCGAGCTCGTCTCCTTCGTGGCCGGGCGCTATCCGGCGCCGCTGCCCGTCGGCGAGGCCCTTGCCCTCGCCGGGATCGAGGAGCTTGCCGGTCGGCGCGTCGACAAGCTGTCCGGGGGCCAGACGCAGCGGGTGCGGTTCGCGGTCGCGGTCGCCGGGAACCCCTCGCTGATCGTCCTCGACGAGCCGACCGCCGCCCTCGACGTGGAGGCGCGCCAGACGTTCTGGGCGTCGATGCGGTCCTACGCGCGGCGCGGCAACACCGTCCTGTTCTCCACCCACTACCTGGAGGAGGCGGACCGGCACGCCGACCGGATCGTCGTCATGGACCACGGCCGGATCGTCGCCGACGGCAGCGGCGAGCAGGTCAAGCGGTCCGCGGGCGGCAACACCGTCTCCTTCGACCTGGCCGGGCGCGGCACACAGGGCCTGACGCTGCTGCCCGGTGTGGTCTCCGTCGAAGTGCACGGGGACCGGGCCCGACTGCGTACGACGGACTCCGACGCGACCGTGATCGCGCTCGCGGAGCTCGGCGCGATCCGCGGCCTTCAGGTCGCGGCGGCCTCGCTCGACGAGGCGTTCCTGTCCCTGACCGCGCCTCTCGATCCGAAGACCGCTCCCCTCACCCCGAAGGCCGTGTGATGTTCGCCTACCTCAGGCTCGAAGTACGCAGGACGCTCCGCGACACCGGCTTCGTGATCGGCGGCATCGGGCTCCCGGTCCTCATGTATCTGCTGTTCACCAACATCGGCGGGGGTTCCGGCTACGACGAGTGGAAGACGACGTCGATGATCGGCATGGCCGCGTACGGGGCCATGATCGCCGCCATGAACACCGGCACCGGCGTCGCCGAGGACAAGACGATCGGCTGGCTGCGCCAACTGCGCGTCACTCCGATGACCCCGCGCGAGGTCGTGACGGGCCGGGCCCTGACCGGTGCGGTGACCGTGCTCCCGGCGATCGTGGCGGTGTTCGCCGCGGGCGGCCTGGTCAACGGCGTACGCCTGGAGGCCTGGCAGTGGGCGGCGGCCGCGGTGCTGCTCTGGCTCGGCTCACTGCCCTTCACGATGCTGGGGCTCGGCAACGGCTACCGCCTGACCGCGCAGACCACGGGCGTCGTGAACACGGCCTGCAATCTGGGGCTCGCGGTGCTCGGCGGCCTCTGGTTCCCCGTCGGCCTGTTCCCCGGCTGGCTGCGCGCCCTGTCCGACTACACACCCACACACCGCTTCGCACAGCTCGGTACGTCCGTGACGGACGGCGGCGGCATCGGTCTCGGCACGCTCGCGGTCCTCACCGCCTGGCTGCTCGCGTTCGGTTCGTACGCTGTGACCTCGTACCGCCGGGCTGCGCGGACCGCATGACGACGCCGACGACAGACCACGGGTGCGACAGGAGAAGCAATGTCGGAGAGGCAGTGCCGGTGAAGAACTTCTGGCAGAGGCACACGCGTATCGCGGGTTGGAAGCACAGCGGCAGGGCGCAGTACGCCGAGATGCGGGAGCGGGAGAAGTCGGGCCGGAGCAGGCCCGAGGACCTGGGCCCGCCCAACGGCTTCGCGATGCTGCCCTGGCTCCTGATGGGCATGGGCTCCTTCTCCAACCTCCTCCAGGGCAAGGCGGGCAACCCCTGGATCGCCGGCATCGGCCTCCTCGCCTTCAACTCCCTCTACATCAGCGTGGTGTTCCGCGCCTTCACCAGGCAGGCCCGGGAGGCGCGCGCCACCAAGTACTCGCTGCTCGGCCTCACCGCGGTCACCTTCGCCCTCGCCATCGGCTACGGCGACAGCTGGCTGATGTTCTTCCCGCTCCTCGGCCTGGCCACCGGCTCGGTCCTGCGGGGCAGGCAGCTGGCTCCCGCGGGCTTCGCCCTGAGCATCTCCGCGGCGGTGGTGGGCGGGTTGCGGGAGGGCTGGGACGCGGCGGGCATCGCGTACGGCACGTTCCTCTCCGTCATGGTGACGGCCGCGATCCTGGCCCTCTCCGAGACGGTCAAGGAACTGCGCACCACCCGCGAGGAGTTGGCGCGCAGTGCCGTCGAGAAGGAACGTCTGCGCTTCTCCCGTGACCTGCACGACCTCCTCGGCCACACGCTCTCGGTGATCGTGGTCAAGGCTGAGGCCACGCGCCGGCTCGCCCCCCGCGACCTGGACGCGGCGCTCGGTCAGGTCGCCGACATCGAGTCCGTCGGCCGCCAGGCCCTGACCGAGATCCGCGAGGCGGTCACCGGCTACCGCGAGGGCAGCCTCGCCACGGAGCTCGACCGGGCCCGCGATCTCCTGGACGCGGCGGGCATCGAGGCGGTCGTACGCCAGTCGGGGCCGCCCCTGGCCCCCCAGACGGCGGCGCTGCTCGGCTGGGTGGTCCGGGAGTCCGCCACGAATGTCGTACGCCACTCAGAGGCGACCCGCTGCGAGATCGAGGTGGCGGGCACCGCCGAACGGACTCGATTGCTGATCACCGACGACGGCCGCGGCGTAGGCTCGACAGCGCCCGGCAGCGGGCTGACGGGCCTGGCCGAACGCCTCGCGGCGGCGGGCGGCTCCCTGGAGTCCGGCCCCGCACCGCGCGGCGGCTCCGGCTTCCGGGTCACGGCGGAGCTGCCGGTCACCGAGTTCAGTACCGGCCCGGTTGTGACCGGCCCCGTTACGGAGGAGCGCACCCCATGATCAGAGTCCTGCTCGCCGAGGATCAGGGCATGATGCGGGGCGCCCTTGCGCTGCTGCTCGGCATGGAGGAGGACATCGAGGTCGTCGCGCAGGTCGTCGCGGGCGACGAGATCGTCGACGCGGCGCTGAACTCCCGCCCCGACGTGGCGCTCCTCGACATCGAACTGCCGGGCCGCAGCGGGCTCGACGCGGCGGCGGACCTGCGGGACGAGTGCCCCGAGTGCCGGGTCCTCATCCTCACGACCTTCGGCAGGCCCGGCTATCTGCGCCGGGCCATGGAGGCGGGCGCGGTGGGCTTCCTGGTCAAGGACGGCCCGGTGGAGGACCTCGCCGAGGCCATCCGCCAGGCGCTGCGGGGCGAGACGGTGATCGACCCCGCGTTGGCGGCGGCGGCCTTGAGCGCGGGGCCCAGTCCGCTGACGGCGCGGGAGGCGGATGTGCTGCGGGCCTCCGTGGACGGAGCGACGGTCTCCGACATCGCGTCGAAGCTGCACCTCTCGGAGTCGACGGTGCGGAACTATCTCTCGGGGGCGATCGGGAAGACGGGGACGCGGAACCGGATGGAGGCGGTGCGGGAGGCGCGGCAGCGGGGCTGGCTTTAGCCGACCTGAGGGACCTTTTCCCCAACCCCGCCCCTTCCCGAAAACCCGCTGCGCGGGGGCGTCCTCAAGCGCCGGACGGCTAAAAGACCTGCCCGGCCGGAGTGAATTTTCAGCCCGTCCGGCGATTGAGGACGAACTCGGCGAAGCCGGTGATGACGGCAACCCCAAGGCACAGGGCCCCCGCGCCGAGCGGGTTATCGGGAAGGGGCGGGGTTGGGGAAAGTCAGCGCTTGGAAGCGTCCCGCGGCATCCACACCAACAGCACCAGCACCCCCACCAACAAAATGCACCCACTGGTCCGGAACGCCATCGCGTACCCCGACGTCAGCGCCTCCGGCGTGGTCGATCCCCCCATCCGCGAAGCGGAGACCGTCGAGAGCACCGCGAGGCCCAGCGCGCCGCCCATCGTCCGCGACGTATTGATGAGCCCCGAGACGAGCCCCGCGTCCCCAGGCTCCGCCCCCGAAGTGCCAAGGGAAGCCAGCGGCGTCGTGGCGAGGCCCGCGCCGAACATCATCACGATGCCGGGCAGCATGATCGAGGTGACGTAGCCGCCGTCAGCGGTCATGAGGGACTGCCAGCCGAACCCGGCCGCCGCCACCAAGATCCCCAGCACGGAGACGTTCTTCGCCCCGAGCACCGGCATCAACCGAGGCGCCAGCTTCGACCCGAAGACGATCGTCAGCGACGAGGGAATCAACGCCAGGCCCGCCTTCAGGGCCGAGTACCCCAGGACGTTCTGCGCGTACAGCGTCATGAAGAACCACATGGCGAACATCCCGCCGCCACACACGAACATCGCCGCGTTCGCCGCCGAAACGGACCGCACCCTGAACAGCTTCAGCGGCATCAACGGCATCTTCGTACGCGCCTCGACCAGGACGAAGAGGCCGAGCAGCAGGAGCCCTGCGGCCAGCGGCACCAGGGTCGCCGAAGCGGTCCAGCCCTTCTCCTCCGTCTGCACGATCCCGTACGCGAGCGTGGCGAGCCCCGCCGTCACGAGCACCGCGCCCGGCACGTCGAGGCGGCGTGCCTCACCGGCCCGGCTCTCGGTCAGCCAGGCCACGCCCGCGACGATGACGAGGGCACCGATCGGCACGTTGATCAGGAGCACCCAGCGCCAGGAGAGCAGGTCGGTGAGGACCCCGCCGACCAGACCGCCCGCGGCGCCACCGCCCGCGCCGACCGCCGACCAGGTCCCGATCGCCCGTATCCGGGCGGGCCCCTCGGGCACCGCGGACGTGAGGATCGTCAGGGTCGAAGGGGCGAGGACCGCCGCGCCGAGCCCCTGCACCGCCCGCGCCGCGAGCAGCTGCCACTCGGCCTGCGCGAGCCCGCCCGCGAGCGAGGCCACCGTGAAGAGCCCGAGCCCGACCAGGAACATCCGCTTGCGGCCGAAGAGGTCACCGGCCCGCCCGCCGAGCAGCATGAAGCCGGCGAAGGCGATCGAGTACGCGTTGACCACCCACTGCAGTCCGACGGCGCTCATGCCCAGGTCGGACCGCATGGAGGGGAGCGCGGTGTTCACCACCGACACGTCCAGGACGACGAGGAACTGCCCCGCGCAGGCGGCGAGCAGCACTGCCCAGACGGGTGCGGACTTCCGCGAGGTCGCGGCTATGTAAGTGTCAGGGGGCGTTTGGACCATGACGGGCATGTTCTCAGGGATTGCGTGCCCCGTGCATCGGGGTTTCGGCGCAAAGATCCTCGGCCCTGAGTCCTAGGACCCACGGCCGCCGTCCCTGCCCATTTCCAGCCCCCTATCCCTTACGCAGCAACGTCACCACCGCCGCGCCCCCGAGCCCGATGTTGTGCGCCATCCCCACCCGGGCCCCGGCCACCTGCCGGGCCCCGGCATCTCCCCTCAACTGCCATGTGAGTTCCGCCACTTGGGCGATGCCGGTCGCGCCGAGCGGGTGCCCCTTGGAGATCAGGCCGCCCGACGGGTTCACCACCCACCGCCCGCCGTACGTCGTCGCCCCGCTCTCGACGAGCTTCCCGGACTCCCCCGCCCCGCACATGCCGAGCGCCTCGTACGTGAGGAGCTCGTTGATCGAGAAGCAGTCGTGCAGCTCGATCACGTCGACGTCCTCGATGCCGAGGCCCGACCTCTCGTACACCTGCCGGGCCGCCGCCCTCGACATCGGCTGCCCCACGACGTCGATGCACGAGCCCGAGTCGAAGGAATCCCCCGTGTCCGTCGTCATCGCCTGCGCGGCGATCTCCACGGCGCGGTCCTGAAGGCCGTGCCGCTCCACGAACCGCTCCGAGGCGACGACCGCCGCCGCGGAGCCGTCCGACGTCGGCGAGCACTGCAGCTTGGTGAGGGGGCGGTGGATGGTCTTGGCGGCGAGGATCTCGTCGACGGTGTACTCGTCCTGGAACTGGGCGTACGGATTGTGCACCGAGTGCCGGTGGTTCTTCGCGCCCACCGCGGCGAGCTGCGCCTCGGTCGTCCCGTACTTCTCCATGTGCTCGCGCGCCGCGTTGCCGAAGATCTGGGCGGTGGGCGGTGTCATCTCGAAGCCGTGGGCCGCGGCCATCACGCCGTAGTGCCGGGCCACGGGGGACGTCTTGAAGTCGCCCCCGTCGCTCCCGCCTCCCAGCGCTCCCCTCGCCATCTTCTCGAAGCCGAGCGCGAGCACGCAGTCGTTGATGCCACCCTCGACGAACTGCCGCGCCATCATCAGCGCGGTCGACGCCGTCGCGCAGTTGTTGTTCACGTTGTAGACGGGGACGCCGGTCAGGCCCAGCTCGTACGCGGCCCGCTGCCCGGCCGTCGAGGCCTGGAAGCAGTAGCCGACCGGGACCTGCTCCACGTCCTCGTACGAGATCCCGGCGTCGCCGAGCGCTTTCGTCCCCGCCTCCTTCGCCATGTCCCAGTACTGCCAGTCCCGTGTCTCGGGCTTCTCGAACTTCGTCATTCCGACGCCGACTATGTACGCCTTCACTGGCCAGCTCCTTCTATGTGGTGGGGGCGCGGCTAGATGATGGGGCGCGGCTCGGGGTCCCTCGGCAGGCCGAGGAGGCGCTCCGCGACGACGTTCAGCTGCACCTGCGTGGTCCCGCCCGCGATGGTCAGGCAGCGCGACATCAGGAAGCCGTGCAGTGCCCGCTCCCCCGCGCCCTCGCGCACCGCGCCCGCCGGGCCGAGCAGCTCGACGGCGAGCTCCGCGACCTTCTGCTGGTGCGGCGTCTGCACGAGCTTGCGGATGGAGGCCCCGGCGCCCGGTTCCGCGCCGGACACCTGCCGCATCGTCGTCCGCAGGCCGATGCAGGCGAGCGCGTGCGCCTCGGCTGCGAGCGCGCCGATCCGCGCGCGGCAGGCGCCGTCGAGATCCCCGGCGCGCGCGATGAGCGCTTCGAGGCCGGTGTCGAAGGTCAACTGGTCGGCCATGTGGACGCGTTCGTTGCCGAGGGTGTGGCGCGCGACCCGCCAGCCGTCGTTCACCTCGCCGACGACCGCGTCGGCGGGCAGCGTGACGTCGTCGAAGTAGACCTCGTTGAAGAGGGAGTCCCCGGTGATCTCCTTCAGCGGGCGGATGTCGACGCCCGACGCCCGCTTCATGTCGATGAGGAAGTACGTCAGGCCCTTGTGCTTGGGCGCGTCCGGGTCCGTGCGGGCGAGCAGGATCCCGTGGTCCGCCCACTGCGCCGCGCTCGTCCACACCTTCTGGCCGTTGATCAGCCAGCCGCCGTCGACCCGCTCAGCCCGCGTCCGCAGCGAGGCCAGGTCGGAGCCCGCCTCCGGCTCGCTGAACAGCTGGCACCACAGCACCTCGCCCCTGAGCGTCGGCGCGAGGAACCGCTCCTGCTGCTCACTGGTCCCGTACGAGATGAGCGAGGGCACCACCCAGGTGGCGATCCCGAGATCGCTGACGCGCACCCCGGCTGCCGCCAACTCCTCCTGGACGGCGAGCTGTTGGATGGGGCCCGCGCCCAGGCCGTACGGCTCGGGCAGATGGGGAGCCGCGTAGCCGGTCGGCGCGAGTGCCTTGCGGGCGGCGGCCGGGTCGAGTCCACGCGCCGGTGCGATGGCCTCGCGGGCCGCATCCCGGTAGGCCTCCGCCTCCTGCGGCAGCTCCATCCGCAGCTCGCGCCGCGCCCCGCTCTCCGCCAGCCGTACCGCCCGCAGCCGGTGCGTGTCACCGGCGCCGAGCAGCTGCCGGGCAGCCAGTGACCTGCGCAGATACAGATGCGCGTCGTGTTCCCAGGTGAAGCCGATGCCGCCGAGGATCTGAATGGCGTCCTTGGCGCAGGAGTACGCGGCGTCGAGCGCGGCCCCGGCTGCGAGCGCGGAGACGAGTCCTCTCACCTCCGGGGGCTCGTCCGCCGCCCGCGCCGCGTCCCAGGCGAGTGCCCGCGCCTGTTCGAGGCGGACCAGCATGTCCGCGCAAGTGTGCTTGACCGCCTGGAACTGCCCGATCGGCCGCCCGAACTGCTCGCGTACCTTCGCGTACTCGGCGGCGGTCTCAAGCGCCCAGGCCGCCGCCCCGCACGCGTCCGCCGCGTACAGGGCGCACGCCAGGTCGCGTACGAGTGCCGCGTCGACGTCGAGCACCCGCGCGGCCGGGACCTCCACCCCGTCCGCCGTCACCTCGGCGGTGGGCCGCGTCGGATCGGCGCTCTCCTGCGTACGTACGGTCAGCTCGGCCGCGTCGACAGCGAGCCACACGGTCCCGCGCGCGGACTCCGCGGACTCCGCGGCCCCCGGCTCAGCGGACCCCGTGGCCTCCGCGGGGAGGATCAGCAGGTCGGCGTCCGCTCCGGAGAGTACGGGCGGCGCGGTGCCGTCCAGGACCCAGCCGTCCGCCACGGACACCGCGGTGAGCGTGCCCGCACCGAGCGCGACGGCGCCGATCCGCGCCCCGGACGCCAGGTCGGCGGCCAGTTCGCGGGCGCCCGCGCGGCGCAGCACCTCCGAGGCGAGGGAACAGGCCAGGTATGGCCCCGGGAGCGCGGCCCGCCCGGCCTCCTCCAGTACTACGGCGAGGTCGACGAGGTCGCCGCCCCCGCCCCCGTACTCCTCGGGCAGGTGCACCGCGAGCAGCCCCTGCTCGGCGAGGCCGTCCCAGTAGGCGGGCCTGCCGCCTGCGCCGGGCGGCGCGTCGAGCAGTTTCCTCACCTCCTCGGGCGGTACGGCACGGGCGATCCAGCCGCGCACCGCCGCCGCCAACTCCCGCTGTTCCTGCGTGATTCCGATGCTCATGCGCGTCCTCGCCGGTAGCAGCTTCCGGGACGGCGACAGACTAGAACACGTTCCAATATGACGGAAGGTCAGATGCGCGCCCGTCTCGCCGTCGACCGCGGGCCTCCCGTAAGCGCCCGGTTAACAACAGGTCAAGACTTCCCCTCGTACGACATCCGTCGGAATAGTCGCCTCGGGAAACAGGTTCCTACTGCACGTACCCCTGCCAGCATCTGCACCGCCCCGGAGGCCCCACGTAATGACGCAGTCGACGACCCAACAACGCGGCACCCGCGGAGTCGTCCCCGTACTCGCCTTCGCCGGCATCGTCGTCGCGGTGATGCAGACGCTCCTGGTGCCGGTCATCAAGGACCTGCCGACGCTGCTGAGCACCACGCCGTCGAACGCCACCTGGGTCATGACGGCGACCCTGCTCGCGGGCGCCGTCTCGACCCCGATCATGGGCCGGCTCGGTGACCTCTACGGCAAGCGCCGCATGCTTCTGACGAGCCTGGCCGTGATGGTCGTGGGATCGCTGATCTGCGGCTTCACCGACAGCCTCGTCGTGATGATCGTCGGCCGCGCCCTCCAGGGCTTCGCGATGGGCGCCATCCCGCTCGGCATCGGCCTGATGCGCGACAAGCTGCCCCGCGAGAAGCTCGGCTCCGCGATGGCCCTGATGAGCTCGTCCATCGGCGTCGGCGGCGGCCTCGCCCTGCCGCTCGCGGCACTCACCGCCCAGCACGCCGACTGGCACATGCTGTTCTTCGGCGCGGCGGGCCTCGGCGTCATATCGATGCTCCTGACCGTCCTCTTCGTACCCGAGAGCAACGTGAAGGCCGAGGGCACCTTCGACGTCATCGGCGCCCTTGGCCTCTCCGCCGGTCTCGTCCTCTTCCTCCTGCCCATCACCAAGGGCAGCGACTGGGGCTGGACCTCGGGCATGACCCTTGGCCTGTTCGGCGCTGCGGCGCTCGTCCTGGTCCTCTGGGGCGTGATGGAGCTGCGCCTCAAGGCGCCGCTGGTGGACCTGCGCACCACGGCCCACCCGGCGGTCCTGTTCACGAACCTCGCCTCGATCACGGTCGGCGTCGCGTTCTACGCGATCTCGCTGGTCCTCCCGCAGCTGCTCCAGCTCCCGACCTCCACCGGCTACGGCCTCGGCCAGTCCATGGTCGTCGCGGGCCTGTGCGTGGCACCGCTCGGCCTCACGATGATGTTCACGGCGCCGGTGTACGCGCGCCTCTCGGCGAAGTACGGCCCGAAGGTGACCCTCATCCTCGGCATGCTGATCATCGGGATCGGCTACGGCGCGGGCCTCGGCCTGATGAGCGCCGCCTGGCAGACGATCATCATCGCGGTGGTGATCGGCGCGGGCATCGGCCTCGCCTACTCCTCGCTTCCCGCGCTGATCATCGGGGCCGTGCCGCCGTCGGAGACCGGCGCGGCCAACGGCCTCAACACCCTGATGCGCTCCATCGGTACGTCGGTTTCGAGCGCCGTCATCGGCATGGTCCTCGCCAACACGGCGGACCACGTGGGTGGTGTCGCCATCCCCACGATGACGGGCTTCCGCACGTCCTTCCTGATCGCCACGGGCGCGGTCGCCCTGGGCCTCGTCTTCGCCCTGTTCCTGCCCTCCGCCCGCCGCTCGGTCAAGACCCAGCTCCGGGCGAGCAGCGAGGAGGACGCGAACCTGCGTGCCGCCACGGAGGCGCTCGCCGGCTTCCACGGCCGGGTACTGAGCCCCTCCGGGGCGCCGGTCGCGCGGGCCAAGGTCACGCTGATCGACCGCAGGGGGCGGCAGGCGGGCTCGGCCCTCACGGACGAGGTCGGGCGCTACTCGCTCTCCGTCCCGGGCGACGGCTCGTACGTCCTCGCCGCGACGGCAGCCGGGCATGCGCCGCTTGCGTCGGCGGCGGCGCATCGCGGGGACGCGGTGGAGGTTGATCTCCCGCTGCCGGGTGGGAGTGACGTGCTGGCGTAGGGGTGATCCCTGCGGGGCTCTCCCCAACCCCGCCCCTCCCCGCGAACCCGCTCGGCGCGGGGGCCCTGTGCCTTGTGCGTACCGTCATCACCGGCTCCGCCGAGTTCGTCCTCAAACGCCGGACAGGCTGAGATCTTTCAGCCGTCCGGCGATTGAGGACCGGGGTCTGGGGCGGAGCCCCAGGTAGGTCCGGGGCGCAGGCACGGTTTTCGGGAAGGGGCGGGGTTGGGGAAAGAAACCCTCTAACCCCGCGAAGCCGCCTTCTCCAGCTCATCGATCGTCCCGGACATCACAGTCCGGACATGCTCGGTGAGCTGCTCCGCAGGCCAGTCCCACCAGGCCACGGCAAGCAGCCGCGCAACCTCGTCCTCGCTGTACCGCGTACGAATGAGCTTGGCGGGATTGCCGCCGACGATGCCGTAATCAGGAACGTCGTCAACGACAACCGAGCCGGAGGCGACAACGGCCCCGTGCCCGATCCGCACCCCGGGCATCACCATCACACCGTGCCCGAACCAGACATCGTTGCCGACAACGGTGTCTCCCCGCCCCGGCAGCCCGCTGATCAGATCGAAGTGCTCGCCCCACGAGCCGCCCATGATGGGGAACGGAAAGGTCGAGGGCCCGTCCATCCGGTGATTGGCGCCGTTCATGATGAACCGCACCCCCGTGCCGAACGCGCAGAACTTCCCGATACGGAGCTTCTCCGGCCCGTAGTGGTAAAGGACATTGCGCGTCTCGAAGGCCGTCGCGTCATCCGGATCGTCGTAGTAGGAGTACTCCCCCACCTCGATCAGCGGCGACTTCACCAGCGGCTTCAGGAGTACGACACGAGGCTGGTCCGGAAAGGGATGCAGCACCGTCGGATCCGCCGGTACGAGTTGCATGGTCATGCCGCCTTCCACTCCTGTGTACGGCCCCGCCTCGGTCAACGGCCGGGCCATGCGGCAGCATAAGGCGGCCCGCAGACGAACCCCATCGCATTTATACGGCCGCATTTTCACGACCGGGAGGAACCCCCATGGCCCCTACATCCGCCCGGCACCCCGAGCCGGAGACCCTGGCCGCCTTCGAAGCGGCCAAGGGCTTCATGCCCGCCGGCGAGGGCCTCGCCCTGTACGCGGCGGCAGCGGAAGCGGCAGCGCTCGGCCTGCCGCTCCTGGAAGTCGGAACGTACTGCGGCCGCTCCACGATCCTGCTCGCCGACGCCGCACGCGCGGCGGGCGTCACGGCGATCACCGTGGACCACCACCGCGGCAGCGAGGAGCAGCAGCCGGGCTGGGAGTACCACGATCCGGCGACGGTCGACCCGGAGATCGGCCGGATGGACACCCTCCCCACCTTCCGCCGCACGCTCCACCACGCGGGCCTGGAGGAGCATGTGATCGCGATCGTCGGGCGCTCTCCGCAGGTGGCGAAGGCCTGGGGCGGGCCGCTCGGTCTCGTCTTCATCGACGGCGGACACACGGACGAGCACGCCACGGGCGACTACGAGGGCTGGGCCCCGCACATCGCCGACGGCGGCCTCCTGGTGATCCACGACGTCTTCCCCGACCCGGCGGACATCATGACGGGCCAGGCCCCTTACCGCGTCTACCTCCGGGCCCTGGAGTCCGGCGCGTTCACCGAGGTCTCGGCAACCGACTCCCTGCGCGTACTGCGACGGACGGGCGCGGGGATCTGACGACGGACAAGAACGGGGATCCGACCTCGCCGTCGGCGAGATGACGGGCTTGCGGCGGAGAGGCCAGGGACGCTGCGGAGCACATGAACGGCCCGTAAGGTGTCACCCGTGTCGTACGTCGGTCCCGAAAGCCAGCCCCCACGCCCGCCCCGCCGTTTCAGCAGCGGCCCCCTCACCGTGACGCTCGCCGCGCTGGTGCCGACGTGCCTGGCGGGGTGGCTCATCTACGAGGCGACGAGCGGACCCGGCGGCAGCGAGCCGCCCAGAACTCTCCCCGCGTCGAGCCAGTCCGCGTCCGCGCAGGGCTCGTCGGCGGACAAGCCGTCCCCGTCGGCGTCCGAAAAGGACGACGGCAAGGGTGACAAGGCCGGTAAGGGCGAGGAAGCCGACGACAAGGCGAGCGACGAGCCGAGCGCGACCAAGCCGCCGAAGTCGTCGAGCGGCCCCGCGGCCTCCGGCCCCCTCAAGGGCAAGGTCGTCGTCATCGACCCGGGCCACAACCCGGGCAACGGCAGGCACACGGCCGAGATCAACCGCCTGGTGAACATCGGCACCAACCGCAAGGAATGCGACACCACGGGCACCTCCACCAACAACGGTTACAGCGAGGCCCAGTTCACTCTCGACGTCTCACGCCGCATGCGCACGCTCCTGGAGAAGCAGGGCGCCACGGTGAAGTTCACCCAGGACGGCGACCGCCCCTGGGGTCCCTGCGTCGACGAGCGTGCCCGCATCGGCAACAACGCCCACGCGGACGCCGTCGTCTCCGTCCACGCCGACGGCTCGGCGGCCGGCAACCGCGGCTACCACGTGATCCTGCCCGCGTCGGTGAAGTCGGGCTCGGCGGACACCTCCAAGATCGTCGCCCCGTCGCGCGCCCTGGGTGAGCGCGTCGCGGGCAAGTTCCTGAGCGCGACGGGCAGCGCCCCGTCCAACTACATCGGCAAGGGCACGGGGCTCGACGTGCGCAAGGACCTGGGCGGCCTCAATCTGTCCACCGTCCCCAAGGTGTTCATCGAGTGCGGCAATATGCGGGACGCCAAGGACGAGGCGTTGATCACCAACGGCAGCTGGCGGCAGAAGGCGGCTCAGGGGATCTCTGACGGAATCGTGAGCTTTCTGCGGGGATAAGGCGTCGATACGCGTCGATAGGTCTTTATGCCGAGCAGACACCCCACCCGTGCGGACGATAATGTCCTTCGTACGATGGGGGGCCATCCCCGCGCTCCGCGCCGCCACCTGGGGCGAGCGACGCCTCCACCGACGAGACGACTGACGAAGGACCTGAAGTGAATATCCGCTCTCTCACTCGAGGCGACGGCGTGGTGATCGGGGCAGCGGTATTGCTGTTCATCGCCTCGTTCTTGGACATCTGGGACATCAAAACCCTCTCGGACTCCGCCGACATGCCCAATGCCTGGAACAGCGGGCCGTTCCTCATGAGCGTCACCCTGGCCGGGCTCATCGGCGCCGTCTGCATCATCGTGGCCCGCGGCCTGCCCGCGGCCCCGAAGGTCCTCGGCATCGACCTCGGCCACTTCGGCGTCGTGTTCTCCGTGGCCGCGCTCTGGAGCGCCCTCGGCCAGATCTTCGACCCGGCCAGCGGCCTCGACAACATGGGGCAGGGCGACAGCGGCATCGACGCCGGTATCGGCACCATCCTCTCCCTGATCGCCACGCTGGTCCTGGTCGCCGGGGCGGTCCTCTCCCTGACGGTCCCGGCCTTCAAGGCCCCCCTCATCGGCGCCCCGCGTCCCGCCGCCCCCCAGCCCTACGGCGGCCAGCCGCAGGGTGGTTACGGGTACCCCGGTGCGCAGGGCCAGCCGCAGCAGGGCCAGCCGTACGGCGCCCAGCCCGGTCAGCCCCAGCAGGGTCAGCCCTTCGGCGCCCAGCCGGGTCAGCCGCAGCCGGGGCAGCAGACGCCGCCTCCCGGGGCGGCGCAGGCCACCGGTGACTTCTCGCCGTTCTGGTTCGCCGTGCCGGTGCCGCGTCCGCTGTACGCGGAGGACGGTTCGCCGACGCCGATCGCCGAACTGGCGCCCGGCACCTGGTACTTGGCCGTCGAGCAGCGCGGTCCCGGCCTGGTGGCCCAGACGCAGGACGGCCGTCGCGGCGTGCTGCAGGACACCACGGGGATCCAGCGCGGCTGATCGGCTGATCTCTTCCGCAGCTCGCGGCCCCTCGCCCTTCCGGGCGGGGGGCCGTTGTCGTACAGTCGCCACCCTGCACTGAACTGACGGACCGTCAGGAAGGATCGGGGATGAGCACAGGTATGCGCCTGGGACTCGCTCTCGGCTACTGGGGGCGCGGCCCCGACCCCGGGCACGTGGCACTCGCCCAGGAGGCCGAGCGGCTCGGGTACGACTCCGTGTGGACGGCGGAGGCGTGGGGGTCCGACGCCTTCACCCCTCTCACCTGGATCGCGGCGCAGACCTCGCGGATCAAGCTGGGTACGGCGGTCGTACAGATGGCGGCGCGGTCGCCGGTGACGACCGCGATGCACGCGCTGACCCTGGACCACCTCTCCGGCGGGCGGATGATGCTCGGGCTCGGTCTTTCCGGGCCGCAGGTGGTGGAGGGGTGGTACGGCAGGCCGTTCCCGAAGTCGCCGCTTACCGCCACGCGGGAGTACGTGGACGTCATCCGCCAGGTGCTGCGGCGGGAGGGACCGGTCGCCCTCGACGGGCGCTTCCACTCGCACCCCTACCAGGGGGAGGACGGAAGCGGCCTCGGCAAGCCCCTGAAGCCGATCACGCATCCGCTGCGGGCCGATCTGCCGGTGCTCCTCGGCGCGGAGGGGCCGAAGAACATCGCGCAGACGGCGCGGATCGCGGACGGGTGGCTGCCCCTTTACTGGTCGCCGATGCGGGCCGATGTGTACGAGGCGTCGCTCGCGGGCGTGCGGGACGGCTTCATGATCGCACCCATGGCGCGGGCGAAGGTCTGCGACGACGTTGCGGAGGGCTTGCTTCCGGTCAAGGCGATGCTGGGGTTCTATATCGGCGGAATGGGGCACTCCGCGCGAAACTTTCATGCGGATCTGATGGCGCGGATGGGGTTCGAGGAGGAGGCGCGGAGGATTCAGGAGCTGTTTCTTGCGGGGCGGCGGGAGGAGGCGGTCCTTGCGGTGCCGGATCAGTTCGCCGACGAGATTTCGCTGGTGGGGCCGCGTGAACGGATTGCTGAACGGCTGGAGTTGTGGCGCAAGGGGCCGGTGACGGATCTGCTTGTGCTGGCGCCTGATCGGCATACGTTGCGGGTGCTTGCGGAGTTGAACAGCTAGGTAGGGGCGGGCCCTGCGGGGAAATCCCTGCGGGGCGATCCCCCATCCCGCCCCTTCCCGAAACCATGGGGCTCCGTCCCCTGGACCCCCGGTACAAGATGTCCTCAGCTCTTCGCCAAGTCCCCGGCCGACGGCACCTTGTCCTTGATCTCAGCTCCCGCGCCCTTACCGGCGTCCTTCACCTTGTTGATGACGTCGTCGAAGGAGTTCACGACCGAGTCGGTCGAGTCCCCCTTGCGCAGCTTCGAGGGAAGGTCCTTCAACGCGTCGATGCCCGCCGTCAGCGGAGCCACCGCCTTGGACAGCGTCGGGTCGCCCTTGGCGTTCTTCGATGCCGCCTTGAGGCGGTTGTAGGCGAGCGTCCCCGCGAGCCCGGCCTTGATCAGGGCGAACTTCCGCCCGTTGGCCCCCTTCTTGAACTTGCCCGCGCGAAACGGCTTCACGATCCACTGGTACGTCGCCCCGGCGGCGATCCCCGCGTTCGCCACGAACCGCGTCTTCGCGAGCTTCTGCTTCTGCGCGGAACTGGTGGCGGACGGTGTGGACGACGCGTGTGCGGTGTCAGCGGCGTCGGCGTCGCTGTCGCACGCGGTCAAGCCACCGAGCAGGGCCCCGCACAGCACAGGGGCGACGAGCGACCGGCGTACGGTCGCGGCGGACAGCAACACGGAGACCTCCGGGAGTGGACAGCTCTCCCGGCAGCCTCACCCCGGACGGGCGGGCCCGCCACCCGGGCGAGCCCGTACGGGTTTCAACCGGCCCGATCCAGGTACACGGCTGTCATGTCCACCCGACAAGCACGTGGCAGCACTGCAGCGAGGGTCATCGTCATCGTCGCGGACGTCATGGCCATCATCCTCGGCCTGTGGATCCTCATGTACCTGTTGGACGCGAACCGCGCCAACGACCTCGTCCAATTCATCCACGACGTGGCCCGCTGGCTGGCCGGCTGGTCACACGATTTGTTCACGTTCGACAAGGCCTGGGCCCGAGTCGTCTGCGGCTACGGCCTGGCAGCCCTCGTATACGTCTTCATCGGCCACGCCATCGCAGGACGCCTGCGCCGCTACTGAGCACGGCGCAGCTATCCCGCAGCCGCCCCGCAGCACTCCGGCGCGAGGCCCACCGGCAGGCGTTCTCCCGAGAACACCGCGCAGGTGGCCTCGTCGCCGCCCAGTGCCGCTACCGCGAGCAGTAGCGAGCCCGCCGTCCACGTGGTCAGTTCCTCGGGCCAGATCGCCTTGTCGTCGAAGACGTAGCCCGTCCAGTAGAGGCCGGTCTCCGCATCGCGCAGGTGCTGGATCGACTGGAGGATCTCCAGGGCGCGGTCGGATTCGCCCAATACCCATAGGGCCAGAGCGAGTTCGGCGCTTTCGCCGCCCGTCACCCAGTTGTTGGGGATGACGCAACGTACGCCCAGGTCCGGCACCACGAAGCGGTCCCAGCCCTCCTCCACGCGGGACTTGGCCTCCGCGCCCGCCAGCGCGCCGCCGAGAACCGGGTAGTACCAGTCCATCGAGTAGCGGTCCTTGTCCAGGAAGCGCTCGGGGTGACTGCGGATGGCGTGGGCCAGCGAGCCCGTCGCCAGTTCCCAGTCCGGCTGCGCCTCCTCGCGCTGCTCGGCGATCGCCAGGGCGCAGCGCAGCGCCTGGTGGATCGAGGAACTGCCCGTCAGGAGGGCGTCGTTGACCGGCGTCCCGTCCGGCTCGCGCTTCCAGCCGATCTGGCCGCCCGGCTGCTGCAGCGTGAGCACGAACTCCACCGCCGCCGCCACCGTGGGCCACAGGCGGTCCAGGAACGTGTCGTCGCCCGTCGAGAGGTAGTGATGCCAGACGCCCACGGCGACGTACGCGCTGAAGTTCGTCTCGCGGCCCCGGTCGCTCACGTCGTGCGGATCGCCGTCGGCGTACGCCGCGTACCAGGACCCGTCCGGGTTCTGGTGCCGCGCGAGCCAGTCGTAGGCGCGGCCCGCCGCCGCGTGCTCGCCCGCCGCGTCCAGCGCCATGGCGGCCTCGGTGTGGTCCCAGGGGTCCAGGTGGTGGCCGCGGAACCAGGGAATCGCGCCGTCCTCGCGCTGGACGGCCAGAATCCCGTGGACTGTCCGGGTTGCCTGATCGGCCGTCAGGACGCCGGGCAGGACAAGGTGTTCCGTCCGCTCCGGGCTCGTCACGCGTCGGTCTTGACGTCGGTCTTCGCGTCGGACTCGGCGTCAGACGTCACGTCGGCCTTCGGCAGGTGCGGCTTCGTCGCGTACGCCACGAAACTCTTGCCCACGACCGGGTTGAGCAGCTGCTCCGCCACCTTCGTCGCCAGTGGCTTCTTCATGATGTCCCAGACCAGGAGCTTGTGGTACGCCCGCACCGGCAACGCCTTGTCGTTGTCCACGCCGAACGCGCACTTCAGCCACCAGTACGGCGCGTGCAGGGCGTGCGCGTGGTGCGTGCCGTACGGCTTCAGGCCCGCCTCGCGCATCCTGCCGAGCAGTTCGTCCGCCTTGTAGATGCGGATGTGGCCGCCCTCGACCTCGTGGTACGCGTCGCTGAGCGCCCAGCAGATCTTCTCGGGGCCGTAGCGCGGGACGGTGACCGCGATGCGGCCGCCCGGCTTCAGGACACGGACCATCTCCGCGAGTACGCCCTTGTCGTCGGGGATGTGCTCCATCACCTCGGAGATGATCACGACGTCGAACGAGGCGTCGGGGAAGGGCAGGTTGAGCGCGTCGCCCTCCATCGCCGTGGCGGTCGCGCCCGCCGGAGCCTCGCCCGCCTCCTTCATCGCGGCGAACCACTTGGCGACCTCGCGGATCTCCTCGCCGTTCTGGTCGAGGGCCACCACCTGGGCCCCCCGCCGGTAACACTCGAAGGCGTGCCGGCCCGCGCCGCAGCCCAGGTCAAGTACGCGATCGCCCGCGGCGAGCGGGAAGCGGGTGAAATCGACGGTCAGCATCAGCGAGGGCTCCCGGAGTACGTCGGGGTGGTGGCCGGGGGGCGGCCGGATTGCGGGGCCGCGTTTTTTCCGGCGATCGCCGCGCGGTACAGGTCTGCGGTGCCCTGGGCGGCGCGGGCCCAGGTGAATTTGGCGAGGACCCGCTCGCGTCCTGCCGCGCCGAGGCGGACCCGCAGCTCGCGGTCGCCGAGCAGCCTGCTCAGGCCCGCGGCGAGCGCGCCGGGGTCGGCGGGCGGCACGGCCAGGCAGGTCTCGCCGTCGGGGCCCGCGACCTCCGGGATCGCACCGCCGGTCGTCGCGAGCAGCGGCGTCCCCGTCGCCATCGCCTCGGCCGCGGGGAGCGAGAAGCCCTCGTAGAGCGAAGGGACACAGGCGACCTGGGCCGAGCGGACGAGGTTCACCAGTTCCTCGTCGGTGATGCCCTTGACGAACTCGATGGCGTCAGCGAGGCCGTACTTCTCGATCGCCTGCGCGACCGGGCCGTCCTCGGCGCGCTTGCCGACGACGACGAGGTGGGCGGCGGGGTTCTCGGCGCGGACCTTGGCGAGCGCCTCGACGAGGTGGATGAGGCCCTTGAGCGGGACGTCCGCGCTGGACGTGGTGACGATCCGGCCCGGCACCTCGGGGATCGAGGGGTCCGGCGAGAAGAGGTCGGTGTCGGCGCCGATGTGCACGACGTCGATGCGGTCCTCGCGTACGCCGAGGTGGTCGATGATCTCCTGGCGCGACGTGCCGGAGACGGTGAGCACGGAGGGCAGGCGGCGGGCCACCCGCTTCTGCATGCGCGTGAACGCGTACCAGCGGCGCACGGACATGCGGCGCCGCCAGTCGGGCGCCGCGTCCAGGTCAAGGCCGCGGTCCACGGTGATGGGGTGATGGATCGTCGAGACGAGCGGGGCGCCGAGATCGCCGAGCAGGCCGTAGCCGAGCGTCTGGTTGTCGTGCACAACGTCGAACTCGCCCCGCCTGGCGCGCAGATGGCGGCGGGCGCGCAGGCTGAACGTCGCGGGCTCCGGAAAGCCGCCGGTCCACATCGTCGCCACTTCGAGGGCGTCGACCCAGTCGCGGTACTCGCCGCGCTTCGGCGTGCGGAAGGGGTCCGGCGAGCGGTAGAGGTCGAGGCTCGGCAGCTCGGTGAGCTTGAGGCCCGCCAAGCCCTCGTCCAGGACGGGGTAGGGCTGTGCGCCGATCACTTCGACGCTGTGGCCGAGGCGGGCCAGCTCGCGCGAGAGGTGACGTACGTAGACGCCTTGGCCCCCGCAGAACGGGTTGCCTTTGTACGTGAGGAGAGCGATGCGCAGCGGACGGTCGCCATCAGCGCCCTGTGGCCCCGTCCGGGGGCCCGCCTCCATGGCCTCAGCGGTCACTCTCGGCCCCCTTCTCCCTGCGGTTGTCCGCGAGGTTACGCCGGGACGGTAATCTAGAACAAGTTTCAGACTTGATCGCTGAATGATCGCTGAACGAGCTTTGAATCTACCGGCAGGTAGCCGCGCTGTAAGGCCCGGATCAGGTGATTCGCGCCACGGCGGGTGCCCTGCCATGCTTGCCGACCACGTGACCGGAACGGGACGACGGAACAACGGGACATATGTCATCGGAAGCCAAGGCAGCGCAAGTCGCAGCAGCTGATCCGGCGTCGCCGCCCCTGACCGAACGGCAGGAGGCGCGCCGTCGCCGCATCCTGCACGCAAGCGCCCAACTCGCGAGCAGGGGCGGATTCGACGCGGTGCAGATGCGCGAGGTCGCCGAGTCGTCGAGTGTCGCCCTCGGCACGCTGTACCGCTACTTCCCCTCCAAGGTGCATCTCCTGGTCGCCACCATGCAGGACCAGCTGCAGCACATGCACACGACGATCCGTAAGCGCCCGCCCGCCGGTGAGACGCCCGCCGAGCGGTGCGCCGAGACGCTGATGCGGGCCTTCCGCGCCCTGCAGCGCGAGCCCCATCTGGCGGACGCCATGGTCAGGGCGCTGACCTTCGCCGACCGCTCGGTGAGCCCCGAGGTGGACACGGTCTCGCGGCTGACCACGGCGATCATCCTGGACGCGATGGGCCTGGCGGACGCCCCGACCCCCGAGCAGCTCTCGGCCGTCCGGGTCATCGAGCACACCTGGCACTCCGCGCTGATCACCTGGCTCTCGGGGCGGGCGTCGATCGCGCAGGTCAAGATCGACATCGAGATGGTGTGCCGTCTGATCGATCTGACGTCTCCCGAGGCCGATCGCAAACCCTGAGACCACAAACCCTTAGTCGTTGCACAGGGGGCGCACGCGCATCTGGCAATTGCGCCCCTGAGCCTCGCCCGGGTCGCGCTTGGCCAGTTTCCGCGTCCGTACAAGTGGTTGACGCCGCTATGAATGGTCTACGTGCTGAATGAAGCCATCGGGACCAGAAACGAAGACCTGGGGGATCAGAACGTGATCCGGGTTCTTCTCGTGCACGATGCCTGTCTACTGCGATCGGCGCTCGCGGAACGTATCGCCCGTGAGCCGGACTTGGAGGTGTTCCATGCACCGTGGCGCAGCGCACGCGACCGTACCGGCGCGGTGCGACCCGACGTCTGCGTGGTCGACCCCGACGGCGAAACGGCTTACGCCTCCGCCGAGTTCGGGGAGCACTCCCATCCGGTGAGCGGCGGGCTCGGAAGCCCGCTCCTCGTCCTGGTGTCCGGGAACCGTCCCGGGCTGCTGCGCCGCTGCATGGAGGCAGGCGTCCTCGGCTATGTGGACAAGGCGAGCCCGCCCGACAGGCTGCTCGCCGGGATAAGACAGGTGGCCGCCGGGCGGCGGTTCGTGGACGATTCCCTTGGGTTCGGGTTCCTGAAAGCGGCTCAGATGCCGCTCACCCACCGCGAGTTACTGGTGTTGTCCCTCGCCGCCGAGGGCGCGCCCGTCGCCGAGATCGCGAACCGCCTGCACCTGTCCAACGGAACGGTGCGCAACTACATGGCCGCCATCACCCGCAAGACCGGGGCCCGCAACAGGATCGACGCCATACGGATCTCGCGCGGGGAGGGCTGGGTGTGACGCCCCGTTCAGTGGACCCGGATCCGTAGGGCCCCAGTTGCCGGACAGCTCACGGTAGAGCGAGGAGCTGCCAAGAAGCTCGTCGTGGCCGCCGCACAGGGTGTGCGTCCCGTCCATCACCAGGATCCGGTCGGCGCGGCGGGCCGAGCTGATGCGGTGGGCGATCACCACGAGGGTGCCGCCGGGGCGCGCCGCGAACGCCCGCTCTGCGCGGGCCTCCGCCATCGGGTCGAGGTGGCAGGTGGCCTCGTCGAGCAGGACCAGGGGCGCGTACGAGACATAGGCGCGGGTCAGCGCGACGAGCTGACGCTCACCCGCGGAGAGCGTGGCCGGGTCGACGGGGGCGGTGAGCCCGCCAAGGCGCTCGATCACCCCGCCGAGTCCGACGGCCCGCGCGGCGCTCAGCAGCTCCGCGTCGCCGACGGCGTCCGCGCGCAGATACTCCAGGTTCTCCCGCACCGTACCGCTGAAGACGTACGCCTCCTGCGGGATCAACACCCGCCGCCCCACAGCCTCTTGACCTCGCACGGGCCGCCCCTCCACGCGGACGACACCGCCCCCTGGTTCCAGTAGCCCGGCCACGAGCCCGGCCAGCGTCGACTTGCCGATCCCGCTGGGGCCGACGACCGCCAGATGGCCGCCGCGCGGGACGGTGAGCGACAGGTCGTGTACGACGGGCTCGGCGAGGGGGCCGTAGGCGAAGGTGACGGAGGAGAGCTGGAGCGCGGGGGCCTCTTCAGGGGCGGGGGCCTGCTCAGGAGCGGGGGCCTCTGCTGCGTTCTCCTCACCCGCACCCGGCGCGGGTGCCGCCGCCGTCCCCTCGCCCGGACCCCCCGGAGTCCACGTCAGGCGGCGCAGGACGATCGCCAGGCGGGAGCCGCTCGTACCCAGGCCGTGGATCAGGTTGTGCAGGGCGGGGAGCAGCGCCTGGGTGACGTAGGCGATCGCCCCCACCAGGGCGCCCGGGGTCACTCCGTGGTTCAGGAGCCAGGGAGCCGTGACGAGGAGCAGGACGAGCGGCAGCTGGCCGCCGGTCGTCAGGGCGGCCGTGCGCAGGAGGCCCCAGTGGGCGAGGGCGCGGGCCGCCGCGTACTCCGTGGCGACGCCCCGGTCCAGGTCAGCGGCCACGTCCCGCTCCGCGCCCGCCGCCGCGACATCCCGCAACCCCGGTGTGACCGCGCCCAGTTGACCCGCGATGCCCTCGTCCGCGACGAGGAACCTCTCCTGGCGCCTGGCCAGGGGCCGCAGGCTCGCCACGAACAGGGCGACACCGGCGAGCAGCGGCGGCGCCACCACAAGAAGGAGGAGCGGGGCAAGCGAAAACAGGCCGATCAGTGCGCCCGCCGCCGTGAAGACGAAGGAGCGGGACACCAGGACCAGGCCGGCGAACGTGTCCCTGGCGATCTCCACCTGCTGGGTGAGCCGGGAGACGGAGGCGCCGTCGGCGTCCCGCAGTCCCCGCCCGACGACCTGCCTGACCAGGGTGTCCCGCAGCGGCTCGACCAGATCGGCGACCGAGCGGTACACCCGTCCCGTGCCGTACGCGGCCACGACCACGCCGAGCCCGGCCCCGCCGAGCCACCCGAGACCCACCGCCTCACGGCCCGCGAGGAATCCGTCGTCCAGGGCGCGTGCGAGGGCGTATCCGGTGAGGAAGGTCTGCCCGGTCTCCAGGACGGACCAGAGCGCGAGCCGCAGCAGCACCGGCCACCTGCGCCACAGGAAGCGGACACCTCGGCGGTAGGGGCCCTGCGGGGCCGCCCAGGACGACTCCTCGCGCCTCATGCTCCGAACACCTCCCGGTACTCGGGCCGCTCCCACAGTTCCGCATGCGTGCCCACCGCGCGTATCCGGCCCTCGTGGAGCCAGGCCACGGAGTCCGCGCGGGCCGCCGTCGCCGCGCGGTGGGCGATGATCAGGCGACTGCGGTGCGGGGTGTGGTGGAGCACGGCCTCGGCTATGTGGTGTTCCGTCACCGTGTCCAGGCTCGACATGGCGTCGTCAAGGATCAGGAGCCGCCCGCCTCGCGCGAACGCCCTTGCCAGTCCCAGGCGTTGAGCCTCGCCTCCGGAGAGGGGCGCCTCTGCGCAGGGTGTCGCGTAGCCGTCGGGGAGGCGCGTGATGAAGGGGTCGGCGTGGGCGGCGCGGGCCGCTTCGCGGATGCGGGGCGGCGTCGGGCGCGGGGCGCCGAAGCCGATCGTGCCCTCCAGGGTCGTACCGAGCAGCGCGGGCCGCTCGAAGGCGTAGCCGACTTCGCGGCGCAGCTCCTCGCGGCTGAGCGAGCGCAGGGGGACACCGTCGAGGCGTACGTCCCCTTCGTCGGGGTCGGCGAGCCGGCCCGCGACGGACGCCAGAAGCGACTTGCCCGCGCCGGAGCGCCCGACCACGGCGAGCGTGCCGCCTGCGGGAACCGTCAGGTCGACCCCGTCGAGCACGGCACGCCCGCCGCGAGTCACTCTCACGCCACGCACTTCCAGCAGTCCATCGCCCAAGGGCAGTTCAGACTGCCCGTACGAGGTCTCGGGCTCGGCGAGCACCTCCCCCAGGCGCCTCGCCGCCGCCCTCGCCCGTACCAGTGCCCCCAGCTGTCCGACGAGCATGCCGATCCCGGTGGCGAGCACCGCGTACCGGGAAGCGGCGAGCAACTCGCCGACGGTGATGCGGTCCTGGACCACCAGATGGCCCGCGACCGCGACGACCGCGATCTGCAGGAGGGGCGCGACCGCGACGGCCTGCGCCTGGGAGCGGCCCTGGACCCGCCACATCCGATGTCCCTGGCGGGAGAGTTCGGGCAGCGCCCCGAGGATGCGCCGCGCCTCTTTGTCCTCGGTGTGCGCGGCCGTGACGGTCCTGGCCCCGCCGATCGCCTCGCCGAGGCGGCCCGCGATGTCGCCCTGGACCTGTTGGTAGCGCGCCACGCAGTCGGACGAGACGCGCACGAACGCCCGCAGGAGCAGGACGAGTACGGGTGCGCCCACGACGAACACCACGGCCAGCCAGCCGTCGATCAGGACGAGGGCCACGACGGCGCCGACGGGCGCGACCAGGGCGGCGAGAAGCGCGGCGAGCGTGGCGGGCGCGACGCCCGCGTGTGCCGCGTTGTCGATGAGGCGGGCCACCAGGTCGCCGGGGGCGAAGCGGGCGGTGGCGCGCGGCCCGACGGCAAGGACGTGGCGCCCGACCCGGCCGCGCAGCCAGGCCGTGGTGCGGGCGTTGGTGGTTCCGGTGAGGACGCCGTCGCAGGCGTCGAGAAGTGCGCTCGCGCCGACGAGCGCCGTGCACACGAGGATCCAGCGGGTGGCGTCGGCACCGACGTGTCCGGCCGCGTGCCCCGCGAGCACGGTATCGAGGGCGCGGCCGATGGCGAACGGCAGGAGGAGACTCGCTCCGGCCCCCGCGACGCTGCACAGCACCAGGGCCACGCAACGGGCGGCACTGTGGCGGGTGGCGGCCTTCAACAGTCCCGCGTCGTGGCCGGGCCTGTCGGGCCGAGGAGGCCGGGTGGTCGTGGTCGCCATGCGGTACGGGTCCTCGCAGTCCTCGTGTCCGGGCGGGGTGGCCGGGGGTTGAGCGGCCGTGGTGGAACGCCACGTGACGGCTGCACGTCGTGGAGTGGCCGGGGTGGAGTGGGTCATGGAGTGGCCGGGGCGGAGTGCCAGTAGATGCTGTCCGCGACGAGGCGCCCGGGACCGCTACCCGAGACCTGCCCGTCCGCAACAGAGCGGCCGAGCCGCAGCACCCCGCAACGGCCGTCCGCGACAGATCGCCCCGTAACAGCCATCCGCCACAACAGCCCCTGACATCGGTGGAGCCGGGCGGTGCCTCTGAGGAGAGGCGCCGCCCGGTCCCCCAGGAACCGTGCCGGTCAGGCACGGACCGGTGTCACAGACAGAGCAGGACGCTCGCGTCGCTCCAGCACAGGAGGAGGCTCACGTTGCTGCCGCCACCACCGTGGCCGCCACCGGTCATCTCGTCGGACTCCATGCTCTGCAGGTCGAGAAGTGCCATGGGAGTTGCCTCTCTTTTGGGGACGCAGTTGTCCTTATCGGGTGGTGTCACGACCCCGCTGCGTGGCGGGACCGGCTCTGGGGCCGCCTCAGAGGCGGCAGGAAGGGGACGTGTGCTCCGCCGTCCCCCAGGGCGGCGGCGAGGGCGAGAAGACAGCCCGCCGTTCCGGTGTGCAGGTCCATCGAAAGACGCAGCATCTGGTGGCCGGGGAAGGCGAGTTGGCCCTCGTAAGGCATCGCGAACCAGCCGAGTCCCTCGATCTGCGCGGCGACGTCCTCGGGCGTGATGCCGGGTGCGGTGCTGCGGTTGATGTGCGTAAGCAGTCCGGCCCGCCCTTGGAACAGGCCCGGCTGCACGCAGAAGCGTGAGCGCGCGGTGGTCAGGATGCCCGGCCGCAGCGCCTCGAACCCGGCGTCGTCCCGGTGCGCGAGGTAGTCGTCGACGACCATCCCGATGCCGACGCTGCCGTCGCCGAGGTAGGGCATCGTGCGCCACCCCTCGTCCACCCCGATGCTGCCGTCGGGCCTTGCCACGCACCGGTCGAGGTCCGCGCGCAGGGCCCGCGCCGCCAGGTCGAGGAGGGCGGTGTCGCCGTTCCGCTCGTAGAGCCGGAGGAAGAGGAGCGCGGGGCCGGTCGCCCCGTGCAGCAGTCCGGCCCGGGGCCGCCCCTTCTTCGGCGGGTTTTCGGCAGCGGCAGCGAGGCGGTCGCCGATCAACTCAGCCGCTCGGAGAGCGTGTTGGGCCAGGCCTTCCTCCCCTGCGCTGTGCGCCAGGGCGTCGAGGGCGAGGCCGAGCCCGGCAAGGCCGCCGTTCAGGTCGGAGGGCAGCCGCTGCCAGTTCTCCTGGAGGATGAGCTCCATCAGGTCGAGCGCGCGGGTGCGGTGACCGAGCCGTTCGAGTACGTGGGCGATGCCCGCGAGGCCGTCGTTGAGGCCGAGGGGCGTGCCGGGCGGCGCGGATTCGGTGCGCTTCAGGAGCCAGCGCTCGCCCTCTTCGTAGCGTTCGCCGCCGCCCTCGGCGAGGGCGAGCAGCACTCCGGCCGCGCCGTGTGCGAGGCCGAGCCCGCCGCCGTCGGTGAACGTCGCGATGTCGCCGGGGAAGAGCCGGTCGTCGCGCTCCGGGGTGGCCGAGGCGAGGATGGCCTTGACCATCGAGTCCCGGCTTGCGGGCCAGTCGGCGACGTCGACGAGCGGTGCGGATACAGGTGCGGATACACGTGTGGATGCGGGCGTGGATGCGGGCGTGGACACGGACGCCCCGTCCTGCCCGCCGCGCTCGATCTCCGCCACCGCTTCGGCGAGGAACTCCGCCGGTACGTCAGGGAATTCGGCCGCGATCACTGTCGCGAGGTGCGCCGCCTTGCCCCGGTCGACGGCGAGCAGTGTGGTGATCGGCAGGAAGAGCGCGAGCCGCAGACAGGCGAGGGCATAGAGGTCGACGTCCACGCCCTCGCGGTCGGCGGGCGCGATGAATCCGGGGTGGGCCACGATCTGCCTGCCGCCCTCACCCACACGCCCCGCCGCCTCGAAGTCGAGGAGGGAGACGGACTGTTCGTCGGGCGCGACCATGATGTTGAACATGTGGAGGTCGTTGAAGACGACACCTCGTCCGTGCACGGCCGCGACGGCTTCCTCGACGGCACGGTGGATCCGCAGCGCCCAGGCCGTGTACGCGGCGATCGCGTCGGCGTCCGGTTCGCTGACAAGCAGCGGATGGCGGTCCGCGAAGAAGGAGTTGAGGGTGCGGCCCTCAAGGAAGTCCATGACGAGGAAGCGGTGGCCGCCCAGTTCGAACCAGTCCCGCACCTCGGGCGCGACGCCGAGGCCCGCCAGTTTCTCCAGCGCGTCCCGTTCGCGCTCCAGACGGGCCACGGCGTCGGCCCCGTCGGACGCCAGGCCCGCGTACGGCCGGCCTTCCTTCAGGACGACCTTGCGGCCGTCCCTGGTGTCGGTGCCCACATAGACCCCGCCGCCGTTGGAGAAGTGCAGCGCCTTTTCCATGCGGTACGGCAGGTCGCTGACCGTCGTGTTGTTGCGCGCCGTCAGCTGGGATTCGAGGAACGGCGGGAGCGTCACCCACTCGGGGACCCGGAAGGCAGGGTCGCGCGAGTCGGGGACGAGGCACCCCTGATCGTCCTCGATCGCGGGGACGAGACCACCGCGCTCGTCGGCGCACATGCGGCGGGTGAAGGCGCCGTACCTGACGTACAGCGGGCCTTCCTGCCAGCGCAGGTCGGTGAGGATGTAGGGGCCTTCCTGCCCTGCGAGTAATCGCCCCAACTCGCCCAGAACAGCGTGCAGTTGCTGCTCGTCGGCGGGGTAGATCGTCGCGAACTTCCCGCTGCCGTCGCGCCCCGCGTACTTGCTGTTGCGCAGGTGGAGCAGGCGCCGTCCCGCGATGTACTTGAAGGGGACGGAGCGCGGCACGCAGTAGTCCGTGACCACTGCGGCGATCCGGTCGGCGTTCTCCAGCGTGGCGGAGACGTGGATCTTCCAGCCCTGCTGGGGCGCGGTCCTCGCGTGCCCGTCCTCGTCGACGGGGACGAAGGTCAGCCAGTCGCCCTGGCGCGCCGACCGCCATCCCGGCGGGACCGGGCGCCCCGCCGTCTCGAAATCGGGGGCGCTGCCGCCCACGGACAAACGGTCCGGAGTCTCGTAGAAGTGCCTGTCGGCCAGACAGTAGACCTCGTACCGCTTGTCCACGGTGTCCCCTCCCCCTTGTGGTCTGGAGGAGAGATTTCCAGGCCGCAAAGGGGACGGACAGTCACGGATGTCATCGATCGGCCATGCGGAACGCATGGGTAAAGTCCTGTTCGCACCCGTTCGATCGAACATAATACGTACAGGGCTTATGCAACCCAGTGTCGGCGGCGTCGCGGAAGTGAAGTCCCGGCCAACGCCAGCCCGATCAGTCCTCCGGCGGGAAGACGACCTCCCCGCTGCCGGACAACGTGATCGTGATCGCCTCGACCGGACACCCCTCGGCCGCTTCGAGCACCTTCTCGTTGGCGTCGGTCTCGGGATCCGCGGGGTGCGACTGCCGGGCGGAGTCGAGCGCGAACCCGCCCGGTGCCGTGATCACGCACATCCCGGAGCCGATGCAGACGGAGCGGTCCACCTCGACGTGCCAGCGGTCACCCATCAGGCACCCGTCCCCTCATAGCCCGCCGGGAGGTGGATCATCTTGTGCTCGAAGTACTCGCCGTACCCCTCGGGCCCGAACTCCCGCCCCAGACCGGAGTTCTTGTAGCCGCCGAACGGTCCGAGCATGTCGAGGCTGAAGGTGTTCACCGAGTACGTTCCGGTGCGCACCCGGCGCGCGATGTCGATGCCGCGCTCCACGTCCGCCGTCCACACGCTGCCGCTGAGCCCGTAGTCCGAGTCGTTGGCGATCTTCACGGCCTCGCTCTCGTCGCCGTACGGAAGAAGGCAGATGACCGGGCCGAAGATCTCCTCGCGGGCGACGCGCATCGAGTTGTCCACGCCGCCGAGGAGCGTGGGCTCGACGTACCAGCCCTCGTCGAGCCCCGCCGGACGCCCGCCGCCCGTCAGGATCTTGGCGCCCTCCTCCTGGCCGATGCGGATGTAGTCGAGCGAGCGCTGCTGCTGCCGCTTGGCGACCAGCGGGCCGAGTTCGGTCGCCGGGTCGAGCGGGTCGCCGACCTTGAGCGCTCCGGCCGCGGCGGCGAAGGCGTCGGCGAACTCGTCGTAGCGCGAGTGCGGCACGAGGATGCGGGTCTGGGCCACGCACGCCTGGCCGTTGATCATCCAGGCGAAGGGGACGATGCCGGCGACCGCCGCCGACGCGTCCGCGTCCGGCAGGATCACCGCGGCCGACTTGCCGCCCAGCTCCAGGGTCACGCGCGTGAGATTGCGGGCCGCGACCTCCATGACGCGCTTGCCCGCGCCGACGGAACCGGTGAAGGACACCTTGTCGATACCGGGGTGCCCGACGAGGTACTCGCTCACCTCGCGGTCCGCCGAGATGATCGAGAGCACACCCTGCGGAAGACCCGCCTCGGTGGCGATCTCCGCGAGTATGTAGGCGTCGAGCGGCGCCTCGGGCGAGGTCTTGAGGATCACCGGGCACCCGGCGAGCAGCGCGGGCGCGAGCTTGGCCGCCGCGGTGAACTGCGGGACGTTCCACGGGACGACGGCCGCCACGACGCCGACCGGCTCGCGCCGGACGAGGATCTTGCCGAGTGCTCCGTCGCGCTCCTCCTCGTAGGTGAAGTTGCGCGCGACCGTGAGCGCCGAGTCCCAGACCATCATCGCGGCCAGGGCCTGCACCATCACGCTCGAGGTGTACGGGGTGCCGTTCTCGGAGCTGATGACGCGGGCGATCTCCTCGTGCCGTACCGCGAACGCGTCCTTGATCTTGGTGATGACCTCGATCCGCTCGTCGAGCGTCATCCGGGGCCAGGGCCCGTCCTCGAACGCCCTCCGCGCAGTGGCGACGGCCCGGTCGACATCGGCGGGCGCGGCGTGCGGCACCCGCGCGAAGACCCGGCCGGTGTGCGGCGAGATCACCTCGATGACGTCCTTGCCGAGGGGGTCCACCAGCTCCCCGCCGATGAACAGCTGTCCGTGTTCCACGAGCTCGGTCATGGCTGACTGCCTCCTGCGGGATTCCGCCTGCGCGGCACGCTTTCTGACACTGTTTCAGAACTGATACCAGTTCTAGTTCCAGTAGTCCACGGAGGGCAAGGCTCAAGTAGCCTGAGTGAACGGTCGACTTGGGCGATCATTGGAACTAGTTCTAGTTACGGACGAGAGAAGAAGAGGGCGCCCGATGACGCAGGTGACCGAACCGCAGGTGACCGAGCACGGCGGGGGCGTATGGAGCATCAAGGTCCCGATCCCCGACAACCCCCTGGGCTTCACCCTCGTCCATCTCCTGGACACCGACGCGGGCCCGGTCCTCATCGACACGGGCTGGGACGACCCCACGTCCTGGGACGCCCTCGCCACCGGCCTCGCCGCCTGCGGCACGTCCGTCGAAGCGGTGCACGGCGTCGTCATCACCCACCACCACCCCGACCACCACGGCCTCTCGGCCAAGGTCCGCGAGGCATCGGGCGCGTGGATCGCCATGCACGAGGCGGACGCGTCGGTCGTACGCCGCACGCGCACGGGGCCGCCCGCGCGCTGGTTCGACTACATGGTGGAGAAGCTGACGTCCGCAGGCGCCCCCGCCGAGCATCTGACACCGCTGCTCGCCGCCCGCGACGCTGGCCGCGCACCCCGCCTCCCGGGCATGGCCGCCGCGCTCCCCGACCGGGACATCACACCGGGCGAGCTGCTCGAACTGCCGGGGCGCAGGCTCCGCGCGATCTGGACCCCGGGTCACACCCCCGGCCACGTCTGCCTGCACCTGGAGGAGGAGCACCCGGCGCGACTGCCCGGACACGGCCGTCTGTTCTCCGGCGACCATCTGCTCCCCGGCATCACCCCGCACATCGGCCTCTACGAGGACCCCGACGACGACACCGTCACCGACCCCCTCGGCGACTACATCGACTCCCTGGAGCGCATCGGCCGCCTGGGCCCCGCCGAGGTCCTTCCCGCGCATCAGTACGCGTTCACGGACGCCCCGGCCCGGGTGCGGGAGATCCTGGCCCACCACGAGGAGCGTCTGACGGACCTGCTCGCCCTCCTCGCCAAGCCCCTCACCCCCTGGCAGCTCGCCGAGCAGATGGAGTGGAACCGCCCCTGGGCCGAGATCCGCTACGGCTCGCGGAACATCGCGGTCTCCGAGGCGGAGGCCCATGTGCGGCGCCTGGTGAAGCTGGGGCGGGCGGAGGCAGTGGGCAACGATCCGGTGCGGTACCGGGCGGTGTGACCTCGGGTCCCCCGGGGCGGGCACCCCGGGCCGGGCTCCCTACGGGCCGGTAGAGTGAGCCCGTCGTCATCATGCCCGTACGGGGGAAAGCCGGTGCGAATCCGGCGCTGACCCGCAGCCGTGAACCGCGTCAGCGGGTAGCCGGAATGCCCGGTACGGAGCATGACCGGCTCGCTTCATCGGGGCCCCCGATGAGTGGCACCGTCGAGGTATACGGAGCCGGAGCCGCCCGGTGCCCGTGCCCGCTACGTGCCCGTGCTGCCCCGCTCCCCGCAGGGAGAGGCACCCGCCGCATCATGAACGTTCGCCGCAGCGCAGCGGTCCTGGCCGCCGTCGCCGTGTTCGGTTCGGCCGCCGCCCCGGCCGCCTTCGCGGAGAGCCCGTCGCCGTCGCCGTCCGCCGCGCTTCCCTCCGGTCTCTACGGCGACTCGGACCCCAAGTTCGACGGCGTGTTCCGGCAGTCGTACGCGCTGCTCGCCCAGGACGCGGTCGGTGTGAAGCCCGCCGCGAAGTCCGTCGACTGGCTCACGGGCCAGCAGTGCTCGAGCGGCGGTTTCACCTCGTACCGCGCCGACGCGAGCGAGCCGTGCGACTCCAAGACCATGGTCGACAGCAACATGACGGCGTCCGCCGTGCAGGCGCTCGCCGCGCTCGGCGGTCAGGACAAGGCGGTCAAGAAGAGCGTCGGCTGGCTGAAGTCGGTGCAGAACCAGGACGGCGGCTGGGGCTACAGCCCCGGCATGGACTCCGACGCCAACTCCACCGGCATCGTGATCGGCGCGCTCGCCGCCGCGGGCGAGAAGCCGCAGTCGGTGAAGTCGCAGGACGGCAAGTCCGCGTACGACGCGCTGCCCGCCCTCTCGATGAGCTGCGAGAAGGACGGCGGAGCCTTCGGCCTCGCGGACGTCAAGACCGGCAAGCTCGCGCCGAACGCGGACGCCACGGCGGCGGGCGTACTCGGCGCCCACGGCAAGGGCCTGGTCGTGGACGAGGCGAAGAAGGAGGCCGCAGCCCCGAAGTGCGCGAAGGCCGACACCGCCGAGCAGGCGGCGTCGAACGGCACGGGCTACCTCCTGAAGACCCTCGCCAAGGGCGACGACCACCTGATGTCCTCGCTGCCCGGCGCCAAGAACATGCCCGACCTGGGCAACACCGCGGACTCCGTGCTCGCGCTCGCCGCGGCCGGCCAGCCGGAGCAGGCCAAGAAGTCGGCCGAGTGGCTGTCGAAGAACTCCGCGGAGTGGGCCAAGAAGTCAGGCCCCGCCGCCTACGCCCAGCTGATCTTCGCCGCCCACGCATCGGGCCTCGACCCGCGCGACTTCGGCGGCGCGGACCTGGTCAAGCAGCTGAACGCGACGGGTCCCGCCCCGCAGGCGACCGAGAAGGCCGCCGACGAGAAGAAGGACAGTGACGACGGCGGCGGCCTGAGCATCTGGTGGATCATCGGCGTCGGCATGGTCGCCGGTATCGGCATCGGCTTCCTGTACAGCGGCAACAAGAAGAAGCAGCAGCTGTGACGCGGGGTCGCGCGCGGTGGGGCCACCTGGTGGTGGGGGCGTTCGTCGCCGCCCTGCTCGGTGTCCTCGCCGCCGCCCCCGCCCAGGCCGCCGGTTACCGCTACTGGTCCTTCTGGGACCGGGACGGCTCCAAGTGGGCCTACGCGAGCCAGGGGCCCAGCACCGCACGGCCCGAAGACGGCGCCGTCCAGGGCTTCCGGTTCTCCGTGTCCGAGGACTCGCAGGACTCCGCGAAGCCGCGCGGCACCACTGGCGACACGGGCGACACCAGCACCGCCGCGGACTTCGCCGCCATCTGTGCCAAGACCCCCGCGAAGGACGGCCGCAAACGGATCGCCCTGGTCATCGACTTCGGTACCCCGGGTGACGCCCCCGAAGGCGAGACCCCGCCGAAGCCGCGTACCGCCTGCGCGCTGATCGCGGAGGACGCGACGAGCGCGGACGCCCTCGCCGCGGTCGCGAAACCACTGCGCTACGACAGCAACGCGCTCCTGTGCGCCATCGCCGACTACCCGAAGTCGGGGTGCGGGGAGCAGGTCGCGGGCAACGGCGAGTCCGAGAAGAAGTCGGAGAAGACGCCCGCCGCGAGCGACAAGGGGAGCGACTCCGGTGGTCCCTCCGTCGGCCTGATCGCGGGTGTCGCCGCCATCGCCCTGCTCGGCGGGGCCGCCCTCTGGCAGGCACGCCGCCGACGCGGCTGACCCGCACCATGAACGATCACCCGAGCACCGCACCCGGTGCGCTGCGGCGGCGCCTGGCCCCCGAAGCGCACCGGAGCAACGCGCTGCACCCGGGCGCCTGGTGGGTGTGGGCGCTCGGGCTCGGCGTCGCGGCGTCCCGCACCACCAATCCCCTGCTGCTCGGTCTCCTCATCGGGGTCGCGGGCTATGTCGTCGCGGCACGCAGGACGTCGGCACCGTGGGCGCGGTCGTACGGCGCGTTCGTGAAGCTGGGTCTCGTCGTGATCGCGATCCGGCTCGTCTTCGCCGTCGTCCTCGGCTCCCCCATCCCCGGCAGCCACGTCATCGTGACGCTCCCCGAAGTGCCGCTGCCCGACTGGGCGAAGGGCGTGCGGATCGGGGGCAGGGTGACGGCCGAGGGGCTGCTCTTCGCGCTCTACGACGGGGTGCGCCTCGCGGGACTCCTCATCTGTGTCGGCGCGGCCAACGCCCTCGCGAGCCCGGCCAGGCTGCTCAAGTCGCTGCCGGGCGCGCTGTACGAGGTGGGGGTCGCCATCGTCGTCGCGATGACGTTCGCGCCGAACCTGATCATGGACGTGCAGCGTCTTCGGGGAGCGCGGCGCCTTCGCGGGCGTGCGGACAAGGGCATCCGGGGGCTGCTCCAGGTCGGGCTCCCGGTTCTTGAGGGCGCCCTTGAGCGGTCGGTGGCCCTGGCCGCCGCGATGGACGCGCGCGGCTTCGGCCGCAGCGCTCCGGTGCCCGCAGGGGTGCGCAGGACCACGGCGGTACTGACGCTCGGCGGCCTGATGGGCGTCTGCGCGGGAACGTACGGCCTGCTCACGGCGGGTGGCACTGGGTACGGCCTGCCCGTCCTGGCCGTCGGTCTGCTCGCCGCCCTCGCGGGACTGCGCCTGGGCGGTCGGCGCTCCGTCCGCACCCGCTACCGCCCCGACCCCTGGGGCGTCCGCGCCTGGCTCGTCGCAGGGTCGGGGATCGCGGTGGCGGGTCTGATGATCTGGGCCGCCTCGTACGACGCTGCCGCCCTGCACCCCGGAGTCGTCCCCCTGACCGCGCCGACGCTGCCGCTGTGGCCGGCGGCGGCCGTCCTTATCGGTCTTCTGCCCGCCTTCGTGGCGCCGGTGCCCGCCGATTCCGCCGCCCCTGTTTCCACCCGCGTTCGCTCCAAGGAGTCCTCATGATCCGCTTCGAGGATGTCTCCGTGACGTACGAAGGGGTCGCGGAGCCCACCGTGCGCGGGGTCGATCTCGCCGTGCCCGAGGGTGAGTTGGTGCTCCTCGTCGGGCCTTCGGGGGTCGGCAAGTCGACGCTGCTCGGCACGGTGAGCGGGCTCGTGCCGCACTTCACCGGGGGCACCCTGCGGGGCCGTGTGACGGTGGCGGGGCGCGACACCCGTACCCACAAGCCACGTGAACTCGCGGACGTCGTCGGCACGGTGGGCCAGGATCCGCTCTCGCACTTCGTGACGGACACCGTCGAGGACGAGCTCGCGTACGGCATGGAGTCGCTCGGACTCGCCCCCGACGTGATGCGCCGCCGGGTCGAGGAGACCCTGGACCTGCTCGGCCTCGCCGATCTGCGCGACCGCCCCATCGCCACGCTCTCCGGCGGTCAGCAGCAGCGCGTCGCCATCGGCTCGGTGCTCACGCCCCACCCCCAGGTCCTCGTGCTCGACGAACCGACGTCGGCCCTCGACCCGGCCGCCGCCGAGGAAGTACTCGCCGTACTGCAGCGGCTCGTCCACGACCTGGGCACGACGATCCTGATGGCCGAACACCGCCTGGAGCGGGTCGTGCAGTACGCGGACCAGGTGCTGCTGCTCGCGGCGCCGGGCGAGGCACCCGTGCTCGGGGATCCCGCCGAGCTGATGGCCGTCTCGCCCGTCTACCCGCCGGTGGTGGGCCTCGGCCGCCTCGCGGGCTGGTCCCCGCTGCCGCTGACGGTGCGGGACGCACGGCGCAGGGCGGGCGCGCTGCGGGAGCGCCTTGCTCTCGCGGGAGCCGGTCCGCACGAACGCGAGGAGGCCACGGCCACACCTCCTCCCGAATCGCGCCGCCCAGTCCTGCGCAGGTGCACGAAGACGGATGCCACGGAGGCAGCCGCCGCGAGCATCACCGGCCTTGCCGTCCGCCGGGGCCGCGTGGAGGCCCTGCGCCGCGTGGACCTCACCGTCCGCGCGGGCGAGACCGTTGCCCTGATGGGCCGCAACGGCGCTGGCAAGTCCACGCTCCTCTCGACACTGGTCGGCCTGCTCGAACCGTCGGCGGGCTCGGTCCGCGTGGGCGGCGCCGTCCCGCACCGCACGGGCCCGCGCGAGCTGATCCGCCACGTGGGCCTGGTCCCCCAGGAACCACGTGACCTCCTCTACGCGGACACGGTGGCCGCCGAGTGCGCCGCCGCCGACCACGACGCGGCGGCGGAGGCGGGTACCTGCCGCGCCCTGGTCACCGAGCTGCTCCCCGGCATCGCGGACGACACCCACCCCCGCGACCTCTCGGAGGGCCAGCGCCTGACCCTGGCCCTGTCGATCGTCCTGACCGCACGCCCTCCCCTTCTCCTCCTGGACGAGCCGACCCGGGGCCTCGACTACGCGGCCAAGGCCCGCCTGGTCACGCTCCTGCGCGGCCTGGCCGCCGAAGGGCACGCGATCGTCCTGGCCACGCACGACGTGGAACTGGCGGCGGAGCTCGCCCACCGGGTGGCGATCCTCGCCGACGGCGAGATCGTCGCGGACGGCCCGACCCCGGAGATCGTGGTCTCGTCCCCTTCCTTCGCCCCGCAGACCACCAAGATCCTGGCCCCGCAGAAGTGGCTGACGGTCACAGAGGTACGGGAGGCGCTGCGCGAGGAGGGTGGGACCGCGTGAGCCCCGCTCCCGCCACCGGTCGGGCCGTCCCCCGCCAGGCCCGCCCCATCCGCCTCGGCCCGCGCTCCATCGGCGCCCTCGCGCTCGTCAGCGCGGTCGGCGTCGTGGCCTTCGGGTGGCCGCTCGTCGCGAGCGGGGAATCGGGGCTCAGCGCGCACGCCCAGGACGCGCCCTGGCTGTTCGCGGCGCTGCTGCCGCTGCTCCTCGCCGTCGTCGTGGCGACGATCGCCGATGTCGGGCTCGACGCGAAGGCCATCGCGATGCTCGGGGTGCTCGCCGCGGCGGGGGCCGCGCTGCGGCCGCTGGGGGCGGGGACGGCCGGGATCGAGCCGATGTTCTTCCTCATGGTGCTCAGCGGGCGTGTGCTCGGGCCCGGGTTCGGGTTCGTGCTCGGCTCCGTGTCCATGTTCGCCTCGGCGCTCCTCACCGGGGGCGTCGGGCCGTGGATGCCGTTCCAGATGCTGTCCATGGGGTGGGTCTGCATGGGCGCGGGGCTGCTGCCGGGCGCCCACAGCCTTCGCGGGCGGCGCGAGCTGTGGTTGCTCGCCGCCTATGGAGCCGTCTCGTCCGTCCTGTACGGCACCGTCATGAACCTCCAGGGCTGGCCCTACATCGGCGGCCTGGCGACCGGCGTGTCCTTCGTGCCGGGCGACCCCGTCGGCGACAACCTCGGCCGCTTCATCGCGTACTGCCTTGCGACCTCGCTCGGCTGGGACCTGCCCCGCGCCGTCGTCACCGTCCTGCTGAGCCTCGCGCTGGGGCCCGCGGTCCTCAAGGCGCTGCGCCGGGCCACGCGCAGGGCCGCCTTCGAGGCCCAGGTCACATTCGAGGGGCCCAAGGCGTAGGCGGCTGCCCGCTCTCCGTTACATGGAGGCCCCTTCGGGGTGAGGCGGCGCACAGGTCTTTGGTCCTCTACGAAGGGGGCTCGTAGAGCATTCGCCTTGTCGCGGACGCGTCAATATGCGCCCTGACCTGGGGATTGAGAGCCACGTCACACAAAGGACCTTCTTCCTGCATGCGACATCCACTAGTAAAAGGGGTCATTGCGGAGACGCTTCAGCCCTGTTTCTCTGGATCGAGTCGCACAGCGCCACCGACCCAGGACCCCGGCCCAGGACCCCGGCGCAGACGCATTCCCCCAGCCACACCCCGTGGCCCACGGCATGCCCGCGACACCATGTTCCCCACGGAAGGTCACGCTTTGTCCGCCACGCTTTTCCGCCGTATCGCCACTCCGAAGAAGGCCCTCGCCGGTGCCGCCGTGGCTCTCGCCACGACCGGCATGGTGTTCAGCGCGGGCGCGGCCCAGGCCGCCGCCCCGACCGAGGCGAAGGCCGCGGCTCCGGCCGCCGCTCCCGCCGCGGCGCCTTCCTCTTCGCAGGCGATCGCGAAGAAGATGATCAAGGACCCCGCTCAGTACAAGGCGTTCAGCAAGATCGTGGAGCACGAGAGCGGCTGGAACCACAAGGCCACGAACTCCTCCTCCGGCGCCTACGGCCTGGTCCAGGCCCTGCCCGCCTCGAAGATGGCGTCGGCGGGCTCGGACTGGAAGACCAACCCCGAGACCCAGATCAAGTGGGGCCTCGACTACATGAACGACCGCTACGGCAGCCCCGTCGGCGCGTGGAACCACTGGCAGGCCAACGGCTCGTACTGAGCCGTCGGGACTCCCTGAACCAGGGCTCCCTGAACCACACGAAGGCGGCCACCCCCGGAGAGGGGGTGGCCGCCTTCGTCGTACGCGAGGGAGCAGTCCACTCAGAGCCGCTGAATGATCGTCCCCGTAGCCACAGCCCCGCCCGCGCACATCGTGACCAGCGCGAACTCCTTGTCGCGGCGCTCCAGCTCATGCAGGGCGGTGGCGATCAGGCGTGCCCCTGTCGCCCCGACCGGGTGACCGAGCGCGATCGCGCCCCCGTTCACGTTCACCTTCTCCAGGTCCTGCTCGAAGACCTGCGCCCAGCTCAGGACCACCGAGGCGAACGCTTCGTTGATCTCCACGATGTCGATGTCCTTCAGGGACATCCCCGCCTTGCCCAGGACCGCCCGCGTCGCGTCGATCGGCCCGTCCAGATGGAAGTGCGGATCGGCCCCGACGAGCGCCTGCGCCACGATCCGCGCTCGCGGCTTCAGCTTCAGGGCCCGCGCCATCCGCTTCGACGCCCACATGATCGCCGCAGCCCCGTCCGAGATCTGCGAGGAGTTGCCCGCGGTGTGCACGGCGGTCGGCATCACCGGCTTGAGCCGCTCGAGGCCCTCCATCGACGTGTCCCGCAGCCCCTCGTCCCGGTCGACGAGCCGCCACATGCCCTGCCCGGCGGCCTGCTCCTCCTCCGTCGTGGGGACCTGGACGGCGAACGTCTCGCGTTTGAAGCGCTCCTCGGCCCAGGCGATGCCGGCCCGCTCCTGCGAGATGAGGCCGAGCGAGTCGACGTTCTCCCGCGTGAGACCCCGGTTGCGTGCGATGCGCTCGGCCGCCTCGAACTGATTGGGCAGGTCTACGTTCCACTCCTCGGGGAACGGCTTGCCGGGCCCGTGCTTGGATCCTGACCCCAGCGGCACCCGTGACATCGCCTCGACGCCGCAGCTGATCCCCACGTCGATGACACCGGCCGCGACCATGTTCGCGACCATGTGGCTCGCCTGCTGCGACGAGCCGCACTGACAGTCCACCGTCGTCGCGGCGGTCTCGTACGGAAGGCCCATCGTGAGCCAGGCCGTGCGCGCCGGATTCATGGACTGCTCCCCGGCGTGGGTCACGGTGCCGCCCACGATCTGCTCGACGCAGTCCGCGTGGATGCCCGTGCGCCCGAGGAGCTCTCGGTAGGTCTCGCCGAGCAGATAGGCGGGGTGGAGATTGGCGAGCGCGCCGCCGCGCTTACCTATGGGGGTGCGTACGGCTTCGACGATGACAGGTTCCGCGGCCATGGGCGTCCTCTCCATCCACATCCCGCGGGGGCGTCCCGGCACCCACACGGAGAACTAGTACGCGTTCTAGTTCTGTATGCAGTCTGCTGAGCGGGAGCCCGGCACCGCAAGGGGCTTGCACGCACCTTGCGCACTACCTGCACGAAAGACGGCTCGCCGTGGGCCTTGCCACTTGTAGAACCCGTTACTACCTTGCGGGACATCTCCTGATGGACCGTCAGAAGAAAAGTGACGCTGCCCGACCGAGCTCCTGGAGTTGCCGATGCCCTGTCCAGCGCTGCCCGACGGGTTCGACTTCACCGACCCCGACCTGCTCCAAGAGCGCGTACCCCTACCGGAGTTCGCCCAGCTGCGGCAGACGGAACCGGTGCGCTGGATCACCCAGCCGCCGCGCATCTCCGGCTTCGACGACGCGGGCTACTGGGCCGTCACGCGACACGCGGACGTCAAGTACGTCTCCACGCACCCGGAGTTGTTCTCCTCGAACCTCAACACCGCGGTCATCCGCTTCAACGAGACGATCAGCCGGGACCAGATCGAGGTCCAGAAGATGATCATGTTGAACATGGACCCGCCCGAGCACACACGGGTCCGCCAGATCGTGCAGCGCGGCTTCACGCCACGCGCCATACGCTCGCTCGAAGACGCCCTGCGCCATCGCGCGAGCTCCATCGTCGAGACGGCCCTGGCGAACGCCTCGGCCGACGGCTCCTTCGACTTCGTCACGAACGTCGCCGTCGAACTCCCCCTCCAGGCCATCGCCGAGCTCATCGGCGTACCCCAGGACGACCGGACGAAAATCTTCGACTGGTCCAACAAGATGGCGGCCTACGACGACCCGGAGTACGCGATCACCGAGGAGGTCGGCGCCGAGGCGGCCATGGAGATCGTCTCCTACGCGATGAACCTCGCAGCCGCCCGCAAGGAGTGCCCGGCCAAGGACATCGTCAGCCAGCTGGTGGCGGCCGAGGACGAGGGCAACCTCTCCTCCGACGAATTCGGCTTCTTCGTCATCCTGCTCGCCGTGGCCGGGAACGAGACGACCCGCAACGCCATCACCCACGGCATGCACGCCTTCCTCACGCACCCCGAGCAGTGGGAGCTCTTCAAGCGCGAGCGACCCGATACCACCGCCGAGGAGATCGTGCGCTGGGCGACCCCCGTCGTCTCCTTCCAGCGCACCGCGACCCAGGACACCGAACTCGGGGACGTGACGATCAAGAAGGGCGACCGCGTCGGCATCTTCTACTCCTCGGCCAACAACGACCCCGAAGTGTTCGACGAGCCGGAGAAGTTCGACATCTCACGCGACCCGAACCCGCACCTCGGATTCGGCGGCGGAGGCCCGCACTTCTGCCTCGGCAAGTCGCTCGCGGTCCTGGAGATCAACCTCATCTTCAACGCGATCGCGGATGCCCTGCCCGATCTGCGCCTGGTCTCCGACCCCCGCAGGCTCCGCTCGGCCTGGCTGAACGGAGTCAAGGAACTGCAGGTCAACACCGGCTGACCTGCCGCCAGGGAGGCAGGGGCACTCTTCCCTACGCCCCGCCCCTGCCTTCCCCCGGCTGTCGGCGCAGCCAGGGTGCATATCCGGTCAGGTGCCGCCCGCAGCCAACGTTTCCGTTGCGTTACGCGTCTTGAGAAGCAAGCCTTGCCCCTTCTTGCCTCTTTTTGCCTCTCCAAGACTTCGAACGGAAACGGTCGCCTTGGTCTCCGCCGACTTCTCCCTCGCGCCATCAGGCAGCGCACCCAAGGAGCGGAAGACCTCCCTCCGCGAGTTCTGCCGACGCCACCGCATCCCGCTCATCGCCACCCTGCCCACGCTCCCGCTGTACGCGGTGTGGGCGGCGTTCCTCGCCACCGGCGGCGGCGACCTCGCGGCACAGGAGGCCTGGGCGCGCTTCGCCTCCGAGCACGGGGCATCCGCGTACGGCCTCTTCTGGTACGGCGGCATGCACACCGCCAACTACAGCCTGATCTCGCCCTACTTGATGGCCGCCCTCGGCGTGAAGACGGTGACGGTGGTGTCGGGCGTCGCCGGGGCCTGGCTGGTCGCCGCGCTGATCGAACGCACCGGGGTACGGCGCCCGCTGTGGCCGGCGGTGCTCGCCTCGCTCGCGGTGTGGTGCAACGTCGCCTCGGGGCGCACCACGTTCGCGCTCGGCATCGCCTTCGGGTTCGCCGCGTGTCTGGTGCTCGTGCGGGAGCGGCGCGTGGGGGCCGCCGTGGTGTGCGCGGCACTCGCCACCATGTCCAGTCCGGTGGCGGGCCTCTTCCTCGTGGTGGCGGGCGCCGCCTATTTCCTCGTACGTGACTGGGGGCGGGCCGCGGCGCTCATCGTGCCGCCGGTGGTGGTCGTGGGGGCGACGACCGTGCTCTTCCCCTTCAACGGCGAGCAGCTGATGCCGTTCGACCGGATCTTCCCGCCCGTGGCGTTCAGCCTGGCGCTCATCGTGGCGGCGCCGCGCGAGTGGCGGGTGCTGCGGTGGGGCGCCGGGGTGTACGCGGCAGGGACGGTCCTGACGTATCTCATCCCGTCCCCCATCGGCACGAACGTGGAGCGCCTCGCCGAACTGCTCGCGCCCGCCGCGCTGCTCGCCGCGCTCCTGATGCCCTCGCTGTCCCGCGTACGCAGGACCGTGCTCATCATCGCGCTCGTCCTGTCCACGGCCTGGGTGGGGCAGAAGACGGCGGACGATCTGACGGTGTCGACGACCGTGCCCAAGTGGGCCGCCGACACCAAGGGCGTGGTGGAGGAGCTGGAGCGCCTCGACGCCGACCGGGGGCGCGTGGAGGTGGTCCCGGCCCGCAATCACCGCGAGGCCACGGCCCTTGCTCCGTACGTGAACATGGCGCGCGGCTGGAACCGGCAGCTCGACATCGAGCGTGGCCGCCTCTTCTACGACGGGACCTTCTCGGCCGCCACCTACCGGGCGTGGCTGGACAAGTGGGCGGTCGGCTACGTGGTGCTGCCTTCGGGCAAGCCGGACGGGTTCGCCGAGGACGAGGCCGCCCTTGTCGCCAGTGGCCCCAAGTGGCTCGAGCCGGTGTGGCGGGACTCGTACTGGCGCGTGTTCCGGGTGAAGGACCCGGTGCCGATGGTGTCGAAGCCCGCGTCCGTCGTGCAGTCGACCGGCTCGGCCATGGTGGTCCGCGTTCCCACGCGGAAGCCGGTGACGCTGCGCCTGGTGTACTCGCCGTGGCTTCGGGCAGAGGGAGCCTGCCTGAAGCAGCACGGCGACTTCACCCGGCTCACGGTGTCCACGCCGGGGACGTACAAGATCAGCTCGGGGTACGGTCCTTCGCCGAGTCCTTCGACATGTCGATGACCGGCTCCGCCCCCGTCCCCACCTTCAGGGTCCTTCCCACGCGGGGCCCTGCGAGGAGATGGCCGAGGCCGAATCCGGCGCCGACGACGGTCGCGCCGCCCACCGCGTCGAGGACCCAGTGGTTCCCGGTGGCGACGATCGCGGAGACCGTGAACAGCGGGTGCAGCAGGCCGAGGGCCTTCATCCACCACTTCGGCGCGAGGGCCACGATCACCACACCGCACCACAGCGACCAGCCGAAGTGCAGCGAGGGCATCGCCGCGTACTGGTTGGTGAGCGCGGTCAGTGTGCCGTACTCCGGCTTGCTGAAGTCCTGCACGCCGTGGACCGTGTCGATGAAGCCGAGGTCGGGCATCAGGCGCGGCGGGGCCAGCGGGTAGAGCCAGAACCCGACGAGTGCGAGGACCGTCGCGAAGCCGAGCGCGGAGCGTGCCCAGCGGTAGTCGGCGGGGCGCCGGACGTAGAGGACGCCGAGGATGGTCAGCGGCACCACGAAGTGGAACGACGTGTAGTAGAAGTTGAAGAACTCCTTGAGCCAGCCGATGTTCACCACCGTGTGGTTGACCCAGTGCTCGATGTCGATCCGCAGGAACTGCTCGATCGAGTGGATCTGTGCGCCGTGGTGCTCGGCGGTGGCACGGCCGCCCGAGTTGGTGCCGCCCGTGGCGGCGAGCCGCGCCTGCTGGTAGGCGGAGTAGCCGACGCGGATCAGGAGCAGTTCGAGCAGCAGGTTCGGCCGCGTGGTGACCCGGCGCCAGAACGGGAGCAGCGGCACCCAGCTCCAGCGCGCGGGCACGGGCTCGGCGTAGTCGGTGGGGATGGGCGCCTGGTACTGCGGAGCCGTACGGGACAGGAACGGCACGACGGTGGCCGCGGCGAGCGCGGCGATCAGCACGATGTTGTCCCGGACGGGCTCCACGACCGGCATGTTCGGCAGCATCATCTTCGCGGGCAGCGTCGAGACCAGGACGACGGCCACTGGCCACATGTACCGGTCGGACTGCTTCTTGCCGACCCTGCCGACCACCGCGAGCAGCACCCACAGGAGCTGGTGCTGCCAGGTCGTCGGCGAGACGGCGACCGCGACGCAGCCGGTGATCGCGACGGCGAGGAGGAGCTGTCCGTCCTTGGCATAGCGGACGGCGCGGCGCAGGCCGAGCCCGATGACGGCCGTACCCAGGGCGACGAAGAGGCCGATCTCCAGCGGTCCTTCGAGGCCGAACCGGAGCAGCGCACCGTGCAGCGACTGGTTGGCGAGACCACCGGGGCTCGCGCCGAGGCCCGCTCCCGCCAGGTGGTGCACCCAGTACGTCCAGGAGTCGTGCGGCATCGCGGCCCAGGCGAGCGCGGTGCAGGCGAGGAAGGTGGCGCCGGTGGAGGCCGATGCGCGTCTGCGGCCGGTGAACCAGAACAGGGCGGCGAAGAGCAGCACGGTGGGCTGGAGCGCGGCTCCTATGCCGATGAGGATGCCGCTGGCCCGTTCGCCACGGACCGCGAAGCAACCGAGCAGCACGAGGAGTACGGGAATGATGCTGGTCTGGCCCAGGTACAGGGTGTTGCGCACCGGGAGCGACAGCATCAGGAGGCAGATCGCGACGGGCGCGGCGAGCAGCGAGGTGCGTCGGGCCACGGGCTGCGGAAGGGCACGCGCCGCGACCATGCCGAGGACTATGACCAAGGCCAGCGTGCCGAACGTCCAGCCCCAGCCGAGCGCCTGCTCGGCCGCGCGGGAGAAGGGCTTGAGCACGAGTCCGGCGAAGGGGGTGCCGGTGAACTTGTCCGTGTCGTAGAAGGAGCCGTTCACATGGAGGACGCCTTCCGGGCCGATCCAGGTCTCCAGATCGGTGAGCCGGTCCCCTTCCGGCGTACGCAGGACGACGATCAGCTGCCGCAGCGCCAGTACGGCGGCGACCAGCCAGAGGGCGGCACGGACCGCCCCGATCCGTGCCGTTGGTGTGCCTGGCCCTCCGGCCCCAAAGGCATTTCCCGGTCCTCCGTGCCCTCCGTGCTCAACATTCGCCACGCGTTGTCGGCCCTCCCGCCCCGCTCGTCGTCCTCTGCTCGTTTCCAACGCCCGGTCGGCTCCGGGAGTTCACCGTCGGCTCCGAGATGTGCCGGTCGACTGCGGGTCCGCAGCCGGCTCCGAAAGGCACGCGCCCTCGGGAGAGACGCGCGCAACCTCCATTTCACCTGTCAGCCACACCGCTTTCTACCGGCTTTTGTGTGGACTTCCTAACTGGCTGGATTCGTCCGACTGCTGCCGGACCTCCACAAACAGTCCACTCCCCGCACATGAGATGACTGCCAGGACCGTGGGGCGCGGTTCCCCGCACAAGGCGCGACATAGGTCACAAGGATGCCTTCTCGCCCTCTCCACAAGCGGAACCATTCGCCCTGGATAGCGGCACTTTTCCGGCAGTGTGCGGTTGACCGGGTACCCAACGTAATGATGCTGCCTACACCTATGGTCGTTTTCGAGCCGCCTCTCACCGGGCGGCTCTGTCCTTGTCGTCAACCGAGAGGCAGGCGAGCGAACCCTTGCCGGCAGCCGCATCCGCCGCACCCGTAGCTCGGCAGACCGAGGCCCCGCCGTCCTCGTCGCCCACGCCCACGCCCACTGCGGCGGAGGTCACCGTCGTCGACCCGGCGCTGGTCAAGCGGGCGGTGAAGGCGGCCGCTCTCGGCAACGCGATGGAGTGGTTCGACTTCGGCGTCTACAGCTACATCGCCGTGACCCTCGGCAAGGTCTTCTTCCCGTCGGGCAACCCCACGGCCCAGCTGCTCTCCACCTTCGGCGCGTTCGCGGCGGCGTTCCTGATCCGCCCGCTCGGCGGCATGGTCTTCGGGCCGCTCGGCGACCGCATCGGCCGCCAGAAGATTCTCGCCCTCACCATGATCATGATGGCGGCGGGCACCTTCGCGATCGGCCTGATCCCCTCCTACGCCTCCATCGGCGTGGGCGCCCCGATCCTCCTGCTGATCGCCCGCCTGGTGCAGGGCTTCTCGACGGGCGGCGAGTACGCGGGCGCGTCCACCTTCATCGCCGAGTACGCCCCCGACAAGAAGCGGGGCTTCTTCGGCAGCTGGCTGGAGTTCGGCACACTGGCCGGCTACATCGGCGGCGCGGGCCTGGTCACCCTGATGACGGCGCTCCTGTCCTCGGAGGACCTCCTCACCTGGGGCTGGCGCATCCCGTTCCTGATCGCGGGCCCGATGGGCCTGATCGGCCTGTACCTGCGGATGCGCCTCGAGGAGACCCCCGCGTTCGCGGCGGAGCTCGCCAAGGCGCAGAAGGACGAGCAGTCCCGCCCGAAGGTGCGCCTGCGCGACATGGTCACGGGCCAGTGGAAGGCGCTGCTCCTGTGCATGGGCCTCGTCCTGGTCTTCAACGTCACCGACTACATGCTGCTCTCGTACATGCCGAGCTACCTGACGAGCGAGCTGAAGTACGACGAGACGCACGGGCTGATGGTCGTGCTCGCCGTGATGGCGCTGATGATGTGCGTCCAGCCGTTCGCGGGCGCGCTGACGGACCGCGTGGGCCGCCGCCCGGTGATCGCCGCGGGCTGCGCGGGCTTCCTGCTCCTCTCGGTCCCCGCCCTGCTCCTGATCCGCGAGGGCTCGCTCTGGGCCATCGGCCTCGGCATGGCGGCGCTCGGCCTGCTCCTGGTCTGCTTCACGGCCTCGATGCCGTCGACACTCCCCGCCCTCTTCCCGACCAAGGTCCGCTACGGCTCGCTCTCCATCGGCTTCAACATCTCCGTGTCGATCTTCGGAGGCACGACACCGCTGGTCGTGACGGCGCTGATCGGGGCGACGGGGAACATGATGATGCCCGCGTACTACATGATGGCCGCGGCCGTGGTGGGCGGGATCGCGGTGTGGTTCATGAGCGAGAGCGCGGGCAAGCCACTGCCGGGGTCGCCGCCGGCGGTGGAGGCATCCTCTTCCAGCTGAGCCCCCCCGCCTGGCCGGAATGCTCCAGCCCGTCCGGCGTTTGAGGACGAACTCGGCGAAGCCGGTGATGACGGCACGCGCAAGGCAGTAGGCCCCCGCGCCGAGCGGGTTTGTGGGAAGGGGCGGGGTTGGGGAAATGCCCCGCAGGGTCGGCCCGCCCCCTACCCCGTCGGCGCCCCCGCCTGCCAAGCCGCAAACAAGGGCACGTCCCCCACCCCGTCAAGCACCACAACCCCAAAGGGCCGGTTGAAGGCGATCCACTCGATCCGCCGAGGCACATACGCCCCGCCCGGCGCCATAGGCACAGCCGTAACCGCCGCCGCCTCAACCCCCTCCTCCGCGACCTTCACCACCGCCTCCTGCACCACCTGCGATATCGCGAGCCGCTCCGGCGACATCCCGGAGAAGTCGGCCCCCTCGCTCATGGCCCACTGCACACCGAGCGCGGCCAACTGCTCCGTCGCATCGATCCGCGTCCGCAAGGACAACCGCGGCAGCGCCATGTTGATCTGCTCGGCGTCGATCCCGGTCCACCGCCCCTCAGGCGCCCACGCGAGCGGCAGCACCTCAGCCGCCCCCGCCCCCGGCTCGCCGAGCACGAACCGCACCCGGGCAGGCGCACGCCCGCCCTCAGCCCCGCCCTCCACCCCGTCCTCCGCCCGGCACTTCAGTTCGACGACGCTCGCGCCGCCCACCGTCCAGGCGCAGTTCAGCGGAACGGGCCGATGCATGGTGGGCACCCGGTGCCGCACGCCGAACGCGTCCGTGAAGTCCTGGTCGCGCGTGCCCGCCCCTTCGAAGGGGATCTCCCAACGCGCTTTGAGAGCAAGGGCATTGACGAGAACCAGCAGCACATCCGGAGTGATCACCACCGGCAGTCGCTGGATCAGACCGCCCGTCGCCTCCCGCACCCACGCGTCGATGCCGTCCGGGTCCATCGGCCCGAATCCCACGTCCGGCAGCGCTTCCCGATAGGCGCGGTACACCGGGACCCGGCTCCACACGCGGGTGGCGACGGCCATCGCGTCCGTACCGGCCAGAGCCCGCGCGGCTGCCTCGACCACACCGGCGGCCTCCTCACCCGCGACGCCGAGCAACTCCCGCAGCTCCCCGGCGGTCTCCTCCCGCGCGCCCACCGCGACGGCGGCCAGCGCGAGCCACAACCCGGCGGGCGAGCACACGAAGTCCCCCGCGCCCGCGTCACTCCCCTGTTCCTTGCCCGGCGAAGCCATCAGCGGCAGCCAACGATCGGCAAGCCCCCGGATCTCCACCGCGGGCAACACCCGCTCAGTCCCGTAAGTCATCCCAGCCCCCCGCCCCGCGGCCCAGCCCATGTCCGGCCGACCCGGCCCGACAACCCCAGTATGCGAGTCCCCACTGACAATCGACCCTCACCCCACTAACATCGTTAGCGAACCTAATGAACACCCGGAAAGGCCCCCATGACCCAGCAGCAATGGACCGCGGTGGACACCTACTTCACCGGCCTGCTCGCCCCCGCCGACGAGGCACTGACCGCGGCCCTGCACGACAGCGACGCCGCCGGTCTTCCGCAGATCAGCGTCGCGCCGAACCAGGGCAAGCTGCTTCAGCTCCTCGCCCAGATCCAGGGCGCGCACCGCATCCTCGAGATCGGCACGCTCGGCGGCTACAGCACGATCTGGCTGGCCCGCGCCCTGCCCGCGGACGGCCGCCTGATCACCCTGGAGTACTCCCCGGTCCACGCCGACGTGGCCCGCGGCAACCTCGCCCGCGCCGGCCTCGACAAGCTCACCGAGGTCCGGGTGGGCCCAGCCCTCGACTCGCTCGCCGCGCTGGTGGCCGAGGACACGGCCCCCTTCGACCTGGTCTTCATCGACGCGGACAAGGCGAACAACCCGCACTACGTCGAGTGGTCGCTCAAGCTCACCCGCCCCGGCAGCCTGATCATCGTCGACAACGTCGTGCGAAGCGGTGGGGTGGCCGACGCGGACAGCACCGACCCCAGCGTGCAGGGCACGCGCGAGGCGCTCGAACTCATCGCCCGGCACCCGAAGCTGACCGGCACGGCACTGCAGACGGTGGGCACGAAGGGCTACGACGGCCTGGCCCTGGCCCGCGTACTGGACTGACCCTCCAGCCCCACCCTCCCCTCCCTCCCTCCCCCTCTCAACTCTCGTGAAAGAACCCGACGTTCACGCTGCGCGGCCCGGCACGATCGCGGATGACGACATCGCCGGAGCCGCCACGGGGCAGCGGTGCCGTCCCCCCGTACTCAAGGGGCGACGCCACCCCACCCACAGTGAGCCGTACCTCCGCCGCGGGCTCGGGATGCGATCCGCGCAGCCAGGTGACGGCCCAGGCCCCGTCGGGCCCGCAGCGGAACTCCAGATGCGTACGCGACACGAACAGCCAGTCGTCGGGCGGCACCAGGCGGCACACGCCACCATCACGCCCCACCCGCAACACGGCACCCGGCGCGCTCGGCGCGTCCGCCATGAGCATGCCCGCGGTCGCCCCCTCATCCGCCCCGGCCAAAGAAGCCATGGTCAACTCCAGCACGTACGCTCCCCCACTCTCGCCGAACCGGACGCGAACCCCCGGAGCGCACCACGCCCCGCTCCGTACACCGCGCCGCCGCATCCTAAATCGCCCTTGGCGCGAAAGCACGGGTCCTCGTGACAATGAACCTATGACCGAACCCGAGCGGAAGGCACCCGGACCGAGCGCGTAGGGGGCATGCGCGAGGATGGGCGCATGAGCATCGTAAAGATCAACGTCCTGGCCGTACCCGTCGAGCAGCGGGAGATCCTGGAGAAGCGCTTCGCGTCCCGCGCCAGCGCCGTGGAGAACTCCGACGGATTCGAGTGGTTCGAGCTGCTGCGCCCCATCGAGGGCACCGACGACTACCTGGTCTACACGCGGTGGCGTGACGAGGAGTCGTTCAAGGCGTGGATGGAAGGCCCCATGAAGTCGGCGCACCAGGGCGGCGGCGCAGCCGGCGGGGAGCGGCCCAAGCCCGCGTCGACCAGCTCCGCGGTGTGGTCCTTCGAGGTCGTGCAGCAGGCCGCGCCCAAGAGCTAGCGGCAGCCAGGAAAGCCTCCGGGAGCGGGGAAAAGCGATACCGGCGCGCACCGCCCCCGTGGTGCGATGGGCCCATGATGTCCACCGACCGGATACCCGCCTTCGCGGCCATGTCGTTCCTGCTGATCGTGGTTCCCGGGCCCAGTGTCCTGTTCGTGATCGGGCGGGCCCTTGCGCAGGGGCGGCGGGCCGCGCTGACGACGGTGGTGGGGAACACGATCGGCGCGTACGTGCTCGTCGTGGCCGTCGCGCTCGGGGTCGGGTCCGTCGTGGAGCGCTCGGTCGTCGTCTTCACGGCGCTCAAGCTGCTCGGCGCCGCCTACTTGGTGTATCTGGGGGTCAAGGCGGTGCGCCGACGCGGCTCGCTGCACGCGGCGTTCAGCGGTGAAGGACCTGCGCGCAGCGGCGGTCTGCGGACGTTGTGGGAAGGGTTCGCGGTCGGTGTGGCCAACCCCAAGACCATCGTCTTCTTCGCCGCCGTTCTTCCGCAGTTCGTCGACCGCGAGCAGGGGCACGTCATGCTGCAGATGCTGGTGCTCGGCCTCGTCTTCAATGCGATCGCCGTGGCGTCCGACAGTGTGTGGGGCCTGGTCGCCGCCACCGCGCGCGGCTGGTTCGCGCACTCGCCGCGGCGGCTCTCGATGGTCGGCGGGGTCGGCGGGCTCACCATGATCGGGCTCGGCGTGAGCGTCGCCGCGACGGGGCGCACGGACTGAGCAGCGGGCAGGGCGCCGTAATTCGTTTGCGGGGCAGGGCGGTCGCCTCCTGAGAATGGCCCCATGAGCAGCCCTATCGATACCTCCTGGACCGTCGCCCCCGAAGCCGTCGACTCCCCTGTCACCGCCGCGCTCTGGCGCTCGTACTACACGGAGGTCAGCGACCGGTACTACCTCCTTCACCAGGGGCGAAGGACCGCACCCGAAGAGCTGGAGCGCGAGGTCGCGGCGGAGACGGGCGACGACCTCCGCCCGCCCAACGGTGTACTCCTTGTCGCCCGCCACGGGGGCGAGCCCGCGGGGACCGCCGGAGTGCGGCTGATGGGCGACATGAAGGACGTCAGTACCGCCGAACTCAAGCGCGTCTTCATCCGCGAGGACAAGCGCGGCAAGGGCGGCGCCGCACTCCTCCTCGCCGCCGCCGAGGACGCGGCCCGCGCGCTCGGTGCGGAGCGCATCATCCTCGACACGCGCCTCGATCTGGTCGAGGCCAGGGCGCTCTACGCACGACACGGTTACGAGGAGAGCGAGCCACTTACCGAGCGGATGTACGCCGAGTGCTGGTACGTCAAGAAACTGGCCCCGAAGGCAGGTTGAGGGCACCCTCCGCGCCCTCCTCCCTCCTCGTCCGTTGGACCCCTTATGGCCTGTTGAGGCCGGGATCTGCATAATCGCTGGAGTTCTCTAGGGGTGGGGTGCGAAAGGTGAGCAGCGCGGAAAGACGTCCGAACGGCGCCGACGGCGAACGAGACGGTCGGCTGTGTCCCGAATGCGGTACGTCGCGGGAGCCGGGCAGCGCGCCTGCCTGCGGCTGTACGGAGCGGGCCGCCGACGCGGCGCGAGAGGCGAGGTCCGCGGACGCCGCCGCGGCGGAGGACTTCGATCCGCTGCGGATACGTCCTTACGTGACGCTGCCGGAGCCCGGGTCGGCGGACGAGGCTGTGCCTGAACCTGAACCGGCCCCCTCGCTCCCTCTCCCGCCGGAGACGGTGGCTCTCCCGCGGTCGGCGGACGTGGGGCTGTTCGCGGCGGGCGGCGCGGAGGGCCGTGCGTCGGAGAGCGGCGCGGAGGGCCGTACGTCGGAGGGCGGCCCGCATCTGTCCTCGCCCGCGGCCCCTCTGCCGCACGATGAAGAACCGGAGCCGCGGCGTGTTCGTATCGGTCTGTACGCGGGCATGGGCGCGGTGGCCGTGGTGACCGTCGCCGTGCTCGCGGCGGTGCTGCTCCCGCCCGACAAGCCGCAGCGGGACGATCGAGCGCTGCCGGACGTGCCGACCCGTGCGATGAACGCTCCGTCCGATTCCGCCGCCAAGGAGTCGACGCCGACGGCGGTTTCCCCGCCACCCTCCGCGCCCGCGTCCTCGGCCTCGGCCCCGTCGTCCGCGTCACAGAAGGCGAGCCCGCCCCCGTCACCGTCACGCACGGCCTCGGACAAGGACAGGCCCACCCGGCCGCCGAGCCGATCGACGGCGCGGGCAACGGATTCGGCGAAGGCGGACGCACCGTCGACCGGCACAGTCCTGCGCCAGGGTGACAGCGGCCCGGAGGTCGAGGAGCTGCAGCAGCGCCTGCAACAGCTGTACCTGTACATGGGCGAGACCGACGGCACCTACGACGCCCCGGTCACGGACGCGGTGGCCCGCTACCAGTTCGCCCGGGGAACGCGGAAAGACGCGAAGGGGGTCTACGGGGAGGAGACGCGGGCGGCACTCGAGGCGGAGACATCGAAACCGCGGCAGCATCGGCAACCCCGGTAGCCGCCTCACGTCGACTCGACTCGCCCTCGCCTCACTTCGACTCGCCTCCGCTGCCGGGCGCCGAACAGCAAAGCGCCCGGCATCGCGAAGATGCCGGGCGCCTTGCAGCCCCTCGCAGCCTGAACCAGACGTCAGCCGAACGTCAGCCGAAGCGTCCCGCCCTCAGCGGCGGCGACCCGCACCTGCGTCAAGTCAGCGACATGCACGGTGGGCCCGAACTCCCCAGCCCTTGGGCCGATACCCACGACCCGCATGCCCGCCGCGAGCCCCGCGGCGATCCCCGCCCCTGAGTCCTCGAAGACAACGCAGTCAGCAGGGTCGAACCCGAGCTCGGCGGCCCCCTTGAGGAACCCCTCGGGATCGGGCTTGCTCGCCCCCACGCTCTCCGCGGTGACGCGCACGGCGGGAAGCGAGAGACCGGCGGCGGCCATCCGCCCGGTGGACAGCGGCACATCGGCGGACGTCACGAGCGCGTGCGGCAGCCCCTCGAGGGACGCCAGGAAGGCAGCGGCTCCCGGTATGGGAACGACGCCCTCCATGTCCGCGGTCTCAGCGACCAGCATCTCGCGGTTCTCCGCGTAGTTCTCCTCCATGGGCCGCTCCGGAAGGAGCACCGCCATCGACGCGTACCCCTGCCGCCCGTGGACGACCTTGATGACCTCGTCGAAGTCGAGCCCGTACCGCTCGGCCCAGCGCCGCCAGCAGCGCTCGACCACCGCGTCGGAGTTGACGAGGGTTCCGTCCATGTCCAGGAGGAGGGCCCGGGTGGTCAGAACAGAGGCGGTCTCAGCCGTCATCGGCGCACTCCAGAGCACAGAGAGAGATTCCGCGGAGGAAAGGTCGCGGAAGGATCGCGGAAGAATCAAGGCAGCCCCGCCCGCCGGTCAGGGAACACGGGCGGAGCTACTTTGTTCCTCCACGATACAAAAAGGGGCCTCCAGGCGCCAGCAGCGCAGGTCACACCCCTCACAGGCGCCGGTCAGACGCCTCAGGCAATCGCCTCGTACAGGCTCCACAGCCCGAGCGCCAGCATCAGGAGTGCGGCGATCTTGGTGATGAGCGAGAGCGGCACGCGCTTCATCAGCGCCTTTCCGCCGACGATCCCGAGCCCGGCGACCGCCCACAGCGCGAGCACCGCACCCAGACCCACGGAGAGCGGGTCGTCGTACCGGGCGGCCAGGTTCGCGGTCATGATCTGCGTCAGGTCACCGAACTCCGCGACCAGGATCAGCATGAATCCCGCGCCGGAGACCTTCCAGAAGCTCTGGTCCTTGGGCTCTCGGACCTCTTCCTCCTCGTCGCCGCCCTTCAGGAGCAGCATCGCCGCTCCACCCAGGAAGAGGATGCCGGTGATCGCGTGAAGGAGTTGCTGCGGCAGGAGCGTAAGGACACTGCCCGCCGCCACGGCGAGCACGACATGGACGACGAAGGCGGCCGCGACCCCGACGAAGACGTACGAGGCGCGGTAGCGCGTCCCGAGGACGAGCCCGGCCAGCGCTGTCTTGTCCGGGAGTTCGGCAAGGAAGACGACGCCGAAGACGAGCGCCATCACGCTGATGCTGATCAAGGTTCCTCAATCGGTCGGGGCTGCCCCACCGAGAGCAATCTGTACATCAGTACGACACCTCGGCACGGCAGCACACACGGACGTACACGGTCATGTACGTCGGGTACTGCTTGCCGAAGGTCTCGCTGGCCGACCACGTCGATGACGGGGTCTGCCTCCGGGCGCCGGCTCAGACGAGCTGAGCAGTATGTCGACGGTCCGGCGAAGAGCTACTCCCCTTCTGCGCCATCCATCGTACGGGACGTCCGCACCCCTCGGGCCAGGGCCTTTCGACCCTCCGAATAAGTGACCCGGGTCACACTCCCCGGGCTCTCGGACATCCGTTCGCCAACTCCCTTACAGATGAATGGACATGACACGGCGCCAGAACTCTTGAACTGACCACCTGATTGACGCGACCCTGTCACTTGACGCACATCCACCGGAAACCCCACCGCGTCAGCATGGCCACCCCAACGGCCAACATCCCCCCACACCCAGGGAGTTCGTATGTCCGCTGTCTACGCGCGTCGACGCCTCGCCACTCTCACCGCCCTGACCGCGCTCGCCTCCGGCGCGGCCCTGCTCACCGGCGCCCCCGCCCAGGCCGCTCCCCCCGCGCCGGTCTCCGCCGCGACCGCCCGCACCTACCTGGGCCAGCTCACGGAGAAGGCCGAGGGCTCGTCCGACGGCTACAGCCGGGAGAAGTTCCCGCACTGGAGCACCCAGTCCGGCGCCTGCAACACCCGCGAGGTCGTCCTCAAGCGCGACGGCACGAACGTCGAGCAGGACTCCAGCTGCGCGGCCACGTCGGGCACCTGGAAGTCCCCCTACGACGGCGGCACCTGGACCGCGTCGGGCGATGTCGACATCGACCACGTCGTCCCGCTCTCCGAGGCCTGGAAGTCCGGCGCGAGCAGCTGGACCAACGCCCAGAGGGAAGGTTTCGCCAACGACCTCACCCGCCCGCAGCTGATCGCCGTCACCGACAACGTCAACCAGGCCAAGGGCGACAAGGACCCGGCGAAGTGGCTGCCGCCCACCACCTCGTACCACTGCTACTACGCACGGATGTGGGTGGACGTGAAGCACCACTACAGCCTCACGGTGAACGCGGAGGAGAAGAGCAAGCTGTCCTCGATCCTCAACGGCTGCTGAGGTCACCGGCCCGCAAGCAGTGACGTCACGGGCCTGTAACCAGGGGGAATCCCCGGAACCTCCCCACCGGCCTCCGTCGTTCCGTACCGTACGGGGCGACGGAGGAGAGTGATCATCGTGGCACGGCTGCGCCTGGGTCCGCTGCTGAGGTACGTCGACGGTTCGACGGCGACGGTATGGGTCGAGACCGACCGTCCCTGCACCGCCGAAGTGCGGTGCGAGGACGGCGCCAAGGGCACGGCGAACACGTTCCAGATCGCGGGCCACCACTACGCGCTCATCCCGGTCACGGGTCTGCGTCCGGGCTCCGAGACCGCGTACGAGGTGCGGCTCGGCGACAGCGAAGCCCCCGTGTGGCCGCCGCAGGACTCGCCCTTCCCGCCGAGCACCATCCGCACGCCGGGCGGGGGCGACGACGAGGCCCTGCGTGTCACCTTCGGCTCCTGCCGCTGGGCCGCCCCGCCGAGCGGGGAGCACGACCCGGTCGGGCCCGACGCCCTGGACACCCTGGCCGCCCGCATCGCGGGCGGCACGGACGCCGACCGGCCGGACGTCCTGCTCCTCCTGGGCGACCAGGTGTACGCGGACAACACGTCCGAGGCGACGCGTCGCTGGCTCGCGGCACGGCGGAACCTGAACGACCCGCCGGGCGACCAGGTCGCGGACTACGAGGAGTACACCCACCTCTACTACGAATCGTGGCTCGACCCCGAGGTCCGGTGGCTGCTCTCCACCGTGCCGAGCTGCATGATCTTCGATGATCACGACGTGATCGATGACTGGAACACCAGTGCGTCCTGGCTCGCGGAGATGCGCGCCACGCCCTGGTGGCGCGAGCGCGTGCTGAGCGGACTGATGTCGTACTGGGTCTATCAGCACCTCGGCAATCTGCCGCCCGCCGAGCTCGAGCGGGACGAGTTGTACGCCGAGCTCCGCGCGTCGCCGGACGGCACGGACGCGCTGCGCGCCTTCGCCTCCGCCTCTGACGCCGACCCCGCGGCGACCCGGTGGAGCTACCGCCGGGACTTCGGCCGCGTACGCCTGCTCATGGTCGACACCCGGGCGGCGCGCGTCCTGGACGAGCAGAACCGCGCGATGATCGACCCGGACGAGGCCCGCTGGCTGCGCGAGCAGGCCCTCGACGGCACGGGTGGCGCGGGCAGCACGGGTGGCGCGGGCGACACGGGTGGCACGGGTGGCTACGACCATCTCCTGATCGGTACGTCGCTGCCCTGGCTCCTTCCCCACCTCATCCATGACGCCGAGGGCTGGAACGCCGCGCTCTGCCGTGGCGAGCGGGGCGCGCGCTGGGCCCGCTTCGGCGAGAACCTGCGCAGGCGTTCGGACTTGGAGCACTGGGCGGCGTTCCCCTCCTCCTTCGACGCGCTGACGGACCTGATCGCCGAGGCGGGCACGGGGGCGGGCGCCCCGGCGACGGTGTGCGTGCTCTCCGGCGACGTCCACCACGCGTACATCGCGGAACCGACCTGGCCGGACGGCGGCGGCCCCGATGCCCGCGTCCTGCAGCTGACGTGCTCCCCCGTCCACAACTCCATTCCCGCGTCGATCAAGCTGGGCTTCCACTTCGGCTGGAGCAAGGTGGGCCGCGCCCTGGGCCGCCGCTTCGTACGGCACGGACGAATAACCCGGGCGGCCATCAAATGGCGCAAGACGGGCGGGCCCTGGTTCGGCAACCAGCTCATGACGCTGACGCTGCGGGGCCGTTCGGCCCAGGTGCGGCTCGATCAGGCGCAGGTGATGAAGGGTGCGGGCAGCAGCGGCGTACGGCTCGTGACGACGCAGGAATCCCGGCTTTCGTGAGCCTGCACTCTCTTCAGCCGCAATAGCCCCTATGGCCCCTATAGCCCCGCCGCTTCCCATAGCCCCGCAAACGTCACCGGGGCCCGGCAGGAGTCACGTGACACAGGCCACACCCGTCTGACGATCCCCCGCTTCGGGGTTCGACTTCCGGACTTCCGGCGGCATGATGAGGCGGACCGTCCGCTTTCCCCACCCGCACCACCCACCCCCTCTGCCCCCACCACATCCCCCACCACCCCCTCGCACGCCCGGGAGTCACGCCCTTGTCCGCACCATTCGCAGCGGCCGCCCCGGCACATGACATCGCTGTCGCCGTCGTCGGCGCGGGGCCCCGCGGCACGAGTGTCCTGGAGCGCCTCTGCGCCTCGGCGGCCGAACTCCTGGCGCCGGGGACACGGCTGACGGTCCACGTCATCGACCCCTCGCCGCCGGGATCGGGACACGTCTGGCGGACCGCCCAGCCGGCCGAGCTGCTCATGAACACGGTCGCCTCCCAGGTCACCCTCTTCACCGACGAGAGCGTCGACTGCGCCGGGCCGATCCGGCCGGGCCCGAGCCTGTACACGTGGGCCGCCGCCGGACACGCGCCGGGGCTCGGCCCTGACGACTACCCCACGCGCGCCTGTTACGGCCGCTATCTGGAGTGGGTCTTCGCCGAGACACTGCGCGGTGCCCCCAAAGCGGTCCGGGTCGAGGTGCACGCGGCACGCGCCGTGCGGCTCGACTCCGCGGACGGCGCGGGCGACGGCGCCCAGACCCTCGTACTCGACGACGGCAGCGAACTCTCCGGGCTCGGCGCCGTCGTCCTCGCGCAGGGCCACCTGCCCGCGGTCGGCGACGAGCGGCAGGAGCATCTCGCCGCGCACGCCGCACGGCACGGCCTGCGCCACATACCTCCGGCCAACCCCGCCGACGTCGACCTGTCGGCCGTCGCCCCCGGCGAACGCGTCCTCCTTCGCGGCCTCGGTCTGAACTTCTTCGACCACATGGCGCTCCTGACGCAGGGCCGCGGCGGGCGCTTCACCCCGGCGCCGGGGGGCGGTCTGCGCTATCAGCCCTCAGGGCGCGAGCCGAAGCTGTACGCGGGGTCGCGGCGCGGCATCCCCTACCAGGCGCGCGGTGACAACGCGAAGGGCGCGTACGGACGGCACGAGCCGCTCGTCCTCACCTCCGACGTCATAGCCCGCTTCCGCAAGCGGGCGGACAGCGGTGACGCCCCGGACTTCCTGGACGAGATATGGCCGCTCGTCGCGAAGGAGGTGGAGACGGTCTACTACACCGCCCTCGCCCAACCCGGCGAGCGGGCGAAGGACTTGCGGGACGCCTTCCTCGCGGCGCCGCACCACAGCCCTCAAGAGGCCCTGGTTCTTGATGAGTTCGGGATACCCGAGGCAGCACGGTGGTCCTGGGACCGGCTTGCACAGCCCTACTTCGGCCAAATTTTCCGCTCCCCGGACGACTTCCGCACCTGGCTGCTCGTGTATCTGCGCGAGGACACCGCGCAGGCAGCCCTCGGAAACGTGGCCAGTCCGCTGAAGTCCGCCCTGGACGTGCTGCGCGACCTGCGCAACGAACTCCGCCTGATCCTCGACCACGGCGGCCTGGCCGGGGCGTCCCGCCGCGAGCACCTGGACCGCTGGTACACGCCCCTGAACGCCTTTCTCTCGATCGGCCCGCCCCGGCGCCGCATCGAGGAGATGACGGCGCTGATCGAGGCGGGTGTCGTCGAGGTGCTCGGCCCGCGTCTCGACGTGCGGCCCGCGGACGGGGCGTATCTCGCGCACTCCCCCGACGTACCGGGGTCGAATGTGTCCGTCACCACAGTCGTCGAGGCCCGGCTCCCCGAACCGGACGTGCGGCGCACCGCCGACGAGCTGCTCGGGCGGCTCCTCGACACCGGCCAGTGTCGCGCCCACGTCGTCGACGGCTACGAGACCGGAGGCGTCGACGTCACACCCCGCCCCTATCACCTGATTGACCGTCAAGGTCGTTCCCACGCAAGGCGGTTCGCGTTCGGAGTGCCCACCGAGGGTGTGCACTGGGTGACAGCCGCAGGGGCCAGGCCCGGCGTCGACTCGGTGACCTTGTCGGACGCGGACGCGGTGGCGCGGGCCGCGTTGCGGACGGCGGCGGGAGCGGCGGAGACCCCCTCCACGAGTGGAGTGATCCCGTCCGCGAGGGAAGCGGAATCCCCCGAATGGCCAGATGTTGAACTTGCAAGCATTGATTAGGCACCCCTAACCTTGGGCCTCCGCTCGGTTACCGTCCCCGAAAACCGAAGGAGACCCCCCATGACTGGACGTCTCAACAGCGCCCAGCCCTACGCCCTCGGGCTTTTCCGCATCGTCATAGGCCTGCTCTTCGCCTGCCACGGCGCCGCATCGCTCTTCGGAGTGCTCGGCGGCGCGATGGGCGGCGGCACGGTCGACGCCGGCACCTGGCCCGGCTGGTACGCGGCCGTCATCCAGTTGGTCGGCGGCGCCCTGGTCGCCCTCGGCCTCGGCACCCGCGCCGCGGCTTTCATCTCGTCGGGCTCGATGGCGTACGCCTACTTCAAGGTGCACCAGCCGGAAGCCCTGTGGCCGCTGCAGAACGGCGGAGAGGCCTCCGCGATCTTCTGCTGGGCCATGCTCCTGTTCGTCTTCACCGGCTCGGGCGCCCTCGGCCTCGACCGCCTCTTCGCCTCGCGCGGCGAGCGCGAGGACGAGACGGCGTCGGAGCGGACGCCGGTGGCCGCCTGACGCGCACGCGCTCATATGCCGGTGCCCTCTTCCTCGTAGGTCTACGAGGAAGAGGGCACCGGCACGTTCTGCACACTCGGCACGTTCGGCACGTTCAAGGACGTCAGCCGACGGGAGCGAACGGCACCGTGAAGCACGCCACCCGGTCCCCAGCGCCGCCCTGCTCCCGGTGCAGCACGACGGATCCGGCGCCGCCCGCGCGGAACTCCCAGCCGTGGCGGGCGCTCGCCCCGCCCGAGCCGTCCGGGTCCGCGGTGAAGTCCAGCCAGACCTCGTTCTCCGGGTTGGCGTAGGCCGGGTCCTTCGAGGGCTGAACCGGGTCCTCGCGGTGCTGGTAGTGCCCGCCGGCCGCGGCCGGGTCGGCGCCGCACGGCTTCTGGTGCACGTGGGCGCCGTACGCGTGCCCCGGTTTCAGGCCCTTCACCCGCACCGTGACCGCCATGTCGCCGGGACCGCCGCGCTGCTCGACCTCGATCGAGGATCCGGCGGGCACGAGCTTCTGGTCGTACGTGATCGCCGACGAGGGGATGAAGGCCGTGGGCGGCGCGAACCGCGCCCCGACCCGCTCCCGGTAACAAGGCGCATCATCCCCGCCGACCACGCCGCCGCCCGCCGCGAAAACCGCCGCCGCCAGGGCCCCGGCGAGCATTCCTGCCACCATCGTCCCGCTCCTTCCGTACCGTCCGTTGACTCACTCTGTTGGTACGGGACTTCGGCGCCGTACGCCGCGTCGGGAGCGGCAGCCGGGTGAACGTGATGTAGCGAACATATGAGCCCCCAGCGGATCTCCGGCGGCGAGCGCGGCGTACGCTGTACAGCTGTCACCAAGCCGCCCCTGCCGTTCCTCGCGACGTCGCGGCAGCCAAGTCGTCGACCGGGGAATTACGGGGAATTTCGGTGCTTGAGAGTCTGGGCTCACTGACCAGCAGCCCATGGATCTACGCGGTAGTGGCACTTTCCGTGCTCTTCGACATCGTCCTGCCCGTGCTGCCGAGCGGCGTCCTCGTCATCACGGCGGCCACGGCGGCGACCGCGGCCGGTACGGCGAGCACGGGGGCGGGGAGCGTCGCGCGCGAGGTCCCCGACATCCTGCTCCTGCTGCTCTGCGCGGCCACCGCTTCGGTACTCGGCGACCTGGCCGTCTACCGTCTCGCCTGGCGCGGCAACAAGCGTCTGGACCGCGCCATCGCCCGCTCGCGCCGCCTCACCACCGCGCAGGAACGACTCGGCACGGCACTCGCCCGGGGCGGCGGCGTCCTGGTCGTCGTCGCACGCTTCGCCCCTGCGGGCCGCTCGATCGTCTCGCTCGCGGCGGGCGCGGCACACCGCAAGGTGCGTGAGTTCCTGCCGTGGTCGGCGCTCGCGGGGGTGGCCTGGGCGGGCTACAGCGTCGCGCTCGGCTACTTCGGCGGGCAGTGGCTCGGCGCGACGTGGCTGGCCACGGGCGTCTCACTGGTCGCGCTTTTCGCGGCGGGCGCGGGGGCGGCGTTCCTGGTGCGGCGACCGCGCACGGTGACGGCGAACTAGGCCGCTGGGGCTTCTTCGGTCACCCGCGGCTTGCCCCCTCGCACCTCGATCCCGGCGAGCAGCTCGGCGGTGGCTTCGGCGACCGCGTCCACGGCACGGTCGAAGACCTCGCGGTTGTGCGCGGCCGGGGCACGGAACCCCGAGATCTTGCGCACGTACTGGAGCGCGGCGGCCCGGATCTCCTCCTCGGTGGCGTCCTCGGGGATGGCGGGCGGACGGAGCGTCTTGATGCTTCGGCACATGTCTACAGCTTGCCGCGAATGAGACGCGGGCGTGAAGTCGTCCCGCCCACGAGACCCACGAGACCTCGCCAGACCACACGAGACCCCTCGCACTCAAAATTCGAACAGGAGTAGCATTACCGCGTGCCTGCAACCCCTGCATACGACTTCCCTGACGACCTCCTCGCGGGTCAGGAGGAACTGCACCAGGTCCGGGCCGAACTCCTGGCCCTGCTGAAGCGGCTCCCCTGGTCGGTCACGCCGCTCGACGGCTTCAGCGACGACCACGGCTGGCGCAAGGTGGAGCGCCCGGCCTCTCCAGGATGGACCCCGGACGAACAAGCGGAAGTAGAGAAACTCCGCTCGCGGGAAAGGGAGTTGGCGGTGTTCGTCACCTGCCACCGCTTCTGGGATCAGGTGACGGGCCCGGACGCCGTGACGGCCCGCGCACGACTCAAACACACCCACGAGAAAGCCATTGACACCGAGTGACAGCGGGCGTTGACTCAGCTACGCCGAGGAGGTGCTGGCATGAATATTCTGCTGGTGGTCCTGCTTCTTACGCTGATCGGCCTGGGTTTCAGCCAGCCAATTCTGTGGCTGGCCGCCGCGGCGCTCGTCTTCTTCATGATCCAGCAGTACGACCGCGGGGGCTCGGGAAAGAGCAGCAGCGGGAGCGGCGCGGGCGGAAGCGGTGGCGCCGGAGGTGGCGGCGGTGGCGTCCCCAAGAACTACCGTGACTACCGCATCCGGAAGGAACGTCTGGAGCGCTGGGACCGCAGGTACCGCCGGACGCATCCTGATTAGGGGCGCCGACCGGGATGCCGATCGGCATCCCGACGGGGCGCCGACCCGGGCACTGATTCGGGCACTGATTCGGACGTTGAGCGGTGCGGTCGCCGTCGGGTGGCCGCACCACCGGTACTACTAGTAATCACTCCGGGTGACAGCGCGCTTACCTGCGCAAACGCTGGGGATTGAGGTCATGCACAACGCATCGACCAGCCCCGGGAGTTCACTCGCATGCGCTTCGGAACCGCCGTAGTCACCGCCGCCGTCGCGGCCCTTCTGACCGCGGTCGCCCCTTCGGCCACCGCCGAACCCCACGCCACCCGACCGGGCGTCGCGACGCCCCCCGGGCGGGTCTGCTTCTGGACCGAGCCCGGCATGATGGGCCAGGCCTGGTGCTACGGCCCGCCCGGCTACGCGGAGGCCGAGAACGGCACACAGCGCCACGCCTACTCCTTCGAGTCGCGCATCAACGGCACTGTCTACGCCATCAGTTTCGGCGCCGGATCCAGCTGCCTCTACCGCGAGATCCGCGCGGACGACTACGACGAGAACTGGACGGCGTGGGCCACCAAGCTGGACGGCGTGAGCGATACAACCATGGGCTGCGAGCAGGGCTGACGTACGTAGATGCCCCACCGCCCATGGCCACTCCTGGCCGCGCTGCTCCTCTCACCCTCCCTACTCCTCCTGAGCGCGTGCGCGCAGTCGCCCACGGCCCCCGCGCTCCCACCGAACGACGTCATCAGATCGGCCCAACAACAGCTGACGGACGCCTGCTTGCAGAGGCAGGGCCTCACGCCACCACGCCCGCACCACGACAACGACAACGACAACGACAAGGCCCAAGAGCGCACGGCAGCAGCCCTGTTCGGCACGGGCCGCACGGAGCTCTCCCTCAAACTCCCCACCGGGTACACCGTGCGCGCCCACACGGACGGCTGCCTCGCCGCGGCACAACGCACGCTCTACGGCGATCAACGGCGCTGGTTCGAGGTCTCCACGATCGCCAACAACCTCAAGCCGGAGGCGGCGTACCGCCACCGCACCCTCGCGTCGGTCCGCGCCGAGCACCGGCAGGAACTGGCCGACTGGCGAACCCTGCACGCACACGCCGTGCACCAGGCCACGACCCGACTCACCGCTCATCAGCAGAGAGAGAAGCACGCATCATGATCAGTAGCCACAAGCCCATGGCCCTGCTCGCCGCCACGCTCCTGGCACTCGGCACCGCCGTGGCCTCGTCGTCCGCGGCCCAGGCCGCCTCGTGTCCGAGCGGCCAGTTCTGCGCCTGGACGGACGCGGACTTCGGCGGCCAGCGCACGAACTGGTCGGGCGACGACCACGACTGGGAGGACCCCATCCAGGACCAGGACTCCTCCTGGGCCAACCACGGCATCTCAGGACCCGGCATCAAGGACCACGTCCAGGTCTACGAGAACCCGGGCCTGATCGGCTTCGGTACGGTCTGCCTCGGCCCCGGCCAGGAGATCACTTCCAACGGCTGGGCCAACGACAGCGGCGACTCCCACACTTGGAAGATGGAGTGCTAGCTGTCGCCCCACCATGGGGCACCCCTGCCACGGCCACCACGACCACGGCCACGGGGTGCACCACCCTCTGAACACCACCCCGACGGGTCAGCTGGTCGGCGCACCCGCGGGAAGCCCCCCGAGCATCGAGACCGCCCCCAGGGCCGCGTCGTCGACCACGGACGTGGCGGCCGCGGGGTTGTCGGCCGTCAGCTCGCCGGTCTTCTCGTCGACGTCGACCCCGCCGAGAGTTCCCTGTACGTCCCGCGTCGATTCCTCCGTCGTCCTCGTGACGGAGTCGAGCAGCTGCGCCCCACCGCCGACCGGCGGCTGCGGCGCGGCGAACGCGGGAGAAACGGCCCCCAGGGCGAGCCCGACACCGACGACACCAGCGGCAGCCTTGGCGATCTTCACGAGGTGGATCCCTTCCGGCAGGGCCGGCGGCAGCACGACGGTCGTACGCCCGAAGCATCCACAGGTCGGACACTCACACAGCCCTTGCCGAATTCCCCAACTCTCCCGTGATCGCCAAGGTTCTGGCCGACCACCCGATCGATTTCCTGAGGCCCTGCTCCTTCCGGTGGTCCTCGCCGACGCCGGGTGGCCCGGCAGGAGCAGTGTCCTGCCGGGCCACCCGGTCTCATCCCACAGCTTGTCCCGCGGCTCGTCAGCTTGTCCTACAGCTTGGAGCTCCGGTTGGCCGCGGCCCTGAGGCCGGCCACCGTGAGCGCCACGACCAGCAGTGAGGCCAGCGCCGCGGCCGCCGCCGACAGGGCCGGAATCGGTGCTGTCACCCCGTCGGGCCGCAGCACGTAGGAGAGCGTCGTGGAGTCGATCCGATCACCCACGAGGTGGGTGACGGTCAGCGCACCGGCCACCAAGGTGCTCGCCACAGCGACGATCGGCGACCCGCTCAGGCACAGTGCCGCGCCCGTCACGGCGCAGACGGCGACGACGCCGAGCGCGGCGGAGACACCGACGGTGGACGCGTCCGACCAGTTCAGCGGGAAGTGAGCCGCCGCGCAGAGCAGCAGAAGGATGCCTGCCACGCGGCGCAGCCACGCCAGGAGCGTCTTGCCCTGTGCGCGCGTGGCCGCGGCAGCAGGGACGGGTGAGGGGCGGGTGGCCTCGGCGGACGGAGCGACCGGTGCGGCCGGAGTTCCAGCTCCGACGCCGTCGGCACCCCCGGCTCCGCCATCTCCTCTGTGTCCCTCGCGTCCGTCCTGCTCCTCGTGCCCCTCGCGTCTCTCGTGTCCCTCGTGTTCCTTCTGCTCCCTCAGGCTGCCGATCAGCTGCATCAGATCCTCGACGGATCTGGTCGTACCAGCGGCGTGCACCGCCTCGGCGCCGCTGTGCGGGTCGTGCGGAGGGCGGGACAGCAGGTGAACGAGACGGCTGACCTCCGGAATAGGCCGTTCTTCGGCGGCGTACCGAATGGCCTCGTCCATGTGCTCGGCGGAGTGCTGCGGCGGGCCGAGCAGTTCCACCAGCTGGGTGACGTCGTCGACGGAGCGGGCCACGGCGGCCAGGCGGAGTACCGAGGCGGCGGTCGGCATGCCGTCAGGCGACTGCTCCAGGAGGGTGACGAGGTCGACGACGTCGTCCAGGGGCCTGGACACCACGGCGACCCGTATGAGCTCTTCCACGGCGGCGTCGTCGACGCCGGGCGCGGCCTGTTCCGGGGGTACGTCGTCGGTGCCTTGGCCGGTGTCGTGGGCCGGCCGACCGGTGTCGTGGGCGGCCTGGTCGGTGTCGAGGTCCTCCGCGTGCGGCCGCAGAGCAGGCTGATCGCGGGGCGGGGCGCCGAGCTGCACGGTCCCCCAGTGAACCGACGTCGAAACCAGTGACTCGTCGGTCCCGGAAATATCCCCCGCGGCAGAGAATGACTCAGCGGCCATTTTCGTTCTCCATTTCAGCGGGGCGTCCTCACCCCGCAGGTGTACGTGTCTCCCGTTCTATGCACGCTTCCTCCGCCCCGCCACTGGAGGAACTTCCCCGGCGGCGGGTCGGCGACGACGGTCCGCCGTCGAGCCGAAGAGGCCGAGCCGACCTGCACGCCGCCCCGCCACGAGTCGAATCCGACCGTGGACGGCCCCTCCCGCCCACGGCTGGAATGGGCGCTTCCTCTGTGGCGGTTGATACTGCCGTCATGCACTTAGGTACCGCCCGTGTGGTGACGAATGGATACTGCAACTCGGCATCGGCATAGCGTGGTTACGGACAGAGGGGGCTCGAGTCCATGCCTACCAACTCCGTGATCCTCGTCGTCGATGACCACAAGGACACCCTGTTCGCGCTGGAGAGCGCGTTGGCCCCTCTCGGCTATCCGATGGTGAGCGCGACCAACGGCGACGACGCCCTCAGGATGGTCCTGCGCGGGAACGTCGGGCTCATCCTGCTCGACGTGCGCATGCCGGGCGTGAGCGGTCTCGACGTCGTGCGCTATGTACGCCGACTGGACCAGACCCGGTCCATCCCCATCATCTTGCTGACCGGCTTCGACGTCAGCCGCGACGTAGCCTCGACGGCCTTTCTGCTCGGCGTGGCCGATGTCGCCCTCAAGCCCATCGATCCGCTGACCCTGCGCACCAAGGTCCGCTACCTCTTCGACACCCACCAGCAGATGAGATCCATGCAGCTGGAGATCGATGAACTCCGGGCCCAGCTGAAGGACGGAAGCATCGGGACGACGGACCACAGTCACTCCGCATCACAGTGCGCTCCCGGCCCTCAGCTGGAGAAGTGAACGCTCCGGGCCGTGGTTCCTGACCTGGTTGCCGATCGCCACGAGCGTTCCGCCCGGGGTGCTGCCCGCCCTGCTCCTGATCTACCTCGCCGTCGCCGTCGCGAGCTACGCCCTGTTCAGACTCGGCACACGAAGCCTCACCCTTCGGCCATGAAGAAACCCCCCAGCCGATCACGGCTGAGGGGTCAAAAGCAGACAGTCGCCTGCTACTTGTCCTCGGTGGGCGCGGACGGTTTCGAACCGCCGACATCTGCCTTGTAAGGGCAGCGCTCTACCACTGAGCTACGCGCCCGGGATGTTTCGACAGCCTACCCTGCCTGTGGCCCCGCCCCGCAAACCCGTATGGGTGGCCGCGGGGTGGGGTTAACCCCACCCCGATCCGGGAGCGGGCCGGATCGGCGAGGGGCGGGGGCCGCTCGTAAGGTCTTGGAGCGCCCGGGGAAGCGCCCGGGGGGAAGTCGCAGTCACGGCGCAGTCGTGGCGCAGTAGTGGCATGGACCGCGCGCCACAGACGCTCAGGGGGAAATCTTCATGACCGTCCGCTCCGTTCACCGTCGTGGCGAAGGCCGCACCACCCGCCGTGCCCGCGGCCTCAGCTCACGCGGCCCCAGCTCCCGCGGCCTCCGTGTCCTCGGCGCCGTCGGCGGCGTCGTCGCCGTCGCCCTCCTCGCCGGGGCCTGTGGGGCCAGTGCCGATGACGACTCGGATCCGGAGCGGCGGACCTTCGCGCTTGAGGGGAAGACCTTGACCGTCGACTCCGACGATTCCGCCCTCGAGTTCGTCACCGGGGACTCCGATGACGGCAAGGTCAAGGTGACCCGGTGGTTCGACGGGTCCACTGTGCTCGGCGGAAGCCCCAAGGTGACCTGGGCCATGGACGGGGATCGGCTGACCCTGCGTATGAAGTGCTCCGGCGTCTTCGCCGACTGCTCGGCCAAGCACCGCATCGAGGTGCCTCGTGGGGTGGCCCTGAAGGTGGAGAACGACGATGGACGCGTGAACGCCAAGGGGTTCCGGGAGCCGCTCTCCATTCGCACCGAGGACGGTTCCGTCAGCGTCAAGGACTCCACCGGGCCACTGACTCTGGAGAGCGACGACGCAGCGGTCGATGCGACCGGCATCCGGTCGGCGCGCGTCCGTGCCACCTCCAAGGACGGTGCCGTGCGGCTGGAGCTGGCGTCCGTGCCCGACCGCGTAGAGGCGCGCAGCACGGACGGCGCCGTCACCATCGAGGTGCCGAAGAAGAAGGACGGCCGCGACGTCTCGTACGACGTGGTGACCAAGACCGCCGACGGGGCCGTGGATGTTTCCGTTCCCCGTGACAGTGGTAGTCCGCACCTGGTGTCCGCCCGTAGCGAAGACGGCAAAGTCACGGTGCGCAGCGCGAACTAACCGGCCCGTGTGTTCGTCATTAACCGGTGGGAGAATGTGACACCGGGCAAGGCGGATGACAGCACGGGAGAGGGATAGTGACGGCGACACCTTCGCAGCCGTACACACCGGTTACGTCCAGCGGTTCAGTGGTGCTGGTGCCGGATGAGGATGTACGTCGCTGCGGGAGCGTGCGGCCGCCTCCCCGCACGGACGACCACCAGGACCGTCGCCGCCGCCCCCGCCGCCAGTCCCCTCTCCGCGATGCCGTGGCGCTCGCCCTCCTGCCCCTCCCCCTCCTTGCCCTCACCCTCCCCGCCGCTTTCGCCGGCGGCGGCACCCGGCGGTGGTTCGGCGGACGTGGGGAGAGCATGCGGGCCGACGCGCAGGCCGCCAAGGACGCGGCGGCCGCTGCCTTCTACGAGCTGGACACCGCCCAGCGCGATCTGCGGATCTCCATCGAGACCATCGTCGCCGTCGACTCCACGCCCGCAGCCCAGCGGGCCGTCTCCGACTTCGAGGCCATCGGGCAGCGCATCGACGAGGTCAGCCATCAGTACATCGACGCGGTGGACGCGCACGACCTCGACCGCGACGACCTCGAGACCTCCGTCGCCGCCCGCGCTCGCACCGAGCTCACCCAGGCCAAGGGCGAGCTGGACAAGGCCAGGGGCGACCTGGAGCGGTTCCAGCAGGGGCTCGGGCCCCTGCTCGACAAGGCGGAGACGCAGCTCGCCCGGCTCGCCCCGGCCGTCGAGCGCGCCCGTCAGACCCTCCTGGCCGCCAGCAACGCCCTCGATGCCGTACGAGAGGCCGGACTCAAGGCCGACGACCTCGCCGCTCGCCTCGCCGCGCTCGGCCCGGAGCTGACCAAGCTCAATCAAGGAGCCGGTCAGCACGGCGTGCCGGAGACGCTGCAGCGGGCCGACCGCGTCCTTCGGGACGCCGAAGCCGTGCGGGCCGAGGCCGAGCACCTGCCCGAGCGGGCCGCCGAGATAGACCGCCGTCTCGTCTCGCTGCGTACGCGCGCGCAGGCGCTCACCACCCGCAGCGGCCAGGTCGACCCGGTCCTCAGCGAGCTGCGGCGGCGTTTCACGGCCGCCTGCTGGCAGGACCTGCAGCACGTGCCGGACGAGGCCGCCGAGAACGTACGGCAGGCCGAGGCCAAGCTCAAAGAGGCCCGGCAGGCGCGCGAGGAGCAGCGCTGGCCGGACGCCACCGCCCGGCTCTCCACGGTCCGCGCCCTGCTGAACTCGACGGACGAGGCGGTATCGGCCGCCGGCGACCGGTTGCAGCGGCTCAACGCGGTGTCGAAGGATCCCCAGCAGGAGATCGAGCGCACCCGCTTCGCGATCCGCGACGCCCAGCGCCTGGCCATGGCGGGGCGCCAGACCCCGGAGCAGCGGCACGCCCGCCCGCTCGACGAGTCCGTCGCCCGTCTGGACCGCGCGGTGGCCTCCCTGGAGGGCCGCCACCCGGACTACTGGCACTTCCTGACCGAGACCGAAGCCGTACGGCAGACGGTGGCGCGGGTGGTCGGCCAGATCCGGGAGGAGCGGGGGCAGGGGGCCTAGGGGCCAGGGACCTTGGGGCGACTGGTTCGAGCGCCTCTGCTGGCGGTCCGGGGCCCGCGGGCGGATCCTGGAGTTACGTACGCCGACGTCTCCGGACGCGGGCGTCAGCAGTAAAAACATCGTCAGTAGTAAATCCGTACAGAAGTGACAACGTACAGAAGCGGCCTCCGCGCATACCCAAGGGAGGCGGACATGGCCACGCATGTACTTCAGACAGGGCCGAAGCGGCCCAGGCGGCACGTCACGCTGAACGAGCACCTGCCCGTCGACCACCGCCTCAGCACGGTCTACCGCGGCGGCGCGGGCCTCATGGGGCTCGTCCTGCTCGCGTTCGGCGTCCTCGGCCTGATCGACAAGATCGGCTTCTTCGACACCGGGGGCGACACCGTCGCCGGTCTGAACACCAACGGCGCGCTCAGCATCCTGTCGATCTGCGTCGGGCTGCTCCTGCTCGTCGGCATGGTGATCGGCGGCAACTTCGCCTCGACGCTCAACATGGTCCTGGGCTGCGCCTTCATCCTCAGCGGCTTCGTCAACCTCGCCCTACTCGACACGGGCCTCAACTTCCTCGCCTTCCGCATGCCGAACGTCCTGTTCAGCTTCGTGGTGGGCATCCTGCTGATGATCTTCGGGATGTACGGGAGGGTCGGCTCGGCCCTGCCGCACGACAACCCGTACTGGAGGGCACGCCACCCCGAGCAGCACGCTGAGCACCGCAAGCACCTCGAAGCACCGCAGGCACCGAGAGCTCCGCAAGCACCGGAAGCTCCGCAAGCACCCTGAGCAGGCACGCTGAACGCCCTGTGCGAGCCTTGGGGCATGTCGGACCTCACCACTGCCTTCAGTAAAGACCTGCGGACCCGGCGCCTGGTCGCCATCGTGCGCGGCACCGACGCGGAGGCCTCCTTCCGGACGGTCATGGCGCTCGTCGAGTCGGGCGTGCCGCTCGTCGAGGTGTCCCTCAGCGGCGCCGACACCCTGGGCGTCCTGCGCCGGGCGCGCGCCGAGCTGGGCGGCGAGGCCTGGCTCGGCGCGGGCACGGTCCTCACGGCGGACGACGCGCGGCGCGCCTGGGAGGCGGGGGCCAATCTCATCGTGACGCCGGGTCTCGGGGCCGGAGTGGATGAGGCCGTACGGCGTGAACTGCCCGTCGCCGCCGGGGTTCTGACCCCCACCGACGTGATCGCGGCGAGTACGTCGGGCGCGACCGCGCTGAAGATCTTCCCCGCCTCGGCGATGGGCGGCCCCGCCTATCTCAAGGCGCTGCGGGCTCCCTTCCCCGATCTGCCCTTCGTACCGGTGGGCGGCGTGGACGCGGCCGCCGCCGAGGAGTATCTGGCGCTCGGCGCGGTCGCCGTGGGCGTCGGCTCCCCGCTCATCGGGGACGCGGCGGACGGCGGGGACCTGGACGCGCTGCGCAAGCGCGCGGCACGGTTCGTGGCGGTCGCGGGGGCGGGTCGATGAGCGCCGTCACTCAGGGGGCGCGCACGGACGTCCTCACCCTGGGCGAGACCATGGTCGCCCTGCGCGGCAGCGGGCCGCTGAAGCTGGGCGGTTCGATGGACGTGTCCATCGCGGGCGCCGAGTCGAACGTCGCCATCGGCCTCGCCCGGCTCGGCCACGCGACGCGGTGGGCGGGTGCCGTCGGGGATGACGAGGCGGGCGAGCTCGTGCTGCGCACGCTGCGCGCCGAGGGGGTCGACGTCAGCGGCGCGACCCGCGATCCGGACGCGCCCACGGGCCTGATCCTCTTCGAGCCGCGACTGCCCGAAGTGACCCGCGTGCACTACTACCGCGCGGGCTCGGCCGGTTCACGCCTCACGGCGTCCGCGGTCGAGCGCGCCTTCACCGCTCCCGGGGCACCCCACGTCCTGCACCTCACCGGCATCACCCCGGCCCTCGGCCCCTCCGCCCTGGCCGCCTGCCGCCGCGCCCTCGAACTGGCCGGGGAGCACGGCACGACGGTCTGCCTCGACGTCAATTTCCGCTCACGTCTGTGGAGCGACGAGGAGTCCGCCGCGGTCATGCGTTCCTGGATTCCGTACGTCGATGTCCTCATCGCGTCCGACGACGAACTGCCCCTGTGCGTAACGGAGATGCCAGGACCGGTCGATGACTCCACCTTCCCCGAGGCACTCCTCGCCCAGGGAGTCCGCGAAGTCGTGGTCAAGCTCGGCGCCGCCGGGGCCACCGCGTACACCGCCGACGGCGAACTGCACGCTCCGGCACGCCCGGTGCGGGCGGTGGACGCCGTGGGCGCGGGGGACGCGTTCGTCGCCGGGTATCTGTCGGCGCTGCTCGACGGCGAGGACGTGGCGGGGCGCCTGGACCGAGCCGTGACGACGGGCGCCTTCGCCGTGGCGTCGCACGGGGACTGGGAAGGGGCGCCCGCGCGTGCGGAACTCGGGTTGCTCGGGGCGGGGCCGGGGACCGTGGTGCGTTAGCTCTGCGATCGGCGTGCGGTGATGGACCAGCTGGCCGGTGAGAGCCGATCGCGCAGTTCCCCGCGCCCCTTACGGGGCGCTTCAGCCGCAGCAGCCCCCGCCACAGCAGCCGCCTCCGCCACCGCCTCCCGGGGCAGGGGCGGACGCCGAGGCCGAGCCTCCGACGGCCACCGCGGACAGCAGCTTCACCGTGTCCTCGTGCCCGGCGGGGCAGGCCGCGGGGGCGGCGGACTCGGCCATCGGGCGGCTCAGTTCAAAGGTGTCGCCACAGGAACGGCAGCGGTACTCGTATCGGGGCATGGGCCAAGGCTAGCGGCAGCGGACCGGCCAGAGGTCAGACGCCTTGAGAACCGTGGCGGAGGAACCCCCGCAGGCCATGGCGGAGGAACCCCCGCAGAATCTCCTCCCCCGCCGCGACACCCCGCTCCGGCAGCACCGTGAGCCCCGGTGCCGTCCAGCCCGTGTCGGCCAGCTCGCCGTGCCCCGGACGCCACGAGCGGTCGGCGGCGAGCAGCAGATCGGCGTCGAGCAGCGAGTCACCGGCGGCGAGTATCTCCTGCGCGTCGATACGGCGGGCCACCTCGCGCACCGCCGCGCTCTTGGTCAGCGGCTTGGGCACGGCGTAGATCTTGCGGCCCTGCAAGGAGACGGTCCAGCCGCGCCCTTCCGCCCACCCGGCGAGTTCCTTGACCCACCCCTCCGGCAGCAGGGCGCGGTCGACGACGAGATAGGCGAAGAGGTCCTCGGCCACCCGCTCCTTCAGGAGCCAGGCCGGGTCTGCGGTGCGCACCATGTGCGCGCGGACCTCGTCGAGCGAGGCGCACTCGGCGGCGATCCTGCGGCCGACGCCCGCCCGCCACTCGGGGTCGGAAACCCCGTCGACCAGCAGATGCCCGCCGTTGGCGCAGATCGCGAACCTCGGCGCGGGGCCCGGCAGATGGATGCGGCCGTACTGCTCGCGCGTACGCGTGGTCGTCGGCACGAAGACCGTTCCGCGGCCCACCTCGTCAAGGAGCCCGGCGGCGGTCTCGGTGACGTACGACAGGGGCTTGCTCTCGTACACCTCGACGCAGAGCAGGCGCGGCGCGTCGGCGTCGGGCATGGTCAGGCCGAGGGCGGCGGCGGAGTAGATGAGGGTGCGGTCGAGGTCGCTGGCGACCAGCACCGGCCGGGACGCGCTCACTTGCGAACTCACTTGCGTGCTCACTTGGAGGCCACCGCCTTTCCGTCCGTTCCGGTGGCTCCGCGCGTGTACTGCGGGTGGATCAATCCGACGCAGGTGTAAGGGAGTTCGTCCACTTCCTCGACCGGTACGCCGCGCTGCTCCGCGAGGAGTCGTACGTGATCGAGGTCGGCCCCCGCCCCCGCACGCGCCAGGATCTTCCAGGGAACGCGGCGAAGCAGAACGCGGGTAGTCTCGCCGACGCCCGGCTTGACCAGGTTCACGTCGTGGATGCCGTACTCCTCGCTGATCCGCTCGACGGCGGCCCAGCCCTCCCAGGTCGGCGCCCTGTCAGCCGAGAGCAGCTCCTTGACCTGGACGTCGACGGCATCCGCCACCTCGTCGAAGCGGGCCGCGACGGCGTCGATGAAGTCGAGGGAGACATCGCCGTCGGCGAGCTCACGGTAGAACTTCGCCCCGTGGAAGTCGTCGGGTCCGACCAGGTCCGCGCGCAGGACGGTGCGCGATATCAGCCCGGAGACCGTCGAGTTGAGGCAGGCGGAGGGGATGAGGAAGTCCTCGCGGGTGCCGTACGTGCGGACGCAGGAGCCGGGGTCGGCGAGCACGGCGATCTCCGGGTTGAAGCCGGTGGCCCCGCCTGACTCCTCGAACTCCCGCACCGCGTCGGCGAGTTCGCGCGTGATCGCCCCCTTGCCCGTCCAGCCGTCGACGAAGACGACGTCGGCCGGGTCGTGGTGGGCGGCGAGCCACCGCAGCGCGTTGGCGTCGATGCCGCGGCCACGCACGATCGACACGGCGTAGTGCGGCAGGTCAAGGCCGTCCCGGTCCTTGGCCCAGCGCCGCATCAGGACGCCGACGGGCGTGCCCGCGCGGGCCAGCGAGACGAGGACCGGACGGGGGGACCGCTCGGCGAGCACGGTCTCGGTGACGGTGCCGACGGCCTGCGCGATACGCGCGGCAGAGGTGCCGAGCGCCGCGCGGAACAGCTCCTGGTACTGCGGGCTCGGCTGGTACTCGACCGGCAGCGACTCGGCGTAGTGCGCGCCACCGCTCTGTATCGCCTCCTCGCGCTCCTCGGTGGGCGCCTCGAGCCGTACGTCCGAGAGGTCCTGGAGCAGCCAGCCGACGTCTTCGGGGGCGTACGAGGAGAAGGCGGGGCCGCGAAGGGGCTCGGGCAGCATGGAGGGCCTTTCGGGGACGTGCTCAGGGACGTACTCAGGGACGTGCTCACGGTCGTGTTCGGGAGCGCTCTCGGGGACGTACGACGGCACGACGGCGAGCAGCACCTGCGGGGTGTGCGCCGCGAGCTGCGCCAACAGGCCGTCGGGAGCGTGGAGTTCGGGGCGATCGCCCACGGAGTCGACCACGATGACGATCGCGTCGAAGCCGCCGCCCGCGACGTTGTACGCGTACCGCTCGCCGGGTCCGTCGGCGGGCGCGTCGTGCGCGGGGAAGACGAGGCGGCTGCGGATGGCGTAGCCGGGGTCGTCGACGGCGAGGACGGGTGAGCGCGTGGTGGTGGAGTACCGCACCTCCGCCGCGTCGGTGCCGAGGCGTTCCTCCAGTGCCGTACCGAGGGCCAGCGGCGCGTACATCAGCTCTTCGAAGCCGAGGACGAGAACGCGGCGCGGGAGCGCGCCGGAAGCCTGCGGGTCCGGTGCCTGCGGGTCCGGTGCCTGCGTCGCAGCGAGCGCCTGGGCGACGCGCCCCGCCATCCCCGGCAGTGCGGCGTCCAGGGCCACCCGGTGCTCGGGGGTGAACCCGTGGCGCCCGCCGTCCGGGACCTCCGCGGGCCAGCCGAGGTCGACCCGGGTGACCGAGCCGCCCTCCCGGCGCGGGGCGGGGAGCGCTGCGGCCTCGTACTCCTCGACCAGCGCCTGCCCCTTCGCCAAGACCCCGTCGGGCAGGCTCACCGTGCCGGACGCCATCGTGATCAGGTCGACCCGTGCGCCGATCTCCCTGGCGAAGTCGGCCAGGCGGCCCTGGTCCTGCGGGGAGCGCATGTCGACGAGCGCCACGATGACGTACCGCTCGCGCGGGAAGAGCTCGTGCAGCGCGCGGATGGTGTTGAGGACCGTGTTCCCGGTGGAGAACTCGTCGTCGACGAGGACGAGGGGGCCGTCACTGGTGAGCAGCCGGGGGTCCTCGGGGAGCAGCAGATGCGAGGTCGCGTGCGAGTGGGACTCCTCGAAGCCGCCCGCCCTGCGCACCCCGTCGACCGGGCGGCGCGTGGAGTGGAGGTAGGGCGCGAGGGCGAGGCCGTCCGCGACGCAGTGGCCGAGGCCGGTCGCCGTCTCCGCGTACCCGAGTACGACCGCGCGCCGGGCCTCCGTGTCACCCAGGAGCGCGCGCGCCCTGACACCGAGATCGCGCCCGGCCGCGTACACGACCGAAGGATGCTGCGGCACGTGCTTGCCGAGGACGTTCGATACCAGGAGGTGCGCCCGCTTGGGGTTGCGGCGCAGGGCGAGGCCGAGCAGGCCGCTCAGCCCCTCGTCCCCGGCCAACTCCACACCGAGCCGCTCGGCGACCCACGTCCCTGACCACACCACGTCTTCGTTCACAGTCCCTACGTTCCTTGCAGTCAGCCGGAAAGCCCGGCGGTGAGCAGCTCCACGAAGCCGATGTCCTCGCGTGCGACGCCGAAGACCTCGGCGCGCCGCAGGGTCCGCTCGGCCCACGCGCGGTGCGGCTTCACTTCGTTCATCTTGTTCGTGTAGGTCGAGCGCATGACCCCGCCGCCGCCCCGCTCCGGGCGCAGTATGTCCTCGGCGTCGCTGAACTCCTCGTGACTGACGACGGACAGCGCGTGCACGGGCAGCACGTGCGAGGGGTGGATGCAGGTCTTGCCGAGCAGGCCGTTGGCCCGGTCGAGCTCGATCTCGCGAAGCAGCCCGTCGATGTCGTGTTCGATGAGCGCCTGCCGCAGCTCCTCCGCCCGGCCCTCCAGGAAGGGGCTCCGGCGCAGCTGCGGCTTGAACATCCTCTCCTGTACGCGGAAGTACTCCCACACGGGGCCGGTCACGGTGAACCCCGTGCCGTCGGCCCTGCCGAGGTGGTTGACCACGTCGGCGATGACCGAGGCCACGATGTGGACGTCGTACGCGGTCATGTGCGGCGGCCTGCGCAGTCCGTACGCAGAGCAGAAGTCGGTGACGCCCAGCCGCAGCGCGAGCACCCGCTCGCGGTACTTGTCGACGGTGCGGGCGATTCCGGCGAGGGTCTCGGAGCGGCTCTCCAGGTGCAGCAGCTCGGGCGACTCGAGGACGGGCATCGCGAAGAGCCGTCGGCCGCTGGTGGCCTCCGCCATGGCGAGCGACTCCAGGAAGGCGACGCCACGCTCCTCGGTGAACTTGGGCAGCACGAATCCGGAAAGGAGTCGGATGCTGGGTCCCAGGCGGTTCGCCAGGTCGACGATCTGCTCGGGCTCCCGGACCCGGATGAACAGCAGCGGCGGCTCCGGGCCGTCCCGCTCGGCCCCGGCCAGGTCCCGCTCAGCCAGGTCGGCGAACTGCCTGACCAGGTTCTCCTCGGCGCCGATGACCTCGGTGTCGTCGATCGAGTCCTCGAGGCAGAGCACCATCGAGATCACGCCACGACCGGCCTGCTTGAGGATGTCGTCGGCGAGGCGGGGACGCGTGGCAGGGCTGTAGAGCGTGGCCCCGAGGGCGACAGCCAGCAGACTCGGAGCGGAGTCCGCGGTGAAGGAGCACGGCTCCCGATGAAAGAGACGCTGTCGCACCTCTGGGGCTATATGCCCGAAATGACGCATGATTTCCCCTGTACTCGTCGGCGCGACCGACGTGATGTGGCCGGTAATAGTACGTAGGGACGGGTGTCAAGGGTTCCCCATGGGCATGAAATTCAGGTAACCCGGCCATGTCAGACACACAGGCCACACACCGTCACCCCCGCGTTGTCCCGTACAGGACCGGGAAGGCAGGATGACCGCATGACGCACGCGATGTTGAAGGGGTCGAACGTCCCGCTCGAAGCCACGGCCGTCCGCGCAGTGCTGCGCTGGACCCCCGGGCAGGGCGTCCCGGACGTCGACGCGTCGGCGCTGCTGCTCGGCGCCGACGGCCGTGTGCGCTCCGACGAGGACTTCGTCTTCTACAACCAGCCGCGCCACCCGTCGGGCAAGGTCTGGCGGCTCGGCAAGAAGCGGGTCGCCCAGGGCCTCTCCGAGGGCCTGACCGACACGGTCCAGACGGATCTGGCAGGCCTGGATCCCGTGGTGGGACGAGTCCTGCTCGTCGCCTCCGCCGAGAACGTCGCCTTCGAGCACGTACGCGCGCTGCGCATCCTGCTGTACGACGCCACAGCCGGCGATACCGAACCGCTCGCCTACTTCGACATCACCCCGCAGACGGGCGCCGAGACCGCCCTCATCTGCGGCGAGCTCTACCGCCGCGGTGACGTGTGGAAGTTCCGCGCCCTGGGCGAGGGATATCTGAACGGCCTGGAGGGGCTCGCGGGCGACTTCGGCATCTCCGTGGACGAATCGGAGGCGGTGACCGACCCGACGCCCGAGGCCTCGCTTCCGCAGCCGTATCCGCAGCAGCACCAGCCTCCGCTGTCCGCGTCGGCCACCACACAGGCTCAGGCTCCGGCGCCGCAGCCCTTCCCCGCTCCGGCGCCGCAGCCCGCCTACGGCTACCCTCCCGAGCCGCCGCGCCACCAGCCCGCCCCGCAGCCTTCCTACGGCTATCCGCAGCACGCGCCCGCCCACGCGGCGCCGGTCCCGCAGCCCTCGTACGGCTATCCGCAGCCGGTGGCCCCCCTGCCCGACCCGAACTTCCGGCTGCCGCCGCAGGGCCCGCAGTTCCTGGCGCGCTGAGCGTCTCGAACAGGGGAGCAATGCCCGCCAGGCCTGCTAGGCCCCTCCCACCTGCGACTTGTAGCCACGGCCCCACTGCAGTCCCCAGCCGTACAGCCGGTCGAGCTCTGCCTGGAAGCCGTACACGAACTTCACCTCGCGGCGCACGACAAGCTCGCCCTTGACGTTCTCGAGCGTGAATATCGCGCAGGAGCGGGCCTGCGGATGGCGCTCGTCCAGGTCGATCTCGACCCGCGGGCCGTTGCTGGGGTAGAGCGTCACCTTGGCGTGCGTGCGGTCGAAGGCCGGTGTCTGGTCGTAGATGTAGGCGAAGAACAGCAGCCGCTTGATCGACTCGCGGTGGTCGAGGTTCACGTAGATCGTCTCGCCGGACGGTGAACCGAACCGGTCGTCGCCGCTGAGCTTCACGAACGGCGGGGCGTTCAGATCCCCGAAGAAGCTGCCGAGCGGCTGTACGACGCCCTTGGCGCCGTCCATCGTCTCGTACAGGCAGCCGAGGTCGAGGTCGACGTTGACCACGCCCTGGGTGTGCGCCTGGACCACGTCGGGCTGGAACATCCTGAAAGGGTGACGCAGCAGGCCACCGCTCTCACGCTTGCCGATGATGTCGGACGTTCGCATCTGCCAATGCAGGTTGACCCGAAGGTTGCCGGTGGCCGCGCCCTGTTTGTTGAGCGAGACCGTCGGGTGCCGCTTGGTGAGTTCGATGGAGTTCGTCGCGGCGCTGCCCGACTCGAAGTCCATAGAGCGCCCACGGAATAAACCGTCCCAGAAGGACATCGCCGCCCCCAATGATTGCCAGAGCCCCATGGGCCCGTCACGAATGCCACGGGGCGGCCAGGAGGACTCGTCCTCGATGGCCGCCCCGTTCAGAAGCGTTCCTCACTCGGCCCCGGGTCACACGCCGGGAACGAGTCGGGCCCGAACTCACACGCCCGAGGAGACCTCAGTCTTCTCGTCCGAGCCCGAGCCTTTTCCCTCTGCCGCCGCCAGCGCCTTGTTGCGGCGCACGGACGAGAAGAAGGACCAGGCGATCAGGAGGACACCGACGGAGCCGGTGATCACCTCGTGGATCTCGTACTGGATGGTGACCAGGAGGATCACGGCGAGGGCGCCGATCGCGTAGTGCGCGCCGTGCTCCAGGTACACGTAGTCGTCGAGGGTGCCCTGGCGGACCAGGTAGACCGTGAGCGAACGGACGTACATGGCACCGATGCCCAGGCCGAGCGCCATCAGGACGATGTCGTTCGTGATGGCGAAGGCGCCGATGACGCCGTCGAAGGAGAACGACGCGTCCAGGACCTCGAGGTAGAGGAACATGAAGAACGCGGCCTTGCCGGCCATAACGACCGCAGGAACCTTCTTGCCGCTCTTCTTGGCCGCTTCCTCCTCCTCGTGCTCGCGCTCCTCGTCTTCCTCGATCTTGTTCTCGAAGTATCCGGAGAGGCCGCCCACCACTAGATAGGTGATGAGTCCGGCGATGCCGGAGATGAGCACCGTCTGTGCCTTGTCCACATGCATGCCACCGTGCTGGTGGGCGTGGGTGGCGACGGTCATCGCGGAGACCATGAGCACGATGAGCGCGATGCAGACCGACAGCATGTCGATCTTGCCGAGCTTGGCAAGCGGGCGCTCGAGCCAGCCGAGCCACTTGATGTCACGGTCCTCGAAAATGAAGTCGAGGAAGATCATCAACAGGAACATGCCACCGAACGCGGCGATCGACGGGTGAGCGTCGGTCACCAGCTGCTGGTACTGGTCCTTGTCGTTGAGAGCCAGCCGGACAGCCTCGATCGGGCCGATCTTGGCACTGATGGCCACGATCGCGACGGGGAAGACGAGCCGCATGCCGAAGACGGCGATCAGCACACCGATGGTGAGGAAGATCTTCTGCCAGAAGGCACTCATCTTCTTCAGGATCCCGGCGTTGACCACCGCGTTGTCGAAGGACAGCGAGATCTCGAGGATGGTCAGGATCGCCACGATCCCGAACCCTGTCCACCCCCCGTAGAACACCGCCGCGACCAGGCCGAGCGCGGTAACCGCGAACGACCAGCCGAAGGTTTTCAGAAGCACTGGCTACCCAATCGTGTGTGTACGGGCTCCCGTGTAGCGGTCTCCCCCGCGCCGGTCCCCGGCTTTACGAAACATTGACCCCGAAGTCTAGAGCGATGCCTCGCAGACCTGACGCGTACCCCTGCCCAACGGCACGGAACTTCCACTCTCCGCCATAACGGTAGAGCTCGCCAAAGATCATCGCAGTCTCCGTGGAGGCATCCTCGGAGAGGTCGTAGCGTGCGAGCTCCTGCTGATCGGCTTGGTTGACCACGCGGATGAAGGCGTTGCTGACCTGGCCGAACGTCTGGCCACGATTGTCCGCGTCATGGATCGAGACAGGGAAGACGATCTTGTCGCAGTTGGCGGGCACCTTGGAGAGGTCGATCAGGAGCGACTCGTCGTCCCCGTCACCCTCACCCGTGAGGTTGTCGCCAGTGTGTTCGACAGAGCCGTCCGGGCTCTTGAGGTTGTTGTAGAAGATGAACCACTCATCACCGATGACCCGGCCCGAGTTGCACATCAGCGCACTGGCGTCGAGGTCGAAGGGTGCTCCGGTCGTGGAGCGCGCGTCCCAGCCGAGGCCGATCAGGACCTGTGTGAGGTTCGGTGCGGCCTTGGAGAGGGAGACATTGCCTCCCTTGGCGAGCGTGACGCCCATGATGTGGTCCTCCCCGTGATTCGAGAGCAAGAGTTCCCCGGACTCCCCTGTCGGGAGCGAGAGTTTTGAGCACGTCCGGCGCCGCACTCGTGGTGTGCGGCGCCGGACGACAAGGCGGAGGGTGTTACTCGGCTCAGACGTTGACGCCGAAGTCCTGCGCGATGCCGCGCAGACCCGAGGCGTACCCCTGGCCGACGGCGCGGAACTTCCACTCCGCTCCGTTGCGGTACAGCTCGCCGAAGACCATCGCCGTCTCCGTGGAGGCGTCCTCGGAGAGGTCGTAGCGCGCGATCTCCGCGCCGCCCGCCTGGTTCACGACGCGGATGAAAGCATTGCGGACCTGGCCGAACGACTGCTGGCGGGTCTCGGCGTCGTAGATCGAGACCGGGAAGACGATCTTGTCCACGTCGGCCGGAACGGCCGCGAGGTCGACCTTGATCGCCTCGTCGTCGCCCTCGCCCTCACCGGTGGTGTTGTCACCGGTGTGCTCGACGGATCCGTCCGGGCTCTTCAGGTTGTTGAAGAACACGAAGTTGCCGTCGCTGCTGACCTTGCCCTCGGCATTGGTCAGGATGGCGCTGGCATCGAGGTCGAAGTCCGTACCGGTGGTGGTACGGACGTCCCAGCCCAGGCCGACCAGAACCGCGGTCAGGCCGGGGGCCTCCTTGCTCAGCGATACGTTGCCGCCCTTGCTGAGGCTGACTCCCACAATTCCTCCCAAATTGATGTCCAGGGGCGGGGAGCCCCAGTCATGCTTTGCAGGTCACACTTAGCCGGTCGTGCTTCCCATCGGATCAACGAGTGGATCCTAGTGACCGGTTCCCGGCCGCCACAGGCTCTGCACCTGAAGAATCACAGGGTGTCACCCCTGAGGAATCACAGGGGTGTCCCTGAGGCATCACAGGGTGTCGAGCGCCTTGACGTACTCGTTGAGGTCCCGGGCGTCCGGCAGGCCGTTGACGACAGTCCAGCGCACCACGCCCTCCTTGTCGATGATGAACGTGCCGCGCACGGCGCAGCCCTTCTCCTCATCGAAGACCCCATAGGCGCGCGACGCCTCACCGTGCGGCCAGAAATCGGCGAGCAGGGGGTACTCAAGACCCTCCTGTTCGGCGAAGACGCGCAGGGTGTGGATGGAGTCGTTCGAGACCGCGAGCAGCTGGGTCTCGTCGTTGACGAACTTCGGCAGTTCGTCGCGCAGCGCGCAGAGCTCGCCCGTGCACACACCGGTGAAAGCAAACGGGTAGAAGAGCAGCACCACGTTCTTCTCGCCGCGGAAGTCCGACAGCTTCACGGTCCTGCCGTGGTTGTCCTTCAGCTCGAAGTCCGGGGCCAAAGTACCGGTCTCGAGTCCAGCGAGCGCCATGAGCCAAGCATCCCTTCGATGGAGCTGTTCGGGTGATGACCACCCTACGCAACGGGCGTTTCGTCCGATCACTCCCCATGGCGGGCGCTTTCCATGGCAGGCACTTCACCCGGTCCACCGGCCCACGCGCATGCGTGAGCCCCCACCGGCATGTGTCGGTGGGGGCTCACGGCGCTTGGCTCAGTCGACTTCCTGCTGCCTGAGCGGCAGCTTCACCGCTTCTTGGCTGCCGCCTTCGGCGTGACCAGACGGCTGCCCGTCCAGTCCTTGCCGGCGTTGATGGTCCGGGTCTGCGCAAGGCCTGCGGTCTGGGCTGCCTCGTTGATGTCGCTCGGCTCGACGTACCCGTCACGGCCGGTCTTGGGCGTCATCAGCCAGAGGTCGCCGCCCTCTTCGATCAGCTGGGTGGCGTCCACCAGCGCATCCGTCAGGTCGCCGTCGTCCTCGCGGAACCACAGCACCACGGCGTCAGCAGTGTCGTCGTAGTCCTCATCGACGAGCTCGCTGCCGATCACCCCTTCAATGGCCTCGCGGAGCTCCTGATCGACATCGTCGTCGTAGCCGATCTCCTGGACCACCTGCTCGGGCTGGAATCCCAGCCTCGCGGCAGGGTTGGTCCGCTCCTCCGCGTGGTCCGCGGTCGCGCTCACGGCTTGCCTCCTGATCATGTTTTCGGGAATGCCTTCATCCACGCGCGTGCGCGGGACATTGGCGGTAGTCCACACGGGCGGACCGGATCGCGCAAGTACCCGGCCGTCAAGACCGCCGAAACGGTGACGTTCCCGGCCGTGTCGCCGCACCTCAAGGCCCATCTGCCAGATGCTTCTCCGCTCGCACTTCGCTCGTACGACGCCGGTCGGAACTGGGGTCCGAACGGCCTTACGAACCGGCTAGGCGGGATGGGCGTATCGTTGCGATTTGGTCGAGCCTACCCCAGCGCCGCCGGACGGACGCCTCGGTTACCTCTCGGTAGAGATGACGATTCCGACTACGCGGTACACGATGGGGAACGTCTCACAGCCAGGCAGAACCCAGGCGAAAGCCCCAACAGCGAAGGAACAGCGTGGCTTCCGGATCCGATCGCAACCCGATCATCATTGGCGGCCTGCCGAGTCAGGTCCCGGACTTCGATCCCGAAGAGACCCAGGAGTGGCTCGACTCCCTTGATGCCGCGGTGGACGAACGCGGCCGTGAGCGCGCCCGCTATCTGATGCTCCGACTTATCGAACGCGCGCGCGAGAAGCGCGTGGCAGTGCCCGAGATGCGCAGCACGGACTACATCAACACGATCGCCACCAAGGACGAGCCTTTCTTCCCCGGCAACGAGGAGATCGAGCGCAAGGTCCTGAACGCGACCCGCTGGAACGCCGCCGTGATGGTGTCGCGCGCCCAGCGCCCCGGCATCGGGGTCGGCGGCCACATCGCCACCTTCGCCTCCTCCGCCTCGCTCTACGACGTGGGCTTCAACCACTTCTTCCGCGGCAAGGACGAGGGCGACGGCGGCGACCAGATCTTCTTCCAGGGGCACGCGTCCCCCGGTATCTACGCCCGCGCCTTCCTGCTCGACCGGCTCTCCGAGCAGCAGCTCGACGCGTTCCGCCAGGAGAAGTCGAAGGCCCCGAACGGGCTCTCGTCCTACCCGCACCCGCGTCTGATGCCGGACTTCTGGGAGTTCCCGACCGTCTCCATGGGCCTCGGCCCGCTCGGCGCGATCTTCCAGGCGCGGATGAACCGCTACATGGAGGCGCGCGGCATCGCCGACACCTCCAAGTCCCATGTCTGGGCCTACCTCGGCGACGGCGAGATGGACGAGCCCGAGTCGCTCGGCCAGCTCTCCATCGCCGCCCGCGAGGGCCTGGACAACCTGACCTTCGTCGTCAACTGCAACCTCCAGCGCCTCGACGGCCCGGTGCGCGGCAACGGCAAGATCATCCAGGAACTCGAGTCGCAGTTCCGCGGCGCCGGCTGGAACGTCATCAAGCTGGTCTGGGACCGCAGCTGGGACCCGCTGCTCGCGCAGGACCGCGACGGCGTCCTGGTCAACCGGCTCAACACCACACCGGACGGCCAGTTCCAGACGTACGCGACCGAGACCGGCTCGTACATCCGTGAGCACTTCTTCGGCGACGACCACCGCCTGCGCTCCATGGTCGACGGCATGACCGACGAGCAGATCCTGCACCTGGGCCGCGGCGGACACGACCACAAGAAGGTCTACGCGGCGTACGCGGCCGCCAAGGCCCACAAGGGCCAGCCGACCGTGATCCTGGCGCAGACGGTCAAGGGATGGACGCTCGGCCCGAACTTCGAGGGCCGCAACGCCACGCACCAGATGAAGAAGCTGACGGCCGACGACCTCAAGGGCTTCCGCGACCGCCTGCACATCCCGATCACGGACAAGGAGCTGGAGGGCGGCGCCCCGCCGTACTACCACCCCGGCCGCGACTCCGAAGAGATCCAGTACATGCACGACCGCCGCAAGGGCCTCGGCGGTTACGTCCCGACCCGCGTGGTCCGCTCGAAGCCCCTCCAGCTTCCCGAGGAAAAGACGTACGCGACCGCGAAGAAGGGTTCAGGTCAGCAGTCGATCGCCACCACCATGGCGTTCGTCCGCATCCTGAAGGACCTCATGCGGGACAAGGAGATCGGCAAGCGCTTCGTGCTGATCGCCCCCGATGAGTACCGCACCTTCGGCATGGACGCATTCTTCCCGAGCGCGAAGATCTACAACCCGCTCGGCCAGCAGTACGAGGCCGTCGACCGCGACCTGCTCCTCGCCTACAAGGAGTCCCCGACCGGCCAGATGCTGCACGACGGCATCTCGGAGGCCGGCTGCACGGCCTCGCTGATCGCCGCGGGCTCGGCCTACGCCACCCACGGCGAACCGCTGATCCCCGTGTACGTCTTCTACTCGATGTTCGGTTTCCAGCGCACCGGCGACCAGTTCTGGCAGATGGCCGACCAGCTGGCCCGCGGCTTCGTGCTCGGCGCCACCGCCGGCCGCACCACGCTGACGGGTGAGGGCCTCCAGCACGCGGACGGCCACTCGCAGCTGCTCGCCTCGACCAACCCGGGCTGCGTCGCCTACGACCCCGCCTTCGGCTTCGAGATCGCGCACATCGTCAAGGACGGCCTGCGCCGGATGTACGGCCCCGACAGCGAGGACGTCTTCTACTACCTCACCGTCTACAACGAGCCGATCCAGCACCCGGCCGAGCCCGCCGATGTGGATGTCGACGGCATCCTCAAGGGCATCTACCGCTTCAAGGAGAGCGAGCAGGGCGCCATCCCGGCGCAGATCCTCGCCTCCGGTGTCGCGGTCCCATGGGCGGTCGAGGCACAGCAGATCCTCGCTTCGGAGTGGAACGTCAAGGCGGACGTCTGGTCGGCGACCTCCTGGAACGAACTGCGCCGCGAGGCGGTCGACGTGGAGCGCCACAACCTCCTGCACCCCGAGGAGGAGCAGCGCACCCCGTACGTGACGCGCAAGCTGTCCGGCGCCGAGGGCCCGTTCGTGGCCGTCTCCGACTGGATGCGGAGCGTCCCGGACCAGATCTCGCGCTGGGTCCCCGGCACGTACCAGTCCCTGGGCGCCGACGGCTTCGGCTTCGCGGACACCCGCGGTGCGGCGCGCCGCTTCTTCCACATCGACGCGCAGTCGATCGTGGTCGGCGTGCTGACCGAGCTGGCCCGCGAGGGCAAGGTCGACCGCTCCGTGCTGAAGCAGGCCATCGACCGCTATCAGCTGCTCGACGTCATGGCGGCTGACCCGGGCGCTGCGGGCGGCGACGCCTAGGCCGTGGCCGCGTAGGTCGGTAGGTCAGTAGGTCGTTCGGAGGGCGGTGGGGCGATGGTTCCCGCCGCCCTCCGGCGTTTCCCGCGACCCGTGCGGGGAGTCAGCTGACGCGCGCGGGGAGTCAGTCCTCCCGGAACATGGAGTCAGTTCTCCCAGACCTTGAACGCCCTTACGCGGTAGGGCGATTCGGGGAGCCAGGTGCCACCCCCTGGATAGGTGTCGAACTCGCCGGTCTCCGCGCATTCCGCGGATTGATACGTGGTGACCGGCCGGCCCGTGCGGTTGGCGAGTGCTTGAGCGCTGCCCCCCTCCGGCAGCGCTACACAGCTCTCGATGTCGATCCCGGACAGCTCATACGTCCGTCGCGCGCCTTTGAACTCCGTCTTCTCCCATAGACAGAGCTCCCCCGGCCCGCACCTGGCGAGCCGGGGTGGTGCGGCGGCCCCCGCGTGCCTGGCCGGTGTCGCGAAGTCGGCCCGGGTGGACGGTGTCGCGGCTCCGGCCTGTACGGGCGTAAGGGTCACTGTGGCGAGTGCGGCCGCGGCGAAGGTCGTGGTCATGATCGTGGTCGTGGTCGTGCGCATCTGCTTCAACTCCCGTGTCGTGTCGATCACTTGCCAGAACTGTGACCCACTCGCTTGCTCCGTCGGAAGGGGTACGGATGTGCGTCACCCAGATAGGCGAAAGCCCCCCAGTTGAACCCTGAGGGGCTTTCCCTGATGCGTGATCGCCGGGCAGATGCTTGCCCCGACAGATACCTTCGGCCAGACGTGTCGGACCGAGATGTGTCGGACCGAGATGTGTCGGACCGAGATGTGCCGGACCGAGATGTGCCGGACCGAGATGTGCCGGACCGAGATGTGCCGGACTAAATGTGTCCGACTCCGGCGCCTGCTTCGGCGTTGGCGCCTCGCTTGGTCAACATGGCGACCAGGGCCGCGACGACCGCGACACCACCGGCGACGGTGAAGGCCAGGCCCATCCCGGACACGAAGGTGTCGTGCGCGACCTTGGTGATCGCCTCGGCGATCGGCTCCGGCGCCTTCGGCGGAACCGGGGCCCCGCCCATCTCGATGACGGAGGACGCCTGGTCCTGCTGGTCCGGCGTCATGGGCGGCAGCTTGGCGTCCGCCCAGTTCGCGGGGAGGTCGCTGTCGACCCGGGCGGCCATCAGCGCACCGAGCACCGCCGTGCCGAGAGCGCCGCCGACCTGCATGCCCGCCTGCTGGAGACCGCCTGCCACGCCGGACAGCTCCAACGGGGCGTTGCCGACGATGACCTCGGTGGCGCCCACCATCACGGGCGCGAGGCCGAGGCCGAGCATGCCGAGCCAGAGCGACATCGGCAGCGTCGCGGTGTCCGTGGTCATCGTGGACATGCCGAACATCGCGACGGCGGTGGCGACCATGCCGCCGACCAGCGGGACGCGCGGGCCGAACTTGGTGATGAGCGCACCGGCGATCGGCGACGACACGATCATCATGGCCGTCAGCGGCAGGAGGTGCAGGCCGCTGTCGACCGGACTCATGCCGTGGACGTTCTGCAGATAGAACGTGACGAAGAACAGCCCGCCCATGAAGGCGAAGGCCATGAGGACCATCAGGACCACACCGGCGGACAGCGGCACGGACTTGAACATGCCCAGCGGGATGAGCGGTTCCTTGACCTTCGTCTCCCAGAAGGCGAAGAGCGCGAAGAGAACCACGGCGCCCGCGAGGAAGAGCAGCGTCCTGGTCCCGCCCCAGCCCCACTCCGAGCCCTTGATGAGGGCGAGGATCAGCGCGAACATGCCGCCCGACAGGAAGACGATGCCGGGGATGTCGAAGGACTTCGGCGCGTTCTCCGCGCGGTGGTCCTTGAGGATCACCAGGCCGAGGACGAGGGCGATGACGCCGACGGGCACGTTGATGAAGAACACCGACTGCCAGCTGACGTGCTCGACGAGCAGGCCGCCGACGATGGGGCCGCCCGCGGTCGACGCGCCGATGACCATGCCCCAGATGCCGATCGCCATGTTCAGCTTCTCGGCGGGGAAGGTGGCGCGCAGCAGACCGAGCGCGGCAGGCATCAGCAGGGCCCCGAAGAGGCCCTGGAGCACGCGGAAGGCGACGACCAGGCCGACGCTGCCGGAGAACCCGATCGCGCCGGAGGCCACGGCGAAGCCCGCCACGCCTATCAGGAAGGTCTGCCGGTGGCCGAACCGGTCACCGAGCTTGCCGGCGGTGATCAGTGCGACGGCGAGCGCGAGGAGGTAGCCGTTGGTGATCCACTGGACTCCGGCCATCGTGGTGCCGAGGTCTTTCGCGATGGCCGGGTTGGCGATCGCCACGATGGTGCCGTCCAGGGCGACCATCATCACGCCGATCGCGACGGAGAAGAGCGTCAGCCAGGGGTGGCCGCGGAGCCCCTTGGCCGGGGCCGGAGCGGGCGCCGGATCCGGCTCCTTTTCCGCCTTGTCGACGGTGATCTGACTAGTCATACGTTCGAGGCTAGTGTCAGTCGCTGACAGTTGACAAACGGTTTCACAAGTCGGTAGCTGTCACGTAGCTCACAGGTAGGGTGAGCTGGTCAAAGCGGCGGAAAGAGGGTCATGACGTGACGACCGGACAGCGAGCGGCGGACCCCGCGAAACCGCAGGCCGAGGACTTCGGGTGCATCTCCGGCGAGCCCTCGCGGCCCGGGCTGCGCGAGCGGAAGAAGCAGCGCACCCGTGATCAGCTCCTGCGCGCGGCGCTCGAGCTCTTCACGACCAAAGGGTTCGAGGAGACGACGGTCGACGAGATCGCCGAAGCCGTCGACGTCTCTCAGCGCACGTTCTTCCGGTACTTCACCAACAAGCAGGAGACCGCCTTCGCCGTACAGGAGATGGTGGAGCAGCGGTTCGTGGAGGCGCTGCGCGAACGCCCCGCCGGTGAAGCGCCGTTCGTGGCTCTGCGCGGGGCCGTCATGGGCGCCTGGGACGCGATGGGCCGGTCCATCGAGGAGGTCGTCCCGGTCGAACTCCACATGCGGACCTACCAGATGATCGAGTCCACCCCTTCCCTGCTCGCCGCCCACCTGCGCCGCTCCATAGAGATGGAGGAAGAGGTCGCGCGCGTGATCGCCGAGCGCGAGGGGCTCGACCTGGAGACGGACCCGCGCCCGCGCGTGGTGGTGGCCGCCTTCAATGGGGTCATGCGCGTGACCGGACGCCTGTGGGGCGCGGGCGAGGACTCCAGCGTGGAGTCGATCCGCGCGATCACCGAGACCTATCTCGACCAGTTGGGGCCCGCGTTGGCGGAGAACTGGCGCAGAGAGTGACGACGCGAAAGCCCCGCGTCAGGTCACGGCACGAGTCGACGCATCGAACAAATCAATACATTGAGTGACTGGTTGACCCGCCACCAGTAAGAGTGCACCCGGGTGCGCTACGCGTACGTATGACCTACGGAGCGTGACGAATGCATCCAAAGTGCGCCCGCTTTGCCTCAATTACCCCATGCGAAACGTGATCTGCCTCACCCAGTGCACGGTGGGCGTCACGACTCTCCTAGGGTGTTCCGTAGTGACTTCCTTCGACTCCTCCCCTCAACTAAGCGCCTGGCGCGCACTGCTCGCCCTCGCCGTCGTGTTCGTCATGCTCGCGACCACGGGCTGGACCGCGGTACGCCACCACAAGGACGCTGCATCGCCGCTCGCGGCCTCCATCTCCGCCTGGGAAAACGGGCGCATCAACGGACGGGCCCTGCCCGACCCCAGTGCCCCGGCCGGTCGGCTCGCCCACTTCTTCGCCTCGCTCGACGCCAAGCAGCGCACCCTTCTCGCCACCCGCTACCCCCTAGCGGTCGGCAACATGAACGGTGCCCCCGTAGAGCTGCGATATCGGGCGAACCACAACGCCCTGGACGAAGCGCGCAAGACCGAGCGACGACGTATGCACGACAACCGGCTCTCCCCTCTCGGGCAACAAGAGGCGGAACGCAGGATGAAGCGCTTCGGCGTGATGATGCACCCGGGTCGACAGGTCCTGTCCTTCGATCCCATGGGGTCGGGGCGTATAGCCGAGGTCTTCGGAGACCTCGACCGGGCCTCCCGGGTGTCGGTCGTGGTGCCCGGGGTGGACACGAACCTGCTGACCTTCGAGCGGACGAACCGCAAGTACTCGGCGCCCGTCGGCATGGCCACGTCGCTGTACCGCGCGGAGCATTCCGCGAGCCCACGCGCGCGTACCGCCGTGATCGCCTGGGCCGACTACACCGCGCCCATCGGCCTCGGTGTGGACGCAGCCACGTCCATGCGCGCGGACGAAGGCGCGATCCGGCTCAACTCTTTGGTGCGCGGCCTGCCGGGGCACTCACCCGTCGCGCTGTACTGCCACAGCTACGGCTCGGTGGTGTGCGGGGTGGCCGCGCGACAGTTGCCCTCCCGCGTTTCCGACATCGCGGTCGCGGGCAGCCCCGGCATGCGGGCGGACACGGCGGCACAGCTGGGCACAGGTGCCCGGATCTGGGCCACCAGGGACGGCGACGACTGGATCCAGGATGTGCCAAACATGGAGGTCGGCGGGCTCGGCCACGGTGCCGATCCCATCTCTCGGGACTTCGGCGCGCGCGTGCTCTCCGCACGGGGCGCGATCGGCCACACCGGCTATTTCGAGCCGGGTACGGAGAGCCTCAGCAACTTCGCCGACATCGGCACCGGTACATACCGTTCGGTGCGGTGCGCGAGTGGGAATGACGCCTGTCGGAAGGAATTTTCCGGCACGACAGTGGCCTGACGCGCGTAGAAATCGACGAAACAGCGGCACGCCGCAGGAGGGACGGAGGCGAGCGTGCCGCCTACGATGAGCCGCATGGGTGATGTACTGGCCGGATTTCACGCCGCCTGGGAGTTCGAGTCCGACTCCGTGCTCATCCGCTTCGAACGGGGGATCCGCACGCCGAAGCTCCTTCAGGCGCTCGGTGAACGCCGCATCCCTCACGAGGCGATCGCAGCGGTGACACTTACTCCCGGCAAGCGCGGGACGGTCGTCCTGCACGCCGTGCCGAGACCGGGCGCGGATCCGCTGATGGAGGTGGCCGGGGGCCAGCTCAAGGACGGCTGCGACCCGTATCGGCTCGTGCTGCCCGCCGAGCGGGAGACGCTCGCCGAGTATTACGCGGACGAGCTGCGGGCCCAGCTCACCCAGGACGACGGCGTGCCTCCGGACCGCTACCTGGTGGCCCCGCCGGAGACTCCGCTGCAGTTCAAGGCGTACGACGGGAAGGCGTCCTTCGACGGCAAGTCGGTGGCCTTCCGATGGTTCTGGACGGGGGCTTCGTCCGCGAAGTGGAAAGCCGGCGACCAGAGTTTCCTGGTCACGGACCTGAGCGGCGTCGAGTGGCGCTCCCCGGAGGTCTTCGAGGGCCATCTGCGGCTGCTGCGCCGTGAGACCCCGGTCGCCCAGCCCGCACAGGCGGATCAGGATCCGGCGGCGGTCGTCTTCGGTCTCGGGTACGGCCCGGTGCACGAGTCGCTGCCCTTCGCGGCGTCGGTGCTCGCCGCGGTGCGGGCATCGGGCCCGGCTGCCCTGACGCCCGGTACGGTCCCCGGTGCCGCCCCGGTGACGCGGCGCGACCCCGCGGACATCGCGGAACGCATCCGGCACCTCGGTGAGCTGCACCAAGCCGGTCTGCTCACGGACGAGGAATTCACCACGAAGAAGGCCGAGCTCCTGGCGGAGCTGTGACCCGGCGGGGTGCGAGAGCCGTCCCCCAGTAGGGCGGGCGGGGTGGGAGCTGTGCCCCAGCGGGTGGGAGAGCCGTGACTTCATGCCTACTCTGATCAGGCCATGAGCAGCGCGCCGAGACCACCTGACCAGGATCCCCGCCCACCGGCCTCCGAGCCGGACGGACGAGGGGTCACCCTGCGGCGTGCGTCCGCGGGCGTCCGTGAAGGGCTCGAGAGGGCAGGAGCCTTCTTCGCGAAGCCCGCCGGGCGGACCGAGCCGCTTCTCGCCCGGGCTCCCAGGCGCTGGATGCGGCTGACGCCCTTGATCATCGCGCTGGGCTTCGTCGCGGCACTCATCCCGGTCACCACACAGGTACTGACGAACGACTACGGGGTGAGCGGCGGTCTGGCGGGCGCCCTGGGTGTCGCGCAGGCCGCACCGCTGCTCCTTGCGGTCAGCCGCCCGTTGGCGGCCTGGTGCATCATGATCGTCGCGGATGTTCTCGGGGCGATCGTGACGCTGTCCGCGGGCGACGACCGTCCCGCCCCTTGGACCGCCATGATCATCGTGAGTTACGTGGTCGTGTGCCTGCTGCTGTCCCTGCGCGAGAGCCGCCGCACCCTTCTGGGCATCTGGCTGGTCACCGTCGTCGTAAGCCTCGTCCTCGGCGCCTTCCGCGACGGAGGCAGCCAGGACACCGGCGTGCTGCTGATCGTGCTGAGCGGTGTCGCGCTGCTGCTCGGCGCGCTGCTGCGCGAGCGTGGTGACGCACAGCGCAGACTCGTCGAGCAGGAGACCATCAGCGAGGCCGAGCGCTCCCAGCGCACCCTCCTCGAGGAACGGGCCCGCATCGCCCGGGAGTTGCACGACGTCGTCGCCCACCACATGTCGGTGATCACGGTGCAGGCCGACTCCGCGCCCTACCGCCTCGACGGCCTTCCGGACGCCGCACGTGAGGAGTTCGGCAGCATCGCGGCCAGCGCCCGTGAATCCCTCACCGAGATGCGACGGCTGCTCGCGGTGCTGCGCAGCGAGGACGCACCGGGTGAGCGTGCCCCGCAGCCCGGGCTCAGCAGGCTGCCGCACCTGGTGGAGGCGACGGTGCGCGCCGGCCTGCCCATCGATCTGTCACGTCCTGAACTGTCGGTGCTCACACACCTGGCCGACGTCACACCGGCCGTCGACCTGTCCGCGTACCGCATTGTCCAGGAAGCCCTGTCGAACGTCATGCGGCACGCGCCGGGAGCGCGCACCACCATCACCGTGACCCTGGACGAGGAACATCTGCTGATCCTCGTCGTCAACGGCCCGCCCACCGAAACACCCGACTCGTTGGAGCACAGCGGCACAGGTCACGGACTCGTCGGCATGCGCGAACGCGTACGGTTGGTCGGCGGCACGGTCGACGCCGGGCCGCTGCCCGACGGCGGCTTCCGTGTGGCGGCCCAACTCCCCCTCCTCACGAAGGACTCCGGCACCGCATGACCATCCGCGTGATCATCGTCGATGACCAGAACATGGTGCGGGCCGGGTTCGCCGCACTCCTTGCGGCCCAGAGCGACATCGACGTCGTGGGTGAGGCGCCGAACGGCAAGGAGGGTGTGGACGTCAGCCGCAAGAACCACCCCGATGTCGTTCTGATGGACGTCCGGATGCCGGAGATGGACGGACTCGCCGCGGCCCGCGCCCTGTTGGACCCGCCGCCCGGCGTGGTGCACGTGCCGAAGGTGCTCATGCTCACCACCTTCGACGTGGACGACTATGTGTACGAGGCGCTGCGTGCCGGAGCCTCGGGCTTTCTCCTCAAGGACGCCCCGCCCGCCGATCTGATCTCGGCGGTACGCGTGGTGGCCGGGGGCGAGGCGCTGCTCGCTCCGTCGGTGACCCGTCGTCTGATCACGGACTTCGTCAAGCAGCGGCCGCGCAATGACCAGTCGCTGCGGCTGAACGGCCTGACACCGCGTGAGACCGAGGTACTGGCGCTGATCGCGCGCGGCCTGTCCAACCAGGAGATCGCCGAACACCTGGTCCTCGCGGAGCAGACGGTGAAGACCCATATCGGCAAGGTCCTCTCCAAGCTGGACCTGCGGGACCGCGCGCAGGCCGTGATCTTCGCCTACGAGTCGGGCCTGGTCACGCCCGGGGAGCAGTAGAGCGCCCGCCCTCATACCGGGGTATGAGCTCCACGTATCCCACATACCCCGGTATCACCTGCGAGTTGGCTCCCCAGAGTGAGGTGCCGCCGGGCACCGTCTCCCTACTTTCCTCTCGTCACGCCAGAGCGTGCCACGAGACGGGGAGGGAGACGGGCCATGCGCCTTCGTTCTTGGAAAGCCCGCGGGAGCTGGAAGACCCGCGGCAGGCGGACACTGATCGCCGCGGCACTCACGACGACGATCGCGGCCGGCACGACCGGCTGGGCCGTCGGCAATGAGCAGCAGCCGGTCACGGGCCCTCCGCCGGGTACACAGGCTTGGCGCGCGGACCATACGTGGGGCGTCCGGCTGCCGGATCCGGCGGCCACGGCCCCCGCCCGAGTCGCCGCGTTCTTCGGCTCGTTGAGCGAGGAGCAGCAGCACGGGCTTGCGACGCGGCATCCCTCGGTCGTCGGCAACCTGGACGGCGCTCCGGTCTCTCTGCGGTACGAGGCCAACTCCCTCTCCCTGAAAGCCCAACGCGCCCGCGAGCAGGCCCGCGAGAGCAACCCGGGTCTCACCTCGCAGGACCACGAGCAAGCCCGGTCCCTGGTCGCGCGTTACGAAGAACTCCTCAGGCCCGGGCGCCAGATACTCGCTCTCGACCCGCGTGGCAGAGGCCAAGTCGCGGAGGTCTACGGAGACTTGTCGAGCGCCAAGCACGTATCCGTTGTCGTGCCGGGCTCCGACATCGACCTGAACACCTTCGACCGCTCGACGGACGAGTACGGCACACCGGCCGGGATGGCACGCTCCCTGCACGCCGCGGCGGGCAAGGGCACGGCCGTGGTGGCCTGGGTCGGGTACACCACTCCGGTCGGCCTCGGCCCCGACGCCGCGACGGGACACCTCGCGGAGGCAGGCGCTCCCCGGCTCGCGCGGTTCGTGCAAGGCCTCTCGGCGTCCGGTACCCCACGCCCCGCCGTGTTCTGCCACAGCTACGGCTCGGTGGTGTGCGGTCTTGCGGCTCCACAGCTGACGGCGTCCGACCTGGTGGTGCTCGGCTCCCCCGGTATGCGTGCGGACAGCGTGGCCGATCTGCACACCTCCGCCCGTGTCTGGGCGGCCAAGGACGACAGCGACTGGATCGGTGACGTGCCGAACGTCGAGCTGTTCGGCCTCGGCCACGGCGAGGACCCTGCCGACCCGGGATTCGGCGCCCGACGTGTTCCCGCGGAGCGAGCCGAGGGCCACACCGGCTACTTCGCCCCCGGGACGGATTCCCTCAAGGCCTTCGCCGCCATCGCCGCGCAGACCACGGCCCCCGGCACACCGGACAACACCACCGGTACCGACGGAAGCGCATCTGCCGCCGGTACCCGCCCCATCGGAGAGCGGCCATGAGCCTCACCCCAGTGACCACCCTGAACAAGCTGCGCAAGACCGCGTCGGCGATCGACGCCAAGACGCCCGCACATCGTGACCGGGCCATAGACGGGCTGCGTGCGCTCGCCCTGCTCGCCGTGCCGACCGGGCACTGGCTGCTCGGTGGATTCACGCTCGATGCGGGCGGCGCGCTGCACAATGCCAGCCCCCTGGCTTCGTTCGGATTCTTCGCACCGCTCAGCTGGGTGCTGCAGATGCTCGGGATCTTCTTCCTGGTCGGCGGCTATGCGTCCGTCCTGTCGTATCGCCGGGCGGCGGCGCGCGGAGAGTCGACGAGACGCTGGCTTCGCGGACGGGTGGCGCGCCTGGGGCGCCCGGTCCTCGGGGTGACGGCTGTCTGGGCCGCTCTGATCCCGGTGCTGTACGTGACGGGAGTGCCGGGCACGACTCTGCGCACGGCGTCCACGCTGGTGATACAGCCACTGTGGTTCGTCGGGATCTATGCGGTCATCACGGCGCTCACCCCATGGTGCATAAGGGCGGCCGAGCGGTTCGGTGCCTGGGCCGCGGCGCCGCTGCTCGGCTCGGTCGCCGTCGTCGACTTCCTGCGCTACGGCCCTTTCGGGGACGCCATGCCGTCCTGGCTGAGCCTGCTGAATCTGCTGCCCGGCTGGATGTTCGCCTACCAACTGGGCGTCAGCTGGGGTGAGGAGAAGCTGGACAGGCGCGGTGCGTGGCTGCTGCTCGTCGGAGGGACAGCCCTCTTCGCCGCTCTGCTGCTCGTCTTCCACTATCCGGCGTCGATGGTCGGCGTCCCGGGTGAGGCCCGGACGAATTCGCATCCCCCGTCGCTGCTGGTCCTGGCGCTGGCCGCCGGGCAGAGCGGCGCGGCGATCCTGTTGCGCGAGCGCATCGGCAAGCTGCTGCGCAGGCCCGCCCTGTGGGCGCCGGTCGTCGTGATCAACCTGTCGGCGATGACGATCCTGTGCTGGCATCAGACGGCGATGCTCGCGGCGGCCGTGCCCGGCTCGTTCCTCGGCGGCACGGTGCCCGGGTTGACGGCGGGTCCGGACACCTGGGGCTGGATAGCGGCCCGGGTCGCCTGGCTTCCGGTCTTCGGAGCGCTCCTGCTGCTCATAGGCCGCTATGCGCGCGGCTTCGAGGCACCGTGGAAGCGGGCCACGCATGCGCGGAGGGCACTCGTCGGGCTCCTGGCTGCAGGGTTCGCGGTCTTCGCACTGGGTCTTGCATGAACAGCGGGTCTTGCGTGCACAGCAAGGCCACGCCCGGGACCTGCCCGGGACCTGCCCGGGACCTGCCCGGGACCTGCCCGGGAGGAGCCTCGCCGGGTGGGGGCCGTTGCGACTCGGGCCCCACCCGGTAGGGCGGCCGGCTGGTTGCTACTCGCGGCCCGCCGAGGTCGAGGTCATGTCGGCGTAGCGGTCGCCCGCGACCTGGGTGGCGATGGGGTTCAGCAGGGCGAGTTCGGAGGAGGTGAGTTCGAGGCGGGTGGCCCCGGTGTTCTCCTCGACGCGGGTGCGCCTGCGGGTGCCGGGGATCGGGACGACGGCGAGGCCGTGGGCCTGGGCCTGCTGTTGGACCCAGGCGAGGGCGACCTGGCCGAGGCTGGCGCCGTGGGTGGCGGCGACGGTGCGGACGGGTTCGAGGAGGGCCGCGTTGGCGGCGGCGTTGTCGCCCGTGAAGCGGGGCTGCTGCCGGCGGTAGTCACCCTCGGTGAGTTCCTTCTCGGCGCTGACGAAGGAGCCGGTGAGGAAGCCGCGGCCGAGCGGGGAGTAGGGGACGAGGGCGACGCCGAGGTCGGCGGCGACGGGGACCACGCCCTGCTCGATGTCACGGCTGAAGAGCGACCACTCCGACTGGAGGGCGGCGATGGGATGGACGGCGTGGGCGGCGCGGAGTTCGGGGCCTGTGACCTCGCTGAGGCCCAGGTGCTTGACCTTGCCCGCGGCGACCAGCTCGGCCATCACGCCGACCGTCTCCTCGATCGGCACCCGCGGGTCGCGGCGGTGCATGTAGTACAGGTCGATGGCGTCCACGCCCAGTCGCTGGAGGCTGGCGTCGACGCAGGCGCGGATGTACGCGGGGTCGTTGTTGATGATCCGCTTGGTCGAGTCGTTCGGGTCGATGGCCAGGGCGAACTTGGTGGCGATGACCACCTCGTCGCGGTGTGCCTTGAAGAAGGGAGAGAGGAACTTCTCGTTCTCACCGGAGGCGTAGGCATCGGCGGTGTCGTAGAGGGTGACGCCCAGTTCGAGGGCTCGTTCCAGGGTGGCTCGGGCCTCCTGTGCGTCGGTGGGGCCGTAGGCGAAGCTCATGCCCATGCAGCCGAGTCCCTGGACGCCGACTTCGGGGCCGCTCGCCCCGAGCCGTACCTTCGCGATCGGGTCGGGACTATTGGGCGTCTCTGCGGTCATCAGTGTCAGAGCCTCTCCGACGCCGGGCGGGCGTCAGCGTAAAAGTTGATCTTGTAGTCGAGTACGGCGAGCGTGTCCTGGAGCTCCGTGATGCGGGTGCGGACGTCGCGGCGGGTCTGCTCGAGGAGTTCGTGGCGCTCGGTGAAGGTGTGGTCGCCCTCGCGCACCAGCTCGGCGTAGCGGACCATGTCCGCGACCGACATGCCGGTCAGGCGGAGCTTGCCGACGAAGGTGAGCCAGTCCAGATCGCGGTTGCGGTAGCGGCGCTGACCCGTGTGGGAGCGGTCGATGTGAGGCATCAGGCCTATGCGCTCGTACCAGCGCAGGGTGTGCGCGGTCAGGCCGATGAAGGCGACGACTTCGCTGATCGTGTAGTGGTCCCTGCCGTTCGGGCGGGGGTGCGTGGTGGGTGCCGAGGCGCAGGTGTCTTCCTTGGTCGCGATGCCGTCGGCGCCGACACCGTCGGTGCTCTCGGCGGTACCGGGGGTCGCGTCGGTCACGCCCTGCGCGGGGCGCGGTGTGCGGGTGGTCTCGGTCTCCATCACCGTCATGCCCCCACGCTAAAACCTTGGAGTGCGCTCTAGGCAAGCAGAACCGGGAGGAAAGCGGGGAGGAAATTATTGACGGGAACAGACCCTCGGGAAATCGGAGGACACCGCTTCGGGTGGTGGCTACGGTGTCGATCATGAGTGTTGTGCGTCGCGCCACGCCGGATGATGCCGAGGAATTGATCAGACTGCGCCAGGTGATGATCGACTCGGTGTTCGGCACCGGTTCGGCCACCGCTGCCGCCAATCGGTCCGACACCGGATGGCAGGTCGAGTCCCTCGCCGTCGTGCGCGGCAAACTGGCTGATCCGAAGGGCGACTTCGCCGCCTTCGTCATCGACTGGCCCGATCATCCAGGGAAGCTGGCGGCGCTGGTGGTGGGGACGCTTGAGTACCGCATCGGGCGGGCGGGCAATCCGCGGGGCGTCATCGGCCATGTGTTCAGCGTGGCCACCGATCCGGATCAGCGGCGGCGTGGGCATGCGCGGGCCTGCATGGAGGTGCTCCTGGACTGGTTCCGGGAGCGTGGCGCGGGGAGTGTCGATCTCAATGCGTCGGCGGATGCGGAGCCGTTGTACGCCTCGCTCGGCTTCGTGCGCAAGCCCGACCCCTCGATGCGGTTGAAGCTGTAGGGCGCATAGGCTCGTACGCATGCAGAGCCTGGCGTTGATCGAGAACTGGCCGGTCCCCACCGCTGCCGCCGCCGTCGTCCGCTCGGACGGCACGGTCGTCGGGGCGCACGGACCCACAGGGCACCGTTTCGCGCTCGCTTCGGTCACCAAACCGCTGGCGGCGTACGCGGTCCTCGTGGCGTACGAGGAGGGGGCCGTCGAGCTCGACGAACCCGCTGGACCCGAGGGGTCGACCGTGCGGCATCTCCTTGCGCACACCAGTGGTCTCGCGTTCGACGAGCATCGGGTGACGGCGCCTGCCGGGACGCGGCGGCTGTACTCGAACGCGGGGTTCGAGGTTCTCGGGGATCATGTCGCCAAGGCGACGGACATTCCCTTCGGGGAGTATCTGCGGCAGGCCGTCCTTGAGCCGTTGGGGATGGACGCCACCTCGCTCGACGGGGGTGCGTCGCCCGCCAAGGACGGGGTGTCCACCGTTGACGACCTGGTGAAGTTCGCCGCCGAGGTGCAGGCGCCGCGGTTGCTCGATCCGCGGACGGTGGCCGAGGCGATGTCCGTGGCGTATCCGGGGCTGAAGGGCGTGCTTCCCGGGTACGGGCACCAGAGCCCCAACGACTGGGGGCTCGGGTTCGAGATCCGGGACTCCAAGTCGCCGCACTGGACGGGGAGTTCGTCCTCGCCGCGGACGTTCGGGCACTTCGGTCAGGCCGGGACGTTCCTCTGGGTCGATCCCGATGCGGGGGCGGCGTGTGTCGCTCTGGCGGATCGGGCGTTCGGCCCGTGGGCCGCCGAGGCGTGGCCTCCGTTCACCGACGCGGTACTCGCCGAGCTCTGACGTGACGCTCGCCGAGCTCTGAGGGCCCGGGCCACGGCGGGCGGGTCCTCAGCCGCCCGCCATCTCCCACACCAGCAGCTCCGCCCCGCCCTCAGCCGCGGCCACCGCCTCCAGGTTCTTCGCCTCCGTGATCCGTGCCGCGTCCCCGGGGCGCAGTTCCTCGCCGCCCACGTGTACTTCACCCCGCACCACGTGCACGTACGCGAAGGGTGCGTCCGGGATCGCGGTGCGTTCGTTCGTGCCGAGCCGTCGGACGTGGAGGAGCGCGCCTGCCGCGGGGACCGCGTACGGGGTCGAGTCCGCGATGCCGTGGACCACCTCGTAGGCCGGGTCGCCGCCGGGCGTCAGAGGAGAGAGCCACATCTGGACGAAGACCAAGGGGGTCTCGGCGTCGTTGCGTTCCACATGGCGGACGCCGCCCGCCGCGCTCAGGTGCTGGACGTCACCGGCGCGCACGACCGACGCGTGCCCGGTCGAGTCGCGGTGGGTCAGTTCGCCCTCCGCCACCCAGGTCACGATCTCGGTGTGGCTGTGCGGGTGTTCGTCGAAGCCCGCGCCGGGTGCCAGACGCTCTTCGTTGCAGGCCAGGATCGCGCCGAAGCGAAGGTTGTCCGGGTCGTAATGGGGCCCGAAGGAGAAGGCGTGGAAAGTCTCGATACCGGTGCCGGGCTCCCCGCCGCGGTACCGATCGCCGGAGCGCCGTACATCAATCACACACCCCACGTTAGACCCGGCACCGCACACCCCCGTCCCGATAAGGCAGTCTTGTCCCCGTGCCCGAACCCTCTGCGAACGAAGCCCGCCCGGACGCCCATCAGGCAGCCCACGAGGAAGCCGCGCGCCACGAGGAAGCCGCCCGTCAGGACGCGCACCGGAAGGCTCACGCGCACTCAGCCACACTGAAGCGCCTCGAACAGTCATCCGGCAGCCTCGCCGCCCAGGCCATCGCGCGCATGGACGAGACGCTGTCCTGGTACCGGGCGATGCCGCCGGAGAACCGCTCCTGGATCGGCCTGGTGGCGCAGGCCGGCATCGCCGCCTTCACCGAGTGGTTCCGTCATCCCGACGCCCCCCAGGCCATCTCCACCGACGTCTTCGGCACCGCCCCGCGCGAGCTGACCAGGGCGATCACCCTGCGCCAGACCGTCGAGATGGTGCGTACGACGATCGAGGTGATGGAGTCCGCGATCGACGAGGTCGCGGCCCCGGGGGATGAATCCATCCTCCGTGAGGCGCTCCTCGTCTACGCCCGCGAGATCGCCTTCGCCACCGCGCAGGTCTATGCGCAGGCCGCCGAGGCACGCGGTGCCTGGGACGCCCGCCTGGAGTCGCTCGTCGTGAACGCCGTGCTCTCCGGGGAAGCCGACGAGGGGGCGGTGAGCAGGGCCGCCGCGCTCGGCTGGAACTCCCCCGAGCACGTCTGCGTCGTCCTTGGCACCGCGCCCGACGGCGACAGCGAACTGACCGTCGAAGCCATCCGCCGCGCCGCACGCCACGCAAAGCTGCAGGTCCTGACCGGTGTGCTCGGCGACCGTCTTGTCGTCATCGCGGGCGGCAGCGACAATCCTCTGCAGGTCGCCAAGAGCCTGATCGGCCCTTACGCGGCCGGGCCCGTCGTCGCCGGGCCCATCGTGCCCGACCTGCTCGCCGCCACCCGGTCCGCGCAGGCCGCCGCCGCCGGGCTCAAGGCCTGCGCCGCGTGGCAGGACGCCCCGCGTCCCGTCCTCGCGGACGATCTCCTTCCGGAGCGCGCGATCGCGAGCGATCCCGCCGCGCGAGAGCAGTTGGTGGAGGAGATCTACAGACCACTGGAGGAAGCGGGCTCAGCTCTCCTGGAGACGCTCAGCGTCTATCTGGAACAGGCCAGCAGTCTCGAAGGTGCCGCCCGGATGCTCTTCGTGCACCCGAACACCGTGCGCTACCGGCTGCGACGTGTGACAGACGTCACCGGCTGGTCGCCGTCGGACGTGCGCTCCGCATTCACGCTGCGGATCGCACTGATCCTGGGGCGTCTGGCCGACGGAGATCTCCAACCGTAGGATTTTGTCGGGCCCCTACAATTCCCCCAGCCGTTCTTCGTCCCTGTCCCCACGGGCGGCTCCTACCGTCCACAAGAGAGAGTGTGAGTGTGCTCGTACTCGTCGCTCCCGGCCAAGGCGCCCAGACGCCCGGCTTCCTGACTCCCTGGCTCGATCTCCCCGGCGCGGCCGACCGCCTCGGCGCGTGGTCGGACGCCATCGGGCTCGACCTTGCCCACTACGGCACGCAGGCCGACGCGGACGCGATCCGCGACACCGCGGTGGCCCAGCCCCTGCTCGTTGCCGCCGGTCTGCTCGCCGCCGAGGCACTCGGTGACGCACTCGGCGCGAACAAGCCCGGCGCTGTCGCGGGACACAGCGTCGGCGAGATCACCGCCGCCGCGTACGCCGGTGTGCTCGACGGCGATGCCGCGCTCCGCCTCGTCCGCGCCCGGGGTCTGGCCATGGCCGACGCCGCGGCGATCACGGAGACCGGCATGGCGGCGCTGCTCGGCGGCGACCCCGAGGTCACCATCCCGCACCTGGAGAAGCTCGGCCTGACGCCGGCGAACGTGAACGGCGCCGGACAGATCGTCGCCGCGGGCACCGCGGAGCAGATCGCCGCGCTCGTCGAGGACAAGCCCGAGGGCGTGCGCCGCGTCGTGCCGCTGAAGGTCGCCGGCGCCTTCCACACGCACCACATGGCCCCCGCGGTCACCAAGCTCGAGGAGGCCGCCAAGGCCCTCGACCCGGCCGACCCGCGGCTGACGTACGTCTCGAACCGTGACGGTCAGGCCGTCACGACCGGCTCGGACGTCGTGTCCCGCCTGGTCGGCCAGGTGGCCAACCCGGTGCGCTGGGACCTGTGCATGGAGACGTTCAAGGAACTGGGCGCCACGGCGATGATCGAGCTGTGCCCCGGTGGCACGCTGACCGGTATCGCCAAGCGCGCCATGCCCGGCGTGCGGACGGTGGCCCTGAAGACACCCGACGACCTCGACGCCGCATCTGCGCTCATCGCCGACACCGCATCCGCCGCCGACGCGGCGGGTGCCTGAGAAGGAGCCAGGAGAGCATGTCGAAGATCAAGCCCAGTAAGGGCGCCCCGTTCGCGCGCATCATGGGTGTCGGCGGCTACCGCCCGACCCGTGTAGTGCCCAACGAGGTGATCCTCGAGACGATCGACTCGTCCGACGAGTGGATCCGCTCCCGCTCCGGCATCGCGACCCGCCACTGGGCCTCCGACGAGGAGACCGTGGCAGCGATGTCCGTCGAGGCCTCCGGCAAGGCGATCGCCGACGCGGGCATCACCCCGGAGCAGATCGGTGCGGTCGTCGTCTCGACCGTCTCGCACTTCAAGCAGACCCCGGCCATCGCGACCGAGATCGCGGACAAGATCGGCGCGGGCAAGCCCGCCGCGTTCGACATCTCCGCGGGCTGCGCGGGCTTCGGCTACGGCCTGACGCTCGCCAAGGGCATGATCGTCGAGGGTTCCGCCGAGTACGTCCTCGTCATCGGCGTCGAGCGGCTGAGCGACCTGACCGACCTGGAGGACCGCGCGACGGCCTTCCTGTTCGGTGACGGCGCGGGCGCCGTGATCGTCGGCCCCTCCAAGGAGCCGCAGATCGGCCCGACGGTCTGGGGCTCGGAGGGCGACAAGTCCGAGACGATCAAGCAGACCGAGTCCTGGGAGGCGTACCGCAACGGCTCCCCCGACAAGTTCCCTGCCATTACGCAGGAGGGCCAGGCGGTTTTCCGCTGGGCCGTGTTCGAGATGGCGAAGGTCGCACAGCAGGCGCTGGACGCGGCCGGAATCACCGCGGACGAACTGGATGTCTTCATTCCGCACCAGGCCAACGAGCGGATCATCGACTCGATGGTGAAGACTCTGAAACTGCCGGAACACGTCACGGTCGCCCGTGACGTGCGCACCACCGGCAACACGTCGGCAGCCTCGATTCCGCTCGCGATGGAGCGGCTTCTGGCGACCGGCGAGGCGAAGAGCGGCGACACCGCGCTCGTCATCGGCTTCGGGGCGGGTCTCGTGTACGCCGCCACGGTCGTTACCCTCCCCTAGGCATCACGTCCGGATCATCCGATCCGTACGGATGCCGCCACACCCTCTGGATACATAGAAGGAGCGCCAACATGGCCGCCACTCAGGAAGAGATCGTCGCCGGTCTCGCGGAGATCGTGAACGAGATCGCCGGCATCCCGGTCGAGGACGTCCAGCTGGACAAGTCCTTCACCGACGACCTGGACGTCGACTCGCTGTCCATGGTCGAGGTCGTCGTCGCCGCCGAAGAGCGCTTCGACGTCAAGATCCCGGACGACGACGTCAAGAACCTCAAGACGGTCGGCGACGCGACCAGCTACATCCTCAAGCACCAGGCCTGATCAGGTCTCTCTGCTGAATTACCAGGCCTGATCAAGGCTGCTCTGCTGTCGCCACCCGGCGGTGGCGCCGCTGATCCCCTCAACACCGTGGAGAATTTTCCTGTGAACCCGACCAATCGCACCGTGGTCGTCACCGGTATCGGCGCAACCACACCGCTGGGTGGCGACGCAGCCTCGACCTGGGAGGGCCTGCTCGCAGGCCGTTCCGGGGTCAGTCTTCTCGAGCAGGACTGGGCGGCCGAGCTTCCCGTCCGCATCGCGGGCCAGATCGCGGTCGAGCCGGGCGAGATCATTCCGCGCCCGCAGGCCCGCAAGATGGACCGTTCGGCGCAGTTCGCGCTGATCGCGGCCAGGGAGGCCTGGGCCGACGCGGGTTACACCGCGAAGGCGGGCGAGGACACGTCCGTGGACCCCGACCGCCTCGGCGCGGTCATCGCCTCCGGCATCGGCGGCGTGACCACCCTGCTCGACCAGTACGACGTGCTCAAGGAGAAGGGCGTACGCCGCGTCTCCCCGCACACCGTGCCGATGCTGATGCCCAACTCCCCGGCGGCCAACGTCGGCATCGAGCTGGGCGCCCACGCGGGCGTGCACACCCCTGTTTCGGCGTGCGCCTCCGGCGCCGAGGCCATCGGCTACGCGATCGAGATGATCCGCACCGGCCGCGCCGACGTCGTCGTCGCGGGTGGCACGGAGGCGGCGATCCACCCGCTGCCGATCGTCGCGTTCGGCAACATGATGGCGATGTCCAAGAACAACGACGACCCGCAGGGCGCCTCGCGCCCCTACGACGCCGACCGCAACGGCTTCGTGCTCGGTGAGGGCTCGGGCGTGATCGTCCTGGAGTCCGAGGAGCACGCCAAGGCCCGCGGCGCGAAGATCTACGCGGAGGCCGTCGGCCAGGGCATCTCGGCCGACGCCCACCACATCACGCAGCCCGAGCCGTCCGGCAACGGCATCGCGGCGGCGCTGCAGAACCTCATCGACGGTACGGACCTCAAGCCCGCCGAGATCGTGCACGTGAACGCGCACGCGACCTCGACGCCGCAGGGTGACGTCGCGGAGATCAAGGCTCTGCGCAAGGCGTTCGGGCACGACGTCGACCACATGGCGATCGCCAGCACGAAGTCGATGACCGGTCACCTGCTCGGTGGCGCGGGCGGCGTGGAGACCGTGGCCACGGTCCTCGCGCTGAAGAACCGCATCGCCCCGCCGACGATCAACATCGAGAACCTCGACCCCGAGGTCGACGCGGACGTCATCCGCGACGAGGCCCGCGCGCTGCCCGAGGGCAGGATCGCGGCCCTGAACGACTCGTTCGGCTTCGGCGGCCACAACGTGGTGCTCGCGTTCAGGAGCGTCTGAGCATCTGCGTAGTCGCCTGTACATAGCGCCTGTACATAGCGAAGGGCCCCCACCGAATGGTGGGGGCCCTTCGCGCATGCAGCTGAGGCGTCAGACGACCTGGTGCAGCCACCGCACGGGCGCGCCCTCGCCCGCGTACCGGAAGGGCTCCAGCTCGTCGTCCCAGGGCTTGCCGAGCAGCTTGGCGAGCTCGGCCTCCAGGTCGCTCTCGCCGCCCTTGGAGCGGGCCAGGGCGGCCCGCAGACGGTCCTCCGGGATCAGGATGTCGCCGTGGATACCGGTGACCGCGTGGAAGATCCCGAGTTCGGGGGTGGCGCTGTACCGCTCGCCCTCGGCCGTGGGACACGGCTCGGAGGTGACTTCGAAGCGCAGCAGTTGCCAGCCGCGCAGGGCTGAAGCGAGTTTGGACGCGGTGCCCACCGGGCCGCGCCAGGAGAACTCCGATCTCCAGCTGCCGGGCGCCGCGGGCTGCCTGATCCAGTCGAGGTTGACGCGCGCGCCGAGTACGCCCGCGACTGCCCATTCGACGTGCGGACACAGCGCGCGCGGTGCGGAGTGCACGTACAGAACTCCACGTGTCGTCACCGGGACCTCCAGTGTGGGTCGAGGTTCGCCTTCCCCAGCGGCCTCGCGCCCGTGCCGAGCGTTGTGGCCCCGAATCAGGGAAACTCCCAAAAACGGGACAGATGTGACGTGATGTAATTTAGCGGAAGCGAAAGAGCGGAGTGCCACTGGGTGGCGAGGCTACCGTGCGTCGGCGCAAGGAGTGTGACGTACCGTCGGTCCCAAGGCCAGGAATCACCCACCATTCACTCGCAGGTGCGTCGAAACGGCGCGGTCGGCCTACGACACTGATCGTGGCAACGGATCGGCCCGCGACAGAGGGGACCCGGGGATGCGGAACCGAAGGCACCGTCCACGTGCCGCCGTCGCGATGGCGACGGCGGTTCTTCTCGGCGCCACGGCAGTCACCGCATGTGACGCATCCGGCGGCGACTCCCCGGCGCCGGGCGGACCATCGGCCGGCAAACCCTCCCCCAAACCCACCCCTACGTGGGACGCGAGCCCGAACTCCCTGGCTGCCGTCGGCGACTCCATCACCCGCGGCTTCGACGCCTGCTCGGTGCTCGCCGACTGCCCCGAGGCGTCCTGGGCGACCGGCACGGGTCCCGATGTGCGCAGCCTCGCGACCCGCCTGCTCGGGAAGGAGCGGGCCGCGGGAAACAGCTGGAACTACGCGAAGACCGGCGCCCGCATGGAAGATCTCACCGGGCAGGTCGAGCAGGCCGCACTCAAGCGCCCCGAGCTGATCACGGTGATGGCGGGCGCGAACGACGCCTGCCGTCCCTCGGCGGATTCCATGACCCCGGTCGCCGAGTTCCGCGCCGACTTCGAGAAGGCGATGCGCACACTGCGGCGCGAGCTTCCCAAGACCCAGGTGTACGTCACCTCCGTACCGGATCTGAAGCGGCTCTGGTCCCAGGGGCGTACGAACCCGTTGGGCAAGCAGATCTGGAAGCTCGGCATCTGCTCCTCGATGCTGGCGGACCCGGACGCCAGGGACGCGGCGGCGACGGAGCGGCGTGCCACGGTGCACAGCCGCGTGATCGCGTACAACGAGGTGCTCAAGGAGGTGTGCGCGAAGGATCTGCGCTGCCGGTACGACGGCGGCGCCGTCTTCGACTACCGCTTCGACGGCGACCAGTTGAGCCACTGGGACTGGTTCCACCCCAGCAAGGACGGCCAGTCGCGCCTCGCCGAGCTGGCCTACCGGCAAGTGAAGGCCAAGGACCCCAAGAGCTAGGGGCCTAGAGGCCTAGGGGACCTGGGAGGCTGGCAGTGTGGCGACCCGGCGTAGGGTCGCGATCATGCGCAGTGAACTCTTCGGGACTCTCCCCGACGGCACGCCCGTCCATCGCTGGATCCTGGAAAGGGGTGGGGTACGGGTACGCGTCCTGACGTACGGCGGGATCATCCAGTCGGCGGAAGTTCCCGGCCGCTCGGGGCGACGCGATCCCGTGTCCCTGGGCTTCGACGATCTCCAGGGCTATCTCGACCACCCAGGGCCGTACTTCGGTGCGCTGGTGGGACGGTACGCGAACCGGATCGCGGGCGGTGAGTTCGCCCTCGACGGCAGGACCCACAGCCTGGCGCGGAACAACGAACCCAACGCGCTGCACGGCGGTGCGGCCGGATTCGACAAGCGGGTGTGGGAGGCCACGGAGGTCGAGCACGGGGTGCGGCTCTCCCGGGTGAGCCCGGACGGCGAGGAGGGGTATCCCGGGCGGCTCGCGCTGTCGGTGACGTACACGCTGGGCGAGGCGGGCGAGCTGCGGATCGCGTACGAGGCGACGACCGACGCCCCGACGGTCGTGAACCTCACCAACCACACGTACTGGAACCTCGCCGGGGCCGTGCCCGGGAGCGGCGGCGCGGGCGGGCACGAGCTGCGGATCGACGCGGCGCGCATGACGCCCACGGACGAGACGCAGATTCCCACGGGGACGCACGCGGACGTCGACGGGACGCGGTTCGACTTCCGGACGGCGCGGAAGGTCGGGGACGGGATCGACCACAACTACGTGCTGGACAAGGGGATCACCGAGCTGCCGGTCGAGGTGGCGGAGCTGAGCGACCCGGCGTCCGGGCGCGTGCTGACCGTCGCGACGACGGAGCCCGGCATCCAGCTGTACACGGGGGACCACTTCGCGCAGCCGCTGCCGTTCGCGCCCGGTGACGGGGTCGCGCTGGAGACGCAGCACTTCCCCGACTCCCCCAACCGGCCGGAGTTTCCGAGCACGGTGCTGCGGCCGGGTGGGGTGTACAGGTCGGAGACGGTGTACGGCTTCTCGGTACGTTAGGGCGGCCGGTTCACGTCAGACGGTTCACGTCAGACGGTTCATGTCAGACGGCGATCGTCTCGCTCAAGCGGCGGTCGGCGATCGAGCGGCCCACCTGAATCTCGTACGAACCAGACCTGTACGTCCAGGAGTTGGTGGCCTCGTCCCACGTCTCGAAGGCGCGGCGCGGGAGTTCGACCCGCACCTCCGCGCTCTCGCCGGGCGCCGCCTCGACGCCCGTGAAGCCGGCGAGCCAGCGGATCGGGCGGTCGCCGTCGTTCGCGGCCGGGGCGAGGTAGACCTGGACGACCTCGCGGCCCGCTCGCCGGCCGGAGTTGCGGACGCGGACCGTGGCCGTCGCGCCCTCCACGGCGAGGGACTCGTAGGCCCAGTCGGTATAGCCGAGGCCGTGACCGAAGGCGTACGCGGGAGTGGCGCCCGCGTGCTCCTCGGTGTCACGGTCCCAGGCGCGGTAGCCGATGAACACGCCTTCGGTGTAGGCGAGTTGACCCTCGTTCGGGGTGACCTGGGTGACCGGCGCGTCCGCGAAGGCGCCCCACGTCGTGGGCAGCCGCCCGCCCGGTTCCTCGGCGCCGAGCAGCACATCGGCGAGCGCCGCGCCGCCCTCCTGTCCGGGGAACCAGCTGAGCAGCACGGCCGCGACGTCCTCGCGCCACGGAAGCTCCACCGGGGAGCCGGAGTTGACGACGACGACCGTACGGGGGTTGGCCGCGGCCACCGCGCGTACGAGGTCGTCCTGGCGGCCGGGGAGTCGCAGGTCCTTGCGGTCGAAGCCCTCGGACTCGACGCGCTCGGTGGTGGCGACGACCACGACGGCGGTGTCGGCGCCCCGTGCCGCGTCGACGGCCTCCGCGATCAGCTCGTCGGCGTCCCGCTGCGGCTCCAGGTGCACGAAGGAGAACACGACGCCGGGCAGGGGGGCCGCGTACTCCTTGTCGAGCGGGTGGAGCAGGGAGACCTCGACCGTCTCGCCCTTTGTCAGACCCACCTTGGCGCGCTCGACCGGTGAGCCGAAGAACGCCTCGAAGGGGTCGGACTCGGGGCCCATCACCTCGGACCCGTCGAAGACGACCTGGCCGCCGACGGTCAGCGTGAAGGCGCCCAGACCGCGCGTGCCGAAGGAGTGCTCGCCGCTCACGCGCGGCGTGAACGTGCCGACGACCTCGATGGAGGCCATCGTCTCGTGGGTGACGCCCTCGGGCAGGTCGTTGCCGATCCACTGGACCTGGCCGGAGGGGAGGTTGCCCTCGCCCAGGACGTCGCCGTCCGCGTCGCGGCATACGGCGCGCAGCTCGAACCCCTTGTCGGCGGGGGCGAGTTCATCGCTCGGGTCGGCGCCGACGGCGTACGTCAGGGAGTCCTCGCCGAGCGCGGCCGTCAGACCGTCGAGCGGGGAGATCACGTGGGCGGGGAAGACGGTGGCGGAGCCGCCGCCCAGGACGCGGGCGTCGCGCGCCGCTGCGCCGATGAGGGCGACGGAGGCGGCGGGCTTCAGCGGCAGCGTCTCGTTCTCGTTGCGCACGAGGACGAAGGCGCGGCGGGCGATCTCGCGGGCCAGCGCCTCGCCGTCGACCTCGGCGGGCACGTCGGTGACGACGGGCTCGGCGCCTTCGAGGATGCCGACGCGGGCGGCGAGACGCAGGACGTTGCGCACGGCATCGTCGACCGTCGACTCCTTGGCCTGGCCGCCGCGCACCGCTTCGGCGAGCGCGTCGCCGTAGATGGTCCGCGGGCCCGGCATGGCGGCGTCGAGGCCGCCCTCGATGGCGCCGGTGGTCGAGCGGGCCGCCATCCAGTCGGAGACGTTGTAGCCGTCGAAGCCCCACTCTCCGCGCAGGACCTCGTTGACCAGGTAGCGGTGCTCGGTCATCGTCGAGCCGTTGACCTGGTTGTAGGCGGTCATGATGCCCCAGGGGTGGGCGTTGGCGACGATCGCCTCGAAGGGCGCGAGGTACAGCTCGCGCAGGGCGCGCGCGCCCACCTTGTTGTCGACGGTGAAGCGGTCGGTCTCGGCGTCGTTCGCGACGAAGTGCTTGACGGTCGTGCCGACGCCGCCGGACTGCACGCCCTGGACATAGCCGGTGCCGATGACGCCGGTCAGATACGGGTCTTCGCTGTACGCCTCGAAGTGCCGGCCGCCGAGGGGCGAGCGGTGCAGATTGACGGTGGGCGCGAGGAGGACGTGGACGCCCTTGCGGCGGGCCTCCTGGGCGAGCAGGGTGCCCGCGCGGCGGGCGAGGTCCTGGTCCCAGGTGGCGGCGAGCGCGGTCGGGGACGGCAGGGCGATGGAGGGGTCGTCGGCGGTCCAGCGGGTGCCGCGCACGCCGATCGGGCCGTCCGACATCACGAGCGATGCCAGGCCGATCTCGGGCAGCGCGTGCAGCGACCACATGTCACGCCCGCCGAGCAGCCGGGCCTTGGCGTCCAGATCCAGCGTGCCGAGAGCGGCCTCCACGACCGCCTCGCGCGCCTGGTCGGCCTGCGTGGCTCCGGGGCCCGGGCCCTGGGTTCCCGCCATGGCGTACCTCCTCGTTGAAGTCCGTTCCGTACGTTCCCGTTCTGTACGGTCCCTCCATCCTGCCTCGATTACCTGTAGGTCGGTAGTTTTCGTAATCTGGACGTTATATTTTGATCGGTATGCCGTACGGTCGTGCCGCGAGCAGGATCGAGAACGTGAAGGGCAGACACCATGGCGCCCAAAGCCAGAGCGGCCACGACCAGGGCCAGAAGCGAGGAGCGGCGTGCGGAGATCCTGCGGGCCGCCTTCGAGGTGATCGCCGAGCGCGGCTACCGGGGCGCGAGCCTGGGTGCCGTGGCCGAGCGGGTCGGCCTGACCCAGCAGGGCCTCCTGCACTACTTCCCCACGAAGGACGCCCTCCTCGTCGCCGTCCTGGAGGCCCGCGACCAGTGGGACGCGGTCCCGTCGAACGAGATCCGCCTCGACCTGCTCGGCTCGCTCGTGGAGTACAACGCGATGCGCCCCGGCATCATCCAGACCTTCTCCGCGCTGCTCGGCGAGAGCGTCACGGACGGGCATCCGGCACGGGAGTACTTCACCGAGCGGTACGGATCGGTGCGGGAGAAGTTCGCGGCGGTCCTGCGCGTGGAGTACGGGGACCGCCTGCCCGGCGGCCTCACTCCGGAGGCCGCGGCGCCGCTGCTCGTCGCGGTGATGGACGGACTCCAGTACCAGTGGCTCCTGGACCCCGAATCGGTGGACATGGCGGGGGCGTTCAGGGATTTCCTGGGCCTGATCGGCGGCGCCAGCGGCGGCGCTAGCGCTAGCGGGAGTGGCGACGACGGCGAGTGATCAGGTGGCGGTCCGGACGGCCGCCACGACCTCGATCTCGATGAGCGCCTCGGGACGGAAGAGCCGGGGCACCTCGACCGTCATGCTGGTGGGCGGCGTCGCGGTGAGGAACTGCGCGCGTACGGCGGCGTATTCGGGAAGGTCGGCGATGTCCGTCAGATACGTCCGGATGTTGATGACGTCGTCGAGAGTCGCGCCGTGCGCCGCGAGCAGGGCGGACAGGGTCTCGAAGATCCCGCGGCTCTGAGCGGCGATGCCGTCGCCTTCGGCGATCTGCCCGGACAGGTACAACAGGGCTCCTCCGTCGTCCTGTTCGACGCGGGCAACCTGGGAGTAGGGGCCGAGAGGCTGCGGGGCGGAGGCGGGGTTGTCGATGGTTATGCGCATGGTGCGGGCTGCTCCTCCGGGGGCGTGGCTACGACTTCTGGGGTATGGGTGCGACTCCTCGGGTACGGCTACGCCGGTTTGACGTTCCTGGAGCGGATGTGGGCAACCGCACGTGCGATGTCCTCGTGGACGACATCCGGGTCGGCGGCAGCCGCCTGGAAATGGCCCAATACCGCCTCCATCGCCGGGAGTTGTGTCGTCTCCGTCGCGAGCGCCACGTCCTTCACGGCGAGGTCGCTGCCGAAGTGCACGTCCGTGGCGAAGGCGCGGCCCACCGCGCCCCCGAGCGGCCCCTTCGCGAGCGCCCCCTTGGCCGTCTCCTCGTCCAGGCCCAGCGCGTCCGCCAGCTTCATCGCCTCCGCGACGAGAGCGACACCACCGATGACGGCGGTGTTGACGACGACCTTCAGCGCGGCCCCCGAGCCGAGCGGGCCCGTGCGGGTCACCGGGCCGAAGCAGGCGAGGACCTGCGCGACCCCATCCGCGTCGCCGCCCGCGAGAATGCCGAGCTGTCCCGCAGCTGCCTTGTCCGTGCTCCCCATGACGGGCGCGTCGACGAGGGTCACGCCGTCCGGCACCCTCGCCCCCAACTCCCGTACGACGTCGGGCCCGACGGTGGACATCTCCACCCAGTGGACCCCCGCCCTCCCCGCCCGCAGCTCGGGCACGATGGCGTCGGCGACGGCACGCACCGCGTCGGGGCCCGCCAGCATGGTGATGACGACATCGGCGTCACGCACGGCGCCCGCGGGGTCGGCGGCGAGCCTGGCGCCCGCCCCCACCAGTGACTCAGCCTTCCCGGCGGTCCGGTTCCACACCGTCAACGGGTGCCCAGCCGCAAGGAGTTGGCGTGCCATCGGCGCGCCCATATGTCCCAGTCCAAGAAACGCGATCTTCTCCATGGGTCCGACGCTAGGTCCGGGCGCGTGATGCGACAAGCGAATGTCTAGCATGTCAGCCATGCCGACCCCGCATGCCGCACGGATGGCCCAGGCCACACGGACCACACGGGCCCAGGTGTCACCAGTGCCACCAGTGCCACCAGTACCACCAGCGCCACCGCCCGACCTCTCCACCGTCTGGCTCCGCGTCTTCCTGGCCGTCTCGCGGCACGGTTCCTTCACCGTGGCCGCCCGCGACCTCGGCTGGACGCAGTCCGCCGTCTCGCGGCAGATCTCCTCCCTGGAGGCGGCCCTCGGCGGCGCCCCGCTCTTCGACCGGCTGCCGCGAGGCGTGCGCCTGACCGCACACGGCCGTACGCTCCTGCCGTACGCCGAGGAGACGGTGGACCGACTCCACGCCATGCAGCGGGAGTTGACGGCTCTGCGCGACGTGACCGGCGGCACCCTGCGCTTCGGTGCGTTCGCGACGGCCGACGCGGCGCTCGTGCCACGCGCCATCGCGGCGTTCCGCGCCCGGCACCCCGGCGTGACGCTCACCCGCGAGGAGGGTCTGACGCCCTGGCTGCTCGCCCGTCTCTCGGACGGTGATCTCGACCTGGCGATCGTCTCCTCGACGGGCGGGGCGCTGAGCGGCGACGTGGACGCCTACGAGCTGCATCACCTCCTCGACGAGGCGCTGTACGTCGCCGTCCCTCCGACCCACGCTCTGGCGGGCCACGAGTCCCTGCGTTTGCCCCAACTCGCCGGTGAGGACTGGATCTCCGGCAGCGCGCATGCCGAGGGAACCCTCCTGGAGGAGGCGCACCGGCACGGATTCCGCCCGCGCGTCGCCCATGTCGTCGCCGAGTGGACCGCCAAGCAGGGCTATGTGGCCGCCGGGCTCGGGGTCACCCTCGTGCCCGCCCTGGCCGCGGAGTCCGTCCGCCCCGACATCACCCTGATCCCGGTGCGCGACGCGGACGCGCCGCCGCGCGCCGTGTACGCGGCGACGGCGCGGGGCCGGGCCGCACCACCGGCGGTGGAGCCGTTCCTGGAGGCGCTGCGGGCTACTCAAGTCGCCTCGCGGGACGGCGGGTCGCTACCAAGGTCGCCCACGGCGTAGACCGACGGCGGTCTCGGCGCCGGGACCCCGCTGGCCAGACTTTGGCCCACCGTACGCACCGTACGGGCGGACACAGGGAGGCACCGTGCGGAGTGACGGGACCGGGATCGGCCGGGCGCAGTTTCTGGCCGGGGCGGGTGCGGGGGCCCTGGGTGTCGCGGCGGCAGCGGGGGGTCTGCTGACCGCGGCGGCACCGGCCGCCGCGACAGGCCCCGGAGCGGGCGGACTCACGTACCGAGGCGTCTGCTACGAGGTCGCCGCCGGGGAGACACCCACGACCGGCTGGAACGCGGACCGCATGCGCGAGGACATGGGCGCGGTCCAGGACCGGCTGCACGCCACCACCGTCTCCGTCTTCGGCGACGGCGTACGGCGACTGGCCGCGACCGCGACGGAGGCCGCCGAACGCGAACTGCACGTCTGGCTCCAGCCCCGCCTGGCCGACCGCCCCGAGCGAGAGATCCTCGACCACCTCGCGGAGACGGGCAGGCACGCAGAGCGGCTTCGGCGGCAGGGCGCGGCGGTCCACCTCAGTGTGGGCTGCGAGTTCGTACTGTTCGTACCGGGGATCGTGCCCGGCGACAACGCGGTGGAGCGGATCGAGAACATCCTCAAGGGGAACTACGACCCCGTTCTGATGCAGCGGCGTCTGAAGCGGTTCATCGGGCGTGCGGCGGCGGTCGGCAGGTCCGTCTTCAGCGGCGGGCTGACGTACGGGGCGGCTCAGGACGACGAGGTCGACTGGGATCTGTTCGACATCGTGAGCGTCAACTACTACGGCTACCACCGCGGTCGGTCCGGCTACGTCCGTGACCTCAAGCCCTACGAGCGCTGGGGAAAGCCGGTGGCGATCACCGAGTTCGGCACGTGTACGTTCCGGGGCGCTCCGGAACAGGGCGGCATGGGGTGGGACGTCGTCGACTACACGAAGGAGCCGCCCGAGATCAAGGACGGGCTCGTCCGCAGCGAGCGGACCCAGGCGGCGTACATCACCGACGTACTGGACGCCTTCGAGTCGATGAACCTCTACTCGGCGACGCTCTACAACTTCGTCACCCCGGACGCCCCGCACCGCTCCGAGACGCGGTACGACCTCGACATGGCGAGCTACAGCCTCGTGAAGCCGGTCCAGGACGGTGAAGGGCCGTCCGGCCGCTGGCACTGGGAGCCGAAGGAGTCGTTCCACGCGGTGGCCCAGCACTACGGGCGTGCGGCACGGCGTTCATGACAGCCCCGCGTGACGGTCCCCGTCGCGCGGAAGGAGACAGCCGTAGGCCGCCGACACCGCTCCCCCGGCCTCCAATGGGGTTGACCCGCCGCCCTCGGGCCAGCTTCGATCAGCGTCGGCCCCTCGGCCCCCGCTCCCCGCCCCCCGCTCCCCCGCCGTCCCGGAAGTCCCCCATGCCGCCTGCCAAGATGCACGCCCACGAAGCCGACATCGACACGCCCCTCGTACGCCGGCTGCTCGCCGCGCAGTTCCCCCACTGGGCGCACCTCGCCGTCGAGCCCGTCGAGTCGAACGGCACCGTCAACGCCATCTACCGCCTCGGCGACGACATGGCCGTCCGCCTCCCGCGTATCGAGGGAGGCGTCGAGGACGTACAGCGCGAGGTGCTGCATCTGCCGCGGCTCGCGCCCTCGCTTCCCGTCGCCATTCCCGCGCCGCTGGGGCAGGGCGAGCCGGGCGAGGGCTTTCCGTGGCCCTGGTACGTCTACCGCTGGCTGGAGGGGGAGAACCCGGTCGTCGGGGAAGTGGTCGAGCCCGGCCTGTTCGCCGCCGATCTGGCGGAGTTCGTCATGGCGCTGCAGCGCGTCGATCCGGCCGACGCACCTCCCGCGTACCGCAGCGGGCCGCTCGCGCCCCGTGACGCCGACACCCGCGAGGCCATCGCGCAGCTCCACGGCGTCATCGACACCGCCGCCGCGACCGCCGCCTGGGACGCCGCTCTGCGCGCGCCCCTGTGGGACGGGCCGCCCGTCTGGGTCCACGCCGATCTGCAACCGGGGAATCTCCTGACCGCCGACGGACGGCTCAGCGCCGTCATCGACTTCGGGTGCCTGGGGCACGGCGAACCCGCCGTCGACCTGATCACCGCGTGGAGCCTCCTCACCGCCGACGCGCGGGAGACTTTCCGTACCGCCCTGGGCGTCGACGACGCGACATGGGCGCGGGGGCGCGGCTGGGCCCTTTCGATCGCGCTCATCGAGCTGCCCTACTACCGGACGAGAAATGGCACGATCGCGAAAATCGCACGTCATGTGATCGACGAGGTTCTCGCCGATCATGAGGGGGCGAGCCGCTAGGCCTTTTCGGCACCGCCCTTCTGCCGGGATACTGCGGCCACCCCACCAGCCACGGAAGGACTCCCGTGTCACTCTCGTCCAACGTCTCCCCGCGGCTCGCCGCGATCGGCGTCACCCTCCTGCTCTCCCTCTCCGCCGTGCCCGCGTCGGCGGCCACCGCACCGGCCACGACGACAGAAGAGCAGCGCCTCGACCGGGCCGCGCCGCAGGAGATCCTGCGGCGCAGCGGATTCGACGCCGTGGCCCCGAAGTTCGCGCGGGCCCTGGAACGCGCCCACTCGTACGCGGAGGCCAAGCGCATCGCCGTACGGCAGGGAGAGGCTCTGTGGCGGCGTGCCGTCGACCGGGCGCAGGGGCGGGGTCCCGCCGGTGAGCTGAGCCGTGACGACGACCGGCCGCTGTACTGGGCCCGGCTCGGGATGACCCGTGAGCTGCGCCAGTGGGAGCCGACCCGCTTCGGGGTCGGCGAGGCACGGCAGCGGCACCTCATACGGGCCCTTGAGGACGCGTCCCGCGGGCACAACTCCATCAGCTACCCGAAGAAGGACTCCTCGGGCCACCGCCTCAAGCGCATCCTCGTCACCGGCTTCGACCCCTTCACGCTCGACCGGGACGTCCGCATCAGCAACCCGTCCGGCGCGACCGCCCTCGCGCTCGACGGCACCGTCATCGACACCGCCGACGGTCCCGCCCGCGTGGAGACCGCCGTCTTCCCCGTCCGCTGGGAGGACTTCGCGGAAGGCACGGTCGAGCGCACGCTGCGCGCCCATCTCCCCCGCGTCGACCTCTTCACCACCATCAGCCAGGGCCGCGCGGGACGCTTCGACATCGAGCGGACCAACGGGGCCTGGCGGGGCGGCTTCCCCGACAACGAGAACCTCTCGCGCACGGAGACGGTCCCGGTGGCCGATCCGGCCTCGCAGCCGCAGTGGACGTCCACGACCCTCCCGTACAAGGACATCGTGAGCGCCGAGACGGGCCGCTTCCCCGTGTACGACAACACCTCGGTGACCGAGGTCCCTGCGGGCCAGAGCGCTCCCGTGGTCCGCCCCGACGGGCCCACCGCGGGTTCCACGGCCCGTGAGGGCGGCGGCGGCAACTACCTGTCGAACGAGATCGCCTACCGGGCGACGCTCCTTCGCGACCGCCTCGGGCTGCACGACCGTCTGCCCGGCGGCCATGTGCACACGCCGATCCTGCAGTTCGGGACGGGCAACACGGACCCGGCGACGGGCGAGATCACCGATCCCGAGTTCGTGCGCAACCGGCTCGACATCATCGCGCAGGTGCGGCAGATCCTGACGACCGCTATGGACGCTCGCCGGTAGCGGGAACCCGGCCTCGGGGACCGGGCGAACCGTCCGGTCCCTGCGGGTCGTCGTCGCCCGCGTCCTCGCCCGCGAGCTCCCGCGCCATCAGCGTCGCGCCCGCGACCGCCCCCGGCATCAGGAACACCGCGACGAAGGGGACGAGGAAGGCGACGGCGAGCGGGGTGCCGAAGCCCCACGCCAGCATCTTCCGGCCGCGCAGCACCCTGAGCCGTTCGCGGAGTTCGACGCCCCGGCGCTGCAGCGCCACCGCGGTCAGCTCCTCGACCAGGAAGAAGCCCGTCACGCAGAAGCCGATCACCGGGACCACGGTCTGGCCGACGACCGGGATGAAGCCGAGGGCGAAGAGCAGGATGCCCCAGACCAGGGCCCGTACGAGGATGCGGAGGCTGTCGCGTGCGGAGATCCACAGGTCGCGCCAGAGCGGCAGGCCCGACTCGGGGGCGTGTCCGGCGACGGAGATGTCGACCTTCTCCGACAGCGACTCGTAGAAGGGCTGGCCGATCAGGAGTGTCACGGCCGTGAAGGTGATCACCGAGAGGAGGAGGGCGAGCGCGAAGAGCAGCGCCGTGAGGGCGCCGCGGAACAGGCCGAGCCACGGCGACGACCAGTCGTCGGCGAAGGGCGTCGCCCAGCCGACGAAGTCCGTGCCCCACAGGGCGAGCGCGACGAGCGCGGCCGCGTAGAGAAGCAGGGTGATCAGGCCCGGCAACAGGCCGACCCCGTACTGCTTGCCGTGCTGGGCGACCCAGCGCTGGCCCTTCATCAAGTAGCCGAAGCCTCGTCCCAGATCACGCATGCGGCACAGCCTATCCGCCGGTCGGGGGCCTGCGGTCCAGGGGACTGGTGGGAGATCGGAGGGGGCTCGGAGTCGGCTCGTGAGGCTTGAAGGCCCTCTTGTTGCGCGGGGGTTGAAACGGTAGACCACGCGTACTGGCTTCTCTTCCGCTTCGCTCCAGGAGGTATGCATGGGGATATCCCGGCCGTCCAGACCCGTTCTGCTCACCACCCTCGCCTCGGCGGGCGCCCTTCTCCTCACCACCCTCGCCCCCGGGAGCGCGACCGCCGACCCCCGTCCGGGCGGTCGCGACATCCTCCGCGAGGGCTCGCCCCTCAGCAGCACGGAACGGGCCGCCAGGGCCCCGGAGAGCGCCGCCGACCGCTCGCTGGGAGCCGCCGAAAGCCCCGGCCTGAGCAGCGGCAAGGGGCGCGGCTATCCCCGCGAGCAGAAGCTCACTCCACCTCCCGCCAATCCGGCCGACAAGTCGATAAAGCTGGGCCTGTCCCCCTATCACTCCATCGCCCCGAAGCTGAATGGCATCCAGGGCATCGGCGACCGCGTCAGCGTGGAGATCGCGGGCCGTTCGGCGGGCGGGCACCAGCTCTACCTGGTGACCGTCACCTCGCCCGAGTCCGCCAAGGAGAGCGCCCGCCAGGAGCGGATGCGCGACCTCATCGAGAACTCTCCCGGCGCCGCCGCCAAGGATCCGGCGGTCAAGTCCTCGTACAAGACGCCGGTCTTCATCAACAACAACATCCACGGCAACGAGTGGGAGGGCACGGACGCCGCCCTGAAGCTCATCGAGAAGCTGGCGAAGGCCAAGGACGGCAAGACGCGGGACCTGCTCGCGCACAACCGGCTCTACTTCAATGTCACGGCCAACCCCGACGGCCGTATCGCGGGTACCCGCGAGAACGCCAACGGCTTCGACCTCAACCGCGACTTCATCACCGCGTCGCAGCCCGAGGTCCGCGCGATGCGGCAGGTCGCCATCGACAAGCAGCCCGCGGTCATGATCGACCTGCACGGGTACGTCAACGGCACGCTGATCGAGCCGACGACTCCCCCGCACGGCGAGAACTACGAGTACGACCTCTTCCTCAAGAACTCCTACGCCAACGCCCTCGGCATGGAGGCCGCGGTCAACGGCCTCGGCTACACCCCCGAGAAGGACGGCGTCGAACCGGCGATCATCCCCTTCCGCGACCAGGAGGAGGGCTGGGACGACTGGCCGCCGATCTTCACCCCGCAGTACATGCCGTTCCACGGCGCGGTCGCCGCGCACACCATCGAGTTCCCGATGACCGTCAACAACGACGAGTACGACGATCTGCCGGTGCCGGAGCTGCGGCGGCGGTCCGCGATCAACGTGGACATCGCGGGCGCGGCGATGTCGGCGACGCTCAAGTACACGCAGGAGCACCGGACTTCGGTGATCGCCGATCAGATCGAGACGTTCCGGCGGGGCGCGACGGGTGCGGCGCAGGTCCCGGTCTCGCCCGAGACCGTGCCCGGAGTGCCGGGCATCGGTCCGGAGGACGTCTACACGACCGACTTCCCCCGTGCGTACGTGATTCCGCGGGGCAAGGAGAAGGGCGAGCGCGGCCAGCGCTCGGCGGCGGCAGCCTCGCGTCTCGTGGAGCATCTGCTCGACAACGACGTCCAAGTCCGCAGGGCGACGCGGGACTTCAGGCTCGGCGGGACCTCGTACGCCGAGGGTTCGTACGTCGTCGACATGCGTCAGCCCAAGCGCGGGCTCGCCAATGTGATGCTCGCCGACGGGCGCGACATCAGCGACAAGGTGTCCACGATGTACGACATCTCGGGGTGGAGCCTCGGGCGGCTGTGGGGCGCGACGGTGGACTCGGTGAAGGGTGGTTCGCTGTCCGGTGTGCGGTCGAGTGCCGTGGACTCCGCGTCGCGGGTCGGGCATGTCGCTTCGCGCGGGTCTCTTCGGCTGCGGCTCGACGACGCGCGGGAGGTCGCGGCTCTCAACTGACTTCTCGCACGCGGGACTTCCGTGCGGCGGGCTGACGACGGGAGCGTGATCCTGCCGTCGTCGGCGCGGGGTGCGGCGGTCGCCGCCGCGAAGAAGTACGACGTCGCCTTCGACGCCACCAAGGTGAAGGGCGGGGCTGTCGTGCGCCCCACGCGGGTCGCGGCGGCCGTCACCCCCGGTGAGCTGTTCGCTCTGCGGGAGATGAACTTCGACGTGGTGCCGGTTTCGACGGATGCCCTCAACGCCGGGTTCGACTGGAAGAAGTCGGGTGCGGACGCCCTGTTCGTCTCGGCCGGGCTCTCCTACGGGGAGTTGAAGGCCTCTGCGAAGGCCAGGCTCGACGCGTTCCTCGCGGATGGGGGTGGTCTCGTCGGGCGTGGCTCGGAGGGGGCCGCGTTGAACTCCGCCGCGAAGCTGCTCTCCGTGAAGGCGGTCTCCGGGAACGGGGACGCAAATGGTGTGGTGCGGGTCGTCAATTCCGGCGGGCCTGTGACCGGTGGCGCTCCGGAGCATTCGTTCGTTTACGCGCCCATGTGGTTCACGGGGCTTGGGAGCGGCGTGCGGGTCGAACAGTCGTACGGGGGCGGGAATCCGCTGCTCTCCGGGCACTGGCGGGCGGTCGAGGGCGGCGCGGGTGGCCCCTCTGACGCCTCGGGTCAGGCTTCCGTCGTCAGCGGGTCCGCTGCGGGGTCCCGCGTGGTCCTGTTCGGCACGGAGCCGCTGTTCCGAGACCACCCCAAGGGGGTGTTTCCGCAGGTGGGGCGGGCATTGCTGAGCGTGAGCTGAGGCTGGAGCGGGCCCTGCGGGGCTTTCCCCAATCCCGCCCCTTCCCGAAACTGGGGCTCCGCCCCAGACCCCGGTCCTCAAGCGCCGGACGGGCTGAAAGATTCAGCCCGTCCGGCGTTTGAGGACGAGCTCGGCGAAGCCGGTGATGCCGGCACGCATAAGGCACATGGCCCCCGCGCCGAGCGGGTTCGCGGGAAGGGGCGGGGTTGGGGAATCTTCCCGGGTTCTCACGCGGTTGCAGCCAGCAAGGAGGCACGAGACCACATGACCCGTGAAATCAAAGTCCAAGGAACCACCGCAGCCGGATACGAAGCCGTTCGGGACGAGTTCACTGCCGTGTTGGCCGCGGAGAAGCCCGATCATGCCGCGCAGCTCTCCGCGTACGTCAAGGGGAAGCAGGTCGTCGACCTGTGGGTGGGGCCGGACACCGGGCCCGAGACGCTGTTCGGCGTCTACTCGTCCACGAAGGGCGCCGCCCACCTCGTCGTGGCCCTGCTCGTCCAGGACGGCACCCTGGACGTTGACCGTCAAGTGGCTCACTACTGGCCGGAGTTCGCCGCCGAGGGCAAGGGAGACGTCACCCTCCGGGAGCTCCTCGCCCACCGCGTGGGCATCGTCGGCGCCGATACCGGGTTCACTCCGGAGGAAGTCGCCGACGACCGTGTCATCGCCGCGCGCCTCGCGTCCCAGCGGCCCTTCTGGCGCCCCGGCACCGCCTTCGGCTACCACGCGTTCTCGATCGGCGCCCTGACCGGCGAGGTCGTCTTCCGGGTCACCGGGCAGACGCTGCAAGAGGTGTACGAGGAGCGTGTCCGCGCACCGTACGGGCTCGACTTCCACCTCGGGCTCCCGGAAGCGCTGGAGCCCCGGTTCCGGTCCGTCCTTCCGATGGCCCCCTCCCCCGCCGAGCAGGCCTTCCTCGACGCGCAGCCGCCGCAGCCCGGCAGCCTGCCGTCCATCGCCTTCAATCGCGTCGGCGCACACCCCACCGACCTGGAGTCGTTCCCCAACTCCCGTCTGGTGCGCGCCAAGGGGAACGCGTCGGCAAGTGGTGTCGCCTCCGCGCGCGGCCTCGCCGGGATGTACGCGGCGGCGGTCACCGGGCTCGACGGCAAGGAGCCCCTCCTGAAGGCGGACACCGTGGCCGCGTTCGGGCAGATCCACTCCACCGGGCACGACCTGGTGTCGCGGGCCCACAGATCGTTCGGGCTCGGGTTCCAGGCCACCTCCGAATACAAGTACCCGTTCCTCGGCGCGGGGACCATCGGGCACAGCGGTGCGGGCGGCTCACAGGCGTTCGCCGATCCGTACAGCGGGCTCACCTACGGGTACACGCGGCGCCGGTTCGCCTTCCCCGGCGGCCCTGCCGAGGAGAACGAGCGTCTCGTGCGGACCATTCACACGGCCGTCGTGAACAGCTGAGCGACCGGCGACGCGGCGGAGGGCCGCACCCCTGTCGGGGGTGCGGCCCTCCGCCGCGTGCGAGAGGCGTGATCAGGCGACCGCGAGCTCCACCTTGATGTTGCCGCGCGTGGCGTTCGAGTACGGGCACACCTGGTGCGCCTTCTCGATCAGGGACTGCGCGGTGGCCGTGTCCACGTTCGGGATGGAGGCGGTGATCGCGACCTCCAGGCCGAAGCCGCCGGCCTCGGTCGAGCCGATGCCGACCTTGGCGGTCACGGTCGAGCCGGAGATGTCGGCGTTCTCCTTGCGGGCGACCACGCCGAGCGCGCCCTGGAAGCAGGCGCTGTAACCCGCCGCGAAGAGCTGCTCGGGGTTGGTGCCCGCGCCGCTGCCGCCCATCTCCTTCGGCGGGTTGACGACGACGTCGAGCTTGCCGTCATCGGTGGCGACGCGGCCGTCACGGCCGTTCTCGGCGGTGGCGACGGCGGTGTACTTGACGTCGATCTTCTGGATGGACATAAGTGCCGGTTCCTCCTGAGATGTTCCGCGATGCGCGCCCACAGTCGCGACAATGTGGAATCACTTTATCGGATGCCGGAAGATGACTTCCGGCGGTGCGTTTCGCGTGCCCGTGACTCAGACCAGGGAAACGATCATCTTTCCCGTGTTCTCGCCGCGCAGCATCCCGAGGAACGCCTCCACGCCGTTCTCGACGCCCTCGACGAACGTCTCGTCGTACTTGAGCTCGCCGGAGCGGATCCACGCGCCGACCTCGTTCACGAACTGCGGCTGCAGCGCCTCGTGGTCCCCGACGAGCACGCCCTGGAGGCGCAGGCGCTTACCGATGATCATGGCCATGTTGCGCGGGCCGGGCGTCGGCTCGGTGTTGTTGTAGGCCGCGATCATGCCGCAGATGGTGGCGCGGCCGTGCACGTTCATGCGGCTGATGGCAGCTTCGAGGTGCTCGCCGCCGACGTTGTCGAAGTAGACGTCGACGCCGTCGGGGGCCGCGTCCTTCAGCTGCTCGACGACCGGGCGCGGGTCCTTGTAGTTGAACGCGGCGTCGAAGCCGTACTCCTCGACGAGCTTCTTCACCTTCTCGTCCGAGCCCGCCGAGCCGATGACGCGCGAGGCACCCTTGAGCTTGGCCATCTGGCCGACCTGGGAGCCGACGGCGCCCGCGGCGCCGGAGACGAAGACCGAGTCGCCCTCCTTGAACGAGGCGACCTCGAAGAGGCCCGCGTACGCGGTCAGGCCCGTCATGCCGAGCACACCGAGGTACGTCGAGAGCGGGGCGGCCTGCGCGTCCACCTTGGTGGCGTGCTTGGCCGGGAGGGCCGCGTACTCGCGCCAGCCCCCGAAGTGCAGGACGTTGTCGCCCACCGCGAAGCCCTCGGCGTTCGACGCGACGACCTCGCCGACCGCACCGCCCTGCATGGGCTCGTCCAGCTTGAAGGGCGGGGTGTACGACTTCACGTCGTTCATCCGGCCGCGCATGTACGGGTCCACGGAGAAGTGCAGGTTGCGGACCAGGATCTGGCCGTCGGCCGGGGCGGAGACAGGGGCCTCGCGCAGGGCGAAGTCCTCCGGGACCGGCCAGCCGTGCGGGCGGCGCACGAGGTGCCATTCGCGGCTGACGGCGGGGAGCTGGGACCCGGGGGCCTCGGGGGTGACGGACATGCGGGCGTCCTCCTGCTGCTGCTCAGGCTGCCGTTTCCAGCAGGCTGGTGTGACGGAAATGCTTCAGGTTGTGAAACAACCATGCTCCTACATATTTCATGATGTCAAGTATCGGGGTAGCCTGGAGCGCATGGCCACCACCAGCTCCCGCACCCCGCGCACCGACCCCCTGACGCTGGAAGTCGTCGAGCTCATCGGCACGGTCGTCGCGCGTTACTACGAGGAGTACGACGCCGCGGCGGGCAAGCACGCCCTCACCGGCGCGCAGGCACGCGTCCTGGGGCTGCTCTCCATCGAGCCCCTGCCCATGCGGCGCATAGCCCAGAAACTGAAGTGCGAGCCGTCGAACATCACGGGGATCATCGACCGGCTCGAGGTGCGCGGACTCGTCGAGCGGCGGCCCGACCCGGCCGACCGCCGCGTGAAGCTGGCGGCGCCGACGGAGGAGGGGCTCACGGTCGCCCGCAGCCTGCGCGATTCGCTGGACTTCGCGCGGGAGCCCCTCGCCGAGCTCACCCGCGAGGAGCGGCTCTCGCTGCGCGGGCTGCTGCGGAGGATGGTCGGCGAGGACGCCGTCTGACGCTCGTACGCGGTGGTGGAACCGCTACGTGCACCACCACAGGAAGCGGTCGCACGTCTGCGACGGCTCAGGCTCGGGCGTCGTCGGGTCCGGCTGCTGCGTGGTCGGCGGGGGTGTGGGGCGCGTGGTTCCGGGGGTGTCCGGAGCGTCCGGACTGCCCGGGGCGTCCGGCGCCGACGTCGTTTCCGGGGCGGCCGAATCGGGGTCCTCGTCGGCCTCGCCCGTCGTCTCGCGGTCCCTGGCCTTCTTCGCTTCCTTGGACGCCTTGTCCTTCGCGGACTCGGACCCCGAAGCCGATGCCGAGGGGTCGGCCGACGCGTCCGCGGCCGACTCGGCTTCCGCCGCCGTGCCGCTCTCCGGGTCGTCCGGCGTCCTTGACGCGGAACTTTCCGCTCCCGCGTCCGGCGAGGACGCCGCCGTCGGTTCGTCCGAGGGGCCCTCAATGCCGAGCTCGGCCAGGCTCAGGCCACCGGCCGCGAGCGCGAGCCCTGCGGTGATCAACAGGACCTTGCGGCGTCTGCGCCGGTGCGCCCGGCGTCCGCGCTCCCGGCGGCGGCCCCTGCCGCGCGGCACGTCGTCGTACGCGCGCTCGGAACCGTCCGGTTCGGCCTGCGCCGCGACCGCCTCCGCGTACTCACGGCAGGCTTCGGCCGGGGTTCCGCATCCCGGGCAGGCCAGGGCGCCGTTGAGGTGCCTGTGGCACGGGTGGCAGTAGTCCATGAGGCATGGAGGCTAAGTGAGGCGCGGGTAACAGAGGAAGCCGCTGCCGTGAAGGTTGTGTGCGGAATCGAATGTTCCAGCGGCATCGACTTCCCCTATGGGGCAAACCGCCTCTTCCACGCCGGTCGCGGCGCTCTTCTCACCCCGCGAACGCCGCCTGCTCCACGCCCTGCCCGGCGTCCGGCACCACGAGCACGGACCCGGACATGGGGTGCGGCGCCGCAAGTCCCGTACTGGCGGAGGTGATGTACAGGTCGCTCAGCCCCGCGCCGCCGAACGCGCACGCGGTCGGGCGGGCCACCGGCAGCTCGATCACCCGGTCCAGGTCGCCGGACGGGGTGTAGCGGCGTACGGCGGCGCCGTCCCACAGGGCGACCCAGACGCAGCCGTCGGCGTCGACGGTGAGCCCGTCGGGGTATCCGGCGTCGGCCTCGATGGTCGCCAAGGGGCGCCTGGAGAGCGGGAGTTGGCCGTCGCGCAGTTCCAGTACGTCGATGCGGCGCGTCGGGGTGTCTACGTAGTACATGAAGCGGCTGTCCGGGCTCCATCCCGTGCCGTTGCTGACGGACACGTCACCGAAGACCTCGGTCGCCGTGCCGTCGCCGGTCAGCCGGATCAGGTTGCCGCCGCCCGTCGCCTCGTCGTAGCGCATCGTGCCCGCCCAGAGCGCGCCGTCGGGGGCGACCACCGCGTCGTTGCCACGGCGGCCCGGTACGACCTCGTGGTGCAGCCAGCGGAACGCGCCGCCCTCCGCCATGGAGTCGTAGAGACCCACGCCGTCGCGGAGATTGACCACGAGGCCGCCGCCCGCGCGCGGCTTCGCGGCGCCGACGTGCTGTTCGGTGGCCATGACCGAGCGGTGCCCGGTCGAGGGGTCGTACGTGTGGACGCGTGAGCTCAGGATGTCGACCCAGATCAGTCGCCGGGCGGCATGGTCCCAGGTGGGGCCCTCGCCGAGTGCTGCCTGCGCGCGTACCGCTATGTCCATTGCGGCAGGCTACCCGCACGGCCCCGCACGGCCCACCTCATCCCGCTCGCCTCAGACCGCCCGGCCCAGCTCCCCCCTCAACCGCCGCGCCCTGAGCACCAGTTCCAGCTCGAAGCGGCGGTCCGGGTCGTCGACCTCGTCGCCCCACAGTTCCCTGATCTGCCGCAGGCGGTAGCGCACCGTCTGCGGATGCACCCCGAGGCGGGCCGCGACCTCCGGTGCGCCGCCCCTCGTCTCCAGCCAGGCGAGCAGCGTCTCGGCGAGGCGGCGGCCGTGCGCGGGGCCGCAGTGCGCGAGCGGGGCCAGGCAGCGGCGGGCCAAGTCCTCGATGAGCTCCTCGGGTTGGAGCAGGACCAGGGCCTCGGTGTGCTCGGTGCAGTGCAGGACCTCGCCCGACGGCAACAGGCCGCGCTCCATCAGGCGGACCGCGGCCTCCGCCCAGCGCAGTGACTTCGCGGCGTCGGCGAGCGGTACGGGCGGGCCGATCGCGCCGGACCAGCCCGCCATGGTGCGCCGGAGCAGCTCGGGGCGGCCCGCCGCTTCCGGGTCGGGGACGACCATGCGGGGCTGCTCGGTCTCCATGTCGAGCAGGACGCCCTGTCCGACGGCGGGCGCCACGGCTTCCCTCGCCGGGCGCAGGAGTACGCCGACCGCGACCCGCTCGGGTAGCTGCCAGCCGACGCGGGCGGCCCGTTCGTCGAGCGCGCTGCGGGCGTCGGGGCGCCTCGACGCGGAGTGCGAGCCGGCTCCGGAACCGGAAGTGGAACCGGAATCGGCCGACATCCCCGACCCGGAGTCACCTCGCCGCTCGGCGAGGATCAGCTCCATCAACTTCCTTTGCAGGCGCAACCGTTCGCCCGCCTGCCGGGCAGCGGCCTCGGCGTATCCGCGTACGGACTGGTCGACCAGGCCGTCCAGATACTCGAAGCCCGACTCGGCGAGTTCGTACATGGCCGGTGGCGGGATCTCGATCTGCTGGCCGATCTCGGCAAGGCGGCGCCAGGCGAGCCGTACCCCGAGCCGGTAGATCGCCTGGAGCGAGTCGAGGCTGCGGCCGTGCAGGCCCTCGCCCCTGCCGAACTCCTGGAAGACCTCAAGGGGGTAGCACGGCCGCCCTTCGGCGGACGCGATCTGCTGGACGAACCCCTCAAGGGCGCGGCGGATGCCGATGAGCGCCATGGGCTCGCCCGAGTCGTCGAGGACGACGGGCAGCCCTGGGTACTCGGCGCGGATCTCCCGCAGGATGTCCTGGGCGAGGGCGGGCACTTCGTCCAGGGCGAGCGCGGCGAACTGCCTTACGAGCAGGGGCGGTACGTCGCGCCAGGCCGAGCGGGTGGAAAGCCCCTGGCTCTCGGTCACGGGCACGGCCACTCACTGCCCCTGTGGGGGAGCCTCGAAGTGCACAAGGGGCGTGTTGGGCTGTTCCGGCGTCGCGTTCAGGGCCGCGACGATGCCGAAGGCGGCGGCCACGGCGAGAACCGCGGCGACCGCTGCGGTCAGTCCGGCGGCGAGCAGTCGGTGCATGTCAGGGTCAGCCTCTCTGCTGGAGGTCGTCCCCACCCAGGTCGCACAGGCCGCACGGAAGTCGTTCGTGCGGTGTGCACGGATGTCGTTCGTACAGCCCCAAACCGGCCCCGCCCGGCAAGTGCCCAGTCTCATCAACGCATTGACACTTCGTCAAGGGTCCGCCTAGCGTTCCGGCCCCATACGGCTCGGTAACACTTCTCACCCGCCCCCAGGAGTGCCGGATGCGCCGCACAGCCTCTCCCCTCTCGCTGATCCTCCTCGGACTCGGCGTCTTTCTGCTCGTCCTGGCCCCGATGCTCGCGTGGTACGTCGAACCACGTGCGAAGCGCACGCCCGTCGACGTCGACATCACGACGGTCTTCAAGGGCAAGGGCAGCTATTTCGACACCGAGAAGATCAAGACCGTGCACGACAAGAACCTCACGATCACGCGTCAGGTGCGCGGCGACGTGGACGACAGCAACGACGAGCACGCGGTCTGGGACGTGTCCACGTCGGTCGACCCGGACAGCTCGCTCCCGGCCGCCGATCCGCACGATTCGCTCCAGTGGACGACGGAGCGCTGGGTCACCGACCGCAGGACGAACGAGCCCGTGCACTGCTGCGGCGAGACGCCGTACTTCGAGGGCGAGGCCTACCTCAAGTTCCCCTTCGACGTGCAGAAACGCTCCTACACCTGGTGGGACAACACGCTCGGCGCGACCGTCCCGCTGACCTTCAGGGGCACGAAGAAGATCCAGGGTTACGAGGGCTACCGCTTCACCGCGAAGGTGAAGCCCGCGAAGACCGGAACCCGCCTTGTGCCGGGCCGCCTTGTGGGTCAGCCCAAGCGCAGCAACGTGCTCGCCGAGGAGTGGTACGCCAACCACGGCGTCGATCTTGTCGCCGACAAACGCACGGGCCGGATCATCTACGCGGCGATCGGCCCCCGCAAGACGCTGCGCGCGCCAGGATCGGACAAGGACGCGACGGTGCTGCTCGACAGCGAGCGCATCGCGTTCACGCCCAAGACGCAGAAGGCACAGGTCAAGCTCGCCGACGACGACAGCAGCCGCCTCGAGCTCGTGGGCGAGACGCTGCCCGTCGGGACGGGTGCGCTGGGTGGGCTGCTCGTGATCGTGGGAGGCGTTCTCGTCGTACGGGGACGACGGTCCGGCAGTGGGACACAAGGGTCGAATGGTCCGGGTACGGCGGCGGAGCCGGACGGTCCGAATGGTGATACGTCTCCAACCACCCTGCAACACAGCACGATGTGATGAGACGTCAGCTCTTGAAAGGCGAGAAATTGTCACTTCGGTGAGTAGCCGCGCCGAACACGGCAGCGAAAACTAACGACCCCACCCGAGCACAATCCCCGCACAGCCCCGTACCGCCCCCGCACAGCCCCGCACCACCCCGCACCACCCCGCACAGTACGAGCACAGCGCCTCCGCAAGCGACAAGCGACCCCCCGAACGGTGCACCCCCCTCCAGAACCCTCATAGCACCTCACGGTTCCGCACCCTGACGAGTTGGAGCACGCATGCCCCAGCACGTGCCTTCCCCGCTGCGCGCCGCCACCCCGCGGGTCGCGCAACGGCCTCCGGCACCTCCCCCGCAGCCGCGCCGGATCGTTTTTCTCGCCCGCCGCGACCTCGCCAACCCGGCAGCGGGCGGATCCGAACTGCTCGTCGACCGGCTGGCCGACGGCCTGAGCAAGCTCGGCCACCAGGTCACCCTCCTGTGCGGGGGCCCGGCCGCGTTCCGCGACTACCGCGTCGTGTCGGCGGGCGGTGACCTCGGGCACTATCTGCGCTCGCGTTCCGCCTTCACCCGGCAGGTCGGCGACTGCGATCTGCTCGTCGAGGTCTGCAACGGCATGCCGTACCTGGCGCCGCTGTGGCACCGCGGGCCCACGCTGTGCCTGGTCAACCACGTCCACACCGATCTGTGGGGGATGCGCTTCCAGGGCGCGCTCGCCCCCGCGGCCCGGCTCGGCCGAAGACTCGAGCACTGGTCGCTCTCCGGCGCCCAGCGCGGCAATCTCCTGGTGGCCGTGTCGCCGTCGACGTCCAACGCCCTGCGCGCGATAGGCGTCGACCGTGAGCGCATCCGCATCGTCCACAACGGGGTCGAGGAGCCGGGCCCGCTCCACCCCCGCTCGGACGAACCGATGTTCCTGGCGATGGGACGGCTCGTCGAGTACAAGCGCATCGATCTCCTGCTGCGGCTCTGGGAGCGCGTCAGACCCGTCACCGGCGGACGTCTGGTGATCGTGGGCGACGGGCCCGAGCTCGCCCGGCTCCAGCAGATCGCAGGACCCGGCGTGGAGTTCAAGGGCCATGTCTCCGAGGCGGAGAAGCACCGGCTGCTCTGCGAGGCCTGGATGCTCCTGCATCCCTCCGCCGTGGAGGGCTGGGGCCTGGTGATCACCGAGGCGGCGACCCGCTCGACGCCGGCGATCGGCTTCGACGTACCGGGTGTACGTGACTCGATCGAGGACGGTGTGACGGGGCTGCTCGCCCGGGGCGAGAGTTCCTTCGCCGCCGCCTGGTGCACCCTGGCGCTCAGCGCCGAGCGGCGCAGGGCCTTCGGCAAGGCCGCCAGTGAGCGGGCCACCAGCTTCCGGTGGGCCAACTCCGTACGCGAGTTCCAGGCGGTGGCCGCCGAGGCGGTCATCACCCATCAAGCCACGCACCAGGGGTCCGTGTGAAGGACCCGTCCCTGCGCCGTTCCGTCACCCTCTTCCGGGCCTTCCTGCGCGAGCAGCAAGAGCCCGAGCGGTGTTACACCCTGCTCGCCCGTGACGCCGCCGACCAGGTCGAGGCCTATGGACCGGTCAGGGACCGCGTCGTCGTCGATGTCGGCGGCGGCGGGGGCTACTTCACCGAGGAGTTCCGGCGGCGCGGCGCCCAGAGTTTCCTCTTCGAGCCGGACCCGGCCGAGCTGGGCGCCAAGCCTCCTCAGGGCGCCGTCGTCGCCGACGGATACCTGCTCCCCCTGGGGGACGGCGTCGCCGACGTCACCTTCTCCTCCAACGTCCTCGAGCACGTGGACGATCCGCAGACGTTCCTCAGCGAGATGGTGCGGGTGACGAAGCCCGGCGGTCTTGTCTACGTCTCCTTCACCAACTGGTACTCGCCGTGGGGCGGCCACGAGTGGGCGCCCTGGCACTACTTGGGCGGCGACCGTGCGCGGGCCCGCTATGAACGGCGTACCGGCAAGGCAGCCAAACACACGCTGGGCGAGAACCTCTTCGCCCACCACATCGGACCGACCCTGCGCCAGGTTCGGGCGAGGGACGACGTGTCCGTCGTGTCCGCGCGGTCCCGCTACTGGCCGTTCCTGGCCGGTGGCATCACCAAAGTGCCGGGTGTACGCGAGTTCGCCACCTGGAATCTCCTCCTCATCCTCAGGCGGTGTCCATGACCACGGTCCAGGCCCCACCCCCGGCGGCAGTCCGGCCCACGGCTGACGCCCCCGAACCCGGCGGAGGCCCGCGCTCGCGGCGCTGGCTGCTCGGGTTCTGGGCCGTGGTGTTCGTCCTCCTCCTGGCCGTGAAGCCGGGGCGGATGACGTTCGACACCAAGCTGGGTGTGGCCGTCGACCCCTGGCAGTTCCTCTCCGACCTGGGCCAGCTCTGGCACGACCGGGGCGGGTTCGGCGGGATCCAGGACCAGTACGTCGGATACACGTGGCCGATGCTGCCGTTCTACGGCCTGGCCAAGCTCGTCCACCTGCCGGTGTGGCTCGCGGAGCGGCTCTGGCTCTCGCTGATCGTGGCCACCGCGTTCTGGGGCGTGCTCCGGCTCGCCGAGAGGATGCGGATCGGCAGCGGCGCGAGCAGGCTGCTCGGCGCGGTGGCGTTCGCCCTGTGGCCGACGTTCACGATCGTCGTCGGCTCGACGTCGGCGGCGGCGCTGCCCGGCGCCCTCCTTCCGTGGGTGCTGCTCCCGCTGACGAACGACCGGATCAGCGCGCGCTCCGCCGCCCTGCGGTCCGCGCTCGTCATCCCCTTCATGGGCGGCGTGAACGCGGCGGCGACGCTCGCGTCCTTGCTGCCGGTGGGCCTGTATCTCCTTTCGAGACCGAACGGTCCGCGCAAACGGAAGCTGATCACCTGGTGGGTGCCCGGCGTCATCCTCGCCACCGCCTGGTGGATGGTGCCGTTGTTGATGCTGGGCATCTACGGCGAGAACTTCCTCCCGTACGTGGAGACTTCGGCGACGACGACCGGCACGATGTCGGCCACGGAGGCGCTGCGCGGCGCGGGCAACTGGGTCGCGTATCTGCACTTCGGCGAGGCGTGGCTGCCCGCCGGGTGGGCGGTCGCGACGTCCGTGATCGTCGTGGTCTGCTCGGCGTTCGCCGCAGCCATCGGTCTGGCCGGGCTCGCGCGGCGCGACATGCCCGAGCGGCGCTGGCTCGTCCTGACCGTGCTCTCGGTCGTCCTCGTCACGCTCGCCGGGTACGGCGGCGCGTTCGGGGCGCCCTTCCACGAGACCATGCAGTCGTGGCTGAACGGCTGGCTCGTCCCGTTCCGCAACATCTACAAGTTCCAGACGGGCCTCGCGCTCGCCCTCGTCTTCGGCCTGATGCATGTCGTGGGCGTGGCCGCGCAGACGCGCGGGGTGCGGCCGGTGCGCGGGCGGCGCTACGCCCCGCTGATCGCCGCCGTGCTCGTACTTCCGGGACTCGCCTTCCCCTACCTCAACGGCTCCATCCTCCAGCCCGGTTCGTTCAAGAAGCTGCCGACGTACTGGCAGACGACGTCCGACTGGCTGAAGAAGTACTCCCCCGACTCGCGTGCGCTCGTGGTGCCCGCCACCGCGCACGGCATCTACACCTGGGGCTCGCCCATCGACCAGCCCCTCGACGTGCTCGCCGACTCGCGCTGGGCGCAGCGGGACTACGTGCCGTTCGGTACGCCCGGCAACAGGCGCGCGATGGACGCGGTGGAGCAGGCGCTCGCGACGGGCGGCGAAGTCACCGGCCTGCGCGACTACTTGTCGCGCGCGGGCATGTACTACGTCGTCGTACGCAACGACCTCGACCCCGACCAGATCGGCAACGTACCGACCGCGACCGTCAAGCGGACCCTGGAGGAGTCGGGATACAAGCGGATCACCGGCTTCGGTCCGACGGAGACCGGCGGCATCATCCCCAACGACACGCCTCTCCAGGTCGAGGGCCTCTACCCGCGCCAGCGCGCGGTGGAGATCTACGCCCCGGGGTCGGGCGGCCAGCGGCCGGGTCAGGCCGGGATCAAGCCGGTGTCGAACACGGCCGTGGTGAGCGGCGGCCCCGAGTCGCTGCTCCAGCTCTCCGCCGACCCCTCGATGCGGGACCGCCCCTCCGTCCTGACGGGCGACAACCACCCGGGTGTCGGAACTCCGGCCCTCCAGGCGGTCGGTGACGGTCTGCGCCGCGCCGACACGCGCTTCGGCCTTGTCAGCTCCAACACCTCCTATACGTACACACCCGGCGAACGCAACGCGAGCGGGGCCCTCCAGGACGCGGGCAAGAAGCCGCACCAGATCCTGCCCACCGAGGGGATCGAGCACCAGACGACGGCCGAGCTGCGCGGCGCGAAGTCCGTGACGGCGTCGAGCTACGGCAACTGGCTCTTCCACCTGCCGCAGTACGACCCCGTGAACGCCTTCGACGGCAACCCGGACACGGCGTGGGCCGAGGGCAGCCCCGGAAAGCCGAAGGGCGCCTGGATCAAGGCGGAGTTCCGCTCCAAGGAGTCGATCCCCTCCTCGATCAAGGTCACGCCGCTGCCGCAGGACGGCGTGCGGGCCGCGCCCACGCGGGTGCGGGTGGAGACGGAGCAGGGCACCCGCACGAGTCCGCTGCAGCCCAACGGCATGCGGCAGAGCATCAAGGTGCCGGCCGGTGAGTCGAGTTGGCTGAAGGTCACGATCCTGGACGCGCAGATCGGCCGCGAAGGCCTGACGGGCGCCGGGTTCTCGGAGATCACCGTTCCGGGTGTACGGGTGACGAAGCTGCTCCAGCTGCCCCAGGACACCGGGGCCTCCGCCAGGGTGCCCGACGAGGGCGCCGAGGCGACGACGTACTCGATGCACCGTTCATCGGACCCGAGCGCGCTGTCGCCGGTGAACGCCGAGTCGGGCCTGCACCGGCGCTTCTCGACTCCGGCCGAGGGCGAGTACGAGGTGAAGGCGAGCGCGGTCGCCGTGCAAGGGGACGAGCTCGACAAGCTCCTCTACAAGGTGGCGCCGGAGCAGAAGGACCAGATCATCGCGAGCGCGAAGTCCACTTCGAAGCTCGGCGGCAGTCTCTCTCCGCGCAATCTCACGGACGGCGACCTGACGACGGCCTGGATCGCGGGCGACAATCCGGAGATCACTCTGAAGTGGAAGGGCAAGCAGGAGATCGACGAGATCGTCCTGCCTGCGGCGGGCGGACTCTCGACCCGCCCCGAGAAGATCGAGATCAGCTCGCCGGACGGCGCGGCGATCGCCGGTGTCGACGAGAACGGCAACGCGCGGTTCGCCCCGATCACCACGGACGAGCTGACCATCACCATCACGCAGACCGCACCGCTGACGGTCCACAACCCGGTGGCCGACGCCCAGTTGCAGCTCCCTGTCGGGCTCACCGAGGTCTACGTCCCGGCCCTGGACAAGTACCGCACGAAGCAGCCTCCGGCCTCGGACACCTTCGAACTCGCCTGCGGCGAAGGGCCGATGCTCGCCATCGACGGCAAGCTGCACGCGACGAGCGCGAAGGGCTCGGTACGGGACCTGACCGAGCGGCGGCCCATCGAGGTGACGCTCTGCTCGCGGGGCTCGGAGAACACGACCGTGTCGCTCGGCTCCGGCGAGCACACCGTCGAGGCAGGAGACGCGGGCCCGATCGCCCTGATGGACGTCTCGATGACGCAGGGGACGCCGGGTGAGGTCGACAACGAGTCGCGCTCCCTGAACATCAAGGACTGGCTGGGCGACCGCCGCGAGCTGACGGTGGGCGCGGGCGCGTCCTCGTACCTCTCGACCTACGAGAACATCAACGACGGCTGGAAGGCCACGCTCAACGGCAAGGAGCTGTCGTCCGTGCGCCTCGACGGCTGGCAGCAGGGCTTCCTGATCCCGAAGGGCGAGGGCGGGACGGTCAAGCTGTCGTACGAGCCGTCCCGGATCTACGAGATCGGCCTGATCGGCGGCGGTGTCGCCATCCTCGCCCTGATCGCCCTGGTCCTGTACCGGCGCCGCGAGCCGAACCCGGACGGGCCCGACGTCACGCCGCCCGCGCCGGGTCTGATCCTCGGCACGGTGGCGCTGACGCTGGTGGGCGTGGTGATCGCGGGCTGGTTCGCGCTGCTCGTGCCCGCGCTCGCCCTGCTCGCGTGGCGCCGTCACGCGCTGCTCGTCCCGCTCGCGTTCGCGGCGATGGCCGGGGCGGGGATCGTGGCGGCGGTGGGGGCGGGTGAGCCGACCACGTCGGACGCGGGTGCGTTCAGCCCGGCCGCTCAACTCCTGGCTCTCATCGCGCTGTTCGCGGCGCTCGTGAGTGTGCGGGGAGCTGCTGCGGGAACCTCGGCAGCATCCGGGGACACCGGTGGCGAGGGGGGCGAGGCCGCTCCGTGGGGGCCGCCTCCGCCCCATACTCCACCGGCGACGCCTCACCCGGAGAGCGGCCACACCCCACCGCTGGGGTCGCCGTTGGGGCCCGACCCGGACCTGGGCACGAGGCCGCTGCCGCGCAGGAAGCGCGGGGCGAACGGGCCGGGTGCGGGGGCAGGTGACGGCGCTCAAGGCGGCGCTCAAGAGGCGGGTGGCACGCCGCAGGCCGCCAGCTCGACCATCTCCGCGAGGGGCCCCGCGTCCGCACAGGCGGAGCTTCCGCCGCCGGGCGCACGGACCTCTCGGACCACGCGGACCGCGCGCTTCAGGCGGCGCAGGCCGACGTCGGCGGACGGGCTCACGGGAGCCACGGCGCCGACCGCCTCCGGGGAGGACACGGACCGATGACCGCACTCGATCACCCGGCACGTCACGCGGACGGACCCGAACAGCCCCCTGGGCGCGTGCCGTTCCCCGTCGTCGACGAGGTCTCCAGGCACTGCCTCCAGGAGGAGGAGCCGGAGACGGTACACATCGAGGTCCACCTGCCCGGCAGCCCGGACCCGGCCCGCCTGAAGGCCGCGTTCACGGAGGCCCTGCGCCGCCACCCGCGCATCCTGATGCGGGAGGCGCGGGGGCCCTGGTACCGGCGCCGCTACGAGTGGGAACTGACGCCGGGTCCCGACGTGGAGGTGGTGACGTTCCCCGCGCCGGAACGGGACGCCCTGAAGAAGGCCCGCGCCCGCTCCCTCTCCCAGGCCCCACCTTTGTCTGCGTCTCCGCCGATCCGCCTGGAGGTGATCGCCTCGGACGGGGAGGGGGACACGGTTGGCTTCGGCGGGGGTGGGGGTTCCGGTGACGCTCTCGCCTCGAGGAGCGGCGGTGCGAACGCCGGTACGGGCAAAGGCACCGGCAGTGTCCTCTTCCTCACCATCAATCACACCGCCCTCGACGGCCCCGCCTGCCTCCGTGTTCTCGCCACCGCCGCCGAGCTGTACGGCGGGCAGGACAACTCCCCCGCCGCGCCTCCCCTGCGCGCGGCGCCCTCCTCCGTCGCCGTGCCCGAGAGCGCGGAGGCGGTCGGTGACGCGGGATCCGGCTGGGCTCCCCCCGCCCGTGTCTCCCGTGGCGCCCCCGAGCCCTCTCCCGGCAACGGCATGCTCGTCGTCGAGCTGCCCGTGCCGCGGCGGCCCAAGGGGGCGCCGTTCACCGTGAACGATCAGCTCATGGTGGCGACCGCGCTGATGATCGCGCACTGGAACCGGGAGCACGGGGCGCGGCCCAGGCCCTTCCGGATCACCATGCCCGTCGACGACCGGCCCCGCAGTATGGACATGCCCATCGGCAACGGCACCCGGCTCGTCGAAGTGCCGTTCACCGCAGCCGAGTTGACCTCCGAGGACTGGGGCCCGGAGGAGATCGGGGCGCTGCTGCGGCGCACCGCCGACCGCACCCGTGCCCTCAAGGCGCTCCCCCGGCCCCAACTCGGCCGCGGCGCCGCCCTCCTGACCTCGCCCGTCCTGCCCGTCACCCTCAGGGCCGCCGTCACGCGCGGCCTGCGCAGGGCCGCCGCGCCCTGGACCTCCACCACGCTGCTCAGCAACATCGGACGCATTCCCTACTCCCTCGACTTCGGTGACGCCGGTCGCGCGCACGCCGTCTGGTTCTCCGCGCCCGCACGCCTGCCACGCGGCCTGACCGTGACCACGGCGTCCACCGCGGGCCGTCTGCACGTCGCCCTGCGCTGGTCGAAGACCCTGCTCAGCAGCGGCGACGGGGCCCATCTGCGTGACCTCTTCGAGCACTACCTCCATGCCACGGAGGAGGGGACGACACCGTGACGACAAGCACGAGTACCAGCACCAGCACCAGCACCGCCCCCCGTGACCTGCGGGACTTCTACGAGGACCCCTCCGTCCCCGTCGCGTCCGGCGACGCCCGCAGCCTCCGCCAGGCCCGGATGCTCGCCGAAGCCATCGGCCCCGCCACCGCGCGTACCGCCGTCGTCCTGGACATCGGCTGCGGCGACGGTACCGCCGCTGCGACCGCGGCCCCGCTCCTCGCGGGTCATCGCGTGATCGGCGTCGACTGGTCGCAGGACGCCCTCAAGCGGGCGCACGCGCATCTTCCGTACGTCGTACGCGGTGAACTCACCGACGGTGGGCTTCCGTTCGCCGACGGAGCCGCCGACGCCGTTCTCTTCAGCGAGGTCATCGAGCATCTCGTCGACCCCGACAGCGCGCTCGACGAGTTGCGGAGAGTACTCAGGCCAGGAGGGCATCTGATGCTGTCCACACCCAACCTCGCCGCCTGGTACAACCGAGGGCTCCTGCTCGCGGGCGTGCAGCCCGTCTTCTCGGAGGTCAGCCTGCGCGGCATCCACGGCCGTCCGGGGAGCGAGGTCGTCGGGCATCTGCGGCTCTACACCGCCCGCGCGCTGCGGGAGTTCGTCGCCGCGTCCGGCTTCGACGTCGTACGTGTCGCCGGCGCCCCCTTCCACGGCGTACCGCGTCCGCTGCGCGCCCTGGACCGACTCGCCTGCGCCGTGCCGAGCGCCTCGTCGATCCTGCTGCTGCACGCCCGAAGGAAGTAGCGCCATGTGGTGGGGTGTGACCGCCGCCCTGCTCGCGAACGTCCTCTACAGCACCGGGTTCGTCCTGGAGAAACGTGCCCTCACCGCCATGCCGTCCGTCAGCGTGCGCAGCCCGGCACGGCTGCTCAGGCAGGTCGTCTCGAGCCCCCTGTGGATCGGCGGATCGCTCGCGCTCGCCGCCGGGTTCGGCGCGCAGCTCGCCGTCTACCGGACGCTGCCCATCGCCGCCGCACAGGGCATCTTCGTATCCGGGCTCGTGCTCCTGCTGCTGCTCTCCTCCGTGCTGCTCGGGGAGCAGACATCGGGCCGCGAGCGGTACGCCGTCGGGGCCATTCTCCTCGCGCTGCTCATGGTCGTCCTCTCGCTCAGCGAGGAGTCGGACACCGTCAGCCACAGCGCGCCCGTGCCGCTCGTCCTCACGGTCTGCCTGCCCTCGCTCGCCGCGGGCGTCCTGCTCTACGGATCCGCCGAGCGCCGCTCGAAGCACCGGCACCGGCTTCCGACGACGGGCGTCGAGTACGGGGTCGCCGTCGGGCTCCTCTACGGAGTCAGCTCGCTCGCCATCAAGGGCGTATCCAGCTATCTGACCACGCAGGGACTGGGCTCAGCGCTCCTCCACCTGCTCGCATCGCCGTATCCGTATCTGCTGCTCTTCACCGGCGCGTTCGGCCTGGTCATGTCCCAGGCGGCACTGCAGCGCTGCCGGGCCTCGCTCATCGTTCCGGTGTGCACGACGGTTACCGCGCTCTTCACCGCGGTACTCGGGACGCTGGCGTTCGGCGAGCCGCTGCCCGATGAGCCGGTGCGGCTCGCCCTGCGGATCGCGGGCACGGCGCTCGCGGTGTCCGTGCTCCTCGCCATGCCCAAGCATGACGCGGCGCCGCCTCAACCAACGCCCTCCACCAAGGAGTTGACTAGCTGATGAACCCCGAAGATCCCTTGCTGAAGATCCTCGCCTGCCCGCTGGACAAGGGGCCGCTGCATCTCCTGGAACCCACGGACCCCCTCGTACCGCAGGAGGTTCTCTACAACCCCCGTCTGCGCCGCCGCTACCCCATCATCGACGGCATCCCGCAGCTCCTGCCCTCCTCCGGCGAGCAGCTGTCGGAGGACGAGCACGAGCAGCTCCTGAAGCGGATATCCACGTGACGGGGCCCCACAAGACCGTGGCCGCCCGCCTCGCCCCGCACCTCCCCGCCCGTCTCATCGGCGCCCTTGCCCGTCTCGTCTACCCCCGCTTCGAACCGGAGCTCGCCCGCCTCGCCGACCTCTGCCCGCCCGGCTGCGGCACTGCGGTGGACGTAGGCGGCTGGTACGGCCCCTGGTCGCGCCGCCTTGCCTCGCGTGCGCGCCGCGTGGTGACCGTGGAGCCCGTCCCGCATCTGGCGCGGCTCCTCGAGACCTCCACGCCCGGCAACGTCCGGGTGATCCAGGCCGCGGCCACGGACCGCCCCGGCACGGCACGGCTCTGGCTGCCGCAGGGCGACCGCGGGGACCGCGGGGTCTCCTCGCTCATCCGCAGGGACATCCACGCCGAGGCGGTCGACGTGCCCTGCCTCACCCTGGACGGGCTCGGCCTGCGCGACGTCGACTTCATCAAGATCGACGTGGACGGCAACGAACTCCCCGTCCTGCACGGCGCCCACGACCTGCTCACCCGTGACCGGCCCGCGCTCTTCATCGAGCTGGAGTCCCGCATCCAGCCGATCGAGCCGATCATCGAGCTGCTCACCCGCCACCACGGCTACCAGGGCTGGGTCCTGCCCCACCACACCTGGCTGCCGCTCGCGGACTTCGACCTGGAGGCGCACCAGCACGACACGTCGTACGTGGTGTCGCAGGGGCTGCTGCGCAGGGTTCTTACGCCTCGCCGTCCCCGGTACGTCAATTCGGTGCTCTTCCTTCCTGGCGGGCGCCGCCCGGGAGCGGCCGCGGTGCGCGACCATGGAGCACATGTCCGCTAGCTCCGCCCCCGGCCCCAAGTCTTCCGGCCCGTTCACCCCGCTGGACTTCCAGCTGGTCCTGTTGCGCCGCATGGCCGACCACAACCCGGACCTGGTGGAGACGGCCCGCCATGAGCTCGGCGTCTCCATCGCGGACATGCGCGAGGCCAACCGCCGCTGGCAGGCGATGACCCGGTCCTCCCGCTCGCGCGGCGCGGTCTCCCGTTACCGCTCGGTCCTCGGCGCGCCCGAAGCCACCGTGACCCGGCAGATCGGCGACCTGGAGTGCGAGGCCCTGCTGTGGCCGGTGCCGCTCTGGCCGACCCTGCGCTTCGAGGTCCTGCGCGCGCCGAACGGCGCGGTGTGGAACGAGTGGCTGATCCGCACGCCCGGCGCCCCGGGCCCCGCACTCCACACGGTGGACGACCTCACACCCTGGTCGTGCACGGTCGACGAGGCCGCCCGCGCGTTCGCACCGGCCCGCCCCATGGAGGGCACGGCACCCACGCGCTGGCGGCTCGCGTTCACGGCACCGGACGGAGCGGGTCAGCCGCGGCGCTGCGTCGCGGAGTTCACGTGGGGGCTGCTCCAGCGGCTGTCGTTCCCTGACTCCCCCGGCTGACGGCGGCACAGTGTGGTCACCCCGACCACCAGGGCAAGCGCCACGAGCAGCGCGCTGACCCACAGGGGCGAGCGGTGGCCGAGCCCCGCCGCCAGGGCGAGGCCGCCGGCCACGGGCCCGATCGCGGCGCCCACGTTCAGCGCGGCCGTGGCGAAGCCGCCCGCGAGCGTGGGGGCGCCGGTCGCCGCGTACAGCGCCTGGGTGATCAGCGCGGAGCCGACGCCGAAGGACAGCGCGCCCTGGACGAGGACGAGCACGACCGCGGCCACCGGATTCCCCGCGGTCAGCGCGAAGAGCACCCACCCGGCGAGCAGCGCCACCGCGCCCGTGAGGAGGAACGGCACGGGCCGCGCGTCCGCGTACCGCCCGGCGACCGTGACCCCGATGAACGACCCGGCGCCGAAGAGCGCGAGCAGCGCGGGCACCCGGCTCTCCGAGAAACCGGTGACGTCGGTGATCACCGGGGAGAGGTAGGTGAACGTACAGAAGGTCGCGCCGTTCACCAGCGCTCCGAGGAGCAGGGTCACGACGAGCCGAGGCGCGCGCAGCGACCGCAGCTCACCGCGCGCGTCCGGCCCCACGGCGTCGGGGGCACCGCCGGGCACGGACCGCAGGATCGCGAGGACGGCGGGCACCGACACCAGCGCCACCGCCCAGAACGCGGACCGCCACCCCCAGAACTGCCCGAGCAGCGCTCCGCCGGGAACGCCCGCGACACAGGCGAGGGTGACGCCGCCGAGCAGCACAGACGTGGCCCGCCCCTTGGCGTTCGGCTCGACCATGCCGATCGCGGTGACCAGGGCCACCGCGAGGAACCCGGCGTTGGCGAGCGCACCGACGACACGGGTCGCGAGGAGCACGGCGAAGCTGCTGGTCAGCGCGCCGACGACATGGACTAGCAGGAAGGTGACGAGGAAGGCGAGCAGCGCGGTCCTGCGCGGCCAGCGACGGCTGAGGACGGCCATCAACGGTGCACCGATGATCATCCCCATGGCGAAGGCCGAGGTCAGCGTGCCCGCTGTCGAGAGGGATACGTCGAGGTCGGCGGCGATGTCGGGGCCGAGACCGGAGAGCATGAACTCGGAGGTGCCTTGCGCGAAAACGGCAAGTCCGAGCATGTAGAGGGAAAATGGCATGAAGGAACTCCGCAGGTGGCCGATGGCCAGGAAGGGGAAAGTCAGTCCGCGCTACGGCGAGGGCGCCCCGAAAGGGGCGCGAGGAACTGCGCGACCAGCCACGACGCACTCGCGGATGCACGCTGCAGTTCCCGCAGATCTACTTGGCCACCGGACATGCCGGGCCGGTGGCTAGAGTCTGTCGGACTCGGGACTGGACATGGCGGCAGAGTATTCAGGCCCGTGGCACCACGTCCACCCATTACCCGGCGGCGACGAGGATCTCCTCGGTCACCGCGGGCAGCGAGCCCGGATGCAGGTCGAGGAAGAGGTTCGGCTCGACGAGTTCGAGCTCCATGACGCAGAGCGCGCCGCCATCCGCCCCATCGACGAGGTCAACCCGCGCGTACAGCAGCTCGGGCGAGCCTGGAACGGCGGCCAGCGCCCGCTCGGCGAGGTCGAGTTCGGCGGAGGTCGGCTGCCACGGCCGGAGGTCGGGATGCGGCATCTTCTCGTCGTCGTACGCCGCCCCCGGCGCGAGCACCGCGCCCTTCTGTACGGCGTGCAGGAACCGCCCGCCGACGTAGACGAGCGCGCGTTCGCCGGTCTCCTCGATGCGCGGCACATAGGGCTGCACCATCGCGGTCAGGCCCTCGCCGTGCATCCGCTCGATGTGCCGTACGGCGTCGTCGTACGCGCCCTTCTCGTACCGGGCGGCGAAGCGCGCGCCCGCCCCGGACGTGGGCTTGACGACGAACTCGCCGTCGTCCGGGATCTCCATTGCGTCGCCGGGCGCAAGATAGCGGGTCGGCACGACGGGCACTCCCGCCGCGGCGAGCTCGGCCAGGTACCGCTTGTCGGTGTTCCACCGCACCACGGACGCCGGATTGGCCAGGACGGTGAGCCGCGCGACGCGCCCCGCCCAGGCCACGAACTCGGCGACGCGCTCGCTGTAGTCCCAGGCTGACCGGATGACGACGAGGTCGAACCGCTCCCAGTCGACCCTCGGATCGTCCCAGGACACGGTGGCGACTTCGGCACCCGCCGCGCCGAGCGAGCGTGCCAGCCCGGGGAGGTCGCGGTCGAGGCCGGTCTCCAGCTGAGGCCTGCTGGTGACCAGGGCGATCGCGGGGCGGTCTGGTGACACGGAGGCCTCCTGGGTTCGGTGATCCGCCCCGCAGGCTAGCAACTTGTTCGGCGTGTCCCCGACAACGCCCTTGCCCCGGATCCCCGCGCGCGGAGGGGCACACGGCTCTGCGCACGCGGCGCCCCGGGGGAGCGAGGCGCCGGTGCCGCGTCCGTCCCGGAGGGGCCCGCAGAGCAACTCCCGGGACGGCGAAGGACTCAGGCGAAGGACTCAGAGGATGAAGACGCTCTGAGCCGTCTCCGTGTAGTACGTCTCGCCCGGGTAGACGAGCCACTCGACCGGGCCGCCGCAGTCGGGGCCCGAGTGGACCTCGGCGATGGCGTCGGTGTCGTTGGTCACCGATGACGGGTACCAGTCGATGGCGTAGCAACCGCTCGGGTCGACATGCCCGTTGCCGTTGACGGTCAGGACGCCCTGTGCCGCGTACGCCGATCCCGGCACCGCGACCGTCAGGGTCGCGGCGGCCGCGAGCACCCCCAGGCTCATGGCCATGCGTCGTCTCATCATGTTGAGATCCCCTCCACCGTGCGGACCGCTCCCGACGCGACCCACGCTCACATCACCCAAAGTAGGCGATCAGGCACGCCACGTATCCGGCGCGCGGAGGCGCTTGCCGCCAGCATGTGCGCCGTTCACTTCCCCTCACTTACCTTCACGTCCATTCACTGCCCGGTCACGCCACTCACGCACCACGGTCACCAATCATCCCAACTGCGCCTTTTGCAACGTGAGTTCGTATGATGCGGCCATGGCAAGTCACGGGGATCACATAGCGGGGCGCTACCGCATCACGACGCCGCTCGGGCGCGGCGGCATGGGCACGGTCTGGCGGGCACAGGACGACCTCCTGGGCCGGGCCGTCGCGGTGAAGGAGTTGCACGTCGACGCGGGGCAGTCGGCCGCCGACGCAGCGGGGCGGCGCGAACGCACGCTGCGCGAGGCGCGCACGGTCGCGCAGGTGAAGCACCCCGGCATCTTGGTCCTGCACGACGTCGTCCAGCACGACGCGCAGCCCTGGCTCGTGATGGAGCTGATCGACGGCCGCTCGCTCGCCGACCGGATGGCCCTGGAGGGCCCGGTCTCGCCCGCCGAGGCGGCCCGGATCGGCATCTCCCTGCTCGCCGCGCTGCGCGCCGCGCACACGGCCGGGGTCCTGCACCGTGACCTCAAGCCCGCGAACGTGCTCCTGGAGGCGGGGACGGAGCGCGTGGTGCTCTCCGACTTCGGGATCGCGCAGGTCGACGGCCAGACGACGCTCACGGAGACGGGCGCTTTCGTCGGCTCCCCCGAGTACACCGCCCCGGAGCGCATGTCGGGCAAGCGCACGGGCCCGGAGTCCGATCTGTGGTCGCTCGGGGTGCTGCTCTGTGCCGCCGTCGAGGGCGAGTCGCCGTTCCGCCGCGACTCGGTGGCGGGGGTCCTGCACGCCGTCGTCATGGACGAGATCAGGATCCCGGATTCGGCAGGGCCGCTGACTCCCGTCGTACGGGGCCTTCTTGAGCGGGATCCCGAGCGGCGGCTCGGTGCGGACGAGGCCGAGCAGGCGCTGCGCGGCTTCCTGGTGGAGGAGCGGATGCCGACCGTGCCCCGCACGCCGGTCGCCTCCAACTCCGCGCAGCCGCCGCCCCCGTCCGACGCCGCGATCGTGCTCGGCTCCGCCCCGGCACCGGCCTCGCGCCCCCGGATCCGTACGGCACTCCTGGCCGGCGCATTGGTCGTCGCCCTCGCGGCGGGCGGCACCGGCGCCTGGCTGATGACGCGGGACGACTCCGGTACGAAGTCGGAGGCGACGGGGAGCGGCGGCCCCGCGAACGAGGTGCGCGAGAAGGAGAAGACGACCGAGGAACCGTCCAAGTCCCCGTCCAAGAGCGCCGACAAGCCGAAGAACCCCGACAAGAAGATCCCCGACGCCCCCGAGCCGTCACCCGAAGGCACCGGAGAGGCGACCCCGGCCGGGACGAAGGCCCCCGACAAGCCGGGCGGCGGGTCCGCCGACGATCCGGCCCCCTCGGGCTACCGCACGGTCTCCGACCCGACGGGCTTCAAGATGGCGACACCCACCGGCTTCGTCCGCTCGTCCGAACCGCCCCGCGTCTTCTACAACTCGCCGGACAACCGCTTCCGCATCGGCGTCCACCCCCAACCGCTGGACCCCGAAGGTCCCCTCGCGGTGATGCGGCAGGCGCACAAGGACGGCCCGTCGGACTACCCCGGCTACCGCGACGGGTCGGTCCGGCAGACCACGCACAACGGCCACCCCGCCGCGGTCTGGGAGTTCACCTGGGACGGCGGCTCCGGCGACGGCGGGCCGCGCCGCACCTTCGACCTGAGCTGGGACGAGGGCGGCAAGATGTACGACCTGTGGGTTTCCGCACCCGCAGGCCAGGCCGCCGCGGGCGAACGCCACTTCATCGAGGCGCACCGGTCCTTCACGCGGGCGGGCTGACCTCCTTGAGCCGGGGCCTGCCCTCCGCATCTCGCCCCCCGCATCTCGAAAATACGAACAGGGGAGCAGTTGTTCCCTGGAACAGGTGATCGTTGCGTCAGGGATTGCATGTGACGCATGTGATTGACGATGATTACGGAACGCAAGCAACGGGCTGCAGACCGTAGTTGTCGCGTCCCCGGTCCATGTCCCATACGAGGACCGGGAGTTGCAAGAAAACCTGAGCACGTCCCACAAGGAGAAGCACCACCATGAACATCATCACTGACGTCGTCGCCGGTATCGCCCACTTCCTCGGCTGGCTGATCTGACGTCACCCGGCAGTTCTCGCAGCGACGCCGCCTCCCCGTCCCACGGGAGGCGGCGTCGCCGCGTTCGTGCAGCTCAGAGGCGTCAGCGTGTCGGATCCGGATAGAAGTCCCGCGCCGCGCCCTTGGCGTCCTTCGCCTTGCCGAGCAGGCTCGCCGGATACTCCACGAGCCAGTAGCTCGCCGCCCCGACCGCAAGGGCGACCGCGAAGACGACAAGCGCGGCGAGCGGGAACCCCGCCCGACCGGTGGGAACGAGGCCGGACTTGATGAGTTGCAGCATCACCGGCTCGTGCCAGATGTAGACGCTGTAGCTGATGAGCCCCACCGCCGTCACCCACCGCGCCCTCAACAGGCCGTGCCAGCGCACCTGTTCACGCGGACGGACGTGCAGCGTCGCGTAGAGCAGCGCGCACCAGAGCAGGGCCGCGAGCGGGTGGTAGAAGGTGTGGGCGAAGTTCTCCGCCTCGGAGACGTACGACAGGGCGTAGAGCCCCGCGAGCGCCGCCACCGAGAGCGGCACCGTCGCCCGCGCACTCATCCTGCCCCGCTCGCCGAGCGCCACGAGCAGCACCGCGAGCGCCATGCCCACGGCGAAGCCCCCGAAGCGGGCCTGCGGGCCGAAGTACACCGGCCAGTTGGTGTGCGGCACCCCGACGACGTAGTGCGCGACGGAGATCCAGACCAGCGGAAGCACGAAGAGCGCCGCGCACCCCGACAGGCACACGGCGACCCGCGCCCGCCGCGTCCCGAGCCCGCGGCAGACCCGTACCGCGAGCGGTCCCAGTGCGACGAGCGCCAGGTAGAAGGCGATCTCCAGGGAAAGCGACCAGGTGGGACCCAGGGTGTAGAAGATCCGCTCCTGGTCGAAGACGTGCGTGAACGTGAGGTGCCCGACCAGGTCGCGCCAGTCCCCCGGCAGCGTCGGATTGCGGCTTGCCCAGACGACGAGCACCGCGAGGAAGTACAGCGGCAGGATGCGGATCGCCCGCCGGAAGAGGAAGGTCTTCCCCGTACGGATCGAGCCTCCGTCGATGGCGGCGCGCGCGTACGACAGCGTGAGCAGGTACGCGGACATCACGAAGAAGAGGTCGATCACCTCGAGCGAGATCAGCGCGCCGAGCCAGGGGCTCTCGACCGGCGGGTGCGAACCGGCCGCGTCGTACGTGTAGTACTCCTGCCACACGTGGAAGAGGATCGTGCTCAGGGCGGCGAGGCCGCGGTAGCCCTGGAGTTCGAGGGCGCGCCCTCGGGAGGCGGGAGGCGGGGCGGGCGCCGGTGCCTCGGTCACCTCGACGGGCCGCGCGGCCGTCGGCGCGCTCACGTCCGCACCGCCGGTTCCGCGACAGCCGGTTCCGCGACCGCAGTCACAGCCGCCTCAGGAACAGCCGCACGCGGCGTCACCCGCCACTGCCGGTCGCCGAGTGCCTCCTTCAGATGCGCCTGGCGCGCCACCATGTTCTTGAAGTGGGTGTAGAAGAACGTCGACACGAGCAGGTAGCGCCAGAACCACGCCTTGCGGCGCCGCAGTTCGGGCACCGCGAGCCGCCACGCGAAGGCCGCCTGCACCACCCCGGCCGACATGGTGAACGCCGCCGCCATCAGGCAGACGGGCACCGCCCAGTCGAGCCGGTCGGCGCCGCCCGCGCGCCAGGCCGCGTGCACCAGGATCGGCAGGATCTGGAGCGTCAGCCACGGCTGGACCTCACGCCAGCCGAGCAGCACGAACAGGCCCGTCTTCTGCCGCCGCGAGTACGCCGGTGAACGCAGCGCGCCCCACAGGTGCCTCAGCGACACCTGGAGCCAGCCCTGCGCCCAGCGCGAGCGCTGGTTCCACAGCGGGCGCAGCATCGTGGGCGCGAGCTCGCGCGAGATGAGCGTCCGGTCCATGGCGATGCGCGCGCCTTCGTTCAGGGCGCGCATCGTGGAGTCGATGTCCTCGGTCAGCATCGAGCCGTGCATCCGGGTCCTCGCGAGCAGATCCGTGCGCCAGAAGCCGTTCGACCCGCCGAAGACCCCGAAGCCGTACATCCTGGTCCGTCCCGGATGGCTGACCGCGTAGATCGTCTCGAACTCGACGCCGACCGTCCTCGCGACCCACGAGCTGTCGCCGTTGCGGACCACGCAGTGGCCCTGGACGACGTCGTAGCCGTTGGACAGCCAGTCCCACGCGTGCCGGAAGGCGTTCGGGGCGGGGTGGTGGTCGGCGTCGAAGATGCCGACGAACTCGCCCTGCACCCGCGTCACCGCCGCGTTGATGTTCTGGGCCTTGGACGTGCTCCCGGCCACCGCGAGCAGCACCAGGCGCGGATCGCGGGCCGCCATCTCGCGCAGGGTGTCCTCGACGGGCAGCGGGTGCGGGGTGTTGTACGCGAGGACGATCTCCAGGTCGCCGGGGTAGTCGAGCCGCAGGAACGACTCGACGGTGTCGACGATGGTCGCGGCCTCGTTCGGCAGGTACGCGGCGATGACGGCGCTGGCGGACGGATAGGGCTGGCCAGGGCGTTCGGGCCGGGACGTGGCATCAAGGGAGAACAGGCACTCCAGCATGATGAGCAGCGCGGAGAGCACGAGTCCGGCCACCACCACCCAGTACGCGAACCCGGCCGCGTCCCAGCCCAGTTCGTACGCCTGCTGGTAGAGCAGGAACGGCACGCCCACGCCGAGTATCAGCGGAAGCACCGGGGACAGCAGCCGGGTGGCCCAGGTGAGCAGCAGCCGGAGTCCGGCGCGGGCCCGGCGGTGCGGGTGCGGGGCGCTCGTGCGCATCCACGGTTCGTAGCGGACCGGGCGCAGGTCCCGGTGGCGCAGCGCCTCGGACACGGCGTCCCGCGCGTGCTCGGCCGCCCACGCGTGGTCGGAGTGGTCGGCGAGCGGGGTCCAGCCGACGGCCGGGGTGAGCCTGACGTTCTCGTCGGCGACGACGAAGCGCGTCCCGGCCACGGACACGGCGAACTCGCGCAGGCTCCGCGTCGCCGTCTCCTCGTCGACACCGGGCATGAGCACGAGCAGCTGCCCGTCCTCGTCCCAGCCGAGCCGGTCACAGACACCACCAAGACGTTCCGCGACTCCGGCGAGCCGCTCGGCGACCTCGCGCCGTACGCGCGGACCGAGGCGTGTCTCCAGGGCCGCCATCTCGGCGACCCCGACCACGGCGAGTACTCCGCCGCGCCGGGCGGCGGAGGGCCGGCTGAGCTCGCGGTCGAGCTCGTCCATGAAGTGCGGCCCCGAGTAGAGGCCGGTGCGCGGATCGCGCAGCAGGTTCTCCACCGGGACCGGGACGCGGTGCAGCTTGGCCGCTATCCGCGCCGAGAGCTCGCGCGGGTCACAGGCCTCCGGCAGGCAGTCGTCGGCGCCGTGCCGCAGCAGGTCGACGACGGTGGCGGGGGCGTGGGTCCGGGCCGTGGTGACCATGAGCAGCGGGAGCGCCTGCCCGGCGGGGTCGGCTCGGACCTCGCGTATGACGTCCAGGCCCTGCCGCCGTCCGTCGGGGCCGTCGTCGAGGGCCACGATCGCGTCCGGTGGCGCCTGCCTGACCTGGCGGTGTACGTCGCCGGGGACGGCGTGGGTGACTTCGTAGCCGGTGAGTTTCAGGGTCCGGGTGAGCAGTTCACGGCTCGGGCCCGGTGCGCCGACGGCCAGGATGTGGCCTCCGGGGGCGGGAGCAGGCGTGGGTAGGGGGGAATGACTTTTCGGGCGCGCGCGAACACGCCCGGCGGGCGGTGAGAGAGACATCTGTGTGGTCCCATCCTGTTCGGATTGTGGGGGGAGGACCGCTTGAATTCGGTTTTCGTTGATACGCCAACTAACCTTGAATGCGGGCTAATTGGCCCCACCAGCCTCAACGATCACTGTGACACCGCACCTTCAGGGGCGTAACGCCCGCATTACGTCTGCGTGCAGTAAGTGAGCAGAGAGCGAGCGGAGAGCGAGCAGACCGGGCTGGGGAATTCCAGCCCGGTCTGCGTCTGAACCATTCCTTCGGGGTCTACCGCACCCCCACCGCCCGCACGATCTCCTGCGTCACGGAACCGCCCCGGTCGTCCTTCGCCGAAGCCCGCAGCGAGATGAATTCCGCGGAGCCCGGCACCTTCAGCTTCCCGTCCCACGCGGCCTTGCCGCCGTCCCGGTCCAGGGCGACGCTCTTCCAGTTCTTCCCGTCGTCATAGGAGACCTCCAGCTTTCCGCCCCCGATGGCGCCGGTGTCCACAGCCCCCTTCACGTATTCGGAGGAGATCCCGACGCCCACGGAACGCCCGCCCCGGACGTCCCCCGCGAGATCCGTGTCCACGTCGAAGCCGAGGTTCAGCAAGGGCAGGAAGGTCTTGCGGTCACCCGCCGTCTCCTTCGACTTGAAGGTCCACTCCGAGTGGCCCTTCGTGGAAAGCCGCCACTTCTCGGGGTCCAGCGTCGTGTCCGTCACGACCTTGTACGTCGTCAGCGCCGGATTCGCGTCCCACACGTACACACCCGAACTCTTGCGCTTGTCGACCAGCTCCCCGTCCGCGTAGACCTCACTGGTCTGCGTCATCGAGTCGTCGTTCCACACGTCACCGAATCCCGTGTGATCGGGCCCTGAATCACCCCACCCGGGCACATTGAATTCCAGCGTGTTCCCGTACCGCTGCTGCCCCCAGCCAAGGCCGGTGCCCAGCCACGGGTGCCACACGGGCTTGAACCAGTTCAGCTCGCCGTGCTTGCCGCCCCGGTAGCCGACCAGGCCGCTGCGCTCCTCCACCGCGCCGGGCCCGACCGACACCGACTCGTGCCACAGCTGTCCCGCCCCCGTGGACGCGTAGTCCGTCCGCTCGACCGGATAGTCGATCTTCTCCTGGAAGCCGATCCCGACGGCGAAGGTATCCGTGAGCGAGTAACGGAACTCTCCGCCCGCCACCGGCTTCACCGCGTGGAACTTCGTGTCAAGGACCGCAAGGTCGCGCTTGGAGGGCTCGTACGTCAGATCCCTGGGCACCGCCCCCTTGTGGCCCTCCGAGACGTCGTAGACATAGGGCGTGCGCGATGTCGCCGTCGTCTCCACGGTCCGGCCCGCCTTCGCCGCCGCGAGGAGCCGCGCTCCGTCCGCCGCGTCGACCGTGCCGATCTGCAACGGCCGGTCCGCGTTGTCGTCCGTACCGAACCACGCGTTGAGCCGCCCGGGTACGTCGTCCGTCACGAACAGCGCCTTCACGCCAGCATCCTGAGCGGCTTGAGCGATCTGAGCGGGCGTCACTTCAGAGTTGGCGGGACGCCGCACGATGACGGCCTTGCCCTTCACGTTCTTGCCCGCGTACTCGGCGGCCGTACCGCCGCCCGCATCCACGATCCGCAGCTTGCTCCGGCCGTCGGTCACCGTTCCGCCGGGCTGCGCGACCACCTGGCCGAGGCCCTTCACGTCCAGGGTGGGCTTGCCCAGGCGCCAGACGGTGCGGTACTCGAAGCTGCCGTCGGCGACCTTGGCCGTGGGCGCCGCGAAGATGCTGTCGTACGTGACCGGCACCTGGACCGCACCCTGCAGCACGGCTCCGTTCGCCCGGCGGTCGTACTCCATCAGGAGCTGGCGCGTCTCGGTCCGCTTGCCGACGTCCACACCGATCTCGCGCAGTTTCCGTCCGTCGAGCGTGACTTCACGGTCCCGGTCGAGGGCGATCTCGGGCGCGGCGAGGAAGCCGAGGCCGAGGGAGTCCTTGCCCTTGCTGCCGCGTACGTCGAGGAACGAGGAGAGGGCGTACGTTCCCGGCTTCAGACGCAGCTCAAGGGTGCCGGAGTTACCGACCTCCGCCTGGACGGGGTCGACCTGCTCGACGAGCCGCTGGAGCACCAGACCGGCTCCGGTCGCGGCACCGTCACGGTCCTTGACGTGGACGGTGAGCGTGTACCGCTCCTCCTCCTTGACCAGGCCGAACGCGGTGTGCGCGACCGGCTTCCCGGCGGCGCTCGCGACGATACGGCCACTGGTGTCGCCGACGGGCGCCTTCGCGCCGTCACCGGTCACCGTGGTCGACGCGGTGCCGTGCGCGGGGACGGTGAGCGTCTTGTCGGCGAGGGTCGCCACTCCCTCCGCCGCGCCTTCGGCGGCGAGAGTCAGCTCGACAGCGGCGTCGGACGAGTTGGTGTACGTCACCGTCTTCGTGACGGGCTTGTTGTCCCCGTACGGCCAGGAGTAGAAGCCGAGATCGGCGCTCCCGCTCGCGGTGATCTGCGCGTCGACGGCGCCCGGCACGCTGACACGGCCCGCGCCCAACTCGTATGCGGATGCGTCGAGTTGCGTGGACGTCGACATCAGCGCGTCCTTGAGGCGCGGGCCGCTCCAGTCCGGGTGCTTCTCGGCGAGCAGGGCGGCCACGCCCGCGATGTGCGGGGTCGCCATCGACGTACCGCTCATCTCGGTGTAGTAGCCCTCACCGCTCACGAGTTGGGAGCGGGCGGCGAGGATGTCGACGCCCGGTGCCGACAGGTCGGGCTTGAGGGCGTTGTCGCCGTAGCGGGGGCCCTGGCTCGTGAAGTAGGCGGCCTTGTCGGCGGAGTCGACCGCGCCGATGGTCAGCGCGGAGTCGGCGGCGCCGGGCGAACCGATCGAGGAAGGGGCGCCCGTGTTGCCCGCCGCGATGACGAAGAGGGCGCCGGTGTCCTTGGAGAGGGTGTTGACGGCGGCGGCCATCGGGTCGGTGCCGTCGCTCGCCTCCTGCGAACCCAGGCTCATCGAGACGACCTTGGCGCCGACGTCCTTGGCCGCCCACTCCATTCCGGCGATGATCTGCGACTCGCTGCCCGAGCCCTCGTCACTGAGCACCTTGCCCACCGAGAGGTCGGCGCCGGGCGCCACACCCTTCTCCTTGTTGCCTTCGGACTCGGCCCCGGTGCCGCCGACGGTCGAGGTCACATGGGTGCCGTGGCCGTTGCGGTCGGCGACCTCCTCGCCCGGGATGAAGCTCTTGGTGGCGTCCACGCGGTCCTTGAGACCGGGGTGGCCGATGTCGACACCCGTGTCGAGTACGGCGACCTTCACACCCTTGCCGGTGAGCCCGGCCTCCCAGGCCTTGGGGGTGCCGATCTGCTCGTTGCTCTGCGCCATGTCGGCCTCGACACGGCCGTCGAGCCAGATCTTGTCGATGCCGTCGGCGAATCCGCCATCCGAACCGGCCTTCTTCTGAGAGGCCTTGGTGGTGTCCGGTGCCACGTCACGCCAGAACGTGCCGGGCTTGTCCGCCTTCACCGCCAGGCCGCCCACGCTCGGCAGCGCGCGCACCTTGTCGGCGCCACGCGGTGTCGCCGGGCCCGCGTCCCGGCGCGCGCTCTTCTCCTGCGCACTCTTCTCCTGCGCGTCGTACGTGACGATGAGCGGCAGCGCGCCGCCCTTCTCGCCGCCCTTCTCGTCACCGAGCCCCTGCCGTATCAGCTCCGTCACGTCGAAGAGCCGCTCGTCGAGGGTGCCCGCGCGCAGATAGAGCCGCGCCTCGTCCGGTACGACGGTGATGCGGTCGCCCGCTATCTCGCTCCGGACGGCTCCGGTGGCCCCGGCGGGCCGGTCGACGGTCACGGTTTTCTTGCCGCCGCCGAGCTCCGTGACGGTGACCTTGTCGCCGGTCACCAGGGTGACCGTGTGGGCGGCGCGGGCGGCGGAGGTGGCGGGGGCGGCCCGTCCCTGCGGTGCGTCCACGGGGGCGGCGGTGGCGCTCTGCCCTGCCGGGAGCAGCGCGAACGCGAGGCCGACGGCCGGCAGGAGCCTCGCTCTTCGCCGGGCGGATGATCGGGTCATGGGTGCCCTCTCTTCGTCGGACCCGGGCGGGGGTGGTTCCCGGGTGCTGCGAAGAGTGTCAGGGGGCTTGTGTTGCAGGGGTGTTGACCGGTGCTGGCGGGAAGCCGCCAGGGCACCTTCCCGCCAGCCTCGTCCGTGCGCGTACGTTGCCGGAGTCTTGGATGACAGCCGTAAGCACTGTCCGCAACAATGCTGTTGGCAGGCACGCTGAGGGCTCGACGGGGGCATTGATGGACGATCTGGTGGAGTTCACGACCGACGACGGCACGCCCGTCGTCATGGCCGACGTGGACGACATGCACGGCTCGCACCTCGTCTCCCGTGGCGGCGACGGCCCTTCCCGCGCGGTCCACACCTTCGAGGAGTCGCTCGCCGGGGCACGCGCTGCGGCGGAGTCCGCGCTGCGGGTGTTCCGTGACGGCACCTTGCGTCCGGACTCGGTGGAGATCGAGTTCGGGGTCCGGATGTCGGCGGAGGCGGGCGCGGTCATCGTGAAGGGCACGGCGGAGGGCCACCTGGTGGTTCGCCTCGCGTGGACACCGGAAGGGCCCGCTGCGACGCGTGAAGCCGTGACGCGGGCCGCGGTGGCGGCTCCGGAAGCATCCGCAGCCCCGCCCGTGTCCGCGAACCCGCCGGAGGCCACCCCCACCACCACCCCATGAGCAGCGCCTCGTGGCATGCCCGCATCGTGTGCGGGAGTGAGATCGGGTCCGGCTTCCTCGTGTCCGAGCGGCACGTGCTGACCTGCGCGCACGTCGTCCGGAGCAGCGGCGACAAGCCCGTCACCGTCTCCTTCCCGCACCGCGAGGACCTCGGTGCGGTGTCCGCCGCCGTCGGCGCGCACGGCGGCTGGGACGGGCGGGGCGACGACCTCGGTGACCTCGCCGTCCTTGAGCTGGAACACGCGGTGCCGGTGCGGCCCGCCGAGTTCGCGGCGCCCGAGGACGCGTACGCCGAACCCCGCCCCAGGCTCCTCGTGTACGGGTTCCCCAAGGGCTACCGGGAAGGCACCATCGCCGAGTACCGCGCCACCGCCGCCCAGCGGATCGCCGACGAGTGGGTCCAGCTGGAGGCGTGGAGCGCGCACGGCCAGCCCCTCGCGCCGGGGTTCAGCGGCGCGGCGGTGACCCTCGCGGACAGCAACCGCGTCGTGGGCATGGTGTCGGCCGCCGCCCGCGCCTCGAGCGGCGTACGCAACGGACGGATGCTGCCCACCTCCGTCATGGCCCGCTACTGGCCCCCGCTCGGCGACCTCATCCCCACTCCCGGCCATCACCGGGCGGCGAAGGAACGGCTGCGCGCCCTGGTGGAACGTGCGGCGGCCAGCGGCGTCGCCCGCGACCCGGAGCGGCTCTACCGCGACGCGGTCGGCCCGTTCGACCCGCCGGTGCCGCGCGGGGGCTTCGGCTCGCTGTGGTCGGCGGCCTGGTACGTACTCTCCGAGGTGGACGATCCCGACGCGGTGACTCGCCTCGCCGACCGCCTCGCGGGCCTGCTCGAAGCCCCGGACCCCGCGGATCCCCAGGACCCCGCGCCGCCGACGCCCGGGGAGTCACCGGCCTGGTCCCCCATCCTCATCGAGATCGATCACAGCGGCGCGGGCGACGACCAGCTCCTGGTCGAGGTGTCCGCGTACCGCGAGGGCCTGCGCCACCCCGTCGGCTCGCACACCCTCGCCGCCGGGCACGTCCGCACGTACGTGCAGGAGCGCGTCGACGACGCCTTCTCCCATCTCACCCCCGGTACGGACGAGTTGCTGGCCTTCGTGCTGCCCCGCGCGCTGCTCAACTGGCCGGTGGCCCAGTGGGAGTGCGGCGCCGACGACCCGACGCCGCTCGGCTGCTCGTACCCCCTGGTCGTGACCGACCGGTCCCGCCACAAGGGCGGCCTGCGTCACCGCCTCACGCGGAAGTGGGAGCACTTGGAGGACCGCGACCGCCCCACGACCGTCCTGCACCGCGTCGAGTGCGGCACCCGGGAGAAGCCGAACATGCTGCGGTTCCGGCTGCGGCGTGACGGCGCGAATCTGGCGGGGTTCGCGGCGCCGCCGAGCGCCGCGCGCGCCGGGTCGGACGCCGACGTGACGCACTTCGACGTCTCGCTCACCGCGCCGGTGCCGGTGCTCCTGTGGCCGCGCACGGGCTGCGAGGACACCGGCCACGGGAGCGACATGGGCTGCACGGGATCCGACTTCCTCGACCGTCTCGCGGCCCATGTCGACGGCCACTCGCCCGCCGAACTCCCGCGTACGATCCTGACGTTGCGCGAGAGTGCCGAGGCGTCGGACGAGCCGGAGAAGCACTGGGCGAGGGACGTACAGCTCCTCTGGGACGACCCGCGCTGCTTCCCCGACACACCAGCCGCCCACCGCCACTCGCCAGTCGCCTGACCCGCCGTACGAATCCTGACCGCCGTACGAATACGGAGAACCCCGATCATGTCTCTGTGGCCCGTCTACACCGGCACGAACGAGCCCCACGACGGGATCACCCAGCTGCCGCCGCCCCCGCCCTGGCGCGCCTTCGACGGCGGCCCGGTACTCGAAACGCCCACGGACGACGGCTCGGCGACCTCCCCGGACCGCGCGCATCGGGCGCACACCTACCGGGCGACGGAGACCTGCGTCCAACTGGTCAACGCGGCCCTGTACTTGCGGCGGCCTCTCCTCGTGACGGGCCCTCCGGGCAGCGGAAAGTCGAGCCTCGCGTACGCGGTGGCAAGGGAGTTGAGCCTCGGCCCGGTCCTGCGCTGGAACATCACCAGCCGCAGCGCCCTGCACGACGGCCTCTACCAGTACGACCCGCTGTCACGCCTCTACGCGGCCGGGCGCGCCCCGAGAGCACGGGCGCCACGGCACGGCGCGGGCGTCGATGACCACCTGCGCCTGGGCCCGCTCGGCACCGCGCTCCTCCCCTACGCCCGCCCCCGCGCCCTCCTCATCGACGAGATCGACAAGAGCGACCTCGACCTGCCCAACGACCTCCTGAACATCCTGGAGGAGGGCCAGTACGAGATCCCCGAGCTGGTACGCATCGCCAAGCACACCCCGCAGGCGGCCCTCCTGACCGACGGCTCCGACGACCCGGTGACGGTCGAGCGCGGCCGCGTGCGCTGCCGGGCCTTCCCCTTCGTCGTCCTCACCAGCAACGGCGAGCGCGAGTTCCCGCCCGCGTTCCTGCGCCGCTGCGTCACACTGCGCCTCCGCCAGCCGCGCGACGAGCATCTGGAGGAGATCGTCCGGGCCCACCTGGGCGAGCCCGACGCCTACGCCCGCACCCTCATCGCCCGCTTCCTGGAACGCGGCACGGGCGGTGAACTCGCCACCGACCAGCTCCTGAACGCCATCTATCTGACGGGCGCGGCAGGGGTCGACGCGGGCTCGCGCGACGAACTGGCGCGGCAGTTGATGCCGTACCTGACGCAGGCGGCGGATCCGGGCCCCGATGCACTCTGACGCGCCGCTGCCCCGGGGGCCCGTAACGCGCCTCGCCGATCTTCTCGCGGAGGCGGCGGACGGCTCCCGGCCCACTTCCGTCGAGCTGGCCGAACTGCTGTGGCTCGCGGGGCAGATGGACGGTGGCGCACCGGCATCGCGGGACGTCTCCAGCGACGTACCGCTGACTCCGACCGCACCACCGCCGGTGAGCCCTTCACCGCCGGAGCCCGCCACTCCCGCTCCTCCCCCTTCGCCCCTTTCGCCGGACGACCGGGTGCCGCTGCGGCTGCCCGTTCCGACGGGCGGGGCGGCTTCGGTGACGCCCGCCGGATCGGGAGACACCTCGAGCACCCACGGTTCACGAACTGCGGCAGGGCACACCCCCGTCCGGGTCCCCGTCCCCCCGATGGTGACCCACCCCCTCACCCTGCAACGCGCCCTGCGCCCCCTCAAGCGCCGCGTCCCCTCCCCCGTGGGCCAGGTCATCGACGAGGAGGCCACCGCCGACCGCATCGCCCGCCTGGGAGGCCACCGGCGCGGGTGGCTGCCGGTCCTGCGCCCCGCCGACGAACGCTGGCTGCGCCTGTGCCTGGTGTACGACGCGGGCCCGACCATGCCGATCTGGCGCCCCCTGGTCCATGAACTCCACACGGCGCTCGCCCAGTCCGGCATCTTCCGCACGGTGGAGCTGCACCGCGCGGAGGCGGACGGCACGGTCCCGCCCCAGGCCGCCCACGCGCCCGCCACGGGGCGCACGGTCACCCTCGTGATCAGCGACTGCATGGGCCCGCAGTGGCGCCACGGCGATGCGGGCACCCGCTGGTACCGCACGCTGCGCCGCTGGGCGGCCCACATGCCGACGGCCGTGATTCAGCCACTCCCGGAACGCCTCTGGCGCACCACGGCTCTGCCCACGACCCCGGGAACCCTCTCATCCCCGCACCCGGGAGCACCGTCCGCGGCTCTCGCCTTCACGCCGTACGCCGTCGATGTGCCGCCACCCGCAGGGGCGGTGCCGATCCCGGTTCTCGAACCCGGCGGTACGTGGTTGTCGCACTGGGCGGCGCTGGTGGCGGACGCGGGCGGGGCGCGGCTGCCGGGGGCGGTGGGGTGGCTGGACCGCAGCCCACCGTCACCGGCCCCCGATGCCGAAAGCTCGGACATCGCGGATCCCACCCCCGAGGACCTCGTACTCCGCTTCCGCTCCACGGCCTCCCCCGAGGCCTTCCGCCTGGCGGGGCATCTGGCGGTGGGCGAGCCTCAGTTGCCGGTGATGCGACTCGTCCAGGCGGCGGTGGAGGAGCGTCCGCGCCCGCAGCATCTGGCGGAGGTGATCCTGAGCGGGATGCTGGCTTCGGGCGGGGGCGCCGGGGTGTACGAATTCCGCGCCGGGGTGCGGGATCTGCTGCTCCGTACGCTGCCGCGTACCGCGCGGGGACGTACGCGGGAGCTGCTGGCCCGGGTCGGCGGGTTGATCGACGAGCGGGCGGGGACGGCGCCCGGGGAGCTGCGGGCGGTTGCCCCCTCCCACGGCGCCGACGGGTCGAAGACGCCGGTGGGCGAGCCGTTCGCGACGGTCACGCAGGAGAGTGCGCGGCAGCTGGGCGTGGGGCGGAACGCGAGGCTCCTCGGTGACCGCTACCGGATGGTGCGGCAGATCGGGCAGAGCGGCAAGGTGTGGCTCGCGGAGGATCTGCGCCAGGGCGGAAGGCCCGTGGTGGTGCAGCGCTATCCGCTGGCACCGCAGTGGCTCCGCATCGGCTTCACGCGGGCCGCGCGGCAGCTGTCGCGGTTCCGGCACGAGCACGTGGCCGCCGTACAGGAGTACGCCAACGGTGAAGTCCCTTACATCGTCATGGAATTCATCGAGGGCCCCAATCTCGTGGAGCTACTGGCGGACCACCCGGAAGGCCTGCCTGCCGACCAGCTTATGGACCTGGTCCCGCCCCTCGCCCACGCGGTCACCGCCCTGCACGCCGAAGGCCTGGCCCACGGCGCCCTCTCCCCTGCCTATGTGAGGATGCCTCCGCGAGGGGGCCCTGTGCTGTGCGGCTTCACCCTCGTCCCCTACGACGAGCAGAGCGAGGCGGCCGATCTCCGCTCGCTCGGCCGCCTCGTACTCGAGATGTGCGACGGACAAGCGGCGGCCGCCGCCCTGAGCACATCGGGTCCGGCCCCGACGCCCGAACACACCAGGCTCCTGGACATGCTGCGATCGGCCGTCTGGGACCTCGACTCCCCCGACGCGAGCCGTCAGCGCCAAGGCCTCCACCAGCTCGCGCAGCTCTCCACGCCCGCGTCGCGCGAGCGCACGTACTCCCTGCTGGGCCCCCTCCATGTCACCCGTAACGGCCACCCGCTCGCCACCGGCACCGCCAGGGAGCAGGCCATGCTCTGCATGCTGCTGCTCCGGCGCGGCCGGGACGCACCTGTCGACGACATGATCGACGGCATGTGGGGTTCGGGCGCCGCGCCCGCCAACGCCGCCCGCCTCCTGGGCACTTACGCGTCCCGCCTGCGCAACGCGCTCGGCCCCGACTCCGTGGTGACCGGGAACGGCACCTATGCGCTGGCCCTCCCGACGGGCCCCGACGTCGTCGACCTGTTCCGCTTCCAGCGGCTCCACGACGACGCCAGGGACGCCCGTTTCGCAGGAGACTTCACCCGCGCCCAGGACCTGGTCCGCACCGCCCTGGACCTGTGGCGCGGCACCCCCCTCGACGGCGTCCCCGGCCCGGCGGCCCGCGCCACCCGCGCCGACATCAGCCGCCTGCGGCAGTCCCTCCTCCATACGCAACTGGAACTGAACCGGGAACTGGGCGCGACCGAGCAGGAGCAGGCCGAACTCGACGAACTGCTCCAGGAGTTCTCCCACACCGAGGACGAGGTACTCGTCCCCCACGAGGAGCTCCCCAGCGACCAGCTCGACGACCTCGGCGTCAGCCGTGAGCTGCCGGACGACCAGCCCACGCCCCCCGCGACCATCCTCACCTTCGAGTACCTGGCCCGCCCGGCAGGACGACAGGAGAGCGTTCGGGAGAACCTGGGCCGGGAGATCTCACGCCTCCTCGTCCGGGGCGGTATCGGCCCCGACCGGTTCGAGATGCGGGCGAGGCCGCACGGCTGGGAGGTGATCGTGGCCCCAGAGGTCCACGTCCTGCACGCTTTGACCGCGACGGTCAACGAACTCCCGGCCGCACTGGACGTCTTCCCCGTGCTCGGGCTCGGGGTCACCCTCACTCACGAGCCGGACCCGACGGTCTCGGCACCCACGTTCCCCTCCGGGCTGCGTCATCTGCTCGGACGCGAGAGCAGGCGTGCCGTCGTGATCGTCTCCAGCGACCTGCATGAGCGTCTCAACCGCTCGGGCCGCCTGCAACACCGGTTCCAGGCGGTGCCACAGTCCGACGACTGGTACTGCGAGGTCACCACCGAGCCGTCCCCCGCCCCGGTGCCCGGCGCCATCGAATCCGTCATCCTCTGCTTCGACGGAACCCTCGCCCAGCTCTACTCGGCACAGTCCGCCCGCCATGCCGCCAGCGCCCTCGCCTCCCTGATCGCCGAGCGGCGCGACCCCGAGGCCGCCCTGGCCGGCACTCCCCTCCTGTCCGAGCCCCGCCCGGCCGGCAGCACACCGGACCGTGTCCACCCGATGGACGTGCTCCGCGCCTTCGCCCGGCGCCGCACGCTCTCCCAGGAGCTGCACACGCGCCTGGAGGAGATCGAGATGCAGGCCGCGCTCACCGCGAAGCCGTCGCCCCACGTCGCGAGCCTCCTGCACACCCTGGCCCGGCCCGAGGAGACCCTCCGCCTGGCCATCGTCACCGACACGTCGCCGCGCGCCGTGACGGCCTACCTCGGCGCCAAGGGGCTGCACCTCCCCGGTGCCGGGATCCACGGCCGCACCCCGGATCTCACCCTCCTCATGCCCGACCCCGACTGCCCGCGCCGAGCGCTGGAGCAGCTGGGCACCCCGGCGGACCGCTGCGTCATGGTCGGTTCCTCACCGGCGGAAGCGGCTGCCGCCGAGAGCCTGCGCATCGCCTTCATCGGGTACGCGACGGGCGGCACGGCCCGCGAGCGCCTCGCCGCCGCCGGAGTGCGTACGACGGTGAGTGATCTGTCGCGCCTTGTCGACCTGCTCCACGACCGGTGAAATCCCGCACGCCTACGCCTCCCGCACCCCTACGCCTCCGGCGCCCGCGCGTCGTACCGGGCGAACCCCCGCCACTTGAGCCCCAGCAACCCCACGGCGACCACGCACGCGATCCCCCCTCCCACCAGCGCGACCCCGGGCGCCGCCACATCCCCCACCGACCCCGCGACGAAGTCCCCGAGCCGCGGTCCGCCCGCGACCACCACGATGAAGACGCCCTGCAGCCGCCCCCGCATCTCGTCCGGCACGGCCGCCTGGAGCATCGTGTTCCTGAGCACCATCGAGATGGTGTCCGTACAGCCCGCCACCGCGAGGAAGAAAAGACCGAGCCACAGGTTCCGGGTGAGGCCGAAGACGGCGATCGCCGTGCCCCACCCGGCCACCGCGAGCAGGATCGCGAGACCGTGCCGCCGGACCCGCCCGAGCCACCCGGAGAACACCCCGCCGAGCAGCGCTCCCACCGCGGGCGCCGCGATCAGCAGGCCCACCGTCTTCGCGTCGCCCCCGAACCACACGACCGCCACCGCGGGGAACAGTGCCCGTGGATGCGCGAGCACCATCGCGCACATGTCCGTAAAGAAGGTCATCCGCAGGTTCGGCCGCGTGGCGAGGAACCGCAGCCCCTGGAGCACCGAAGCCCGCTTCCTGGGCTCCCCCTCCAAGGCCCCCGCGGGCCGCATCGCGGGCAGCCGCCACATCGCGTACAGCGCCGCGCTGAACGCCACCGCGTCGATCGCGTACGCCGCCTGATAGCCCCACAGGCCGACGATGAGCCCGCCCAGCATGGGGCCGAGCATCGTGCCCGACGTCACCGTCATCGACGAAAGGGCGTTGGCTGCGGGCAGCTGCTCGGGCGGCAGAAGGCGCGGAATCATCGACGAGCGCGCCGGGGAGTTCAGCGCCGCGCAGACCGCCTGCAGCGCGACCACGGAGTACAGGAACCACACGTGGTGGAAGCCCGCGAAGGCGCCCGCCGCGAGGGCGATCGAGAGGCCGCACGAGCCGAGCGACGAGTAGAGGCCCAGCTTCCGCCGGTCCACCGTGTCCGCGATCGCGCCCCCGTACAGGCCGAACACCACGAGGGGGACGAGCGAGAAGAGGCCCACGAGGCCGACCGAGAAGCTGGAGTGCGTGATGTCGTAGACCTGGAGGGAGACCGCGAGGGCGGTCATCGCCTGGCCGATCCAGGAGATCGTGTTGCCGACCCAGAGACGGCGGTAGTCGACCGACGTACGCAAAGGCGTCAGATCGGCGAGTATCCGCCTTTTCGTGACGGGCCCGTGGGGCTCCACTGGTAGCGGGGACAGCGGGGGGTTGTTGTCGGCTCCGGATATGGGGGAGCCGTCGGCTTCGTCTTCTTCCGGGGGCGTATGCGTCACACGGGATGCTAACTGCGCCGCCATCGACGCGATCAAGACCACCCGTGCGGCGGCACCCCGCCCGGCTCAGCCCAACGCGCGCGCCGCCCGCGGCCATCGCACGATGCGAGACAGGACCGCCGTCCGACGGTCCGTACGGTCTGCGCTCTCGGGAGGATCTGCCATGACCGTCAGTCTGGAGCAGTTGCGCCGCTGCCACATCGCCGTCGACATGGGTGCCGCGAGGACCCGGGTGTTCGTGAAGGGCGCGGGTCTCGTCGTGGACGAACCGAGCGCCGCCGCCGTGAACACGCGGACGGGCGCGCTCATCGCGGTCGGCCGGTTCGCCGAGCAGATGACGGGACGTACGCCGGGGTACATCCGGGTCGTACGGCCGGTCTCCGGCGGCACCGTCGTCGACATCGAGATGGCCCAGCGCATGCTGCGTCACCTCATCGGCGAGAAGCTCCGGCGCACCCTGCGCCGCAAGCCGCGGCTGCGCGCCGCCGCCTGCACGCCGCACGACGCGGATCCGCTGGCGCGGCGCGCCGCCGTGGAGACGTTGGTCGGGCTCGGGGCGCGCAGGGTCGAGCTCGTGGACACGCTCATCGCCGCCGCGGTCGGCTGCGGGCTGCCCGTCGAGCGGCCGGAAGCGACCATGATCCTGGTCTGCGGGGCCGCGACCACGCAGGTCGCGGTGTTGTCGATGGGGTCGATCGTCACCGCTCAGCGGATCCCGGTCGGTGGTGAGGTGATCGACGAGGCGATCGTCCAGCACCTGCGCCACCACCACGAGCTGATGCTGCCCAGTCAGTCGGTACGTCCCCTGCAGCTCGCCCTGCGCGGCAACGGCCTCACTTCGCAGGGGCCCGAGTCGACGGAGATCCACGGCCGCGACGTCGCCACGGGGCTCGCCCGCTCGGTGCACGTCGACACCGCCGCCGTACGCAACGCGATCCACACCCCGCTCACCGCCGTGCTCGACGGCATCGGCAAGGTGCTGCGGGACTGCCCGCCGGACCTGGTGGCCGACCTGGCCGATCGCGGAATCATGATGGTCGGCGGCAGCGCGCTGCTCCCGGGGCTCGACCAGATGCTGCGGGACGCGACGGGCATGCCGGTGGCGATCGCCGAGCGGCCCGACGTGTGTGCCGTGATGGGGCTCGGGGCGATGCTGGAGGGCAAGATCCAGCCGCTGGTCCTCAGCCCGCTCTCCGGCTGAACCCGGCGCTCCCCCGCCGTTCTGCTCCCCGCTGATCTCAGCACCGCGCGGAAGAGTGCCCGTATGTCGATGTCGATGACCGTGCAGCTGATCGGCTCCGCGCTGATCCTGCTCGCCTTCGTCCTGGCCCAGGCGGGCAGGCTCGGCACGGGCACCTGGTCCTACCTCTGGCTGAACTTCGCCGGGTCGGGGCTCGCGGCGGGCGATGCTCTCTACGAACGGCAGTGGGGTTTTCTGCTTCTGGAGGGGGCGTGGATGGTGGTCTCGTTGCTGAGCCTGGCCAAGAAGGCGCGGGGCGGCCGGGTCGGCGGGGACTCAGCGGGCGCCGCGCGATGAGCGGCGACGACCTGCCCCTGGTGCCGCTCCTGGACGCGGTGCTCGGCGTCGGCACGGACCTCGAACTGCACACCACCCTCCAGCACATCGTGCAGAGCGCGGCCGAGCTGACCGGCGCCAGGTACGGCGCGCTCGGCGTCATCGACCCCGGGCACGGCAAGCTGACCGAGCTGTTCACGGCGGGCCTGACCTCGGCCGAGCGGGACCGCATCGGCCGCCTCCCCGACGGCCACTCGGGCCTCATCGGCACCCTGCTCCGTGAGCCGAAGCCGCTGCTCCTGGACGACCTGACGGCCGACCCGCGCTCGTGCGGCGTACCGCCGGGGCACCCGGAGATGCACAGCTTCCTGGGCGTTCCCGTGCACGTACACGACGAGGCGTTCGGCAATCTCTATCTCACCGAGAAGCACGAGAAGTACGGGGGCCGCTTCACGGACGAGGACCTGCAACTGCTCCGCGTCCTCGCGAGCCAGGCGGGCATCGCGATCGGCAACGCACGTCTGTACGAGGCGGCCAGGCAGCGCGAGCGGTGGATCGACGGGGCGGCCGCGGTCACCACGGCGCTGCTCACCGGCGAACCGGCGGCCGACGCCCTGATGACGGTCGCCGAGCGGGCCAGGATCCTCGCGAACGCCTCCGCGGGAGTGATCCTGCAGCCCACGGACCAGGGCGGCATGCGGATCGTCGCGGCGGCGACGGCAGAGGACGCCGCCGAGCCCCTGAGTGAGACCCGGACCCACCCCCACGACCTCCAGAACGACCTCATCGGCACGACCATCGAGCCCGGCAGCGCGGTGTTGGAGCAACTGCTCGGGGGCGAGCCGGTGTTCATCGAGGACTCCGCGACCGACCCCCGGATGACCACCCACGTACGGACGAACTTCGGGCCGAGCCTGATGCTGCCGCTCCAGGCGGGCGGGCGGCTCATCGGGACGCTCGCGCTGCCCCGCCGCAGGGGCGAGCGCGCCTACACCTCCGTGGAGCGGCTCCTGGCCACCCAGTTCGCCTCCCAGGCCGCCCTCGCCCTCGTCCTGGCGGACGCCCAGCAGCGCAGGCAGCGCCTCGCGGTGTTCGAGGACCGCGACCGCATCGCCCGCGACCTGCACGACCTCGTCGTCCAACGGCTCTTCGCCACCGGCATGATGCTGGAATCGACCCGGCGCAGGGACACCTCTCCCCAGGTCGAGTCCACCCTCGACCAGGCCGTGGACGAGCTGGAGTCCACCATCCAGGAGGTCCGTACGGCGATCTTCGCGCTCCAGCAGCCGCCCGCCGACGCCCCGACCACGTTCCGCGGCAAGGTGCTGCGCGAGACGGCGGGCGCGGCAGCGGTCCTCGGCGTACAGCCGTCCGTGCACTTCACCGGCGCCGTCGACACCCGCGTCACGGACCCGGCGGCGGGCCACCTCCTCGCCGCCCTGCGCCGCGCCCTGGCCACCGCGTCACGCCGCCCCGACGTCACCCGCATCGAGGTCGCGGTGGACGCGCGGGCGACGCTGGCCGACGGGCGGACGGGGGTGCGCCTGACGGTGCATGACGACGGCACGACGGACGACATGGGCCCGGGCACGACGATCACATGGCAGGCGCCTCTGTGAGCACAGCCGCTCCGAACAGCGCCTGACTCACGCCGTCCTGACTCACGCCGCTTCGTAGTGGTGCGCGCTCCCGCCGCGCCAGTTCACCCAGGCCAGATCGTCGAGCAGCGCCTCCGCGTCCGACAGTCCGGCCTGCCGCAGGAACTCGACGACGTCGGCGTCCGAGTGCGCGAGGCCGAGGATCTCCCCGCGTACCGTCACGCGTCGGCCGCCCGTGCCGAGCGGCGGATGCACGACCACCGGCGCCGCGGCCGTGCCTCCGTCGTGCGCGCTCACGGGCGCTTCCGCGATTGCAGGTACCAGGCCGCGGCAAGGCCGATCACCACCAGGACGATCAATATCTTCATGAAGCCCTGCTGCCCCGGATCCCGGGGCTGAAGCTCACTCCACGTTCGGGCGCGTCGATTCGGCGCCGGGCAGGGAGGAGGACGGAGGGTGATGACATCGGGTCGGCACGTCGCGCGTGCGCGCGAGGAGACGTAAGGAGAGACGGCAGATGCTGTTCGGCAAAGAGCATGTGAAGCGTTACGTGGAGACGGACGGCGAGGAGGGCCACGACTGGCAGAACACCACGGTGTTGATCCTCACCACGACCGGCCGCAAGAGCGGTGAGCAGCGCAGCACGCCGCTGATCTACCGGCCGCACGGTGACGCGGTGCTCGTGGTGGCCTCGAACGGCGGCGCCGACGCGCCGCCCCTCTGGTTCCGCAACCTGGAGGCGGACCCCGAGGTCCAGGTGCAGGTGAAGGGCGATCGCTACAGCGCCCGTGCGCGCGTCGCGACCGCGGAGGAGAAGCCGGGCATGTGGCGGACGATGGCCGCGACGTGGCCCGCGTACGACGAGTACCAGAAGAAGACCGACCGGGCGATCCCGATCGTGGTTCTGGAGCGCGTCTGAGGTCCGGTCCGCCGGAGCGTGGAGGGCGGTGGGAACCTGCGCCGATCGGGCCGGGGGGCCACCGCGTCCACCGGCAGGCAGGGGCCAGGAGGCGGCCGCGTACAGGTGGCGGGTGAGCCACTCGGCGACGCGGTCGAGCAGGCCGGGGTCGACCGGCTCGCGCATCAGGCGGCGGTAGGAGTCCATGCTGGGGCGTCTCGAGTCGCGCCGCAGGATGTGGGTGAGGTCGTCGATCCGGTGGGTCTCCGCGCCGCCGGGGACCAGCTCGGCGATCCGGTCCGGGTCGGCCGGGTCGGCCTGGAGGAGGACCAGACCCCTTGAACCCCGCGCGGCCGGGACAACGGGCGGGTGCCTACGCGCCTTGGTCCTTGCCGGGGGAGACCGGGAAGGATGCCTCGTCGCGGTGCGTGCCGTCGGTGATCCACCATCTGCGCGCGCCGAGAAGGGTCAGCTCCGCGCGGCCGTCGCCGTCCCAGTCGTGGACGGAGAAGAGCGAGCCGTCGCCGGAGAGGGAGCCGTAGGCACCCGGCCCGGAGCGCTTGGTGGCGCGCCAGGGCCTCGACCCGAGCCCGTGCTCCGAGCCGCCCCGCAGCACCTCGATCCGCGCGTCCCCCTCCTCCTTCTTCTTGGTGAGCTGCACGGCCAGGTCGTCACAGCCGTCGCCGTTGAAGTCTCCGACGGCGAGCCTGGTGCCGAAGCCCTCCTTGAAGTCGCCGCCTTCCATGGTGACCCACTCCCCCGGCTCCTTCCCGTAACGGACGCTGACCTGGCCGCGCCGGTGGGGTGTGTCGACGTCGTCGTAGTCGTCGACGAAGCTCCGGCCGACTGCGATGTCCTGCCGTCCGTCGCCGTCGAAGTCGCCGAAGACGACGTTCTCGCCCTCCGCCAGCCGCTCGGGCTCCTTGCTCAGGCCGCTGGCGGTACGGGCACCGCCGGTGAACAGCAGGGGCGGATCCCACGGGGAGCCGTAGAGCGCGAGATCGGTCGCGCGGTCGTCCTTCGCGTCCCCGGCGACCAGCACGGGTTCCGCGCCCTCGTGGACCGGGCTGGGGATCTTCACGGTCCGGGCGGGGGCGCCGGAGCGCGCGAACGGCCCCTTGAGGACGACCAGTTCGTCCTGGCCCTCGAGCGCGTCCCTGAAGACCGCGAGGTCGGCGTGGCCGTCCCCGTCGAAGTCGCCCGCGATCGGCGCGGTGTCGATGTGGAATCCGCTGCCCCGCAGCGGGACGCGCCCGTGCGGTCCGTCGGCCTGCGGGCCCTTGGGGCCTCCCCACACGATCTGGGCGGCGGCACTGACGACGAGGTCGGCATGGCCGTCCCCGTCCAGGTCGGCGACCGTGGGCTGCAACGGCTCGTCGGTCACATAGATCTCGTCCGGCACACCGAGGTCTTCGTGGGTGAGGACGGTCGTGCGGTCGTGGTCCGGACCGTGCTCGGAACCGGGCACGACGGTCACATCGACCTTCATCTCACGGGATATCTCATGCACCAGATCGGCGAAGCCGTCCCCGTTGAGGTCGGGGGCCGCGGGTGGGTCCTCGCGCGCCGCGTCAGTCGGTCGGCAGGGGCCGTTGGGCACCGAGCGAACACCGTCGGACGGACGAAGGACGAGGAACGCCACCACCGCCACCACTACGAGCGAGGCCAGCACGGCGTGCCACACACGCAGATGGCGGAAGAACGGACCGCCCGCTTTCGGAAAGTGCATCAGCCCACCTCACGGGCATGAACGCGGCCCGCACAAGGAAGTGGATCATTCTGTTACGGGGGTGATGCACGACGGCCCTGCCCTCGATTCCGACCCACGAGCACGTACGGCGGTGAGTCAGGGCTTCGTCGACCCTGCACCGGGGGCCTCGCACGCCACCCAAAGGGACACCCCTCGGAGGTTTGCACTGTTGACGCAGGTGGAATCGTTCCTGCGCCCCAGCGCTTCGGTGGGGCGGGTGGGACTCGAACCCACGGCCGACGGATTATGAGTCCGCTGCTCTAACCGGCTGAGCTACCGCCCCTAACGGCGCGTCGCGCACATTTGTGCGCGCCGTCTGCCGCAGCATAGCCGCTCATACGATCTCCTGCTTCGGATGGTCGGCATCGCTCGACCATGAGGACCGCAGGGCTGCCCGCATGGTTCCACCAGGCATGAAAATGGACCCTTGAGGTGGATTCTCAAGGGTCCTTCTCACTTGCTCTCCCGACTGGACTCGAACCAGTAACCTGCCGGTTAACAGCCGGCTGCTCTGCCAATTGAGCTACAGGAGACCGAGCTCCCCCGACTGGACTCGAACCAGTAACCTGCCGGTTAACAGCCGGCTGCTCTGCCAATTGAGCTACAGGGGATCGTCTCGTTTGCATCGAACGCACCTAGCTGGGAACTCTCCAGGCGGCGGGCGGTCGCTGCGACACATACATTAGCGCAAGCAGGGGGGTGCTCCGCCAATCGGTATCCCCCACCGCCGACACAGAGCAGCAGACGAGCGAACACACGCTCGACGCCGACGCAAGGGAAGGGTGGCAGTCATGCGCTACCGGCTCACATTCGTGGCGGGACTGGCTCTCGGGTACGTGCTCGGTACCCGGGCCGGTCGCGAGCGCTACGAGAAGCTGAAGAAGTCCGCCCGGGAGTTCTCGCAGAACCCGGCCGTGCGCAACACGGTCGAGTCCGCGACGCAGCAGGGCCGCGACGTGGCGGGCAAGGCCTTCCACTCCGTGTCCGAGAAGGTCGGGGACCGGGTTCCCGACTCGGTGACCGACCGGGTGCGGTCGCTGCGCGATCGCGGGCAGGGCTCCGGCGCGGACGACTGGGGCACCAGTAATACGTGACAGGTACGCGATGGGCGCCGTTCCTGGGAGCTGAGGTACGGGACACGTCTCGCGGTGCGGCAGAATTCCCGGCATGGGGATAGTCGCAGGGTTGGACAGTTCGCCCGATTTCACGCGCATCGTGGTCTGTGACGCGGACACGGGCGCCGTACTCAAGCAGGGCTATGCCCCGCATCCGACGGAAAGCCCCGATGGAGGCGGCCGTCCCTCGGACGTGGATCCGCAGGCCTGGCTGCTCTCGCTCGGCGAGGCGGCGGGCGGCGGGCTGCTCGAAGGCGTGCAGGCCATCGGCGTCTCCGCGCAGCAGAACGCGCTCGTCGCCCTGGACCAGCACGGCAACACCGTGCGGCCCGCGCTCGTCGGCAACGACCGGCGGGCGCAGGTCGCCGCCGCCGACCTGACCGACGGACTCGGCAGCCGCGAGGCCTGGGCGCAGGCCGTGGGCTGCGTCCCGCAGGCGGCCCACCCCGTGACGAAGCTGCGCTGGCTCGCCAAGACCGAGCCGGAGGCCGCCCAGCGCGTCGCCTCCCTCATGCAGGCCCACGACTGGCTGGTGTGGCAGTTGCTCGGGCGGCCCGCGCGGCGCACGACGGACCGCGGCGGCGCCTCGGGGACCGGCTACTGGTCGGCGGCGACGGGTACGTACCGCCCCGATCTCGTGGAGCTCGCGCTCGGGCACCAGGCGATGCTGCCCGAGGTGATCGGCCCCGCCGAGGCCGCGGGGACGACGCCCGAGGGGCTGCTGATCTCGGCGGGGACCGGCGAGACGATGGCGGCGGCGTTCGGGCTCGGGGTCCAACAGGGCGACGCGGTCGTCTCGTTGGGGGCTTCGGGGTCCGTGATGGCCGTCCACCACGAGGCGCTGGTCGATCCGAGCGGGACGATCACCTCCCTCGCGGACGCCACCGGCCTGCATCTGCCGGTGGTGCACACGCTGAACGCGGTGCGCGTGTTGCGCGGTGCCGCCGAGATGCTCGGCGTTTCCGACCTCGACGCGCTCTCCGATCTGGCCATGAAGTCGACGCCGGGAGCGCATGGACTGGTACTCCTGCCGTATCTGGAGGGTGAGAAGACGCCGAATCTGCCGCACGCGGCGGGCACTCTGACGGGGCTGCGGCGTGAGTCGATGCGGCCCGAGCATCTGGCGCGGGCGGCCTTCGAGGGCATGCTGTGCGGGCTCGGGGACGCGCTCGACGTGCTGCGCTCGCGGGGCGTGGAGGTGCGCCGGATCTTCCTGCTCGGCGGGGCCGCCGAGCTGCCGGCCGTGCAGGCCGCGGCGCCGATGCTGTTCGGCACCCAGGTCGTGGTGCCGCAGCCCGCGGACTACGCGGCGATCGGTGCGGCGCGGCAGGCGGCCTGGGCGCTGAACGGGCAACTGCCGTACTGGCAGGGGGCGTCGGCGCAGGTCTTCGAGCCGGGCGACGACCTCTCCGTGGGTCAGGCGGTGCGCCAGCAGTACCGCACCGTGCGGGAACAGGCGCACCCCGGGGCGCTTGACGGCTGACCCTCCGCGTGGCGACTTATGTACCCGGACTAAATTTTTACCGGGTCATGGGTTAATCGGTTGCGCGCGGGTGGGTGCGATGTCGGAGTATGGGGGCGACCTCGCCACGATCGCCGACCCCCGCCGCCACTTCCTCCCGAGAGACCGAGCGTGCTGATACGACTCCTGCGGGCCCGCCTGGGTCCGTACAAGAAACCCATCGCCCTGCTGGTGCTTCTGCAGTTCCTGCAGACCTGCGCCTCGCTGTATCTGCCCACGCTCAACGCCGACATCATCGACGAGGGTGTCGTGAAGGGCGACACGGGCTACATCCTCTCGTTCGGCGGTGTCATGATCGCCGTCACCGTCGCCCAGGTGGTGTGCAACGTGGGGGCCGTCTACTACGGCGCCCGCACCGCGTCCGCCCTAGGCCGCGACGTCCGGGCCGCCGTCTTCGACCGCGTGCAGTCGTTCTCCGCCCGGGAGTTGGGGCAGTTCGGCGCGCCGTCCCTGATCACCAGGACCACGAACGACGTCCAGCAGGTACAGATGCTGGTCCTGATGTCGTTCACTCTGATGGTCTCGGCGCCGATCATGTGCGTCGGCGGCATCGTCATGGCCCTGGGCCTCGACGTACCGCTCTCGGGTGTCCTGGTCGCCGTCGTGCCCGTCCTCGCGATCTGCGTGAGCCTGATCGTGAAGCGCCTCCGGCCGCTCTTCCGCACCATGCAGGTGCGCCTGGACACGGTGAATCGCGTGCTGCGCGAACAGATCACCGGCAACCGCGTCATCCGCGCCTTCGTCCGCGACGAGTACGAGAAGGACCGCTTCCGGCAGGCCAACGCCGAGCTGACCGAGGTCTCGCTCGGCACCGGCAAGCTGCTCGCACTGATGTTCCCGATCGTCATGACCGTCGTGAACATCTCGTCGATCGCCGTGGTCTGGTTCGGCGCCCACCGCATCGACAGCGGCGGCATGCAGATCGGGGCGCTCACCGCGTTCCTCGCGTATCTGATGCAGATCGTGATGTCGGTGATGATGGCCACCTTCATGTTCATGATGGTGCCGCGCGCCGAGGTCTGCGCCGAGCGCATCGAGGAGGTCCTGGACACCGAGAGCAGCGTGGTGCCCCCGTCCTCCCCCGTGACCGAGCTGCGGCGCCACGGCCACCTGGAGATCCGCGAGGCGGGCTTCCGCTACCCCGGCGCCGAGGAGCCCGTCATCAAGGCCGTCGACCTGGTCGCACGGCCCGGTGAGACGACCGCCGTGATCGGGTCGACCGGCAGCGGCAAGTCGACGCTGCTGAGCCTCGTGGCGCGGCTCATCGACACCACCGAGGGCGAGGTCCTGGTGGACGGCGTGCCCGTGCACACCATCGAACCTGGGCTGCTGGCGAGGACGGTGGGCCTCGTACCGCAGAAGCCGTACCTCTTCGCCGGCACGGTCGCCACCAATCTCCGCTACGGCAACCCGGACGCGACGGACGAGGAGCTCTGGCACGCCCTTGAGGTCGCCCAGGCCAAGGGCTTCGTCGAAGGCCTCGACGAGGGCCTGAGCGCGCCGATCTCGCAGGGCGGCACGAACGTCTCCGGCGGTCAGCGCCAGCGGCTCGCGATCGCGCGGACCCTTGTGCAGCGCCCCGAGATCTACCTCTTCGACGACTCCTTCTCGGCCCTGGACTACGCGACCGACGCCGCCCTGCGCGCCGCGCTCGGCCGCGAGACCGCCGAGGCGACCGTCGTGATCGTCGCCCAGCGCGTGGCGACGATCCGGGACGCCGACCGCATCATCGTCCTCGACGAGGGCCGGGTCGTGGGGACGGGACGCCATCACGAGCTGATGGAGAGCAATGAGACCTACCGGGAGATCGTGCTCTCCCAGCTGACGGAAGCGGAGGCCGCGTAATGCCCCCTGGTGGCATGGGTGGACCGATGATGGGTCCGGACTCCAAGTCCATGGACTTCAAGGGGTCAAGCAGACGGCTCCTCGCGCAGTTCAAGCCGGAACGCACCACGATGTACGGGATGATCGGCGCCGGAGTGCTCAGCGTGGCGCTCAGCGTGCTCGGCCCCAAGATCCTCGGCAAGGCGACCGACCTGCTCTTCGCGGGCATCGTCGGCCGTGACATGCCGGACGGCGTCACCAAGGACCAGGCCATCGAGGGCCTGCGCGACAAGGGCGACGGCGGCATGGCCGACATGCTCTCCGGGGTCGACTTCACCCCGGGCAAGGGCATCGACTTCGGCGCCATGGGCGAGGTGCTTCTGCTCGCTCTCGGCGCGTTCCTGATCGCGGGACTCCTGATGATGGTCGCGACGCGGCTCTCGAACCGCGCCATCAACAAGACCGTCTTCAAGATGCGCGGCGACGTGCAGGAGAAGCTGTCGCGGCTTCCGCTGTCGTACTTCGACAAGCGGCAGCGCGGTGAGGTGCTCAGCCGGGCGACGAACGACCTCGACAACATCGGCCAGACCCTCCAGCAGACCATGGGCCAACTGGTGAACTCGCTGCTCACCATCGTCGGCGTACTGGTGATGATGTTCTACGTCTCGCCGCTGCTCGCCCTGGTGGCCCTTGTCACCGTGCCGCTGTCGTTCTTCGTGGCGACGAAGGTCGGCAAGCGGTCGCAGCCGCAGTTCGTGCAGCAGTGGAAGACCACGGGCAAGCTCAACGCGCACATCGAGGAGATGTACACCGGGCACACCCTGGTGAAGGTCTTCGGGCGCCAGGAGGAGTCGGCGAAGGCCTTCGCCGAGCAGAACGACGCACTGTACGAGGCCGGGTTCAAGGCGCAGTTCAACAGCGGGGCCATGCAGCCGCTGATGTTCTTCATGTCGAACCTCAACTACGTGCTCGTGGCCGTGGTGGGTGGCCTGCGGGTCGCGTCCGGGTCCCTGTCGATCGGTGACGTACAGGCCTTCATCCAGTACTCGCGGCAGTTCTCGATGCCGCTCACGCAGGTCGCGTCGATGGCGAACCTGGTGCAGTCCGGCGTCGCGTCCGCCGAGCGGATCTTCGAGCTCCTCGACGCGGAGGAGCAGGAGGCCGACCCGGTACCGGGCGAGCGCCCCGACCAGCTGCGCGGCAGGGTCGAGATGGAGAAGGTGTCCTTCCGCTACGAGAAGGACAAGCCGCTCATCGAGGACCTGTCCCTGAAGGTCGATCCCGGCCATACGGTGGCGATCGTCGGCCCGACAGGCGCGGGCAAGACCACGCTGGTCAACCTCCTTATGCGGTTCTACGAAGTCACCGGCGGGCGCATCACGCTCGACGGGGTCGACATCGCGAGGATGTCGCGCGACGAACTGCGCTCGGGCATCGGCATGGTGCTCCAGGACACCTGGCTGTTCGGCGGCACCATCGCGGAGAACATCGCGTACGGAGCGGCCAAGGACGTCACCCGCGAGGAGATCGAGGAGGCTGCGCGGGCGGCCCACGCCGACCGCTTCTGCCGCACGCTGCCCGACGGCTACGACACGGTGATCGACGACGACGGCACGGGGGTGAGCGCGGGCGAGAAGCAGCTGATCACGATCGCGCGGGCGTTCCTGTCCGACCCGGTGATCCTGGTCCTCGACGAGGCCACGAGCTCGGTCGACACCCGTACCGAGGTGCTGATCCAGAAGGCGATGGCGCGGCTCGCCCACGGGCGGACCTCGTTCGTCATCGCCCACCGGCTCTCCACGATCCGGGACGCGGACACGATTCTGGTGATGGAGAACGGGGCGATCGTGGAGCAGGGCACGCACGACGCTCTGCTGGCGGAGGAAGGGGCTTACGCCCGTCTGTACGCCGCTCAGTTCGCGCAGGCCGTGGCCGAGGTCGACTAGCGCCGCTGTGGGAGCGGGGTTCTTGCGCGTGCCCGTCGTGTGTGGCTGAGCGCGCAGTTCCCCGCGCCCCTACGGGGCGCTCCTCAGTCCAAGTAGCCCCGCAGCTGGTCCGCGAAGGCGTGGTCACGCAGTTTGTTGAGGGTCTTGGACTCGATCTGGCGGATGCGTTCGCGGGTCACGCCGAAGATCCGGCCTATCTCCTCCAGGGTGCGGGGCCTGCCGTCCGCGAGGCCGTAGCGCAGCTGGACCACCTTGCGTTCGCGCTCGCCGAGCGTGGAGAGCACCGCCTCCAGGTGTTCGCGCAGGAGCAGGAAGGCCGCCGATTCGACGGGGCTCGCGGCGTCGCCGTCCTCGATGAGGTCACCGAGCGCGACATCGTCCTCCTCGCCCACGGGCGCGTGCAGCGACACCGGTTCCTGGGCCAGGCGCAGGACTTCGCTGACCCGCTCGTGCGGCAGGTCCAGTTGGGCGCCCACCTCCTCGGGGGTCGGTTCGTACCCCCGCTCCTGGAGCATGCGGCGCTGGACGCGGACGACGCGGTTGATCAGCTCCACGACGTGCACCGGTACGCGGATGGTGCGGGCCTGGTCGGCGAGGGCCCGCGACATCGCCTGGCGGATCCACCAGGTCGCGTACGTGGAGAATTTGTAGCCGCGTGCGTAGTCGAACTTCTCGACCGCCCTGATCAGGCCCAGGTTCCCCTCCTGGACGAGGTCGAGCATGGTCAGCCCGCGCCCCACGTACCGCTTGGCGACGGAGACGACCAGGCGGAGGTTGGCCTCGATAAGGCGGCGCTTGGCCATCCGGCCCACGACGACCAACTTGTCCAGGTCGAGGGCCAGTTGCGAGTCGAGGTCGGTGGCAAGGCGCAGCTTCTCCTCGGCGAAGAGACCGGCCTCGACACCGCGTGCGAGTTCCACTTCCTCCGCCGCCGTGAGCAGGGGGATCCGGCCGATCTCGCGCAGATACTGGCGGAACAGGTCGGACGACGGGCCGCTGGTGTCGGCGCGGCTGCGGGGAGCGGGCGGCAGCGGCAGCGCGTCGCTCTCCGGTTCGAGGGCCTCCGGAGCCTCCGGGGCCTCCCCGGGCTCGGGGGGCTCCTCCGCTTCGGGGCTTTCGGGTCCCGCTTCCGGGTGCCGTGCGGCTCGGCTCTGCGGCGGCACGGTCGCGATGACGTCCGTATCCGCCTCCGCCTCCGCTTCCGCTTCCGCGGCAATGGCGGTCTCGGTCTGGCTGAGGGTCTGGGTCTGCACGGGGGCGACCTCCATGATGATCGCTGCTGAGGCGTGCGGCAGCGGTACAGCGGGATCGGCATAGACGGCCTCGCCGCTGTCCGTCCCGAACACGATGTGTGGAATCGCGGGTATGTCGGATCCGCTGTGTGCGGGCCGGCCGCGCTCCGAGGACTCAGGCACCGCAACCCAGTGTGGGGCACGACACACGGCCGCCACGAGGGGCGTGCGGTGACTTTCTGAGTCCGGTCCGTAACCGCGTGGTTACCCCACGGGTAACCAGTCTCGCGCTATCCGAACCTCAGAGTGCGCCCGCGCCGCGCTCGCGCAGCGCCCTGCCGTACTGCTGGAGGACCCACAACTCGTTCTGTACGGCTGCGAGTTGGGCGGGGTCACCCTGACCGCTCAGGCGGGTCAGACTGCCCTGGACGTCGCGGATACGGCGGTCGACGGCGCGCAGCCTGACCTGGACGAGCTGATCGCCCGCGTAGATCTCGTCCACCGATCTGCGCAGGATCGCCTCGACGGCAAGCTCGGTGACCATGGCGCGGACCGTGTCGTCCGGCGCGGCGTCCAGGACGCGGGCGAGGTAGGGCTGCGACTCGGAGATGCCCCCCTCGGCGCCGCCCGCCTCCTCGACGCACTGGCGCACCGCGGCGTACGGCGGGGCCGTGAACTCGTCCGCGCCGTACGCGTCGAAGGCCGGGGAGACCAACTCGGGTCGCTGCAGAGCCAGTTTGAGCAGCTCGCGCTCGGTGCGGTGCGCGGGGCTGCGGAGCGTGAGCGCCGGTCCTGAGGGCGCGGAGGGCGCGGAGGCCTCGTACTGCTTGCCCTGGTGCGTGCGCTGCTGCTGCGGGGCCGGGCCCCTGCCGCCCCGGTCGCGGGCCCAGCGCGCCAGCTGTGCCACGCGCTTGACGACGAACTGGGTGTCCATGATGCCGAGCATCCCGGCGAGCTGGACGGCCACTTCGTGCTGCGCGCCGGTGTTCTTGATGCGGGCGACGACCGGCGCCGCCTCGTCGAGGGCGGCGGCGCGGCCCGCGGGGGTCTCCAGGTCGTACCGCGCGACGATCTGGCGCAGCGCGAACTCGAAGAGCGGCGTGCGGGGTTCGACGAGGTCGGCGACCGCCGTGTCCCCCTTGGCCAGGCGCAGCTCGCAGGGGTCCATGCCGTCGGGCGCGATGGCGATGTACGTCTCGGCGGCGAACTTCTGGTCGTCCTCGAAGGCGCGCAGGGCGGCCTTCTGGCCTGCCGCGTCGCCGTCGAAGGTGAAGATCACCCGCGCCGAGCCGTTGTCCATCAGGAGGCGGCGCAGGATCTTGATGTGATCGGCGCCGAAGGCGGTGCCACAGGTCGCGATGGCGGTGGTGACACCGGCGAGGTGGCAGGCCATGACGTCCGTGTACCCCTCGACGACGACCGCGCGGGAGGTCTTGGCGATCTCCTTCTTGGCCAGGTCGACGCCGTAGAGCACCTGGCCCTTCTTGTAGATCGGCGTCTCGGGGGTGTTGAGGTACTTCGGGCCGTTGTCGTCGTCGCGCAGCTTGCGCGCGCCGAAGCCGACGACCTCGCCGCTGATGTCGCGGATGGGCCACATCAGACGGCCGCGGAAGCGGTCGATGGGGCCGCGGCGGCCGTCCTGGGAGATGCCGGAGAGCGTGAGCTCCTTGTCGGTGAAGCCCTTGCCGCGCAGGAACCGGGTGAGGTGGTCCCAGCCCGCCGGGCTGTAGCCGACGCCGAAGTGCGCGGCGGCGGCCTGGTCGAAGCCCCGCTCGGCGAGGAACTTGCGGCCGATCTCCGCCTCGGGGCTCTCCAGCTGGTCGATGTAGAACTGCGCGGCGATCTTGTGGGCCTCGACGAGGCGGATGCGCTCGCCGCGCTGGTTGGTGGGGTTGTACCCGCCCTCTTCGTACCGCAGCGTGATGCCCGCCTGGGCGGCGAGGCGCTCGACCGTCTCCGAGAAGGTGAGGTGGTCGATCTTCATCACGAAGGCGATCGTGTCGCCGCCTTCCTGGCAGCCGAAGCAGTGGAAGAGACCCTTGCTCGGGCTGACCTGGAAGGACGGTGACTTCTCGTCGTGGAAGGGGCACAGGCCCTTGAGGTTGCCTCCGCCCGCGCTCCGGAGCTGGAGGTAGTCGGAGACCACGGCGTCGATCGGGACCGCGTCCCGAACCGCCTTCACGTCCTCGTCATTGATCCTGCCAGCCACGTAGGAATACTACGGCCCACGTGTGACACTCCCGCCAGGACCCGTCACCCGAGCAGCGACTCCAGGGGGACGGACGGGTCGGAGAGGGATTCGGCGGGCGGCCGCGCACCCGTGCGGATCAGCTTCTGGATGGTGTCCGTGACGTCCCACACATTGACGTTCATCCCGGCCAGGACGCGCCCCTCGCTCAGCCAGAAGGCGACGAACTCGCGCTTGCCGGCGTCACCTCTGACCACGACCTGGTCGTACGACCCCGGGGGCGCCCATCCCGAGTACTCCAGGCCCACGTCGTACTGGTCGGAGAAGAAGTAGGGCACGCGGTCGTACGTCACGTCCTTGCCGAGCATCGCGCGCGCCGCGGCCGGGCCGCCGTTGAGCGCGTTCGCCCAGTGCTCCACGCGCAGCCTCGTGCCGAAGAGCGGGTGGTGGACGGCGGCCACGTCGCCCGCCGCGAAGATGTCCGGGTCCGAGGTCCGCAGGGAGGCGTCGACCACGACACCGCCGCCGTGCGCGCGGTCGGCGATTTCAAGCCCTGCGGACTCGGCGAGCGCGGTGCGCGGGGCGGCCCCGATCGCGGCGAGCACGTCGTGCGCCGGGTGCTCCTCGCCGTCGTCCGTGCGGGCGGCGAGGACCATGCCGTCCTGGCCCGCGATCTCGGTGAGTCTGGCGCCGAAGTGGAAGCGGACGCCGTGCTCGGCGTGCAGGTCGGCGAACATCTGGCCGAGCTCGGGACCCAGGACCGCGTGCAGCGGGGTCGGCTCGGACTCGACGACGGTGACCTCCGCGCCGTACGTCCGCGCGGCGGCCGCGACCTCCAGGCCGATCCAGCCCGCTCCGGCGATCACCAGATGGCCGTTGTCCCGGCCGAGACTGGCCAGAACCTGACGCAGCCGGTCGGCGTGTGCGAGGCGGCGCAGGTGGTGCACGCCCACCAGGCCGGTGCCGGGAACGTCCAGACGGCGCGGTTCGGCGCCGGTGGCGAGGAGGAGTTTGTCGTAGTGGATGACGGCGCGGTCGCCGAGGTGGACGGCCTTGGTCGCGCGGTCGATGGAGACGACGGTCTGGCCGAGATGCAGCTCCACGTCCGACTGCGCGTACCAGGCGGGTTCGTGGACGTAGACGCTGTCGCGCTCCTCCTTGCCCAGGAGGTATCCCTTCGACAAGGGTGGGCGCTCGTACGGGTGGTCGCGTTCGTCGCCGATGAGGATCACCCGGCCGGTGAAGCCCTCGGACCGGAGCGTCTCGGCCGCTTTCGCGCCCGCGAGACCTCCTCCGACAATGACGAACGTCTGATCCGCGTCGACCACTTGGTGCCTCCTCAAAGCCTTGCCGTCAGGGGAGCGTCCCGCACGGAGCGTGATGGGGGAAGGGGTTGCGAACCGATCCGGCCAGTTTTCGTCACGCCCCGTGGTCGATCGGCTCATTTCGCATATGTCAGGGGTGTTTTGCGGTGAGCCGTGCGTGCAGGGACCGCGCGGCGGCGTCCGTGAGCGACGCGATCTGGTCGATGACGACGCGCAGCGCCGCGCGGTCGTCGCGCGCCGTGAGGTACAGCGCGCGGAACTGCGGGTCGAGTCCTTCGGGGGCGCGGGCCGTGAGCGCCTCTGCCAGCTCGGCGACGACGATCCGCTGGTCCGCGCGGAGCCGCTCCTGGGCGGGGCGCTGCATCACGTAGCGGTCGGCGACGGCCTTGAGGACCGCGCACTCGTGGCGGGCCTCGCGCGGGACGACGAGCTCGGCGCCGTACCGGGTGAGGGGGCCCTTGCCGTACCGCGCGCGGGTGGCGCTCTCCGCGGCGAGACAGAAGTGGCCGATGAGCTGGCTCGTGGCGTCCTTCAGACGGCCCTGGGCGACGGCGGAGCCGTCGTACCCGTGCGGCCACCACTCCTGGTCCAGGAGGCGGTCGAGGGCCTCGGAGAGCTCTTCGGGGTCGGTGTCCGCCGGTACGTAGCGGCCGATGGCGACGGCGAAGATGTCCTGGCGCTCGGGCTCGGCGTGCAGCAGGTTCGGGTCGAGGTGTCCGGCGTGCAGGCCGTCCTCCATGTCGTGCACCGAGTACGCGACGTCGTCCGACCAGTCCATGACCTGCGCCTCGAAGCAGGTGCGGCGGCCCGGTGCCTCCTTGCGGACCCAGTCGAAGACAGGGCGGTCGTCTTCGTAGACCCCGAACTTGGGGGACGCCGGGTCGGTGGGGTGGGCGCCGCGCGGCCAGGGGTACTTGGTGGCGGCGTCCAGGGCGGCGCGGGTCAGGTTGAGCCCCACGCTGACGGGTTCGCCCGTCTCCTCGTCCGTGACGAAGCGCTTGGGTTCGATACGGGTGAGGAGCCGCAGGGACTGGGCGTTGCCCTCGAAACCGCCGCAGCTCTCGGCGACTTCGTTCAGGGCCTGCTCGCCGTTGTGCCCGAAGGGCGGGTGCCCCATGTCGTGGGAGAGGCAGGCGGTCTCCACCAGGTCGGGGTCGCAGCCGAGGGCGGCGCCGAGCTCGCGGCCGACCTGGGCGCACTCCAGGGAGTGCGTCAGGCGGGTCCGCGCGCTGGCGTCCCACGCCTCGTTGCTGCGTGTGCCAGGGGTGACCACCTGGGTCTTTCCGGCGAGGCGGCGCAGCGCGGCGGAGTGCAGCACGCGCGCGCGGTCCCGCTGGAAGGCGGTGCGCCCCGGCCGTTTGTCCGGCTCGGTGGCCCATCGCTCGACTGCGGCCTTGTCATAGGCCGCCTCAGCGTCGTACACGTTCGGTGCGGTGCCTTCCATGCACCGACAGTAAACGAAGGACTTCAGGCGGAGGTCAGCTGACGGGTCGGCTGACGGGTCGGCTCCTGCGCGGCGGCCGGGGCCGCCGTGGCGTCCGTACGGGCCTGGTCGTAGCGGTGCAGGAGGAGGCGGGCCATCGCCCGGTGGGCGCCGAGCGGGGCCGAGGCGATCCAGGGGGCGGCGTCGGCGCACTGCGTGGCGAAGCGTCCTGGCGCCGTGAAGTACGAGGCCACAGCGGTGTGGTGGCGGCCACGGGCGGCGAGGGCACGCACCGCTGCGGGCACGCCGAGCGGACAGGCGGCGGTGGGCGACGCGTACGCGGGCACCACCGGTACGCCGATCCGCTCGGCGAGGAGGTCCGCCGTGCGCCGGGTGTCCGTGGCCGATTCCGGGTCGCGCGAGCCCGCGGCGGCGAGGATCACTCCGCCGGTGCGCCGCCCCGCCTTGCCGAGCCGGGTCGGCAGGCCCGCGTCGACGAGCCGGTCGTACAGGGCGTCGACGAGCAGCGAGTGCGGGCCGAGCGGCGCGGCGACCCGTGTGCCGAGGTGCGTCGCGTCGGCGGCGGCCTGGGGAATGTCGTGCTTGACGTGGTGGCCGCGGCCGAGCAGCAGCGGCACGAGGACGGCGGATCCGGTCGCCGCGGCGAGGGTGTCGGTGAGCAGCGGCTCGTTCAGCTCGATGTGGCCGAGGCGCACGGTGAGTCCGGGCCGCAGCTCACGGACCCGTTCGATGAGCGCGGTGACGGTGGCCAGGGCGCGGGGATCACGGCTGCCGTGGCCGACCACGACGAGGGCGGGCGCCGGTGCGGGTGCGGTCCGGCGGCTGCCGTCGAGCGACACGCGGTTGAGCTGGCTGCCGAGCTGGCTGGTGATCCGGTCCATGAGTTGCGCCGTACTTTCGAGAGGGGTGCTGCCAATGCTGCCGGACTCGTCGCGAAGAGGTTTCGACGGCGTCATGGACAGAGGATGGACGGGCCGTATTGCCGTCGCGTTGCGCGCCGGTGACGGGTCCTTTCAGCCTGGCTCACCGATGGTGCCGCGGCATTGTCAGTACGGTCGCTTACCGTTGTCCACAGTGATCGGATCGGGGGATCCGGCTTCGGGGCACGGGGGATCGGGATGAAACGGCCGGGATGGATGCGGAGGTCGGGGGCGAAGGAGCCCTCCACCGTACGGGTCTGGGCCCGTGGGGGCGTGGCCCGGTTGCGCCGCCTGCGGCTGCCGCGCACGCGGCAAGGGCAGCGGCGGGCCGTGCAGGTCTTCATGGCCGTCTGCGTGGTGGCGCTGCTGCCCGCGACCTGGCTCTTCGTGACGGCGGACGGGCGGCTGCGCACGACGGCCGACGTGCCGCACACGCGGGTCGCGGTCGTCTTCGGCGCCGGGCTGTGGAAGGGCGAGCCCTCGCCCTATCTCGCACACCGCCTGGACGCGGCGGCCGAGCTGTACGAGGCGGGACGGATAGAGGTCGTGCTCGTCACGGGCGACAACAGCCGCGAGGAGTACGACGAACCGGACGCCATGCGCACGTATCTGACCGAACGCGGCGTGCCGAGCCGCCGCATCGTCAGCGACTACGCGGGCTTCGACACCTGGGACTCCTGCGTCCGCGCCAAGAAGGTGTTCGGCGTCGACCGGGCGGTGCTGATCAGCCAGGGTTTCCACATACGCAGGGCCGTCGCGCTCTGCCGCGCCGCGGGCGTCTCGTCGTACGGCGTCGGGGTCGACGCCAAGCACGACGTGACCTGGTACTACGGCGGCGCGCGGGAGGTGTTCGCGGCCGGCAAGGCGGCGCTCGACGCGACACTGCGGCCCGATCCGCACTTCCTGGGCCCCAAGGAGCCGGGTGTGCGCAACGCTCTTGCGGCGCGGCGCTGAGGGACGCGGGGGTTCGGGTCCCTCAGGCCCTCACAGCGGGGCCGGGCGTCGGCTGAGGGGGGCGTACCGGCGGCGTAACGCGTTGGGGCGGGGCGTGTAACACGCGCGCCGGACTCTGGTCGCCATGCACACCGAGGCGACACCGACCCACTGTCCGTACTGCGCGCTGCAATGCGGAATGGGCCTGGCCACCGGCCCCGGTGGCGGGGTGGAGGTCGTGGAGCGTCCCGGGTTCCCCGTGAACAAAGGCGCATTGTGCGGCAAGGGCCGTACGGCGCCCGCGGTGCTCTCCTCCCGGGTGCGCCTGACCGAGCCGCTCATCCGGTCCCACGCCACGGGCCGGCTCGAACCGGCCACCTGGGAGGAGGCGATCGGCCGCGTCGCCGAAGGGCTCGCCCGCACGCGCGGGGAGCATGGCGCGGACGCGTGCGGGGTGTTCGGCGGCGGGGGCCTGACCAACGAGAAGGCGTACGCCCTGGGGAAGTTCGCGCGGGTGGCGCTCGGCACGTCGCAGATCGACTACAACGGCCGGTTCTGCATGTCGTCGGCGGCAGCGGCGGGGCAGCGGGCCTTCGGGGTCGACCGTGGCCTGCCGTTCCCCCTCGAGGACATTCCGCGCACCGGCTGTGTGATCCTCGTCGGCTCGAACCTCGCGGAGACGATGCCGCCCGCGCTGCGGTATCTGACGGAGCTGAGGGCGAACGGCGGAAAGCTGATCGTCGTCGACCCGCGCAGGACCCGCACCGCCGAGCAGGCCGACCTCCATCTGGCGCCGCGCCCCGGCACCGACCTCGCTCTCGCGCTCGGCCTGCTGCACCTGGTGGTGGCCGAGGGGCGGACGGACGAGGCGTTCATCGCGGAGCGGACGAGCGGCTGGCAGGAGGCACGGGCGGCGGCGATGGCGCACTGGCCGGAGTACGTGGAGCGGATCAGCGGCGTTCCCGTGCCCGAACTCCGGGAAGCGGCGCGGATGTTCTGCGACGCCGAAGCCGGGATGGTGCTCACCGCACGCGGGCCCGAGCAGCAGTCCAAGGGGACGGACACGGTCGGCGCCTGGATCAACCTCTGCCTGGCGACGGGCAACGCGGGCCGCCCGCTCGCCGGGTACGGCTGTCTGACCGGACAGGGCAACGGGCAGGGCGGACGCGAACACGGCCAGAAGGCCGACCAGTTGCCCGGCTACCGCAAGCTGACGGATCCGGCTGCGCGGGCGCACGTCGCGGGGGTGTGGGGCGTCGACCCCGACTCGCTCCCCGGCCCGGGACGGTCGGCGTACGAGCTGCTCGACGCGCTCGGCGGGGACATCAAGGCGCTGCTCCTGATGGGTTCCAACCCGGTCGTCTCCGCGCCGCGCGCCGCGCACGTGGAGGAGCGGCTGCGCTCGCTGGACTTCCTCGCGGTGGCCGATGTCGTGCTCTCCGAGACGGCCCAACTGGCGGACGTCGTCCTGCCGGTGACGCAGTGGGCCGAGGAGACGGGGACGGTGACGAACCTGGAGGGGCGGGTACTGCTGCGGCGCCGGGCGGTGAGCGCGCCCGACGGCGTACGGAGCGACCTGGACGTGCTCCACGGTCTCGCCGCACTCCTCGGCCACGAGAAGGGCTTCCCGACGGACCCGGAGGAGGTCTTCGAAGAGCTGAGGAGGGCGAGCGCGGGCGGCGTCGCGGACTACTCGGGGATCTCGTACGCGCGGCTGAAGGAGGGCAACGGGGAAGGGGTGTTCTGGCCCTGCCCCGGCATGGAGGGCCAGGAGGGTGAGGAGAGCGAGAGCGACGCCGGGCACCCCGGAACGCCCCGTCTCTTCCTCGACCGGTTCGCCACCGATGACGGGCGGGCACGCTTCGTGCCGGTGGCGCATCGGGGCGCCGCCGAGGAGCCGGACGCGGAGTATCCGGTGCTCCTGACCACGGGGCGGGTACTCGCCCAGTACCAGTCGGGGGCCCAGACGCGCCGCGTCGACGAGCTCAACTCCGCCGCTCCCGGCCCCTTCGTGGAACTGCATCCACGCCTGGCCGCACGCCTTGAGGTCGGCGACGGCGAACCGGTGACGGTCGTCTCGCGGCGGGGGCGGGCCGTGGCCCCTGCACGGATCACGAGCGCGATCCGCTCCGACACCGTCTTCATGCCGTTCCACTGGCCGGGCGAGGGCCGCGCCAACTCCCTGACGAATCCGGCACTCGACCCGGTGTCGCGGATGCCGGAGTTCAAGGTGTGCGCGGTGCGGCTCGAGCGGGCATAGCGGCGGGCCGGGGTCGCGCGGTCGCACCACCCCGGCCCGCGGTCATACGCGCAGGAGAGTCAGCAGGTGCGCCCGGTGTAGTGCGCGCCCTGGATCTTGCTCGCCGATCCCAGCCAGCTCCTGCCCGGACCCACACAGCGCTCGTAGTCGGGGGCCATCGACACCTCCACCTTGATGACCACGTTCGAGCCGTCGCCCGTGCAGTGGTTGTAGAACGCGTCGCTGCCGGTCTCGTAGAACCCGCAGGGGTCCATGACGGCCGTCGGGGCGGTCGGGGCGTGAGCTGTCGCGGAGGCCGCCACGGGGAGGCCGAGGGTGAGGGCTACGGCGCCGACGAGGGCCGGCAGCGAACGGCGAAGGCTCATGGGGCAACTCCTGCTTGAGGACGTGGTGCTCACGCACCGACTCGCGCACCGACTGGTGCACACGGAGCGTCGCACAGCATCGACCCTCCGTGATCACGCGATTCGATCACGTCGCCCGCACGGGTGACGGAGTCCACCGGATCGCCCCAGCCCGGCCCAGACCGCCCCAACCCCTCAACGCCGCGCCCGGAACGACGCCCAGTCCCCTCCCCCGATCAGCGCCCCCGAGGCACGCAGCCTCGCCGCCACCGACGGCGCCGCGACATACACCCACGCGCGCGCCGCGACCCCGTCCAGGAGGGTCACCTCGCGCTCCACGCGCTCGTACAGGTTGCGGGGGTCTCCCGGCGCGTAGTGCTCCAGTACGTCGAGACCGGCGAGGAGCCGTTCGTACGCCGACGGGTGCGCGGCGATCAACTCGCCCCGCACCGGGCCGCCTTCGGGTTCCTCCACCAGGTACGGATAGCCGGGTCCTTCGTAGAGGAGCGCTCCCGCGAACCTGGCTGGCAGCTCGGTCGTGACGTTGCCGCGCAGGTGGACGTCGTGGTTCGGCTCCCCGGGGCGCAGCGTCCCGTACACGAAGAACGGCAGCCGGGTCTCGTACGTCGGCGTCATGCACACGATTGTCGCCGGACCGGGCCGGACGCGGGGCAGAGGGTGACGGAGGGGGACGGAGGGGGGCGGAGGGGACAACCGGCCAGGCCGAAGGTCCTGACCTCCACGTTTCCACCCCACTCACCCCCATCTGTTACACAACATCCTGCTTTCCGTGATGGACGCTTCTTACGGTCGGTGGAGCCATGAAGCCCACCCGCACCCGCACCCGCCGCCTGTGCCGCGCCGCCCCCTTCGCCGTCGCGGCGGCCGTCGTGCTGGCCGGATGCGGCAGCGTGGACGGGCTCGGCGCAGGTGAGCCCGCGCCGTCCGTGTCCGTGCAGCCGCACCCGGAACCGCTCTGGTCCGCCTGGTCAGGTACGTCGTCCGAGGCGCCCGGCGCCGAGACCGCCACCCACCAGCCGCCACCGGAGCCTCTGGAGGGACTGCCGAAGCTCGGCAAGGGCGGGCTCCGCACGGTGGACTTCCGCGAGGTCCTGCGGGCCGATCCGCGGATGGAGCCGATCGCCGATCGCGGCGAGATCGACCGCCCCGGCCGGGTGGGACTCCGGCCGCCGCTCCGGACGGACCTGACGGGCGACGGGCAGCCCGAACTGCTCGTGGCCGCCGACACGGAGAGCGGACGGAGCGTCCTCGCCGTCTACACCGAGCGCGAGGGCCGCGTCTACCCGGTCCTGTTCACCACGGGCAAGCGCATGAACGTCGAGACGCTCGGCCCGGACCTGTTGGTGCGCAGCCACTGCACGGGCGGCGGCGAGCAGGCCGTGCGGTTCCACTGGGACGGCGTACGGATGTCCACGGTGAGCGACATCAAGAACTACAAGCACAAGCCTGTGGACAGCACGTCGGGTGGCACGGGCGGGCAGAGGTGAGGGGCGTCGCCCGGCGCGCCCGCGCCGCGCTCAACGCCCTCGGTCTGCGCTGGAAGATCGCCGCGCTGCTCGCCCTGGGCTGCGCGGTCGTCGCCGTCGCCATCGGGGTACTCGTCCACCAGGCGCGGCTCGAACAGGTCTCCGCGGGCGCCAGGTCCGGGGCCACCGCGCAGTTGGTGCGGGTGCGCCAGCTGTACGAGCTGACGGGGCAGGTCGACACCGACGACGACGCCGGTACGGACGCCGCCGTCGACGCGCCCGACCTGCCCCCGTCACTGCGGGCCGCGGCCCTGGACGGGCGGCGGACCACGTACCTCGACATGGGCGCCGACGATCCCGTCGTATGGGCGGCGCGTCCGGTCGGCGACCATGTGCTCTCCGTCCGCGAGTCGCTGGACGATGAGACCGCCGAGATGGCGGAGTTCGACCAGCAGCTGCTTGCCTCGGGCGCCGTCATCGTCCTTCTCGCCGCGCTCGGCGGCGCCGCCCTGGCCAGCCGCCTCAGCCGCGAGCTGCGGACCGCGGCGGCCATCGCGCGCCGCATCAGCCAGGGCGACCTGGACGCCCGTATCAATCACCCACGACCACCGGGCGGGGAGACAGGAAACAGGCCGGGCAGCAGGCCCGGCAACAGGCCCGGCAAGGACGAGGTGGCCGAACTCGCCGCCGCCGTCGACACGATGGCGGCGTCCCTGCAACAGCGCATCGAAGCCGAGCAGCGCTTCACCGCGGACGTCGCCCACGAACTGCGCACCCCGCTGACCGGTCTGCACACCGCGGCCGAGCTCCTGCCGCAGAGCCGGCCCACGGAACTCGTGCGCGACCGGGTCAGCGCCCTGCGCACCCTCACCGAGGACCTGCTCGAAGTGGCGCGGCTCGACGCGGAGATGGAGCGGCCCGACCTGGAGACACATCCGCTGGGCACGCTGACCGAGGGGATCGTGCGGCGGTCGGGGTACCCGGTGCGGTTCACGGCGGGGCGTGGCCCGGACGGCACGGACGACGGCACGGACGACGACACGGACGACACGCTCGTACGCACCGACGTGCGCCGCCTGGAGCGGATCGTCGCCAACCTCGTCGCCAACGCCCGCAGGCACGGCGCGGAACCGGTCGACGTGCGGGTGGCCGGAGCCGTGGTCACCGTGAGCGACCACGGGCCCGGCTTCCCCGCGCACCTCCTGAAGGACGGCCCGCGGCGCTTCCAGACCGGCGCCCGTGAGCGCGGCCAGGGCACGGGCCTCGGCCTGACGATCGCGCTCGGCCAGGCGCAGGCGATCGGCGCCCGGGTGGAGCTGCGCAACGCGGAGGGCGGCGGCGCGGTGGCGGCGGTGCATCTGCCGGAGGCCTAGGGCCCTGGGCGCCCTCATGGTGGCGATCAGCTGCCGTACGGGCGGACCTCCTTGGCGCCGCGCAGCGCCCACGCCCACCAGTGCAGCTGGTCGAGCATCGACTTGGCGGCGGCGTTCGCGCTCGCCGGGTCCTTGTGGGTGCCGTCGTCGGCGAAGAGGGCGCCCGCGTTGTGGAAGGAGACGGTGTCGCGAATCGTCATGGTGTGCAGCTCGGCGAAGACCGGACGCAGGTGCTCGACCGCGCGCAGGCCGCCGGAGAGCCCTCCGTAGGAGACGAAGCCGAGGGGCTTGGCCTGCCATTCGGCGTTGTGCCAGTCGATGAGGGCCTTGAGGGACGCGGGGTAGGAGTGGTTGTACTCGGGGGTGAGGACGACGAAGGCGTCGGCGGCGGCCAGCTTCGGGGTGACCTTGCCGAGTTCGGCGACCACTTCGGGCGACGGGTTGAAGGAGAGCGAGGTCGGCAGATGGGATTCGGCCAGGTCGACGACGTCCACCTCGAAGTCCGCGTGTTCGCGGATCCGGGCCAGGAGCCAGTCGGCGACGATCGGCCCGAAGCGGCCCTCGCGGTTGCTCCCGATGATGACGGCGACGCGGAGGGGCGTGGCGCTTTGGGGGGTGGTGGTGGACGTGGAATCAGCAGCAGTCGTGTTCTGAGTCATGAGAAGAGCCTCGTTGCTCAACCTTGGTTGAGGTCAAGCGATTCCTGCGGCGAGTTCGGCGGAGGGCTGCGGTGAGTTCAGCGGACGACTGTGGACGGCTGCGGTCGGCTGCGGTCGGCTGCTGGATCGCTCCCTTAAGGGCCTCTCCCGCACGTCGTACCGTGTGGCCCATGACAACTCCCGCGCCTCTGCAGCGCCTTGAGATCGACGGCCGGGCCGCCACCGCCGACCGACTGCTGTGGCCCGCTCTCGGCGGCACAGGGCACTTCACCGCGATGCAGGTCAGGGGCGGCGCGACGCGCGGGCTCGGGCTGCACCTGGCCCGGCTCGACGCGGCCACCCGCGAGCTCTTCGACCGGGAGCTCGACGGCGAGTACGTCCGCGAGCTCATCCGGAGCGTGCTCCGCGACGACATCGCCGACGCTTCCGTACGCGTCCACGTCCACGCACCGGAGGGCGAGCCGTCCGTGACGGTCACCGTACGGGCGCCGGGCACGATGTCCGAGAGCCCGCAGGCGCTGCAGGCCGTCCCCTACCAGCGGCCCTTTCCGCACATCAAGCACTTGGGCGGCTTCGGACAGGCCCGCTACGGGGACCTCGCCCGGCGTGCGGGATTCGACGACGCGCTGCTCACCGCGCCCGACGGGACGATCAGCGAGGGCGCCGTCACGAACATCGCCTTCCACGACGGCTCGGAGATCGTCTGGCCCGACGCCCCCTGCCTGGTCGGCATCACCATGCAACTGCTCGAACCGAGGCTCGCGGCCGCCGGTCTCCCCACGCGCCGGGCCCCGGTCACACTCGGGGACCTCTCCTCGTACGAGGCCGCCTTCGTCACGAACGCGCGGGGCATCGCACCTGTGCGGCGGATCGACGGCACGGAGTTCGAGGTCGACGAGAAGCTGATGGGGACTCTGGCGGGGCTCTACGCCGACGTTCCCTGGGACACCGTCTGAGGCGTAATCAGGTCTGCGGAGGTACTCCGGCAGGGTCGCGACGGGGTGGCGACAGGGTGGCGGCAAGGTCCCGGCGGGCCTCTGGGTCACCCATTCACAGGCGCCGCGCCACCCCTTCGGACTCTTCTCCGCGACACGCCGGGTGACCTGCTGGAATGTTCCCGTCGAAGTGTCAGAAGCCGCTCCACCACCGGGTTTCTGACCGGCCTTCAGGAGGCGTGCGCCGCCGAGTGCCACTTACCTCGGTAGAGCGGGGTTCGACCGACGCAGTGGCACTTGGAGGTGCCGCGGGCCGTGCCCTCTGAAGGTCCCTCGGAGGAGCAAGCACGATGCGCAAAGCCCGCCTGCTGACCACCGCCGCGCTCGCCGTCGCATCGGCGGGGCTGCTGGCACCCCCTGCGGTCGCGACCGCGTTCGCGACCGTGTCCGCGACCGCCTCCACCTCCGCATCCGCCGCCGGAGGAGGCCTCGAGGTCCATCCCGGCACGGTCATGCCCGGCTCCACGGTCACCGTGAACACCACCGCCTGCGGCAGCGACGGGAGCGCTTCGGGCGATGCCAGCGCGGTGGGCGCGGGTACGTTCACGCTCTCGCCCGGCACCCACAAGGAGAACGCGGTCGGGCGGTTCAAGGTGCCGCCGTCGGCTCAGCCGGGCACCTACGAGATCGCCGCCCAGTGCTCCGGTTCCGGCGCGGACGGCAAGCAGGTGGTGGGCGATCTGATCGTGACGATCACCTCGACCGCGGCCGCCCGCGAGCAGCAGCAGGTGGCTCCGAAGGGACATGTGAAGACGGGGGTCGGCGGCGCTCTCGGCCCCGACCCCGTGCAGACCGCGGCGGGTGTGGCGGCGCTTGCCGTCGCCGCCGCGGGCGGTACCTGGCTCCTGCATCGCCGGGCGAGAGGCGACAGGATCTGACGGACACCCTCCGCTGTCCACCGGTACCGCCAGCCCCCTCCCTCTCCGGATCCGCCTGCCCCTCGCGGACCCGGAGAGGGATGCGGGGACCGGCCTCCCCGAACCCTGAGGGGGACGAGTCGAGTGATGCGCAGAAAGTTCGCCAACTCCGCCATGGGCGCGGTCACCGTCCTGGCGCTCTGCTCCGGTGCGTGGCTGCTGCGCAACGGCACCGAGTCCCATCCGCCGCCCCAGCCGTCCGCCGCGCAGGCCGCGTCCGCCCATCCTCACCCGGACCGCGCACCGGCCGTCGCGGCGCTCCCCCCGTCCCCGCCCGACCGGATCCGGATCCCGGCGATCCGGGTCGACGCGCCCCTCATGGGGCTCGAACTCACGCGGCAGGGCAGCCTCGACGTACCGCCTCCGAAGAAGACGAACCTCGCGGGCTGGTACGAGTCGGGGACGACGCCCGGAGAGAGCGGCACGGCCATCGTGGCGGGGCACGTCGACAACGCCGACGGGCCGTCCGTCTTCTACGACCTGGGCGGTCTGACCAGGGGCCGCACCATCGAGGTCGAGCGCAGGGACGGCAGCGTGGCGGTGTTCACGGTCGACGCGAACGAGGTCTACGACGCGAAGAAGTTCCCGGACGACAAGGTGTACGGGCGGGCGGACCGCCCGGAGCTGCGGGTGATCACGTGCGGCGGCGGCTATTCGAGGAAGACGGGCTACCAGGGCAATGTGGTGGTGTTCGCGCACCTGACGGGCGTGCGCTGACGCCTCGCCGGGCGCCGGGCCAGTTGTCCTAGGCGAGCCACTGCTCGTACGCCATCTTCGCCACGAGTCCGAACACCGTGGTGAGCAGCACGATCCGTACGAAGCCGCTGCCCTTCTTCAGTGCGGTGCGTGCGCCGAACATGCCGCCCGCGAGGTTGAAGACGGCCATCAGAGCGGCCAGTTGCCACAGGACCGCGCCCTGCCAGGCGAACATCGCCAGGGCGCCCCCGTTGGTACAGCAGTTGACGATCTTGGCGGTGGCGGATGCGGACACCAGGTCGAGGTGGAGTACGGCGGTCAGCGCGAGCACCAGGAAGGTGCCGGTGCCGGGCCCGATGAGGCCGTCGTAGAACCCGATGCCGAGGCCCGCGAGGCCGATGGCGGCGAGGATGCGCTTGGGCGAGGCGGGCCGGGCGGGGGGCGCGGTGCCGAAGGCGGGCCTGAAGATGACGAAGGCCCCGACGCCGAGCAGCACCACCATGATCACGGGCTTGAGCACCTCGGTGCTCATACCGGCGGCGAAGAAGGCGCCGCCCATGGACCCGGCGAGCGCGGCGAGCCCGATCCGTACGGCGGTGGACACGTCGACGGGCGTCTTTCTGACGTACGTCACCGCGGCCCCGGCCGTCCCCACGATGGCGACGGCCTTGTTCGTCCCGAGGGCGTGCGCCGCCGGGGTCGACCCCGGAAGGCCGAGCAGCAGCGCGGGAAGGAGCAGGAGTCCGCCCCCGCCGACCACGGCGTCGATCCAGCCGGCCGCGAGTGCGGCGACGCAGAGGACGACGACGGTGGTCAGAGATATGTCGGGCATGGTCTAGACCCTATGGAGGGGCCGATCATGCCGTCCACGAAATCAGGGAGAGTTGAGGGTCTTCAGAGGTTAGGGCGCCGCCTGAGGTGCCGGGACTCCCGCCGGGGCACGATCGGGAGCGGGTGGCGCCGCCGGGTCGACCGTGAACGCGAGGACCGTGGCGACCAGCGCGCTCGCTCCGGCCAGACCCGTCGCCAGCTTGCGGCGGCCCCGCAGGGTCGGGCCCTGGGCCGGGCCTACGGGTTTGCGATGCCGTCCCATGTCAGCTCGGCCCCTCTCAGAAGGTGAAGCACTCGGCGTGGATGCGTTCCTCGGGCACTCCGGCCCGTACGAGGGCAGCGGTGGCGGAGGTGGTCATTCCGGGCGGCCCGCACAGATACACGTCGTGCTCGGCGAGGTCCGGGATGAGGTTGCGCAGGGCCTGTGGGGCGAGCGGGTCGAAGGAGGCGTCGGAGCGGCCGAGCAGATAGTGCAGCCCCGCTCCCCTGCTCCGGGCGATCGCCTCAAGCTCCTCCCGCAGCACGAGCTGCTCGGCGCTGCCCGCCCGGTAGAGCAGGGTGATGTCGCCGGGGCCGCCGGGCAACGTCTCGAACAGCGCCCGCATCGGGGTGATCCCCACGCCTCCCGCGAGCAGCAGCACTTTTCTCCGCGTACGCCGATGAGCGGTGAGCGCCCCGAAGGGCCCCGTGGCGAGCACCCTTGTCCCCGGCTTCAGGCGCCGCATCCTCCGCGTGTGATTCCCGAGGGCCTTCACCGTGATCCGGAGGGTGTCGTCGCGCACGGGAGCGGAGAGCGAGAACGGCAGCGCGGTGCGCCAGAGCCTGCGCCGCAGGAAGCGCCAGCGGAAGAACTGTCCGGGTTCGGCCCGCAGGCCGTCGAGCCCGATGCCCTGCATCACGACCGACACGACACCGGGCCCTTCGTCGCGTACGTCGATGACGCGCAGGCTGTGCTTCAGCGCCTGCCGCACGGGTACGACGACGCGGTACCAGACCAGCAGGACCGCCACCGTGGCGTGCAGCATCGACCACAGCCACACCGTCAGGATGCTGCCCGCCACGTCAGGCCCTGCGAGCTGGTGCACGAAGGCGAGTGCCGCGCCGAGATAGGTCAGCAGATGCACGGCCCGCCACGTCTCGTGCGGGACGCGGCGCCGCATCGCACGCGCCGATGTGACGCCGACGGCCATGAGCAGGGCGGTTCCGACCGCGGCGAGGGCGAGCCCTGGATAGCCGAGCAGGTCGAGGGTGGCGCTGAGGAGATCGGTGTCGGCGTGGGCGGCGTATCCGCACAGGGCGAGCAGGGCGTGGGCCAGGCACAGGGTCAGTACGTAGCGGCCGCCGAGGGCGTGCAGCCGCGCGAGCCGGTCGGCGCCGACGCCGTGCTCGACCGCGGGTACGCGGGCCATCAGGAACAGCATGACGAGAATGCCGTACCCGGCGAGCAGCCCGCTGAGGTGGGCGCCGGTCGCGAAGAGCACGTCGAGCCGGGCCGAGGGCTCGGCCTGTACGGCCCAGAGCGCGGTGACGGCGAGGCCTGTGGCGAGGATTCCGTTGCGGAGGGCGGTGTGCGTGACGCGGATCGGGGGGACGGGGTGCCGCGGAGGTGTCTTTGGCATCGGGGGAATCTGCATCTGGATCTGCTGAATCTGCGGTCCCTCCGTCTGCCGCAGGTACGCGGACAGCGCGGGGTACGCGTCAAGTCGGGAATCGGCTACCTCGGTGGTCACCGCCGCAGACTAGGCGCGGGGCGGGGGTAGAAGTGGCTGGTCAGGGGGTTACCGCTGATCCTTAAGGCGGGCTTGAGGGTTGGCTCAACGGGGGTTAAGCCCCGTGGCTGTGGCCGGTGCGGTGCGGGTTCGTTGTGGGGGCGGGGCCGCGCCGGTATGTCCGTCCTCGCCATCCGCTGGTGGGCGTGCGTCTGCTTCGGCTGGGGAGTGCCGCGAACCGTGCTCCGGGCGGAAATACCGACACACCCCCTCACGTCTCGATGCCGACTGCGGGTGGGGTGGGGGCGGCGCGCCAACCGCTTGTTCGTCCAGGGGTGGACGCGGGGCAATCGGGTGGGTGGGCGGGAAAGGTTTGTTCGTCCAGGGGTGGACGCTGGGCAATCGGGTGGGTGGGCGGGAAAGGTTTGTTCGTTCAGGGGTGGATGCGGGGTGATCGGGCGGGTGGGAGGGAGAGGTCCCTTCGGCCGGAGGGGGACGCGGGGCACCCTCACACCCCGCCCCGGCGCCCGCTGAGGGCAGCGTTCCCGCCGGGAAACAGTCAGGATGCGGTCGGGTAACACCGCCCCCGCACTCTGCCGTACATGACCTCTTCGACCCCGGGCCCCCAGAGCCCGCCCTCCCGCGTGGTGGTGATCGGCGCCGGACTCGCCGGCGTCCGCCTCGCGCAGCGGCTGGGAGAAAGCACCGGCACCGGGGCCACCCTCATCGGCGACGAGCCGCACGCACCGTACAACCGCGTTCTCCTCGCCGACGTCCTCGCGGGCCGCTACGGACCGGAGGTCATAGAGCTGCCCCACGCCCCCGGCGAGTTCCTCCGCACCCGCGCCGTCCGCGTGGACCGCGCGGACCGGATCGTGCACTGCGCGGACGGCAGCGTCGTCCCGTACGGCACTCTCGTCCTCGCGACGGGCTCGAACCCCGTGCTCCCTCCCCTCCGCGGCCTCTTCGAACCCGGCGCCACGGAACTGCCCCGCGGCGTACACGCCTTCCGCACGATGGACGACTGCCTCGCCCTGTCCGAGGCCGTACGGCCAGGCACAGGTACAGGTGCAAACACCCGCGTAGTCGTCATCGGCGGCGGCCTCCTCGGCGTCTCCGCCGCCCGCGCCCTCGCGGCCCGCGGCGCCCAGGTCGTCCTCACCCAGCAGGGCGACCGCCTCATGGAGCGCCAGCTCGACCCGGCCGCGAGCGAGCTCGTCCACCGGCATCTCACCGACCTCGGAGTGGAAGTGCACACCGAGTGCCGGGTGCGCGGCGTACGACAGGCGGAAGGGGCCGTGCGGTCGGTGGAGCTCGCCGACGGGTACGTACTCGGCACCGACCTCACCGTCCTGGCCTGCGGCGTCCGCCCCCGCACGGGACTCGCGCGGGCCGCAGGACTCGACGTACGCCGCGGCATCGTCGTGGACGACGAGCTGCGCACCTCCGACCCGCACATCCGCGCCATAGGCGACTGCGCCGAGCACTCCGGCGAGGCCCGCTGCCTCGCGGCCCCCGCGCTCGAACAGGCCGACGCCCTCGCGGACTCCCTGATCTCCCCACGGGCCGCACGCCCCTACTCCGGCACCCGCGCCCTCACCCGTCTCACCCTGCACACCGGACGCCCCGGCTCCGCTCCCCTGGACCTGGCGGCCTTCGGCGACCCCGAGCACAGGCCCGACGACGACGTCGTCCAGCTCGCGGACGCCACCCGCGGCACGTACCGCAAGGTCGTCGTACGCGATGACCGCCTCGTCGGCGGCGTACTGCTCGGCGAACTCACCGCCGTAGGCGCGCTCGCCCGCGCCTGGGAGGCCGACGAACCGCTGCCCGACGACGGCAGCCCCCTGCTCCACCTGCTCACCCACGACGGAGGCCTCTGACATGCCCACGGACACCCCCCGCCACAGCAGCGCGCACGACAACACCATCGTGCTGGTCGGGCACGGCATGGTCGGCCAGCGCTTCCTCGAAGCCATCGCCGCACGCGGCCTCACCGCGACCCACCGCGTGGTCGTCCTGTGCGAGGAGCCGCGGCCCGCCTACGACCGCGTACAGCTCACCTCGTACTTCGCGGGTCGCACGCCGGACGAACTCTCCCTCACGGACCAGGAGTTCATCGAGCAGCACGGCATCGAGCTGTACGTCGGCGATCCGGCGGAGAGCGTCGACCGCGACGCGAAGACCGTCACCGCGCGCTCCGGGCAGACCTTCGCCTACGACACCCTGGTCCTCGCGACCGGCTCCTTCCCCTTCGTGCCGCCGGTGCCCGGCAAGGACACCACCGGCTGTTTCGTCTACCGCACCATCGAGGACCTGCTCGCCATCGAGGAGTACGCGAAGACGTACGCCACGACCGGCGCCGTCGTCGGCGGCGGACTGCTCGGCCTGGAGGCGGCGGGCGCGCTGCGCGGGCTCGGACTCGCCACGCATGTGGTCGAGTTCGCGCCGCGACTCATGCCGGTTCAGGTCGACGAGGGCGGCGGCGCGGCGCTCCTGCGCACCATCACCGGCATGGGCCTGAGCGTGCACACGGGCGTCGGCACCCAGGAGATCCTCAGCTCGGAGGGCGCCGTCAGCGGGATGAAGCTGTCGGACGGGAGTGAACTCGCCACCGATCTGGTCGTGTTCTCCGCCGGTGTCCGGCCCCGCGATCAACTCGCCCGTGAGAGCAGCCTGTCGGTGGGTGAGCGCGGCGGCATCACGGTCGACGAGCAGTGCCGCACCAGCGACCCGGCCGTGTACGCGATCGGCGAGTGCGCCCAGGCGTCGGACGGCCGGGTCTACGGGCTCGTCGCGCCCGGCTATGAAATGGCCGAGACCGTCGCCGCCACGATCGCCGCGGAGGAGTCGAGCTTCACCGGCGCCGATCTGTCGACCAAGCTCAAGCTCCTCGGCGTGGACGTCGCCTCCTTCGGCGACGCGCACGGCGCGACCCCCGACTGCCTGGACGTCGTCTACTCCGACTCGCGCTCGGGAACGTACAAGAAGCTGGTCATCGGCGCGGGCGGCGAGCTGCTCGGCGGCGTCCTGGTCGGGGACGCGGAGGCGTACGGCGTGCTGCGGCCGCTGACCGGGAGCGTACCGCCGGTCTCGCCGGAGCAGCTGGTGCTTCCCGCGGGCGCGGGTGGCCCGGTGGCGCTCGGCCCGTCCGCCCTTCCGGACTCCGCGGTCATCTGCTCCTGCCACAACGTCACCAAGGGCGCGATCCGCGGCGCCGTCACCGAGCACAGCTGCACCACCGTGCCCGAGGTCAAGAAGTGCACCAAGGCCGGTACGGGCTGCGGCAGTTGTGTGAAGGTGCTCGGCCAGCTGGTCAACGACGAGCTGGAGGCGTCGGGCGTCGAGGTCGACAAGGGCCTGTGCGGCTGCTTCGGCCAGACCCGCCAGGAGCTGTACGAGATCGTCCGCACCCTGGGCATCACCTCCTACCGGCGGCTCCTTGACACCCACGGCCGCGAGGCGGCGCGCGGCACCGAGGGCTGCGAGACCTGCAAGCCGACGGTCGGCTCGATCATCGCCTCGCTCGCCCCGACGATCGGCGCCGACGGCTACGTACTCGAAGGCGAGCAGGCATCCCTCCAGGACACCAACGACCACTTCCTCGCCAACCTCCAGAAGAACGGCTCCTATTCGGTGGTGCCGCGCATCCCGGGAGGCGAGATCACCCCGGACAAGCTGATCGTGATCGGTGAAGTGGCGAGGGACTTCGGGCTCTACACGAAAATCACCGGCGGTCAGCGCATCGACATGTTCGGTGCACGCGTCGATCAACTGCCTCTGATCTGGACGCGGTTGGTGGACGCGGGTTTCGAGTCGGGTCACGCGTACGGGAAGTCGCTGCGGACGGTGAAGTCGTGCGTGGGGCAGACCTGGTGCCGCTACGGCGTACAGGACTCGGTCCGGATGGCGATCGACCTGGAGCTGCGCTATCGGGGGCTTCGCTCGCCGCACAAGCTGAAGTCGGCGGTCTCCGGCTGCGCCCGCGAGTGCGCCGAGGCCCAGTCCAAGGACTTCGGAGTGATCGCCACGTCGAGCGGCTGGAACCTGTACGTGGGCGGCAACGGCGGCGCGACCCCGCGCCACGCGGACCTGCTCGCGCAGGACCTGTCCGACGCCGAACTGGTGCGCCTCATCGACCGGTTCCTGATGTTCTACATCCGTACGGCGGACCGTCTGGAGCGCACATCGACCTGGCTGGAGCGGATCGAGGGCGGCCTCGACCACGTGCGTGACGTGGTCGTCCACGACTCGCTCGGCCTGTGCGCCGAGCTCGAAGCCCTGATGGCCGACCATGTCGCGCACTACCGCGACGAGTGGTCCGAGACCATCAACGACCCCGAGCGTCTCGCCCGGTTCGTGTCCTTCGTGAACGCGCCGGACGTCCCGGACCCGACCGTGAGCTTCGTACCGGAGCGGGACCAGATCAAGCCGGACCTGCCCCTCCTCACCATCGGCTCCCGCCCCCGCGACCTGGAAGGTGCTGCATCCCGATGAGCATTCAACTCCGCCTGAAGGACGACTGGTTCGAGGTCTGTGACCGCGCACACCTCCAGCCGGGACGCGGCATCGCCGCACTGCTCCCCGACGGCCGCCAGGCCGCACTCTTCATCGACCGCACGGGCCGTGCGTACGCGATCGACAACCGCGACCCGTTCACGGGTGCGGCGGTGCTCTCGCGCGGCCTGCTCGGCGCGGCGGCAGGGCGGCCGTTCGTCGCGTCACCGCTCCTGAAGCAGCGGTTCGACCTGGAGACGGGGCAGTGCCTGGACGATGACTCGGTGGCGGTGGAGACGCACGCCGTCCGCCTCGTCTGATTTACCCTCCATCGACTCCCTACTTGACCGACCGTTCCAGTATTGCTTACTGTTCCTTCGTGGCCAGGACCAAGGAATTCGATCCGGACGCCGCGCTCCAGTCGGCCCTAGAGCTGTTCTGGCGGCGCGGCTACGAGGCGACGTCGATGGCGGACCTCGTGGAGGAGCTCGGCATCGGCCGCGCCAGCATCTACGCGACCTTCGGCAACAAGCACGAGCTGTACCTGAAGGCGCTCGAGCGATACGCCGAGTTCCAGAACCCGCTCCTGCTCGCCGAGCTCTCACAGCCTGGCCCCGCACTGCCCGCCGTCCGCGCGGTGGTGCGCCGCTTCGGGGGCGAGTCCTCGTCCGACGAGGGGCGCCTGAACGGCTGTTTCATCACCAACACGGCTGCCGAGCTGGGCCCGCACGACGAGTCGGCCGCCCGCTCCGTCGAGCGCAGCTGGGAGTACATGGAGACGCTGCTGCACTCCGCGCTCGTCCGCGCCCAGGCGCAGGGCGAGCTCCCGGAACACCGTGACCCGCTCGCCCTCGCGCGCATGCTGCTGACCCTGATGCAGGGGCTGCGCGTGGTCGGCAAGGCGTCGAAGGACGGTGCGCGACTGCGGGACGCGACGGAGCAGGCGCTGAGCCTGCTCGACTGAGCCTCCGATTCACCACTTACACCCTTGGTCTTTTTCACGCCCTCATACTGAACCGATCGTTCAAGAAAAGAGCTCTGTCATGACTACAGCAACTTCAGCAGCCTCAGTACCGCGCACCCGTTTCGCAGGCCGCACGGCCCTCGTCACCGGCGGCGGCTCCGGCCTGGGCCGTGCCATGGCGCTCGCCTTCGCCGCCGAGGGCGCGAACGTCGTCGTCGCCGGGCGCACCGAGGGCTCGCTCAAGGAGACCGTGGGGCTCATCGAGGACGCCGGTGGCACGGCGGTCGCCGTCACGGCCGACGTCTCGCGCTCCGCCGACTTCGCAGCCCTGGTCGAGGCCACCGTCGAGCGGTTCGGCTCCCTGGACGTGGCCGTCAACAACGCGGGCGTCCTGCGCGCCGGGCAGCCGCTCGCGGAGCTGCCGGAGGAGGACTGGCGGACGATGCTCGACATCAACGTCACCGGGGTGCTGCTCGCCCTCCAGGCCGAGGTGAAGCAGATGCGTACGCAGCCGGGCGGCGGGGCGATCGTCAACATCTCCTCCACCCTTGGCGCCCACATCAGCGTTCCGGGCACCATCGGCTACGGCGCCACCAAGGCAGCCGTCTCCGCGCTGACCAAGGGCGCCGCCGCCGAGCACATCGGGGACGGGGTACGGATCAACGCCGTGAGCCCCGGCTCCTCCGACACCAGCATGTCGCTGCGCCAGGGCGAGAGCCTGGCCGAGCGCACGGAGCGCATGAAGACCTCGACGCCGCTCGGCCGCGTCTCGTCGACCGCCGAGGTCGCCGCCGCCGTGCTCTACCTCGCGTCGGACGAGTCCGCGTCGGTGGTCGGCGCGGATCTGGTGATCGACGGGGGCGCCGCGGCCTGACGCCCTCCTCATGAGCCCTGCTCTCGGGTAGTAACGAGTAGTGGCGGGCCGTACGGCCGTGGTCACCGGCGCCAACAGCGGCATCGGCTATGTCACCGCACGCGAGCTCGCCCGTCGCGGCGCGCACGTGGTGCTCGCCTGCCGCAGCGAGGAACGGGGGACGCGGGCACTGGAACAGCTCCGGTCCGAAGTCCCTTCCGCCGAGGTGGAGTTCAGACGCCTCGACCTCGGCGACCTCAGCTCGGTGCGGGACTTCGCGGCATCGTTCGACGATGGCGGCGATGGCGGCGGCGGTCAGGGTGACGGTCTCGACCTCCTCGTCAACAACGCGGGTGTGATGGCGCTGCCCTACCGGCAGACGGCCACCCCGGCCCCCGCCTCCCGACCCCGCCCACCGACCCCGCGCCCCTACCGCAACCCGGACGCCTCAAAGACCCCCTTCGCCCCATCCCCGTAAATCCGAGCCGAAAGACGCCCGAGCACCTCGGACCCGGTCCGCAGCAGCCCGCACGCACGTGCGTCCCGCGCCCCCGCGTCCAGCAGATGCAACAACAGGGGATTCTCCGCGAGCACCTGGCACTCGACCTCCACCCGATTCCCGAGCGAGTCACACAGCACGAGCCGCGCCGCGACACCCACCCCTTCGCTGTACCGCACGGCGGTCAACAGCCCCGTACAGACGTGCCGGTGCCGCAGCAGCCCCCGCACGGCGAGCCACCCCGGCCCCGCCGTCACCCGTGCCGGATGCAGGATCAGATGGAGCAGCCCCGAAAGCCCCGCCCACAGCCCGCCCCGCAGTGCGCCCAACGTGCCGTTCGCCCAGTCGATGAGGACGATCAGTACGAAGAGCGCGAGAGCGCAGAACGCGGCGGCCCGCACATCGGCCGCCCAGCGCCGGTCGGACACCACACCGTCCCCGCCCCGCGCGCCCCTGCCCCCGGCCCCGCCCCTGTCATGTCGCATGTGCGGCACCGTAGGACGGACTTCCCGACAAGTCATCAGCGTTGACGTACCGCTGACGCCCCACGTCAAAGAGGCGTGAAGATCCACCTCGTACGCGCCAAGAAGCTGACAAAAGGGCGCGCGGCCTGCCAGGACCCCACCCACGCTGGGCATCGCTCAAGCGAACGAACCCGCCTGGAGGGGCCCGCCCATGACCACCGTCTCCGCCGTCTCCGAACCCCCGGACAGCCCCGCAGGCGTCGACGACCCCCCGGATATCGAAGGTGTGGCGCCCCCGGCACCCGAGGACCGCCACCGCCTCACCGCCCTCCAGGGCCTCGCCGCCCTCTCCCTGGACGCGATGGCGTCGGTCGCCTACGGGCCCGAGGCCATCGTCCTGGTCCTCGCGGCGGCGGGCGGCCACGGGCTCGGCTTCACCCTCCCCGTGACCCTGGCGATCGCCGCACTGCTCGCCGTGCTCGTCGCCTCCTACCGTCAGGTGATCGCCGCCTTCCCCGACGGCGGCGGCAGCTACGCCGCCGCGAAGACCCACCTGGGCCGCCGGGCGGGCCTGGTCGCAGCTGCCTCCCTCGTCCTCGACTACGTCCTGAACGTCGCCGTCGCCGTCACCGCGGGCGTCGCGGCGCTCACCTCCGCGTTCCCGGAGCTGTACGGCGACCGGGTAGGGATATGCCTGGCCGTCCTGGTCATCGTCACGGCCGTCAACCTGCGCGGCATCGTCGACTCGGCGCGCGTCTTCATCGCCCCGACCGCCGTGTTCGTCGGGGCGATCCTGATCATGATCACGGTCGGCCTGTTCCGCGAGGGACCGGTCAGCACGGCCGCCGCCGAAGGCCACGCATCGGCCCTCGCCGACAACGCCACGACCGTCGGCGCCCTGCTCCTCCTGAAGGCGTTCGCCTCGGGCTGCTCCGCCCTCACCGGCGTCGAGGCCATCGCCAACGCCGTGCCGTCCTTCCGCACCCCGCGCGTCAAACGCGCCCAGCACGCGGAGGTCGCGCTCGGCGCGCTGCTCGGGGTGATGCTGATCGGCCTGTCCGTGCTGATCTCCCGCTTCGGACTCCAGCCGGTCGAGGGCGTCACGGTCCTCGCGCAGCTCGCGGACGCGTCACTCGGTCACAACTGGGCTTTCTACGTGGTGCAGTTCGCGACGATGATCCTGCTCGCCCTCTCCGCCAACACGTCCTTCGGCGGCCTGCCGGTCCTGATGAGCCTGCTCGCCCGGGACAACTACCTCCCGCACGTCTTCGCCCTGAAGGCCGACCGCCAGGTGCACCGGCACGGTGTCCTCGCCCTGGCCGCCGTATCGGCGGGGCTGCTCGTCTTCTCCGGCGGCGACACCAACACGCTCGTGCCGCTCTTCGCGATCGGCGTCTTCGTCGGCTTCACGCTCTGCCAGACCGGGATGGTGCTCCACTGGCGCGCGGCGGGCAAACCCGCGAAGGCCCTGCTCAACGGCTTGGGCGCGGTCCTGACCGGCATCTCCGCGGTGGTCGTCACGGCCACCAAGTTCACGGAGGGCGCCTGGCTGATCGTCCTCGCGCTGCCCGCGATCGTGCTCTGCTTCGAGGCCGTGCACCGCGCCTACCGCCGGATCGGCGAGGACCTGGGCCTGGGCCGTGTCCCGGAGCCCCCGCACCGCGACCACTCCCTGATCATCGTTCCCGTGTCCAACCTGTCCCGCCTCACCGGCGAGGCCCTGAACGCCGCGGTGTCGCTGGGCGACGAGGTGCGCGCGGTCACGGTCACCCACCCCGACGCCGAGGACCGGCGCGCGTCGGAGGCGCTGCGCCGCGACTGGGAACTGTGGAACCCGGGCGTCGACCTGGTGGAGCTGCCGTCCCTCACGCGTACGGTCGGGCGTCCGGTGTCGGCGTACGTACGGAAGATCTACACGTACCACCCCACCACCCGCGTCACCGTCCTGATCCCCGAGGTGGAGCCGGCCCACGTCTGGCAGCGCCTCCTCCAGAACCAGCGCGGTTCGGTCCTCGCACGCGCCGTCCGCAGGGACACGGACGCGGTCATCTGCCGACTGCGGTTCCGCGTCGCGGCGGGGCGGGGCCGTTCCTACGAGGACTGACCCCGGCCGGGCCTCTTCGCGCCGCCCGCTCAGCTGCCCTGCGCCGCCAGCGCAGCGACTGCGGGGATCGCCGCGAAGGCTTCCTGCATGTGCCGGACGAGTGCCGCACGGTCCTTCTGTACGGCGTCGTCCGAGGAGGTCCATGCCTCCAGTGCGCAGTTCCAGGCAGCCAGCATGAGGTCGAGCAGCAGGCGCAGTTCGATGCGGCCGGGGGCCACTCGCCCGGAGGCCTCTGAGACCTCTGAGACCTCTGCGACCTCTGCGACCAGCCGGTCCGCCATGACCCGAACGACGTCCGCGGAGACCTCCGAGCAGTGACGCAAGCTGTGTGCGGACAGCGCGGGGGTGCGGTCGGCCAGGCTGCGGCTGGCCAGGAAGCGCTGCTCCCATCCGTCCGCCATCTGCGCCAGCGCCGCGAACAGCGCGTCCTTGCAGGCGCCGAGCAGGGGCTCACCGATCAGAGGCCGGGCCTCCATGTCAGCGACGTAGGCGGCCCACAGTTCCTTCTCCGGGGCCAGGGCCACGTCTTCCTTCGAGGTGAACGTCCGGAAGAAGGTGCGCTTGGAGACCTCTACCGCATCGACGATCTCGTCCAGTGTGACCGCGGCGAAATCCCGCGCGGTGAACAGCTCCAGGGCCGTATCGACCAGAGCTTGACGGGTTCGCAGCTTCTTGCGCTCACGCAGCGGCAGTTCCTTCAGATCCTTCTGCACGAGGTGCAGCCTACCAACCGCGATTGCCTCTTGTGCGCAGATGCCACTGAGTGGCACTATCTCTCGCCATGAAGGCACTGACGATTGATCACTCAGCCCCGGGACACCTCGCGCTCGCCGCGGTCGCCGACCCCGAACCCGCCGCCCACCAGGCCCTGGTGCAGGTCCACTCGTTCTCCCTCAACTCCGGGGAGGTCCACCATGCGGTCCCCGAGGGCGAAGCCGGCGCGGTGCCCGGCTGGGACGCCGCGGGCGTGGTGGTCCGGGCAGCCGCCGACGGCTCCGGCCCCGCGGCCGGCACCCCGGTCGTCACCGTGGGGGCCGAAGGCGCCTGGGCCGAACTGCGGGCGGTGGACACCGATTTCATCGGCACCGTGCCCGAGGGGGCCGACCTCGGCCCGATCAGCACCCTGCCGGTCGCAGCGGGCACGGCCCTGCGCGCCCTGCGCCGCATCGGCCCCATCCTGGGACGGCGCGTCCTGGTGACCGGCGCGGGCGGCGGCGTGGGCCGCTTCGCCCTGCAACTCGCGGCCCGAGGCGGCGCACATGTCACCGCGGTGACCAGCGATCCGGCGAAGGCGGACGCACTGCGCGCACTCGGCGCCCACGAGATCGTCACCGACCTGGAGGCGCTCAAGGAGCTCGACCCGGTACACGGCGTGGTCGAACTGGTCGGCGGCGCCCACCTGGTCGCCGCACACGGCGCCCTGGCCGAGAACGGCGTGCTGGTCGCCGCAGGCCACATCTCCGGTGACGGCGAGCGGTTCCCGTACGGCGCCCTGTTCGGCAACGACCGTCGCCACAACCGCCAGATCGTCACCTACTACCTGCTGGACGATTCCGCAGGCCTGGGCGCCGACCTCACCTGGCTCGCCGCACTCACCGCCCGCGGCGAACTGGACCCGCAAGTCGCCCTGCGCACCGACTGGACACAGGTGGCCCAGGCAGCCGCAGAACTGACAGGCCGCCGCGTGCCGGGCAAGGCGGTCATTGACGTAGTCCACTGAGCGGGCGCAACGAGAGGCCAGCCCCTCACGTGCCGCAGACACCCCGTCCCATAACCTCGTGCGGGGAGACCTCATCCGATGACGCCGTGTGTCTCCACTTCGAGGAGGCGATGGTGACCGGAACAGGCGTGCGGTGGCTCGCGGGCGCCATGATCGTGGCCTGCATGGCGCTCGTCGGCCCCAGCGCACCGGACGGCGTCCCCGTCGCCAAGTCGCTGCCTGCCGGCGCCCCCAAAGAGGTCGTACCGAACCGGGTCATGACGTGGAACATCTGCAACCCCTGCAACGCGAGCGGGTTCAACGCGGGCCGGGCGGCGGACATCGCCACGTACGCACCTCAGGTCATCGGCCTGCAAGAGGCGTGCGTGCGTGACGTCGAGAAGATCCGGGACCATCTGGAGTACCTGTACGGGCTCGTCTACCACGTCGAGTACGGCTCGGTTCTGCACAATTGGGGCCGCTGCGGGGGCGTGCCGTGGAGCCCGGGAGGCTTCGGGCAGGCGATCCTCTCGGCGGCGCCGATGATGGACCACGTGAACGTGGAGTACCCCGACGGCGGTTCCGAGGACCGCGGGTACATGGCGGTCACCACCCTCGTGGACGGCCGGCCCGTCCGGGTCTTCAACACGCACCTGGCTCAACGGCAGCAGGAAGACGTCCGGGCGAAGCAGACCCGCGTACTCGCGACGGAGGTCGCCAAGCACGACCGCACGATCGTTCTCGGCGACTTCAACGCGACGCCGGAGGCCGCCGAACTCACCGGGATGTGGGGCCTGGCAGCGGACGCGGACCCCGGGTGCGGCCCGGCATCCACCGGCACCTGCGAGCCGACGACCGACTGGCAGAGCAAGTTCGACTACATCTTCCTGCGAGGCTTCGTCGCGCTCGAGCAGGGCGTACACCCCTCCGAGTTCTCGGACCACAGTCCGGTACATGCCGATCTGAGGCTGACGTAGCCCGGAGATCAACCCAGCTCCTACGCACGACGGATACGGGCGGGACCCCGGCCATCCCATTTGGAGCGTTGAACCAATTTGGCGCAGCGCTCCAAATGTGTCACGGTGGTGACATGGCAACGAGAACCTCCCGCCCTCAGCGGCGTAACCAGGTGCTCTCCGGGGAGCAGATCGTCGAGACTGCGATCGAGCTGCTCGATGCGGGCGGCGAGGGCGCGCTGACCACTCGGGCGCTGACCGAGCGTCTTTCCACCGGGGCTGGGGCGATCTACTACCGGGTGGGCAGCCGGGACGAGCTGCTTGACACGGCGACGGAAACGGTCGTCACGGCCGCGCTGGCGGCCGAACCCGTACAGACCACGGCCACGGCCACGCCCGAGGACGAGATCCGCACCGTCGCGCTGGCACTGTTCGACGCGATCGCCGAGCACCAGTGGCTCGCGACACGGCTGACCCTGCAGCTGGTCCGGAAGCCGTTCGGCCCGGTGACGGTGGGGATCTTCGAGAGGATCGGCCGCCAGGTGGGCGCGCTGGGTGTGCCGCAGGCTTCCTGGTTCGACGCCGCCTCGACGCTTGTGCACTACATCCTCGGTGCCGTCAGTCAGAACGCCCGGATCGACGGTGACACATCGACCGTCGCAGCCGACCGCACCGAGTTCCTCGACGCGACGGCGGCGGCCTGGCAGGAGCTCGATCCCGAGGACTACCCGTTCATGCACGCCGTCGTCGGCCAGATGAATCAGCACGACGACCGTGAGCAGTTCCTCACCGGCATCGCCGTCGTCCTCCACGGCCTGGACGGCCTCACCGACGTGCGTTTCAGAAGGGGATTCCATGCGTGACGCAGTGATTGCGGGCGGCGGTCCGGTCGGCCTGTTTCTGGCCACTGAGCTCGCCCTGGGCGGCTGTTCCGTCCTGGTCCTGGAGGCGGACGAGGAGCCCACCTCTCAGTGGAAGGCGCTCCCGCTGGGACTGCGCGGCCTGAGCGCCGGGTCGGCCGAGGTGCTCTACCGCCGTGGCCTGCTCGAAGCGGTGATCAGCGCTTCCGGCGCCGATGCGGCGAGGGTCGGTGCGGCCCCTGACGCAGTCGAGGCGCCGCATCCCCGCGATGTGAGCCACTTCGCGGGGATGAGCCTGGACGCGGCCGACATCGAAGTGACCGCCCTTCCCTTCCGGCTGCCGAGCCCGGCGATGGAAGGCTTCATGACCAGCCTCGAAGCGGTCAGCACGGTCATGACCGAACACGCCATCGCGCTCGGCGTGGACATCCTGCGTGGCGTGCCCGTCTCGGCCGTCACGCAGGACGACGAGTCCGTCACCGTCACGGCAGGCGGACAGGAGTACCGGGCGCGCCACCTGGTGGGGTGCGACGGCGGGCGCAGTACGGTGCGCGGCCTCGCGGGCTTCGACTTCGTCGGCACGGATCCGCTGTTCACCGGCTACGTCGCCAAGGTCACCTTCGCCGACCCCGGGCGGCTGCCGCTCGGCTTCAACCTGACGCCGAACGGCATGTACCTGCGCACGCCCCTAGAGGGGCACCTGGGCATGATGGACTTCGACGGCGGCTCGTTCGACCGTTCCGAGCCGCTGACGCGTGAGCATCTCCAGGAGGTCCTGCGCCGCATCACGGGGACCGACGTGACGCTGACCGATGTGCATCTGGCATCGAGCTTCACCGACCGTGCGATGCAGGTGACCACCTACCGCAAGGGGCGCGTGCTGCTTGCCGGGGATGCCGCGCACATCCACTCCCCCCTCGGCGGCCAAGGACTCAACCTCGGCATCGGTGATGCCGTCAACCTCGGCTGGAAGCTCGCGGCGACCGTGCGCGGCACCGCGCCCGATGGCCTGCTCGACACCTACACCAGTGAGCGCCACCCCGTGGGCGCCGCGGTGCTCGACTGGTCGCGCGCCCAGGTGGCGACCATGGAACCGGGCCCCAACGCCCCCGCACTGCGGCAGCTGGTCCACGAGCTGCTGAGCACCACCGACGGAACGACCTTCGCCTACCGGAGGACGACAGGGCTGTTCAACCGCTACGACCTGGGCAGCGCGCACCCGCTCATCGGCGGCACCGCCCCCGACTTCCGCTTCGAGGACGGCACCCGACTCGGCGACCTGTTGCGCCAGGGCCAGGGCGTCCTGCTCGACTTCCGCGCCGACCACGCGCTGCAGCGTGCGGCCAAGAACTGGCAGGACCGCATCCAGTACGCGGCAGGACCGGCGCACGACGATCTCGGGTTCAGTGCCGTGCTCGTGCGCCCCGACGGCGTCGTGGCCTGGGCGAGTGGAGAGACCCTGGACCTCGACACGTTCGAGCAGGCCGCCGCCGACTGGTTCGCCAAGCAGGCATGAAGCGATGACATTGCACTCCGATGTGGCCGAGTTGCTGGCGGAGGCCGGCATCGTCGACGTGGACGTCGACGATGCCGTCGAGGACGAGCACGTGCGAGCGTCCGCGTACCGACGCGTTGTCTCGGTGATCGCTTCCTCGCGGAGCCGCGACCGGGACCGGGACCGCGCGATCGTGGCCACGATCCTGCGGGACCCCCTCGAGTCGCTCTCCAAGGGGGCGGTGGTCGCCCTCGTGGACGAGATCGCGAGGAAGGTGACCGGCCCTGTCGAGTTCCGGCAGTGGTCGGCCGAACTGCTGCCGGAGATCGACCGGCTCAAGGTGGAGGCATTCCGCGAGTTCATCCACCGTCGCATCCACGACTGGTTGTTCTACCTGTCCATCGAGGACGGTCACGTGCCGACACCGGCCGAGCTGGCGGAGGTCACGGACTGGATGCAGCGCCACCTCGCCGAGTGGTCGACGTCGCCGGCGGTACTCGCCCTGGTCGCCGAGTCGGCCAACACCAGGAAGACACGGAACATCGCGAAGAACCGGGCCAATAGCCGCGAGCTGAGAACGGATTGAGTCGGTGGCGGTGGCGGTGACGGTGACGCCCGAAGGGGCAGCACCCCCGCACAGGGTGCTGCCCCTTCTTGGTGAACCGGAGCCGATGCCGCATCGGTGAGGGTCGGGGACACGGCGTCGGCCCCGGAGTTCTACCGGTGGCCCGGGAGACCTACCGGTGGTCGCTGCCCGCCGAGTCCGACGCCGCGCGCCCCGCCTCCAGGCGGGCCACCGGGATGCGGAACGGGGAGCAGGAGACGTAGTCCAGGCCCACCTCGTGGAAGAAGTGCACGGACTCCGGGTCGCCGCCGTGTTCGCCGCAGACGCCGAGCTTCAGGTCGGGGCGGGTGGCGCGGCCGGCCTTCACCGCGTCCTTGACCAGCTTGCCCACGCCGTCCTTGTCGATGGTCTCGAAGGGGGAGACCCCGAAGATGCCCTTCTCCAGGTACGCCGTGAAGAAGCTCGCCTCCACGTCGTCGCGCGAGAAGCCCCAGACCGTCTGCGTGAGGTCGTTCGTGCCGAAGGAGAAGAACTCGGCGGCCTCCGCGATCTGGTCCGCCGTGAGCGCGGCACGCGGCAGCTCGATCATGGTGCCGAGCGCCAGCTTCAGTGCCACGCCGGTCGTCGCCTCGACCTCCGCGATGACCTGCTCGGCCTCCTCGCGGACGATCTCCAGCTCCTGGACCGTGCCGACGAGCGGAATCATGATCTCCGCGCGCGGGTCGCCCTTGGCGTTCTTGCGCTGGGCCGCGGCCTCTGCGATGGCCCGCACCTGCATGGTGAAGAGGCCGGGGATGACCAGGCCGAGGCGTACGCCGCGCAGGCCCAGCATCGGGTTCTGCTCGTGCAGGCGGTGGACCGCCTGGAGCAGGCGCAGGTCGTTCTCGTTGGCGTCCTTGCGGGACTCGGCGAGGGCCACCCGGACGGAGAGCTCGGTGATGTCCGGGAGGAACTCGTGCAGCGGCGGGTCGAGGAGACGGACCGTCACCGGGAGGCCGTCCATCGCCTCGAACAGCTCTACGAAGTCCCGCTTCTGCAGGGGCAGGAGCTCCTTGAGGGCCTCCTCGCGCTCCACGTCCGCGTCGGCGAGGATCAGCCGCTCGACCATCTCGCGGCGCTCACCGAGGAACATGTGCTCGGTGCGGCACAGGCCGATGCCCTGGGCGCCGAAGCGGCGGGCACGCAGCGCGTCCTCGGCGTTGTCCGCGTTGGCACGGACACGCAGGCGGCGTACTCGGTCCGCGTACGCCATGATCCGGTGCACGGCGCCGACCAGCTCGTCCGCGTCGTCGGCACCCGCGTGCATCCGGCCCTCGAAGTACTCGACGACCGGCGAGGGGACCACGGGCACCTCGCCCAGGTACACCTTGCCCGTCGAGCCGTCGATGGAGACGACGTCGCCCTCCTCGACGATCGCACCGTTGGCGGCGGTCAGGCGCCGCCGCTTGGTGTCGACCTCGATCTCCTCGGCACCGCAGACGCACGTCTTGCCCATGCCGCGGGCGACGACGGCGGCGTGCGAGGTCTTGCCGCCGCGCGAGGTGAGGATGCCCTCGGCGGCGATCATGCCGTCGAGGTCGTCGGGGTTGGTCTCGCGGCGGATGAGGATGACCTTCTCGCCCGAACGCGACCACTTGATGGCCGTGTACGAGTCGAAGACCGCCTTGCCGACCGCGGCACCGGGTGACGCGGCGATGCCCCGGCCGAGCTGCGTCACCTTCCCGCCCTCGGTCCCCTCCGCGTCGAAGCGGGGAAACATGAGCTGCGCGAGCTGAGCGCCGTTGACGCGCTGCAGCGCCTCGGCCTCGTCGATCAGGCCCTGGTCGACGAGCTGCGTCGCGATGCGGAAGGCGGCACCGGCGGTGCGCTTGCCGACACGGGTCTGCAGCATCCACAGCTGACCGCGCTCGATCGTGAACTCGATGTCGCACAGGTCCTTGTAGTGCGTCTCGAGGGTCTCCATGATCTGCATGAGCTGGTCGTACGACTTCTTGTCGATCTGCTCGAGATCCGCGAGCGGGACGGTGTTGCGGATGCCCGCCACCACGTCCTCGCCCTGCGCGTTCTGCAGGTAGTCGCCGTACACGCCCTGGTGGCCGCTGGCCGGGTCGCGGGTGAACGCGACGCCCGTGCCGGAGTCCGGGCCGAGGTTGCCGAAGACCATCGAGCAGATGTTGACCGCGGTGCCCAGGTCACCGGGGATGCGCTCCTGGCGGCGGTAGAGCTTGGCGCGGTCGGTGTTCCACGACTCGAAGACCGAGCGGATCGCGAGGTCCATCTGCTCGCGCGGGTCCTGCGGGAATTCGCGCCCGGCCTCGGTCTTGACGATCTTCTTGAACTTCGTGACCAGCTTCTTGAGGTCGGCGGCCTCGAGGTCGGTGTCGACCACGACCTTCTTCGCCGCCTTGGCCGCCTCCAGGGCGTCCTCGAAGAGCTCGCCGTCGACGTCCATGACGGTCTTGCCGAACATCTGGATGAGGCGGCGGTAGGAGTCCCACGCGAAACGGTCGTCGCCGGACTGCTTGGCGAGGCCCGTCACCGACTTGTCGGAGAGCCCGATGTTCAGGACGGTGTCCATCATCCCGGGCATCGAGAACTTGGCGCCCGAGCGGACCGAGACGAGCAGCGGGTCATTTGCCTGACCGAGCTTCTTGTCCATCTTCTTCTCGAGGGCGTCGAGGTGCGCACTCACCTCGTCGCGCAGCTCGACCGGCTCCTCGCCACTGGCGAGGTAGGTCTTGCAGGCCTCTGTGGTGATCGTGAAGCCCGGAGGGACGGGCAGCCCGAGGTTGGTCATCTCGGCGAGGTTCGCGCCCTTCCCGCCCAGAAGGTCCTTCAGGTTCCTGTTGCCCTCGGTGAAGTCGTAAACGAACTTCACGGCCGCATCGCTCTGCGCAACGTGCGCTACGTGGGGATCTTTGTTTTCCGACACGGGTCTCGACTCCTCGAGGACTCGGTGGCTGCCCTGACGGCGAGGAACATACCCAGATCGAAGGCACCTGGGTACGTCCACTTGCGCGTCATGCGGCTGTAACCACCCGTCCGCCAGTAGATCGAAAGTGACTCGGCGGTAGCCCGACTCGACATTATTCGTTCAATTCTTGAACGGTCCACCCCCGTAGACTCGGCGTTTTGCTCACATGAGCGGGCCATACTCAGATGTGAGTTCACCTCATGAATGATCGAGCAGTGGCACTGAGTGCCACCCCTTCCAGAAGTGCAGTCGCCCTAGATCTGCTCATCTGAGCGCAACCCCTATCAGGGGTGGCGAGAATCACGCCGTTTGAAGCGGCCGGATGTCAGCATCCGGACTCCGGATCGAGACGGACACACGGCTGTCATACGCCGAGCGCGGCAAGACGCTCCTCCACCCGCTTCGGGGCGTACAAGTGCTCCACCACCAGCGTTCCCGCACCCACGAGGGCCGCGTGCTCACCGAGGCGCGAGGTGACGACCTCCAGATGAGCGGTCGAGCGGGGCAGGGCCCGCTGATACAGCAGTTCGCGCACCCCGGTGAGGAACGGTGTTCCGGCCAGATCTCCGGCGATCATCAGAACGCCGGGGTTCAGGAGCGTGACAACGGTGGCCAGAACCTCGCCGACGTGCCGCCCCGCCTCCCGCGCGAAACCCACCGCCTCGGGGTTGCCCGCCTCCAGGAGCGCCCGCACATCCGCCCCCGAGGCCGCGGGAACGCCCGCCTCCCTCAGCCGGCGGGCCACCGCACGGCCACTGGCCACGGCGGCCAGGCAGCCGTAGGAACCGCACTTGCACAGGGCGGCCGAACCACCGTCCTGTGCGCCCCTGGAGCCCCCCGCCCCCGCAAGCACCCTGATGTGGCCGATGTCCCCCGCGCCGCCGTCGATCCCCCGGTAGACCGTGCCGTCGACGACGACGCCCGCGCCGATGCCGGTGGAGACCTTGACCAGGGCGAAGGCCGAGCACTCCGGGTACGAGACGCGCTGTTCGCCGTACGCCATGAGGTTCGCGTCGTTGTCGACAAGGACCGGGATGTCGGCGGGCCCGCCCGTCTGTTCGGCGAAGGCGCGGCGCAGGCGGCCTCTTATCTCGTAGCCGTCCCAGCCCGGCATGATCGGCGGCTGGACGACGCGGCCCGTCTCGCTGTCCACGGGCCCCGGCACGGCGAGCCCGATGCCGCAGACCGACTCGGGGGCGCGGCCGGCCTTGCGAAGGAGCTCGGCGAAGCGGACGCCCAGTTCGGCGAGGACCGCCTCAGGGCCGTCCTCGATCGACAGAGGTCCCGCCTGCTCGGCGATGATCTCGCCGGTGAGGCCGAGCAGGGCGGTGCGGGCGTGCCGGGTCTCCAGATCGGCGGCGAGGACGACCGCGTGGGAATCGTCGAACTCCAGACGGATGGACGGGCGTCCGCCGAGCGGTGAGCCCGCCTTGTCGGGGGCGCCTCCGGTGCCCTCCCGCAGCCAGCCCGCGCGGAAGAGGCGGTCGAGGCGCTGGCCCACCGTGGCCCGGGAGAGTCCGGTGACCCGCTGAAGGGCGCCGCGCGTGGTGGCCCGCCCGCTGCGGACCAGGTGGAGCAGGTCACCGGCTCCGGCATGCTGCCCGCCCACGCGTCCCCCCGTCGCCCGCGCTTCTGCCCGCGCTTGCGCAGGCACCGCCGCTTGCGGATCCGACTCCGCCCGCACCGCCACCCGCGTCTCCGCCTGCACTTCGCCGTCCGGCATCCACTCTCCCCTTGCGCTCATCAACTCCACGTTACATATTGAGTTTTGCGTGTTAAGTAGACGTAACTCTATGGTGGACGAGACCAAACTGACAGAGCGTCGAACCCCTCGGGGAGATCTGTGTGGACCGCACGAACGTGGGCGGCACAGCCCAGCTGATCACTGCCACCCGCCGTGTCCCGACGTCGCTGCGCGAGCGTGCCGCCGAGGTCCTGTGGGCCAACTGGACGGGCACGTCGACGGTCCCCTCCCGCCAGCTCTACCCACACCAGTGGTCCTGGGACTCCGCGTTCATCGCGATCGGCCTGCGTCATCTCTCCCCCTTAAGAGCACAGCTGGAGCTGGAGACGCTGCTCTTCGCCCAGTGGGGCGACGGCCGCGTACCGCACATCGTGTTCAACCCGTCCGTCCCCCTGGACGCCTACTTTCCCAGCCCCGACTTCTGGCGCTCCACGACGGCAGGGCGCGCGGCCGGGGCCCCCGGCGACGTGCAGACCTCCGGCATCGTGCAGCCGCCGGTCCACGCGCTCGCCGCCTGGCTCGTCCACCGCGCCGACCCAGGTCTCTCCCGCGCCCGCTCCTTCCTGGCCCGCGCCCACCCGCGGCTCGCCGCCTGGCACCACTATCTGCTGCACCACAGGGACGTGGGCGGCGCGGGGCTCGCCTCCGTCGTCCACCCCTGGGAGCAGGGGATGGACAACAGCCCTTGCTGGGACGCCCCGTTGAGCCGGGTGACCCCGGCGGACCCGGCCGCGTACCGCCGCGCCGATCTGGACCACGGCGCAGCGGAGGACCGGCCGACCGATCTCGACTACGGCAGGTATGTGCGACTCGCAGCCGACTACCGAGATCGCCGTTACGCCGACGGGACGGGCGGATTCACCGGTGCGGCAGGAGAATTCACCGGCGGCGCGGGTGAGTTCGCCGTCGAGGACCCCTCGTTCAACGCGCTCCTGATCGCCTCCGAGTACGCACTTGCTCGCATCGAGGCCGAGTTGGGTCTGCACGACGCGTCCGGCGCGCGGGAATCCCGGGCGGAAGCACTCACCGGGACCCTCGTGGAGCGGCTGTGGGACCCGGCGGGCGGCCTCTTCCTCTGCCGCGACCTGCGCTCCGGAGAAGAGGCCGGGGAGCTGGTGCCGGAGCGCGGGGTCGGCGGCCTCGTACCGCTGATCCTGCCCGCGCTGCCGCGCCGCGTCGCCACCGCCCTCGTACGGACCGTGTGCGGACCGCACTTCGGCCTCGGCGGTCCCGCGCGGCTCGTGCCGAGCTACGACCTCACCGCGAGCGCCTTCGACCCGCGGCGGTACTGGCGCGGACCCGCGTGGTTCAACACCAACTGGCTTCTCGAGCGGGGACTTCGACTGCACGGCGAGCGCGCGCGGGCGGACGGACTGCGGCGAGCGCTGCTCGATGTGGCCGGGGAGTCCGGGTTCGCGGAGTACGTGGACCCGTACACGGGGCGTGGCTGCGGTGCGCGCGGCTTCGGCTGGAGCGCCGCGCTCGCCCTGGATCTGCTGCTCGACGATCCCGCCGGGCGTGACGACGAGCCGCACGGAAGGCCCGCCGAAGGGCCCGGCGCGGCGGTGACGAGTGAGGGGTTAAGGGATGACTGATCAGCGTCAACCACTCGTGCGGGGCGGTACGTTCGCGGCCCTCGGCCCGGGTGGCGACATCACCGGGGTGCGGGACGGGACGGCCCCGGGCGGTCTGTTCGTGCGCGACGCACGGCACCTGAGCCGCTGGCAGCTGACGGTCGACGGGGTCGTCCCGGAGATCCTCGCGCCGGTGTCGGACGCCGACGCGGACGCGGGTGTCGCGCGCTGCGTACTCGTCCCGCGCGGCGGCAGGCAGGAGCCCGCGTCCTGCACGATCTTCCGCGAACAGGCGGTCACGGACGGCGCGTTCGTGGAGTCGCTGCGCGTCACGTGCAACCGCCCGGTGCCGACGACCGTACGTCTCGCGCTGACCGTGGACGCCGACTTCACCGACCAGTTCGAGCTGCGGTCCGACCACCGTACGTACGCGAAGTCGGGCGCCGTCCGCTCGCGCAAGGTCATCGGCGGTGACGAGGGCGAGGCGATCCAGGGCATCGAGTTCGCCTACCGGCGCCGTGAGTGGTGTTCCCGTACGACCGTGACGGCGGAACCCGCGCCGGAGGCGGTCGAAGAGACGGGGACCGGAGCGCGACGACTCGTCTGGACCCTCGACCTCGACGCGCACGGCACCGCGGAGGTGGCACTGCGTGTCGCGGCGCATCCGCACGAGGCGCCGACGCCACAGGTACCGGCGGGACCGGCGGAGGCCTCCGCTCAGCTCACCTCCCTGGAAGCCGATTTCGCGAAGGGCATCGAGATCCCCGGCGGCTGGCCGGAGCTGGCCGCGGCGTGCGAGCGGGGTCTCGCGGACCTCGCCGTACTCCAGGTGCCCGCGTCAGGACCGGACGGCGAGGCGCTGAGCGTCCCTGCGGCGGGAGTCCCCTGGTTCGTGACGCTCCTTGGCCGCGACGCCCTCATGACCTCGCTCTTCGCCCTGCCCTACCTGCCGCGCCTGGCCGCCGCGACGCTCCCCGCGCTCGCCGCCGCCCAGGCCACGGAGGCCACCGAGGGTGCGGTCGCCCAGCCCGGCAAGATCGTGCACGAGGTGCGGCACGGGGAGCTCGCGCACTTCGGGCAGGTGCCCTACGGGCGTTACTACGGCTCGGTCGACGCGACCCCGCTCTTCCTCGTCCTGCTCGGCGCGTACACGGAGCAGACCGGCGACACGGCCCTGGCCCGCCGCCTGGAGCCGCACGCGCGGGCCGCCGTCGGCTGGATCCTCGACCACGGCGGGCTCACCTCGCGCGGCTACCTCGTCTACCGCGCGGACGAGGGCGGCCTCGCCAACCAGAACTGGAAGGACTCCCCCGGCGCGATCTGTTCCGCCGACGGCAGCCGGGCCACGGGCCCGGTGATGGCGGCGGGCGCGCAGGGATACGCGTACGACGCCCTCGGCCGTACGGCGTGGCTCGCGCGCACGGTCTGGGACGACGCGGTGTACGCGGACCTGCTCACGCAGGCGGCGGCCGACCTGCGGGACCGCTTCCAGCGGGACTTCTGGATGCCGGGGAAGGGCTTCCCCGCGCTCGCCCTGGACGGCGAAGGGCAGCAGGTCGACGCGCTCGCATCGGACGCCGGGCATCTGCTGTGGTCGGGACTCCTGGACAAGGAGTACGGAGAGGCGGTGGGCCGCCGTCTCCTGGAACCGGACTTCTTCTCGGGCTGGGGAGTCCGCACCCTGGCCGCCGGACAGCCGGCGTACCACCCGCTCTCCTACCACCGGGGTTCGGTGTGGCCGCACGACAACGCCCTCATCACCCTGGGGCTCGCGCGATACGGCCTCCATGACGAGGCGCGGGCCGTGGCACGGGGCCTGGTGGCGGCGGCGACGCGGGGCGGCGACCGGCTGCCGGAGGTGATCGCGGGGTACGGACGGGAGTGCTATCCGGGGCCGGTTCCCTACCCGCATGCGTGTGTACGGGAGTCGCGGTCGGCTGCGGCGCCGCTGGCTCTGCTGAGCGCGGTTGGGGGGTAGCGGGGGCCAGGCACTCGGGGTCTTGGTTACCCTTGATCACCGGCTTCGCCGAGTTCGTCCTCAATCGCCGGACAGGCTGAATGATCTCGGCCGGGCTGGATATATTCAGTCCGCCCGGCGTTTGAGGCCATCTATTCGGGGGTCCAGGGGGCGGAGCCCCATGGTTTCGGGAAGGGGCGGGATTGGGGAAAGCCCCGCAGGGCCCGCCCCTACGGCACCCTCTCCCCCTCCGGCAACACCATCAGCTCCGCCCGATAACGCCCAGCCAGACCCACGGCCTTAGGGCCACCGAGGGCGACCACCCCCACCATCCGCTCCCCCATGTAGTACCCGTAAATCACGTCCCCCTCCGGCGAGCCCGCGTCCCCCTCAAGCAGTTCGACCCGCTCCCCCACCCCCGGCAGCCCGAACGACTGCACCCGCACATCGAACTGGTCGCTCCAGAACGACGGCAGCGGCGCGAACGGCGCCAAGCCGTGCTCACCTCCCCCGAGCCCGGCCACAAGCACCCGCGCCCCGTGCCGTGCGCAGTCCCCCGGCATCGACCAGTGCTCGACCCGCCGCGCGAGCGCCCCGTAGCGGGGGTTCGGGAAGCGCGCCACGTCCCCCACGGCCACCGCGTACGGGAGCCCCCCGATCCGCAGATGCGCGTCGCAGAGGATGCCGTCCGTCAGATCGAGGCCGACACCCCCGCCCCCCTCACTCGCCCTCAGCCATTCCACATTGGGCATCGAGCCGACCGCCTCGACGACGACATCGGCCGCGTACTCGCTCCCGTCGTCCAACACCACGTAGCCGTCGACCAGTTCCGCGACGAGCCGCCCCATCCGGAACCGAACCCCCCGCGCCTCGTGCCGCCGCCGCAGAGCCCGCCCGAGCTCCTCGCCCAACGCGAGCATCATCGGCTCCGCCTCCGGTGCGACGACCATCACCTCGCACCCCGCCTTGCGGGCCGTGGCCGCCACCTCGCAGCCGATGAAGCCCGATCCGATCACCAACACCCGCACGCCATAGCCCAGTTCACAACGCAGCGCCGCCGAGTCCTCCAGCGTCCGTACGACATGTCGTGGCGGACCCCCGGTGAAGGGAAGCCTGCGTGGCCGCACCCCTGTAGCGGCCACTAGGCCCTCGTACCCATGAACCGAACCGTCGGCCAGGGTGAGCGTGCGCCCGGACAGATCGGCGGACCGGACCGCCGAGCCGAGCCGCCATTCCACGTCGTCGACACTGGGGCGCCGACGCAGCGCCGTGACCGTGGCCGAGGCCTCGCCCGCGAGGACCTCCTTGGACAACGGAGGCCGGTTGTAAGGGAGATGGGGCTCATCACCGAACACCGTGATCACCCCTTCCCACCCCGCAGCCCGCAGCTGTTCGGCCGCCCGCAGCCCGCCGAGCGACGCGCCGACGACGGCGATTCCCGCCGATCCTGTAGATCCCGCCGGTTCTGCCGAGGCCACGGCGGGTCAGCCCTCGACCCGGATGGCCTGGAGCGGACAGACGTCGGCGGCGTCCTCCACGTCGGCGCGCAGGGCCTCGTCGGGCAATTCGGCGTACACGAGATGGCCGTCCTCGTCGAGTGCGAAGACGTCGGGGGCGGCGAAGACGCACTGGCCGTGGTTCTGACAGACATCCAGGTCGACGGTCACCTTGAGCATGTGAACTCCCTTTGCAGTGTGGGGGATTCAGCGGCGTGGGGCCCGCTGGCCGCGGAACTCCCAGTCGCCTCCGAAGGCCGTCGAGACGACCTCCTCGGACTGAGTGGGCTGGGCGCCGACGTCGGAGCGGATGGCCGTCGGGCCGGTGACGATGTGGTTCGTGAGGCGGCCCAGGCCCTCGGCCTCGACCTCGACGACGTCTCCCGGCCGGACGGGCCGGGAATTGGCGGGGGTGCCGGACAGGAGCACGTCGCCCGGCTCCAGCGTGATCGTGCGGGCGATGTCGGCGACGAGATAGTGCATGTCCCACTCCATCTCGTCCGTCGAACCGTCCTGCACAAGGTCCCCGTTGACGTACGTCCGCAGGTACTTGGAACGGAAGTCCCACCCCGTGACGAGGCCAGGACCCAGCGGGCAGAGCGTGTCGGAGCCCTTGACCCTGAGCATCGAACCGGCGTCGGTGTCGCGGAAGTCGTGCAGTCCGTAGTCGTTGGCGACGGTGTAGCCCGCGATGTACGCGCCCGCGTCGGCGGGGGCGACGTTGCGGCAGGTGCGGCCGATGACGATGCCGATCTCGCCCTCGTAGTTGAGGTACTTGCAGCCCTCGGGGCGGACGACCGCGCCGCCGTGCGCGTTCAGCGCCGAGACCGGCTTGTGGAAGTAGGTGGGCGCGGGCGGCAGGCTGACGCCGAACTCCTCCACTCTGCTGCGGTGGTTGAGGTGGACGGCGATCACCTTGGAGGGGCGGGAGGGCGGGAGGTGGTGCGCCTCCGTCGCCTTCACCCGGCGGCCGTCGGCCGCGACCAGTTCGTCGCCCTCGCGCACGACCTGGGCTGCGGCGCCTTCGAGGAGGATGCGGCGGTATTCGACGGTGGTGGTCGTCATACGGGGGAGGCCTCACTCTCGGCTTGGTCATCGGGGGCGTCGGGGGTGGCGGTCCAGCCCTCGGCCGGACGGTCGAACCACAGGTGCATCTGGCCGGTGCCCACCGAGTTCTCGTAGTCGCTGAAGGCGCGCCCGGGTGCGGAGCACCGCTCTTCTCCGAGAGCACCGATCATCATGAGGTAGTGGCCGAAGCGCGCCTCGGGCTTGTGGGTGAGGAACTCCGGCATGGTGCGCAGGACCGTGGCGTGGTCGCCGCGTTCGAGCCGCTCGACGCACTGCTCGTCGGCGGCCCTCGCCTCGGGCGTGCGGATGTGCGAGGGCTCGCTCGACTCGTGGGCGCGCAGTTGCCGCAGCGGCCAGAAGGTGTGCGAGAGCGCGCCGGACGCGATGAGGATGACCTTGCGGTCGGGCAGTGCGGCGATCCCGTCGGCGAGCGCGCGGCCGAGGCGCAGGTGGTCCTCGGTGTCGCCGGTCTGGCAGACCCCGATCGAGAGCCATTTCTTGTCCGGGAGGCCCTCGCCCAGGTACTTCCAGAGGTTGATCGTGGCGTAGTGGACCGGCAGGTACGGGTCGTCGATCGGGGTGACCCAGGTCGCGTGCCGGTCGGCGAACTCCGTGATCGAGGCTGCCAGTTCGGGGTCTCCCGGATAGTCGTACGGCATCCTGCACATGCCGCGCGGCAGCTCCTCCGAGGTGAAGAGACCGGCGCGGCGTGCATGCGCGGAGACGACGAACTCGACCGTGGTGGCCCAGTGCGAGTCGAGGACGACGACGGTGTCGTGGTCGAGGGTCTCGAAGACCTCTTCGCGCAGGCGGCGCAGTCCGGGTACGAGGCTGATCTCGCGGCCTTCGTTGAGCTCTTTGCGGGTCTCTTCGGGCAGCACGATGGTGGGCACGTGGGCGAGGAGCCCCGCCCCGACGATCTCACCCATGGCGGACCCATCCCTTCGAGGCGGTCACGGTGTTCTTCAGGTCGCAGTAGAAGTCGAAGGACCAGTCGCCGCCCTCGCGCCCGATCCCCGAATCGCGGGAGCCGCCGAAGGGCGCGGAGAGGTCGCGTACGAAGAAGCAGTTGACCCAGACCGTGCCGGCGACGAGCCGTGCGCCGACCCGGGCGGCGCGCTCGCGGTCGCCGGTGGCGAGGGTCGCGGCGAGGCCGAAGCGGGTGTCGTTGGCGAGGCGTACGGCCTCGTCCTCGTCGCCGTCGGGGAAGGTCTGGAGGGTGAGGACGGGCCCGAAGACCTCTTCCTGCACGATCTCGGAGTCCTGGGCGACGTCGGTGAGGAGGGTGGGGAGGTAGTAGTTGCCGCCGAGTTCGGTGTTGCGGGCGCCGCCGATGACGGCCTTCGCGCCCGCGTCCAGGGCGCGCCGTACGAATCCGTCGACGCGCTCGACGTGCCGGGGATGGATGTTGGGCCCTATGTCGGTGGCCTCGTCGCGCGGATCTCCCTGAGTCAGCTTCGTTACCCGGTCAAGAACGTGCCCGAGGAATGCGTCCCGGGCGGACTCCTCGACCAGGATGCGGGTGGCGGCCAGGCAGACCTGTCCCGCGTTGTCGAACTGCTCGACGGCGAGGTCGGCCGCGAGCTCCGGATCCGCGTCGGCGAAGACGAGCAGCGGCGACTTGCCGCCCAGTTCGAAGCTGCAGGGCACGAGGTGCGCGCCCGCGGTCGCCGCGATCCGCCGAGCCGTGGGCACGGACCCGGTGAAGCTGATCCGGCGCACGTCAGGGTCGGCGACAAGGGCCTCGCCCACTTCCGCGCCGTACCCCTGCACCACGTTGAAGACCCCGGCCGGAAGCCCCGCCTCGTGCGCGATGTCCGCGAAGAGCGAGGCGGTCAGCGGGGTCCACTCGGCGGGCTTGAGGACGACGGTGCTCCCGGCGGCGAGCGCGGGCCCGATCTTCCAACTGGCCAGCATCAGCGGCGCGTTCCACGGCGTGATGAGGACGGCGGGGCCCGCCGGGTCCCAGCTCACGTGGTTGGTGTGCCCCCTGGTCTCGAAGTCCTCGTGGGCGAGGCCGAGGAGGCGGTCGGCGAAGTAGCGGAGGTTGTGGGCGACGCGGGGCATGACGCCGCGGCGGTGGGAGCGCAGGAGCGCGCCGTTGTCGGCGGTCTCGACGGCGGCGAGGTCCTCGATGCGGGCCTCGACTCCGTCGGCGACCGCGTGCAGGAGCCGGGCGCGCTCGGCGGGCGGGGTGGCGGCCCACCCGGGAAAGGCCTCGCGGGCGGCGGCGAGGGCTGCCCGCGCTTCTTCCGCGCCACCGCGGGCGATCTCGGCGAGCGGGGTGCCGTCGAGGGGCGAGTGGTCGGTGAAGGTGGCGGAGGCGGAGGCGACCCCGGAGGCAGAGGCGACGCGCTCCCCGCCGATCCAGTGCCGGGTGTCCACGCGGACACCTGCGACGGTCGCCGTGTGCGAGGGATCCGCCGCGTACGGGTGGTTCGCCGGGTGCGCGGGGTTGGGGGGAGCCATGACTTCCTCCAGTTCGTTTGAACCCAAACAACATTAGGAGCGGCGGGGTGACGGGGTCAACCCCTCGATCGGACCGCACGGTTCAGCTACCGTTTGAACTCAAACGAAATACCCCAGGAGGAATCCATGCCGGACGACGCCCTGTCCACCAGCGGCCATCAGGACTGGATACGCCGGGCGGAAGCGCTCGCGCTCCCCACCCGGCACCGCATCGCGGGCGCCGACGCGGACGGCTCGGGGAGTACGTTCCCCGTCGTCTCGCCGCGCGACGGCCGCACGCTCGCCCTTGTCGCGGACGCGGGCGAGAAGGAGGTGGACCTGGCCGTCGCCGCCGCCCGCCGCGCCTTCGACTCGGGTCCCTGGCCGCGCCTCTCCCCCGCAGACCGGGGCCGGACCCTGCTTCGGATCGCCGCTCTCATCGAAGAGCACCGCTCCACTCTCGCCCTCACGGTCACCCTGGAGAACGGCAAGCCGATCACGGAGTCGTACGCCGTCGAGCTGCGCGCCCTTGCCAACACCTTCCGCTGGTACGGCCAGCTCGCCGACAAGCTGACCGACACCGCCCCGCACACCGACCCCGAAGCGCTCGCCCTCGTCACCCGCGAGCCGTCCGGCGTCGTCGGCGCGGTGGTCCCGTGGAACTTCCCCCTGACGCTCGCGGCCTGGAAGCTGGCCCCGGCACTCGCGGCAGGCTGCACGGTGGTCCTGAAACCCTCCGAACTCACGCCCCTGTCCGCCTTGTTGCTGGGCAGGATCGCCGACGAGGCGGGGCTTCCGCCCGGCGCCCTGAACGTCGTCGCGGGCGACGGCCCGACCGCGGGCCGCGCGCTCGGCCGCCATCCGGACGTGGACGTACTCGCCTTCACGGGGTCCACCGCGGTGGGCCGCCAGTTCCTCCACTACGCGGCCGACTCCAACCTCAAGCGCGTCTGGCTCGAACTCGGAGGCAAGTCCCCCAACATCATCCTGCCCGACGCCCCCGACCTCGCGGCGGCGGCATCCACCGCGGCCTGGGGCATCTTCTTCAACCAGGGCGAGATGTGCACGGCGCCCTCGCGGCTCCTCGTGCACGAGTCGGTGGCGGAGGAGGTGACGGCGGCGGTAGTCGAACGGGCCGGGACCCTGCGGGTGGGCGATCCGCTGGACCCCGCCACGGAGATGGGCGCCCTTGCGGGCGCCGCACGCGTGGAGTCCGTCCAGGAGCACGTGCGGCGGGGCGGGGAAAGTGGCGCGCGGCTGCGCGCAGGGGGCGTACGGCGTGAAGTCGTCCCCGGCGGTAGCTACTTCGCGCCCACCGTGTTCGACCGGGTCACCCCCGACATGCCGCTCGCCCGCGAGGAGATCTTCGGCCCGGTCCTCTCCGTCCTCACCTTCGGCTCGCTCGACGATGCGGTCACGCTCGCCAACGACACGGAGTACGGGCTCGCGGCGGGTCTCTGGACCTCGGACCTGTCGACCGCGCACACGGTGGCCCGCCGCCTGCGCGCAGGGACGGTGTGGGTCAACTGCTACGAGGAGGGCGACGTGACCGTGCCGTTCGGCGGCTACAAGCAGTCGGGGAACGGGCGGGACAAGTCGGTGCACGCGGTGGAGAAGTACACGGAGCTGAAGACGACGTGGATCCAACTGTGAGTCTGCGCCCCCTCATTGCCTTGCCCCAGCGATATGCGGAGTCGACTTCGGCTCTTCGGTACGAAGCCGTGGTGACGGCGCGGGCGTTGGCGGAGGCGGTGTTCCGTGCGGGCGGTGAGCCGTTCATGATGCTGCCGGGTCCGCCGGACGATGTGGCGGCGCGGCTGGCTCATTGCGACGGGCTGCTGCTGCCCGGGGGCGGGGACTTGGCGCCGTGGCGGTACGCGGCGGACGGGGGCGGCTTTGAAGTGCACGGGTCCGTGTACGACGTGGACGACGCCCAGGACGCGTTCGACCTCGCCCTCGCCCGGCACGCCCTGGCCTGCGGCCTGCCCTTCCTCGCGGTCTGTCGGGGGCTACAGGTGGTGAACGTCGCGCTGGGCGGGTCGCTTCGGCAGGACATGGGTGGGGCGGAGGGGGCGGGGGCGGGCGCAGGGGCGGGCACGGGGGCGGGGGCACATCGGCATGTGGTGCATTCCGTGCGGGTCGCCGCGGGCTCCGCGGTGGCGTGTGCGCTGGGCGGCGCGGAGTCGGTGTCCGTCTCCTGCTTCCACCATCAGTGCGTCGAGGTGATCGGGCGGGGGCTCGCCCCCAGCGCCTGGGCGGCCGACGGAACCATCGAGGCACTTGAACTCCCGGACGGAGAAGGGTGGTTCGTGGCGATCCAGTGGCACCCGGAGGACACCGCCGCGGCGGATGCGGCGCAACAGGGGTTGTTCGGGGCGCTGGTTCAAGCGGCGTCCTTATCCCTGGCCCCGCCCCTTCTTCCCTGACCCCGCCCCTTCCCGATGTTCGCAAGTACATCTTCTGTCCTGCCGCCCGACACCCGGCCGGGCGGGACGTCCGCTCGCCTGCGCCTGCGACAGTGATGCGAGTGACTGAGGCGCCGGTGGGCCGTGCTGCGCTGTGCTCGCGCCTTCCCCGTGCCCTGGGGCCCGTTGGCCGGCGGGCCGGTACTACAGTCGTTGCGCATGAACGCTTCCCTGCCCACCCGGCGCACGCTCATCGGCGGGGTCGCTCTCGCCGGGGTCTCTGTCGCCGGGGCCTCAGTGCTGACCGGTTGTGCCAAGGACGGCAAGTCGGGCGGGACGGGGAAGAGTCATCCTTCGCCCAGCCCGTCCACCACTGACATCGCCCGGCTTGGCGAGGCCCCGCCCGCCGCCGACACCGCTTCGGCCAGATCGACGGGCGAGGCTTGGCGCTATACGCACCTCTCCCCCGAGCACAGCGCCTCCTACCTCGCGCTGGCCGTCACGTCGCGGGACGACGTGTGGCTGCTGGGGGCGCGGGAGAAGCAATCCTCCACCCCGTTCCTCGAGCACTGGGACGGGAAGCGATGGAGCGAGCCCGCGCCGCCCGACGAGCTGATCGCGGGCGGCCGACGATCCTCCTGGGCACTGGCCGCGGGCGCGCCCGGCGAGATCTGGCTCGCACAGCACACGGGGCAGGACACGGGGCAGGACGGACAACTCGCCGTGTTCCACCGGAAAGGCGGGTCGTGGCAGCGGCTGCCCGATCCCCCGGCCACGGGCGGCGAATGGTCGGGCAGGGCGACAGAAGGCGCCTGGTGTGTGGCCTCGGGGGCGCACCTTTGGCTCAGCCCCTACGGCAAGGTGGTGCACTGGGACGGGAAACGCTGGGATGTTCCCCCTCTGCCCTTCCGTGCCGCCGCCCTCGCTGCCGCGTCCGCCTCGTCCGCCTCGTCCGCCGAGGACAGCACCCCCCGCGTCTGGGTGGCCGGTTCGGTGGACACCGGGTGTGGTCAGGGGGAGTGCTACCCACAGCCCGCCACAGCCCGGTGGGCGGACGGCGCCTGGCAGCAGCTCGGCACCCCTTCGTTCCACTTCCCCGACCCCGTACCGCCCGCGCCGTCCGCCGCACTCGACACCATCGTCCACGACCCCGTGAGCGACCGTCTTTGGGCACTCGGCCGCCACGAATTCAACCACGGCGAGGTGGACGAGGAGCCCGACGACGAGACCATCGTGCTGACCGGTGACGGCACTACGTGGAGGAAAGTGCGCGCTCCCGATCTCGGCCGGGCCTTGACGACCGCCACGACCGTCCCCGACGGAACCGGCGGGCTCCTCCTGGACTCGCGGACGCGCCGCACCGAGGGCGGGAAGGTGCGCAAACTGCGCGACCCGGGCCGGCTGCCCGAGCCGTCCGAGGTGCCGAAGCCGGAGCGGAAGTACGACTTCAAGCAGCCGTTCGACATCGCCACGACACGACTGATCCCCGGCACCCGGACCGTCCTCGCGGCGGGAGTGGCGATCTTCAACAACTCCACGAGCACGGGGAACCCGCCACGGCGTCCCGTACTGGCCCGCTACGACGCGGACGGCGAGGGCTGACCCGGCCGTTCCGTCTCCCTCATCCGAAGCCACGCCCCCGGAAGGCGCGGAGGGGCCGGTCGGCCGGGCACCGGATGAGACCTACTCCTTGGCCCGCCTGCCACTCCGGCGAGGAGCCGGCTCAGCCCCGTCCAGGAGTTCCACCCTCCGCTCGTCCCCCTTCTCCTCCGTCTGCACCACGATCTTCCGCAGCAGATCGGCAAGCGTCCTGCACTCCTCGTCCGTCAAGCCGTCGGCGACGAACTCCTCCTCCGCGTTGAAGGCGGGGAACACCTTCTCCATCAGCCGCTCGCCCTCCTCCGTGAGCCGCAGCAGCGCGAGCCGTCCGTCGTCCGGGTGGCCCCGGCGTTCCAGGAGGCCCCGGCCCGCGAGTGTCCGGGCAACGCCGGTCAGCGTGCCCTTGGAGATGCCCGCCTCCTCGGCGACGTACCGCGTCTCCATCTCTCCCCAGATCCAGACCACGTAGAGGACCACGAACGACGTCCACGTCAGCTCGGCCCCGCGCAGCACGGAGTTCTCGAAGTGCTGCCGGACGGCCGATGCCGCGCGGTAGATGTTCGATACGGCGGCCATCTGCTCGTACTTGACGGGGGTGCCGCCGAGCTTGGCCCTGACCGCCTTCTCGGTCTCGCGGATGGTGCGGTAGCCCGTCACGTCCGTATCTCCTCGTTCCTGCGCCTCGCGCGTCCGCTGTGGTTCCGGCCGACGGCCACAGTCTGCCAAGACCTCTTGCCGGGGCGCATACGCGTCCGTACCATCAGCGCCACTCGAATTCGTACGGGCTCAAACGATAACGCGTTTCCAGTGGATACGCCCTCCTCTCTCCTCCCCTCTCCTCCCCGGAGTCCCGGTATGGCCATCGATCACCCCGGCACGCCCACGCCCGCGCCGCCCCTCTCCTCCGCCCCCGCCTCCGCTCCCGAGCGCCGTATCGGCGTCACCGGCATCGTCTTCTTCGTCGTCGCGGCATCGGCCCCGCTCACCGTGGCCGCGGGTGGCATACCGCAGTCCCTCGGCGTCACGGGGATCCTCGGCATACCCCTCCTCTACCTCCTCATCGGCGTCGTCCTCGCCCTCTTCAGCGCGGGGTACGCGGCGATGAGCCGGCGCATCACCGGCGCCGGGGCGTTCTACGCGTACACGGCCCAGGGGCTCGGCCGCACCGCCGGTGTCGGCGCCGCCTTCGTCGCGCTGCTCGCGTACAACGCCATGCAGATCGGCATCGCGGGGCTCTTCGGAGCGACGACCGCGCAGTTCATCGACTCCAAGACCGGCGTCGACATCCCCTGGTGGGCGCTCGTCTTCGCGTGCGTCGTGGTCGTCGGGGCGCTCGGGTACCGGCGCGTGGACCTGGGCGTGAAGGTGCTCGCCGTGCTGCTCGTGCTCGAGTTCGGCACCGTGCTCGTCTTCGACATCGGGCAGTTCGCCGAAGCGCCCGAGGGCATCTCCGCCACTCCGCTCACCTGGGGCGCCGCCACCGACGGCTCGCTCGGGGTCGCGCTGTGCTGCGTGTTCGCCGCGTACATGGGCTTCGAGTCGGCGGCGCTCTACAGCGAGGAGTGCCGTGATCCGCGCCGGACCGTGGCACGGGCGACGTACATCGCCGTCGGGCTCATCGGTGTCTTCTACGCGGCCACGGCGTGGGCCATGATCAGCGGCGCCGGTACCGGGCAGGCCACGAAGGTCGCGGCCGAGCAGGGTCCTGAGATGCTGTTCTTCCTCAGCGGCCGGAGCAGCGGCCTTGGCTCGACCTTCGCCGACTTCGCGCAGCTCTTCCTCATCACCAGCCTGCTTGCCGCGCTGCTCTCGTTCCACAACGCCGTTGCGCGGTACGCCCGTTCACTCGGGCGGGAAGGTGTGCTGCCGCGCGGGCTCGGGGTGATCCACCCGCGGCACGGGTCTCCGCACCGGGGTTCCCTGCTCCAGACCGCGCTCAGTCTCGCCGTCATCGGCGTGTTCGCGCTCGCCGGGCGCGACCCTGTGATGGACGTCTTCACCTGGCTGACCAACCTCGGCGCCCTCGGCGTCATCCTGCTCCTGCTCGCCACGTCGGCCTCTGTCGTCGCCTACTTCGCGCGCCGCCGCGACGACGGCGGCGACGACGACCTGGGCGAGCCCCTTTGGAACCGGCTTGTCGCCCCACTCCTGTCGGGCGTCGCGCTCGCGGTCTTCTTCTGGCTCGCCCTGACCAACTTCAGCGTCCAGCTGGGGGTTTCGTCCGGCAATCCGCTGCGGTGGATCCTGCCGTCCCTGATTCTCGTCGCCGCGGCGGCGGGGATCGTGTGGGGGCTGTGGTTGCGGAGGGCCCGGCCGGAGACGTATGCGGGGATCGGGTCGGCGGCTGCGGGGCAGTAGCTGCTGGGGGGCAGTAGCTGCTGGGGGGCTCGCGTTCCCTCCTACAGGCCGCTCTCCAGCAGCGTTCCGCCGTTCCACGTCACGCCCACCTGGCGGTAGTACGCACCGATCGGCTCCTCGACCGTCAGCGCGGCAAGCTCCTCCGTGGGCGCGTCGAAGAGGTCGAGCTCGGCCTCGCCCGACCAGGGCTGACCGCCCTCGAAGGAAGCGGCACCGGATGCGATGAGTTCGTCGAGGGCAAGGCCCTTGCCCTCGATGGCGGGGATTTGGCGGTGGTGGGCCATGGGGTGGGCGTTGACGAAGCCGTTCGTCTCGGAGGGTTCGCGCAGGGCCACCACGGCCTGGGCGAGGCGGCGGTCGGCGGCGGCGAGGGTGGCGCCGAAGGTGGCGCCCTCCTCGATGCGGGGCGCGGGGCCGAAGGGGTGCGGGCGGGTCAGGTGGATCGAGCCGAGCTTCTTCGGGTAGCCCTGGTGATTGCCGCGGGCGATGGCGAAGTCCTTGTCGACCCAGATGTAGACGCAGCGGGAGTAGGTACGGCCGCGGTAGCCGCAGCGCACGACGGCGAAGCACTCCTTGTACTGGGCCCTTACCGGGTCGAGCAGCTCCTCCTTGGAGTCCCCGCAGGACTGCCAGTCGGCCCAGATGAGGGCTACGGCGCCGGGGTCGTCGGCCGCCAGGTCGAGCGGGGTGGGGAGGAGTTCGCGGACCCTGGCCGGGTCGGTGCGGTACTCGACGGTGAGCAGGTCGCCCGAGTAGTGCCAGGGCGGGGCCGGGATGAGCGAGGAGCGGCCCGTCGCGGTCTTGGGCGGGAAGAATCCTTGAACTCCGGGCATGGGATGGCTCCTTCTTTGTCGTTTGGGTCCGTACGATATGCCTGCGGGAGCCAGGGCGCCACGGGGTGCGGTGCGGGTTCGGTTGTGGGGCGGGGCCGCGCCGGGATGTCCGTCCTCGCCATCCGCCGGTGGGCGCGTGTCTGCTTCGGCGGGGGAGCGCCGCGAACCGTGCTCCGGGCGGAAATCCCGACACGTCCCCTCACGTCTCGATGGCGGGCGATCGGGCGGGTGGGCGGGAAAGCCTGTTCGTCCAGAGGTAGACGCGGGGCAATCGGGCGGGTGGGTGGGAGAGCCCCTACGGCGCCGAAGTCTGCGCAGGGCAAGCCCAGTTCCCGCCCAACCCGCCCGGAGGGCTTGCGCGGAGCCCGGCGGATTCCTATCGTTTGGTCTCAAACGATACCCCCGATCCACCCCGCAGAAAGGCTGGAATCCGGGTGAGTGAAGCGACAGTCTCAGAGACAGTGGAAGCGCTGCGCGCCCAAGGCACGGACATCGTCCGCGTCATCTACCCCGACCTCATAGGCGCCGACCGCGGCCGGGACATTCTCGTCGGACATCTGCCGAGCGCCTGCGGCCACGGACTCTCCTTCTGCCGCGCCGTCTACCACACCACTCCCCAGGGCGATGTCGTACCCGTCGCGGGCGGGCTGGAGGCCGGGCTGCCGGACGTCTCCGTACGGCCCGACCTGTCCACGCTCCAGGCGCTGCCCTGGGAACCCGGCGTCGCCTGGTGTCTCGGGGACACCTTCGATCCCGCGACCGGTGAGCCCGCCCCGGAATCGCCACGCGCTCTGCTGCGGCGCGTACTTGAGAGCGCCGACGAGTACGCCGACGGCGCCGTCACCCCCATCGTCGGGCCCGAGCTGGAGTACTTCCTGTGCGAGGCCGACCCCGCATCGCACTCCGGGTGGTCCGTGTACGGCGGCGCCACCGGCAACGTATACAGCGCGGGCCGACGCGGTGACCCTGACGGGCATCTCCTGCGCACCCTGCGCTCGCTCGCAGACCTCGGCATCGGCGTCATCGCGGGCAACCACGAGTTCGACGGCGGGCAGTTCGAGATCAACCTCGACCACTCCGCCGCCATGGACGCCGCCGACCGCGCCTTCCGCTTCAAGGCCGCCGTCAAGGAGATCGCCCGCCGGGAGGGGCGGCTCGCGACCTTCATGGCCAAGCCGTTCAACGGACTGGGCGGCTCCGGCTTCCATCTGCACGTCTCCCTCGTCGATGCCGCAGGACACAATGTGTTCGAGGGCTCGGGAGCCGCCGACGGCCTCTCCGCGACCGCCCGGCACGCCATCGCCGGACTCCTGCGCCACGCGCCCGCGCTCAGCGCCCTGCTCAACCCGACCGTCAACTCCTACAAACGCTTCGGCCCCGACACCCTCGCCCCCTGGCTGATCGACTGGGGCCTCGACAACCGCAGCGCCATGCTCCGGATACCGCCCGAGAGGGGGGCGGGGACCAGGCTCGAGCTGCGACTCGGCGACGCCTCCGCCAACGCCTATCTCGCCATAGCCGGCACCGTCGCCGCCCTGCTCCTCGGCATCCGCGACAAGGCGGACCCGCCCGCGCCCCTGGAGGGCTACGGCTACCAGGAGAACTCCGCGCCCCGCCTCCCCGGCACGCTCGGCGCCGCGCTCGACGCCCTGGAGGCCGACGAGGCACTGACCGGGCTCCTGGGCGCGGAGTTCACCGATGCCTTCGTCACGTACAAGCGCAACGAGATCGAACGCTTCCAGCAGCACATCACCGAGTGGGAGTTCACGGAGTACGCCTTCCTCATCTGACCGCCCCTCCCTTCTGAAGGAGTACGTCCATGAGTACGGTCACGGGGCCCGCGCCCCTCGCGCTGTCCGACGTCGATCTCTCCGACAACGACAAGTTCACCGACGGCGCGCTCCCCTGGCGGATGTTCGACGTGCTGCGCCGGGAGGACCCCGTCCACTGGCAGCCCGAGCCCGCGCCCAACTCCGGCTTCTGGGCGGTCACCCGGCACGAGGACATCGTGCGGGTGGACCGCGACCCGGAGACCTTCACCTCGATGCGGTTCACGAACCTCGAAGAGGTCGACGAGGACCAGATCGCCCTGCGCCGATCCCTCCTGGAGACCGACGGCATGCGCCACCGGGCGATGCGTCTCATCCTGCAGAAACAGTTCACGCCGCGCGCGGTGGCGACGTACGAGACGTTCCTGCGCGGACTCACCGCCCGTACGCTCGACGCCGCGCTCCCCAAGGGGACCTTCGACTTCGTGCGGGAGGTCTCGGCCGACTTCCCCATCAATGTGCTCGCCCGGATGCTCGACGTTCCCGGGGAGGACACCCAGCAGCTCATCGACTGGGGCAACCGCATCATCGGGAACACCGACCCCGACTACGCCGACGTGCTCCTGGACAGCGCGGAGAGCGAGCGGTACCGCGATCTGCCCTTCCGCTCCCCCGCCGCGCTCGAAGTCTTCGACTACGGGCGGAAGTTGGCCGCCAAGCGGCGCGGCGGTGACGGCACGGACCTGGTGAGCACGCTGGTCAACAACTCGCCGAAGGACGGAGTCCCGCTCTCCGACACCGACTTCGACAACTACTTCCTGCTGCTCGTCGTCGCGGGCAACGAGACGACCAGGCACGCCATTTCGCACTCCATGCTCGCGCTGATCAACCATCCGGACGAGCGCGCCAGGCTCACCGCCGACCCCGCCCTCATCCCGGGCGGCGTCGAGGAGTGCCTGCGCTGGGCCTCGCCCGTCTACCACTTCCGGCGGACGGCGACCCGTGACGTGGAGCTGGGAGGAAAGCTGATCAAGGAAGGCGACAAGGTCGTGCTGTGGTTCGCCTCCGGCAACCGTGACGCGGACGTCTTCCCGGACCCGTACCGCTTCGACGTCACCCGCGAGAACATCGACCACGTCACCTTCGGCAAGGGCAGCCCGCACTTCTGCCTCGGCAACTCCCTGGCCCGCCTGGAGATGCGGATCATGTTCGAGGAGCTGCTGCCCAGGTTGGCGGACATCCGCGTGGCCGGTGAGGTGCGGCGGGTGCGGTCGAACTTCGTGAACGGGATCAAGGAACTTCCCGTCACGGTCACACTGGCGTAGCGCTCCCGCCGGAAAACGTATGCGTCCGCGGGCCGGATGTGGCTGGTCGCGCCCACGCGGCGGAGCCGCAAATGTCACAGCCCCGCGCGCCCAAAGGCGCGCGTATCAGCCGCCGGACGTGTCCAGCTCCGCGTCCTCGCTGATGCCCGCGCAGTCGTAGGGGTCCTTCAGCCAGCCGTCCGGCAGGACCACGCGGTTGTTGCCCGACGTACGGCCGCGCGGCCCGTCCGCGCCCGTCGGCCACCCCTGGTCGAGGTCCAACTCGCCGAGCCCGTCCTCCAGTTCGGCGAGGGACGAGGTGATCGCGAGGCGCTTGCGCATCTCGGAGCCGACAGCGAAGCCCTTCAGGTACCAGGCGACGTGCTTGCGGAAGTCGATGACTCCGCGCGCCTCGTCGCCGATCCACTCGCCGAGGAGCGTCGCGTGGCGCAGCATGACGGCAGCGACCTCGCGCAGGTCAGGGGCCTTGGGTGCGCCCGTGCCCTCGAAGGCGGCCACCAGGTCGCCGAAGAGCCAGGGGCGGCCGAGGCAGCCACGGCCGACGACGACTCCGTCGCAGCCGGTCTCCTTCATCATCCGCTGCGCGTCGGCGGCGGACCAGATGTCGCCGTTGCCCAGGACCGGGATCTCGGGGACGTGCTCCTTGAGGCGGGCGATGGCGTCCCAGTCGGCGGTGCCGCCGTAGTGCTGGGCGGCGGTGCGGCCGTGCAGCGCGATCGCCGTGACGCCCTCCTCGACGGCGATGCGGCCCGCGTCGAGGAAGGTGATGTGCTCGTCGTTGATGCCCTTGCGCATCTTCATCGTGACGGGCAGGTCCCCGGCGCCGCTGACGGCCTCACGGAGGATCGCGCGCAGCAGGGGGCGCTTGTACGGGAGCGCGGAGCCGCCGCCCTTGCGGGTGACCTTGGGGACGGGGCAGCCGAAGTTCAGGTCGATGTGGTCGGCGAGGTTCTCCTCGGCGATCATGCGGACCGCCTTGCCGACGGTCGCGGGGTCGACCCCGTACAGCTGGATGGACCGCGGCTTCTCGGTCTCGTCGAAGTGGATCAGCTGCATGGTCTTCTCGTTGCGCTCGACCAGGGCGCGCGTCGTGATCATCTCGCTGACGAAGAGGCCCTTGCCCCCGCTGAACTCCCGGCACAGCGTCCGGAACGGCGCGTTCGTGATGCCCGCCATCGGGGCGAGCACGACGGGCGGCCGCACGGCGTGCGGGCCGATCTGAAGCTGAGGCTCCATGGCGCGGGTTCCTCCGGGGCGAGCTGTTCGGTGCTGGGGCAGACCTCTTATTGTCCCTCATCCGCAGGAGTGCCCGCGCGACCACCCCGGTTCGCTGCCCGCGCGACCGCCCACGCCGCCTGCGAGCGCGCGTCGGCCGGGACGTACGTCCCCAGGCGCGGGCCCTCGGCCGGGTTGATGAACCGTTTCGACTGGTCCACGGCCTGCATCACCTGGCGGGTGTGCGGGTCGTCCCGTAAGGGGGGGAGGGGGGCCGGGAACGAGATTCCGGGCGCGGATGGCCGTGCACCTCGCGGACCCCGTGTGGAAGACGCTGCTCAGGCGGATGCGCAACGCTTCGCCGGAGTTCTGCGAACTGTGGGAGCGGCACGCCCCGCCCGACCGGGATACCGTCGAACACATGCCCCCGCAAGAGCTGACGCACCGCCGACGCATGCTCGTCCTCGCCATCTGCTGCATGAGCCTGCTCATCGTCAGTCTCGACAACACCGTCCTGAACGTCGCCCTGCCCACGATGGCGCGCGAGTTCGACACCAGCATCTCGGGCATGCAGTGGACGATCGACGCCTACACCCTCGTACTCGCCGCGCTCCTCATGCTCGCGGGCTCGACGGCCGACCGCGTGGGGCGCCAGAAGATCTTCAAGGTCGGCCTGGTGATCTTCACGGTCGCTTCGGTCGCCTGTTCCCTCGCGCCCAACCTCGAATCCCTGGTGGCCTTCCGCATGGCCCAGGCGGTCGGCGGCTCCATGCTCAACCCGGTCGCGATGTCGATCATCACCAACACCTTCACGGACCCCCGCGAGCGGGCCCGCGCCATCGGCGTCTGGGGCGGCGTCGTCGGTATCTCCATGGCGGCGGGCCCGATCGTGGGCGGTCTCCTGGTGGACTCCGTCGGCTGGCGCTCCATCTTCTGGATCAACCTGCCGGTCGGCCTCGCGGCGCTCCTCCTCACCATCCGGTACGTCCCCGAGTCCCGCGCCCCCAAGCCGCGCCGCCCCGACCCCGTGGGCCAGCTCCTGATCATCGTGCTGCTCGGCGCCCTGACGTACGCGATCATCGAGGCCCCGACGGCGGGCTGGACGTCGCCGCTGATCATCGTGTTCGCGGGCACGGCGCTGCTTGCTCTCCTCGGACTCCTCGCCTACGAGCCGCGCCGCACCGACCCCCTCATCGACCTGCGCTTCTTCCGTTCGGCGCCGTTCAGCGGGGCGACGGTGATCGCGGTCAGCGCCTTCGCCGCGCTCGGCGGCTTCCTCTTCCTCTCCACGCTCTACCTCCAGAACGTGCGCGGCCTGAACGCCCTGCACGCGGGCGTGTGGATGCTGCCGATGGCCGCGATGACGCTGGTCTGCGCCCCGCTGTCGGGCCGCCTGGTCGGCAGCCGGGGCCCGCGCGTCCCCCTCCTGATCGCGGGGGTCGCGATGACGGTCTCGGGGGTCCTGTTCGCCGCGTTCGACGCGGAGACCACGAACGGGACGCTCTTCCTCGGATACGCCCTCTTCGGCCTCGGCTTCGGCTTCGTGAACGCCCCCATCACCAACACGGCCGTCTCCGGAATGCCCCGCTCCCAGGCGGGTGTTGCCGCCGCCGTCGCCTCCACGAGCCGCCAGATCGGCCAGACGCTTGGCGTCGCGGTCATCGGCGCGGTCCTGGCCTCCGGGGTGGGATCTTCGTCCTACGCGGCCGCCTTCACGGAGGCGAGCCGCCCCGCCTGGTGGATCATCGCGGGCTGCGGCCTCGCGGTCCTGATCCTCGGCGCGCTGACGAGCGGCCGGTGGGCGAGGGAGACGGCACGGCGGACGGCGGAACGACTGGAGACCGTGCCGCAGGGACCGCGTACGAATACGGCACACCCTGATCGGCGTTCGGCCCAGTCCTGAGCGAACGTTCGAACTACGCTCGTGCCGTGACTGAGAATGCGACGGCGAGTTGGGACCCCACGGCATCAGGCGTACTACGGCTCCCCTCGGGCCGACTGGTCCGCGGCCGGGGTCTGCGTCACCCGCTCCCGGAAGGCCCGACGCCCACCTTCGCGCTGTATCTGCTTGGCAAGGAGCCGCCCGCCGTCGCCTGGGAGGCCCGTTGGCTGCGCTGGCCCGACTTCCGACTGCCCGCCGACCGCGCGGAGACGACCGCCGCCCTGCGCGAGGCGTTGGAGCGGTCGGAGACCGAACGGATCGAGGTCGCGTGCGCCGGCGGACAGGGGCGTACGGGGACGGCGCTCGCGTGCATGGCGGTACTGGACGGAGTGCCGGGCGACGAGGCGGTCGCGTATGTGCGGGAGCACTATGCGCGGCGGGCGGTGGAGACGCCGTGGCAGCGGAGGTTCGTGAAGCGGTTCGGCTGACGGCGGGGGCCGGGGAGGCAAAGAAGCGGACGCACCCGGCGCCCGGCGAGGTCAGGGCACCGAAGGATCCACCGTCGCCTGATGCTCCTCGGCGAGATGCTCCTCCGCCTTGAGCCACGGCAGGAACTGGGCGCGTTTCTCCCAGCCGCACGTGTCGCAGCTCAACTGCCGTTGGACACCGGACTTCTGCACGTGCACGACATGCTCGCGCCCGTGCTGGTCCCATCTGCTGACCTTGCTGGTGGTCGTCGAAGGCATGGCGAACAGTGTGCAACAGAAGCCCCCGGATCCGTATGCGGATCCGGGGGCTTCTTTCAACCTTCACTCAACGAACGCCGGGCACCGGAGTGCCGAGCGCCAGGCGTCAGCAGCCCACCAGGCGCGATGCGAGGTAGCCCTCGATCTGGTCGAGGGAGACCCGCTCCTGCTTCATCGAGTCACGCTCGCGCACCGTGACCGCGTTGTCGTCCAGGGTGTCGAAGTCGACCGTCACGCAGTACGGCGTGCCGATCTCGTCCTGGCGGCGGTAGCGGCGGCCGATGGCGCCCGCGTCGTCGAAGTCGATGTTCCAGTTCTGGCGCAGGGCCGTGGCCAGGCCCTTGGCCTTCGGCGAAAGCTCCGGGTTGCGGGAGAGCGGGAGCACCGCGACCTTCACCGGGGCGATGCGGTGGTCGAAGCGCATGACCGTCCGCTTCTCCAGCTTGCCCTTGGCGTTGGGCGCCTCGTCCTCGATGTAGGAGTCGAGGAGGAAGGCCAGCATCGTGCGGCCGACACCGGCCGCGGGCTCGATGACGTACGGAGTCCAGCGCTCGCCGGCCTCCTGGTCGAAGTACGACAGGTCCTGGCCCGAGGCCTTGGAGTGCGCGGTGAGGTCGTAGTCCGTGCGGTTGGCGACGCCCTCGAGCTCGCCCCACTCGCTGCCGCCGAAGCGGAAGCGGTACTCGATGTCAGCGGTGCGCTTCGAGTAGTGGGAGAGCTTCTCCTTCGGGTGCTCGAACCACCGCATGTTCTCCTCGCGCAGGCCCAGGCCGGTGTACCAGTTCCAGCGCTGCTCCATCCAGTATTCCTGCCACGTCTCGTCCTCGCCCGGCTTGACGAAGAACTCCATCTCCATCTGCTCGAACTCGCGGGTCCGGAAGATGAAGTTGCCGGGCGTGATCTCGTTGCGGAAGGACTTGCCCATCTGCGCGATGCCGAACGGCGGCTTCTTGCGCGAAGTCTGCTGGACCTGGCCGAAGTTGGTGAAGATGCCCTGCGCGGTCTCGGGGCGCAGGTAGGCGACGGAGCCGCTGTCCTGCGTGGGGCCGAGGTGCGTGGAGAGCATGCCGGAGAACTGCTTGGGCTCGGTGAACTGGCCCTTGGTGCCGCAGTTCGGGCAGTTGACGTCGGCGAGGCTCTCGGGCGGACGGCCGTGCTTGGCCTCGTACGCCTCTTCCAGGTGGTCGGCGCGGTGGCGCTTGTGGCAGGAGAGGCACTCGGTCAACGGGTCGGAGAACGTCGCGACGTGACCCGAGGCCTGCCAGACCTCCGTGGCCAGGATCACCGACGAGTCGATACCGACGACGTCCTCACGCGAAGTGACCATGTAGCGCCACCACTGACGCTTGAGGTTCTCCTTGAGCTCGACGCCGAGGGGCCCGTAATCCCAGGCGGCACGCTGGCCGCCGTAGATCTCACTGCACGGGTAAACAAAGCCACGGCGCTTGCTCAGGCTGACGATGCTGTCGATCTTGTCGGCGGCCACGGTGCTCTCTTCATTACGACGGTGGGCGAAGCGAATGACTCAGGTTACCGGCGGCCTTACCCCCGTAATCAAATCGGTTCCGGGTCGGTGCCCGCGGGGACCCGCTAGTTGACAATCGTTTCCAGATTTGTTGAAAATGAGTGTCATGAACGTACGTCGCCTGATACCCACCGCCGCCATCGCATCCGCCACGGTCCTCGGCCTCACGGCCCTGTCCGCCTGCTCGTCCTCCAGCGCCGCGGACAAGAACGGTGACGGCAAGCTGAACGTGACGGCGTCGTTCTATCCCATGCAGTACCTGGCCCAGGAGATAGGCGGCGACCACGTCTCCGTCGACACCCTGACCAAGCCGGGCGTCGAGCCGCACGACCTGGAGCTCAGCCCGAAGCAGACCGCCTACCTCGGCGAATCGGACGTCATCCTCTACCTCAAGGGCATCCAGCCCGCCGTCGACGACGCCATCGGCCAGTCCGGCGTGAAGAACACCGTGGATGCCGCGTCCCTCACCAAGCTGGAGAAGCACGGCACCGGCGTCGGCCACGACCACGGCCACGAGGGCGAAGAGCACTCCGACGAGGAAGAGCACGGCCACGAGGACGAAGCGGGCGCCGACCCGCACATCTGGCTCGACCCGGTGAAGTACGCCGAGGTCGCCAAGGGCGTCGGCAAGGCCCTGGAGAAGGCCGATCCGGACCACGCGGCGGCGTACAAGAAGAACACCGACGCCCTGGTCGGGAAGCTGGACGGCTTGAACACGAAGTTCGAGAACGGCCTGAAGAACACCAAGACCAAGACCTTCATCACCACGCACTCCGCCTTCGGCTACCTCGCCGAGCGCTACGGCCTGGAGCAGGAGAGCATCGCGGGCATCGACCCCGAGTCGGACCCGAGCCCCGCCCGCATCAAGGAGCTCCAGGACATCGCCAAGGAGGACAAGGTCTCCACGGTGTTCTTCGAGACCCTCGCCAGCGACAAGACAGCCAAGACGCTCGCCACCGACGCGAGCCTCAAGACGGACGTCCTCGACCCCCTCGAGGGAATTACGGGCAAGTCCAAGGGCGATGACTACATCGGGGTCATGGAGTCCAACCTCGCCGCGCTCCAGAAGGCCCTCGGCGCGAAGTGAACGTACGGCTAGCAGCATCGGAGGCACACGCCATGGAAGCCACGGACGCAGCGGGACCCACCCCGCCCGTCATATCCGTGCGGGCGGCCACGGCCACCCTCGGCGCGCGCCCCGTGCTGCGCGGCATCGACCTCACCGTCGAGCGCGGCGAGGTCGTCGCCCTGCTCGGCGCGAACGGCTCGGGCAAGTCCACCGCCGTCCGCTCCGTGATCGGCCAAGTCCCGCTCACCGGCGGCGACATAAGCCTCTTCGGCACCCCCCTGAAGCGCTTCCGCCAGTGGGCCCGCATCGGCTACGTGCCGCAGCGCACCACGGCCGCCAGCGGCGTCCCCGCGACGATCCGCGAGGTCGTATCGGCAGGACGCCTCTCGCGTACGAAGCTGGCGAGCCTGGGCTGGACGACCAAGGCCGACCGCGCCGCGGTCGACCGGGCCATCAGGCTCGTCGGCCTCGCCGACCGCGCCAAGGACTCCGTGAGCGCCCTCTCCGGCGGCCAGCACCAGCGCGTGCTCATCGCCCGCGCGCTCGCCTCCGAGCCCGAGCTGCTGATCATGGACGAGCCGATGGCGGGCGTCGACCTGGCCAGCCAGGAGATCCTCGCCCAGACCCTGCGCGAGCAGGTCGCCGCCGGTACGACGGTCCTGCTCGTCCTGCACGAGCTCGGCGCCCTTGAGCCGCTGATCGACCGCGCGGTCGTCCTGCGCGACGGCTGCGTGACCCACGACGGCCCGCCGCCCAAGGCCACGGGACAGCACGCGCTGCCCGGCCACGACCACGTACATCCGCACTCGGCCGACGAGCCGATCCGCACGGGACTGCTGACCTGATCATGGAAATCTTCCAGACCGAATTCATGCAGCGGGCGCTGATCGCCGCCGTCCTCGTCGGCATCACGGCCCCCGCCATCGGCATCTACCTCGTCCAGCGCCGCCAGGCCCTGATGGGCGACGGCATCGGCCACATCGCCATGACGGGCGTCGGCCTCGGCTTCCTGCTCAACTCGAGCCCCGTGTGGATGGCGACGCTCATCGCCGTGGTCGGCGCGGTGACGATGGAGCTGATCAGGGCGTACGGCAAGACGCGCGGCGACATCGCCCTGGCGATGCTCTTCTACGGCGGTATGGCGGGCGGTGTCCTGCTGATCAACCTCTCGGACACCGGCTCCAACGCGAACCTCTCCTCGTACCTCTTCGGCTCGCTCTCGACGGTCTCGGACTCCGACGTCACGGCGATCTGCCTGCTCGCGGCCTTCGTGGTCCTGGTCACGGTCGGCCTGCGCAAGCAGCTGTTCGCGGTGAGCCAGGACGAGGAGTTCGCGCGGGTGACAGGCCTGCCCGTGCGCGCGCTCAACCTCCTCATCGCGGTCACGGCGGCGGTGACGGTGACCGTCGCGATGCGCGTCGTGGGGCTGCTCCTGGTGAGCGCGCTCATGGTGGTGCCGGTCGCCGCGGCCCAGCAGATCACCCGCTCGTTCAAGGTGACGTTCATCCTGTCGGTGGTCATCGGCACCGCCGTGACCCTCTCCGGCACGGTCACGTCGTACTACCAGGACGTGCCGCCCGGCGCGACGATCGTCCTGATGGCGATCGGCGTCTTCGTGGTCCTGACGGCGCTCGCGACCCCCTTGGCCAGGCGCCGGGCACGGGCCGTGACCGCCGCGGACGCGACCTGCACGGCGGACGTCCCCGAGGCGCGGCGCCCGGCGGACGAGGTCACCGTCTGAGAACGAACTGGCACAATGGCCCGACGGGATATGACAGATGTGCGGGCGATCGTGCGAGTTTTCAGTTGAGGAGGCACCTGTGACAACGGCTGCGGGACCCCCGGTACGAGGCCGATCCACCCGGCAGCGCGCCGCGGTGGCGGCGGCCCTGGGCGAGGTGGACGAGTTCCGCAGTGCGCAGGACCTGCACGACATGCTCAAGCACAAAGGCGATTCGGTCGGCCTGACCACGGTCTACCGGACGCTCCAGTCCCTCGCCGACGCCGGCGAGGTCGACGTGCTCCGCACCGACGAGGGCGAGTCGGTCTACCGCCGCTGCTCCACCGGCGACCACCACCATCACCTGGTCTGCCGGGTGTGCGGCAAGGCGGTCGAGGTCGAGGGCCCCGCGGTGGAGAAGTGGGCGGAGGCGATCGCCTCCGAGCACGGGTACGCGAACGTGGCGCACACGGTCGAGATCTTCGGCACGTGCGCGGAGTGCGCGGAGGCCGCTGCGAAGCAGAAGTGACGTATTGAACGCCCTGTGGGCCCGCACCGGATCCGGTGCGGGCCCACAGGGCGTTTGCTTGCTGCTACGTCAACTGTTCGCGATCTCTTCCTCGTTCGGGATCGCCCCGCCGAACCGGCGGTCGCGCCCGGCGTACTCCAGGCAGGCGCGCCACAGGTCACGCCGGTCGAAGTCGGGCCACAGGACGTCCTGGAAGACCATCTCGGCGTAACTGGACTGCCAGATCAGGTAGTTGGAGGTGCGCTGCTCACCGCTGGGGCGCAGGAACAGGTCCACGTCCGGCATGTCCGGGTAGTACATGTACTTGGCGAAGGTCTTCTCGTTCACCTTCGACGGGTCGAGCCTGCCCGCGGCGACGTCACGCGCGATGGCCTGCGCGGCATCCGCGATCTCGGCACGGCCGCCGTAATTGACGCAGAAGTACAGAGTCATCGCGTCGTTGTCGACGGTCTGCTCCTGGGCGACCTGGAGCTCCTGGACGACGGACTTCCACATCTTGGGCATGCGGCCGACCCACCGGATCCGGATCCCGAGCTCGTTCATCTCGTCCCGCCGCCGCCGGATGACGTCGCGATTGAAGTTCATGAGGAAGCGCACCTCGTCGGGCGAACGCTTCCAGTTCTCAGTCGAGAAGGCGTACAGCGAGAGGTTCTTGACGCCCATCTCCAGGCAGCCCTTGAGCACGTCGAGGACGACGCCCTCGCCGACCTTGTGCCCCTCGGTGCGCGGCAGCCCCCGATCCTTGGCCCAGCGTCCGTTGCCGTCCATGACGCACGCCACATGCTGCGGCACCAGCTCGCCGGGGATCTTCGGCGGCCGGGCGCCCGAGGGATGCGGCTCGGGGACCTTGTACTCACGGCGGGACCGTCCGAGGATTCCGCGTCGTGCCATGGGGGGCTCTCTCCTACCTAGCTGTTCTCTGTGACGTCTGTCATCACGTGTACGCCTGTCGTCACGTGGTCTTCTCTACGTACCGCAAGGAACGCAGCCCGCGCTCCAAGTGCCAGTGCAGATAGGCCGAAACAAGCCCACTGCCCTCCCTGACGTGCCGTGCCTCGCACGCGTCCGCCGTCTCCCAGTCTCCGGTGAGCAGCGCGCCGAGCAGGCCGAGGGCTTCCAACGAGGGTACGACGCTGCCGGGCACCCGGCAGTCGACGCAGACGGAGCCACCGGCGGCCACGGAGAAGAACCGGTTCGGACCGGGCATTCCGCACTTCGCGCAGGAGCTGAAGCTGGGCGCGTAGCCGTTCACGGCGAGGGAGCGGAGAAGGAACGCGTCGAGGATGAGGTGCGGCTCGTGCTCGCCGTTGGCGAGGGTCCGCAGGCCGCCCACCAGCAGTAGGTACTGCTGCACGGCGGGCTCGCCCTCGTGGTCCGTGAAGCGCTCGGCGGTCTCCAGCATGGCCGTGCCCGCGGTGTAGCGCGCGTAGTCGGTCACGATTCCGCCACCGTACGGAGCGATGGTCTCACTCTGTGTGCACAAAGGCAGTCCCCTGCCGATGAGTTCGCTGCCGCGCGAGAAGAACTGCACGTCGACGTGGGAGAAGGGTTCGAGCCGTGCCCCGAACTTGGACTTGGTGCGCCGCACGCCGCGGGCGACGGCACGCACCCGGCCGTGGCCGCGGGTGAGCAGCGTGATGATGCGGTCCGCCTCACCCAGCTTCTGGGTGCGCAGCACGACGCCGTCATCACGGAACAGACTCATGGGTTCATTCTCGCGTACGGGACCGACAGCCGTGGCCGGGGTGGGGCCGACGGCCGTGGCCGGGTGGCTCCAACCCCTGTCCGTCTGACTCAGACCTGACAAAATGCCCGCATGAAGAGTGATCTGTTCTCCAGCGAGCACATGGCGCAGCAGTCCGTCGCCCCCGGGATGACGCTGCAGAACGCCAAGTCCATCAAGTACGCGGTCAACGGCGAGATGCACGCGCGGCAGGGCGCGATGATCGCCTACCGCGGTGACCTGAAGTTCGAGCGCAAGGGCCAGGGCGTGGGCGGCATGCTCAAGCGGGCGATGACCGGCGAGGGCCTGCCGCTCATGGCGGTGCGCGGCCAGGGGGAGGCCTGGTTCGCGAACGAGGCGCAGAACTGCTTCATCGTCGACATAGAGCCGGGCGACGTCCTCACGGTCAACGGCCGCAACGTCCTGTGTTTCGACGCGACGCTCTCGTACGAGATCAAGACGGTGAAGGGCGCGGGCATCACGGGCGGCGGGCTCTTCAACAGCGTCTTCACGGGCGCCGGGCAGCTCGGCCTCGTCTGCGACGGCAGCCCCCTGGTGATCCCGGTCTCGCCCCAGCAGCCGGTGTACGTCGACACGGACGCGGTGGTCGGCTGGACCGCGAACCTGGACACCACGCTGCACCGCTCGCAGTCCGTCGGCTCCATGATCAGGGGCGGTTCCGGCGAGGCGGTGCAGCTGATGCTGCGGGGCGAGGGGTACGTCATCGTGCGCCCGAGCGAGGCGACTCCGCAGAAGCCGCAGCAGCACTAGCGAGTGGGCCCGGCCCCTAGCGCGCGGGGCGGGCCCGGTCGGGGTGGCTGATCGCTTCCCAGGGGGCAAGGTTCCACGGGCTCGTCCGGTTCGCCGGGTCGAGGAGGGCCCTCAAATGGGCGTCGGAGGCGGCCTGGGGCGCGGGGAAACTCTCGTCCTCCGTGCCACCGAGGCTGTCCCGCCAGACCTGCCTGCCGAGGAGGTAGTGGTCGGCGTACTCCTTCCAGGAGGAGTACGTCCCTGCCACCGTCGGCACGACGTTCTTGAGCCGCGCCCAGGTGTCGGCCTCGCTCAGCATCCCGCAGGCGAAGCCGCGCCGTGAGATGTCCACGTAGAGCCCGATGTCCCAGGCCAGCGGTGCGACGCCGAGGCGCCGCTGGGCCATGGAGCGGTAGCCGGTGCTCGCGAGCCCGCTCAGGCGCCCGAGCAGTTGCTCGGGCGCGGTGATCTCCCACTGATCGGCGAGCCACTTCTCGGCCTTGCCGTCGTCGATGCGGGTGAACGGGTACAGGGTCGTCCGGGACGCGTCCTTGTCCCGGCTCACCGGGGCGCCGAGCGACACCATCCAGAGCTGGTGCATGGTGAGCGGCGTCGGATACTTCGACTCGACCCTCGGCTTGCTCCACTTCCATATGGCCATGCGCCCGCACCTTACGTCACGCCTTACGTCACGGGACTTCCCCCCGACTTCGTGCGTTCGCGTAGGCGGTGGCGGCGCTGATCCGCTCGGAATCGGTGGCGGTCCGGAGCGAATCCGGCTCACAGTCCCACTCCCTCCCACCGCCGAAGGGGCGGAGCTGGACGTAGGGCCCTTCGTGGCCCATGATCCTGCCGACCTGACCGGTACGGGTGTCCACGGCGTACATGCCGATGGGGAGTTGCAGGTTCACCGGCGCTCCTCGCCCTCGACGCGGGCGGCGCGTGGCAGGGCGACGGTGAGGCGCAGTGCCGTATCGACGGAACACCCGCCCAATTCGACGCGCGGACAGGGGGCTTCGCGGGCCCAGGATGTGGGGTCGATCCGCAATGACGGAAGAATAATTCCGGCCCCCGCGAGTGCGGCACGCAATTCCTTCACGGTCTCCTCCGCTTCTTCGGCGCATAGCGCCGAGTGCACCTTGCTTTCAGCCATGACGTGGATCCCCTTTCCCATCGGATTTCACGCTTCGTGTCTCGATGGTGGCCGGTCCGACCTACACTCGGCAGCAGTCTGCGCTCTACAACTGCGACGCAGCGGAGGGTGGTTGGCCATGGCCAATGGTTCACGTCAGGCGGCGTGGGAGTTCTTCGGGGCGGAGCTGAAGAGACGCCGAGAGGATGCCGGTTTCACCCAGTCGGCACTGGGGGTACAGGTATTTGTTTCCGGTGGATACATCGGCCAATTCGAACAGGCAATTCGGAAGCCGCAGTTGGATGTCGCGCAGCGGATTGATGAGACGCTACAAACCGGGGGCTTTTTCGAGCGGATGTGCCGCAAGCTGATCGATGACAAGCGGTACGCGGATTACTTCGCGGCGGTCGTGGAGTTGGAGCGGCTGGCTACAGAGATCCGCGAGTTCGAGCCGACGGTTGTGCCGGGCCTGCTGCAGACAGCCCCGTATGCCCGCGCACTCACTCTGGCGAGCCACCCGTTTGCGACGGAGGAGTTCATCGAGGACACGGTCGCAGCGCGGCTTGAGCGCGGGCACATCCTCAAGGACGCTGCAAGGCCTGTGTATTGGGCGATCATGCACGAGTGCGTACTGCGCGTCCCGGTGGGCGGCAACTCAGTCATGGCTGATCAGCTGGACCGTATCGCTCAGCTTGCGCGAGACCGACACGTCCTGGCGTTGGTAGTCCCGTACGAGGTGGGAGCGTACGCCTCCATGCATGGGCCGATGAAGCTCATGGAGTTCGATGATGCTCCGCCGACGCTCTATACAGAAACGGGGTTTTCGGGAAACCTCATCGACGAGCCAGCCGTGGTCAAGCGCGCCAAGGCGACTTACGATCTGCTTGGGGTCGCCGTATTGCCGCCGGAGGCGTCCCTCGCCCTGATCGAGTCGGCGGCTGGGGACTACAGAAGATGTACGAGTACGACCTGAGCAATGCCTGCTGGCGCAAGAGCACCTACAGCAATGGTGACGGCGGCAACTGCCTTGAGGTCGCACACGACTTCGTGGGCGCCGCCCGCTGGCGCAAAAGCACGTACAGCAGTGGCGACAGCGACAACTGCGTCGAGATAGCCGACGGAGTCCCCGGCATCGTCCCGGTACGGGACAGCAAGAACCCCGAGGGCCCCGTCCTGCTGCTGGGCGCCAAGCCCTGGTCCGCGTTTGTGGCGGGCGTCCGGGCGCCCGGCGTCAAGGGCGTGCGGTAGCGGTACGGCCCCCTGTGACACGCAAGAGGTCCAGCTTGCCCTCGTCGCTGCTGCCGGACGCCGCCGTGTAAGTGACCATGCGCAGGTCCGCGCCCGGGACGATCAGGACGTCGCAGTCGAGCAGGATGTCGCCGATCTCCGGATGCCGGATCGTCTTGCGTTCGCTGGTGTGCTGCGCGGCAGCCGTCTGCGTGGCCCAGTGACGGGCGAAGGCGTCGGATCCTGCCCGCAGTTCCTGTACGAGACGGTCGAGCCGAGCGTCAGCGGGATAGCGGGACGCGGCGTCCTTGAGGTCGGCGGCGATCGACGCCTCGAAGGCGTCCTGCCCGCGCTCGGACTGGATGGGAAGCAGCGAGGCACGCGCGGCGCCGTTGCCGAAGAGGGCGCGCGCGAGGTTGCGCTCGGCGGGCGGGAGCACGGAGGGGTCGCCGTGCAGTGCGCTCCACATGGAGTTCCACCACACCAGGGACCAGTCAGCGGTGAACACGCCGATCGGGACGTCGCCCAGGCGCGCGGCGAGGCGCTGGATGCCCGGGGGCACATGGGTGCTGACCGTGCCGTCCTGCGGCGGCAGGAGCCCGGCGCTCCGATAGAGCTGGTCGCGCTCGGGCCGGGAGAGCTGAAGGGCCCGGGAGAGGGCGCCGACGACCTGGGCCGAGGGATTCTTCGCGCGTGACTGCTCAAGGCGCAGGACGTAGTCGACCGAGAGCCCGGCCAGCTGCGCGAGCTCCTCGCGGCGCAGTCCCGGGGCTCGGCGGCCGGCCGTCGCGGCGAGGCCCGCGTCGGCGGGAGAGAGGCGGTCGCGCCAGGCGCGCAGGAGTGCGCCGAAGGTGGGGCGGGAGGCAGCCATGGATCCATTGTCGCCGCTCGGCACCGGATGAGCCTGGGTACTGCCAGTCCTAGTGACGGGGACGGCACTGGTTGGCGGCGGGGCGAGCGGCGAATGTGGTGATGCGCCAAGACGGACGCAGCCGGGCGCACACCGGCAGACCGACCCGAACATTGGAGCCCCCATGCAACAGCACACTGTCGTGATGACAGGCGCGAGCCGCGGCATCGGCCGGGTCGCCGCAGAGCACATCCTGCGCCGGTCGCCCCACGTGCACCTCCTCCTCGTCACCCGCGCAGACTCGGGCGCGCGCCTGGCCGAGGAGCTGAGCGCGGGCGGGCACACGGTCTCGCACGTCTCGGCGGACCTCGGCTCGCTGAGCAGCGTCCGGTCGGCTGCCGCCGAGATCGGCGACCGCCTTGACCGCGGTGACCTGCCGCCGCTGCGCGGCTTCGTGGGCAACGCGGGCATGCAGTACACGAACGCGCTGACCGAGGGGCCCGACGGGTTCGAGTCGACCTTCGCGATCAACGTGCTCGCCAACCACCTCTTCGTCCGCCTGCTCCAGGACCGGTTCGTGGCTCCCGCCCGGATCGTGATCACCGCGAGCGACACCCACTTCGGCGACTTCAAGCACAACATGGGCATGGTGCCGGGACCGGTGTGGAAGTCCCCGGACGTCCTCGCCCGTCCGGGCGCCTTCCCCAAGCCGGGCACCGCGACCGGCGGCCGTACCGCGTACTCCACGAGCAAGCTGGCCACGATCTACCTGGTGCACGAGTACGCGCGCCGACTGCCCGCCGGGATCGACGCCGTCGCCTACAACCCGGGGTTCGTCCCCGGCACCGGTCTCGCCCGGAACGCGGGACCCGTCTCCCGGTTCGCGATGCGCCGCATCCTGCCGGTCATGGCCCTCACCCCGTTCGCGACCGGCCGCGAGGCCGCCGGGCGCTACCTCGCCGACGTCGTACTCGGCACGACCGAGGCGCCGACCGGGTCCTACGTGGACCGCGCCCGTACGGCCCGATCGTCCGAGGAGTCCTACGACCCTCGGCGCGAGGGCGAACTCTGGGAACACGCCGAGAGGTTCACCGCAGCGTACGCAGCCTGAACTCTTGAGCTGTGGCCTGTTCGACTCCTACGAGAGGAGATCGCGGGCGGCGGTGAGGATGCCGACCACGCGGGGGAAGTCCTTGAGCTGGTCCAGGAGCGAGTCGAGCGCGGGGAGCAGGCATCGCGGCGGAACCCCACGGGCCGCCAGGATGTCCGCCGTCCATGTGATGAACCGGGTGAACAGGGCCGGGTCGTCGACGTAGACGGCCGTGGCGAGGTAGCTGACGATGAAGTCGATGTCCTCGACGGTGCGTTCGCGCTGGTACTCGCTGTACCCGCTCATCTCGGGAAAGCCGTCCTCGACGTCGGCGAGGGTCTGCTTGATCAGCTGCAGCCTGCTTCGGCGGATCATCGTGTACTCCTGGTCGCCCAGGTGGGGCAGGTCCAGGTCCGGCAGACGGGCCGCGTCCGCGCCGGGCTCCATCAGGTTCCGGCCGAGGAGGGTGGCCGCGCCGGGTGCGTCCCCGGCCCACTCGGCCTGCATCAACCGCGCGTAGCGGCCCTGCGGACCGAACGCGGCTCCTCCGGCGATTACCGGAACGCCCACGCTCTGGCATGAGGCGATCGCGTTGTGGGCGCCGGGCAGAAGCGTCGGGATGGACGAGGACAGCAGCACCGCCTGTGCGCGGGTGCGGTGCACGTGCGCGACCAGATGCTCGGTGGGGACCTGGGCGCCGAGATAGTCGACGCGCCAGCCGCGCAGTCGCAGCACCTCGCTGAGCAGACGTGCGGGCAGGGCGTGCCACTCGCCGTCGACACACGCCACCAGGACACGGCCCACGAACGTGCCGTCAAAAACAGGGGCGGTGGCGTCGGCGACCGCCGCGATGCACCGTTCGCTGATCGCGGTGGCAGCGTGTTCCTGCGCCACCGTGATGTCGTTGGCCGCCCAGGCCAGACCGATCCGCTCCTGAGCCGGTGCGATCAGTTCGAGCAGAACCCGCTCACCCGCGGCACGGTCTGCTGTGCCGAGCGCCCGACGCACGATGGCGACGGCCTGAGTTTCGTCGCACTCGCCGAGCGCTTGCCACAGCTGATCACGTGGCTCGGCGAAGGAGTTGATGTTCTTGTCACCGCTCACGCGGCTCACCTTCTTGGGTTGGTTCCTTGAGAGATGTCAGACGGTTGTCGCTCGGCGGCGGCTGCGACGGGGCGCCGATCGCCAGAACGGCCATGTCGTCGTGCCGGCCTTCGCCCACCCACTGGGCGGCGACCAGCTGCACGCGTTCGGTGAGCACCTCGGGCGGCATTCCGGCGCACTGGGACAGCACGGCGCGCAGCCTGTCCTCGCTGAACATCACGTCCCCCAGCGGCCCGCCGCGCGCTTCGGTGATCCCGTCGGAGTACAGCAGGCAGGTCTCACCCGGTCGCAGGGCCACTTCGGCGGTCGTGAACTCGACGTCGGCGAACGCGCCGATGAGTGTGCCTCTGGTCGGGGTCTCCTCGACCTGGCCGGTGGTGCGCACGATGAGCGGGGCGGGATGGCCCGCGCTGGTGATGCGCAGCCGTACCCATGCGTCCTGCTGTACCGCGGTGGCCAGGACCAGTGTCACGAAGGGGGTCTGGTCCGCGGCCAGGAGTGCGTTGTTGAGGAGGGTCAGCAAGCGGGTGTGGTCAGCCGCGAACGGCACAAGCGCCTGAAGTACGGTGCGAATCTTTCCTGCTGTGACCGCGGCTTCAAGACCCTTGCCGCACACGTCACCCAGCACCGCGAGGGTCTCGGCTTCCGGTGTGGCAGCGGGGTGCAGGTCGTAGAAGTCGCCGCCGGTGCGTTCGCCCGCCGCCGAGGCACGGTAGCGGCCGGAGAAGCAGATGCCGTGCACCCGGCCGAGGGTGGGCGGCAGCAGGTCACGCATCAGCACTTCGTTGATGTGCGCCTGGCAGGTGTGACTGCGGGCTACGGACAGAGCGGCACCGGCGCGTGCGGCGAAGAGCTGGGCGAAGGCCTCCTCGCCGGGGGTGAACGTCGCTTCCTCGCGACGGCGCAGCAGGACGAGACACCCGGCAGGCGCACCGTGACCGGGCAACGGCACCACGACCACCGAACCGATATCGGCGGCATCGTCCACGAAGCCGTCGGGCATGGCCCAGGACGGCACCTGATGGGGATCGATCCAGTCGGAGGACACGGCCGGAAGCCCCGACAACGCCTCAGCCAATCCCGGCAGTTGCCCTGGATCCAGCACAACCCGCTCCTGCACCACAGGCCCACCCATGGCGCACCCCGTCACAGGGAAAAGGCATCCGTCCCCCATTCCGACGATGACCGCCGCGTCCGCCAGATGCTGCGCCGCCCGTTGCACGGTCACCGCCGTACAGCGTTCGAGGTTGAGTGAGGCGAGCAGCTCGGAAGAGAGCTCCTGCAGCAACCCGGCTCTGGCCCGCTCGCGCGCCAACTCCAGCGCCGCGCCGTCCGGAACACTGTCGCCGACGACCAACCACCACGTCACCGCCCCATCCACACCCGCCCCGGCAAGCGCCTTCACCCGACGCCCGTCGATCCGGCCACCCGCCCACGCCGACGCGCCTTCCCCCGCACCACCGACACGCCGCACATGGGCCTCGACCAGCCAAGCGGGCGCGACATCACCCAACGCCACGCCGACCCCGACGCGCGCCAGCAGTACACCGGCCTGCTCGTTGTGAGCCACCACGATGCCGTCCGCGTCCACGGTCACCACCGGATAAGGATCACGGTGCTGCATGGCAGGTCCGACACCACACGGGCTCTTCTGCTCCGGAAAGGAGACCATCGACCTGGAACCCACTGGCGGGGATCCCCACCCCCCATCTGCTCGAAGGAAGGTAACCACCAAATTACCGACGGCATATGTCTATCGCCCATACTTCCCGGTACCCCTGACACCCACGCCCCGACTACTGAATAATCCCCCCAGCACAACGCGCAGTGACCACGCCTCAGAGGTCGGCCCGCAAAGAAGTCCCACCCCAGGCCGCCTACAGCTCCCGGAAGTACCGCGCCTCTGTCCGCCCCTGGCCCACCAGCGCGAACCCCGCACGCTCGAGCACCGCCCGTGACCCGGTGTTCTCCACATCCGTCGCGGCCCGCAGCGAGGTCAGCCCGTATTCGGCGGCGGCCAGCTCGCACAGCCGTCGTACGGCACCGGTGGCGAGGCCACGGCCCGCCGCGCGCTCGGCGATGCGATATCCGAGCTCGGCTTCACCCTCCGCGACATCCACGAGGTTGACCCGCCCTAGCACAGCGCCGTCCCCGTCGACCAGGACATGGAAGTGGCATGCTCCGGCGGCCTGTTCCGCGAGCAGAGCCGCGTGCCGCGCACCGAACTCGCCAAAGTAGGCATCCCCACGATCACGGACGGACTTCGCGAAGTACTCCCGGTTCTCGCGCTCGAAGGCGAGCAGAGCAGGAGCGTGATCGGCGCGCAACAAATGGAGTTCAGGCATGGGCATGGGCATGCCCGCACGCTAGCCCCGCCCCGTCCCCTCCCGCACCGGAAAATACTGCCGCGGAGTCAGCCCCACGATGCGGTGGAACGCGGCGACGAACGAGCTGGCCGAGGCGTAGCCGACCCGCGTGGCCACCGCCTCGGTCGTCATGCCAGTGGCAAGCATCGGCATAGCGGCCTGCATCCGCAGCCGCTCGCGCCACTGGCCGAACGCCAGGCCGGTCTCGGCGGAGAAGAGCCGGGCGAGGGTGCGAGCGCTGGCGCCGACGGCCCGGCCCCAGTCCTCCAGAGGGCGCCCGTCGGACGGGTCGGCGACGAGCGCCTCCGCCACCTCCCGCGCGCGAGGGTCCTTCGGTTGCGTCACGGAGATGCTGGTGACAGGGACGGGGTGGAGCACGTCGAGGAGGACCCGCTCCGCGCGGGATCGCGCGTCCAGGGCGAGGTCGTCGCGGAGCAGGTGGTCGATCAGGGCGCGCAGGAGGGGTCCGGCGGCGAGTACGGTCAGCTGCCGCGTCCAGGTGACGGACTCGGGGCAGCATGCCGGGTCGACGTACGGGCTGCGCATCACCGTGTCGCCCTCGGCCTCCGTCGCGTGGGGCAGCCCGGCGGGGATCCACAGGGCGAGGGAGGGCGGCAGCAACCACGATCCGTCGTCCGTCCTGATCCGGAGCAATCCCTTTGCGGACCAGGCGAGTTGATGGACGGGATGCTGATGCGTCGCGAACTTCACGCCGCGCGGCATGGTGAAGTCACCGACGAAGATCGCGGTCAGCGCCGGGTAAGGGTGTCCGGTCTGCGACATGGAACGGCAGCCTAGCCCGTGGCGGACACGGAGGGCCCGGATCTAGCGTCGTCGGTATGCCAATGAACCGAGCGCATCGCAAGCTGTGCAGTTCCCCGGAGTGGGCTCAGACGGTCAAGGACCGCATCCTGCCCTGGGCCCTCGAAGACGTCGAACTCGGCGACGAGGTACTGGAGATCGGCCCGGGTTACGGCGCCAACCTGCGCCTACTGGTGGACCAGGTGCCCAGCCTCACGGCGCTGGAGATCGACGCCGACACGGTCCGCCTCCTGGAGCGCGAGTGGGGCGACCGCGCCCGCATCCTGCACGCGGACGGCTCCGACATGCCGCTGCCCGACGCCACGTACTCCGCGGTGGTCTGCTTCACGATGCTGCATCACGTCCCCACCGACGCACTCCAGGACCGCATCTTCGCCGAGGCGTTCCGCGTACTGCGCCCTGGCGGCGTCTTCGCGGGCAGCGACAGCCAACCGAACCTCCGCTTCCGCCTCCTGCACTTCCGCGACACGATGAACACCCTGCCCCCTGCCGAACTCCCGTCCCGCCTGTCCGCCGCCGGCTTCAAGGACCCGGTCGTGGACCGGCATCCGGAGAGCGGGGGGCTGCGCTTCCGGGCACGGAAGCCGTGAGCCGGGTACCGCCGCCCTTCCGTACGTCCATGCTCAGGTCCCGCTCGTCCAGGACGATATGGATCCGCTCCCCCGCCCCCGTCACCCGCGTCCGCGCCTGCACCCCTTCCGGGAGGTCCGGCAGGACCGGGGTCACGCCGCACTCCGTTCGCACCCTGTCCAGGAGTTCCCGCATCTCCTTGGGGGGCGGGCGCGTGCCCAGGTACCAGGCCGTGCCCTCGCCGTAGGCGTGGCGGGTCACCGCCGGGGAGCCGTCGGTGAACGTGGTGATCGCCTCCGCGCCCTCCAGGTGGATCTCCTCCGACCAGGTGCCGTCCGGGCGGGGGTCGAACTCCTCCACCCGGAGGCCCAGGAGCTCGCGGAACGGGGCCGGGTAGCCGCCCAGGTGGACTCGGTCGTGTTCGTCCGTGATTCCGGAGAAGTAGGACATGACCACCGTGCCGCCACCCCGTACGTACGCGCTGATTCGTTCCGCGGTTTCCTTCGTGACCGAGTAAAGATTGGGGATCAGGAGCAAGCGGTACTCGGTCAAGTCGCCGTCCACCGGGACCACATCGCACGCCACCGACGCGTCGTACAGCGGCTTGTGGTGGGCCAGGGCCGCTTCGAGGAGCGTGATGTCCTTGCTGGGGTGCGCGTCCAGTTCCAGGGCCCACCAGCTCGGCCAGTCCAGGAGCAGCGCCGCGTCCGCACGCTCGGAGCGGGAGCCCAACAGCTCGGGGTGGCGGGCCAGTTCCGCGCCCAGTTCCCGCACCTCCCGGAAGATCCGCGTCTCCCGGCCCCCGTGCGGCACCATCGCCGAGTGGAACTTCTCCGCTCCCCCGCGCGACTGCCGCCACTGGAAGAACAGCACCGAGTCCGCGCCGTGCGCCACCGCCTGCCAGCTGTCCAGGCGCATCCGGCCCGGCGGCTTCCTGCCGTTGCGCTCGCGCCAGTTCACCGCGCCCGGGGCCTGTTCGAGGAGCAGCCACGGCCGGCCGCCCTTCAGGCCGCGCATGACGTCGTACGAGAAGGCCGTCCGCTGGAGCGAGTCCGGGTCGTGCGGGTCCGGGTACGAGTCGTACGCCACCACGTCCAGGTGCGGGGCCCAGGCGAAGAGGTCCAGCGTCTTCGCGATCGGGACGAAGTTCGTCGTCACCGGCACGGTTGGCGTGATGCGGGTCAGGGTCTCCTTCTCCGCCAGGTAGCACGCCAGGAGTTCGTCCGACGAGAAGCGCCAGTAGTCCAGCTGCTGGGCCGGGTTGCGGAACGACGGGGCCTTGCGCGGGGTGTGGATCTCCTCGAACGTGCCGTACCTCTGCGACCAGAAGTCCGTCGACCATGCGTCGTTGAGGGCCGCCACCGTCCCGTACCGCTTCCGCAGCCACGTGCGGAACGCCGCCGTCGACACCTCGCAGTGGCAGTGGCGTGAGATGTGGCAGCCGTATTCGTTGCCGATGTGCCAGAGCGCGAGGGCGGGGTGCGTGCCGTAGCGCGTGGCCAGGCGTTCCGCGAGGCGTACGGCATGGCGGCGGTAGACCGGGCTCGACGGGCACCAGTGCTGGCGCGAGCCGGGGTACAGGCGCGTGCCGTCCTCGAGGACCGGCAGCGTCTCCGGGTGCAGGCGGGTCAGCCAGGGCGGCGGGGACGCCGTCATCGTGGCGAGGCTGACCGCGACGCCCGCCTCCGCAAGGCGGTCCATGTGGCCGTCGAGCCAGGTGAAGTCGTACGTTCCGGGAGCGGGCTCCGTCTTCGCCCAGGAGAAGATGCCGAGCGTCACGAGGTTCACGCCCGCCTCGCGCATCAGCTCCCGGTCCTCCGCGTGGACTTCGGGGCCCCACTGCTCGGGGTTGTAGTCACCCCCGAACCCCAGTGACGTAACCCGGTCATAGAAGTGACCCAGTCTCATCCCGCGTTCGTCGTTCATCCCGCGTTCGTCGTTCATCCCACGCCCCTCGCACCCTGCTGCGACCGCGCCGCGATCCCCCGGAAGTGATCCGCCATCGCACGCTGAGCCCGCTCCACGTCCCGCGCCCGCAGCGCCGTCACGATGTCCCGGTGCCTGCGCACCGTCACGTCAGGCGCCGGGTCGCGGGCCCACCCCCGTACACCCGCCACCCGGTTGAAGACGTTCCAGAACGCGCCGAGCAGCTGCGGCACCAGCTCGTTGCCCAGCGCACGGTAGAGCGTCTCGTGGAACTCGCGGTCCAGCTCGGGGAAGGCAGCCCCTCCGTCCGCCGACTCCTCCATCTTCCGTACAAGTGACTCCAGTTGGCGCAGCTCCTCATCCGTGAGCAGCACCGCCACGCGGCGCACCAGGCCCTCCTCAAGCACCTCCCGCACCTGAAGGATCTCCGCCAAGGCATGGGTGTCGTCGCCGAGTTGCACCAGCGCGCGGAACGTCAGACCGTCAGCCAGCGGGGTCAGCGACGCCTGGCCCACGTACGTCCCGTAGCCGTGTCTGATCTCCACGATGTCCAGGGCCTGGAGGGCCTTCAGCGCCTCGCGCACCGAGTTCCTGCTGACCCCCAGCTCCTCCATCAGCTCGGCCTCGGTGGGCAGCAGCGCGCCCGGCCGAAGTCGCCTGTCGAGGATCAACTGCATGACCGAGCGCTGGACTTGACTGCCCACACGCCGTTCGCGGGCTGGCTCCTGAGGCATGCGGCACATCGTAGACACGGATGACATCCCACGTCCCACCTCCGGACCAACATCGTTAGGAACAGCATCAAATCGGATCCGTGCGCGATCTCTTGACCGGCCATCGCGGCGCTCTTATGGTCACCACGCCACCATGACGTAGGACGTGGGATCTCTCAAGGGAGACATAGTGAGCGAGCAAGCGAGCGAGCAAGTGGGCGGCATGAAGGCCCGCATCGGCCCCACCGGCCCCGGCCCCGCACCCGCACCCGACCGCCGGTCCTTCCTCAAGTACACCGGCGCCCTTGGCGCAGCCGCCGCCATCACCACCACGCTCTCCGCCTGCTCGTCGGGGCCCGAGTCCACGAACGACGCCGGAGGGGGCGGCGGCAAGGGCGGCGACTCCACTCTCACCGCCGTCATCGGCTATGGGAACGACGGCAGTTGGGACCCGACGCAGACCGCGTCCGCCTTCGCGATGGCCGGCAACGAGCACATCTACGAGGGTCTGCTCAACACCGATCCCATCACCCGCGAGCCGTATGCCGCGCTCGCCACGGAGATCCCCGCCGACGACAAGGCGACCACCTGGAAGTTCACGTTGCGGCCCGGCGCCAAGTGGCACGACGGGAAGCCCGTCACCGCCGACGATGTGGTGTTCGTCTTCGACCGCATCCTCGACCCGAAGACGCAGACCCTGGCCAAGGGCTTCTTCGAGAGCTGGCTGAAGGGGGTCAAGAAGGTCGACGCGACCTCCGTCGAGCTGACCCTCAAGTTCCCGTTCCCGGACGGCCTCGCCCGCCTCTCCCTCGCCAAGATCATGCCGAAGCACGTCTTCTCCAAGCCCGGCGCCTGGGACGACGCGACCAAGGGCAAGGCCATCGGCTCAGGACCGTACAAGCAGTCCTCGCACCACCCGAAGTCCAACACCACTTTCGAGGCCTTCGGCGACTACAACGGCCCGCGCAAGGCCGCCTTCAAGAAGATGAACTGGCTGACCATCGTGGACGCGGCGCCCCGCGTCGCGAAGATCTCCGGCGGCAGCGCGGACTCGGAGATCTCGGACAACATCCCGTACGCCAACATCGAGCAGCTCAAGAAGGACGGGCTCAGCGTCGAGGGCGGGGCGGGGATGAACAACCTGTTCCTGATGTTCAACACCGCGCACAAGCCCTTCGACGACGTACGCGTGCGGCAGGCACTGCACTACGCCATCGACACCGAGAAGATGATCGAGGTCGCGCTCAAGGGGCACGGCAAGGCGTCGACCTCGTTCCTCAACGAGTCCAACCCCGCCTACCGCCGGGCCAAGTCGGTCTACGCGTACGACCCCGAGAAGGCGAAGAAGCTTCTGAAGGAGGCCGGGGTCAAGGACCTGTCGATCAATCTCATGGCGGTGAACGTGAGTTGGATCGTCGACTGTCTGCCGACCATCAAGGCTTCGTGGGACGCGATCGGTGTCAAGACGACCCTGGATCCGCAGGAGACCACCGCCGTCTTCACCAAGATGGACCAGAAGAAGGACTACCAGATCGTCGCGGCCGCATCGAACCCCAACCAGTTCGGCATCGACCCCGACCTGATCATGCACTACAACTACGGCCCCGAGAACCTGTGGATGGGCTACGCGCGCTGGGCGGACAACTCCGTGGCCAAGAAGCTCTTCAAGGACATGGACCAGGCGACGCGCGAGCCGGACGCGGCCAGGAAGAAGGCCATGGTCCAGGACTACATCGACACCGTCGCCGAGCAGGCGGTGATCTACCCGGTCGTCCACAACGAGCTGATGACCGCCTGGGACCCGAAGAAGCTCACCGGCATCAAGGCCCAGCCCTACCCCGGTATCAATCTCCTCCAGGCCAAGTGGGCCAAGTAGTCCCCTAAACAGCCCTCTCAGCACCGTCGTTGGGAGTCACCCAGACGTGACCGCGATCGTCAGAATCCTGGCCCGCCGCCTCGCCCTCCTCGTCCCCCTGCTCCTCGGCATCGTCCTGTTCGTCTTCCTCGTGATGCGGTTCTCGGACATCGATCCGGCGTCGGCGTTCTTCCAGGGCGCCAATCCGACCCCGGAGCAACTGCACCAGTTCCGCGAGGAGAACGGCCTGCTCGATCCGCTGCCGGTGCGCTACTTCGCCTTCGTCGGTGATCTGCTCCAGGGCGACATGGGCATCAGCGTGCTCACCCGCTCGCCGGTGGTGGAGCAGGTCACCACCGCGCTGCCGCTCACCCTCCAGCTGACCTTCATGGGGCTCGGCATCGCGGTGGTCATCTCGTTGCTGCTCGGCGTGACCGCCGCGATCTACCGCGACCGGCTCCCCGACCAGCTCATCCGCGTCATCTCGCTGACCGGCGTGGCGGCGCCCGGCTTCTGGCTGGCGCTGCTCATGATCCAGTATCTGGCGGTGGAGGCGGGCTGGTTCCCGACCGGCGGCTACATCAACCCCGCCGACTCCTTCACCGGCTGGCTGAGGTCGATGACGCTCCCGGCCCTCGCGCTCTCCCTGCCCGTGGCCGCCGGGCTCACCCGCATCATCCGTACAGCGGTGGTCGAGGAGCTCGACAAGGACTACGTACGGACGGCGATCGGCAGCGGCCTCCCCCCGGTCGTGGTCGTCGGGCGCAACGTCCTGCGCAACGCCCTCATCAACCCGCTGACCGTGCTCGGCCTGCGCGTCGGCTATCTGCTCGGCGGCGCGGTCGTCATCGAGACGATCTTCTCGCTGCCCGGCATGGGGAAGCTGATGATCGACGCCGTGAAGAACGGCGACCCGGCCGTCGTACAGGGGGTCGTCATCACGACGGCCGTCGGGTTCGTGGTCGTGAACCTGGTCCTCGACATCCTCCATCTGCTGGTCAATCCGCGCCTGAGGGGGACCGCCTGATGGTCATGTCGCGCAAGGCTCTGACCGAGCGGCTCTCACGGCCCGGCATACGGCTGCGATCGCTGAGCCGCCTCCCCGTCCTCTCCCGCGTCGCGGTGGGCGTCGTGGGCGTGGTCGTCCTCGTCGCGCTCTTCGCGCCGCTGATCGCCCCGCACGACCCTCTCGACCAGCAGCCGCAGGTGGACGGCACCGGACACCCGTCGGGCGACCACTGGATGGGCCAGGACAGCCTCGGCAGGGACATCCTGAGCCGGCTGATGTACGGGGCACGCTGGTCCCTGGCGATCGGGCTCGGGGCGACGCTGCTCGCCCTGATCGTCGGCGCGGTGCTCGGCGCGATCGCGGCGACCTCGCGCAAGGCGGTCGACGAGACGCTGATGCGGTGCCTGGACATCGTCATGGCGTTCCCCGGGATCGCGCTCGCGGCCGTCCTCGTGGCGGTGTTCGGGGGCGGCATCGTCGTACTGATCTGCGCCATCGCGTTCCTGTTCACACCGCCGATCGCCCGGGTCGTACGCGCGAACGTCATGGATCAGTACGGCGAGGACTATGTCGTCGCCGAACGCATCGTCGGCGCCCGTACCCCGCACATCCTCATCAAGCACGTGGCCATCAACTGCGCCGCGCCGATCCTCGTCTTCTGTACGGTGCAGGTCGCCGAGGCCATCGTCTTCGAGGCCTCGCTGTCCTTCATCGGCGCGGGCGTGCGCCCCCCGGACCCGTCCTGGGGCAGCGTCATCGCCGACGGCAAGAACATGGTGCTGCTCGGCGGCTGGTGGGCGACGGTCTTCCCGGGCCTCCTGATGCTGATCACGGTCCTTGCCCTGAACATCCTCTCCGAGGGCGTATCGGACGCGTGGGCGGCGCCCGCGACCCGGGACGTGCCGGGCGCGGCCCGCAAGGAGGATCATCTCGAAGCGCCGGAACCTGGCAGCGGCAAGGTACTCGAGCTGCCGGGCCTGACGGAGGCGGCCCAGCGTCTGCGCTCGCGCGCACGCCCTCTCCCGGAAGGCGCGCCGGTCCTGACCGTCTCCGATCTCGCGATCGGCTTCGACGCCCGGCACGGCGGGGTGGACATCGTCGACGGCATCAGTTTCCACGTACGGCCGGGTGAAGTGCTCGGCCTGGTGGGCGAGTCGGGCTGCGGCAAATCGCTCACGGCGCTGACCGTGATGGGCCTGGAGCCGAAGGGCGCACGTGTCGGCGGTGAAGTGACGTTCGACGGGCAGCAGTTGCTCGGGATGCCGATGCGGGCGCGCAGACGGCTGCTCGGCCACGACATGGCGATGATCTACCAGGACGCCCTGTCCTCCCTCAACCCCGCGATGACGGTCCGCGCCCAGCTCAAACAGGTCGTACGAAGAGGTGGGCGCCGCACATCGACCGAACTCCTCGAACTGGTCGGCCTGGACCCGGACCGCACCCTGCGCAGCTACCCGCACGAGCTCTCCGGCGGTCAGCGCCAGCGCGTCCTGATCGCGATGGCGCTCTCCCGCGACCCGAAGCTGATCGTCGCTGACGAGCCGACAACGGCCCTGGACGTCACCGTCCAGGCCCAGGTCATCCAACTCCTCCTCCGCCTGCGCGAGGAGCTGGGCTTCGCCCTGATCCTCGTCTCGCACGACCTGGCCCTCGTCGCGGACGTCACCGACCGGGTGGTGGTGATGTACGGGGGCCAGATCGTCGAGACGGGCGTGACGGCGGACCTCGTCGAGGCCCCGTCGCACCACTACACGCGCGGCCTGCTCGGCTCGGTGCTCTCGCTCGAATCGGCGGCGGAACGCCTGACCCAGATCAAGGGCGTCGTCCCTTCGCCCGCCGACTTCCCGGCGGGCTGCAGGTTCGCGGACCGTTGCCCGCTGGCGAGCGAGGTCTGCCGGACGACGGCGCCCGAACTCGTCCAGGTCGTCGGCGGGGCGCGTCACTCCATCGCGTGCCACCATCCGGCGGGGCAGCCGCCGAGAGTGCCGGAGCCCAGGGGAAGCGAGGCCCTCAAATGACGACGGACGATCTGATCACCCTCTCCGACGCGCACGTCGTGCACCGGGCACGCTCGGGCGGGCTGTTCTCGCGCGACCGTGTGTACGCCCTCACCGGCGCCGACCTGACCATCGCGCCCGGCGAGACCGTGGGCGTCGTGGGCGAGTCGGGGTGCGGCAAGTCGACGCTCGCGAAGGTACTCGTGGGGGTGCAGCGGCCGACCACGGGCACGGTGTCCTTCCGGGGGCGGGACCTGTGGACGATGCCGCCAGCCGAGCGCCGGGCCGCGATCGGCAGGAACACCGGCATGATCTTCCAGGACCCGTCGACCGCGCTGAACCGCAGGCTGACGGTGCGGCAGATACTCCGTGACCCCTTGGACGTACACAGGCTGGGGACACCCGCTCAACGCGACGATCGTGTCCGCGAGTTGATGTCACTCGTGGGCCTCCCCAAGGTCCTGGCGGACGGGCTGCCCGGACAGCTCTCGGGCGGGCAGCGGCAGCGCGTGGCGATCGCGCGTGCGCTGGCGCTCGAACCTGAGCTCGTGGTGGCGGACGAGCCGACGAGCGCGCTCGACGTCTCCGTGCGCGCCCAGATCCTCAATCTCCTCCTGGACCTGAAGGAGCGGCTCGGCCTCGCCCTGGTCTTCGTGTCGCACGACATCCAGACGGTGCGGCGCATGAGCGACCGGGTCATCACGATGTACCTGGGCAGAATCGTGGAGGAGTCTCCTGCCCAGGAGATCCTGGACAGGGCGCGCCATCCGTACACGCGCGCGCTGTTCTCCGCGACACCTGGCCTCCTCGACCCCATCGACCCGATCCCGCTCGTCGGCCCGGTGCCGTCGGCCACGCGACCGCCGAGCGGGTGCCCGTTCCGTACGAGGTGCTGGAAGGCGGACGAGGCCTGCGCCTCCGCCATGCCGGACTTCGCGTCGACGGAGGGGTCCGGGCACCGCTACCGCTGCCACCACCCCGTGCGGGACGGCCAGTCCACGCACGAGCTAGTGATCCAGTCCGCCGCCACGGACGCGAGCCCCAGGGAGATTCCATGACCATGCCCACCCCGCTGACCGGTGTCGTCCCGCCTGTCTGTACGCCTCTGACACCGGAGCGCGAGGTGGACACGTCATCGCTGGTGAGGCTGGTCGACCATCTGGTGTCGGGAGGGGTGGACGGTCTGTTCGTGCTCGGCTCGTCGTCGGAGGCGGCGTACCTGACGGACGGGCAGCGGAGGGTCGTGATCGAGACGGTGGCGGGGCACGTCGGGGGTCAACTGCCCGTCCTGGCAGGGGCGATCGACATGACGACGCCACGGGTCCTCGACCACGTGCGCGCGGTGACGGGGGCGGGGGCCGACGGGGTGGTGGTGACGGCACCCTTCTACACGCGCACGCACCCGGTGGAGGTGGCCCGTCACTTCCGTCTGGTGGCGGCGGGGTCCCCGGTGCCGGTCTTCGCGTACGACCTCCCGGTGGCGGTCCACTCGAAACTGGACGCGGAGCTGGTCCTGGAGCTTGCCTCGGAGGGGACCATCGCCGGGTTGAAGGACTCCAGCGGGGACGAGGGGAACTTCCGGGAGCTGGTGCTCGGGGCGCGGGGCCGGACGGACGTCTCGGGCTTCAGCGTGCTCACGGGGTCGGAGACGACGGTGGACTCGGCGCTGGCCGTGGGGGCGGACGGGGTGGTGCCGGGTCTCGGGAACGTGGATCCGGCGGGGTACGCGCGGCTGTACCGCTACTGCCGGGAGGGGGACTGGGTGCGGGCCCGGGCCGAGCAGGAGCGGTTGTGCGGGCTCTTCGGGATGGTGCGGGTCGGGGGTGCCGGGCGGATGGGGGGTAGTTCGTCGGCGCTGGGGGCGTTCAAGGCGGCGCTGTATCTGCGGGGGGTCATTGCTTGTGCGGCCACTGCTGAGCCGCAGGTGCCGTTGTCCTCGGGGGAGGTCGAGCGGGTGGGGAAGTTCCTGGCGGGGGCGGGGCTGCTGTAAGGGCGGCTCGCTGCACGGCTGTCCGTCAGCGGAGGGTGAGGAGGATGGCGTCGTCGTAGTGGACGGAGCGCTTCCTGGCTCCGTCGGCGAGGCCGGACACACCGAAGGTCAACTGGAGCCGGTCGGTGTCCTCGAAGCTCTCCGGCGAGGCGGCGAACCGGAGTCTGACCTTCTTCGTGCTGTCCGCGGGCACGGCACCGACAGGCAAGACGAGCAAGTCATCCTGATCGGCTTCCTGTCTGGGCACATCCGTCCAGGCCTTGCCGTCGTACCACTGAGCACGCACCTGTGACGTCATGCCCTTGCCGCCGGAGGCACACTCCTCGAAAGGGTCGTCGCTCTTCTGGCACGTACTGAACTCGGGCTGGGCCCGGACCTGCGGGTAGGGGCTCTGCGACTGGTTGGTGACCGCGGCTTCGAACGGCGTCCAGCGGCCGTCCTTGCTCAGCGCGGCGCTGCGTCGGGGACGCACGGTGCCGGAGAGCGCCTGCAACTCGACGCCCAGGTACTCGCGTCCGAGGAGGCGGCCGTGATCCTTGAACACCACCTCGACGGGCAGCCGGTCGCCCTCGGTCCGCGGGCCGAACGGCGGGGTGATCTGGAACCGCGTCCGGCTCTGCCCAGAACGCAGCGGGAGGCGGTACGAGCCGCTCGTCACCAGGTCCTTCTTGCCGCCTATCCGCCCCGCGCGAGGCGTGGAGAGCGTCAGCTTCTTCCAGTTGTCGTCCTCTTGCCGGTCGTCGCCGTACGCGGCCGATGGCACCTGTCCCTTGTGCTTCCCCAGGCCGATGCGCAGCTCGACGGTCACGTCCTGGCGGGCCCGCTGTCGGTTGGTGAAGTCCACCTCGAGGATGTTCGGCTTGTTCTTCGACCAGGAATCGACGCGGTTCAAGTCGATACTGACCGGCGCGCGGGAGGCGGGAGCTTCGGGAGATGCCGAGGGAGCCTCACCGCCGCACCCCGCTGTGATGACGACCAGGACCGCGACGCATCCCAGCAGACGTAGCTGCCTCACAGGTTCCCTCTCATCAGCTGCTGCCCCCATGGCCGTTGGCCAGACAGGAGTGTACGTCTGCCGCAATCGGCGCAGCGGGGGCGTGAGGGGACCCGGAGACGGTCAGAAGTGCGTCGTCCGCGCCGCCACCATCAGCCGCGTCACCTCGTCTGCGCCGATGGTCAGCGCGCCGCCCGCCGTGGTGAGCACCTCGCGCTCGGCCGGGGTGTACGGGCCGTCGGCGAGCGCGATCCGCGCGCCCTGGAGCAGCAGCGCGTCACGTCCGGCGGGGGCGAGGTGCGGGGCCAGTGGGCCGAGCGCCTCGTGGAGCTCTATGGCCAGACCGGGCCCGCAGTCCGGCACGGTCGCACGGCCGGTGTCCGCGGCGAGCGCCTCGACGAGCGCGACGAGCTGCTCCTCGCAGGCGTCGTCGAACCCGGCGCCGCGCAGCACGCCGACGGCCGCGTCCAGCGTCGTGCGCGACGAGGTGCCGCCCGCGGCGAGGATCGCGAGGACGACGGTGTGCACGGCGTCGCGCACCATGGCGGAGAGCCGGGTGGTCGTGGGGTGGTCTAGCACGTCAGTGCCGTAGTGGTCGCCGCAGGCGGCGCACTCGACGATGGGGCCCGCGGCGCCGCGCGGCAGGACCGGGACGCCAAGCAGGACGAAGCGGCGACGGCCGGTGCGGCGCTGGTAGTTGCGGTCACCGCCGCAGGCCGGACAGAAGAACTCGCCGTCCCCGACGGTGGTCCACGCCGTATGCACGCCGATCACGCGCCTGCGCAGGACCCGCCCGCGTGAAACGGGCGTAGCGAAAATGCGGGATTCCCGGCCGTTTCGTTCCCGATCTGGCAGCACCACGCACCTCCGTAACGCCCCGGCGACGTTGCCGTGTTGGGCGTGATGTTAGCCACATTGTTGATGTGGCGTCAGCACCCTGCACGAGAGATGGCCTGTAGACGACCTGGACACGGTCCCACGCAAAAGCGCCGAACGGGCCCGATTCGAGCCCGTCCGGCGCTTTCCTGCTACGTAGTGGAGCCGCGAGGCGCTGGTCAGCGGGCCGCGCGGTTCACCGCGGAGACCGCGGCCTTCAGCGAGGCGCGTGTCGTATTCGCATCGATACCGATGCCCCACAGAACCTTGTCGCCGATCGCGCACTCGATGTACGACGCGGCCTGCGCGGAGGCTCCTTCACTCATCGTGTGCTCCTGGTAGTCCAGGAGGCGTACGTCGATGCCGATGCCCTGCAGCGCGTCGAAGAAGGCCGAGATCGGGCCGTTTCCGGTGCCGGTCAGGACCGTGTCGGCGCCGTCGACCGTCGCCTCGACGGTGAGCGTGTCGGTGCCGTCCTTGTCCGTGGTCGTCTGGCCGTTCTTGACCTGGATGCGGCCCCACGGGTTCTCGGGGTTGGGCAGGTACTCGTCCTGGAAGATGCTCCAGATCGCGCCAGGCGTGACCTCGCCGCCCTCGGTGTCGGTCTTCAGCTGGATGGCCTTGGAGAACTCCACCTGCATGCGGCGCGGCAGGTCCAGCTTGTGGTCGTTCTGCAGGACGTAGGCGATGCCGCCCTTGCCGGACTGCGAGTTGACGCGGATAACGGCCTCGTAGGAGCGTCCGACGTCCTTCGGGTCGATGGGCAGGTACGGGACGGCCCACTCGATCTCGTCGATCGTCTTGCCCTGCTGCTCGGCGCGGATGCCCATCGCCTCGAAGCCCTTCTTGATGGCGTCCTGGTGGGAGCCGGAGAAGGCGGTGTAGACGAGGTCGCCCGCGTACGGGTGGCGCGGGTGGACCTCCATCTGGTTGCAGTACTCGGCGGTGCGGCGCAGCTCGTCGATGTCGGAGAAGTCGATCTGCGGGTCCACGCCCTGCGAGAACAGGTTCATGCCCAGCGTGACCAGGTCGACGTTGCCGGTGCGCTCGCCCTGCCCGAACAGGCAGCCCTCGATGCGGTCGGCGCCGGCCATGATGGCCAGCTCGGCGGCGGCGACGGCGGTGCCGCGGTCGTTGTGCGGGTGGACGGACAGGCAGACGTGCTCGCGCCGGGTCAGGTTGCGGGACATCCACTCGAAGCGGTCCGCGTGGGTGGAGGGCGTCGAACGCTCGACCGTGGCGGGCAGGTTGAGGATGATCTCGCGGCCCTCGGCGGGCTGCCACACGTCGCAGACGGCCTCGCAGACCTCCAGGGCGAAGTCCAGCTCGGTGTCCGTGAAGATCTCGGGGCTGTACTGGTAGCCGAAGACCGTCTCGGGGCCCAGCAGCTTCTCGGCGTACTCCATGACGAGGCGGGTGCCGTCGACGGCGATCTGCTTGACCGCGTCCTTCGAGCCGCGGAAGACGACCTCGCGCCAGACGGGCGCGGTCGCGTTGTACAGGTGGACGGTGGCACGCTTGGCGCCGATCAGCGACTCGACCGTGCGCGCGATCAGCTCTTCGCGGGCCTGCGTCAGTACGGAGATCGTCACGTCGTCCGGGATCGCGCCGTCCTCGATGATCGACCGTACGAAATCGAAGTCCGTCTGGCCCGACGAGGGGAAGCCGACCTCGATCTCCTTGTAGCCCATGCGGACCAGGAGGTCGAACATCTCGCGCTTGCGCGCCGGGGACATCGGGTCGATCAGCGCCTGGTTGCCGTCACGCAGGTCCGTGGAGAGCCAGCGGGGTGCGACGGTGATCCGGTTGTCGGGCCACGTGCGGTCGGGGATGTCGACCTGGTCGTACCGGCCGTACTTGTGGATCGGCATGGAAGTGGCACGCTGCAGATTGGGCTTGATCGCCATGATGCGGGGGCTCCTCGGGAGTGTCCTTAAGGACGGCCGACGGTCGCTTCGCGAGCAACACCGAACTCCGCGGGGAGGGGGTCGGCCTCGACTACAGGCCCTCGCCGCGGCAGCTAAGGAGAAGCAGCCCGTAACGCATGATGCTCCGCAGCCTAACCGAGCCACACCGTGTGCGTGGCTCCGTATCAGTATGCGGGACCGGTGTTACCGGTAAGAGGTGATCAATACCTCTATTTCACTAATCATGGTTGCAGGTAGTGACAGCGGCATGACCCAGTGCCACATTTGCCGCCATGACCGCCAATCCAGGCTTCGAGCCTGTCTTCTGCACGATCATCCCGCCGCACGTGCTCGACACTCTGGCCCAGAGTGACGACCCCGCGCTCGCCGGACCCGCCCGCCGCACCCTGGAGCGCGACTCCATCGAGCGCACCCACCGCCGTCTGACCACGGTCATCGGCGCCCCGGCCGTCTCGCTGCCCAAGGAAGCGGCGGAGGGCAAGCCGCACCGCACGCTGTACGACGCCAAGCACAAGACGGACCTGCCGGGCCGCAAGGTCCGCGGTGAGGGCGAGCGGCCCGGCAAGGACGCGACCGTCAACCGCGCGTACGCGGGCCTCGGCGCGACCTTCGAGCTGTACATGAAGACGTACCAGCGCAACTCCATCGACGGCAGCGGCCTGCCGCTGAACGCGACCGTGCACTACTCCGAGGACTACAACAACGCCTTCTGGAACGGCGAGCAGATGGTGTTCGGCGACGGTGACGGCGAGATCTTCCTCGACTTCACCATCCCCGTCGACGTCATCGGCCACGAGCTGACCCACGGCGTCACGCAGTACACGGCCAACCTCACGTACTTCGGCCAGCCCGGCGCCCTGAACGAGTCGATGTCGGACGTCTTCGGCTCGCTGATCAAGCAGTACACGCTCGGCCAGACCGCCGCCGACGCCGACTGGCTGATCGGCGCGGGGCTGCTCGCCCCGCGCGTCACGGGCAAGGCGCTGCGCTCCATGAAGGCCCCCGGCACGGCCTACGACGACGACGTGCTCGGCAAGGACCCGCAGCCCGCCGACATGGACCACTACGTCAACACGGGCCGCGACAACGGCGGCGTGCACATCAACTCCGGCATCCCCAACCGCGCCTTCTACCTGGTCGCCGACACGCTCGGCGGCAACGCGTGGGAGCGGGCCGGGCAGATCTGGTACGCCGTCCTGACCGGCGGCGAGCTCGCGCAGGACGCGTCCTTCGCGGACTTCGCGAAGCTGACGGTCGCCGCGGCGCGCGCCAAGTACGGCGACGGCGACGAGCTCAAGGCCGTCATCGACGCGTGGTCCACGGTCAAGGTGCCGGCCACCGACTGACGGCGGCGCTACCGTCCGCCCACCCGGTGGAGTAGACAGGACCCATGCGTATCCAGGTGAAGCGCACAGGAGGTTTCGCGGGCATCGAGCGGCACTCCGAGGTGGAGACCTCGGGGCTGCCCGATGCCCACGAGTGGCAGGTCCTGGCCGAGGAGGCCGTGGCCGACGCGCGGAGCACGCCGCCGATAGGAGTGCCGGACGGCTTCAGCTACCAGCTCACCGTCGACGGGCACACGGTGTACTGCGCGGATCCGCGCCTGACCGATCCACAGCGGAAGCTGATCACGCGCGTACTGAAGGAAGGGGCCTGAGAGGTTCCGAGGGCCCCGAGAGGCTCTCAGAAGCCCCCGAGAGGTTCTAAGACATGAGAACTGTTCACCTTTTCTGAGGTACGCCCATTGACTTCCGTACGCGGCCGTACGGAAGATCGCGCCCATGGCAGCGAGCGACGCGCGCGATCCACTACCTCAGTTCCCCCGCGACTTCCTGTGGGGGGTGTCCACATCGGCTCACCAGATCGAGGGCGCCGTCGACGAGCGCGGCCCCTCGGTCTGGGACGCGTTCACCGCGGTGCCGGGCAAGGTGAAGGACGGCACGACGGCCGCCGTCGCCTGCGACCACTACCACCGCTACCGCGAAGACGTCGCTCTCATAAGGGAGTTGGGGGCGGGCGCGTACCGCTTCTCGGTGTCGTGGCCGCGCGTGCTGCCGAGCGGCTCCGGGGAAGTGAGCACCACGGGCCTCGACTTCTACGACCGTCTGGTCGACGAGCTGTGCGCGGCGGGGGTGAGCCCCGTCCCCACGCTCTTCCACTGGGACACCCCGCTCGCGCTCGCCGACGAGGGCGGCTGGCTGCGGCGGGACACGGCCGAGCGCTTCGCCGAGTACGCGGCCGTGGTGGCGGACCGCATCGGCGACCGGGCCAAGAAGTGGATCACCCTCAACGAACCCGCCGAGCACACCCTGCTCGGTCACGCGCTCGGCCAGCACGCGCCGGGCGAACAGCTCATGTTCGACGCGCTGCCGGTGGCCCACCACCAGCTCCTGGCCCACGGACTCGCCGTACGGGCGCTGCGCGCGGCCGGTGTGACCGACATCGGCATCGCCAACTCGCACGGCCCCACCTGGCCGGCGTCACCCTCGGCCGAGGACACACAGGCGGCGGACTTCTACGACGTACTCCTCAACCGCCTGTTCGCCGACCCGCTGATCCTTGGCCGATACCCGGACGGAATAGGGGAGTTGCTGGCGGACTGCGGCGACATCGAGGCGGACCTCAAGGTCATCGCGGAGCCGATCGACTGGTACGGCATCAACTTCTACCAGCCGACGAAGGTGGGCGCGCCGCTCCCGGCGACGACGGCAGGGACACCCACGGCCACGGAATTCTCCGGTCTCACCCTCCCGCCCGAACTCCCCTTCTCGCCCAGGGAGATCGAGGGCAGACCGGTGACGGACTTCGGCTGGCCGGTGGTCCCCGAGTCGCTCACCGAGCTCCTCACCGGCTTCCGCGACCGGTACGGCGACCGCCTGCCGCCGCTGGTGATCACGGAGAACGGCTGCTCGTACGAGGGCATCGACGACCAGCGCCGGATCGAGTACCTCGACGGTCATCTCCGTTCACTGCACCGGGCGTTGGCGCAGGGCGTCGACGTGCGCGGCTACTTCGTCTGGTCCCTGATGGACAACTTCGAGTGGGCCGAGGGCTACCGCCAGCGCTTCGGCCTCGTCCACGTCGACTACACCACCCTCGAGCGCACCCCCAAGGCGTCGTACGCGTGGCTGCGCGAGACGCTGCGGGCCCAGCGGGCATGACATCGACGCCGGTCGACGACGCCCTGAAGGAGCCGACCGAGCGGGTCGGGCGGAGCTGGACGTCCGCGCTCTCGCTCGCCAACGGCGCGATCTGGGTGGGCTGGTACGGCCCGCTGCAGATCCTCCTGGCCCTACAGGCGGAGGACCTCGCCCCGGCCGGTACGTCGAAGGAGACGGTCCTCGCGTGGGTGGCGGGCGCGGGGGCGGTGGTGTCGCTCGCGTCGAACCCGCTCTTCGGCGCGCTCTCGGACCGTACGGTGTCGCGCTTCGGGCGGCGTACGCCGTGGATCGTGGCGGGTACGGCGGGCGGCGCTGCGGCGCTCCTGCTGCTCTCGGCCGCGGGGTCGGTCTGGTGGATGGCGGCGGGCTGGTGCCTGGTCCAGCTCACCCTGAACGCCGCGTTCGCCGCGGTCACGGCGGCCGTGCCCGACCGGGTGCCGCGGCTCCAGCGGGGCGCGGTGGGCGGCTGGCTCGGGGCGGCGCAGATCCTGGGCGTGGTGGTGGGGACGGGCCTGGCGACGGTGGCCGGGGGTGTGGGGGCGGGGTACGCGGCCTGCGCGGTGTTCACGGTGGCGGGGGTCCTGCCGTACGTCCTGCGCCACCGGGACCTGCGCCTGGCGCCACGGGACAGGCCGCCGTTCGCGTGGCGGTCGTTCGCCGCCGCGTTCTGGCTGAGCCCGCGCCGCTACCCGGACCTCGGCTGGGCCTGGCTGACCCGCTTCCTGATCAACCTCAGCAACGCCCTGGTCCTGCTCTATCTCCTCTACTACCTGCGCGACCGCCTGGACTACTCCGACCCCGATGAGGGCGTACTGATCCTCACGGCGGTGAACGGCCTGACGCTGCTCGCGACGGTGGTCGTGGGCGGCGTCTGGTCGGACCGCGTGGGCCGCCGCAAACCGTTCGTGCTCTGGTCGGGCGTCCTGATGGCCCTGGCGACCGCGATGCTGGCCGGCTGGCAGACGTGGCCGGGCGCGCTCGTCGCGGCGGCGGTGCTCGGGGTGGGCTTCGGCGTCTTCACGTCGGTGGACTTCGCGCTGATGACGGACGTACTCCCCAAGGCCATGGACCGCGGCAAGGACATGGGCGTCATCAACATAGCCAACTCGCTCCCCCAGGTGGCCGCCCCCGTCCTTGCGGCCCCGATCGTGACGCACCTGGGCGGCTACCGCGTCCTTTACCTGGTGGCGGCAGGAGTGGGCCTTGCGGGGGCGCTGCTGGTGACGCGGATCAGGGGCGTGGACTGACCTGGGGGGCGCTCAGAAGCCGAGCTTGCGCAGCTGCTTCGGGTCGCGCTGCCAGTCCTTGGCGACCTTCACGTGGAGATCCAGGAAGACCGGCGTCCCGAGGAGCGCCTCGATCTGCTGGCGGGACTTGATCCCGACCTCCTTGAGCCGCTTGCCCTTCGGGCCGATGATGATGCCCTTCTGGCTGGGCCGCTCGATGTAGACGTTCGCGTGGATGTCGAGCATCGGCTTGTCCGCGGGGCGGTCCTGGCGCGGCAGCATCTCCTCCACCACGACGGCGATGGAGTGCGGCAGCTCGTCCCGTACGCCCTCGAGCGCGGCCTCGCGGATCAGCTCGGCGACCATGACCTGCTCGGGCTCGTCCGTGAGGTCGCCCTCGGGGTAGAGCGGCGGGCTCTCGGGCAGCATCGGGACGATCAGGTCGGCGAGCAGCTGGACCTGCTTGTCGCCGACGGCCGACACCGGCACGATCTGCGCCCACTCGAAGCCGAGCTCCTTGCCGAGCTGGTCGATGGCGATGAGCTGCTCGGCGAGCGTCTTGCTGTCGACGAGGTCGGTCTTCGTCACGACCGCGATCTTCGGCGTCTTCTTGATCGTGGCCAGTTCCTTGGCGATGAACCGGTCGCCGGGGCCGAGCTTCTCGTTCGCGGGCAGACAGAACCCGATGACGTCGACCTCGGCCCACGTGGTCCGTACGACGTCGTTGAGCCGCTCACCGAGCAGCGTGCGCGGCTTGTGGAGCCCGGGGGTGTCCACCAGGATCAGCTGCGCGTCCTCCCGGTGCACGATGCCGCGCACCGTGTGCCGCGTGGTCTGCGGCTGGTTGGCGGTGATCGCCACCTTCTGGCCGACCAGAGCATTCGTAAGGGTGGACTTGCCCGCATTCGGGCGGCCCACGAAGCAGGCGAAGCCGGCGCGATGGGGGGCCTCGGACGGCTCGGATGACTCGGTACGAACGCTCATGGCGCCCATTCTCCCTGATCGACGGAGGGCCGCAGCACGCCGAGGCACCGATCGGGCACCAATGAGGCGCCGACGCGGTGTCAGTGAGCTCCACGAAACCCTCACGCAACACGAAACACGGCGGAAACCGCGGGGTGCCCTTTCCGAAATGCTGGGCGGTGACGCTTCCCCTCTGCCCCCACCCGGAGGAGAGATTCCCCGTGCAGTCCATGTTCTCGTCGGCCCCCCTCACCACCACCCTGGCCGCGGCCGGGGGACCCGACACCGGAGACACCGCCTGGCTGCTCGCGGCCACCGCCCTGGTCCTCCTGATGACGCCGGGCCTCGCACTCTTCTACGGCGGCATGGTCCGCACGAAGAGCGTCCTCAACATGCTCCTCATGAGTTTCGTGTCGATCGCCCTTGTCACCGTGGTGTGGCTGCTCGCGGGCTACTCGCTCGCGTTCGGCGACGACACGTTCGCGGGCCTGATCGGCGGCGTCGACCACTTCGGCATGGCGGGCATCGGCCCGAGCACGCTCACCGGGACGGTCCCCACCCTCCTCTTCACCACCTTCCAGCTGACCTTCGCGATCCTCACCACGGCGCTGATCAGCGGCGCCATCGCGGACCGCACGAAGTTCGCGGCCTGGCTGGTCTTCGTGCCGCTCTGGGCGCTGCTCGTATACGTTCCCGTGGCGCACTGGGTCTGGGGCCCGGACGGCTGGATCTCCTCGTCCCTGGGCGCCCTGGACTTCGCGGGCGGCCTGGTCGTCGAGATCGCCTCCGGCGCGTCCGGCCTCGCCCTCGTCCTGGTCATCGGCCCGCGCATCGGCTTCAAGAAGGACGCGATGCGCCCGCACAACCTGCCGATGGTCCTGATGGGCGCGGGCCTGCTCTGGTTCGGCTGGCTCGGCTTCAACGGCGGCTCGGCCCTCGGCGCGAACGGCCTCGCGGCGGCCTCCGTCCTGAACACCCTGCTCGCCGGGTGCACGGGCCTGCTCGGCTGGCTCTTCGTGGAGCAGAAGCGCGACGGCCACCCCACGACGTTCGGCGCGGCATCGGGCGCGGTGGCGGGTCTCGTCGCCATCACTCCGGCGTGCGGGGTGGTCGGGGTGCTCGGCGCCGCGGTGGTCGGTCTGGCGGCGGGCGTGGTCTGCTCGTACGCCGTGGCGTGGAAGTTCCGCTTCGACTACGACGACTCTCTCGACGTCGTGGGCGTCCACCTGGTCGGCGGCGTGATCGGCACACTCCTGATCGGCCTGTTCGCGACGGCCACGATGACGGACGGCGCGGAGGGTCTCTTCTACGGGGGCGGGCTCGCGCAGCTGGGCAAGCAGGCGGTGGCGGTGCTCGTCGTGGCGGCGTACACGTTCACCGTGACGTACTGCATCGGCAAGGCGATCGACAAGGTGATGGGCTTCCGCGCGAACGCCGACGACGAGATGACGGGCCTCGACCAGACGCACCACGCGGAGACGGCCTACGATCACGGCGTCCTGGTCAGCCCGATGAAGGGGAGCACCGTCCGATGAAGCTCGTTACCGCGGTCATCAAGCCGTTCCGCCTCGACGAGGTGAAGACGGCCTTGCAGGAACTGGGCGTACAAGGCCTCACGGTCACCGAGGCGAGCGGGTACGGGCGCCAGCGGGGGCACACGGAGGTGTACCGGGGGGCGGAGTACCAGGTGGACCTGGTGCCGAAGGTGCGTCTTGAGGTCGTCGTCGATGATGCCGACGCCGACGCGGTGATCGACGGAATCGTCCGCGCGGCGGCCACGGGGAAGATCGGTGACGGGAAGGTGTGGGCGGTGCCGGTGGAGACGGTGGTGCGGGTACGGACGGGGGAACGGGGCCCGGACGCGGTTTGATTTCCCCAACCCCGCCCAATCCAGCCCCTCCGGCGTTTGAGGAGCGGGGTCTGGGGCGGAGCCCCAGGTAGGCCCGGGGCGCAGGCACGCCACGCGGCGGAGCCGCAAATCGATACAGCCGGGAAGGGGCGGGGTTGGGGAAAAGGTCAGTTCGCCTCGACCCGCACCCGGACCTCCCCGTCAGCCCCCGCCAGAAACACCGGCGTCCCGGCCCCACCAAGGTCCCGCACAGCGGAAAGGTCCTCGGAGGACAGCGCCTCCCCGGAGGAGACGACCGCCGCCGCCTCCAGGGACTCCGCGCCGGAGGCGACAGCCATGGCGACGGCGGTACGCAGGGCGGAAAGCTTCAGGGAGTCGAGCGAAACCGTCCCGGCGACATACGTACGCCCCGTCTCGTCCCGCACAGCGGCCCCCTCGGCCACCCCGTTCCGCGCCCGCGCCGAACGAGCCAGCGTAACGATCTTCCGGTCCTCAGCATCAAGCGCGCCAAGCGCAGCACTCTCGGTCATACGCCGAGCATACGGAGCAGAGGCAGCTAAACCGCCACCGGGTACATCGACCCCCGCCGCCCCTCGGGCGACGCGAGCCACTCCAGTTTCGCCGCAGTATCCGCCTCCGGCAGCGGCGTGTGCATCACGATCGTCAGATCGGGCCGCGCAGGCACCCGCAACGCCGTCGACTCGACGTGCAACGCCCCCACCAGCGGATGGATGAGCTCCTTGTGGACCTGCCCCGCGGGCCGCACGTCCCGCCGCTCCCACAGCTCGGTGAACTCCTCGCCCGCCACGTCCCGCAGCTCGGCCAGGACCGCCTGGAACCCCTCGTCGTCCGGCGCCTCCGAGCACGACGCACGGAACTGCGCGACGACCGACTCCGCGTTGGTCCGCCAACTCACGCTCCGGGAGCGGTAGATGGGGTCGGTGAAGAAGTCCACGATGCAGTTCTGGGTGATCTCGGGACGCATCCCGAAGACCATCCCGGCGGCGTCGTTGTACAGGACGCAGTTGTAGTAGCGGTCCATGATGTGCGCCGGGTACGGCATCCACGTGTCGATAAGGCGCTGCAACCCGGCGCACATGTCCCGGTCCGCCTGCTCGACCTCGGGCGCGGGCGGGTTGAGCCCGGCGAGCACGTACAGATGCCGCCGCTCGGCGCTCGAAAGCTTCAGTACGCGCCCCACGGAGTCCAGGACCTGCGGCGACACCGAGATGTCGCGCCCCTGCTCCAACCACTGGTACCAGGACGCGCCGACCCCGGCGAGCACGGCGACCTCCTCGCGGCGCAGACCCGGCGTACGCCGCCGCGCCCCGCCGTCCGGGAGCCCCGCGTCCGCCGGGCTGACCCGGGCGCGGCGGCTCATCAAGAACTCGCGCAGTTCGCCCAGCCTCCGCGCCTTGGACGCGTCCTGCGGCACCCTCGCCACGGCCTCACTCGTCCCCGCCATGAGCAGTCCCCCTGCCTGGTGTTCCGACCACCAGCATAAGTTCTGGCTCCCCACGGCTATTCCTGACGCCCGAAGCTCATCTCATGGCGATCGACACCACCACTCCCCCGTCCACCACAACGGCGGCCACGTCACTTCAGCCCCCGGCCCCCAAGCTCTCCTCCCGCGACAAGCTCGTCCTCTTCGTGCTCTGCGCGGCCCAGTTCATGGTCGCGCTCGACTTCTCCGTGCTTAACGTGGCGCTGCCCGTGCTCGGCGCCGACCTGGGCATGAGCCAGTCCGCGCTGCAGTGGGCGGTGACCGCGTTCGCCCTTCCCTCCGGTGGCTTCCTGCTCCTCTTCGGCCGCACCGGCGACCTGTTCGGGCGGCGCAAGCTGTTCCTCGGCGGCCTCGCCCTGTTCGGCCTCGCCTCCCTGCTCGCTACCTTCGCCTGGGACCCGGCGTCGTTCCTCGCCGGGCGCGCGCTGCAGGGCGTCGGCGCCGCGGCCATCGTGCCGACCGGCATGTCGCTCCTGACCACGACCTTCCCCGAGGGCCCGCAGCGCGACCGGGCTCTCGGCATCTCCGGCACGCTGCTCTCGCTCGGCTTCACGGTCGGCATGGTGCTCGGCGGCGTACTGACCGACACGCTCGGCTGGCGCTCCACGATGGGCCTGCTGACCCTCTTCGTGCTGATCGTGCTGCCGCTCGCGCCGGGCCTCCTGCCCGAGTCCCGCACCCCGGACCGCCCCCGCCTCGACATCCCCGGCGCGGTCACGGTCACCGGCGGTCTGCTCGCCCTGATCTACGCGCTCTCCACGGCCGCCGAACGCGGCTTCGGCGGCACGGACGTCATCGTCACACTGATCACCGGCGTCCTGCTGCTGGCGGCCTTCGGATACGTCGAGTCGCGCGCCACGTCCCCGCTCGTCTCGCTTCCCATGCTGCGGCGGCGGACGGTCGCGTGGGGCAACCTGGGCGGTCTCGTCACCTTCTCGATGATGTCGGCGGTCGTCTTCGTCCTCACGCTCTACCTCCAGGAGGTCCTGGAGCTCTCCGCCTTCCAGACGGGTCTCGTCTTCGGCGTGCAGGGCGTGCTCTCGGTGGTCTCCGGTATCTACGCGCCCAAGGCCATCAGCCGCTTCGGGGCGCACCGCACCCTCGTCGTCTCGCTCCTGGGGCAGGGCCTTTTCATCGCGTCGCTGCTGGGCATCGACGACGGCACGGGCTCCGTCTGGCTCGCCACGGCGGGCGTATCGGTGGCGAGCATGTTCCACCTGGGCGCGATCATCTCGTACGGCGTGACCGTCACGTCGGGTGTCCCGGACGAGGAGCAGGGCCTGGCCACGGGCCTGGTGACATCGACCCAGCAGGTGGGCATCACGATCGGCATCCCGCTCCTGGGAGTGCTCGCGACCACGAGCACGGATCTGCTCGCGGGAACGCGGACCGTGCTCCTGATCGACGCGGCGGTGGTGCTCGTGGCGGCGGCCCTGGTCGCGACGGGCCTGCGCACCCGGCGCCGTAACACCTGAGGGAATGGCGCCTAGGGGCGGTCGAGCCGCAGGCGTTGCGCCTTCGGAAGCCCGGCCACCACCAGGTCGTACGAATCCTCGACGAGCTCCCGGACCTGCTGGTCCGGGAGTTTCGCGTCGACCGTCACGGTGTTCCAGTGGCGCTTGTTCATGTGCCACCCCGGCGCGATCTCCGGGTGCGCGGCCCGCAGCTGGACCGCGATGTCGGGATCGCACTTCAGGTTCACGGTCAACGGCGTCGCGTCCAGGGTGCTGAGCGCGAACATCTTCCCCGCAACCTTGAACACCGAGGCGTCAGGACCGAACGGAAACTCCTCGACCACGTCGTTGAAGGACAAGCAGAACGCGCGCAGTTCCTGCGGTTTCACGCCGAAGTCTCCTTCTCCGCGCCCTCAGGCGCGACCGGCTCCACGAGCACCGTCACGATCTTGTTCCGGCGCCCGGCTGCGGACTCCGCGGTCAGCCGCAGCTGTCGGCCGTCCGGCAGCGGGACAAGCGCCGACGCGTCGGCGATCGGCACCCGGCCGAGCGCCTTGGCGAGCAGGCCGCCCACCGTCTCCACGTCCTCGTCGTCGAACTCGTCGAGCCCGAAGAGCTCGCCGAGGTCACCGATGTCCAGGCGCGCGGTGACGCGGTAGCAGCCGTCGTCGAGTTCCTCGACGGGCGGCAGTTCACGGTCGTACTCGTCGGTGATCTCGCCGACGATCTCTTCGAGGATGTCCTCGATGGTGACGATCCCTGCCGTGCCGCCGTACTCGTCGATGACGACGGCGACGTGATTGCGCTCCTGCTGCATCTCGCGCAGCAGGTCACCCGCGTTCTTCGTGTCGGGCACGAAGGTCGCGGGACGCATCGCCGTCGACACCAGTTCCGACTCGCTGTCGCGGTTGATGTGCGTCTTACGGGCCAGGTCCTTCAAATAGACCATGCCCACGATGTCGTCCTCGCTCTCGCCCGTCACCGGGATCCGCGAGAAACCGGACCGCAGCGCGAGCGTCAGCGCCTGCCGGATGGTCTTGAAGCGCTCGATGGCGACCAAGTCCGTCCGGGGCACCATGACTTCACGCACGAGGGTGTCCCCGAGCTCGAAGACGGAGTGCACCATGCGGCGCTCGTCGTCCTCGATGAGGGATTCCTTCTCGGCGAGGTCGACCATCGCGCGCAGCTCGGCCTCGGAGGCGAACGGGCCGCGCCTGAAGCCCTTGCCGGGCGTGAGCGCGTTGCCGATGAGGATCAGGAGCGGCGGGATCGGGCCCATGATGCGGGCCAGCGGCAGCAGGACGTACGCGGCGGCCGTGGCCGTGTTGAGCGGATGCTGGCGCCCGATGGTGCGCGGCGAGACGCCCACGGCCACGTACGACACGAGGACCATCACCGCGATGGCGACGGCGAGCGCCTGCCAGGTCTCGTCGAACTCCTTCAGGCAGGCGTACGTCACCAGGGACGCCGCCGCCATCTCGCACGCGACGCGCACGAGCAGCGCCACGTTCAGATAGCGGGTGGGGTCGGCGGCGACCTGCGCGAGTTTCGCGCTGCCGCGCCGCCCGGAGCGGACCGACTCCTCCGCCCGGAAGCTGGAGGTACGGGCGATGCCCGCCTCGGCACAGGCCGCGAGCCAGGCGACGACGACAAGGGCGACGGCGCCCGCGATCAGCTGGAAGCTCATGGGGTTACGAGACGGTGGGCGCCGGAGAGGGCCCGGTCAGGCCGTTCTCACCGCGCCAGCCGTCGACAATGGCCGCCTGGAGGCCGAACATCTCGGCCTTCTCGTCCGGCTCCTCATGGTCGTACCCGAGCAGGTGAAGCACTCCGTGGACGGTGAGCAGCTGGAGCTCCTCGTCCATGGAGTGCTCGGTGGGCGCTTCCTTGCCCTGCCTGAGGGCGACCTCGGGGCAGAGCACGATGTCGCCGAGGAGGCCCTGCGGGGCCTCCTCCTCGTCCTTGGCGGGCGGGCGCAGCTCGTCCATCGGGAACGACATGACATCTGTCGGTCCCGGCAGGTCCATCCACTGAATGTGGAGCTGCTCCATGGCGTCGGTGTCCACGACGATCACCGAGAGCTCGGAGAGCGGGTGGATGCGCATCCGCGCGAGGGCGTAGCGGGCGATGTCGAGGATCGCCTGCTCGTCGACCTCGGTTCCGGATTCGTTGTTGACGTCGATCGACATGGTGCGGCTTCCGCTACTTCCCGTTTTTCTTGTTCTGCTGACTGTCGTCGTACTTCTCGTACGCGTCGACGATACGGCCGACCAGCTTGTGCCGTACGACATCGTGGGACGTGAGCCGCGAGAAGTGCACCTCGTCGATGCCCTCCAGGATGTCCTGGACCTGCCGCAGCCCCGACTTGGTGCCGTTCGGCAGGTCGACCTGGGTGACGTCGCCCGTGATCACGATCTTCGACTCGAAGCCGAGGCGCGTGAGGAACATCTTCATCTGCTCGACGCTGGTGTTCTGCGCCTCGTCCAGGATGATGAACGCGTCATTGAGCGTGCGACCGCGCATGTACGCGAGCGGGGCGACCTCAATGGTCCCCGCCGCCATCAACCGCGGAATGGAGTCCGGGTCGAGCATGTCGTGCAGCGCGTCGTACAGCGGCCGCAGATACGGGTCGATCTTCTCGTAGAGCGTGCCCGGCAGGAAGCCGAGACGCTCGCCGGCCTCGACGGCGGGGCGGGTCAGGATGATGCGGTTGACCTGCTTGGCCTGGAGCGCCTGCACGGCCTTGGCCATGGCGAGGTACGTCTTGCCGGTGCCCGCGGGGCCGATGCCGAAGACGATGGTGTTCTTGTCGATGGCGTCGACGTACCGCTTCTGGTTGAGCGTCTTGGGGCGGATCGTGCGGCCGCGGGACGAGAGGATGTTCTGCGTGAGGACCTCGGCCGGGGTCTCCGGACCGTCGCCCTCCCCCGCCTCGTCCGCCCTGAGCATGGCGATCGAGCGTTCCACTGCGTCCTCCGTCATCGGCTGACCGGTGCGGAGCACCAGCATCATCTCGTCGAACAAACGCTGGATGAGGGTGACTTCATGGGCGTCACCGACAGCGCTGATCTCATTGCCCCGGACATGGATGTCGGCCGCCGGGAAGGCCTTCTCGATCACGCGCAACAGGGCGTCTCCGGAACCGAGCACCGTCACCATCGGGTGGTTGGCCGGGACGGTGAAATGTGCTCGCGACTGGCCCTGGGCAGGGGTACGAGCTGTGGGTGTCTGAGTCATGGGCCGGCACTTAGGCCTGCTCATCCTCCTCATGCGGGGCTTGGTGGCCGCTCGACAGCCTTGCACTGCCAAGAGTACGACGCCCCACTGTCACCGCCGTAGGGCTTTTCCACTCCGGTGACGCACAGCTGTACGACCTGTTACGCCGACCTGAACCCGATCGTGGGCACGGCCCGCCGCAGCGGCCAGGGACGAGTGGCCTCCGGAAGCATGCCCTCCAGGAATCCGTACCGCCGCAGCGCCACCGGGTCCTGGTCGTCGACCTCGCGCACGGTCCGCCACCACGTGGCGACCTCCGCCCAGCCCGGCGCCGAGAGGGACCCCCCGAACTCCTGCACCGAGAGCGCCGCCGTGAGCCCCGCGAAGGCGAGCCGGTCCGCGAGGGGCCACCCGGCGAGGGTGCCGGTCACGAAGCCCGCCACGAAGACATCACCGGCCCCCGTGGGATCGAGGGCCTCCACCGCGATGGCCGGAACCTCGGCGGTCTCGCCGGTCCTGCCGTCCACCGCGTACGCCCCTTCCGCACCCAGCGTCACCACGGCGAGCGGTACGTGCTCGGTCAGCGCACGGGCTGCGGCGCGGGGGCACTGGGTCCGGGTGTACCGCATGGCCTCCTCCGCGTTCGGCAGGAACGCCTCGCAGTGCTCCAGGTCCGCGAGCCCCGCCAGATCCCAGCGCCCTGTGTCGTCCCATCCGACGTCGGCGAAGATCCGCGTGCCCGTGCGGGCGGCCTCGGCGATCCACGGCGCGCGCGTGCCGGGCGTCAGGGAGGTCACGGCGGCACGCGCGCGTGGCGGGCACTCCGGGGCGCCGCCGTCCGGGGAATCGGCGTCGGGCGGCGGCTCGTGGCCGTGGCTGACCATGGTCCGCTCACCCTCGTACGCCATGGAGACGGTCACCGGGGAGTGCCAGCCGGGCACGGTGCGCGACGTCTGGAGGTCGATGCCCTCGCCCTGTTCGAGCGCGTCCCAGCAGTACTCGCCGTAGTGGTCGTCCCCGAAGGCCGCCGCGAGCGAGGTGCGCAGGCCGAGCCGCGCGAGCGCGGTCGCCATATTGGCCACGCCGCCGGGGCTCGACCCCATCCCGCGCGCCCAGGACTCGGTGCCGCGTACGGGCGCGGAGTCGAGGCCGGTGAAGATGATGTCGAGGAAGACCGTCCCGGTGAGGAAGACGTCACAGGGCGGATCGCCTGCTCTGCGGCTTGCCTTGAGCGGGTCGATGCTGGGTTTGAGAGGTACGACCATGCAGGCAACGTAACGGACGAAGCCCATCGGGGCTCGAATGCCGGACGAGCTGAGTTCAAGCCCGTCCGGCGTTCGCGCGCGGCACGCACGCGTTGACTCCGCCCCGAACGATCAGTCGAACGAATACGCCGCGACCTCGGCGAGGTACCGGGCACGCAGCGCCTCGTCCTCCGCGCTTCCGTCGAGGAAGGACGCCTCGAAGGAGTTGCGGGCGAGCTCCCGCAGCAGCTCCTGGTCGAGCCCGAGGGCTTCCCGTACGGCGTGGAAGGTGTCGTCGACATAGCCCCCGAAGTACGCCGGGTCGTCGGAGTTGACCGTGCACAGCAGCCCGGCGTCCATCATCCGCGCCAACGGATGCTCTTCGAGTACGTCGATGGCGCGCAGCCGGACGTTGGACAGCGGGCAGAGCGTGAGCGGAATCCGCTCGCGCACGAGGCGCTCCACGAGCTCCGGGTCCTCGACGCACCGCAGCCCATGGTCGATGCGCTCGGCACCGAGCACGTCCAGGGCTTCCGTGATGTACGCGGGCGGGCCTTCCTCGCCCGCGTGGGCGACCCGGCGCAGGCCGAGCGCGGCGGCGGCCTCGTACACCTCGCGGAACTTGGCGGGCGGGTGCCCGACCTCGGCGGAGTCGAGCCCGACGCCGATGATCCGGTCCAGGTGCGGCTTGGCGGCCTCCAGGGTCTCCAGAGCCGATTCGGCGGACTGGTCCCTCAGGAAACACATGATGAGCCGGGTGGAGATCCCGTGCCGCTCCTCGCTGCGCTCCAGGGCGCGCCCGAGTCCCTCGATCACGGTGCCGATGGCGACGCCGCGCACCATGTGCGCCTGCGGGTCGAAGAAGATCTCAGCGTGCCGTACGCCCTGCTGAGCGGCGCGCGCCAGATAGGCGTCGGCGAGCTCCTCGAAGTCTTCCTCGGTCCGCAGCACAGCCATCAGCCCGTAGTACAGATCAAGGAAGGACTGCAGATCGTCGAAGAGATAGGCCTTGCGCAGCTCTTCGGTGTCCGCGTACGGGAGGGTGAGGCCGTTGCGGGCGGCGAGGGCGAAGGCGAGCTCGGGTTCGAGCGTCCCCTCGATGTGGAGGTGGAGTTCGGCTTTGGGAAGGGGCATGACGGCGGCTCACTCAGGTGGTTCGTTTGGGCAGAGGTACACGCAACAGGTCTTGTGCGACGGTGAGTTCACCGTCGAATCCGGCGTCCCGGGCCTGCTGCTCGAAAACGCCGGGGTCGGGGTAGCGCTGGCTGAAGTGGGTCAGTACGAGGTGCCGCACACCGGAGTCCACGGCGACCCTGGCGGCCTGCCCCACGGTCAGATGCCCATGATCGAGTGCGAGCTGCTCGTCCTCGTCCAGGAAGGTGGACTCGATGACGAGCATGTCGCAGCCGTCGGCGAGGGCGTGGACGCCGTCGCAGAGCCGGGTGTCCATCACGAAGGCGAACCGCTGTCCGCGCCGGACCACGCTCACCTCGTCGAGCGTGACGCCCCGCAGTACGCCGTCGCGCTGGAGGCGGCCCACGTCGGGTCCCGCGATGCCGCGCTCGGCGAGCAGCTCGGGGAGTATCCGCCGCCCGTCGGGCTCGGTGATCCGATAGCCGAAGGACTCGACGGGATGCGAGAGCTTGACGGCATCGAGGGCATAGGAGGGAGTACGGGCCAACTGCCCATCTCCCGCGACCGGTTCGACGACGAGCTGGACAGTCTCGCGATAGGCGGTGGAGTACCGCAGCCGGTCGAAGAAGTGCTGACCGGAGCGCGGGAAGTGCACGGTCACGTCGTGCGGGACGCGGTCCAGATTGATCCGCTGGATGACGCCGGGCAGCCCCAGGGAGTGATCACCATGGAAGTGCGTGACGCAGATCCGGTGCAGGTCGTGCGCGGCGACCCCGGCACGCAGCATCTGCCGCTGCGTGCCCTCGCCGGGGTCGAAGAGGATGCCCTGGCCGTCCCAGAGCAGGACGTAGCCGTTGTGGTTGCGGTGCCGGGTGGGGACCTGGCTGGCGGTACCCAGGACCACCAATTCACGTACGGACAAGGTGCGTTATCCCGGGGGCCACTGCAGGCCGCGTCCGCCGAGGACGTGGGCGTGCGCGTGGAAGACGGTCTGGCCCGCGCCGGCGCCGGTGTTGAAGACGATGCGGTAGCTCTCCGCCTTCTCCTCTGCGGCGACCTCGCCGGCCTCGCGGAGGACGTCGGCGGCGATGGCGGGTTCGGCGGCGGCGAGGGTGGCGGCGTCCGGGTAGTGGGCCTTGGGGATGACCAGTACGTGGGTGGGGGCCTGCGGGTTGATGTCGCGGAAGGCGACGGTCGTGTCCGTCTCCCTCACGAGGGTCGCGGGTACGTCACCTGCGACGATCTTGCAGAACAGGCAGTCTGCCTGCGGTTCTCCCGCCATTGCTGCGCCTCCGCTTCTCACCGATTCACTTGCCCCCGCATGCTATCCGGGCTGCGCCCACGCCCAGCCCCTCCCCTCAGCCCCCGGCACCCCATCCTTCCCGAACAGACCTCTCCCACCCGCCCGATCACCCCGCATCAACCCCTGAACGAACAAACCTTCCCCGCCCACCCGCCCGATTGCCCCGCGACGCCAGAGGGTGGGGGTGGGATGCGCGTACAGCAGCCGGGGCGGGTGGGGCCGGGGGGCGCCCGTACAGCAGGTCGGGGTGGGCGATCCGTGCAGGCGAAGGTGGGGCGGTGGACCTCGGTAGGGGGCGCGACGAGCCCCAGCCGCCGGGGCACGCCCCCACCCCACCCGCAGTCGGCATCGAGACGCGAGGGGGTGTGCCGGGATTTCCGCCCGGAGCACGGTTCGCGGCACTCCCCAGCCGAAGCAGACAGACGTACACCAGCGGATGGCGAGGACGGACATCCCGGCGCGGCCCCGCCCCCAAGACGGAGCGACACCGCACCCCGCCTCAGCTACCCGGCAGCTCCGGAGCCACCTTCGCCGGAGTTTCCTCCAGGGCGGCGAGCGCCAGGCGGATCGCCTCGTCCAGCTGGGGGTCGCGGCCCGACGCGTAGTCCTCCGGGGTCGTCACCACCTCCACGTCCGGGTCCACGCCGTAGTTCTCGACGCCCCACCCGTACCCCTCCAGCCAGAACGCGTACTTCGGCTGCGTCACCAGCGTCCCGTCCACCAAGCGGTACCGGCTGTCGATCCCGATCACCCCGCCCCACGTCCGCGTCCCCACCACGGGCCCGATCCCAAGGGCCTTGATCGCCGCGTTCACGATGTCCCCGTCGGAACCGGAGAACTCGTTGGCGACAGCGACGACAGGGCCCCGGGGCGCGTCCGCCGGGTAGCTGTAGGGCTGCGAGCCCCTCGGCAGGTCCCAGCCCACGATCTTCCGGGCGAGTTTCTCCACCACCAGCTGCGACGTGTGGCCGCCACGGTTCTCGCGCACGTCCACCACGAGCCCGTCCCGCGCCACCTCCACCCGCAGGTCCCGGTGGATCTGCGCCCACCCGGGCGCCTGCATGTCCGGCACGTGCAGATACCCCAGCCGCCCCCCGGACCGCTCGTGGACGTACGCACGCCGGTCCACCACCCACGCGTGGTACCGCAACGGCTCCTCGTCATCGACAGGGATGACCACCGCGTGGCGCGGGTCACCCCCACCCGCGGGCGACACCGTAAGCTCCACCGGCTTCCCCGCCGTACCCACCAGCAACGGCCCCGGCCCCGTCACCGGATCGACCGGCCGCCCCGCGATCGCCAGCAACGCGTCCCCGGCCCGCACGGCGACCCCGGGCGCGGCGAGGGGCGAGCGGGCGGACGGGTCCGACGTCTCGGACGGGAGGACCCGGTCGATCCGCCACGCCCCGTCCTCGCCCCGCGAGATGTCCGCACCGAGCAGCCCCTGCCGTACGGACGAACTTCCCCAGGCCCCGCCCCCGATCACGTACGCGTGCGACGTCCCCAGCTCTCCGGCGACTTCCCACAACAAGTCCACGAGGTCGTCGTGCGTGGCCACCCGGTCGAGCACCGGACGGTAGCGGTCCAGTACGCCGTCCCAGTCGATCCCTCCCAGGTCGGGCCGCCAGAAGTTGTCCCGCATCAGCCGCCCGGCCTCGTCGTACATCTGGCGCCACTCGGCAGCCGGATCGACCGTCTGTCTGACCCGCGTGAGGTCCACGGTGATGTTCGAGTCGGAGCTCTCGTCACCGGACGCACGCCGGTCGCTCGGCACGACCTTCAGCTTCCCGTCGGCCCACAGCAGCACCCGCTTGCCGTCACCACTGACGGCGAAGTGGTCGGCGTCCGACGACAGTTCCTCGATGCGCTGCTGGACGAGGTCGTAGCGTTCGAGCTCGGTCTGCGGGTCGGGGTCCGACGGGGTCGCGCGGGAGGCGCCCAGGACGCCCCGCACGGGGTGCCGCAGCCACAGGACACCGTCCTTGGCGGCCCGCAGGGTGGAGTAGCGCGCGGCCTCGACCGGGAACGGCACGATGCGGTCCGCGAGCCCGTCCAGGTCGATGCGCGTGACGGGCGAGCCCTCGCTGTCCGGGGTCTCGTCCTTGTCGGGTGCCTCGAAGGGGCGTCCGTGCCGCTGCGGCCCGAAGGGGGAGGGCGTAGTCGCCGCCAGCGTGATCAGATACGGCCGCGATCCCCCGACGAAGGCCAGGTCGAATACGTGCTCGTCGTAGACGGGGTCGAAGGCCCGCGCGGACAGGAACGCCAGATGCTTGCCGTCGAGGGTGAACGCGGGCGCGTAGTCGCGGAAGCGCAGCGGCGTCGCCTCGGAAACGGACAGATCAGCGGTGTTCGCCAGCTTCAGCTGCCGCAGCGGGCGCGGCCCCGGATGCGACCACGCGAGCCAGGCCGAGTCCGGCGAGAAGACGAGCCCGGTGGCATCGCCGTGCTCCCCGCGATCGACCTCGCGCACCTCCCCGCTCTCCCGCTCCACGAGCAGCACACGGCCGTCGTGCGAGGCGACGGCGGCTCTGCTGCCGTCGGGCGCCATGGCGAGCCCGAGCACTCTGCCCAGCTGCCCGGCGGCGATCCTGCGCGGCGTCGCCCCCGGCGAGAGCCCCGTGGCGGGCGCGAACTGGAGTGCGTCGTCGCCCTCCGCGTCCGTCACCCAGACGACGTGTTCCTCGCCGTCGACACGGAACGTACGCGGCAGCCGCGCACGCACCCCGTGCTCGACGGCGAGCGCGCGGGCGGGCCCCTCGCGGTGGGTCACCCAGTGCACGCCGCCGCGCACGGAGACGGCGCTGCCCCGCCCGGTGTGGTCGGGGGCGGCGGCTCCGAACCAGCGCGCCGCGCTCACGGGGAACGGCTGGAGGTCGGTGCGCTGGCCGCCGAGGCGGATGCCGACGCGGCGCGGCTCGGCGTCCACCAGGTCGTCGAGGAGCCAGAGCTCACCCGCCGACGCGTACACGACCCGCGTGCCGTCGGTCGCGGCGTGCCGGGCGTAGAAGCCGTCGATACCGGTGTGCCGACGCAGGTCGGACCCGTCGGGCAGCGAAGAGTAGACGGCGCCGACACCTTCGTGGTCGGAGAGGAAGGCGATGCGCTCCCCCACCCACAGCGGGTACTCGATGTTCCCGTCGAGCTCTTCATGAACGCGTACGAAGTCCGCGGCCCCGCGCCGGATCCACAGCTTGCCCGCCGTACCGCCCCGGTACCGCTTCCACCAGGCGGCCTCGCGCCCCATCGGCGCGGAGAGCAGCAGGGCCTGGCCGTCCTCGGGGCCGTGCGCGACATCGCCCACGATGCCGTACGGCAGGGTGTCCGCGGGCCCGCCGTCCAGCGGTACGGCCCGCGCCCAGCTGCGGCGCAGCGAGGCCTTGCCGTAGGTGCTGATCGCGAGGACCTGTCCGTCCGGGGTCCAGCCCCGCACTGACGTACGCGAACTCCCCCAGTACGTCAGACGCCTGGAGGAGCCGCCGTCGACCGGCGCGACATGCACCTCGGGGGCGCCGTCACGGGTGGACGTCCAGGCGACGGTCGTCCCGTCCGGGGAGATGCGGGGGTGGTGCACGGGCATGTTGTCGGCGCTGACGCGCCACGCCCGACCGCCGTCGAGGGGCGCGACCCAGACGTCGTCCTCAGCCGTGAAGGCGACCAACTCGCCGCGCAGATGGGGAAACCGGAGATACGCAGAGTGCCCAGTCAGTGTCACAAAGCCAGCCTAGGCAGCCGCGGCGGAGCCGGTCAGGGTTTTGGATCACTTGCCTGTTCACGCGGTCGAGCGGGGTCGAGCCGGCACGGTTCATTTGCCCTTGAAGCACGAGCACGTCGGATTGGGCTCCTGCGACGGCGGGGCGGGCGTCTCGGTCACGGTGACGGTCGCCGTGGGCGGCTGATCCGACTGATCGCCGCCGTTGCCTCCGCCATTGTCCCAACCGCCGTTACCGCCTCCATTGTCGCCGTTGTCGTTCCCGTTGTCGTTCCCGTTGTCGCTTCCGTTGTCGTTCCCGTTGTCGCTCCCGTTGTCGCCTCCGGAGCAGTCGCCGAGCACGTTGACGTGGAACCACACCTTGTCCTCGACCTTGGCGGTCAGGTTCCCGCGCACACAGTGTCCGTCGACGACGGACCACACCGTGCCCTTGACGGTGATGTTGCTGGTGTCGTCGGAACCCTTCCCGGTCCTGGCCTGCCCCTGGCAGTCGACGGTGACGTCGGTGTTCTGCCCCGACTCACCGCTGGACGGTGTGACCCTGTCCTTGTAGCGGGCGGTGCAGCTGATCCAGAGCACGTCGAGATTCTGCCGCTCCAGCTCCTTCGTCGCCAAGTCGTCGGTGGTGACCGCGACGGCCGAGGTGTTCGTGCCCTCGTCGACGGGCTCGCACGCGGCGACCCCGATCACCGCCGCCCCCGCGAACCCGACGGCGAACAGCACCTGTCGGCGCCGTCCGCTGACGTCCGCCGCACGATCACGTATGCGCCTCAATGCCCCCATAGGCGGCAGAGTGCCAGCGCGAGCGGCCTGACGATAGTCGCCTTTGCGTCCACTCCGGACGCGGTGGAACGTGTGCCCCCGCGGAAAAGAACGCGCCGGACACCTGCCCTCGCCCCTACCCTCCCCGCATGGGAAACAACCGCAGACTCCGGCGTCTTGTCGTCGACGACCGCACCGCCTACCTGTGGTCGTTCCGGCACCGCCACGGCAGCGCCGCAGGCAAGGGCGGCGCGGACTGCCGTTACGTCCTGACCCTGTACCGCGAGGGCAGCCGCTTCCGTACGGCGATCGTCTTCAGGGAAGGGTCCGGGCGCGTCATCTCCGAGGGCTGCCAGGAGGACGGCTCCCTCGTGGACAGGGCCGAGGACGGCGTCGACCTGAAGTGGCTCAACCTTTACGAGCCCGGAGCCGTCCGCCTGCTCGTCGACGCGGCGGAAACGCGCGGGCTGCTGCCGCGAGGGGCCGACGGATCATCGCGGGATCTCGACGGGTGGGTCCTGTTCGACGACTGCCTCAACCGCGCAGCAGCAGCCACTCCTGCAACTCCACCAAGTTCCCTTCCGGGTCCTTGAGATGGGCCACCCGCATGCGGTCCGTCAGCGGCGCGGGCCCCTGGGCGATGGTCCCGCCGCGCTCGACGATCCCCGCGCAGTACGCGTCGAGGTCGTCGACGCGCAGCACCACGAGTGAGCGGTGGCCGGTCGCGGGCTCCTCCACCTCGTCGAGGATCTCGGCCATCATCGAGCGGTCCTGGAGCGCGATCCCGGCGGAGCCGATCGCCGGGCTGAATTTCTCGTACGGCCCTTCCACCGCCCCCGACTGCGGCTTGAGGCCGAGGACATCGGCGTAAAAGCAGTAGCAGGCACTGAAGTCCGTTACGAGCAGCCGCACTTGGGCGAGTTCCACGACAACCCCCTTGTTCGGCGCGGGGGTTCAGGACCAGCGGCCCGTGCGTCCCAGGAGCAGTGCGGCCGCCGCCGTCCCCGCGGTCGACGTACGCAACACGCTACGCCCCAGGCGGTACGGCTTGGCGCCCGCCGCGGCGAACGCGGCGAGCTCGTCCGGGGACACGCCGCCTTCGGGGCCGACCACCAGGACGATGTGCCCGGCCGCCGGAAGATCCGCCGTGGCGAGCGGCTCGCTGCCCTCCTCGTGCAGGACGGCGGCGAAGTCGGCCGCGGCGAGCAGCGCCGCCACCTGCTTGGTCGACGCGGCATCGGCGACCTCGGGGAAGCGCACCCGGCGGGACTGCTTGCCCGCCTCGCGTGCCGTCGCGCGCCACTTGCCGAGCGCCTTGAGCCCGCGCTCGCCCTTCCACTGCGTGATGCAGCGGGACGCGGACCAGGGCACGACCCGGTCGACGCCCGTCTCCGTCATGGTCTCGACGGCGACTTCGCCCCGGTCGCCCTTGGGCAGCGCCTGTACGACGGTGATCCGGGGCTCCTGGGCCGCCTCTTCCCGCACGGAGTCCATCCGCAGGATCAGCCGGTCCTTGCCCTCGGTGTCGACGACCACGCAGTCGGCCCAGCGCCCGGCCCCGTCGGTCAGGACGACGTCCTCACCGGCGTGCAGCCGCTTCACCGACACGGCATGACGCCCTTCGGGACCATCGAGTACGTAGCGCCCTTCGCCGCCCGAGGCAGTGTTCTCGAAGGTCTCGACGACGAAGACGGGCGCGGTCACGCCTGGTCCCCGGGCTGGGTTTCCTGCTGCCCTCCGGACGCCAACGCGGCCTTCGCCTCGTCCAGTTCGGCCGCGAGGACCTCCACGAGCTGCCCGGCCTCGAGCTCTCGCGCCATGCGGTGTCCCTGCCCCGCCCACAGCGCCATGCCCTGCGCGTCACCGGCCTTGGCGGCGGCCTTGCGCAGGCCGCTGGTGAGGTGGTGGATCTGGGGGTAGGCGGCGGGGGCGTACCGGCCGTGCTCGCGCATGAAGCGGTTGACCAGGCCCCGTGCGGGACGGCCGGAGAAGGCGCGGGTCAGTTCGGTGCGGGTGAACAGCGGGTTGGTCATGGCCTGCTTGTGCAGGACGTTCGCGCCCGACTCGGGGCAGACCAGGAAGGCCGTGCCGAGCTGCGCCGCGTCGGCGCCCGCCGCGAGCACCGCGGCGATCTGCGAGCCGCGCATCAGGCCACCGGCCGCGACGATCGGGATCTGCACGGTGTCGCGCACCTGCGCGATGAGCGAGAGGAGGCCGAGCCCGGCGCCGTCCGTCTCGGGGTTGTCGCGGTGCGTGCCCTGGTGGCCGCCCGCCTCGATGCCCTGCACGCACACGGCGTCGGCGCCGGACCACTGGGCGGTCTGTGCCTCTTCGGGCGTGGTGACGGTGGCGACGGTGATCGTGCCGACCCGTGCGAAGGAGTCGAAGACGTCGCGGGTGGGGCACCCGAAGGTGAACGACACCAGCGGCACCGGGTCCTCGATGAGGATCGCGAGCTTGGCGTCGTAGCCGTCGTCACGGCCGCTGTCCGGATCGCCGAGCTGTGTCTCGTACCAGGTGGCCTCACCGGCGAGCTGGTTGCGGTAGACATCGACGGCGGCGGCATCGGCGTACTCGGGCTGCGGCATGAAGAGATTCACACCGAAGGGCCTGCTCGTGAGCCCGCGCAACTGTTTGATCTCCTGGTACATCCCGTCGGCGGTTTTGTACCCGGCGGCGAGATAACCGAGCCCCCCGGCCTCGGAAACGGCCGCGGCGAGCTGGGGGCACGAGGCGCCGCCCGCCATAGGGGCCTGCACGATCGGAAGGCGGCAGAGATCGGTCAGTGCGGAGGACATGAACGCATCGTGCCATGCGCGGCGCAACCGTCCGAATCGCGCCTTGCGAGGGCCCCGCAAGGGGCGCGAGGCTGTGTCATATTGCGGCTCCGCCGCGGGGCGCGAGCAACCACGTACGGCCCGCGGCCGAAGACAGCAAAGTGCCCCCGGAGCGGCTATCCGCAACCGGGGGCACAAAGAGACACCGCTCTAGGCGCTACCGCCCGTTGAACGCATCTTTCAACCGCGAGAACAACCCCTGCTGCCCCGGCTGGAACTGCCCCGTGGGCCGCTCCTCGCCCCGCAGCACGGCGAGCTCCCGAAGGACCCGCTCCTGCTCCGCGTCCAGCTTGCTCGGCGTGAGGACCTCGACGTGCACGATGAGGTCACCTCGCCCGCCGCCCCGCAGGTGCGTGATGCCCCTGCCGTGCAGCGGCACCGACTGGCCGGACTGCGTGCCCGGCCGGATGTCGACCTCTTCCAGGCCGTCCAGCGTCTCCAGGGGCACCTTGGTGCCCAGAGCCGCGGCCGTCATCGGAATGGTGACCGTGCAGTGCAGGTCGTCCCCGCGCCGCTGGAACACAGCGTGCGGCAGCTCGTGGATCTCCACGTACAGGTCACCGGCGGGGCCGCCACCGGGGCCGACCTCGCCCTCGCCCGCGAGCTGGATCCGCGTGCCGTTGTCGACACCGGCGGGGATCTTCACGGTGAGCGTCCGCCGCGACCGGATGCGGCCGTCGCCGGCGCACTCCGGGCACGGGGTGGGCACGACCGTGCCGAAGCCCTGACACTGCGGGCACGGCCGCGACGTCATGACCTGACCGAGGAACGACCGCGTGACCTGCGACACCTCGCCGCGACCGCGGCACATGTCACACGTCTGAGCGGACGTTCCCGGCGCGGCACCTTCACCGCTGCAGGTCGTACAGACGACCGCCGTGTCGACCTGTATGTCCTTGGTGGTCCCGAAGGCCGCCTCGTCCAGGTCGATCTCGAGCCGGATCATGGCGTCCTGGCCACGGCGCGTGCGCGACCGGGGGCCACGCTGCGACGCCGTCCCGAAGAACGCGTCCATGATGTCCGAGAAGTTGCCGAAGCCACCGGCTCCGAAACCGCCCGCACCGCCGCCGCCCGCCTGGGACAGCGGGTCGCCGCCGAGGTCGTAGACCTGCTTCTTCTGCGGGTCCGACAACACCTCGTACGCGGCGTTGATCTCCTTGAAGCGCTCCTGAGTCTTCGGATCCGGATTCACATCCGGGTGAAGCTCTCGCGCAAGCCTCCGGAAGGCCTTCTTGATTTCGTCCTGGGAAGCGTCGCGGCGCACGCCTAGTACGGCGTAGTAGTCCGTGGCCACTTACGACTCCGCCAGGATCTGTCCGACGTAACGTGCCACTGCGCGTACTGCTCCCATCGTTCCCGGATAGTCCATGCGGGTCGGGCCGACCACGCCGAGTTTGGCTACTGCCTCGCTGCCCGAACCGTAGCCGACGGAGACCACGGACGTAGAGCTGAGTCCCTCATGGGCGTTCTCATGACCGATCCGTACGGTCATGCCCGAATCTGTGGCCTCGCCAAGCAACTTGAGCAGAACGACCTGCTCCTCAAGGGCCTCGAGTACGGGCCTGATGGTGAGGGGAAAGTCATGTCCGAAGCGGGTGAGATTGGCCGTTCCGCCGATCATCAACCGTTCCTCGGTCTCCTCGACGAGGGTTTCGAGGAGCGTGGAGAGCACTGTCGCCACCGTGCCCCTGTCCTCCGCGTCGAAGGACTCCGTCATGTCCTGCACCAGCTGCGGCACGTCCGCGAAGCGACGGCCCGCGACCCTGCTGTTGAGCCGCGCCCGCAGATCCGCGAGCGAGGTCTCACCGAACGGGGCGGGACAGTCGATCATGCGCTGCTCGACCCGGCCCGTGTCCGTGATCAGCACGAGCATCAGACGGGCGGGAGCCAGCGAGAGCAGCTCCACGTGCCGCACCGTCGACCGCGTGAGCGACGGGTACTGCACGACCGCGACCTGCCGGGTCAGCTGCGCGAGCAGCCGCACCGTGCGCGCCACGACGTCGTCGAGGTCGACGGCGCCGTCGAGGAAGTTCTGGATGGCCCTGCGCTCCGGCGCCGCCATCGGCTTGACGCCCGCGAGCCGGTCGACGAAGAGGCGGTACCCCTTGTCGGTCGGGATGCGCCCCGCACTCGTATGAGGCTGGGCGATGAACCCTTCCTCCTCCAGTGCCGCCATGTCGTTGCGGACGGTGGCCGGGGAGACCCCGAGGCTGTGCCGCTCGGTGAGCGCCTTGGAGCCGACGGGCTCCTCGGTGCCGACATAGTCGTGGACGATGGCGCGCAGCACTTCGAGCCTGCGTTCATTGAGCATCCGCGCACACCTCCACCTTTTTGCCCTGAAACCTCTACTGCCCTGCGACCCGCCTGGCACTCCCCTCGGGTGAGTGCCAGCCATTACCGCGCCCAGTGTACGGCCGCGAGGTACGACCCCGGCAAGGGCCGGACCCCCTATGTCGGTTCAACCGGCAAGGCAGCGGCTGCCAAGGCGCCCGTACGGGGCTAGCGTCGGCTTATGAACGTGGCACTGGCATGGGACGAGGCGGGCTGGGAGCGGCTCGCGCCGCACGTGGGGCGGCGGCGCCTCCCGGTCTGGGACTGCACGGCGGGCCTGGTGGTCGGCGGCGAATCGGCGCTGATGATCGAGGCGGGGGCGACCCTGCGCGAGGGAGCGGAGCTGCGCACGCAGGCGCGCGGCATTCTCGGCGGGGGCCGCCGGGTCACCCATCTCGCCCTGACGCACCCGCACTTCGACCACGTCCTGGGCGCGGCGGCGTTCGCGGGCGTGGAGGTGTACGGCGCGGTCGGCATCGACACGGTCCTCGCCGGGGGCCGTGACGAACTGCGTGCGTCGGCGGTCCGGCACGGCGTCACCCCGGACGCCGCCGCGGAGGCCGCCGACCTGCTCGTACGGCCACACCACTCGGTGTGCGGGGAGTGGACGCTCGACCTGGGCGGCGGGGTACAGGTCCTGCTCGCGAACGTCGGCCCGGGTCACACGGGCCACGACCTGGCGGTCCTGGTCCCCGGCACGGACGGCTCTCCGGAGATCGTCTTCTGCGGAGATCTGGTCGAGGAGTCGGGCGAACCGCAGGCGGGTGACGACGCGGTACCGCAGCGGTGGCCGGCGGCGCTCGACCGGCTCCTCGACCTGGGCGGCGATGACGCGCTGTACGTGCCGGGGCACGGTGCGGTGGTCGATGCGGCTTTTGTCCGCGCGCAACGCGCCACACTGGCGGCCCGCTTCGGCGTGTCGTAGCCGGTCGTACGCCCTTTCTCTTATCGTCATGCGAATGCGCCAGTACTCCGCAGACCTCACCCCGCCATGGAAGAAGCCGAAGCCCGTGCCGGAGGTCGCCGCGGAGGCGGACCTCGTGGTGGAGGAGCTGAGCACCGGTTTCTGCGGAGCGGTGATCCGCTGCGAGAAGACGGCGGAGGGTCCGACGGTGACCCTGGAGGACCGCTTCGGCAAGCAGCGGGTCTTCCCGATGACTCCCGCGGGCTTCGACCTGGAGGGCAGGACGGTCACCCTCGTCCGCCCGTCCGCGACCGCTCCTCCTGTACGTCCCACACGTACCGCGTCCGGTTCGGTGGCCGTACCGGGAGCGCGGGCCCGGGTCGCCCGTGCCGGTCGGATCTACGTCGAGGGGCGGCACGACGCGGAGCTCGTCGAGCGGGTGTGGGGTGACGACCTGCGCATCGAGGGCGTGGTCGTCGAGTACCTGGAGGGCATCGACGACCTCCCCGCGATCGTCACGGAGTTCTCCCCCGGCCCCGACGCCCGCCTCGGCGTCCTGGTGGACCACTTGGTACCCGGCTCCAAGGAGTCGAGGATCGCGGCGGAGGTGAGTTCTTCATCGGCGCTGGTGGTGGGGCACCCCTATATCGACGTGTGGGAGGCGGTGAAGCCGTCGTCGGTGGGGATCGAGGCATGGCCCCGCGTCCCGCGCGGGCAGGACTGGAAGACGGGCGTCTGCGAGGCGCTGGGCTGGCCCCTGAACACGGGGGCGGCGTGGCAGCGGATCCTGGGTTCGGTGCACAGTTACCGGGATCTTGAGCCGGCGCTCCTCGGCCGCGTGGAGGAACTGATCGACTTCGTCACGGGGACGGAGGCATAGGCCGCCGCTCCGCGGCGGATTTTTCCCGCCCGCCCACCCGATTACCCCGCGTCGCCTCCTGAACATCGGCCCGCGCGTTCGTTCTTTTCAGCCCGTCCGGCGTTTGAGGACCGGGGTCTGGGGCGGAGCCCCAGTTCGGGAAGGGGCGGGATTGGGGAAAGCCCCGCAGGGATCGCCCTAACCTCAGTCCACCAGATCCCGCACCACCGCATCCGCCAGCAACCGCCCCCGCAACGTAAGCACCGCACGCCCTTCCCCATAGGGCCCCGCCTCAAGCAGCCCATCGGCGAGCGCACGCCCCGCAGCAGCAAGACCCGCAGGGTGCAGCAGCGTCAACGGGCACCCTTCGAGCAGCCGCAGCTCGAGAAGGATCCGCTCCACCCGCCGGTCCTCATCGGCGAGAATTTCCCGCCCGGCACCGGGCGAGCGCCCAGCGGCAAGCGCCCCCGCATAAGCCCCGGGATGCTTCACGTTCCACCACCGCACACCCCCCACATGGCTGTGGGCCCCCGGCCCGGCCCCCCACCAGTCGGCCCCCCGCCAGTACAACTCGTTGTGCAGGCAGCGCCCGGCCTCGGAGGTGGCCCAGTTGGACACCTCGTACCAGGAGAAGCCCGCGCCCCCGAGCACCTCGTCGGCGATCAGATACCGGTCCGCGTGGACGTCGTCGTCCGTCATCGGCACCTCCCCGCGCCGGATACGCCGCGCCAGCTGCGTGCCCTCCTCGACGATCAGGGCGTAGGCGCTGACGTGGTCGGGTCCGGCGCCGATCGCGGCGTCGAGGGTGGCCCGCCAGTCGTCGTCCGTCTCGCCCGGCGTGCCGTAGATGAGGTCCAGGTTGACGTGGTCGAAGCCCGCCGCCCGCGCCTCCGCCACGCATGCCTCGGGGCGCCCGGGCGTGTGCGTACGGTCGAGCACCTTCAGTACGTGCTGTTTCGCGCTCTGCATCCCGAAGGAGACGCGGTTGAATCCCCCGGCCCGCAGCTCGCTCAGGTATGCCGGGTCGACGGACTCGGGGTTCGCCTCGGTGGTGATCTCCGCGTCGTCCGCGAGCCCGAACTCCTCCCGGACCGCACCCAGCATGCGGACGAGGTCGGATGCGGCGAGCAGCGTCGGCGTACCGCCCCCGACGAAGACGGTCCGCACCGGGCGCGGGTCGTCGCCCAGGGTCTTCCGCGCGAGCCGCACCTCGTCGATCAGGGTGTCCGCGTAGTTGTCGCGTGAGGCGAGCACGCCGCCGGAGCCGCGCAGCTCGGTCGCCGTGTAGGTGTTGAAGTCGCAGTAGCCGCAGCGCGTGGCGCAGTACGGGACGTGGAGGTAGAAGCCGAGCGGACGGGCCCCCGCTCCCTGTAGGGCGGACGCGGGCAGCGCGCCGTCCTCGGGCATGGGCTCACCATCGGGCAGTGCGGAAGGCATACCTTCGATTGTCCCGCACCGCCGAGCAACCCGACGCCGCCCGCAGATACGCCGAGCGGCGAGATCACTGCGCCTGCAACACCAGCACCGCCATGTCGTCGTCCAGCGGCTTCTCCGAGAACTCGTGCACCAGTCTCCTGATCCGTTCCGCCACCAGCGCCGCGTCCAGGCCCGCGCAGCTCGCGAACGCCGTGGCGAGGCCGTCGCCGTCGTCGAACATCTCTCGGCCGGCCCGGCGCTCCGTCACGCCGTCCGTGACGCAGAGCAGGGTGTCGCCCTTCCACAGCTCGAACGTTTCGCTCGTGTACTTCGCGTCGTCGACGACCCCGAGAAGGAGCTGGGGCGTGGCCGCGGACTGGACCGTTCCGTCCGGGGAGAGGAGGAGCGGCAGCGGATGTCCCGCGCTCGCCACCGTGCAGCGGACGCCGCCGCCGTCCATGGGCACCAGCTCGCCGTAGAGCAGGGAGAGGAAGCGGGATGTGGCCCCGTCGGTCGGCACGCTCTGGCCGCCCGCGACCGCGACCACCGCCGCCGCCGCGTCCGCCGCCTCCGTCGCGTCGTCGAGGAGGAGCTGGTTGAGGCGGTCGAGGACCTCCGCGACCTCGTACCCCTCGCGGGCGAGCAGCCGCAGCCACGGCCGGGCGAGGCCGATCACGACGGCCGCCTCGACGCCCTTGCCCTGTACGTCGCCGAGCGCGAAGCACCAGCGGCCCTTGCCCGCCTGGAACACGTCGTAGAAGTCGCCGCCGGGGCCGCCCTTGTCCCGCGGCTCGTAGACCACGCCGCTGTGCATGCCGGGGATGTCCGCGACGGAGCTCGGCAGCAGGCCGCGCTGCAGGACCTGGCTGATGGTGGCCTGCCGCTGATAGCGGCGCGCCGCGCTGATGGCGAGCGCGACGCGGCGGCTGAAGTCCTCGATGAGGCCGGTGACTTCGTCGGCGAAGCGCATCTCCCCGGCCCGCCCGATGACGAGCGTGCCCAGCGAACCGCCGCCCGCGATGAGCCGGTAGGCCAGGGCCGTGCCGGACGCCTCGGCGGCGGGTACCTCCTCGGCAACGGCCTCGCCGGGCCACGGCACGGGGACGGCGCCGGATCCCGCCGATTCGGGCAGCCGGGGCGGGTCCTTCTCCAGGCTGCGGCGCAGTTCCTCCATGCGCTGCTCGCTGGCGTGCCAGACGCGGGCGAGCCGCGACGACGTACCGCCGCCCTCGGCGCCGCGCGGTGCGGCCTCCGATTCGTCGTCGAGCCACACCGCGCACCAGTCGGCGAGCCGTGGCACGAGGAGCTGCCCGGCGAGAGCGGCCACCAGTTCCTCGTCGAACTGCCCGGCTAGCAAGTCGGACGCCTCGGCGAGGAAGGTGAGCGCACCGCGGTTGACCCACTCCGTCTCGTGCGTGATCCGCTTCGGCAGCGGCGCGAGGATCTCCGTGCCGCGAAGGCCGCGCTGTATGGCCTGTTCGGTCGCGTACGACTCGATCTCCTGCATGGCCTGCGCGCCTCCGACCGGGATACGGGCCCAGACGGCCTTGGTGCCGGTGCGGTAGGTGATGCCCCAGGAGTCGGAGAGGGCCGCGACGAGCTGGAGGCCCCTGCCGTACTCGGGTGTGCCCGGCGGCTGGTGCTTGGGATCGCTGCGGACCGCGCGGGCGGGGTGGTGGTCGGACACCTCGATGACCAGGGTGTCGGTCTCCTCCCCGAGGCCCGCCTCGTCGAGCCGGCACAGCAGCTCGACCGTCGTGCCCGCGTGTACGACGGCGTTCGTGACGAGTTCGCTGACCAGCAGCACGGCATCGTCAGTGACACGCTCCGTTATCCCCGCCGCCGCGGGAACTGACAGCTCGGTCCAGTCGGCGAGCGCCGCGCGCACGAACTTGCGTGCGGCTGCGGGCGCCAACGGGTTGCCGGGCAATGATGTGCACACCACAGCGGGCGGGCCGGGCTGGTGCCCGGGCTGGGTGGACGCACGGAAAGTGGTCTCCCGTTGCATCGGAATGGACCCCACGTTTCGGCTCCTGAGCAGTTCGGTCGAATACGCCTCAGGCGACACCGACAGAGTGACAGACTGGCCATGCCCATAAGCACCGAGTTACCGAAGTGGGCCGCTATGAGTGAGAACAGTGCTATGCCCGCGCTCGATTCCGGTCGGATTCCGGCACCGAAAGCGATACCTTCGCCGACTCCCGGACACGGTCCGGACAAGGCCCCATCAACCCCGGAGCCCGCCCCGGAAGCGATCTCGGACCTGCGCCCGCTCCTGGCCGCCATGCGGGCGGCACGGGACGGGGACTTCACCAAGGTGGCGGTGAGCGGCCACGGCCTGACGGCCGAGCTGCACACCGTGTTCAACGAGATGCTGGACCGCTCCCTCCACTTCGACGGTGAACTCGCCCGCGTACGGCGGGAGATCATCCGCCTCGGCCATCTCGACGAACGGTTCTCCGCGAGCCCGGGGCAGGGCAGCTGGGCCACGCGCGTCCAGGACATCAACTCCCTGCTCAACTCGCTTGTCGCCCCCGCCGCCAACGCCACCCGCGTCCTGAACGCGGTCGCGGGCGGCGACCTCACCCAGCGCGTGGATCTGCACGACGGTTCGCGCGAGCTGCGGGGCGATCTGCGGCGCCTGGGACGCGCGGTGAACACGATGGTGGACCAGCTCTCGCTCTTCACGGGGGAGGTCACCCGCGTCGCCCGCGAGGTCGGCACGGAGGGGCGGCTCGGCGGACGCGCCAAGGTGCGCGGTCTCTCGGGCAGTTGGCGTGACGTGACGGAGGCCGTGAACACGATGGCCTCACGGCTCACCGCACAGGTGCGCGATATCGCCTTGGTGACGACGGCGGTCGCGCAGGGTGACCTGACACGGACAGTGACCGTCGAGGCGACGGGCGAGCTGCTCGAACTGAAGCTGACCGTCAACACGATGGTCGAGCAGCTCTCCGCGTTCGCGGCCGAGGTGACGCGTGTCGCCCGCGAGGTCGGCACCGAGGGCCAGTTGGGCGGCCGGGCGCAGGCCCGTGGTGTGTCGGGGGTCTGGAAGGACCTCACCGACAACGTCAACTTCATGGCGTCGAACCTCACCTCTCAGGTGCGCAACATCGCCCAGGTCACCACGGCCGTCGCCAACGGCGATCTGAGCCAGAAGATCACCGTCGACGCCCGGGGCGAGATCCTGGAGCTGAAGTCGACGGTGAACACGATGGTGGACCAGCTCTCCGCGTTCGCGGACGAGGTCACCCGCGTGGCCCGCGAGGTCGGCACGGAAGGCAATCTCGGCGGCCGTGCTCAGGTGCGGGGTGTGTCGGGGGTCTGGAAGGACCTCACCGACAACGTCAACTTCATGGCGGACAACCTCACCTCTCAGGTGCGCAACATCGCCCTCGTGTCGACGGCCGTCGCCCAGGGAGACCTCGGCAAGAAGATCACGGTCGAGGCGAAGGGCGAGATCCTCGAACTGAAGTCGACCATCAACACGATGGTGGACCAGCTCTCCGCCTTCGCCGACGAGGTCACCCGCGTCGCCCGCGAGGTCGGCACGGAAGGCAATCTCGGCGGCCAGGCCCAGGTGCGCGGCGTGTCGGGGGTCTGGAAGGACCTCACCGACAACGTCAACTTCATGGCGCTGAACCTCACCTCTCAGGTGCGCAACATCGCCCAGGTCACCACGGCCGTCGCCAACGGCGACCTGTCCAAGATGATCACGGTGACGGCGCGCGGCGAGATCCTGGAGCTGAAGGACACCGTCAACACGATGGTGGAGCAGCTGCGTGCCTTCGCGGACGAGGTGACCCGCGTGGCCCGCGAGGTCGGGACCGACGGCCGGCTCGGCGGGCGGGCCCAGGTGCTCGGTGTGTCGGGGGTGTGGAAGGACCTCACCGACAACGTCAACTACATGGCCGACAACCTCACGGGACAGGTCCGCAACATCGCGCAGGTCGCGACGGCGGTGGCCCAGGGCGACCTCTCCAAGAAGATCGACGTGGACGCGCGCGGCGAGATCCTGGAGCTGAAGACCACCATCAACACCATGGTGGACACCCTGTCCTCCTTCTCCTCTGAGGTCACCCGCGTGGCCCGCGAGGTCGGTTCGGAGGGCCAACTGGGCGGCCAGGCAAGGGTCGAGGGCGTCTACGGCACGTGGAAGCGCCTGACGACGAACGTGAACGAGCTCGCCCTGAACCTCACCACGCAGGTCCGTGCGATCGCCGAGGTCGCGTCGGCCGTGGCACAGGGCGACATGACGCGCTCCATCACCGTCGAGACCCGGGGCGAGGTGTCCGAGCTCAAGAACAACATCAACGTCATGGTCTCCAACCTGCGCGAGACCACCCGTGCCAAGGACTGGCTGGAGTCGAACCTCGCCCGTCTCGCGGGTCTGATGCAGGGCCACCGTGACCTGATGGAGGTCGCGGACCTGATCCTGCGGGAGCTGACCCCGCTGGTGAACGCGCAGTACGGCGCCTTCTTCCTGGCCGACCCGGACGCCGGAGAGACCGCGACGACACTGCAGGCTCCCCCCGTCAAGGGACTCGCCTTCATCGCCGGGTACGGATCGGGGCAGGGCTCGGTCGTCGACACGGGCGCGATGCCCGCGCACGGCCTGGTGCGTCAGGCCGCCCTGGAGAAGAAGCGGATCCTCGTCGACGAGGTGCCGCCCGACTACATCAAGATCATTTCGGGGCTCGGGGACGCGACGCCGGCCAGCCTGGTGATCATCCCGATCCTCTTCGAGGACAAGCTGCTCGGCGTGATCGAGCTGGCCACGTTCTCCCGCTTCTCGGACGTGCACCTCGCGTTCTTCGACCAGTTCGTGAGCACCATCGGCGTCGCGATCAACACGATCATCGCCAACTCCCGTACGGAGTCACTGCTCAGCGAGTCCCAGCGGCTCGCCACGCAGCTCCAGGACCGCTCGGACGAACTCCAGCTCCAGCAGGCGGAGTTGCAGCGCTCGAACGCCGAGCTGGAGGAGAAGGCGGCGCTCCTCGCCACGTCCTCGCAGTACAAGTCGGAGTTCCTGGCGAACATGTCGCACGAGCTGCGCACGCCGCTGAACTCCCTGCTCATCCTGGCCCGGCTGCTCTCCGACAATCCCGACAGCCATCTCTCCGACCAGGAAGTGCAGTTCGCGACGACGATCCACCGCTCGGGCTCCGACCTCCTCCAGCTCATCAACGACATCCTGGACCTGTCGAAGATCGAGGCGGGCCGGATGGACGTACGCCCGAAGAAGCTCCCCCTGATCAAGGTCCTCGACTACGTCCACGCGACGTTCCGCCCGCTCACCCTCGACCGAGGGCTCGCCTTCGAGGTGTCGGTCGGCGAGGACGTACCGCGCGAGATGTTCTCGGACGAGCAGCGGCTCCAGCAGATCCTGCGCAACCTCCTGTCGAACGCGGTCAAGTTCACCGCGACCGGCCGCGTCGAACTGCGCGTGAGCCGCGTCAAGAACACCGGTGACCGGCTCCACGACGGCGACCGGCTCTGCTTCGCCGTCAAGGACACCGGCATCGGCATCCCGGTCGACCAGCTCCCTGCCATCTTCGAGGCGTTCCAGCAGGCCGACGGCACCACCAACCGGAAGTACGGCGGCACCGGCCTCGGCCTCTCCATCAGCCGCGAGATCGCCGGACTCCTCGGCGGCCGCATCACCGCGGAGAGCAGCCCGGGCCAGGGCTCCACCTTCTCGCTGTACGTCCCCGTGGTGCACCCCGGACACGGGCCCGCAGCGGTGGCGTACGCGGCGACCAGGGAACTGACGACGCCCGAGCCGCACGACGAGCGGGTCACCATGTCCCCGCACACCTTCCACGAACAGAACGACAGCTGGCCGACCCCCACCAAACTGGAGGAGTACAGGGAAGGCCCGGCCGGTCGCATATTGCGTGGGCGCCGCGTCCTGATCGTGGACGACGACATCCGCAACGTCTTCGCGCTCACCCATGTACTGAGCCGCGTCGGCATGCCCGTCCTCTACGCGGAGAACGGCCGTGAAGGAATCGAGACCCTGGAGCGCAACCCCGACACAGACCTGATCCTGATGGACATCATGATGCCGGAGATGGACGGGTACGAAACCATCACCGCGATCCGCCGCACCCCCCGCTGGGCCGGCCTTCCCATCATCGCGCTGACCGCCAAGGCAATGCCCGGCGACCGCGAGAAGGCCATCGAACAGGGCGCCAGCGACTACGTACCCAAACCGGTGGATGTGGACCAGTTGCTCACCGTCGCCTGTGCGCTCCTTGCCCCCGAGAGCAACGACACGGACGAGCTGGACACACCCACCGCAGAAGAGAAACCCGTTGTTCCGGAACCAGCAGACGCTCTCGGGGAGGCTGCTGTTCCGCCGACGACCGAATGAGGCACCGTCACCATGAGTACTGAGGTCATGACCGACAACCGCGCGAGCATCCTCCTTGTCGACGACATGGAGGACAACCTGATGGCGCTCGAAGCCGTCCTGGGTTCGCTCAACGAGCCGCTGGTGCGCGCGCGTTCGGGCGAGGAGGCGATGAAGGCCCTCTTGCGGCAACGATTCGCCGTGATCCTCCTGGACGTACGCATGCCGGGAATGGACGGCTTCGAGACCGCGTCGAACATCAAACGGCTCGACCAGACCAAAGACGTGCCCATCATCTTCCTGACGGGCACCGACAACGACGCGGGCTATGCCTTCCGGGGCTATGCGACGGGCGCCGCGGACTACCTCACCAAACCGTTCGACCCCTGGGTGCTGCGGTCCAAGGTCACCGTCTTCCTCGAACTGCACCGCAAGAACCAGCAGTTGGAGAAGATCCTGGCGCGCGAGCAGCAGCAGTTCGCCGAGCTGGCGGCCCGCCTCTCGGCGATCGAGGCGCACATGGCCGCGAGCAGCCTGGGCGACGTACTCGAACTGCGCCACCACGTGACGCACATGGAGGACCTGGTGAACGAGATGCGGCGCGGGCGGAGCGTCTGACCCATCTGACCCATGGGCCGGACACTCCGGACGCTCCGCCCGCGTACGGGAGTTGAGGCTCAGGCCTCGCGCGATCCCGCGTACATCTCGTCGATCAGGTGCTGATACTCCCGCTCGACGACAGGGCGCTTCAGCTTCAGGCTCGGCGTCAGTTCGCCGTGCTCGATGTCCAGGTCGCGGGGCAGCAGCTTGAACTTCTTGATGGTCTGCCAGCGCTGGAGGCCTTCGTTGAGCTGCTTCACATAGCCCTCGATGAGCTCGACCGTCGCCGGGGCCGCGACCACGTCGGCGTAGCTCTTGCCGTCCAGGCCGTTGTCCTTGGCCCACGCCAGGATGGCCGGCTCGTCGAGCGAGATCAGGGCGGTGCAGAAGTTCCGGTCGGCGCCGTGCACCAGGATGTTGGAGACGTACGGGCAGACGGCCTTGAACTGGCCCTCGACCTCGGCGGGCGCGATGTACTTGCCGCCGGACGTCTTGATCAGGTCCTTCTTGCGGTCGGTGATCCGGAGGTAGCCGTCCTCGGACAGCTCGCCGATGTCCCCGGTGTGGAACCACCCGTCGGACTCGAGGACCTCGGCCGTCTTCTCGTCGAGGCCGTGGTAGCCCTCCATGATGCCGGGGCCACGCAGCAGGATCTCGCCGTCGTCCGCGATCCGGACCTCGGTGCCGGGCAGCGGCTTGCCGACGGTGCCGGTCCGGTAGGCCTCGCCGGGGTTGACGAAGGAGGCGGCGGAGGACTCGGTGAGTCCGTAGCCCTCCAGGATGTGGATGCCCGCACCGGCGAAGAAGTAGCCGATGTCGGGTGCGAGCGCGGCCGACCCGGAGACGGCGGCGCGCAGGCGTCCGCCGAAGGCCTCCCGCAGCTTGGAGTAGACGAGCGCGTCGGCGACCTTGTGCTTGGCGCCGAGCGCGAAGGGCACGGACGCGTTGCCGGTCCTGCGGAAGTTGTCCTGGCTGACCTTCGCGTACTCGCGGGAGACGTCGGCCGCCCACAGGAAGATCTTGTACTTGGCGCCGCCACCGGCCCGCGCCTTGGCCGCGACCCCGTTGTAGACCTTCTCGAAGATGCGCGGCACGGCGGCCATGTACGTCGGCTGCACGACCGGCAGGTTCTCGATGATCTTGTCGACGCGGCCGTCGACCGCGGTGACGTGACCCAGCTCGATCTGCCCGGAGGTCAGCACCTTGCCGAAGACGTGCGCGAGCGGCAGCCACAGGTACTGCACGTCGTCCGGGCCGAGCAGACCGGTCGACGCGATGGCCTTGGCCATGTACGACCAGTTGTCCTGCGGCAGGCGCACGCCCTTGGGGCGGCCCGTGGTGCCGGAGGTGTAGATGATCGTGGCGAGCTGATCCTTGGTGATCGCCGCGATCCGCTCCTTGACGGCCTCGGGGTTCTTCTCCAGATGGGCGGCGCCGCGCGCCTCCAGGTCGGCGAGCGTGAGCACCCAGCCTTCGGGGTCGCCCTCGGCGGGTCCTGCGCCCTCTGTGTCGATCACCACGACGTGCCGGAGATCGGGCAGCTCGGCGCGCTTCTCGCGGGCCTTGGCGAGCTGTGCGGCGTTCTCGGCGATGAGGACCCGGCTGCCGGAGTCGGCCAGGATGTAGGTGGACTCCTCGGCATTGGTCTGCGGATACACCGTGGTGGTGGCCGCGCCCGCGCAGAGGATGCCGAGGTCGGCGAGGATCCACTCGACGCGCGTGGACGAGGCGAGCGCCACCCGGTCCTCGGGGGCGAGGCCGAGCTCGATCAGGCCCGCGGCGATGGCGTAGACGCGCTCGGCGGCCTGCGCCCAGCTCAGCGACTTCCATTCGTCGGGGCCGTCGCCCGAGGCCGCCGGCACTGGGTAGCGGTAGGCCTCTGCATCGGGCGTGGCCGCCACGCGCTCAAGGAAGAGATGCGCCACGGACGGCGGACGGTTCTCGATCAAGGTCTGTGTGTCGCTCACGACATCCTCCGGACCCGCGACATGGCGGCGACTGGCTGGCGGCTGCTGGTCTTGTTTAACTTGCGAGTAACCTACGAGCAGTGATCAGAGTAGAGCGCTGAAGCCCAGCGCGTAAGGGGCTTCTGCCTGTCACTTCATACAAGAACGGGTCCGCCGCGCAAGAGCGCGACGGACCCACTGAGATGCCTCTGTGCCGTCCGTGCCGGACGGGGCCAGAGTTACTTCTTCGCCTTGCCCGGACCACTGTCGTCGCTGGAGAGCACCGCGATGAAGGCTTCCTGCGGCACCTCGACGGAGCCGACCATCTTCATGCGCTTCTTGCCCTCCTTCTGCTTCTCGAGCAGCTTGCGCTTACGGGAGATGTCACCGCCGTAGCACTTGGCGAGCACGTCCTTGCGGATGGCGCGGATGGTCTCGCGGGAGATGACCCGGGAGCCGATGGCGGCCTGAATGGGGATCTCGAAGGCCTGCCGCGGGATGAGCTCCCGCAGCTTGGCCACGAGCCGTACGCCGTACGCGTACGCGGCGTCCTTGTGCGTGACGGCGGAGAACGCGTCGACGCGGTCGCCGTGCAGCAGGATGTCGACCTTCACCAGATCGGCGGACTGCTCGCCGGTGGGCTCGTAGTCAAGCGACGCGTAACCCCGGGTCTTGGACTTCAGCTGGTCGAAGAAGTCGAAGACGATCTCGGCGAGGGGGAGGGTGTAGCGGATCTCCACCCGGTCCTCGGAGAGGTAGTCCATGCCGAGGAGGGTGCCGCGGCGGGTCTGGCAGAGCTCCATGATCGAGCCGATGAACTCGCTGGGCGCGAGGAGAGTGGCGCGTACGACAGGCTCGTAGACCTTGTCGATCTTGCCCTCGGGGAACTCGCTCGGGTTGGTGACCGTGTGCTCGGTGCCGTCCTCCATGTCCACGCGGTAGACCACGTTGGGGGCGGTGGCGATCAGGTCGAGCCCGAACTCGCGCTCGAGGCGCTCACGGATCACGTCGAGGTGCAGCAGACCCAGGAAGCCGACGCGGAAGCCGAAGCCGAGCGCGGCCGAGGTCTCCGGCTCGTAGACCAGGGCTGCGTCGTTGAGCTGCAGCTTGTCGAGGGCCTCGCGCAGGTCCGGGTACTCCGAGCCGTCCAGCGGATAGAGACCCGAGAAGACCATCGGCTTCGGGTCCTTGTAACCGCCGAGGGCCTCGGTCGCGCCCTTGTGCAGGGAGGTGATCGTGTCACCGACCTTGGACTGACGGACGTCCTTCACGCCGGTGATGATGTAGCCCACCTCGCCGACGCCGATGCCGTCGGACGGGGTCATCTCGGGGGACGACACACCGATCTCGAGCAGCTCGTGCGTGGCCCCGGTGGACATCATCCGGATCCGCTCACGCTTGTTGAGCTGGCCGTCGACGACACGTACGTACGTCACGACGCCCCGGTAGGAGTCGTACACCGAGTCGAAGATCATCGCGCGCGCGGACGCGTCCGCCACACCGACCGGAGGCGGAACCTCGGCGACGACCTTGTCGAGCAGCGCCTCGACGCCCATGCCGGTCTTCGCGGAGACCTTGAGGACGTCCTCAGGGTCGCAGCCGATGAGGTTGGCGAGCTCCTCCGAGAACTTCTCCGGCTGGGCGGCCGGCAGGTCGATCTTGTTGAGCACGGGAACGATCTTGAGGTCGTTCTCCATCGCCAGGTAGAGGTTGGCGAGAGTCTGCGCCTCGATGCCCTGCGCCGCGTCGACGAGGAGGACCGTGCCCTCACATGCCGCGAGCGAGCGCGACACCTCGTACGTGAAGTCCACGTGCCCCGGGGTGTCGATCATGTTGAGAATGTGGGTCTTGCTCTGCTCGGGCCCCTCCAAGGGGGCCCAGGGCAGACGCACCGCCTGGGACTTGATCGTGATGCCGCGCTCACGCTCGATGTCCATGCGGTCGAGGTACTGGGCGCGCATCTGCCGCTGGTCGACCACACCGGTCAGCTGGAGCATGCGGTCGGCGAGCGTGGACTTGCCGTGGTCGATGTGCGCGATGATGCAGAAATTACGGATCAGAGCCGGGTCGGTACGGCTCGGCTCGGGCACATTTTTAGGGGTCGCGGGCACGCAGGGTCCTGTCTCTTGAGGCGCCTGTCGCCTCGGGTCGGATCTATACGTAGATTCCATGGTCCCATGGGTGGGGCACTGCGCCCGGATCGGGCAGGTCAGGGCGGGGGGACGAGCCCGGATTGGGTCGGTCGTGGGGCGGCTGGTAATCTGGGCAGCTGTGTCTCCTGACCCTCTCGGTCCCTCGCGGTTCTGATGGCCCTGAGGCACGTGTCAGACAAACTCATCTGCAGTACCTCTGCAGTACCTGAACCTGAAAAGGCTCTTTCGTGGCGAACATCAAGTCCCAGATCAAGCGGATCAAGACCAACGAGAAGGCGCGTCAGCGCAACAAGGCGGTCAAGTCTTCTCTGAAGACCGCGATCCGCAAGGCCCGCGAGGCCGTTGCCGCGGGTGACACCCAGAAGGCCGTCGAGGCGACGCGTGCAGCTTCGCGCGAGCTCGACAAGGCCGTCTCCAAGGGCGTCATCCACAAGAACCAGGCCGCCAACAAGAAGTCGGCGCTTGCTTCGAAGGTCGCGACCCTCCAGGGCTGAAGCTCTTGCCCCGGCTCGCCGGGGCTCTGATCAATCCTCCCGCGAGGGTAATTCGAGCCCTCTACCTCGAATCGCGGACAGACCACGCAGTACGCCACGCTGCGACGATGCCCCCGGCCCACTCCGGGGGCATTGCTGTGTCCGGGGTGCCTTGCAGGGGGCCCGTAAGGGGCACGGGGAACTGCGCGACCAGCTACGGCGGGCCCGCGGCTTCGAAACCGGCAGCCTCAGCGGGGAAGCCTCAGCGATGCGACCGGGCAGCGCGGGCAATGGTGACGACGGCCTTCTCCAGGGCGTACTCAGGATCATCGCCCCCGCCCTTGACCCCCGCGTCAGCAGCCGCGCAAGCCTGCAGAGCCACCGCCACCCCGTCCGGCGTCCACCCCCGCATCTGCTGCCGGACCCGGTCGATCTTCCAGGGGGGCATGCCCAGCTCACGGGCGAGGTCGGCGGGCCGCCCACCCCGTGCGGACGAGAGCTTCCCGATGGCCCGCACGGCCTGTGCGAGCGCGCTGGTGATCAGGACGGGGGCGACGCCGGTCGACAGGGACCAGCGCAACGCTTCGAGCGCTTCGGCGGCCCTGCCCTCCACGGCACGGTCGGCCACGGTGAAGCTGGAGGCCTCGGCGCGGCCCGTGTAATAGCGGCCGACGATCGCCTCGTCGATCGTGCCCTCGACGTCCGACACCAGCTGGGACACCGCCGACGCGAGCTCCCGCAGATCGCTGCCGATCGAGTCGACCAGGGCCTGGCACGCCTCCGGCGTCGCCGAACGGCCCAGGGCACGGAACTCACTCCGTACGAACGAGAGCCGGTCGGCGGCCTTGGTCATCTTGGGGCAGGCGACCTCGCGGGCCCCGGCCTTGCGGGCGGCGTCGAGCAGCGCCTTGCCCTTGGCGCCGCCCGCGTGCAGCAGGACGAGGGTGATCTCCTCGACCGGGGACCCGAGATACGACTTCACGTCCTTGACCGTGTCGGCCGACAGATCCTGCGCGTTACGGACGATCACGACCTTGCGCTCGGCGAAGAGCGAGGGGCTCGTCAGCTCGTCGAGCGTGCCGGGCTGCAACTGGTCGGAGGTGAGGTCGCGCACGTCCGTGTCCGCGTCGGCAGCACGGGCAGCCGCGACCACCTGCTGCACGGCGCGGTCGAGGAGGAGGTCCTCCTGGCCCACGGCGAGCGTGAGAGGGGCAAGCGGGTCGGCGGTATCTGTCTTCCTGGCCATCGCGGTAAAGCATCCCACGCGGCACTGACAGCCCGTCCCGTGCGGCCGGTTCCCGGAAGGATCGCCCCGTACCGGAGAATGGGGCGGTGACCGACGTACGACATGTCCTGGTGCTGCCCGACCGCGATGCCGCGGAAGAAGTGGCGGAAGAACTCCCCGACCGTTTCGGCGTGCGCGAGCAGCCGCAACTGGTCCGCGACGCCCTGGCCGGCGAGGACGACGCCGAGGACGCCCAGTGGCTCGTCGTGATCGAGGACCCCGAGCGGCGTCTCGACCGCTCGGCGCTCGACGAACTGGCGGCGGAGCACGAGGGCTGGCTCGAAGCTCCCTGACGGGACCCGCTCAGAGGTCCGGCGTCAGCTCTTGGGCAGGACCTGGATGTCGAGGTCGATCGTGATGCTGGGGCCGACCGCCGCGATGCCGCGGGCGAGCATGGTCTGCCAGTTGATCGTGAAGTCGTCGCGGTGCAGCTCGGTGGAGGCGCGGCAGGCGACTCGGGTCTCACCCTCCAGGCCGTGGCCCACCCCGAGGTACTCCGTCTCGAGCGTGACCGTACGCGTGACGCCGTGCAGCGTCAGGCCGCCCGTGATCGCCCAGCGGCTGCCGCCCTTGTGCACGAAGCGGTCGCTGTAGAACTCCATCGTCGGGAAGCGCTCCACGTCGAGGAAGTCACCGGAGCGCAGGTGGTCGTCCCGCATCTTCACCGCGGTGTCGATGGAGGCGGCGTCGATGACGACGTGCATCGCGGAGTCCTCCATGCGCTCCCCTAGCCGTATGACACCCGCGAAGCTGTTGAACCGGCCGTGGATACGGGCAAGCCCGATGTGCCGCGCGGTGAAGGCGATCGAGGTGTGCTGGGGGTCGATCTCCCAGTCGCCGGGCTCGGGCAGCGCCGGGGGCTGAGCTATCTGGAGCATGACGTCACCGAGGGAGGCGTGCGCGCTCTCCCCGACCGTGGCGTTCGCCCGGTACGGAGTGAACCCCTCCGCCGAGACCGCCAAGCGGTACTCCCCGGCGGGAACAGTGGCGACGAACGAACCGAACGGGTCGAGCCCGCCGCCGACGACCTTGCGCCCCTTGGCATCGCTGACCGAGAACTCCGCGTGCCGCACGGGCTCATTGACGGGATCGAGCACCCGGCAGCTGAGCACGCCCGCGTTGGGCGGAATCGCCACGGCGGACAAGGGCCCTCCGACCCGTCCTGCCCGGCCTGTCAGCCCTGCGCCACCGGCTCCTCCTGCTCCACCGGCCCGATCGGTCCGACCGGCTCGGTTCCTGCGGTCTCCCAGCCAACGGCCGAACATATGCGACACACCCCCGCGCACCTTGACAACTCCTGTCCCGAAGGGGCATTCGATCACCGTTGCGGCATTCGATGCAACACGAACCCACTTCGCTGCAATTCGGTCGAGGCCGACGGACTGGACCAAGCGGCCTGGATCGCTAGGGCGCTCGCGTGGCCACCTCCAGCCTGGGAGCCGCATCGCCCGCCGACGGAGCCGCCGATCTGCCGGTCGGCCCGACGACCGCGATCGAGCCGTTCGTATCCGTCCGCAGCACCTCCGCTCCCCCGGCCCGCAACGCCGCGACCGTGCGGGGCGCCGGGTGCCCGTACGTGTTGTCCCTGCCACAAGAAATGAGAGCGAGGCGCGGCGCGGTCCGCCGCATGAGTCCGGGGTCCTGATAGGCCGAGCCGTGATGGGCGACTTTGAGCACGTCCACGGGAGGCAGCGCCGCCACGGCCGGGGTGCGTGACAGGGCTCGCTGGGCGGGCGGCTCCAGATCGCCGAGCAGGAGCAGGGTCACTCCCTTGGCACGGACGAGCAGGGTGACGCTGGCGTCGTTCGGGCCATCGGGGGTCGGCACCGGGCCCGCGCCCTCCGCCGCGGGCCAGAGGACCTGCCAGTCGAGTGCGCCGCCGCCCGCACGGCGCCGCTCCCCCGCCACGGCACGGGTCACCGGAATCCGATGGGCGGCCGCCTGATCACGTACGAACTTCGCCTGTTCGGGTGGCTCTTGATACCCCGTCGTCTGGATCGCCCCGACCGAACGCCCCCGCAGCACGCCCGGCAGGCCCGCCACGTGGTCCGCGTGGAAGTGGGTCAACACGACGAGCGGCACACGGGTCACGCCGAGCAGACGCAGACAGCGGTCCACGAGCACCGGGTCAGGACCCGCGTCGACGACCACTCCCGCCCCGTCACCGGCGGCGAGCACGGTGGCATCACCCTGGCCCACATCGCACATCGCGAACCTCCAGCCGGGCGGCGGCCAGCCCGCGATCACCCGGACGAGGGGCGGGGGTTGCACGATCGCGAGGAGGAGCAGCAGAGCGCAGGCCGCGCTGAGCCAGGGGTGCCTGATGAGCCTGCGGCCGACCAGCACCACGCCGACCGTGGCCAGGGCGAGCAGCAGACCACCACGCCAGCCGCCGGGCCAGTCGACTCCGCTCCCCGGCAGAGCCGCACCCGTGCGCGCGATGTCCGCGATCCACGCGGCGGGCCAACTGGCGAACCAGGCGACGAACTCGGCGACCGGCATGGCCAATGGAGCCGTCGCGAGCGTGGCGAAGCCGAGAACCGTGGCGGGCGCGACGGCCACCTCCGCGAGGAGGTTGCAGGGGATCGCCACCAGGCTCACCCGGGCCGCCATGACGGCGACGACGGGCGCGCACACCGCCTGCGCCGCACCCGCGGCGGCCAACGCCTCGGCCAGGCGCGGGGGAACCCGCCGTCTTTGAAGGGCAGCACTCCACCTGGGGGCGAGGGTGAGCAGGGCGCCGGTGGCAAGGACGGAGAGCAGGAACCCGGGACTGCGGGCCAGCCACGGGTCGTACAGGACGAGCAGCAGTACGGCTGCGGCCAGGGCCGGGATCAGCGACCGACGCCGTCCGGTACCGATGGCGAGCAGCGCGATCACCCCGCAGGCCGCGGCCCGCAACACGCTCGGGTCCGGTCGGCAGACGATGACGAAGCCGAGCGTGAGGGCGCCGCCGATCAGCGCGGTCGCCCGCAGCGGGATCCCGAGGCGTGGCGCGATACCCCGCCGCTCGGCGCGCTGAGCAAGACCCGGCGGGCCGATGAGCAGCGCGAGGACGATCGTGAGATTGGCCCCGCTCACGGCGAGGAGGTGCGTCAGATCGGTTGCCCTGAAGGCCTCTTCCAGCTCGGGCGGCACGCGGGAGGTGTCCCCGACGACGAGACCGGGCAACAGTGCCCGCGCATCGGGCGGCAGCCCATCGGTGGCCTCCCGCAGCCCGCCCCGCAACCGCCCCGCCAGGCGCTGCGGCCCTGACGGGTCCTCGATCACCCGCGGCGTCTGCTCTCCGGCCACCCGGACCACCGCCGCGACCCGGTCACTCTGCGGCAAGGGAGGCGACAGGCTCGCCCGGACGCGCAGCCTGGTGGAAGGCAGGAGCGCGAGCCAACGCGCCTTGCTCCAGGGGCCGGCGGATTCTCCGCTGTCGGCCGCGCTCTTACGGCCACGTCCGTCCCCCTCTCGGTCCTCCGCGAAGACCAGGGCCGGGGTGCGGGTCAGCGAGGTCTTGCCGTCATGCGTCGTGACCCGGACGATCTCCGCGTCCAGCATCACGGAAGGCGGCGCGGCCTGGGCTCCCATGACGCGGGGCCGGGTGAGCCGGGGATCGGATGTGACCTCCAAATCCACCTCCGCCTCGGCATATTGGTGGGCCAGCGCCGGGACCGGGTCCCGGCGCAGGTCGGCCCCGTGCAGCGCCGCGGCGGTAGCGCCCGCCGCAGCGCAGAGGAGGACAGCCGCCGCCGAGACCCGCCGCCAGGGGTGCTGCCCCTCACCCGCCGGCCGCCCCCGCACCGTCCACGCCACCAACAGGGCGCCTGCCACCCCCACGCAGACCGCCACTGCTGCGATCACCCATCGGGGCGGTGCGTCCAGCGCCAGGGCCGCCGTTCCCCAAGACGCGAGGGCGGGTGGCACGAGGCGCAGGTCCGGCGGGCCCTCCTGGCGCGGGTGAGCGTCCCCGAGGCGGCGCCCGGCATGGGCGTCAGCGGTGGGGTCGCCCGGGGCTGTTGAGGCTCCGGACATCGCGGCCGCCCGACTCCTCGACTCAGCAGTCCTGCTCCTCGGCCTCATGGCCGCACGAGGTTCTGCAGGTCCGCGTAGCGCCTGTCGCCGATTCCGTCGACCTCGCGCAGCTCGTCCACCGCGCGGAAACCGCCGTGTTCCGTGCGGTAGTCGATGATGTGCTGGGCCAGCACGGGGCCTACGCCGGGCAGTTCGTCGAGTTGCTCGGCTGTGGCCGTGTTGAGGCCTACCGGCGCGGTGGGACTCGCTCCCGTCGGCCCGGCGCCCGCCTCCGCGCCAGGCACTGCCGGAGCCGCCGGAGCCGCCGGGGCACCCACGGCCACTTGTTCGCCGTCGATGAGCAGGCGGGCGCGGTTGAGTCCGTCCGTGTCCGCACCGGGGCGAACCCCGCCCGCGGCCTTCAGCGCGTCGGCGACCCGGGAACCCGCGGGGAGCCTCAGAATCCCGGGGCTGCGGACCTTGCCGCTGACGTCCACGACGACCCTGCCGCCGCCCGCGCCGGGAATGCCACCTGCGCCGCCCTCTTCCGGGGAGGCTGGGGCTCCCGGTGACGGAGACGGCTCCGCACCCCGATCGGGTGCCGCACCGACCACGTCCGGCGCCCGCACCGGCTGCGTACGCCCTGACCAGAAGTGCTGGGCGGCGAAGACCGCGGCAAGGGCGAGGACCACCGCGAGGGCGACCAGGCTCCGCCGCTCAAGACCGCACCGCAGCTGCAGCCACAAGGGCAACCGCTCCCGCACGGCAAGCCCCACCCGCCCCCGCAACGGCGCCACGAACTCACCACCGGCTGCGGGCGACGCCGATTGTTGCTGAGCCTGGTCCCGGGGCTGCGACACCGACCGAGGTTGCGACACGATCTTGGCGGGCCGCACGGCCTGCGACTGCGCCGACGGCATCGTCGCAGCCTCGGGTTGCACCGCGGCCCGCTGCCGCGCCTGAGCCACTGCGACATCCTGCACCCGCGGCACAGCCCGACGCCTCCGCACGGTCCGTGCCGGAGAGGGCGCCACCGTCTCCGCCTCGGACCACGACGCAGCACGCGAGGGCAGCCCGGCCTGCGGCTGCGGAACAGTCCCCGACTGCGGCACCGCCGCCCGACACGGCCGCACGTCCCGCGAGAAGGACCCGGTCTGCGCCTGCGCCTGCCCCGCCTCCTCCAGCACCGGCTGACGCCATCGCGCGCCCTGCCGCTCTGGATGCGACACCGGCCCACCCCGCACCCGCCCCGCGGGCTCCAAGCCCTCTTCGTCACCCGCCCGTTCAGGCTCGCTGAAGAGTGACTCCGTGCGCTGCCGTAACGCCAGCGCACGCGCACGCGCCCGTGCCTCCCCTGAAGCGTGTCTGCGCCTTGCCGCCCGTCTGCGGGCCTGGCCGTATCGCTCGGGGCCGCCGGACGCGGGGACGCGGCCGTCGGATGCCGGGCCGCGCCCCGGTCCGCTCGTGGCGACAGGTGTCCGTGAAGGTGATCGAAGTGCCATGCCGACGACGCTAGACACCGCGGCGGAATCTTGTTGATCTTGGTCAATTCCCGTGGATTACCGGGCAGTTGTGGATAACCCCATCACCCGCGAGAAGGACCACGAGCCATCCTCACCTCACCGCCCATCGCTCACCAGGGCGAAACCACAGCCCCCAACAACCCGGGCCCCGTATGCGCCCCGATCACCGCCCCGACCTCGCTGACATGCAGCTCCGCAAGGCCGGGCACCCGGTCCCTGAGCCGGTCCGCGAGGGTCGAGGCCCGTTCGGGCGCCGCCAGATGATGCACCGCGATGTCGACGCGGTCCGCGCCGGCCCGCTCGATCACGATCTCCTCGAGGCGGGCGATCGCCTTGGACGCCGTCCGCACCTTCTCCAGCATCTCGATGCGCCCGCCGTCCAGCTGAAGCAGCGGCTTCACGGCAAGGGCCGAGCCCAACAGCGCCTGCGCGGCGCCGATCCGGCCGCCCCGGCGGAGATAGTCCAGGGTGTCGACGTAGAAGTACGCGGACGTGTTCGCGGCCCGCTTCTCCGCCGCGGTCACCGCCTCGTCCACCGAGCCGCCGGACTCGGCCGCCTCCGCCGCCGCCAGCGCGCAGAAGCCCAGGGCCATCGCGACCATGCCGGTGTCCACCACCCGGACCGGCACCGGCGCGTCCTTCGCCGCGAGGGCCGCCGCGTCGTACGTGCCCGAGAACTCGGCGGACAGATGCAGCGAGACGATGTCCGTCGCGCCCGACTCTGCGACCTTGCGATAGGTCTGGGCGAAGACTTCCGGGCTCGGCCGCGAGGTGGTCACAGAGCGCCGCTTCTGCAGCGCCAGGGCGAGGGAGCGGGCGGAGATCTCGGTGCCCTCTTCGAGCGCCTGGTCGCCGAGGACCACCGTCAGGGGTACCGACGTGATGCCGTGCCGCTCCATCGTCCGCTGCGGCAGATAGGCCGTTGAATCCGTGACGATCGCGACATGACGGGACATGCGGTGGAGATTACCTGCCTGGGCCCGACGGCGGCAGCCCGACCCCTTGCGGTCCAGTCTGCCATTCGTACTCCCGGCCCTGCCGCATCACCCTCGCGGTCATGTCGTGCTCTCGGGCCTTGCCTGCTTCTCCCAGGGATAGGAGGGTCGCTTCGTCGGAGGCGTGATGGCGGGCCGCGCCTGCTCCTCCGACGCGGACGACCCCGGCTCCTGCGACGGCTCCGTCCACGTCTGCTCCGCACTCTTGTCCGCGTCCGCCGCCTGCTCGGGCTCGGGCCACGCGGCGGGGGTCTGTGCGGGCGCGGGCTCCTTCGTCCAGTGCCGCAGCGCGCCCGTCTCCAGGTCGATCTGCGAGCTCAGCGATTCCAGATCGTCGTCCGCGAAACGGTGGGCCCTTTCACGCACCGCCCACCGCAGCGAGTCCGCCGACTTGGTGATCTGCGTCGTACGCTCGCGCAGCGCGGGGAGCCGCTGGGCCAGGGATTTCTTGTCCGGGTCCCGCTCAAGGCGCCTGAGCTCTTCGTCCAGCTCGTGGCCGTGCGCGCTGAGCCGCTCGAAGAGCCCCAGGGACTCCTTCAGCGAGACGTCCTCGACGACGCCCGCCTGCAGGGCGTCCTGCGTGGCCCGCATCGACGTACGCAACGAGAGCCTCAGCTGGGCCACTTCGGCGGCCGGGCCCACCTGCGCGAAGCTCCGCGCGCGCAGCGTCGTGTCCTCCACCGACCGGCGCGCCTGCGAGATCGTGCGGTCCACGCCGCGCTTGGCGGCGCCGACCGCCTTCACCGTCATGTACACACCAAAGACCAGAAACAGCACTACGAGCAGCGCCACGATCACGCCCACGGCCTCCATGACGCTCCTCCCGGGTCCTGCGGCGAGTTCCGCACCGACCCTTCCACGGTAAACGCAAAGGGCAGGCCGAGGGTTCCAGTGGAACCCCCAACCTGCCCGTAGGGGACTACCCTCATGCCCCTCGCCTACCGCGTGCCTCTAGGACGGGACTGGGCCGGGACTGGGCCAGGACTAGGCCGGGACGATGTTCACCAGCTTCGGTGCCCGCACGATGACCTTGCGGATCCCGGCACCGTCCAGCGCCGCCACAACCCTCTCGTCACCCAGGGCCACCTTCTCCAACTCCTCGTCCGAGATCGACGGGGAGACCTCCAGGCGCGCCCTGACCTTGCCCTTGATCTGCACGACGCAGGTCACGGTCTCGTCCACGACGTACGCCGGATCGGCCACGGGGAAGTCCTGGTGGACGACCGAGTCGGTGTGGCCCAGCTTGCGCCACAGCTCCTCGCCGACGTGCGGGGCCAGCGGAGCGACCAGCAGCACCAGACGCTCGGCGACCGGGCGCGGCAGCGTCCCGCCCTCCTTGGTCAGGTAGTTGTTCAGCTCGGTGATCTTGGCGATGGCGGTGTTGAACCGCATGCCCTCCAGGTCCTGGCGCACGCCGTCGATCGCCTTGTGCAGGGCGCGCAGCGTGCCCTCGGCGACGTCGGACTCCGCGGCGTCCGCGACCGTGGCCTCACCGGTCGACTCGTCGACGATCAGACGCCACATGCGCTGCAGCAGGCGGTACTGGCCGACCACCGCGCGCGTGTCCCACGGGCGCGAGACGTCCAGCGGGCCCATCGCCATCTCGTACAGACGCAGGGTGTCCGCGCCGTACTCATCGCAGATCTCGTCCGGGGTGACCGCGTTCTTCAGGGACTTGCCCATCTTGCCCAGCTCGCGCTTGACCGGCTCGCCCTCGAAGAAGTACTGCCCTTCGCGCTCCTCGACCTCGGTGGCCTGGACCGGGAAGCCACGGCTGTCGCGGTACACGTAGGCCTGGATCATGCCCTGGTTGAACAGCTTGTGGAACGGCTCGCAGGACGAGATGTGTCCCAGGTCGAACAGCACCTTCGACCAGAAGCGGGCGTACAGCAGGTGCAGCACCGCGTGCTCGGCGCCGCCCACGTACAGGTCGACGCCGCCCGTGGGCTGACCCTCGCGCGGGCCCATCCAGTACTGCTCAATGGCCGGGTCGACCAGCTTCTGGTCGTTGTGCGGGTCCAGGTAGCGCAGCTCGTACCAGCACGAACCGGCCCAGTTGGGCATCGTGTTGGTCTCGCGGCGGTACTTCTTGGGTCCGTCGCCCAGGTCCAGGGTGACGTTGACCCAGTCCTGGTTGCGGGACAGCGGAGTCTCCGGAGAGGTGTCCGCGTCGCCCGGTTCGAAGGTCCGCGGGGAGTAGTCGTCGACCTCCGGCAGCTCCAGGGGCAGCATCGACTCGGGCAGCGAGTGGGCGATGCCGTCCTCGTCGTAGACGATCGGGAAAGGCTCGCCCCAGTAGCGCTGGCGGCTGAACAGCCAGTCGCGCAGGCGGAAGTTGACGGTGCCCTCGCCGATGCCGCGGGTGGCCAGCCAGCCGGTGATGCGCGCCTTGGCGCCGGTCACGTCCATGCCGTCCAGCGAGATCTCCTGGTTGGCGGAGTTGATCAGCTTCGCCTCGTAGGAGGAGAAGGCCTCGTCCCACGTCGACGTGTCGGTGCCGCGGTCGTCGGACGGCTCGACCACGCAGCGCATCGGCAGGTGGAAGGCGCGCGCGAAGGCGAAGTCACGGCTGTCGTGCGCCGGGACTGCCATGATCGCGCCGGTGCCGTAGCCCATCAGGACGTAGTCGGCGATGAAGACGGGGACCTGCTCGCCGCTGACCGGGTTGGTGGCGTAGACGCCGGTGAAGACGCCGGTCTTCTCCTTGGCGTCGGCCTGGCGCTCCACGTCGGACTTGGAGGCGGCGAACGCGCGGTACTTGGCGACGGCCTCGGCCGGGGTGGCGTGCCCGCCGGTCCACGTCTCGTGGGTGCCCTCGGGCCAGGCGTCGGGGACGACCCTGTCGACCAGCTCGTGCTCGGGCGCCAGGACCATGTAGGTGGCGCCGAACAGGGTGTCCTGGCGGGTAGTGAAGACGGTGATGGCCTCGTCCCCGGAGCCGACAGGGAAGTCGACGCGGGCGCCCTCGGAGCGGCCGATCCAGTTGCGCTGCTGCAGCTTGATGGCCTCGGGCCAGTCCAGGCCGTCCAGGTCGTCGATCAGGCGGTCCGCGTACGCCGTGATGCGCATGTTCCACTGGCGCAGCTTGGCCTTGAAGACGGGGAAGTTGCCGCGCTCGGAGCGGCCGTCGGCGGTGACTTCCTCGTTGGCCAGGACGGTACCCAGGCCGGGACACCAGTTGACGGGGGCGTCGGAGGCGTACGCCAGGCGGTACTCGCTCAGCAGGTCGGCGCGCTCGTTGGCCGTCAGCTCGCTCCACGCGCGCGTGGTGCCCGGTACGGCACGCTCACCGCTGTCGAACTGCGCGACCAGGTCGGCGATCGGGCGGGCCCTCTTCGCCTCCCCGTCGTACCAGGAGTTGAAGATCTGTACGAAGATCCACTGGGTCCACTTGTAGTAGTCCGGGTCGATCGTCGCGAAGGAGCGGCGCTTGTCGTGGCCCAGGCCCAGAGCGCGCAGCTGCGTCTTCATGTTCTGGATGTTGGCCTCGGTGGAGACCCGGGGGTGCGTGCCCGTCTGCACGGCGTACTGCTCGGCGGGCAGACCGAAGGCGTCGAAGCCCAGGGTGTGCAGGACGTTGTGGCCCGTCATGCGCTGGAAGCGCGCGTAGACGTCCGTGGCGATGTATCCCAGCGGGTGGCCGACGTGCAGGCCCGCTCCGGAGGGGTACGGGAACATGTCCATGATGAACTTCTTGGGCTTGGCGACCAGCGCGGCCTGCGCGGCAGAACCCTCGGCGGCCGCCGCCAGGTCGCCGCTCGGGTTCGGCGCCTCGTACGTGCCGTCGGCGTCCCAGAAGTCCTGCCAGCGTGCCTCGATCTCGGCGGCCAGGGCAGCCGTGTAGCGGTGCGGCGCGGCCACCTCGGCGGCGGCAGCGGAATTCGTCTCGCTCATGATTCTCAAAGCTCCATCGATCGTCTCTGCCTGCGGAAATGACCGTCCTGGCCAAATGAAAAAGCCCCTCACACAGGAGGGGACGCCGCGCCGATGCCGACCGCGATTTTCCGGCGGTCGGGACTGATCAGCGCGGCCCGCTAAGCAGAAGGCGTACGGCACGCATGGCGTCAGGGTACCGCAGCGCCCGCGCGGCTCGCGACGAGGTTCCACCGCGCCGCTCCACGCCATCCCTTGGCCCGCTGGAGGCCTGGACTGACCCGCCGGAGGCCCGGAAACCCGACCTTTGGCCAAAGGTTACCCCGCGTACCGACCCCTATCGGGGCAACACCAAGATCGCATCGCGTTTAGATAACGACGCAATAACTCAAACCCCGTACTCACTGGTATGCGGCCACTTAGCATGCGGCGATCGAGCCATTTCGGAGTCGCCCCCATGAACTCTCTGAATCCTCCTCACAAAACCCGCACCAACCGCACCAACCGCAAGAGCCGCAAGAGCCGTTCGTTCGCAGCCTTCCCCGAACCGAGCAGAACCACGCGCGGAGTCCTGACCACCGCCGCACTCCTGCTCATACCCCTGCTCGTCATAGTCGGGAGCGACGCCTTCCGCGCCGCACTCGACTTCACCACCGGCGTCCTGTCCCTGGTCTCCCTGACCGCCGCCGTCGTCTGGGGCCTGGTCGCCACCGACCGGCTCTTCCTGCACTCCCGTCAGCGACTGCTCGCCCAGGCCGTGCACCGGGCCACCGCCGTCGCCTCCATCGGCTTCCTCCTGCTGCACGTCAGCGTCAAACTCGCGCTCGACCACGTGTCGCCGGTCGGCGCACTCATCCCCTTCGGGCTCGGCTTCTCCGGCAGCGACGGCCTCATCGGCCTCGGCTCGCTCGCCGGGCTCCTGATGGTGGTCACCGGCGTCACCGGGGCCCTGCGCAGCGCCTTCGCGTCGCCGGCCCAGGTCGCGTCGCGCTGGCGGGCGCTGCACATGCTCGCCTACCCCGCCTGGTGTTCGGCGCTCGTCCACGGTCTTTACGCGGGACGCGCTCCCAAGCCGTGGGTGATCGCCCTGTACAGCCTCTGCCTGGTCGCCGTCGCGGGCGCGGTCGCGTTGCGCGCGGCCCCGCTCCCGGTCAAGCGGAAAGTGGCCGCCCGGATCCTGGCCCTCCTCGAACCGGAGCGCAGGGCGGGCGGCAGGGAGTCCGTACGCCGGGACACCACCGAGTCCCCGCTCCCCGGTACGGCCACCGATCCCGGCCGCGCCCCCGAATCCGTACCCGACCCCCCGGTGGTCGGCATCGCGGCGGCCTACCGCGTCCTCGCCTCCACCAACCAGCCCACGCAGGTCATCCCCCGCACCGATCCCCCGATGGATCCCCCGCCCCGCTGGCCGTCCCCGTCCCCGCCTCCCCCGGCCGAGGCCCCGCACATTCCGTACGACACCTCGTACGACACCCACACCACGGCGTACGACTCCCCTGACGCCGCCTACCGCTCCCACGACGCCGCGTACGACCCGCAGTACGACGCGGCCCACAACCCCCCGTACAGCCCTCCGTACGAGGCCCCGTACCAAGCCCCGTACGACAGCGGTCCCGCCACCGAACCGCTGCCCCACACCTTCCAGGCGCCGAGTTCGGGCGAGCCCTGGAACGCCGCCACCGGAGGACCCAAGTGAACGCGTCGCTGCCCGACGTCCCCGAAGTCCGCGTCGTCGGGCTTCCGCTCCTGACCTCGGGCTTCGATCTGGTCGAGCGCCTCGATCTGGCGATGCACCTGAAGGTGCACGGCCCGCTCGAGCCCATGGCGGGCGAGTCCCTCGCCGGCCTCTCCGAGGCCATCTCGCTGCGCGGCAGGGGCGGCGCGGGCTTCCCCTTCGCCAAGAAGCTGCGCGCGGTCGCCGACGCGGCGATACGTCGCGGAGTGCGCCCCGTGGTCGTCGTCAACGGCAGCGAGGACGAACCCGCCTGCCGCAAGGACACCGTCCTGATCAACCGCGCCCCGCACCTCATCCTCGACGGCGCCCTCCTTGCCGCCGAGGCCCTGGGCGCCCGCACGCTCGTGGTGGGCGTGACCCGGGACTCCACCGAGTCCTCGATGCTCGCGGCACTCGCCGAGCGCGGCCTCACCAACCGGCGCGGATCGACCATCCGCGCGCGCGTGCAGCGCAATCCGGTGCGCATGGTGACCGGAGAGTCCTCCGCCCTGGTGCGCTCGGCGGACGGCGGGCCACCGATGCCGCCGGGGCGCAAGGTGCGTACCTCCGACTCCGGAGTGGGCGGCGCGCCCACGCTCCTGTCCAACGCCGAGACCTTCGCGCAGCTCGCGGTCGCCGCCCGGATAGGCGCCGACCGCTACTGCCGCACCGGCCTGCGGGAAGAGCCCGGCACAGTGCTGCTCACCGTCTCCGGAGCCGTCGCGAGGCCCATGGTGGTCGAGGTCCCCACGGGAGTGCCCCTGCGGTACGTACTGCAGCTCGCCGGCGCCCCGCCGCTCCCCCAGGGCGTCCTGACGGGCGGCTATCACGGCAAGTGGCTCGACGCGGTGACCGCTCATGACGCGGTCGTCTCACGCGCCTCCCTGGAGGCCTGCGGCGGCGCGCTCGGCGCGGGCGCGATCCTGCCGATCGGTCCGGGCACCTGTCCGCTCGGGGAAGCGCTGCACGTGGCGAACTGGCTGGCCGGCGAGAGCGCGGGGCAGTGCGGCCCCTGCTATCTGGGGCTCCCGGCGGCGGCCCGCGGTCTCGCGGACGTCCTGGACGGCGGCGGTCCCACCGCTCTGGAGGCGCTGCGCGAGGTGACACGGGCCGTGAAGCGGCGCGGCGCCTGCAAGCACCCGGACGGCACGGCGGCCTTCATCGACTCCAGCATCTCGGCGTTCACGGACGACCTCGCCGCGCACGTCCTGGGCGGCGGCTGCGGCCGCCCCGTGGAGGGCGTCCTGCCGCTCCAGGAAGAGGTCCCGCAGGCCGAGGCCCCCAGCGGCCGCAGGCTCGCCGTCGACTGGACGCTCTGCCAGGGTCACGGGCTGTGCGCGGACATCGTCCCCGAGCTGATCCAGCTGGGCCCCGACGGCTTCCCCTCGGTGGCGGAAGCGTCCGTACCGCGCTACTCCGAAGCGCGTGCCGCACGCGCCGTACGCCGCTGTCCCGCACTCGCCCTGCGCATCGAGGAGGACCCGTCCGCGCCCTCGCCGCGCACGGCACTCCCGCTCGCGCTTCCGCCGGGCCGCGGCCGTGGCCGCAGAGCGCTCGGCAGCGGACGGCAATGACCCCCTAGGAGACACCTCTAAGGGACACCTCTAGGAGACACACGAAAGCGGGCCACCCGATCCGGGTGGCCCGCTCTCATTTGCTGTGGAGCTAAGGAGAATTGAACTCCTGACCTCCTGCATGCCATGCAGGCGCTCTACCAACTGAGCTATAGCCCCTTGCTTGTCCGCCCGGTTCCCCCGGCGACTTCGTAAACATTACACGGTCCTCCCCGTGCTCCACCAAATCGTTTCCGGTCTGTACGGATACGGCCGGTACTGTCAGCCTTCGTGACCGTGATCGCGCTTGCCGGCGCCCGCCGCCGCATGCCCCTCGCCGCCGGGGTGTGCCTGCTCTCCTTCACGGCCTTCTGGCTCGCGCAGCGCGCCGCGGACGTCTCGATGATCGACCTGATGGTCTACCGGGCCGAGGGCGAGACCGCGCGCGCGGGCGGCGACCTCTACGCACTGCGCACCACCGAGGCCCACCTGCCCACCACCTACCCGCCGTTCGCCGCCCTGCTGTTCACCCCGCTGACGCTCCTGGACACGGCGGACATACGCACACTGGCGACCCTGGGGAACCTGCTCCTCCTGGTGGCCTTCGCCCACCTCTCCCTGCGCCTCATCGGGCCCACCCGGAGCACCGAGAGCACCGAGACCGCCCTGTGGGTGTCCGCGCTCGCCGTCTGGGCGGAGCCGGTGTGGACGACCCTGCGGTACGGCCAGATCAATCTGCTGCTCGCCGTCCTGGTCCTGTGGGACCTGTCACGCCGCCCCGGTCACCGCTGGGCGGGCCTGGGCATCGGCATCGCGGCGGCGATCAAACTCACGCCCGCGCTCTTCGTGGTCTTCCTGCTGCTCACCGGCGCCGCCGAGGCCGTACGGCGCGGAAACTGGCGCCCGCCCGTGCGCCACGCGTGCGTGGCGGGCGTCTCGTTCGCCGGGGCGACGCTGCTCGCGGCCGCCGTCCTGCCGCACGACTCCTGGCGCTTCTGGACCCGGATGGTCTTCGAGGCGGGCCGGGTCGGGCTCCCCGAGGACACCGCGAACCAGTCGCTGCGCGGGGCCCTGGCGCGCCTCCTGCACACCGACGAGCCAGGCGCCTGGTGGGCGGTGGCCGCGGCGGTGGCCTGCGCGCTCGGTCTCGCGGTGGCGGTGCGCGCGGCGCTGCGCGGGGAGCGCGCCCGGGCGGCGGTGGCCTGCGCGGCGACGGCGCTCCTGGTCAGCCCGGTGTCGTGGTCGCACCACTGGGTGTGGTGCGTGCCGATGGCGCTGCTCCTGTGGACGGATGCGGTGCGCCGGGGCAGCCGGGCCCGGTGGGCGGCCACCGGCGCCGTGGTCCTCGTCTTCTGTTCGTACGCCCTGTGGTGGGTTCCCCATGGCGTGGGGCGGCTTGAACTCGACCAGAATTATGGCGAGATGACGCTGTCCGCCCTCTACGTAGGGACCGCTCTCGCGTTCCTGCTGCAAGGGGCTATGAGAAATCGGAGACCGGATCCGATCAGGGATCAAGCCGTGGCGAAGGAATAGAAGCGCTTGAGCGTGCAGTGTTCGTCGAGCAGCCGTCCATAGATCGGCTCCCCTTCGAGCTCGCGGTACGTCTCGATGGGGTCGCCCTTTATGATCAGCGCCCGCGCGCACTCCTCGCACCAGTACTGGTAGTCCGGGTTGACCGGTTCCATGTCGCGGACGATGGGCGTACCACTGCCGCACCAGTCGCACTTCCGCCTGTGTGCACCCATCGATCAGCTCCAGCTGCGGCCGCAGGCCGTGCACACGTACGAGACACCGCCGTTGTCGCCGAGCACTTGGGCGACATGGGACGAACCGCAGGACGGACAGGTGAGATGGGGGGCGATCGCGGCGGAGGGAGCGGCAGCGCGGCGTGGCGCGGCCACTGCGATGGGGCCGGCGGCCTCATCGCGGATGCTCGCAGGCATCGCTCTCCCTCCCGTCGGGTCACATTCGGTGGTCTGGCGCGGTCCCCTTCCGGTTGTCCGATTCTGCCATGGCCTGAGCGACCCGGTCAGCGACGCAGTCGTACCAGTCCGGACACGGCACCCAGCGCCGCCGCTCCGGCCAGGGCATATGCGCACACCTGGAGGGCGTCCGCGGATGAATACGCCCCCGGAGCCCCTTGCGACTCAAGCCGGTTGAGGAAAAGTGCGCCAAAACCCGCGACGCCGATCAATTGACCGATCTGAGTGACCGTCGCGAGCAGTCCGCTGGCATCCGCGGCGTCTTCCGGCCGCACCGTGGAGAGTGCCCGGGTGAGTGTCGGGCTGAACCCCAGGGAGAGCCCCGCACCGATGCCCATGAAGGCCGCATACAGCCACAGTCCGCCCTGACCGCCGTCCCCCAGCAGCAGACCCACCGCGACCGTCGACACCGCGGTGAGCGCGAACCCACAGGGGATCAGTGCCCGTTGGGTTGCCGCCGGCCAGTACCGCCAGGTCAGGCCGACCGCGCCGAAGACCACGGCGGTGGGACCGAACGTCAGACCGGCGCGCAGCGCGCTGTAGCCGAGGCCGCCCTGGACGTGCAGCGTGAGCACGAACAGGAAGCCCGCGTTGACAGCCATCGCGGTGCCTATCCGGAAGACCGCGAGGCCCATGCCGGGGATGCGCAGGACCCGCGGCGCGATCAACGGCGTACCGCCGCTGCGGGCGAGCCGGGACTCGTATCCGCAGAAGAGCGCGAAGAGGACCACCGCCGAGCCCATCGAGAGCCAGGACCACAGCGGCCAGCCCTCCTGCTGGCCGAGCACCAGCGGCACGGTGAGCAGCGAGACCGTGGCGCCGAGCAGCACGAGCCCCGGCAGATCGAGCCCACGCGCCCGCTGCCCCTCCGCCGGCTGCCCCTCCGCCCGCTGCCCCTCCCCCGGCTTCGGGGAGGCGTCACGCGGCAGCACACGCCGGGCCATGATCAGCAGGACCACGCCGACCGGCACGTTCACCAGGAACACCGGGCGCCATCCCGTGCCGAACAGGTCGGCGCTGACCAGGATTCCGCCGAGCACCTGCCCCGCCGCGGCCCCGACGGCGAGCACGGCCGAGTACGCGCCGAGCGCCTTCGTCCGCGCCTCCCCGGTGAAGTTGCGCTGGATCAGGCTGAGGACCTGCGGGATGAGCAGCGCCGAGCCCGCGCCCTGCAGCAGCCTGAAGGCGATCAACTCGCCCGTGCCCTGGCTGAGTCCGCAGGCGAGCGAGGCGACGGTGAAGACCGCGAGGCCCACGAGGTAGACGCGACGGTGGCCGATGCGGTCACCGAGCCGCGCGCCGGTGATCAGGAGCACGGCGTACGTGATGGTGTATCCGGCGATCACCAGCTGCAACCCGGCGCCCGACGCGCCCAGTTCGGCGCGGATGGTGGGCGCGGCGACATTGACGATGAAGGCGTCGAGCAGTGCCATGAACTGCGCGGCGACGACGACCGCGAGGAGCCGTCCGGGGCGATTGTCAGTGCCGGGGGCTTTACTGAATGCGGGACTTGATTCAACGGAATCGGCTGAACCAGCGGGATCCGAGGGATCAGCGGGATCCGAGGGATCAGCGGGATCCGAGGGATCAGCGGGATCCGCCGCGGTGGACGGAGTGGTCGTTGTCATGAGACCGAGCGTGACGGCGAGTTGGTACGGGTAACGAGAGCCCGCTGATGCTGGTACTGGCAGCACCTGGCAAAGCCCGGGACGTGGACCGACGATGGGGGACGTGACGACGATGGGGACGACTCAGCGACGAAGGCCCGAGCTCGCCACCTTCCTGCGGAGCCGCAGAGCCAGGGTGACACCGGCCGACGTGGGCATGCCGCCGGGCCTGCGCCGCCGCACGCCGGGGCTGCGCCGCGAGGAGGTCGCCCAGCTCTCCGGAGTCGGCGTCACCTGGTACACGTGGTTGGAGCAGGGCCGCCCGATCAACGCGTCGGCGCAGGTCCTGGACGCCGTGGCGCGCACGCTCCGCCTCGACAAGCCGGAGCGCGAGCATCTGTACCACCTGGCCGAGGTTCCGTTCGAGCCGGACCGCGAGACCGCGTCCCCCGAGTCCGTCGGCCCCGAGATCCAGGGCATCATCGACGCCCTCGACCCGCATCCGGCCGTGGTCTACAACGCGCGGTACGACATCCTCGCCACCAACCCCGCCTACCGCGATCTCTTCTTCGTCCCGCAGGTGACGGTCCTGCGCGTACCGAACGTGCTGTGGACGCTGTTCATCGTGCCCGCCCCCGTCTGCCCGCTGGTCTTCCGCGAATCGGAGCTGCCGGTGATGGTGGCGACGCTGCGCAGTTCGTACGGACGCCATGTGGGCGAGCCCGCCTGGGAGGACTTCATACGCCGCCTGTCCGCCGCGAGCGCGCACTTCGCCGAGCTGTGGGAGAGCGGGGACGTGGCGCCGCCAGGACCGCGTGTGAAGACGTTCCGGCACGCGGCGGTCGGAGAGCTGCGGATGACGTCGGTCTCGCTGTCCATCAACGGCATGCCGGAGTGCCGGATCGTCGCGTACACACCGGACGACGAGGTGAGCCGACTGCGGGCGGCGGAGCTGCGCCGGCTCAGGCCGCCGGAAACGGAAGGATCCCGCCCTCTGATGAGGACGGGATCCGAAGTGTGGAGCTAAGGAGAATTGAACTCCTGACCTCCTGCATGCCATGCAGGCGCTCTACCAACTGAGCTATAGCCCCGCGTGTTCTTCCCCCGCTCGGCGGGTGAACAAGAAGAACTTTAGCCTGCGCCGAGCCGGAATGTGAAATCCGGGTGACGGGCCCCCTCAGGCCCTCCGACCAGCGGCTCTGACGCCCGACCCGGCACCCGCTGCGACACCCGCCCGGCGCAGGGCTAATCGTCGTCGCCGAGCACCGGCTCCGGCAGCGTGCCGGCGTTGTGCTCGAGGAGGCGCCAGCCGCGCGCGCCCTGTCCGAGCACGGACCAGCAGCAGTTGGAGAGCCCGCCGAGGCCCTCCCAGTGGTGGGACTCCAGGCCGAGGAGACGGCCGATGGTGGTGCGGATCGTGCCGCCGTGGCTGACCACGACGAGCGTGCCGTTCTCCGGCAGCTTCTCGGCATGGCGAAGCACGATCGGCGCGGCCCTGTCGGCGACCTCGGTCTCGAGCTCGCCGCCACCGCGGCGCACCGATTCGCCGCGCTTCCACGCGGCGTACTGGTCGCCGAAGCGCGTGATGATCTCGTCGTGCGTCAGACCCTGCCACTCACCGGCGTACGTCTCCTGGAGGCCCGCATCGTGCGTGACCTCCAGGCCGGTAAGAGTGGCGAGCTCAGCCGCGGTGGCCGCCGCCCGCCTGAGGTCGGACGCCACGATGGCGTCCGGCTTCAGCGACGCGAGCAGCCGGGCGGCACGCCTGGCCTGCGAGACACCGGTGTCGGTCAGCTCGATGTCCGTGGAGCCCTGGAAGCGGCGCTCCAGGTTCCACGCCGTCTGGCCGTGCCGCCACAGGATGATCCGGCAGCCGCGGGCGGTCACCGAAGCTCACCGTCCAGGTCGGCTGCTTCCTCCTCGGCGCGCTGCTCGGCGTGCTCGGCGGCCTTGCCGCGGGTCGCGACGGCGTCGGCGGGCAGCTCGATCTCGGGGCAGTCCTTCCACAGACGCTCGAGCGCGTAGAAGACACGCTCCTCGCTGTGCTGGACGTGCACCACGATGTCCACGTAGTCCAGGAGGACCCAGCGGGCTTCGCGGTCGCCCTCGCGGCGCACCGGCTTGACGCCGAGCTCCTTGCTGAGCCGCTCCTCGATCTCGTCGACGATCGACTTGACCTGGCGGTCGTTGGGCGCGGAGGCGAGCAGGAAGGCGTCCGTGATCGACAGCACGTCGCTGACGTCGTACGCGATGATGTCGTGCGCGAGCTTGTCGGCTGCCGACTGTGCGGCGGCCTTGATGAGCTCGATGGAGCGGTCCGTGGCGGTCACTGGTGAGCTTTCCTTCAGGTGGTCAAGACACCCCAAGGGTCTCACGGACCGCCGACAGCATCCCCGGCGATCGCTCGATCACCCTGTCTGCTGCGTCACCCGGCCGGAAAAGCCCCCGGCCGGGTGACACGGCGCCGTCATCCCGCCTTGTAGTCCTGGCCGAGGACGACCGACACGTCGGCGTTCGTCGCGGTCTTGCCCTTGCGGACCGCGCTCTCCGGCAGACCGAGCGTCTTGGCGACCTCGGTGGCCTGCGTCTTCTTGTCCGCCTCGGCGTACGTGACCTGCGACGACGTCTGGGCCGTAGAGCCCGCGCCGCTGTCGACGAAGGTGTACCCGCCGTTGACCAGCGAGATCCGCGCCTCCTGCCCGGCGCCCTTGGTACCGGAGGCGTTCTTGACGCCGACCCGCACGGCCGCACCCTTGTCCGGGTTCTTGACCGCGCCGCCCAGGACGTTCTTGACCACGCTCTCGCCGGCCTTCTCCGAGAGCGTCCCGTCCTGCTGCACCGGGAGCGTCTGTGTGGAGTAGTCGCCGCCCTTCGCACGGTCGGCGAGCTTGGCGAGGAAGGCGCCGAGGTCCTTCTCCTTGAGCGACGGGTCCAGGATCTGGGCGAGCGACTGGACCGTGGTCGTCGCGGCCTGCGGGTCGGACGACAGCTTCCGCAGGACAGCCTGCATGACCTGCCCGAACCGGCTCAGCTGCGCGGTCTCGGTCTCTCCCGACGCGCGGTAGGTGGCGTACGCGACGGCCATCGGGCCGCTCAGGGTCTGCTGCTCGCCCTTCTTCACGAGGGGCCCCTGGCCCTTCTTGGCCTTGGGGTCCGGCACGTCGGCGTCCGTGTCGACGTCGATGTTGCCGACCAGCTCGACGAGGTTGTTCAGGTACGGGGTGTCGAGCCGCCACGTGCCCTCGACCTGCGTACCGAGCAGGGTGTCGATCGACTCGCGGGTACCGGTCGAGCCGTCGTCGTCGACCGATTTGCCGAGCGTCGTCCCGGCGCCGTCGTCGTCCGTCACGGAGAGGGAGTTGGGCAGCAGGACGGTGGTGCCGCGCTTGGTCGTGGTGTTGTTCACCAGGAGCGCCGTGGAGGTGCCGCCGCCCTTGGTGTTGTGCAGGTGGACGACGATGACGTCGCGGTTCTGCGGGCCGGCGGCCGCCGCCGCGTCGCCGGACGCGTCGTCAGAGAGGCCGGGCAGCTTGCCCGCGTACCAGAGGTAGCCGACGCCGCCCGCGATCACGAGCGTGAGCACCACGACGAGGGCGACGACCCGGGAACGCCCGCGCCGCTTGGCCTCCTCGCGCCGTTCGGTGCGGCTCTCGGTGAACTTCAGCCAGTCGATGACGTCTTCGGACTCTTCGTCCGGCTCCTCGATGAAGGAGAACTGCTGGGTCTCGTACGCGGGATCGCGGCGCTCGGACTCGGGCTCGAACTCAGACTCACGCCGGGGCTCGGGCTCCGCCTCAGGCTCCGGCTGCCGCGACTGCTGCGGGATCCAGCCGGTCTGCGTCTGCTGGAGACCCTGCTGCTGGTGCTGGACCTGCTGCTGGTCGTACGTGCCGTAGGAACCGGAGTCGTACGAGGAGTCGTAAGAAGAGTCGTGCGAGGCGTCGTAGGACGGGACAGGGGGCTGCTGCCCGGTCGCGTACGGGTCGTAGCCGTAACCCTGCGGCTGCTGTTGTTGCTGCTGCTGATGTGGTTGCTGCTGTTGCTGGGCCTGAGCCCCGTACTGGTCGTACGAAGCCGAGGGCTGTACCTGCTGGTACACCGGCTGCCCGTACTCGTCGTACCCGACGATCTGGTACTCGCCCGCATACGGGTCGTACTGTCGGTCGTTCACCGGTGCCCCTCTCGGCTCAATCGCCGCGGTACAGCTCGCGCTTGTCGATATAACGCACCACACCGTCCGGCACCAGGTACCAGACGGGGTCCCCCTTGGCGACCCGTGCACGGCAGTCCGTGGACGAGATGGCGAGGGCCGGGACCTCCACGAGGGAGACGCCGCCTTCAGGGAGTCCGGGGTCGGTCAGCGTATGGCCGGGTCGTGTGACCCCGATGAAGTGCGCAAGGGAGAACAGTTCTTCGGTGTAGCGCCAGGTGAGGATCTGACCGAGGGCGTCGGCACCCGTGATGAAGAAGAGGTCCGTGTCGGGATTGAGCGTGCGCAGATCGCGCAGCGTGTCCGTCGTGTAGGTCGGTCCGCCGCGGTCGATGTCGATGCGGCTCACCGAGAACTGTGGGTTCTCGGCCGTCGCGATGACCGTCATCAGATAGCGGTCCTCGGCCGGGGACACCACCTTGTCGCTCTTCTGCCACGGCTGCCCGGTCGGCACGAACACCACCTCGTCGAGGTGGAACTGCGCGGCGACCTCCTGGGCCGCCACCAGGTGTCCGTGGTGGATCGGGTCAAACGTTCCGCCCATGACACCGAGGCGGCGTTTGCCCTTGCTGGCCGGGCCGGTACCGGGACCGGTAGGCATGTCCTGCTCTCCCATGCGTGCAGACCCTACCGGCCCGGTCGACGGGCTCTGTTGCGGCCGTCCGTTCCGTGAGACCGCTCAGCGGTCGCGGTTGAAGCGCGTGGTGATCCACAGGAGCAGCAGGAGCACGACGAACGCGCCACCGCCGACGAAGAGAGGATTGAGGCTTTGGTGGTTGCCCGCGTGCTCACCTTCGGCGGCGAGAGTGACCAACTGGGAGGCGGTGCTGTGGAGGCTCATCGTCGGCAGGACCTATCCGGTGGTGGGCGGGACAAAGACTTCCGGGCCATCGTATGCGGGGGCACCGGCCAAGCTCACGCCGACTCAGCCGTTGCGGTCGGCGCGGTCGTCCTCGTCGGCACCGCCCGGACGGTTCTCACCGCTCTCGGCAGCCCCGCGCCCTGCGTCGGCACCCTGGCGGTAGCCCCGCAACAGGAACCACGCGACGAGCACGCAGCCGACGACCATGACGATCAGCACGACGCGCAGCAGATTGCCCGCACCCTGCTCCTTGGCGGCCGAGGCGGCCGCCTCCGTGACCCAGTGGTGGGCGGCGGCGCTGTGCTCCATGACGGCCATGACGGGCGACTCCATTCGCTGTGCTGCCCTGTCACGGTATCTCCGCCTAGGCTGGACCCCACCTCGGGGGCATGACTGGACGAGCATGGGGGATGGGGCATGACCGACGACAACGACCACGGCCAGCACGGCGGGGGCCCGCGGGACGAGGGCCACGAGCACGTGCCGAGCAGGCAGCGCAGGCGCTTTCCCGGAATCTCGTCACGGGCGTACGAACATCCGGCGGACCGTTCGGCCCTGGTGGCCCTGCGCAAGCTCAGCGGGTTCGACACCGTCTTCAAGGCGCTCAGCGGGCTGCTCCCCGAGCGGAGTCTGCGGCTTCTGTTCCTCTCGGACTCCGTGCGGGTCTCCGACGCGCAGTTCGCGCACCTCAACACCATGCTGCGGGACGCCTGTTACATCCTGGACCTGGAGAAGGTCCCGCCGATGTACGTGAACATGGACCCGAACCCGAACGCGATGTGCATCGGCCTCGACGAGCCGATCATCGTGGTGACCACCGGGCTCGTCGAGCTGCTCGACGAGGAGGAGATGCGCGCGGTCGTCGGCCACGAGGTGGGCCACGCGCTCTCCGGCCACTCGGTGTACCGGACGATACTGCTCTTCCTCACCAGCCTTGCGCTCAAGGTGGCCTGGATCCCGCTCGGCAACCTGGCGATCATGACCATCGTGACCGCCCTGCGCGAGTGGTTCCGCAAGTCCGAGCTTTCGGCGGACCGCGCCGGGCTCCTGGTGGGCCAGGACCTCCAGGCGTCGATGCGCGGCCTGATGAAGATCGCGGGCGGTAATCACCTGCACGAGATGAACGTGGACGCGTTCCTGGACCAGGCCAAGGAGTACGAGGCCGGAGGCGACCTGCGTGACTCGGTCCTGAAGATCCTGAACGTGCTGCCGCGCACGCACCCCTTCACCACCGTGCGCGCCGCCGAGCTGAAGAAGTGGGCCGAGACCCGCGACTACCAGCGGATCATGGACGGCCACTACCCCCGCCGCGACGAGGACAAGGACACCTCGGTGTCGGACTCCTTCCGCCAGTCTGCCTCCAGCTACGCCGAGGACGTACGCACGAGCAAGGACCCGCTGATGAAGCTGGTCAACGACCTGGCGGGCGGCGCGGGCGACCTGGGCGGCAAGCTGCGCGGGAAGTTCACGGGAACCGGAACCGGAACCGGACAGAACGGCACCCCGCCCTCAGAGGACAAGTAGCCCTCGGAGCGAAGTCCTCAGAGCGAAGGCTGGGCGCCCTCGGCCAGCGAGCCGCACAGCGCCGTGGCGGCCCCCGTCGCGTACGGGTCGGTGCCCGCGGGGCCGCCCGCCTTCGCCTTCTGTCCGGCGAGCAGCGGCCGCAGCTGGTTCGCCGCGTCGGCGGAGCAGGCGAGCGGGCCCGCCTGCGTGTACGACACGAGCAGCTCGGCCTGGTGCATCCGCAGGTCGTCGCGGTCGAAGCGGAACTGCAGCTCGCGGCGGACGGTGAACAGCGAGGCCTTGGCGTGCTCGCCCTTGGCGTCCTTGGCGGCCGGACGCAGCGCGTAGACGAAGGTGTGGTCCGTGGTCACCTCAAGGGTGTTCTTGTCCGTCTCGGTGGCGCTCAGCGTGCCGTTGACCCGGATGCCGGGCGTGGCCAGGGCCGTCTTCGTCGGGTCGAAGCGCACCAGCCAGCCGGTGGGCGCGTGCCGTCCGTCCGCCGCCGGGTGCGCGAAGCTCTCGTCGAACTGGTCGAGCTGCTGCGGGTCGAGCAGGATCCGCGCGGAGCGCACGGTGCCGCCGGTGAGGACGTCCGGGTCGAGCGAGGACTCGACCAGGTAGTCCTTGGCGGTGGTGAGCGCGGACATCACCTGGCCGTCCGAGAAGTGCGAGGTGCGGTGCGCGGACGGGAGGTTGATGCCCTTGGCGCCCACCCGGAACTGCGCGGCCGGACTGTGCGCGTACAGCTCGGCCGATTTCTCGGCACCGGGCACGGGTCCGGGCGGGGCGAGCGGTATGACCGTCATCCGCAGCGGCTCGGGGCGCTGTACGACCGGGTTCTGGTACGGATGGCGTACGCCCATGTAGATCGCCGTGCCGAAGGCGACGGCTATGAGCAGGACGAGGATCACGGCCTGTTTGGAGAGGTGCCGGTGGCGCACGGCACGGCGGCGCACCGCGTGCGCATGGTCGCCCATACGTTCCTGCGCGGAGTACTCCTGGAGCCGCGCGGCGCGGACGAACGACTCGTCGAACACGACGGATCGGTACTCGTCCTCACCACCGGCGGGAGCGCCCTCGGGTGTCCCCTCGGGTGGTTCTCCTTGCCCGCCCATACCTTCAGGGTAGGTCTCCGCGCGGTCAGGTAAACGCCCTGGTACACGACAAGTTCTGACAACTTCTCACGGGGTGTGCGGCTTCTCACGGGGTGCGCGGCGACGCGGAAACCGGCGGCGGGTCGTACTCCGCGGAGGCGGAGGGCTCCGTGGACACGGGCGGCGGGATCGGGTCCTGCCGGCTCGTCGACCCGCCTCGGTATACGGCGGTGAAGGCGAGCGCGACCATGCCGACGCCCATCAGGATGGCGAGCATCCAGGCGACGGGGCGGTGCCAGCGGTGGTGGCTTCCATAGCGGCCCTGGCGGCCGTACCCGTCCTCGGTGAACTCCCGTTCGTACACGTCGTCGAGGTCGGGGTCGTGGCCGAACTCGCTGCCGTCGGGGCCGAAGCCTTCGTCGTAGAGGTCGTCCTCCGGCGAGTCCCGGCCGGGGCCCCGGGTGCGGGCCCGGCGGTTCTCGGCCTCGCCGGCCTCGGCGCGCGCCTGGGCTGCGGCCAACAGCCGCTCCACCGCGGTGGGTTCATGGACCTTGGCGGACTTGATGAAGTCCTCGTCGAAGACCACGGAGGCGAACTCTTCGTCCGCACCCCCGCGGTCGTGGTCGTCGTCGGGCTCCCAGCCGTCAGGGGACGACGGCGTGCCCCCCACGTCCTCCGGCACCTCTCCAGGGTAGCCCGGAAGGGGCAATCTGGGCAGACGGTAAGGGAATTGGGCCCTTGCGGAAATTCAGCGCGTGTGGCCGTCGCCGGTGACGATGTACTTCGTCGACGTCAGCTCGGGCAGCCCCATCGGGCCCCGGGCGTGCAGCTTCTGCGTGGAGATGCCGATCTCGGCGCCGAAGCCGAACTGGCTGCCGTCCGTGAAGCGCGTGGAGGCGTTCACGGCGACCGTCGTGGAGTCCACGAGCTGGGTGAAGCGGCGCGCGGCCTGCTGCGAGGTGGTGACGATCGCCTCGGTGTGACCGGAGGTCCACAGGCGGATGTGCTCGACGGCCTGCTCCAGGGAGTCGACGATGCCCGCCGCGATGTCGTACGAGAGGTACTCGGTCTCCCAGTCCTCCGTGGTCGCGGGCACGACGGTGGCCTTCGAGCCCTCGGCATACGCGATGAGGCGCTCGTCGGCGTGCACCGTCACCCCGGCCTCGGCCAGGGCGTCCAGGGCGCGCGGCAGGAAGGCGTCGGCGATGTCCGCGTGCACAAGGAGCGTCTCGGCGGCGTTGCAGACGCTGGGCCGCTGGGCCTTGGAGTTGATGAGGATGTCGACGGCCATGTCCAGGTCGGCGTGGGCGTCCACGTACACGTGGCAGTTGCCGGTGCCGGTCTCGATGACCGGGACGGTGGACTCCTCGACGACGGTCTTGATCAGCGAGGCGCCGCCGCGCGGGATGAGGACGTCGACCAGGCCGCGGGCCCGCATCAGCTCACGCACGGAATCGCGGTTCTCGCCCGGGACGAGCTGGACGGCGTCGGCGGGCAGGCCGGCTCCGTGGACGGCGTCGCGAAGGACGCGGACGAGCGCCGTGTTCGATTCGTACGCCGATGACGAGCCCCGCAGGAGGACCACGTTGCCGGACTTCAGGCAGAGCGCCGCGGCGTCCACGGTGACGTTCGGGCGGGCCTCGTAGATGATCCCGACGACGCCGAGCGGTACGCGGACCTGGCGCAGGTCGATGCCGTTGGGCAGGGTCGAGCCGCGGACGACCTCGCCGACGGGGTCGGGCAGGGCGGCCACGTCGCGCACGTCGGCGGCGATGGCGCGGACCCGCTCCGGGGTGAGCGTCAGACGGTCGACGATGGACTCGCTCGTCCCGGCCTCGCGGGCGCGTGCGGTGTCCTTGCCGTTGGCCTCGATGATCTCGGCTGTGCGCACCTCGAGGGCGTCGGCGATCGCCAGGAGCGCGTCGTCCTTGGCGGCTCGCGGCAGCGGCGCGAGGGTCGCCGCGGCGCCTCGGGCGCGGTAGGCGGCCTGGGCGACGGGCGTGAGGTTGTCGTACGGCAAGCCGGAGAACGAAGGCGTGAGGGACGTCATGACGGCAGCGTAATGGGGAGCGGCCGGGGTCCACCCGCCGTTTCAGCAGCCGAGACCACGGGGCAAGCAGCCGGGACCGGAGCGCCGACCCCCGGGACCGCCGTGCTCACGACGGCTCAAAAGGGGTGCACGCCCACCGGGGTCGCCGGAAGCGGACCGTACCCTTCCGCGATCCGGTGGTGGTACGTGTCGCGATCGATGACTTCGAGCCCCACGATCTCCCACGGCGGGAGCTGCGCGCTCTGCCGGTGCTCGCCCCAGAGCCGGAGCGCGACAGCGGCAGCGTCGTGCAGGTCGCGGGCCTCTTCCCAGTACCGGATCTCCGCGTGATCGGGTGCGTACCTGCTGGTCAGCAGAAAGGGGTGGTCGTGGGCGAGCTGTTCGAGGCCGCGCCTGACCTCTTTCAGCGGGGCCTCGCCGCCCGAGACGCTCAGGGTGACGTGCCACAGACGGGGCACGTCCACCGCCTCGCCCTCCTGGCTCTCGTCCGTCTCGCCCGCGGCCCGCATGTCACCGGTGTAGGTCGCCCCCGCGGCGACGCTGGTCAGGGAACGCTCAGCCGACGTGCGGGACGACGTTCCCGAACGCACTCGTCTCACGACGGCCTCCTCTACGCAATGGTGGTGCGGATACGCAATGGTCGTGCGGAAGTGTCTGGAACAAAGTTGAGCAGGCCAAGCGCCCCCGCGGGGCGGTTTTGGGGAGTTTCACCTCGCAGGGGCCGGTCGGCGCCCGGCGTTCGCGCTTGTTTTCGGCCGGAGGCTGATGAGGCAGCCGTGACAGGTGTTGCGAAGGACCAGCCGTGCGGGCGGAAGGACCGGCGGAACGACTAGTCGTGCAGGAGAGCCAGGTCGTCGCGGTGCACCACTTCCCGCTCGTACGCCGGTCCGAGCTCCCGGGCGAGCTCCCGCGTGGAACGGCCGAGGAGCTGCGGAAGCTCCTTGGCGTCGAAGTTCACCAGGCCGCGTGCCACGGCACGCCCCGCGGTGTCCCGCAGCTCGACCGGGTCGCCCGCGGCGAAGTCTCCCTCGACCGCCGCGATGCCTGCCGGAAGGAGTGATTTGCGCCCCTCGACGACCGCGCGCACCGCACCGTCGTCGAGCGTCAGGGCGCCCTGCGGCTCGGAGGCGTGCTGGAGCCACAGGAGCCGGTCGGCGGTCCTGCGGCCCGTGCGGTGGAAGTACGTCCCGGTGTCGCGGCCCGCGAGGGCGTCGGCGGCCTGGCTCGCGGAGGTCAGGACGACCGGGATCCCGGCGGCAGCCGCGATCCGCGCGGCCTCGACCTTGGTGACCATGCCTCCGGTGCCGACGCCCGCCTTGCCCGCGCTGCCGATCTGGACGTGCTCTATGTCGGCGGGGCCCGTCACCTCGGAGATCCGGGAGCTGCCGGGCTTGGCCGGGTCGCCGTCGTAGAGGCCGTCCACGTCGGAGAGCAGGACGAGGAGGTCGGCGTGGACGAGGTGGGCGACGAGGGCGGCGAGCCGGTCGTTGTCGCCGAAGCGGATCTCGTCCGTCGCCACGGTGTCGTTCTCGTTCACGACGGGCAGCGCGCCCATCGCCAGGAGCTGGTCGAGGGTGCGCGACGCGTTGCGGTGGTGGGCGCGGCGGGCCATGTCGTCGGAGGTGAGGAGCACCTGCCCGACGCGTACGCCGTAGCGGGCGAAGGAAGCCGTGTAGCGGGCCACGAGAAGCCCCTGGCCGACGCTGGCGGCCGCCTGCTGCCTCGCCAGGTCCTTGGGGCGCCTGCGCAGGCCCAGGGGCGAGAGCCCGGCGGCGATGGCGCCGGACGAGACGAGCACGACCTCGCGCTCGCCGCCGCTGCGACTCTTGGAGAGCACGTCAACGAGGGCGTCAACGCGATCGGCGTCCAGGCCTCCCGACGCGGTGGTCAGGGACGAGGACCCGACCTTGACGACGATCCTGTGGGCCTCCGCGACGCCCTGCCTTGCCCCAGCCACGCACTTCCCCAATGATCCTGAAGATCCCATTCCCTGCCGGACCAGCCAATCTACGCGAGTGCCCCGGTGGGGTGCCCCTGCATTTCGAGGGGCGGACCTACGACCCTCCTGATGCGAAAACCGGCCCGACGGTTCAGTACCTTTGCCCCTTTATCCGGTGATTGTCGTCACGGAAGATTGCTACCGGGCCACCGCACGTCATACGGTCAGTGGTCGACTTCCTGCTTTCCCCGCGTTTCCTCGAATTCCCCCCATCCGATCCCCCGCCAGGAGCCCAAGCCCGTGCCCTCTGCCGGACTCGCATCCCGCCGCATCGTGCAGCTCACCACGCTGTTCGCGATGTTCGCGCTCTTCACGGCCCAGCTCGTCAGCGCGCTGGTCCCGTACGTACCGGTGTTCATCGCCGCGTCGGCGGCGAACCTCGCGCTCGACGTCTATCTGCAGTACAAGCAGCCGGGGCTCCTCTCCCTCCTTGGCAAGATCCGTTTCGACGTCACCGTCAGGCAGCTCCTGCGCGACATGCTGATCATGGTCGGCCTGCTGCGCATCGACGGTATCGAGCCGCTCGCAGAGCAGTCGCCGCTGACCATCTCGGTCCTTGCCTTCTACTTCCTGCACTTCGGCTGCCAGGCCACCGCCATACTGGTCCGCCGCACCCGCCAGCTGCCGATCGTCACGCGCAACATCGACGCGTCCGACCTGCACCTGACCGCGGCCCCGCCGCGGATCCTCTCCCGCCGCCAGGCCCACCGCCTCCTCACGTTCGCGATCCCCGGCACGGCAGGCCTCCTTGCCACCGCGGGCACCACGGACGCGTACTGGGGCGGCATCGGCCTCGGGATCTCCATCGTCCTGATGGGTCTCGGCGCGATCTACCTCGCCACGTGGCTGCTTCCCAAGAAGCGCGCGAAGAACGACCAGAAGGTCATGGAGTGGCTGGACAACTGGCTGGCCGAGTACCAGCCGTCCGTCGCCATGTACTTCTCGGGCGGCGCCACGTCCGCGTACCAGGCGAACATGTGGCTCTCCACGCTCTCTGAGCTCGACGGCAAGCCGCTGATCGTGCTGCGTGAGCGGTTCATGGTGCAGAAGATCGACGCGACGGACGTCCCGATCATCTGCTTCCCGAAGGTCGCGACGATGTTCTCCCTGGAGACGTCGACGCTGAAGATGATGCTGCACCCGGCGAACGCCGCGAAGACCTCGCAGGTCCTTCGGATCCCCACGATCAAGCACGCCTTCATCAACCACGGCGAGAGCGACAAGCTGTCCTCCTGCAACCCGTACGCGAAGGCGTACGACGAGGTGTGGGTGGCGGGCCCCGCCGCGCGCGACCGCTACCAGGCCGCCGACGTCGGTGTCGACGACAAGGACGTGGTCGAGGTCGGCCGCCCCCAGCTGTCCCCGATCCTGCGGTCGACGGGCACCCCCACGAGCCCGTTCACGACCGTCCTGTACGCCCCCACCTGGGAGGGCTGGGACGGCAACCCCGGCAATACGTCGGTGACCCTCGCGGGCGAGAACATCGTCAGGCACCTCCTGGCCGACCCCGGCGTGCGGCTCGTCTACAAGCCGCACCCGATGACCGGCTCGCAGGACCCTCTCGCCGGCGCCGCCAACGAGCGCATCAAGGCGATGGTCCGCGAGGCCGCCGTCAAGCGTTCCGGCGAGCGACCCGGCCAGGACGCCCTGGCCGAACTGGCGCGCAGCACCGCCGAGCTCGACCGGCTCACCTCGACCGCGTTCCGCAAGAGCGTGGACGAGATGGAGCGGATGATGCTCCAGGGCACGCCCGACGGCGACCAGCAGGCCGCTGTCGCCAAGGCGACCGCGGAGTGGGAGGCGGCGTACTGGGCGTCGTTCCCCGAGTGGGAGCACCAGATCATCACCACCGCGCGCCCGGCGATCTTCTCCTGCTTCAACCAGGCGGACCTGCTGATCAGCGACGTCTCCTCGGTCGTCTCCGACTGGCTGACGAGCGAGAAGCCGTACGCCGTCGCCAACACGTCCGGCATGTCCGAGACGGACTTCCGCGCGGGCTTCCCGACGGTGAGCGCGGCGGCGATCCTCTCCCCCACCGCAGAGGGCGTCCCGGCTCTCCTGGAGTCCGTCCGCTCCCCGGAGAAGGACACCCACGCCGAGGCCCGTGCGGCCCTCAAGGAGCACCTCCTTGGCCCCTCGGACCCGCCCTCGCTCGTCCGCTTCAACGAGGCGGCCCTCGCGCTCTCGGCCAAGGCCGACGAGCGCCGCGTCCGCATGGCCACCCGCATCGACGCGGAGATCCCCGCGCAGCGGGCCGCGGAGGACGCGGCGGAGGAAATGGAGTCCGACCCGACCGAGCAGAGCGGCGCGGAAGACTCCGTCACGGCATAGCCGCAGGGAGCGCCCCGTAAGGGGCGCGAGGAACTGCGCGACCAGCCACAACGCACCCGCACCGGTGCACGAACGAGAGAAGGGCCCCCGGAGCAAAAGCTCCGGGGGCCCTTCTCACTGCCCAGGGCGCCCCCGCCAGAACCCGCCTAGAACGGCTCGAAGTCGTCGTACGCCTTCTCCGCGTCGTCCCGCTCGGTGTCGCGGTCCCGGCGGCGCTGGGCCGCGGGGCGGGGCTCCTCCAGGCGGTGGTCCTCGCCGCGGCGGCCGAGCATCTCCGCACCGGCCATCACCGACGGCTCCCAGTCGAAGACGACCGAGTTCTCCTCGGGGCCGATGGCGACGCCGTCGCCGCTGCGGGCGCCCGCCTTCATAAGACCTTCCTCGACGCCGAGCCGGTTCAGCCGGTCCGCGAGGTAGCCGACCGCCTCGTCGTTGTTGAAGTCGGTCTGACGCACCCAGCGCTCCGGCTTCTCGCCGCGCACGCGGTAGATGCCGTCGTCGCCGAGCTTGACGGTGAAGCCCGTGTCGTCCACGGCCTTGGGACGGATGACGACACGGGTCGCCTCCTCCTTCGGCTTCGCGGCACGCGCGGCGCCCACGACCTCGGCGAGCGCGAAGGAGAGCTCCTTGAGCCCCTTGTGCGCGATGGCCGACACCTCGAAGACGCGGTAGCCGCGGGCCTCCAGGTCGGGCCGGACCAGGTCGGCGAGGTCCTGGCCGTCCGGTACGTCGATCTTGTTGAGGACGACGACGCGCGGCCGGTTCTCCAGGCCCGCGCCGTACTGCCGCAGCTCCTCCTCGATGATGTCGAGGTCGGACGCGGGGTCACGGTCGGACTCGAGCGTGGCCGTGTCCAGGACGTGCACCAGGACGCTGCACCGCTCGACGTGCCGCAGGAACTCGAGGCCGAGGCCCTTGCCCTGGCTCGCGCCCGGGATCAGGCCCGGTACGTCGGCGATCGTGTAGACGGTCGAACCGGCCGTCACCACGCCGAGGTTGGGGACCAGCGTCGTGAACGGGTAGTCCGCGATCTTCGGCTTGGCGGCGCTCAGGACCGAGATCAGCGAGGACTTGCCCGCGCTGGGGTAGCCCACGAGCGCGACGTCCGCGACCGTCTTGAGCTCCAGGACGACGTCGCCGTCCTGTCCCGGCTCACCGAGGAGGGCGAAGCCGGGCGCCTTGCGCCGGGCCGAGGCGAGTGCCCGGTTGCCCAGGCCGCCGCGGCCGCCCTGCGAGGCGACGTACGTCGTGCCCTGGCCGACCAGGTCGGCGAGGACGTTGCCGTCCTTGTCGAGGATGACGGTGCCGTCCGGCACGGGCAGGATCAGGTCCTGGCCGTCCTTGCCGGAGCAGTTGTCACCGGCACCGGGGGCGCCGTTGGTGGCCTTGCGGTGCGGGGAGTGGTGGTAGTCGAGCAGGGTCGTGACCGACTGGTCGACGACCAGGATCACGTCACCGCCACGGCCGCCGTTGCCACCGTCAGGGCCGCCGAGCGGCTTGAACTTCTCACGGTGGACGGAGGCACAGCCGTGGCCCCCGCTACCCGCGGCGACGTGCAGCTCGACGCGGTCCACGAAGGTGGTCATGGGATGTGCCTCCAGAAACGTACGGAAAGTCAGGGGCGAAATGCCCCTAGGTGTAACACGCGAAGGGCGGACCCGCTTCCCGGCAGGGAAGTGAGGTCCGCCCTCGCGAAGAACCTGTTCTACGGAAGCCTGATTCAGGCGACCGGAACGATGTTCACGACCTTACGGCCACGGTGGGTGCCGAACTCGACCGCACCGGCGGCCAGCGCGAACAGCGTGTCGTCCTTGCCACGGCCGACGCTCGAGCCGGGGTGGAAGTGGGTGCCACGCTGGCGGACCAGGATCTCACCGGCGTTGACGGTCTGACCGCCGAAGCGCTTCACGCCGAGCCGCTGAGCATTGGAATCGCGCCCGTTCCGAGTGGACGATGCGCCCTTCTTGTGTGCCATGTCTCAGTCCCTTACTTCGCAGCCGTGGGGATACCGGTGACCTTGATCGCCGTGTACTGCTGGCGGTGACCCTGGCGACGGCGGTAGCCGGTCTTGTTCTTGTAACGAAGGATGTCGATCTTGGCACCCTTGTGGTGGTCCACGACCTCGGCCGTGACCTTGATACCGGCAAGCACCCACGGGTCGCTCGTCACGGCATCGCCGTCGACAACGAGCAGCGTAGAGAGCTCTACGGTGTCGCCAACCTTGGCGGTGGGAAGCTTGTCAACCTCAACGATGTCGTCGACAGCAACCTTGTGCTGGCGACCACCGCTGCGCACGATGGCGTACACGGATCTCTCTTTCGCTCGGAACGGGACCCCCGAAGTCCAGCCGTCCGCATGACGCGGTCGGCCTCTCCCGGACGCCAGGCGCCGGAAGGAAATCAGGTTTACAGGGGTAGGGCGTACCTACTGACACGCCGACGGTCAAGATTACGGGGCTGGGCCGGAAGGGTCAAACCGGCTTCTCACCGTCCGGCGGCAGCGGCTTGACGCCCTTGCACAAGTCGGTCTTGTCGGCCGTTCCGGGCCAGGCCACGGTCCGTACGTGGTCGAAGTGGGCGCGGTACGCGTCGTGCACCGAGTCGTCGTCGACCTTCACGATCGCCTCGTCGTTCTCGCGCAGGGCGGGCGCCGTGTAGTTCTGCGAGCCGGTGAAGGAGATCTTGTTCTGCTTGCCGTCGTACTTGCCGTCGATGAGCAGGTACTTCGAGTGGATGATGAAGGGCGTCACCAGCTTGGTGCCGGGGTGCAGCGGGTCACGGTCGTCGTTGAAACAGCGGATCGCGGGCCCGCCGGACTTGTGCAGCGTCTCCCAGGTGCCGGGGGTGCCGCCCTGGCTCTTGGCGCTGTCGGTCTCGGCGTAGACGATGCTCACCGTGCAGCCCGCCTTCTTGAGCGAGACGAGCTTGTCGGCTATCTGCTTCCGGGTGATCTTGAAGATCGAGGCGCGGACGTTGGTGTGCCGGGCGACGCCGGCCGCGTCCTTGTAGTTGCACTGCACGTTGTTCAGGACCGAGTACATTGTGTCGGTCTCGTTGACCGTGCCGGAGCGCGGGAAGAAGTACGCCTTGTAGAGGCCGTCGCTGACCGTGCGGTAGTCCCAGTTACGCCAGTCCTTGCCGACCATGTCGGTGAAGTAGTCGGCGTACGCGTCGTACATCGTCGGGTTGTTCGGGAGCTGCAGCGCGTCGTTGAAGAACCGCGTGTGCGCGGAGGGCGTCGAGTTCGACGTGGTCTGTACGACGACGTCCCTGGCGCCCTCGACCTGCGAGAACAGCCAGAACTTGTTGTGCATGATCGACTTGCCGTACCGGGGATCGCCCAGGCAGGACTTGTCCGCCGGGCAGAGCCGCACGAAGGACGACTTGTTCTTGTCCGTGCCGAGATTCGCCGCGAGCGTGCTGTACGAGGTGTTCGTGGGGCGATCGCTCCTGCTGGTCTCGTCGAGCAGCATCTGTACGTGCACACCGCGGTTCTTGGCCGCCACGAGCGCGTCGACGACCGAGGCCTCCCACACGTGGTAGACCGCGACCTTGATGGTCGACCCCGGCACCGCGGCGTTCGTCAGGTCGATCAGTCGGGTGCGTATCGCGTACTGCTGATCGGGGGTGCCCAGCGGATCGTTGAAGATCGGCGCCTCGGCCAGTGGCGGTGCCTGATCATCTGCGGCCGCCGTCCCCACGGCGCTCACCGTCTGGATCCCCGCCGCCGACAGGACCGTGGCGAGCGCGACGGCCTGGCGTCCACCCTTAATCTGCTTCACGGCACGGTGACGTCCCGTGCCCTTCAGGCGACCGTGCGCCATCGTCCATCCCCTCCCCTGACACGAACGGAACGTCTCCCCAGACGCCACGCCCGCGTGCTCTCTCATCAACCACATGAGTTTTACAGGTACTTCACTCTGTTCCAAGTTCCCACAACGAGATGCCCCCGGCACGGCAAGATCACCGTGCCGGGGGCACCCGGACATACATACGGACTAAGAAGGAGGGGGTCAGCCCTCGTCGGCCGCGGAGGCCTTGACGCCGGCCGGCGCCTGCTCCGCCGCGGCGGTCTTCTTCGTCGTCTTCGACGCCTTCTTGGCCGTCGTCTTCTTTGCGGCCGTCTTCTTGGCGGCGGTCGCGGTCTTCTTGGCGGCCGTCTTCTTCGCGGGCGCCTTCTTGGCGGCGGTCTTACGCGCCGTCTTCTTGGCCGGAGCGGCTTCCTCGGCGGTGTCCGCCTCGGGCTTCTCCGTGACCTTCTCCGGGGCCTCCGTGACCTTCTCGGCCGACGGGACGACCAGGACGGCCGCCTCATCGGATGAAGTGGTCGGCGCGGTGGCCTTGCGGACCGCACGGCGGCGCGGACGGGCCGGAGCGGCGTCGGCAGGGGCTGCCTCGGCGGCGGCCACCGGCTCCGCGGCGACGGGCTCCGCCTTGGGCGCCTCGGTGACGATCACCTCGGCGGCCTGAGGCTCGGCGCTCTGCGCGCTCTTCGGCGAACCTGCGGGCGACGTCGCCTTGCGGGTCGCACGACGGCGCGTACGTCCCTTGGGAGCGGCATCGTCCACGGGCGCCTCAGGAGCGGCATCGACGACGGCGGCGGCAGGCTGCGGAGCAGCCTCCTCCTGGGCCGGTGCGACCGGAGCCTCGACGACCGGGTCCTCGGCGGCCGGAGCCTCGGCCGTGGCGGCCTGCCGGGACCTGGACCGCTTCTTCTCCGACTTCTCCGACTTCTCCGACTTCTCCGACTTCGGGGCGCTCTCCGTGGGCCCGGTCTCCGCCTTCGGGGCGCCGGCCGGAGCCGAGGCCCGACGGGTCGCCCTGCGGCGCGAACGGCCACCGCGGGACGCGGCTGCCTCGGCCTCGGACGCGCTGCTGTAGAGCTCCTCGTCCGGCACGAACTCCGGCTCGGGAAGCGCCATCGGAGCAGCGGCCTCAGCGGCGACCTCGGCCTCGGACTCGGTCTCGACCTCGTCGGCTGTGTCGTGACTGTCGTGGGTCTCGTGCTCGTGCGTGTGCTCCTGGCCCTGCTCGGAGCCGCCGCGCCCGCGCTTCTTGCGCTTGCCGCCGCCACCGGCGGCCGTCGGCTGCTCCATGTGCACGATCACGCCGCGGCCGTTGCAGTGGACGCAGGTCTCGGAGAAGGACTCCAGGAGGCCCTGGCCGACCCGCTTACGGGTCATCTGCACGAGACCGAGCGAGGTGACCTCGGCCACCTGGTGCTTCGTACGGTCACGGCCCAGGCATTCGAGCAGACGGCGCAGGACCAGGTCCCGGTTGGACTCGAGCACCATGTCGATGAAGTCGATGACGACGATGCCACCGAGGTCACGCAGGCGCAGCTGGCGCACGATCTCCTCGGCCGCTTCGAGGTTGTTCCTCGTCACGGTCTCTTCGAGGTTGCCGCCCTGACCGGTGAACTTGCCGGTGTTGACGTCGACGACGATCATCGCCTCGGTCTTGTCGATCACCAGCGAGCCGCCGCTGGGCAGCCAGACCTTGCGGTCCAGGGCCTTCATCAGCTGCTCGTCGATGCGGTACGTCGCGAAGACGTCGACCTCGGAGGTCCAGCGGTTGAGGCGGTCGGCCAGGTCGGGGGCGACGTGGGAGACGTATCCGTGGATGGTGTCCCAGGCCTCGTCACCGCTGACGATGACCTTGGAGAAGTCCTCGTTGAAGATGTCGCGGACGACACGGACGGTCATGTCCGGCTCGCCGTACAGAAGGGTCGGCGCGGCGCCGCCGTTCTTCGCCTTCTTCTGGATCTCTTCCCACTGCTGCTGCAGACGCTCGACGTCACGGCGCAGCTCGTCCTCGCTCGCGCCCTCGGCGGCGGTGCGCACGATGACGCCCGCGTCCTCGGGGACGATCTTCTTGAGGATGGTCTTCAGCCGCGCGCGCTCGGTGTCGGGCAGCTTGCGGCTGATGCCGGTCATCGAGCCCTCGGGCACGTAGACCAGGTAGCGGCCGGGCAGCGAGACCTGGCTGGTGAGGCGGGCGCCCTTGTGGCCGATCGGGTCCTTCGTGACCTGCACGAGGACCGACTGGCCCGACTTGAGGGCCGACTCGATGCGGCGCGGGCCGTTGGCCATCCCGAGCGCCTCGAAGTTGACCTCACCGGCGTAGAGCACGGCGTTGCGGCCCTTGCCGATGTCGATGAAGGCGGCCTCCATCGACGGCAGGACGTTCTGCACCTTGCCGAGGTAGACGTTGCCCACGTACGAGGTGGCCTGCTCCTTGTTGACGTAGTGCTCGACGAGCACGTTGTCCTCAAGGACGCCGATCTGGGTGCGCTCGCCGTTCTGGCGGACGACCATCACGCGCTCGACGGCCTCGCGGCGCGCCAGGAACTCGGCCTCGGTGATGATCGGCACACGACGGCGGCCCTGCTCGCGGCCTTCGCGGCGGCGCTGCTTCTTGGCCTCCAGGCGGGTCGAGCCCTTGATGGACGTGACCTCGTCGACGCCGGTGCCCAGCTCGCGCTCTTCCTTCTTGCGCGGCTCACGGACCTTGACGACCGTACGCTCCGGGTCGCCGTCCGCGGTGCTCTCGGCCTCACCGGAGTCACCGGCACGACGGCGGCGGCGACGGCGGCGACGGCTGCTGCTCGAGCCGGCGCCCGAGCCGTTGTCATCGGCCTCGTCATCGTCCTGCTCGGCCGCGTGCTTGGCGTCTTCGGTGTCCTTGACGTCCTCGGCGGCGTCCGTGTCGGAATCGGCGTCCGCGTCCTGCTGGTCGGAGTCGTCGGCGGACTCACCGCGGCGACGGCGACGGCCACCACGACGGCGACGGCGGCCGTGGCGCTCACCGGAGTCGTCGGACTCGTCGTTGTCGTTGGTGTCGTTGGTGTCGCTGTCCTCGGCGGTGTCCTCGGCCTCTTCGGGCTCGGGGGACTCGGCCTCGACGGCCTTCGCGGCGGGCTTGGCGGGCTCGCGCTCGGCGGCGGGCTGCTCCTCGGCGGCCCGGCGGCGGTTGCGGCGGCGGCGCCCTCCGGTCTCCTCCTCCACCACGGGTGCGGCGGCGACGGGCTCGGCCTCGACCTCTTCGGCGGGCTCGTCGGCCGCTTCGGCGGCGGCAGCGGCGGCAGCGCTCTCGGGGGTCTGGAACATCGGCGCGGCGAACACCGGCGCCTGGAAGACGGCGACTGCGGGGCGCGGCTTCCTTCCGGAGCCCTCCTCGGTGTCACCGCCGCGCGCCTTGCGGGCCCGCGTCGGGGCGGGCGCCGAGAATCCGGCGGCGGCCTTGCGGGTGGCACGGCGGGGACGGCGGCCGGTGGGCGCGTCATCTTCGGCTTCGGCGGGTTCCGCTTCGGGGGTCTGCTTGCCCGCGGCGGGCGCGGCTTCGGCCTTCGGCTCGGCGGGGGCCTGCTCGGCCTGCGTCTCCGCGGCGGGCGCGGACGAACCGCGGGTCGCGCGGCGGCGGGCACGGCGCGGGGCGGCGTCGCCGGACTCCGGCTGTGCCTCGGGCGCGGCGGCGGGCTCCTCGGCGGCGGGCTCGGCCACTACGGGCGTCTCTGCGGCGGCCTCGGCGGCCTGCGGCGCACCGGCGGGCGCGGAGGCGCGGCGGGTGGCCCGGCGGCGGCGCGGGGCGGGAGTGGTCTCTTCAGGCTCGGCCTCGGCCGCTGCGGGCTCGGCGACCGGCGCTTCGGCGGCCGTCTCAGCGCCCTGCGGCGCACCGGCGGGAGCCGAAGCGCGGCGGGTGGCCCGGCGGCGACGCGGGGCGGGAGCGGCTTCCTCGGCCGGTTCCGGCTCCGGAGCGGCGGCCTTGGCGGGCTCTTCGGCGGCGGGGGTGGCCGGTATGGCCGGAGCTGTGCCCCCGGCACCCTCGGTGCCACCCACGGGCGGCCCGGCGGGCCGCGACGCCGCACGGCGCCTGCGGCGCGGCGGAAGGGTGTCGCTGGGTGTGTTGTTGTCCGAGCCCTCAGTGGGTTCGTTCGGCTCAAGCATGCGGGCGGTTCTCCCGTCACGCTCCCGGGCGCCGCGCCTGGTCCGGTGATGTCCGCGGCTCTCGCTCACCTACGCGGGGCCGCCATCCGGGGGCGTGGGCGCCGCACGGGAGCTCTATGTGTCTGTCTCACCGGTTCCGTACGCCCAAATGCGGACGGCCTGGCGAAAGTCTCGGTCAGTGCGCTGCCCGACCCAGGTGGCTCCCGAGTACGAGGGCGGCGCTTCGACGCGCGTCCCTACGCGGGACCTTCCGTCGCCGGCACCTTCGCGGCGGCTGCGGCGACCCCTTGGTTCTCAAGTGGGGCCGTGGCTGCCTCGCGGTCGGGCGCGAGCGGGTCGGTCACCGTGCCGGTCTCGTCGTCAAGAAGCCCCTGCGCCAGCCTGGTCACCGCTGCGGCGACCGGCGGCGCCAGGTCAGCTACAGCTCTGAGACCGGACAAGACGTCGTCGGGTCGTACGGCAGGTGTCACGTGCCGAACAACCAGCCGCAGTATCGCACAGGGCTGGTCGGTCGGCCTATCAGCGTCGTGGCTGAGTGCCTCGTCAGAGGCGATTGCCTCAAGACTCACGACGGCCGCACGGGCATCGAACGTCCGCATACCGTTCTTCGCACGGCGCTGGACCTCGACGCTCTCCGCGGCCCGGAAGGCCTCGGCGGCACGCTCCGCGTCCGCGGGCTCCACGCCGTTAAGGCGCAGCTCCCAGATGGACCCGGTGAGCCGGTCGGCGAGCCCCGACGTACGGGACTCGACGGCGTCCACGATGTCGAGGCCGTTCGGCATCGACTCGTCGAGCAGCTCGCGCAGCTTGTCGGGGTCACGCGGCTCGGTGAGCGCGATCTCCAGGTACTCGGCCTCACTGCCCGTGCCGGTGGGTGCGGCATTGGCGTACGACACCTTGGGGTGCGGCGTGAACCCCGCCGAGTACGCCATGGGCACATCGGCTCGGCGCAGCGCCCGCTCGAAGGCGCGCTGGAAGTCACGGTGGCTGGTGAACCGGAGGCGGCCGCGCTTGGTGTAGCGCAGTCGGATGCGCTGCACCGCGGGAGCGGGCGGCGGGCCTTCGGGCTGTCGCTTGCCCAGTGTTCTAGTCCTTCGTGAGTGCGGTCGTACTGCTACCTAGAGTACGTGCCCCGGGCGTGTCAGGTTCCCGCCGGGCCACGGGCACCGGCGCGGGCTCCGCCGAGGCCGCCCCGACAGGGACCTGTCCCTTCGGCGCCCCGAACAGCATGCGCCGTACGTCGGCACGGGCGTCCCGCACGCTCTGGCGGGCTGCGGCAAGGGCCTGCCGGGTGGCGCGGCCCGCGTCCTTCACCGCCTGGGCGGCAGGGCGCCAGACCCCGTCGCGCAGGACGTGCCCGACGGGAGCGAGGACCGAGCGGTACACCCAGCGCACCGGGTCGACGAAGAGCCACCGCAGGAGCCGGCCGAGGAAGCGCCCCACGGCGAGCGAGATGTACCCGGCGATCCGCCAGGCGTGTCCGAGCGCGCCGACGATCTCGCGTACGACGACCGCGATGCCCCGCCCGACGGGCGCGAGCACCCAGCGCCACAGGGCGACGGCGGGCACGACGAAGATCCAGCGCCCCAGAGCGCCGAGCACCGTCCCGATCCCCCGGAGGAGCCAGCTGGCCCCGGCCCCGATCCCCCATGCCGTCCAGGCGATGCCCGCCCCGATTCCCTTGGCGAGCCAGGCGATCGCGTGCCCGACCGGCGTGAGGACGGACGCGTACAGCCAGACGGCGGGGATCACGACGAGCACGCGCCCGAGCCACGCGAGCCCCTTGCCCATGGGCACGAGCACATACCGCCAAAGCCCCACCCACGGCCACACGAACACAGCCTTGAGCAGCCACACCAGACCGAAACCGATACCGCGTCCGGCCACCGAGGCCCCCGCAGCGACGCCCCGCGCGAGCCAGGCGATCGCGCGCCCGACCGGCGCGAGGACGGACGCGTACAGCCACACGAAGCCGTGCCCAACTCCCCTGCACAGCCAGGCGATGCCATGTCCTATGGGCGTGAGGACCGACGCGTAGAGCCACACGGCCGGGATCACGACGAGCACGCGCCCGAGCCACGCGAGCCCCTTGCCCACGGGCACGACCACATACCGCCAAAGCCCCACCCACGGCCACACGAACACAGCCTTGAGCAGCCACACCAGACCGATGCCGATACCGCGCGCGACCGGCGTGAAGACGTACTCGTTCAGCCACTCCAGCGGCGTCACGATCAGCGTCCTGCCCAGCCAGGCGAACGCGCGCCCCACGGGCCGCAGCGCCCTGAAGTACAGAAAGCGGCCGCACACGGCGAGCGCGTCCCACAGCAGGCGTACCGGCACGACGAGCACGAGCACCACGATCCGCACCGGGATGCGGATCGCGACGGCGAGACACCCCTCGGCCTGCGGTTGAGGGGTGTCGAGCGGCTGCTGCTCCGGCTCACGCTTGTGCAGCGAGGGCCGCTTTTCCAGGTCCATGCCGTCCTAGACGCTTCAGTGGAGGCTGCTGGTTCGGTCAATCCCCGGTCAGTCGCCGGTCAGTCGCCGGTCGGGATCCAGTAACGCAGCTTTCCGCCGCGTTCGTCCTCGAACGCGCCGCCTGCGGCCTCGATCACCTTGCGCGAACCGGTGTTGTCGGTGTCGCAGGTGACCAGGACCGATGCGAGGCCGAGCGCGCGGGCGTGCGGCAGGCTGCCGATCAGCATCGCCGTGGCGTGGCCGCGGCGGCGGGCGGTGGGGCGTACGTCGTAGCCGATGTGGCCGCCGTACTCGCGCAGGAAGCGCGTGTTGACGTTGTGCCGGACGGCGAGACGGCCCAAGTAGTCGGCGCCGTCCGCGTACCAGAGGGTCGTCACGGGGACGGAGAACGGCTCTGCGGGGTGCACGGCGGCGCGCACCTCGGCCACGTAGCGCTCGAAGACCACCGGGTCGTGCCACTTGTCGCCGTAGTCGCGCAGGGTGCGGCCGAGCGTCGTGTCGTCGTCATCGCCGCCGCGCCCCTCGGCGCGGAACTCCTCCATGGCGGCGATGAAGGAGAGATGCACGAGGCCGGAGGGCGGGGCGAGTTGAGGAACACCCGCCCCGTCCACCGACCCCGGCCGCTCCACCTACTTCACCACCGACAGCGGAAGGAGCTTCTTGCCGGTCGGGCCGATCTGGATCTCGGTCTGCATCTGCGGGCACACGCCGCAGTCGAAGCACGGGGTCCAGCGGCAGTCCTCGACCTCGGTCTCGTCGAGCGAGTCCTGCCAGTCGTCCCAGAGCCAGTCCTTGTCGAGACCGGAGTCGAGGTGGTCCCAGGGCAGGACCTCCTCGTACGTGCGCTCACGCGTCGTGTACCAGTCGACGTCCACGCCGAAGTCGGGCAGCGTCTTCTCGGCGCAGGCCATCCAGCGGTCGTAGCTGAAGTGCTCGCGCCAGCCGTCGAAGCGGCCGCCGTCCTCGTACACGGCGCGGATGACGGAGCCGATACGACGGTCACCGCGCGAGAGCAGGCCCTCGACGATGCCGGGCTTGCCGTCGTGGTAGCGGAAGCCGATCGAGCGGCCGTACTTCTTGTCGCCGCGGATCTTGTCGCGCAACTTCGTGAGACGGGAGTCCGTCTCCTGCGCCGACAGCTGCGGGGCCCACTGGAAGGGCGTGTGCGGCTTGGGCACGAAGCCGCCGATGGAGACCGTGCAGCGGATGTCGTTGCCCGCGACCTCGCGGCCCTTGGCGATGACGTTCGCCGCCATGTCCGCGATCTGCAGGACGTCCTCGTCGGTCTCGGTGGGCAGGCCGACCATGAAGTACAGCTTGACCTGGCGCCAGCCGTTGCCGTACGCGGTCGCGACGGTGCGGATCAGGTCCTCTTCGGAGACCATCTTGTTGATGACCTTCCGCATCCGCTCGCTGCCGCCCTCAGGGGCGAACGTCAGACCGGAACGGCGGCCGTTCCTGGTCAGCTCGTTGGCGAGGTCGATGTTGAAGGCGTCGACGCGGGTCGAGGGCAGGGAGAGGCCGATCTTGTCTTCCTCGTACCGGTCCGCGAGGCCCTTGGCGACGTCCCCGATCTCCGAGTGGTCCGCGGAGGACAGGGAGAGCAGGCCGACCTCTTCGAAGCCGGTCGCCTTCAGGCCCTTCTCCACCATGTCGCCGATGCCGGTGATGCTTCGCTCCCGCACGGGGCGCGTGATCATGCCGGCCTGGCAGAAGCGGCAGCCGCGGGTGCAGCCGCGGAAGATCTCCACGGACATGCGCTCGTGGACGGTCTCCGCGAGCGGCACGAGGGGCTGCTTCGGGTAGGGCCACTCGTCCAGGTCCATGACGGTGTGCTTGGAAACGCGCCACGGGACACCGGACTTGTTCGGTACGACGCGGCCGATCCGCCCGTCCGGGAGGTACTCGACGTCGTAGAACCCGGGGACGTAGACGCTGCCGGTCCTCGCGAGGCGGAACAGGACCTCCTCGCGGCCGCCGGGGCGGCCCTCGGACTTCCACTCGCGGATGATCGCCGTCATGTCGAGCACGGCCTGCTCGCCGTCGCCGATGACCGCGCAGTCGATGAACTGCGCGACCGGCTCGGGGTTGAAGGCCGCGTGGCCTCCGGCGAGGACGATCGGGTCGTCGATCGTGCGGTCCTTGGACTCGAGCGGGATGCCCGCGAGGTCAAGGGCGGTGAGCATGTTCGTGTAGCCGAGCTCGGTGGAGAAGCTGAGCCCGAACACGTCGAAGGCGCCGACGGGGCGGTGGCTGTCCACGGTGAACTGCGGGACCTTGTGCTCCCGCATCAGCTCTTCGAGGTCGGGCCAGACGCTGTACGTGCGCTCGGCGAGGACGCCGTCGCGCTCGTTCAGTACCTCGTAGAGGATCATGACGCCCTGGTTGGGCAGCCCGACCTCGTACGCGTCGGGGTACATCAGCGCCCAGCGGACGTCACAAGCGTCCCAGTCCTTGACGGTGGAGTTGAGCTCCCCACCGACATACTGGATGGGCTTCTGGACGTGCGGGAGAAGCGCTTCCAGGCGTGGGAAGACGGACTCGACAGGCATCTCGGCGTCTCTCATGAGCTGGCAGGGGTGACCATCAAGCGTACCCCGGCAGTCAGCCGCCCAGATCCGCCCGCAGTTTCGCCTTCGAGGCCTTGGCCCACACCTGAGGCAGCTCCCGCTCCCTGTCCGTCGCAGCCGCTTCCTCCTGGCCGTACAGGAGTCCCCAGGTGAAGGCGGTCTCGCCCGCCGAGTGGGCCTGTATCGCCAGGGTCCGCAGCGCGTCTCGGGCGACGACGCTGTCCTGGTGGTCGCCGAGGACGCCCTGGACGGCCTTCATCTGCTTGGCGAACCGCTTGGCGGGCTTGCCGAGCGCGGGCGTCGCCGCCTCGCCCGCGTACCGGGCGCGCTTGGCGGCCTTGCGGGCCTCGTGCATGGCGACGTCCCGCTTCTCGCCCGGGGGCAGCTCAAGGGCGTGCTCGACGCGGGATGCGAGGCGACGGTAGTCCTTGAGTACGGCCTTGGGGAGCGCCTTGCCCACGGGAGCGGCGGCGGCCTGGAGCAGCGGGGGGTCGGCGAGCAGGGCTTCCACGGACTCCAGGAGCATCAAGTACCGCTTCCCGTCGAGTACCGCGACCGTCCTGCGCCGGGAGCCGCTGCGGCGGGAGACGCTCCAGATGCGCAGGCGTCCGCGGACGGGGCCAAGGAGCAGGGTCCTCGGTACGGCGGCGATGCGGGCCGTGAGCCGCTCGGTCAGGACCTCCTGGTCACGGTCGACGCCGAGCTCGCCCGCGAGCCACTTCAGCTCGTCGCCGACCGGGTCGGTGACGCTGCGGTCCAGGATCTTCCGGAACGAGCGGAACGCGCTGCGCATGCGGCGCGTGGCGACCCGCATCTGGTGCACGGAGTCCGGCAGGTCGCGGCGGACGTCGGGGTCCAGGGCGACGAGTGCGTCGTGCTGGGCTCGGAGGTAGGCGAGGACGTGGTCGCCCACGGTCCCGGGCCCCTCGCCGACGGCCTCCTTCACGGCCTGGGCCACCGCCTCGCTCTTGCCCGCCTTCTTGCCGCTCTTGAGGGTTTTGGGGAGCTCCAGGCTTTCCTTCGGCGCCGTCTCCGCGAGCGCCCTGCTCAGCTTCGAGGTCGACGCGGACCGCCGCACGCCCGCTTTCTTCAGCTTCTTCTCGACCTTGTCGAGCAGCGCGGGGTCGCCGTCGTCCGCCAGTTCCACCTCGATCTCGGACCACCCGGCCGTACCACCGCCCTCGGTGAGCCGCTCGGCCCGTACTCCGTCGATGCTGACCTCGGCGAGGAGGGCGCCCTGCGCGTCGACGAGGTGGCAGAGCTCCCGGGCGGACAACAGGCGGACGACGGGGACCAGTTCGGCCTCGCGCACACGCGAACGCACGAGGCCGAGCAGCGAGCGCGGCACGCCCTGCGAGAGGGGCGCGTGGATCTCGTCCCGCACCCCGTCCGCGAGCGCGACCGGCAGCTTGAGGTGCCAGCCCGCGTCGCCACCGCCGGTGCGGTGGCGCAAGGTGACGGAGGAGGCGGCGAGGCGCTGATCTGGAGTGTCCCAGTAGGTGGCGTCCAGTTCGACGACGCCTTTGTGGACGACGTCCGCGACTCCGGCCACGCCGGAAAGGTCGGGCAGCGCCGCGTCCGCCCCGACGTCGTACTTACGCTCGATCTCGCGCTTCGTCTCCGCCATGAACCGAATCTAGACGCGATCGCAGGCCAAGGGCAGACCTGCGACAGGCCTACGCCGACATCGGCCGCTGCACCTTGATGGACTGAAGCAGCCCCACCGCCACCCAGACCGCGAACATCGATGATCCTCCGTAGGACACAAAGGGCAGTGGCAGTCCCGCCACCGGCATGATGCCGAGCGTCATGCCGATGTTCTCGAAGGCCTGGAAGGCGAACCAGGCGATGATCCCGGCGGCGACGATGGTGCCGTACAGCTCGGTCGTCTCGCGTGCGATGCGGCAGGCCCGCCAGAGCAGGATGCCGAGCAGGACCAGGATGAGACCCGCGCCCGCGAAGCCGAGCTCCTCGCCCGCGACGGTGAAGACGAAGTCCGTCTGCTGCTCGGGCACGAACTGCCCCGTGGTCTGCGAGCCCTTGAAGAGGCCGGTGCCCGAAAGACCGCCGGAGCCGATCGCGATGCGCGCCTGGTTGGTGTTGTAGCCGACGCCCGCCGGGTCGAGCGCGGGGTTGGCGAAGGCCGCGAAGCGGGCGATCTGGTAGTCGTCGAGGACGCCGAGCTGCCAGACGGCGATCGCGCCCGCCGCGCCCGTGCCGAGGAGTCCGAAGACCCAGCGGTTGGAGGCGCCCGACGCGAGAAGCACGCCAAGGACGATCATCGCCATCACCATGACCGACCCGAGGTCGGGCATGAGGAGCACGATCATTATCGGTACGGCGGCCAGGCCAAGGGCCTGCAGCACCGTGCGGTGGTCGGGGTGGTCCCGGTCGCCCGCGTCCACCCGTGCCGCCAGCAGCATCGCCATGCCCAGGATGATCGTGATCTTCACGAACTCGGAGGGCTGCAGCGAGAAGCCGCCGCCGACCACGATCCACGCGTGCGCGCCGTTGATCGTCGCGCCGAGCGGGGTGAGGACGAGCAGGACGAGGAAGACGGAGATGCCGTAGAGGATCGGCACGGCCGTCCGCAGGGTGCGGTGGCCGAGCCAGATCGTGCCCGCCATCAGGGCGATGCCGATGCCGGTGTTCAGGACGTGCTTGAACAAGAAGGCGTACGGGTCGTCGCCGACCAGCTCGGTGCGGTTGCGCGTCGCCGAGAAGACCAGCGCGGAGCCGATCGCGGAGAGCGCGATCGCGCAGAGCAGTATCGGCCAGTCGAGCCTGCGCACCAGCGAGTCGCGGGCGAGCGCGCGGGACGTCATCGATGAGCGCTCGGGCCCGTATCCGGAGACGGAGAAGCCATTGTTCCCGGCCACTAGTCGCGCCTCCCGTTCGCGGGCGCGCCCGCCAGTTCCTGCTGCTCCTGCGGCGGCTTGGGGGCCTCCGGCTTGTACGGCTTGAGCTTCGGGGAGTCGATCGAACCGTCGGTCTCGATCTTCGGCAGGTTCTTCTGCGGCTGGGGCAGCAGGGCCTTCTTGAGGTTCTGCTTGCCGCTGTCGTCAAGGCCGTAGATACCGTCGTAGATCTTGCGGACGGCGGGGCCCGACGCCCCGGAACCCGTACCACCCTGGGAGATCGTCATCACGATCGAGTAGTCCTTGGTGTACGTCGCGAACCACGAGGTGGTCTGCTTGCCGTGGACCTCGGCCGTACCCGTCTTGGCGTGCATCGGGATCTTGTCCTGCGGCCAGCCGCCGAACCGCCAGGCGGCCGTTCCCTTGGTGGCGACGTCGGCGAGGGCACCGTCTATGTCGCTCCGGGTCTTCTGGCTCATGGGCAGCTTGCCGTGCGACTTCGGCTTGATCTCCTGCGTCTGCTTGCCGTCGGCGCTGATGATCGCCTTGCCGACCGTGGGGTCGTGCAGGGTGCCGCCGTTGGCGATCGCGGAGTAGATCGTCGCCATCTGTATCGGCGTGACGAGGGTGTCGCCCTGTCCGATGGAGTAGTTGACGGAGTCACCGGCGCGCATCTTCATGCCTTCGAGGCAGTTCTCGTACGCGATCTGCTGGACGTAGTCGCCGCCCTTCTTGCCCTGCTTGCACCAGCCGTCCTTGTTCGCCTTCCAGAAGTCCTTCTTCCACTGGCGGTCCGGGACGCGGCCTGTGACCTCGTTCGGCAGGTCGATGCCGGTCTCCTTGCCGAGACCGAACTGGTGGGCCGTCTTGTAGAACCAGTCCTTGGCGTCCTTCTTCGGCTTGTTGCCGCCGTCCTTGGACCACTGGTCGTGCGAGAGCTTGTAGAAGACGGTGTCGCAGGAGACCTCGAGTGCCTGGCCGAGGGTGATGCTGCCGTGGCCCTGGGACTCGAAGTTCTTGAAGGTCTGACCGCCGATGGAGTACGAGCTGGGGCAGGGGTAGCGCCCGTTGAAGTCGTAGCCCGCGTTGACCGCCGCCGCCGTCGGGATGACCTTGAAGATCGAGCCGGGGGCCGCCTGGCCCTGGATGGCGCGGTTCAGGAGCGGGTAGTTGGACTTCTTGCCGGTGAGCTGCGCGTAGTCCTTGCCGGAGATGCCGCCGACCCAGGCGTTGGGGTCGTAGGTCGGGTTGGACGCCATGGAGACGATGCGTCCGGTCTTGTTCTCCATGACGACGACGGCGCCCGCGTCGGCCTTGTAGTTCTCGTTGGTGTTCTTGTCGAACTCCTGGCGGGCCTTCTTCATCGCGTCGTCCAGCCAGTACTCGGACAGGGCCTGCACGCGCGCGTCGATGCTGGTGACGACGTTCGCGCCGGGCTCCGCCGGGTCGTCCTTGGCCTTGCCGATGACGCGGCCGAGGTTGTCGACCTCGTAGCGGGTGACGCCCGCCTTGCCGCGCAGCTGCGCGTCGTACGTCCGCTCGAGGCCGGAGCGGCCGACCTGGTCGGAACGGAGGAACGGCGATTCGGTGTTCTCGGCCTTCTTGATCTCGTCGTCGGTGACGGGCGAGAGGTAGCCGAGCACCTGGGCGGTGTTGGACTTGCCGGGCGCGGCATAGCGGCGGACGGCGGTGGGCTCGGCGGTGATGCCGGGGAAGTCCTCGGCGCGCTCGCGGATCTGGAGGGCCTGCTTGGGCGAGGCCTCGTCCGTGATCGGGATCGGCTGGTAGGGCGAGCCGTTCCAGCAGGGCTGCGGGGTCTTGGAGTCGCAGAGGCGGACCTTGTCGCCGACTTCTTTGGCGCTCATGCCAAGGACGTCGGCGAGCTTGGCGAGGGCCGCCTTGCCGTCGTCCTTCATCTTCATCAGCTCGGTGCGGGACGCGGAGACGACGAGCCGGGTCTCGTTGTCGGCGATCGGCACACCGCGGGCGTCGAGGATCGAGCCGCGTACGGCGGGGTCGACGACCTGCTGGACGTGGTTGCCGGAGGCTTCCTCTTTGTACTCCTCGCCGTTGCGGATCTGGAGGTACCAGAGTCGGCCGCCGAGGGTGAGGAGGAGGGAGAGCACAAGGATCTGGATGACGATGAGGCGGATCTGGACTCTTGGGGTCCGTCCGGTCTCGGGGATGTTGGTCACTGCTTTTCCTCCCCCTCTCAGTGTGTGTACGAGTAGTACGTGTACACGACCGACCTGTGTGCGCGGCCCGTCGGGTACGGGGCCAACTGCGCTTCAGTCACAGGCGCTTGACCCCCTTGATGCGTCCGGCGCGTGCGACGCGGGCCTTGGCCGCCTTCATCCGCAGGCCGCCGCGCTGGTTGCCGATGCGCAGGCCGGTGCCCGAGGAGAGCCAGCCGTTGGAGACGTCCGCGGCCTTGCTTGCGGGAGAGGTCTCCCCCAGCGGGTCGTTCTCGGCCTTCCGGGCGAGCGCGATGATCAGCGGCACGGTGAACGGCGCGAGGAGCAGGTCGTACAGGGCGGCCGTGAAGAGGAGCCCGCCCAGGCCCACGTGACGCGCCGCGGTGTCCCCGACGAGGGCGCCCACGCCCGCGTACAGCAGGGTGGATCCGATGGCGGCGCCGACGACCACGACGAGCGGTCCGCTGGCCGACCTGAGCCGTCCGGTCTCGGGCTTGGCAAGGCCCGCGAGGTAGCCGACGACGCAGAGCACCAGGGCGTACCGCCCTGCCGCGTGGTCGGCGGGCGGGGCCAGGTCGGCGAGGAGCCCGGCGCCGAAGCCGACGAGGGCGCCGCCCACATGGCCGTAGACCAGGGCGAGGCCGAGCACCGTGAGCAGCACCAGGTCCGGGACCGCGCCGGGCAGTTGCAGCCTGGCGAGGACGCTGACCTGGACGACCAGGGCGACGACCACCAGGGTGATGGAGAGCAGGATTCGGTTGAAGCGCATGGGTCCGGTGCTCCTACTGCTCGTTGCCGTTGTCGGCGCCGTCGGCCTGGGCCTGTCCTGACGGCGTGGCCGTCACGGTCACCGTCGGGGTCGGCTTCGGCTTGGCGGGCTTCTTCGGCAGGACCGTGTCGCGCGGGTCCTCGCGGGGCGCTTCGACGACGACACCGACGATGTCCAGCTTGGTGAAGCCGACGTACGGCTTGATGTAGATGTTGCGCGTCAGGTCACCGCCCGACGGGTCGACCCGGACGACCTGGCCGACCGGCACACCGGGCACGAACGGCTTGTCGGCCTGCGAGCCGAAGGTGACCAGGCGGTCGCCCTTCTTGACCTTGGCCTTGCCGTTGAGCATCTGTACCGAGAGCGGGCGGTCGCCTTGTCCGGTGGCGAAGCCGAGCTCGTCGGTCTTCTCCATGCGGGTGCCGACGGTGAAGTCGGGGTCGTTGGCGAGCAGGACGGTCGCGGTGCTGGGGCCGACCGTGGTGACGCGGCCGACCAGGCCGTCGCCGTTCAGGACGGTCATGTCGCGCTTGAGTCCGTCGTTGGCGCCCGCGTCGATGGTCACGGTCCAGGAGAAGCCCTGGGCCGCTCCTATGCCGATGACTTCGGCGCCCTTGATGCCGTACTGCCCCGCGCCTGCGCTCTTGAGCATGCTGTCGAGCTGTCTGACCCTGCTGCGGTTGCGGTCGTCGCTGCCGAGCTTCGCCTTCAACGCGGCGTTCTGCCGCGTGAGTTCGGCGATCCGGTCATGCCGGTCGCCGGAGTCCCGTACCGCGCCGATGGCGTTGCCGATCGGGTCGACCGCGGACGACACTCCGTCCTCGACCGGGCCGAAGACCGTGGCGGCGGCCTGGCGGGCACCGTCGACCGGCGAGTCCTCGCCGCCGCGGATGTCCACCGTGATCAAAGCGAACGCGATGGCGATCAGCAGCACCAGGAGCAGCCGGCTCTCTCGTGTGTCCCTCACGTGCGGCGGCCGTGCCTTCCTCAGTTGGAAATCTCTGGAATTCTGAGCAACTGTGCGTGCCTTCTAAAGGCCTCTATATCAACGATCCGCCGCACGAGGTGACAGGCACTCGTACGGCGGACACCCTTGTCGCGGGTTCGCGCCACTCTCAGCGGCGCGGCGACGCGTCAAGGACCTGCTGAAGCGCCTCGAACTCCTCGACGCACTTGCCGGAGCCGAGCGCCACGCTGTCCAGCGGGTCCTCGGCGATGTGGATCGGCATGCCCGTCTCGCGGCGCAGTCGCTCGTCGAGGCCGCGCAGCAGGGCGCCGCCTCCGGTGAGAACGATGCCGCGGTCCATCACGTCACCGGAAAGCTCCGGCGGGCACTTGTCGAGGGTCGTCTTGACCGCGTCGACGATCGCGTTGACCGGCTCCTCGATGGCCTTGCGCACCTCGGCCGCGGAGATGACGACGGTCTTGGGAAGACCGGAGACCAGGTCACGGCCGCGGATCTCGGTGTGCTCGTCGGCGTCCATGTCGTACGCCGAACCGATGGTGATCTTGATCTGCTCGGCCGTGCGCTCACCGAGGAGGAGGGAGTACTCCTTCTTGATGTGCTGGATGATCGCGTTGTCCAGCTCGTCGCCCGCGACACGGATCGACTGTGCCGTGACGATTCCTCCGAGCGAGATCACGGCGACCTCGGTGGTGCCGCCGCCGATGTCGACCACCATGTTGCCCGTGGCCTCGTGGACCGGCAGGCCGGAACCGATGGCCGCGGCCATGGGCTCCTCGATGATGTGCACCTGGCGCGCGCCGGCCTGCGAGGAGGCCTCGATGACGGCGCGGCGCTCGACTCCGGTGATGCCGGAGGGCACACAGACGACGACACGCGGGCGGGCGAGGTAGCGCCGCTTGTGGATCTTCAGGATGAAGTAGCGGAGCATCCGCTCGGTGATCTCGAAGTCGGCGATGACGCCGTCCTTCAGCGGCCGCACGGCAACGATGTTGCCCGGCGTGCGACCGATCATCTTCTTGGCTTCGGCGCCGACAGCGAGGATGCCACCGGTGTTGGTGTTGATCGCGACGACGGACGGTTCGTTGAGAACGATCCCCCGACCCCTGACGTACACCAGCGTGTTGGCGGTCCCGAGGTCGACAGCCATGTCACGGCCGATGAACGACATGTTGTTCCCCATGAGGATGCGTCTGGCCTTCCCTGGAGCTTCTGATGGCTTTTTAGGTAGGCGAGGTGGGTGCTGTGTGGCGTGGAGGCTTACATCGTAGTCTCGCCTGCACGAACACGGCGCTAGGGTCTTCGCCATTGTCAGCAGATGATGCGCCGCCTCGCTCTTGGAGACGTGCCATCGGAGGCACGGGTTCCCCCGATCGGGGCCGCATATGCCAAGGGGCGGCCGGTTTTCTCGGCCACCCCTGGTCAGGGCGGTGCCCTGCTGACCAGGCGTCAGAAGTCTTTACGGAACTCTTTACGTGCGCCTGTCAGATCCTTGCGTCCGACCGGCGGACGGCCCCGTCAGACGCCCGGGAAGAAGATCTTCAGCTCGCGCTCGGCGGACTCCTCGGAGTCCGACGCGTGGATCAGGTTCTCCCGGACGATGCTGCCGAAGTCGCCCCTGATCGAGCCGGGCGCCGCGGCGATCGGGTCGGTCGGACCGGCGAGGGCGCGCACGCCCTCGATGACGCGCTCACCCTCGACGACGAGCGCGACGACCGGGCCGGAGGCCATGAAGGCGACCAGAGGCTCGTAGAAGGGCTTGCCCTTGTGCTCGCCGTAGTGCTGCTCCAGCGTCTCCTGGTCGAGCGAGCGCAGTTCGAGAGCGGAGATCGTCCAGCCCGCCTTGCGCTCGATACGGCCGATGATCTCGCCGATCAGGCCACGACGGACGGTGTCGGGCTTGAGCAGGACGAGAGTGCGCTGGGTCATGTGCGGCTCCAAGCATTTTTTCTACGAGTGTGTGGGTTGCCCGGCAGAATACCGGCACCCACTACACCGCGTTACCTCCGGCCCCTGAACCCGCCCGGCCGGGCCGGCGTCCTGGGCGGCAAGGGCTAGGCCTCGGCCCCTGCCCCGGACTCGGCCTGCGCCGCGAACCTGGCCTTCGCCTCGTCGATCTTCTGGCCGAAGTGCAGCGAGGCCCACCACAGCACGGCGAACAGCGCCCCCATGAAGAACATGGTCGGCACGACGAACCCGCTCACGATGAGCGCGATCTGCAGCGCCCAGCCCAGCTGCACCCCGCCGGGCCGGGTGATCATTCCGCACAGCAGGACGCTGAGCAGCATCGCGATGCCGCTGACCGTCCAGACCGTGCCCGTCGACAGGTCCGGGTCCTTCATGGCGACCAGACCGGCGAAGCCGATGACGAAGAACTCGCCGATCAGCGTCGAAGCACAGAGCGTACGCACAGGAGTCAGCCCCTCCCCAGGAGCAGTCGGGCCTCGCCGACGGTGATGACGGAGCCGGTGACCAGGACGCCACCGCCCGCGTACTCGCCTTCTTCCTCGGCGAGGGTGATCGCGGCCTCAAGGGCGTCCGGCAGGCGCGGCTCGACCTGGACACGCTCGTCGCCGAAGACCTCGACGGCGAGCCCGGCCAGCGTGTCCGCGTCCATCGCGCGGTGGCTGGAGTTCTGCGTGATGACGACCTCGGCGAAGATCGGCTCGAAGGCTTCGAGCAGCCCCTTCATGTCCTTGCCCTCGCTCGCGGCGACGACGCCGATCAGGTTGCTGAAGTCGAAGACCTCACTGATCGCCTCGGCGGTGGCGCGGGCGCCCGCCGGATTGTGCGCGGCGTCCAGGACGACGGTCGGCGAGGTGCGCACGACCTCCAGGCGGCCCGGCGACGAGACCGAGGCGAAGGCCTTGCGGATGGTGTCGATGTCCAGCGGGCTCGCGTGCTGCGAGCCGATGCCGAAGAACGCCTCCACCGCGGCGAGCGCGACGACGGCGTTGTGCGCCTGATAGGCGCCGTGGAGGGGCAGGAAGACCTCCTCGTACTCCCCGCCGAGACCGCGCAGGGTCAGGAGCTGACCGCCGACCGCCACCGAGCGGGAGACGATGCCGAACTCCAGGCCCTCGCGGGCCACCGTCGCGTCGACCTCGACGGCCTTCTTCAGGAGCACCTGAGCGGCGTCCACCGGCTGCTGGGCGAGGATCACCGTCGCGTCCGGCTTGACGATGCCGGCCTTCTCGCCGGCGATCTCGCCCGGCGTGCTGCCGAGGCGGTCGGTGTGGTCCAGGTCGATGGGCGTGACGACGGCCACCGAGCCGTCGATCACGTTCGTCGCGTCCCAGCTGCCGCCCATGCCGACCTCGACGACGGCGACGTCCACGGGGGCGTCCGCGAAGGCCGCGTACGCCATGCCCGTGAGCACCTCGAAGAAGGAGAGCCTGAACTCCTCCTTGGCGTCGACCATGTCGACGTACGGCTTGATGTCGTTGTACGCCTCCACGAAGCGCTCGGCCTCGATGGGGGCGCCGTCCAGGCTGATCCGCTCGGTGATCGACTGGACGTGCGGCGACGTGTAACGCCCGGTGCGCAGCTCGAAGGCGGTGAACAGGGCCTCGATCATGCGGGCCGTGGACGTCTTGCCGTTCGTGCCGGTGATGTGGATCGAGGGGTACGCGTGCTGGGGCTCGCCAAGGAGGTCCATCAGCGCGGCGATCCGGCTGACGGAGGGCTCCAGCTTGGTCTCTCCCCAGCGGCCCGCGAGCTCCGTCTCGACCTCGCGGAGCGCCTTGTCGATCTCCGGGTCGGTGGGGCGCGAGGGGATGTCCGCCTGGGGCGGGCCCGCCTGGGTGCGCAGGGTGCGACTGCCCGCCTCGATCACGGCGAGGTCGGGGTCGCGGTCGGTCTCGGCTTCGACGATCTCGTCAAAACGGTCGGCGTTGTCGTCGCGGTCGGGGTGCTCGCTGTCAGGCGGGGGGAGGTCACTCACGCACGCCAGTCTACGGACGGGGTCCGACAGTCGCCGCCGGGACCTGTCACCGCCCCTGTCAGGACTTTGGTCCCGGTCGATTCGGGACTTTGGTCCCGCCGATCCGGTCAATCGCCGGGCAAACTTGGTGATCATGGACATAGGCATCGACCTCGGTACAGCGAACACCCTTCTTTACGTGCGCGGGCAGGGCATCGTGCTCAACGAACCGTCCGTGGTCGCCGTCAAGGAGGGGGCGCGCACAGCCCTGGCCGTCGGCACGGAGGCCAAGGAGACGATCGGCCGTACGCCGGGGTCCATCACCGCGATCCGCCCCCTGAAGGGCGGCGTGATCAGTGACTACGAAGCCGCCGAGGAGATGATCCGGCACTTCGTGCGCAAGGCCGTACCGGGGCGCCGTCCCCGTACGCGCATGGTGGTGTGCGTGCCGAGCGGCGTCACGCCGGTCGAGCGCCGTGCCATCGTGCACGCGGCGCAGCGGGCGGGGGCCCGTGCCGTGCACCTGGTGGAGGAGCCGATGGCCGCGGCGATCGGGGCGGGGCTTCCGGTGGCGGAGCCTCGGGGGTCGATGGTGGTCGACATCGGCGGCGGGACGTCCGAGGTCGCCGTCATCTCCCTGGGCGGGATCGTCACGTCGCAGTCGCTGCGGGTGGGCGGGGACCGTCTGGACGAGGCGATCACGAACTTCGTGCGCAAGGAGCACGGGCTGCTCATCGGCGAGCGGACCGCCGAGGACATCAAGGTCGCCATCGGCTCGGCGTGGCCGGTGCCCGGGGACGAAGCGCTTGAGTCGCGGACGTTCACCGTGCGGGGGCGGGAGAAGGTGCGCGGCCTGCCGAAGACGGTGGAGCTTACGGTGCCCGAGGTGCGGGCGGCGCTCGACGAGCCGGTGGAGGCGGTCATCGCCGCGGTGCGCACGACCCTGGAGGAGTGCCCGCCGGAGCTCTCGGGCGACATCATGGAACACGGCATCGTCCTGACGGGCGGCGGAGCTCTGCTCCCGGCCCTTGACCTCCGCATGGCGTCGGCCACCGGCATCCCGGTCTTCGTGGCCGACGACCCCTTGGACAGCGTGGCGATGGGCTGCGGAAAGTGCGTGGAGGACTTCGACGCGCTGGAGCGGGTGATGTCGGCGGCGTAGGCCTGCGGCCGGTTGGGCGGGGAGTCTCGGGGCGGGGGGGTGCGGCGGTCGAGTGGGAGCGGGCAACACTGCCCGCATTGTCGTATATATGACCTTTGTCGTGTGAGGCGTAGGGCGACGGCGTGGCGGACCTCGAAAGCTTGTCCCCGGGGTTCAAATCAGACCATGTGGTATGCCCAGAACCCCGGCCGACGGACCCGCCAGCTGCTCGGCGACGGCGCGGTCCTGCTCTGGACCGCGCTGTGGATCGCCACGGCGTTCGTCGCCTACCGGCTCGCCTGTCTGCTCACGCGCCCCACGCCTCGGACCCACGCCCCGTCGCTCGGCGATCCCTCCCGTCTCCCCCTGGTCGGTGATCGTGTCGACTCCGCGCTGCGGGCCGCCGCCGACATCGCCGGAGCCGGGGACCCGGTGACCGTCCGCGCGGCGGTGATCGTGGGCGCCGTCGTCGTCTTCCTCGTACCCGTCGGTCTCGTGCTGAGCAGCTGGCTCCCCCGCCGCCTGCGCTGGACCCGGCAGGCGGCAGCCGCCCAGGAGCTCGCCGCGAGCGCCGACGGCCGCGAGCTGCTCGCCCTGCGCGCCCTCCTTCGGCCCCTGGACGAGGTCGCGCGGACGGCGTACGAACTCCCCGACGCCACCGCGGGAAGCCTCGCCGAGGGCTGGCGCGGCGGCGACCCCGACATCATCGACGCGCTCGCCGAGGCGGAGCTTGTGCGCCTCGGCCTTCACATCCCCGAGCAGGTGTACATCCCCGGGCAGGAGACGGGACCGGAGAACGGGACAGGGCCCATGGAACCGGTCGGTTCCATGGGCCCTGTCTCCACTGCCTGATCAGACCTGAACAGGCCTGACTAGGCCTGCGGCAGGCCGTCCAGCTGGGCCTGCAGCCTGCTGATGTCGGCGTGCGCCTTGGTGAGGCGGCCGCGGATCTTGTCGACCACGTTGTCCGGCGCCTTCGCCAGGAACGCTTCGTTGCCGAGCTTCGCCGTGGCCTGCGCCTTCTCCTTCTCGGCCGCCGCGAGGTCCTTGGCGAGGCGCTTGCGCTCCGCCCCGACGTCGATCGTGCCGGACAGGTCCAGCGCGACCGTGGCGCCCGAGACCGGCAGCGTGGCGGTGGCCGCGAAGCCCTCGCCCTCCGGCAGGAGGCGCAGGAGCTGACGGATGGCCGCCTCGTGCGGGGCGAGCGCCGTGCCGTCCAGGGTCAGGCGGGCCGGGACCTTCTGGCCCGGCTGAAGCCCCTGATCGGCGCGGAAGCGGCGGACCTCGGTGATGACCTGCTGGAGCGTCTCGATCTCCTGCTCGGCCCCGCTGTCACGGAAGCCACTGTCCTTCGGCCACTCGGCGATCACGAGGGACTCGCGGCCGGTGAGCGTCGTCCAGAGCGTCTCCGTGACGAACGGGACGATCGGGTGGAGCAGGCGCAGCGTCACGTCGAGGACCTCGCCCAGGACACGGCCCGAGACCTTCGCCGCCTCGCCGCCGCCCATGAACGTGGTCTTGGACAGCTCGACGTACCAGTCGAAGACCTCGTCCCACGCGAAGTGGAAGAGGGCGTCCGACAACTTGGCGAACTGGTAGTCGTCGTAGAACGCGTCGACCTCGGCGACCGTCGCGTTCAGCCGGGACAGGATCCAGCGGTCCGTCGCCGACTGCTGCTCCACGGGCGGGAGCTCGCCCTCGATCGTGGCGCCGTTCATCAGCGCGAAGCGCGTGGCGTTCCAGATCTTGTTGGCGAAGTTGCGCGAGCCCTGGACCCAGTCCTCGCCGATCGGCACGTCGACGCCGGGGTTGGCGCCGCGGGCCAGCGTGAAGCGGACGGCGTCCGAGCCGTACTTGTCCATCCAGTCGAGCGGGTTGACCGCGTTGCCGAAGGACTTCGACATCTTCTTGCCGAACTGGTCGCGGACCATGCCGTGCAGCACGATCGTGTGGAACGGCGGGGTGCCGTCCATCGCGTACAGGCCGAACATCATCATCCGGGCGACCCAGAAGAAGAGGATGTCGTAGCCGGTGACCAGGACGGAGTTCGGATAGAACTTCGCCAGGCTGTCGGTCCGCTCGGGCCAGCCGAGCGTGGAGAACGGCCACAGGCCGGAGGAGAACCAGGTGTCCAGGACGTCGAGGTCCTGGGTCCAGCCCTCGCCGGTGGGCGCCTCGTCGTCGGGTCCGACGCAGACGACCTCGCCGTTCGGCCCGTACCAGACCGGGATCCGGTGGCCCCACCACAGCTGGCGCGAGATGCACCAGTCGTGGAGGTTGTCGACCCAGTCGAAGTAGCGCTTCTCCATCTCCTGCGGGTGGATCGCGACCTTGCCGTCGCGGACCGCGTCACCGGCGGCCTTCGCGAGCGGGCCGACCTTGACCCACCACTGCATCGACAGACGCGGCTCGATCGTGGTCTTGCAGCGCGAGCAGTGGCCGACCGAGTGCGTGTACGGACGCTTCTCGGCGACGATGCGGCCCTCGGCGCGCAGGGCGCCGACGATGGCGCTGCGGGCTTCGAGCCGGTCGAGGCCCTGGAAGGGGCCAGGGACGGTGATCACGGCGTGCTCGTCCATGACCGCGATGTTCGGCAGGTCGTGGCGCTGGCCGATCTCGAAGTCGTTCGGGTCGTGCGCCGGGGTCACCTTGACGCAGCCCGTGCCGAACTCGGGGTCGACGTGCTCGTCCGCGACGACCGGGATCGAGCGGTCGGTCAGCGGCAGCTTGATCAGCTTGCCGACGAGGTGCTTGTACCGCTCGTCGTCGGGGTGGACGGCGATGGCCGTGTCACCGAGCATCGTCTCGGCGCGGGTGGTGGCGACGACGAGGGTCTCGTCCCCGTCCCCGTACTTCAGCGAGACGAGCTCGCCTTCGTCGTCCTGGTACTCGACCTCGATGTCGGAGATCGCGGTCAGACAGCGCGGGCACCAGTTGATGATGCGCTCGGCGCGGTAGATCAGCTCGTCGTCGTAGAGCTTCTTGAAGATGGTCTGGACGGACTGGGACAGACCCTCGTCCATCGTGAACCGCTCACGCGACCAGTCGACGCCGTCGCCGAGGCGGCGCATCTGCCCGGAGATCTGCCCGCCGGACTCGTCCTTCCACTGCCAGACGCGGTCGATGAACTCCTCGCGCCCCAGGTCGTGGCGGGACTTGCCCTCCTTGGCGAGCTCGCGCTCCACGACGTTCTGCGTGGCGATACCGGCGTGGTCCATGCCCGGCTGCCACAGCGTCTCGAAGCCCTGCATGCGCTTGCGGCGGGTGAGAGCGTCGATGAGCGTGTGCTCGAAGGCGTGGCCCAGGTGCAGGGAGCCCGTGACGTTCGGCGGCGGGATGACGACCGTGTACGGAGGCTTCTCGCTCGCCTCGTCGGCGGAGAAGTAGCCGCGTTCTACCCAGCGCTCGTACAGCGTCCCCTCTACCTCGGCCGGCGCGTACTGGGTCGGCAGTTCGGTGATGGGCGCTGGAGTCTGCTGCTGAGGATTCTCGGTCACGCGCCCAGTTTAGAGGTGTCACGGGCCCGTCCCGAAACTGGATTCTTGAGTAACGGTTGCGGCCCGACGCCCCACAGGGCTCGGGTGTCGGTCAGGATGTCGGAATCACATAAGCGCACTCAGGGGGAACTCACGCGATGAGCTACAACCAGCCTGGCCCGTACGGCGGGCAGCAGCCCCAGCAGCCCGGTCCTTACGGGCAGCAGCCGGGCCAGCCTGGGCCCTACGGACAGCAGCCGCAGCAGCCCGGCCCTTACGGACAGCAGCCGCAGGCGCCCCAGCCCGGCTACGGCTACCCCCAGCAGCCCCCGCAGGGCGTCCCTCCGCAGCAGGGCGGCTACAGCCAGCCGCAGCAGCCGGGCCCCTACGATCACGGCCAGCAGCAGGGCCCTTACGGGCAGGTCCCGCCGCCCCCGCCCGCGGGTGGCGGCAGCGGCAAGAAGACCGGCCTCATCATCGGCGCGGTCGTCGCACTCGTCGCCATAGGCGGCGGCATCTGGTGGTTCACGGCGGGCAAGGACGGCAGCTCGTCGGCAGGCAACTCCGCCGTGGCGGACGACGGGAAGCACAAGCTCGTCACGCCGGAGACGGTTCTCTCGGAGTACAAGAAGCAGGCCAACAGCGAGGGCGGCTTCAACGACGACGACATGAAGAGGGCCGAGAAGGACGGCGTCAAGAACGGCGAGCCTGTGTCCGCCGACTACCAGTCGGGCGACAAGAGCAACCCGTTGGCGCAGAAGATGATCAAGTTCATGGGCGTCTACGGCGACATCGACGACCCGTCCAAGGTCGTCGACGGAATGTTCGACAAGATGAAGACGGAGTCCGAGAAGGAGGACGCTTCCACCTCCACGGGCGAACTGGTCGGCAGCCCGAAGAGCTTCGACGCGGACGGCGCGGTCGTCAAGTGCCAGGAGACGAAGGTCAAGGGCGGCGGCTCCGGCCCGAAGGAGATCCGCATGCCGGTCTGCATCTGGGGCGATCACAGCACCCTCGGCATCGTGATCCCGGTCGACATGGCGAGCGCCATGACCGGCAAGGGCGCCTCGCTGGAGGACGCCGCCGACACGGCGACGAAGCTCCGCAAGGAAGTCCGCGTCAAGGCCTGAGCCAAGGCCTGGGACAGGGCCTGATTTCTCGCCCGATGTCCTGACGGCGTCACCTCGCACACAGCAGCCCCGGTCGCTTCGGCCGGGGCTGCTTCCGTCAGGATGTTGACTACACATAAGCGCACTCACGGGGGAACCCACTCATGAGCTACAACCAGCCCGGTCCATACGGTGGTCAGCCGCCCCAGCAGCCCGGTCCATACGGAGGAGGGCAGCCTCCGCAGCCCGGCCCCTACGGCCAGCCGCCGCAGGCCCCGCAGCCCGGCTACGGCTACCCCCCGCAGGCTCCGCAGGGTGTCCCCCCGCAGCAGCCCGGCTACGGCTACCCTCCGCAGGCGCCCCAGCAGCAGGCCCCGTACGGGCAACAGCCGCAGGCCCCCTACGGGCAGGTCCCGCCGCCTCCGCCCCCGCAGGGCGGCGGCAAGAAGACCGGCATCATCATCGCCGCCGTGGTCGCGGTCGTCGCGGTGGCCGTCGGCGGCTACTTCGTCCTCGCGGGCGGTGACGACGAGAACGGCGGCAAGAAGGGCGGCTCCTCGTCCGTGGCGGGCGGCGGCTCCGGCATCAAGGACGACGGCCCGCACAAGCTGATCACTCCGGCGACGGTCCTCTCCGAGTACAAGCAGAACAAGGAAGCCGGCAGCGAAGGCGGCATGAGCTCCGACGACGTCAAGAAGGCCGAGGAGCAGGGCGTGAAGAACGCCAAGGACGTCGCTGCCCAGTACCAGGCGGGGGACGAGAACAACCCGCTGTCGCAGAAGCTGCTGCAGTTCAACGGCGTCTACGGCGACATCACGGACCCCGAGAAGGTCGTCGACGCGATGTTCGGCGAGGCGGCGAAGAACGCCGAGGAGGGCGGCGGCGGCGCCACCGCCGGCGGCAAGATGACGCTGGTCGGCAGCCCCAAGTCGTACAGCCCCGCCGGGCTCGACGGCGCGGTCCTCAAGTGCCAGGAGATGAAGCTCGACCTCAGTTCGTCGTCGACCGCCGGCAGCAGCCAGGGCCCGAGCGAGATGTCGATGGCGACCTGCATCTGGGGCGACAACAGCACGCTGGGCATAGCGATCACCACGGACGTGGCGAACGCGATGGCAGGCAAGAGCGCCGACCTCGACGAGGCCTCGGAGACGACGGCCAAGTTCCGCAAGGAAGTCCGCGTCAAGCTCTGATCCGACCGAACGCGTCTGGAGGGGAATCCACGTCATGAGTTACAACCAGCCTGGCCCGTACGGCGGCCAGCCGCCGCAGCAGCCCCAGCAGCCCCAGCAGCCCCAGCAGCCCCAGCAGCCCCAGCAGCCAGGACCCTACGGCCAGCAGGGGCCCTACGGTGCCCCTCAACAGCCTCCGCAGCCCCCGCAGCCACAGCCCGGCTACGGCTACCCCCAGCAGCCTCAGGGACCGTACGGGCAAGCCCCGTACGGACAGGCCCCCTACGGACAGGCCCCGCCGAGCGGTGGTGGCGGCAAGAAGGTCGGGATCATCATCGGTGCCGTCGTCGCGATCGCGGCGGTCGGGGCCGGTGTGTGGTGGTTCACCGCGGGCAAGGACGGCGGATCCGTCGCCGACGACGGCAAGACGTACAAGCTGACGACGCCCGCGAGCATCATCGGCGGCGAGTACAAGCAGGACAACTCGGGCGCCGGTGGTGGCGGTATGTCGCCGAGCGACCTGAAGGACCTGGAGAAGCAGGGCGTCAACAACCCGAAGGACGCCCACGGCGCGTACAACTCCGGTTCGGGCGCGAGCATGAAGAGCCTCAACTTCTCCGGTGTGTACGGCGAGATCGACGACCCCGAGAAGGTCGTGGACGCCATGTTCGCCGAGATGAAGAAGAAGTCCACGGATGAGCCCGGGAGCGTGAAGCTCATCGGCAGCCCCGAGGAGTTCACCCCGGACGGCTTCGACAACGGCGTGATGAAGTGCCAGAAGGCCGAGTTCCGCCTCGGTGCCCCCGACAAGGCCGAGGAGGAGGACGGCATCCCCAACACCTTCCAGACGCCGATGTGCGTCTGGGGCGACCACAGCACGGCCGTCTCCGTCGGGCACTCCGACGCGAGCGCCGTCGCCAGCGGCAAGGACATCTCGCTCGACACGGCCGCGGGCCTGACCGCCAAGCTCCGCGCCGACGTCCGCGTCGAGGCCAAGTAGCTCCGCACGGCGATACGTTGAAGGGGGCGCCCCGCGATCACTCGCGGGGCGCCCCCTTCGTCGTACGCGACGGGCTGCCGCCTATGCGGACTTCTGCTCGCCCGGCCCCGGACCCCGCGCATCGCGCGGCACCAGCGTCGGGTTCACGTTCGAGTGGACGACGTCCGCCGTGATGACGACACGGGCCACGTCCTTGCGGGACGGGACCTCGTACATCACCGACTGGAGGACTTCCTCCATGATGGCGCGCAGGCCTCGCGCGCCGGTCTGGCGCAGGATCGCCTGGTCGGCGATTGCCTCAAGGGCCTCGCGCTCGAACTCCAGCTCTACACCGTCGAGTTCGAAGAGGCGCTGGTACTGCTTGACCAGCGCGTTGCGCGGCTCCACCAGGATCTGGAGCAGAGCCTCGCGGTCCAGGTTGTGGACCGAGGTGATCACGGGGAGGCGGCCGATGAACTCGGGGATCATCCCGAACTTCACCAGGTCCTCCGGCATGATGTCCTCGAACCGGTCCTTCTCCTGAAGCTCGCGCTTGGAGTGGATCGTGGCGCCGAAGCCGATGCCCTTCGCGCCCGCCCGCGACTCGATGATCTTCTCGAGGCCGGCGAAGGCGCCGCCCACGATGAAGAGCACGTTCGTCGTGTCGATCTGGATGAATTCCTGGTGCGGATGCTTGCGGCCGCCCTGCGGGGGGACTGAGGCCGTCGTGCCTTCCAGGATCTTGAGCAGTGCCTGCTGGACGCCTTCACCCGATACATCGCGCGTGATCGAGGGGTTCTCGCTCTTGCGAGCGACCTTGTCGATCTCGTCGATGTAGATGATGCCCGTCTCGGCCTTCTTGACGTCGTAGTCAGCGGCCTGGATGAGCTTCAGGAGGATGTTCTCGACGTCCTCGCCGACATAGCCCGCCTCCGTGAGCGCCGTCGCGTCCGCGATGGCGAACGGGACGTTCAGCATGCGCGCGAGCGTCTGCGCGAGCAGCGTCTTGCCGGAGCCGGTCGGGCCGAGCAGCAGGATGTTGGACTTGGCGAGTTCGATCGCGTCGTCACGGCCCTGTGCGCCGCCGGTCTCACCGGCCTGGACCCGCTTGTAGTGGTTGTAGACCGCCACCGAGAGGGCTTTCTTCGCGGGCTCCTGGCCCACGACATACCCCTCGAGGAATTCGTAGATCTCACGAGGCTTGGGGAGTTCCTCCCACCGGACCTCGCTCGTCTCCGCGAGCTCTTCCTCGATGATCTCGTTACAGAGGTCGATGCACTCATCGCAGATGTACACACCGGGACCTGCGATGAGCTTCTTGACCTGCTTCTGACTCTTCCCGCAGAACGAGCACTTGAGCAGATCGCCGCCGTCACCGATGCGTGCCACGAGGTGCTTCCCCTTCGCCTGGGAGACGCCACGTTCAGCGACTCCTGGTGCCTCATATCCGACGGTACCTTGCCTGGCCCCCCGTTCGGGCCCCCCTTGGCACGGTTCACTTTGACGTGGACCGTGCCAAGGAACGGCAGATGCTACATCGCTGCGTCAGACGACCGAGGCGTTGTTCATCTTCCGGGTGGAGATGATCTGGTCGACCAGGCCGTACGCCAGCGCGTCCTCGGCAGTGAGGATCTTGTCGCGCTCGATGTCGTCGCGGATCTTCTCGATCGGCGTCGTGGAGTGCTTGGCCAGCATGTCTTCCAGCTGCGCGCGCATCCGGAGGATCTCGTTCGCGGCGATCTCCAGGTCGGAGACCTGACCGCGGCCCGTCTCGCTGTAGGGCTGGTGGATCAGGACGCGCGCGTTCGGGAGCGCCATGCGCTTGCCCGGCGTACCCGCCGAGAGGAGCACGGCGGCGGCCGAGGCGGCCTGGCCCATGCAGACGGTCGACACGTCGGGCTTCACGAACTGCATCGTGTCGTAGATCGCCGTGAGCGCCGTGAAGGAGCCGCCGGGGCTGTTGATGTAGATCGAGATGTCACGGTCGGGGTCCATCGACTCCAGGCACAGGAGCTGCGCCATGACGTCGTTGGCGGACGCGTCGTCGATCTGCACGCCGAGGAAGATCACGCGCTCCTCGAACAGCTTCGCGTACGGGTCGTACTCACGCACGCCCTGCGAGGTGCGCTCGACGAAGCGCGGGATGACGTAGCGGGATTCGGCGGTGGGGCCGGTGTATTCGGCCTGAGCGCGCTCGTAGAGGCCGCTGCCGGGGTAGTTCTTCATCTCTGTAGGTCTCCTGAGGAGCGTGGGCTGAGGTCGGCTTGGGAAGGGCTGAGCGGTGAGGCTCAGGCTCCGGTGCCGCCGCCGCCCGGCATGCTGGCCGCGTTGGGCATGATGTCGTCGATGAGGCCGTACTGCTTGGCCTCCAGCGGGTCGAACCAGCGGTCGCGGTCCGAGTCGCGGGTGACCTGCTCGACGGTCTGACCCGTGTGGAACGCGGTGAGCTCGGCCATCTTCTTCTTGGTGAGAAGGAGACGCTCGGCGTGGATCTTGATGTCCGACGCGGAGCCCGCGAGTCCTGCGGAGGGCTGGTGGATGAGGATCTCGGCGTTCGGCAGCGCGAAGCGCTTGCCGGGCGTACCGGCGCTGAGCAGGAACTGGCCCATCGAGGCCGCCATGCCCATCGCGATCGTCACCACGTCGTTCTGGATGTACTGCATGGTGTCGTAGATCGCCATGCCGGCCGTGATGGATCCACCAGGGCTGTTGATGTAAAGGAAGATGTCCTTGTCCGGCTCTGCGGCAAGGAGCAGCAACTGCGCGGTGATCTTGTTGGCGATGTCGTCGTCCACGGCCTGGCCGAGGAAGATGATCCGCTCGCCGAGCAGCCGGTTGTAGACCTGGTCGCCGAGGCCACCACCGATGGAGGGGTCGCCGGCGGCGGAGGGCATCAGATTCGTCACGTATCCACCTGCTCGTCTTACGACGGCGCCGGGCCGTCTCACGTCTTCTTCTGAGGCTTGGGACCCCGCGTGCTCGCCGCTCCGGGACGGCTTCGGGGACTCCCCTGCCCTCGTATTCATGGACCCTAACGCGCGGGCCCCTCCGGAGAATCCCGCAGAGGGAACTGTTCGCTGTGAGCGCAGGTTGTGCCCCGTAAGGGGCGCGGGGAACTGCGCGGCCCGCCCCCACACGGCCGCAAGCGCGTGTGCCCTGTGCCGCCGTACGGCGGGTGCGGCTCGTACGTGGTTGCTCGCGCAGTTCCCCGCGCCCCTTACGGGGCACGACAGGGCCCCCGGGACCGAAGTCCCGGGGGCCCTGTCGTACGAGCGTCAGAGCGAGACTCAGGCCTCGGTCTTCTCGGCCTTCTCCTCGACGGAGTCGGACGCGTCGGACGCCTCGGTCTGCTCGCCCTCGGCGGCAGCCGTCTCGTCCTCGTCGTCGAGGTCCACGACCTCGCCGTTCGTGTCCTTGACCGACGCGGCCTCCACGACGACCGCGAGGGCCTTGCCGCGGGCGACCTCGCCGACCAGCATCGGGACCTGGCCGCCTTCGACGACGGCCTGGGCGAACTGGTCGGGGGACATGCCGGAGGACTGCGCGCGACGCATGAGGTGCTCGGTGAGCTCCTCCTGGTTCACGTTCAGCTTCTCCTTGTTGACGAGCTCGTCAAGGACGAACTGCGTCTTGATGCCCTTCTCGGCCTGCTCCTTGGTCTCGGCGTCGAACTCTTCCTCGGTCTTGCCCTGGATCTCCAGGTACTTCTCGAGGTCGAGGCCCATCTGGCCGAGCTGGTGGTTCACCAGGTTGTGCTTGCGGGTCTCGATCTCGTCCGCGAGGAGCTTCTCGGGGACGGGGACCTCGACCAGCTCGAGCAGCTTCTCCAGGACGCGCTCCTGCGCCTGGGTCGCCTGGTCGTACTGCTTCATGTTCTCGAGGCGCTTGCGGCTGTCCGCCTTGACCTCGTCCAGGGTGTCGAACTCCGACGCGAGCTGCGCGAAGTCGTCATCCAGGGCGGGCAGTTCACGGGCGGCGACCTGGGTGACCTTGACGGTCACCTCGGACTCCTTGCCGGTCGCCGAGCCGCCCTTGAGCTCGGAGGTGAAGGTGGCCTCGCCACCGGCCTCCAGGCCCGTCACGGCTTCGTCGATGCCGTCGAGGAGCTCGCCGGAGCCGATCGTGTAGGAGACGCCGGACGCGACGCCGTCCTCCAGGACCTCGCCGTCGACCTTGGCCTCCAGGTCGATCGTCACGACGTCGCCGTCCACGGCGGCACGCTCGACCGGCGAGGTGGACGCGAAGCGCTCACGGAGCTCCTCGACGGCCTTCTCGACGTCCTCGTCGCTGACCTCGACCGCGTCGACCTCGACCTCGATGCCGGAGTAGTCCGGGATCTCGATCGCGGGACGGATGTCGACCTCAGCGGTGAAGTTGAGGGTCTCGTTGTCCTTCAGCTCGGTGATGTCCACCTCGGGCTGGCCAAGGACGTTGAGCTCGGCCTCGTTGACGGCCTCGGTGTAGAACTTCGGGAGCGCGTCGTTGACGGCCTCTTCGAGGACGGCGCCACGGCCGAACCGCTGGTCGATGACTCGGGCAGGGATCTTGCCCTTGCGGAAGCCCTTCACCGTGACCTGCTGGTTGATCTTCTTGTAGGCCGCGTCGAGGCTTTCCTTGAGCTCCTCGAAGGGCACCTCAACAGTGAGCCGAACCCGGGTCGGGTTCAGGGTCTCCACGGCGCTCTTCACGGTTCGGTCTCCTTGGGGCTGACTTCTTGGGATTGAGCCCGGCTCAGAGACACACGGGCACACAGCTTGCATAGTAACGGCAAGCGGGAGCCGACCCACAATGCGATCTTGTGAGGGAGATCTTGCTGGTCGGGGTGGCGGGATTTGAACCCACGGCCTTCCGCTCCCAAAGCGGACGCGCTACCAAGCTGCGCCACACCCCGTCGGTGCGACACGTAGGGTACATGCCCGCAGGCTGTGCGGCGCCCGCTAAATCGCGAGTACGTACGGGGTGTGCGGCGAGGGGCTCCGACCCGCTACGATGCTTGCCGTGCGGCGGTCGCTGACCAGCGATGTCTGCGGCGCGAGCTGTGCGGGTGTAGCTCAATGGTAGAGCCCTAGTCTTCCAAACTAGCTACGCGGGTTCGATTCCCGTCACCCGCTCTGTGGCCTCCGGCCCGGTTCCTCGGAACCGGGCCGGAGGCTTTTCCGCGTTCAAGCGCGCGTTCGAGTCTGCGTTCAGGTTCACGTCCGAGGGGCATGCGGCGCGCGGGCTCCATCGAGGGCGCCTCAGGGGTCGCCGACGAGAGCGCCGGCCGCGCGGGCAGCTTGGCCGGTTTCGCATCGCGGCGGACCGCCGCGCCGCTCAGAAGCTGATCGAGTTGATGGTCTCCGCCACCTCATTGAGGAAGCGATTTATGGAAGGCGCCATTCCAGTTGAGGCGAGGAAGAACCCGAACAGGATCGCGACGATCGCGGGTCCCGCTTTGATCGATCCCCCACGGATCAGCACCACAAGGATGACCGCCAACAGCAACACCACTGACAGTGAAATGGCCACACTGATCACACCCTAGGTCGGTCTCTCCCCGGCCCGGGGGGGCACGACCTCGCACTCCCCCGCCAGGACCATCGTGCCACCAACGCGCCGCCCGTATGCGGCCGGTGACACATCGTCGGCCAAGGCCTGACGCGCCCCGCGTGGCCCCCGCGCACGGCGGCACCCTTGGGGCGTCTGATCATCGCACCCCCGCACGGCAATTCGAAGCCCGCGCGTGACCGCTAATTCGGCTTGATCGTTTCCATTGCCACACAACTCGTTCGCCAGAAATTCGAATTGTTGCCGGACACACACCACCAGCGCCACAAAGGGCCAATCAAGGGGACATTTCGCCAGAGTCGCCTGCGGGCGTTATGCGCCGTTTAAGGGGTATTAGATGTGACGTAACGGACATTACGTCCGGTGTTTGCCCCCTGTATCGAGGGTGACAGGAGGTGAATCTCCATGTCGACTTCCGTGTTTTCTGGGTACTCGGACATCAATAGTCCCGAACCGCCTGTGATTGGTATGACAGGCGAGTTGAGGGTTTTACGAATACACGCAAGCGACGCTAGGGTGCCTCAGATGTTCCACGCTGCCACCATCCCCGCAGGCGCAGTGCGGTCCCGGGTCGTCTCACCTAGTTCTTGGTGGGAGGGCCTGTGACGAACTCGGTTCAACCGCACGGCCGCCACCGGGCGCCGCTCCCCCCGGCACTTGTGCCGGCAGAGGGAGTCCCTGGCCCCCGCGCCCCCCAGTCCACCATGGCCGCGTCCGTTCCCCACGCCCCGGCCGGCACCACCGCTCGACCCGGCTCCACGGGTCACTCAGGCTCCACCGGCCCCGCCAGCTCCACGGGCCACTCCGGTTCCACCTCAGACAGACCTGTTTCCACCGGTCAGTCCGCCAAACAGCGCGATTCCTTCTTCGACAACGCCAAGTACCTGGCGATCGTCCTGGTCGCGATGGCGCACGCCTGGGAGCCGTTGACGGACGGCAGCCGCGCCGCTGAGGCGCTGTACATGACCGTCTACACCTTCCACATGCCGGCGTTCATCCTCATCTCCGGCTACTTCTCGCGCAGCTTCGACATGCGGTCCGACCGCCTCAAGCGCCTGGTGACCGGCATCGCTGTGCCGTACGTCATCTTCGAAGTCGCGTACACCTTCTTCAAGCGCTACGCGGACGACGATCCGACCCAGCCGATCAGTCTGCTCGACCCCTGGTACCTCACCTGGTTCCTGGTCGCGCTCTTCGTCTGGCGTCTGACGACTCCGCTGTGGAAGCTGGTCCGCTGGCCGGTGCCCCTCGCACTCGCCATCGCCGTGCTCGCCTCGGTCTCGCCCGACATCGGCGACGACCTCGATCTGCAGCGGGTGCTGCAGTTCCTGCCCTTCTTCGTGCTCGGCCTGTTCATGAAGCCCGAGTACTTCCAGCTGGTGCGGCGCCGCGAGGTGCGGCTGCTCTCCATCCCGATCTTCGCGAGCGCGCTGCTCCTCGCGTACTGGGCCGGTCCGCGGATGACCTCCGCGTGGTTCTACCGCCGGGACAGCGCGCAGGAGTTGGGCGCTCCGTGGTGGGCCGGTGTCGTGATGACGCTGGCGCTGTTCGGCTGCTCCGTCGTCCTCACCGCGTGCTTCTTCGCGTGGGTTCCGCGTCGCAAGATGTGGTTCACGGTGCTGGGTGCGGGCACGTTGTACGGCTACCTGCTGCACGGCTTCCTCGCCAAGGGCTCGCGCTTCTGGGGCTGGTTCGACCACGACTGGGTACACACGCCTGTCGGTCAGGTGGGTGTGTCCTTGGTGGCCGGGACGGTGGTGACGCTCCTCTGTACGCCTCCTGTCCAGCGGATGTTCCGCTTCGCCATGGAGCCGAAGATGGAGTGGGCGTTCAAGCGGGATGCCGCGGCGTTGGCTCGGGAGCGGGCGAAGTCCTCTTCCTATTCCTAGCTCGTTCCTAGCGCGGTGGTTCAAGGCCCAGTAGGGCGTGCATGTTGGCGTATTTCGCCGTGAGGCGAGTGCGGGTCGGCCCGTCTAGCTCTGCTAGGCGGGCCGGATGTGCGTTGTGGGCCAGGTCCGCCTGCTTCACCAGGCGGGCGCCGGGGGTGGTGAGGATGCGGGTCGCGTAGGCCTCGGGGGATTCGCCCTCACGCTTGGTGAGGGCTCGCACGATGTCCTTCGTACGTGGGGTGAGATGTGCGTCCCGCAGCCACTGCTCGGTGAGGGCGTTGTCCTCTATGGCGTCGTGGAGCCAGGCGGCGGCGATTTCTTCTGGCGAGCCGCCTCTGGCCTTGACTCCTTCTGCCACGGCTTGCAGGTGCTCTGTGTAGGGGCGGCCTGCTTTGTCCTTCTGGGTGGCGTGGGCCTGGCGGGCTACCGCTTCCACTTGGGTGAGGGTGAGGTGGGGGCTTCGGTTCATGCGGGGATCTTTCCCCAACCCCGCCCCTTCCCGAAAACCCGCTCGGCGCGGGGGCCCTGTGCCCTGTACTTGCCGTCATCACCGGCTTCGCCGAGTTCGTCCTCAATCGCCGGACGGGCTGAGAATCTTTCAGCCGTCCGGCGTTTGAGGACCGGGGTTCAGCCCCTCTCCCGCAACGCCGCCCTCGCCGGCAGCGCCGTAGCCACCAGGCCCAGCGCCAGCGCCCCGCCCGCGAAAGAGCCGTAAAGGAGCGGGGGGATGTACGGCGACTCCCCCGTCAGGCCGTTCATCATGGGGACCAGGGTCGTCAGCGCGATCGCCGAGCCGATGACGATGCCCGCGCAGGCGACGAGCAGCGCCTCCCATCGCACCATCCGCATCACCTGGCGCCGCGTGGTGCCGATGAGACGCAGCGTGCCGAGTTCGCGGCGGCGGTCCAGGACCGTCATGACCAGGGTGTTGGCCGCGGCGACCGCCGCGAAGCCGCCGAGTACGGCCGCCATCATCTTGTTCGCCCAGCCGTTGACCGCACGGTCCGTGGACTGCGCGGTGGCGTAGCCGTCGCGGTCCTGGAGCGTGCCGAGGGCCGTGAGGGAGCGCGGCGCGTCGCCCTTCGTCCAGATCTCCGAGGAGAAGGACGAGGTCACGTGCTTCTTCAAGTCCGCTGAGGGGAGGGTTACTTGAGAGAGGCCCAGGCCTCTGCCGTACGTGGCGACCACCTTCGGTGTCGCCTTCGTGCCGTCGGGCAGCCGCAGGGCCATGCGCTCGCCCGTCTTCACGTGCGCGGAGTCCGCGAGCTTCGCGTCCACGGCGATCTCGCCCCTGCCGAGCGAGGCCATCGTGCCCGTCCTGACGTCCAGGTCCTGAACCTTGGCCAGGTCGCGGGACGCACCCGTCACGCCCTGCGTCGACGCCGACTCCAGCCAGCGGTCGCCGCCCGAGCCCACCGGCACGAGGACCGAGGTCTTCAGGAGGCCTACGGCCGATGTGACGCCCTGGGCCCGCCCCGCCTTCCTGACCCCGTCGGCGGTCGCTCCCGCTCCCGAGGCGGAAATGATGTGGTCCGCCGTGATGCCCTCGCGCTGCTGGTCGGCGGCGACCCGGTCCTCGCTGGTGTGCATGAAGACGAGGGTCGACGAGAAGGCCATCGCGAGGACGATCGGGGTGATCGCCGAGGCGAGACGGCGGGCGTTCGTACGGGAGTTGGCCGCCGCGAGCGAGGCGGACGCGGACGCTCCGCGCAGCGGAAGTCCGAACAGGGCCGCGCAGCCGCGGGCCACCAAGGGGCCGAGCAGGGCCACGGCCAGCATGAACAGCATGACGATGCCGAGCGCCATGTTGGCCGCGTCGTCGCCCGTCATGGAGGAGGCGACCTTGGCGAGGACGCAGCCGCCGACGGCCGCCGCGATGCCAAGCGGCGTACGGATCCAGCCGGGGCGCAGGCGTTCCACCGAGGACTCGGCAAGGGCCTGGCCCGGTTTGATGCGGGAGGGGCGGCGGGCCGCCATGTAGCCCGCGAGCAGTGCGGTGATCACTGCTGCGCCGACGGCCGAGACCAGGGGGATGAAGGAGACCGAGAGGTCCAGGGCCTCGGGGATCGCCCCTTTCTCCTTCAGTTGGCCGAACCACCAGCTGGCCAGGGCGATTCCGGGCAGTACGCCCACCGCTCCCGCGAAGGGTGCGACGAGCAGGGCCTCCGTGGCGATGGTGCGGCGGATCTGGCGAGGCGTCGTACCGATGGCCCGGAGGAGTGCGTACTCGCGGGCCCGCTGGCCGACGGAGAGCGCCACGGTGCCCGCGGCGGTGAACATGGCGACCATGGTGGCGATGCCGCCGAAGGAGCCGCCGAGCCCGGTGAGCATCTCCTTGGCGTAGGCGAGTTCGGAGCCCTCGGCCGCGCTGCGGTCGTCGCCGGTCAGGACGTCGGCCTTGCCGCTGATGGCCCCCGCCACCTGGGACTTGAGGGCGTCGTCCGTGACGCCGTCCTTGGGCAGGACCGCGATGGCGTCGACGCGGTCGGGGTGGCCGGAGAGGCGTACGGCGTCCGAGTCGGTGAACCAGGCTGTGGGTGCGCCCTGTTGGGAGCTCACGGTGCCGGAGATGCGGAAGTCGCGCGGGCCGTCCGCCGTGGTGAGCGTGGTGTGTTCGCCGACGGACGCGCCGGGCGCCGCGAGGACGACCTCACCGGCCTTCGGGGCGCGGCCCGCGGTCAGCTTCTCGCCGGTGAAGGCCGTGGAGCCCCAGCCGTGCGCGGTGACGCTCTTGTCCCCCGACTGCACGGGGAAGGTCACGTCCGCGACGGCGGTACGGGCGCCGGGCACCGAACCGGCCTTCTGGAGCAGAGAGTTGTCGATACGGGCCTTGTCCGGCAGCGGTGTGTCCGACTCCGACCTGCTGTCTCCGCTGCCCGCGACGAAGTGGGCCGTCTGCTGGGCCGCGGCCACCACGGGGGCGTCGGCGTAGCGAGTGGGCGGCACCGATGCCCGTACCCCCGTCTCCAGGAGGATGCCGCAGGCGGACACGATCATCGCGGCCATCATCAACGCGACGAACGTGCCCACGAAGGCGGCCGGTTTGAAGCGGATGGCGGCGCGGGCGATGCCGTTGGGCATGAACTGCACGGGGATTCTCCGGAGTCGGTAAGGAGGATGCGCGGCGGAGTGGAGGTGGTTGGGGGGCTAGGCCGCCGCTGTCGCGTACGCCGGTGCCGTGAGTGTCGTCATCCGTGCCGCGATCTGTGCCGCCGAAGAGCGTTCGAGGCGGTCCACGATCGCGCCGTCCGCGAGGAAGAGCACCCGGTCCGCGTAGGCAGCGGCGGCCGGGTCGTGGGTGACCATGACGACCGTGGCGCCCATCCCGTCGACGGCCGAGCGGAGCAGGGTGAGGATCTCGGCGGCCGTCGTGGTGTCCAGGGCGCCCGTCGGCTCGTCGGCGAAGATCACGTCCGGGTTCGTGACCAGGGCGCGGGCGATCGCGACGCGCTGCTGCTGGCCTCCGGAGAGCTCGCCGGGTCGGCGCTTGTGCTTGTCGCTGCCGAGTCCGACGCGGGCGAGGACGTCGGCCGCCCTGCGGCGGTCGGGGCGCCGGCCCGCGAGGCGCATCGGCAGGACCACGTTCTGCTCGACGGTCAGCGAGGGCAGCAGGTTGAAGGCCTGGAAGACGAAGCCGAGGCGGGTGCGGCGCAGCGCGGTGAGCTTGTTCTCGCTCATGGAGGTGATCTCCGTACCGCCAAGGCGCACCGTGCCCTCGCTGGGCCGGTCGAGTCCGGCGGCACACTGCAGGAAGGTGGACTTGCCGGAGCCCGACGGGCCCATGACGGCGGTGAAGCTGCCGCGCTCCAGGGCGAGGTCGATGCCGCTCAGGGCGTGCACGGCGCCGGAGCCCCTGCCGTACCTGCGGCGTACGCCGTGCAGTTCGACGGCCAAGGCGGCGCCGGTCGGCGCACCGGCGGGCATCGGGGGCACCGCTCCCCCGTCGAACCGTCCGCCCGCCTCGCCCGCTTCGGATCGCTTCTTGCGCCGCAGCCCCATCGTCCCGCCCGCCTTCCGTATTCACGCCCCTGATCGATGTCTCGAACGTACGGATTCGGGGGTGCCGTGAACCATGAGGTCCCCCGGCGAATCGTTGGTGGGGTTAGCCCCCGGGAGCCTCCGGCAGCCCCCGCAACGCATGGCCGGAAGCGGTGGCCGGGTACCACGCAGATCGTTTGGTAAGCTAACTATTGACGCGTTCTTGACGCTCCCTTTGCCATACGTGCGCGGTGGGTGCGTCGCCGACTACCAGGAGGAACGGGCCCATCGGACACGCAGACACCCTGATAGCCATGGGCGGCGCCTTTCTCGCCGCCGCCGTGCTCGCCAGACTGGGCGGCCGTATCGGCCTCCCCACCATCCCGCTCTTCATCCTGGCCGGGATCCTTCTCGGCCCTCACACTCCCGGCGTGGTCCTGCTCTCCGACCCCCACGACCTGGAGATGCTCTCGGCGCTCGGCCTGGTGCTCCTGCTCTTCTACCTGGGCCTCGAGTTCCACATGGACGACCTCAAGACGGGCGGCCGCAAGATGGCCCTCGCCGGGGGGACGTATCTCCTGCTGAACGTCGGCGCGGGCCTCGGCTTCGGATTCGCCCTCGGCTGGGGCACCTCCGAGGCTCTGGTCCTCGCCGGGGTGCTCGGCATCTCGTCGTCGGCGATCGTCACCAAGGTGCTCGTCGACACCGGCAGGCTCGGCAATCCGGAGACGAAGCCGATCCTCGGCATCATCGTCGTCGAGGACATCTTCCTCGCGCTCTACCTCGCCGCTCTCCAGCCGATCCTGTCCGGTGCCGACAGCCTCGGCGCGGCCGTCATGGACGGCGGCAAGGCCTTCGGCTTCCTGCTGCTTCTCGCCCTCGCGGCGCGCTTCGGCACCAAGGTCGTCGGGCGCCTCATGGACACCCGTGACGACGAACTGCTCGTCATCTCCTTCCTCGGGGTCGCGGTCTTCGTCGCCGGGGTCTCGGAGTGGTTCGGGGTCGCGGACGCGATCGGCGCCTTCATGGTCGGTCTGATGCTGGGCAGTACGGCGTCCGGTGAGCGCATCCGCACCCTCGTGCACCCCTTGCGGGACGCGTTCGGGGCGATCTTCTTCTTCGCCTTCGGGCTCTCGATCGACCCCGGCGACCTGCCCGTGGTGCTCTGGCCGGTGCTCGCCGCCGTGGCCGTGACGCTGCTCATGAACGTCCTCGCCGGACTCGGCGCGGCACGTATCTACGGCTTCGGGGCAGGACCCGCGGCGAACATCTCCACCACCCTGCTCGCGCGCGGCGAGTTCGCCCTGATCCTCGCGACCATGGCGGCCACCGCGGGACTCGACGAACGTCTGTCCCCCTTCATCGCGGGGTACGTGCTGCTGCTCGCCGTGCTCGGCCCGCTCGCGGCGGGACGCTCGCACTGGCTGGCCCGGATACTGCCGGGCGGACGCGACGCGGCCCCCGAACCGGAGCCGGAGCCTGAACTGTCAGGCGCCCGCTGAGGGGTCCCGGCAGATCAGAAGCAGCGCACGGTCGTCGTTGACGTCCTTCGCGACAGCCTCGATCAGATGCCACGCGGCGCCGTGGAAGCCGCCCGCCACATAGCGGTCGGCTTCCCCGGTGAGGCGGTCGATGCCCTCGCTGATGTCGCGGTCGGAGGTCTCTACGATTCCGTCGGTGAACAGCATCAGTACGTCGCCGGGGCGCAGGGAGCCCTTCACCGGGTCGAACTGCGCCCCGTCGTAGACACCGAGGAGGGGGCCCTCGGCGGCCTTCTCCTCCCAGCGGCCGCTGCCCGCGCTGAGCTGGAGGCCCGGCGGGTGGCCCGCCGTGAAGAGCTCGTAGTCGCCGGTCTCCAGGTCGAGGACCAGATGGGTCGAGGTCGCGAAGCCCTCGTCCCAGTCCTGGCGCAGGAGGTAGCCGTTGGCGGCGGTCAGGAACGCGTGCGGCGGCAGCGAGCCGAGCAGGCCGCCGAAGGCGCCGGACAGGAGCAGGGCGCGGGAGCCCGCGTCCATGCCCTTGCCCGAGACGTCCGTGAGGACGACCTCCAGGGTGCGACCGCCGTTCGTGCGGGCCGCTACCACGAAGTCGCCCGAGAAGGACTGGCCGCCCGCGGGCCGCAGCGCCATCTCGCGGTGCCAGCCCGCGGGCAGCTGCGGCAGCTTGCTCTGTACGCGGATACGTTCGCGCAGGTCGAAGAGCATCGTGCCGCCACCGCGCCACGGCACGCCGACCCGGCTGCGGAACTGCGCGATGACAAGGCCGAAGAAACCGCAGGCCGCGACGACGAGGACCACTCCGGGCGTGACCCGCGAAGGCCCTTGCGTGTACGGGCCGAGCTTGACGGACTCCACGATGAGCGCGGCGGCGGCCGTCGCGTACAGGCCGAGCAGGCTGGAGGGCCGCAGGAGCAGGCCACCGGCCACGATGGGCAGGACGAGTGCGGAGGGGGAGAACCAGACGTTGTTGACGATGGTGCAGAAGGTGATCACCGGGATGGTGACGAGCAGGCCCGCGAGCGCGACCCAGTCCGAACCGTCGCCTCGGAAGTAGTCGACCCCGGATTTGCGCAGCCCTATGCGAGCCCGGTGGATCCGCTTCTTCATCCGGGCTGTGAACGTCTCGGCTTCCGCTCGGCTGCCTGCCATTGCTCCCGGACCCTATCCACCGGGCCAGGCACTTCGCACGGGAGGTACCGGTTGTCCCCCGTCAGTGGCAGGTCCCGGCAGGCGGAAATCCTGTCGCTCCGCCCGCTTCGCCCTGGTAGGCATGGCATATGACGACGGAATTGCGACAGTTGCGCCAGCAGGACTGGGACGAGTACTACGGCACGCTGGAGGTCGCCTTCGGCGGCGTCGCCGAGGCACAGGAGGAGCATGAGCTCTGGAACTCGCTGACCGAGTTCGACCGCTTCTTCGGCACCTGGGACGGCGAGGCCTGCGTCGGCACGACCGGAGCGTTCAGCTTCCGCCTCTCCGTGCCGGGCGGCTCCCTGGTCGACGCGGCCGGTGTCACGATGGTCAGCGTCGCGGCGACGCACCGACGGCAGGGGATCCTGACGTCGATGATGCGGCGCCAGCTCGACGACGTACGTGCGAAGGGCGAGTGTCTGGCCGTGCTCACCGCCTCCGAGCCCGTCATCTACGGACGGTTCGGGTACGGCGCGGCGACGCAGACGGTGAAAGCCGAGATCGACACCTCACGCGTACGGCTGACAGTCCCGGCCGGCACCGATGACGTACGCCTTCGGTACGCCAAGCCCGCCGACGTCCACGAGGCCTGCGAGGCGCTGTACGCACGACGGGTGAGCGAGCGCCCCGGGATGCTGGCCAGGCAGCCCGGCTGGGAGCGGCTCGGTCTGCTCGACCCCGAGAGCGAGCGGCACGGTGCGTCTGCGCTGCAGTGCGTGGTCGCCGAGCGCGACGGGGAGCTGGTCGGGTACGCGCGCTACAGCGTGAAGCCCGACTGGGACATGGGCGGCCCCAAGGGCACGGTCCAACTCCGCGATCTCGAAGCCGTCGACCCGGCGGCGAACGCGGCACTGTGGCGCTTCCTCTTCGGCATCGACCTGACGTCGACGGTCGAGGCGCACAGCCGCCCGATGGACGACGCGGTGCTCCACCTCGTCTCGGACATGCGGCGCTGCCGGATCCAGGTGCGGGACTCGCTCCACGTACGGCTCGTGGAGGTGGGGGCCGCGCTCGAGGCGCGCGCGTACCGGGCCCCTGTCAACCTGGTGTTGGACGTCGAGGACGCCTTCTGCCCCTGGAACGAGGGACGTTGGCGGCTCAAGGGCGACGTGAAGGGCGCGATCTGCGAGCGCACCGAGGATGAAGCCGATCTCGCCCTGTCCGTAAGGGACTTGGGCTCGGCCTACCTCGGCGGCTTCTCCCTGACATCACTGGCGGCGGCGGGCCGGGTGCGCGAGCTGCGCCCGGGCGCGCTCGCCGAGGCGGCGCTGGCCTTCGGGTCGGATATGGCGCCGTGGCTGCCGCACGGTTTCTGAGCGCTGAGCGTCTCTAGGTCGTCATTCCCAACGACGGCTTCGGCTTGCGGGTCGCCAGGTAGAGGGCGACCAGCCAGCCGATGAACGAGGCGCCGAGGAAGAGGTTGATGACGAGGATCACCCAACGGAGCTCGACGTCCCGGTTGAAGGCGATGAGGGACGGCAGCAGGAAGACGGCGATGAAGAGGACGATGAGCACGATGGCGATCGGCCCGTTTATCCAGCTGGTGTCGAAATTGAACATGGGTACCCCAAATTGAACTGACGGTGCGGTCAGTTAATGATCTTAGGGGTGCCGCCCGTGGGGGCTCAGGACGCCGGGCGCTGGCAGCCGGGGCACCAGAAGAGATTGCGGGCGGCGAGATCGGCGGTGCGGATCTCGCCGCCACAGATGAGGCAGGGCATCGCGGCCCTGCGGTACACGTACACCTCGCCGCCGTGGTCGTCCACACGCGGCGGGCGGCCCATCGCCTCCGGTGTGTGCTCGGGCCTGACGGTGTCGATGCGGTTGAGGCGCACGCCCTCGCGCATCAGGGCGACCAGGTCGTCCCAGATCGCCGTCCACTGGGCCGGCCCGATGTCCTTGCCCTGGGTGTACGGGTCGATGCCGTGCCGGAAGAGGACTTCGGCGCGGTAGACGTTGCCGACGCCCGCGATGACCTTCTGGTCCATGAGGAGGGCGGCGATGGTGGTGCGGCTGCGGGCGATGCGGGCGTAGGCGGCGGCCGGGTCGTCCTCCGCGCGCAGGGGGTCCGGGCCGAGGCGGGCGTGTATCGCCTGCTTCTCCCCGTCCGTGATGAGGGCGCAGGTGGTGGGGCCCCGGAGGTCCACGTACGCGTCCTTGGTGGCAAGGCGGAGGCGGACGGTGTCCGTGGGCGGGTTCGCGGTGGCGGCGGCGCCGAAGTTGACCTTGCCGAAGAGACCCAGGTGGATGTGGATCCAGCCGGTCTCGGCGAAGCCGAGGAAGAGGTGCTTGCCGTGGGCCTCGGCGGTGTCCATCTCCTGCCGGTCGAGCAGGGCCGCGCTGTCGGAGAACTTGCCCTGGGGGCTGGTTACGCGGAGGGGGCCGCGCCCTTCGAAGCGCGCGCGGTGGTCGTCCGCGAGGCGGTGAATCGTGTGCCCCTCCGGCACGGAGCCCTCCCGGGAGATGCGGGTTGATCGTGGCCGCCCCTCGACGCACCGGAAGATCACCGGCTTCGCCGAGTTCGTCCTCGAACGCCGGACGGGCTGAAATTCAGCCCGTCCGGCGTTCAGAACGCTACTGCTGCGGGTGGTGCGCCGGGATCTCGGGCAGTTCGCCCGTGTTCTCGTAAGCCGCCAGCATCTCGATGCGGCGCGTATGACGCTCCTCGCCCGAGTACGGCGTCGACAGGAAGATCTCGACGAACTTCGTCGCCTCTTCCCGCGTGTGCATCCGGCCGCCGATCGAGATCACGTTGGCGTCATTGTGCTCACGCCCGAGCGCGGCCGTCTGCTCGCTCCAGGCGAGGGCGGCCCGCACCCCCTTCACTTTGTTAGCGGCGATCTGCTCCCCGTTGCCGGAGCCCCCGATCACGATGCCGAGGGACGAGGCGTCCGCCGCCGTCTTCTCCGCGGCGCGGAGGCAGAAGGGGGGGTAGTCGTCCTGGGCGTCATAGATGTGGGGCCCGCAGTCGACGGGCTCGTGGCCGTGGCTCTTGAGCCACTCGACCAGGTGGTTCTTCAGTTCGTAGCCGGCATGATCCGAGCCGAGGTACACGCGCATGCGAATGAGTGTGGCACGTCGCGGGGCGGGTAGCGGCGACCGGGGGCCAGACCATGGTCACCCTTGTTCGCCGGTTCACCAAGGTCTGGGCCATTGGGCCCGAATACCACGATCCGGAGTCGGGACTTCCGTCACGTACACCCCTGAGTTTGAATGCGGGAGCTCGTGACCCGAGAACTTAAGGATTCGTCCATGACCTCGCAACCCTCCCTTGCGAAGGCAGACCGCAGCCCCAACGAACCTGGGGATCCGCAGTCTGGAGACACCGGTGACGGCCTCAAGGCCGGGCTGAAGAACCGCCACCTCTCCATGATCGCCATCGGTGGCGTCATCGGAGCGGGCCTTTTCGTCGGATCGAGCTCCGGCATCGCCGCCGCCGGGCCCGCCATCCTCGTCTCGTACGCCCTCGTCGGCACGATGGTCGTCCTCGTCATGCGGATGCTCGGCGAGATGGCCGCCGCGCGTCCCGCGTCGGGCTCCTTCTCCACCTACGCCGACCAGGCGCTCGGCCGCTGGGCCGGGTTCTCGATCGGCTGGCTCTACTGGTTCTTCTGGGTCGTCGTGCTCGCGGTGGAGGCCACCGCGGGTGCCGTCATCCTCAACGGATGGATACCGTCCGTCCCGCAGTGGGGCTGGGCGCTCATCGTGATGGTGGTGCTCACCGCGACGAACCTCGTCTCGGTCGGCTCCTACGGTGAGTTCGAGTTCTGGTTCGCCGGCATCAAGGTCGTCGCCATCGGCGGGTTCGTGATCATCGGCCTGCTCGCCGTCTTCGGCGTCCTGCCCGGCTCCGACAACCCCGGCGCGGGATTCGCGCACCTCACCGACGCGGGCGGATTCATGCCCAAGGGCGCGGGCGCCATCCTCACCGGCGTACTCATGGTCGTGTTCTCGTTCATGGGCTCCGAGATCGTCACGCTGGCCGCCGGTGAGTCCGAGGACCCGCAGCGCGCCGTCACCAAGGCGACGAACAGCGTCATCTGGCGTATCGGTGTCTTCTACCTGGGCTCGATCTTCGTCGTCATCACGCTGCTCCCCTGGAACGACAAGTCGATCCTCAAGGACGGCTCGTACGTCGCCGCGCTGAACTCGATCGGCATTCCGCACGCCGGTCAGGTCATGAACGTCATTGTGCTCACCGCCGTACTCTCCTGTCTCAACTCCGGTCTCTACACCGCTTCCCGCATGGCCTTCTCGCTCGGGGCGCGCGGTGACGCGCCCAAGGCCTTCGCGCGCACCAACTCTCGCGGTGTGCCGCAGGCCGCGATCCTCGGGTCCGTCGTGTTCGGCTTCATCGCCGTCTGGTTCAACTACCAGTGGCAGGACACCGTCTTCGACTTCCTGCTCAACTCCTCGGGCGCGGTGGCCCTCTTCGTCTGGCTGATGATCGCGTTCACGCAGCTGCGGATGCGCGGCATCATCCTGCGCGAGGAGCCGGAGAAGCTGGTCGTGAAGATGTGGCTCTTCCCGTACCTGACCTGGGTCACGATCGCGATGATCTCGTTCGTGCTCGTCTACATGCTGACCGACGAGACCGGACGCAAGCAGGTGCTGCTCTCGCTGCTCGCGGCGGCCTTCGTGGTGGTGTTCTCCCTCGTACGGGACAAGGTGCGGCCCCGCGCGGACGCTGACACAAAGACCGCCGACACCGGCGTCGACGCCTAGCCCGTGCCGTCCGACGGTGGCGCGGTCGACGTACCCGCCACCGTCGGCGGCCGCGTGCTCGGTCCCTGCGGCTCGCCGCCTCCCGGATCGCGCGCGGTGAAGAACATGACGGCCGCCACGGCGGCCGCGACGAGCAGGACAAGGGCGGTCAGGACCCGGGTCCGCCGGTCGGCGGCGGGCTGAGTCCGCGGTGATTCCCTTGGCCTCAGTGGCGCCGCGAGCACCGCCCGCAGGGCCGCCTCCGTCTCGTCGAGCCCCGGGCGCCGCTCCGGCTCCTTGATGAGGAGCGCGGCGAGCACCGGACGCAACCGGCTTGGTTCCGGCGGCAGTTCAGGTGCCTCGTGCAGGACCGCCACCAGTGTGTTCAGGGTCGAATCGCGGGCGAAGGGCGAGCTGCCGCGCACCGCGGTGCAGAGCGTCGCCCCCAGGGACCAGAGGTCCGACGGCGGCCCTTGCGGCGCCCCGGAGATCCGCTCGGGCGCCATGTACTCGGGCGAGCCCACCAGCGTGCCCGCCTGCGTGAGGCGGCCCGTGTCCTCAAGCGCGGCGATGCCGAAATCGGTGAGGACCACCCGGTCGGCAGGTCCACCCGGGCTCAGCAGGACGTTCTCCGGCTTGATGTCGCGGTGCAGGACGCCCGCCGCGTGCACCCTGCGCAACACCACCACCAGGGCGAGGCCGACGCGCGCCGCCTCGTGCTCGTCCAGCGGCCCCTCTTCGTCGACGTACCGGGCGAGAGAGCGCGCGACGATCAGTTCCATGACGATCCAGAGCCGGCCGTCCTCCTCGGCGACGTCATAGACGCGTACGGCACCGGGGTGATCGATCCGCGCGCTGGCCCGCGCCTCGCGCAGCGCGCGTTCTCTGCGGACGCGGATGTCCTCCGTGCCGGGCGCACCGGGCCCCTCGAAGCCACCGTCGTCGATCCGCATCTCCTTGACCGCGACAGTGCGGTCGAGGAGCTCGTCGGCCGCGCGCCACACGCGGCCCATGCCGCCCTGGCCGATGACGTCGAGCAGGTGGTAGCGGCCCGCGACCACGCGAAGCTCCGGCATGGCTGTCCACCCCCAACCCTCCTCTCATGACAGCACAGTCGACGCGGTTTGCCGAAGGCCTGGAATGGCCCGGAAAGAGCCCGGAAAACTTGACGGCGGATGTCAGGTTTTCCGGGGAACCTCTGATGCGTCAGCAAGGACTTCCTGGAGGATCACCGTGGACTTCACCGATCAGCGACTCGTGTTCCGGCCCGGCGACGACGGGTACGACGAGGAGACCGCCGGGTTCCAGACCGGTTTCGCGCAGCGGCCCGCGATCGTGTTCGCGGCCGAGAGCGCGGACGACGTCGTCGCCGCCGTGTCGTACGCCGCTGACGCGGGCCTTCCCATCGGCGTGCAGGCCACGGGGCACGGGCTTCCGGGGTCCTCGGAGGGCGGCGTCCTGATCAGCACGCGGCGGATGGACTCCGTCCGGATCGACGCCGACGCGCGCACGGTGACCGTGGGCGCGGGTGTCCGCTGGGCCCAGGTCGTCGAGGCCGCCGCGGCGCACGGGCTCGCGCCGCTGAACGGTTCGGCGCCGGGCGTGGGCGCCGTCTCGTACACACTTGGCGGCGGCCTCGGCATCCTGGCCAGGGAGTTCGGGTACGCGGCCGACCACGTGCGGTGGCTCGACGTGGTCACCGCGGACGGCGAGCTGCGGCACGTGACGGCGCGGACCCAGCCCGAGCTGTTCTGGGGGCTGCTCGGCGGGGGCGCGAACCTGGGGGTGGTGACGGCCCTGGAGATCGGCCTGGTGCCGGTGGCGCGGCTGTACGGCGGGGCGATCGAGTTCGACGGGTACGAGGTCGACCCCGGCCGGGTCCTTCGGGCGTACGAGGAGTGGACGCGGACGGTGCCCGACGAGGTGACCTCGTCGGTGGCGGCCCTCGTCTACCCGGACATCCCTCAGCTGCCGCCGCATCTGCGGGGCCGCTATCTCGTCACGGTCCGGGTCGCCTACACGGGCTCGGAGGCGGCGGGCGAGCTGCTTGTCGCGCCGCTGCGGGAGATCGGGCCCGTGGTGTCGGACTCGGTGCGGGAGATGCCGTACACCGACAGCCACACGATCCACAGCGACCCTGACTTCCCGCACTCCTACTACGGGGACAGCGTGGTGGTGGGCGAGCTGGATCTCGCGGCGGCGAGTGAGCTGTTCACACTGACAGGGCCGGCCGCCGATGCGATGCACGTCGTCCAGATCAACCAGTTGGGCGGGGCGCTCGCGAAGCCTGTGGGCGGCTCGGGGAACGCGATGCCGTACCGGGATGCGGGGTGGCTGGTGCGGGTGCTCTCGCCGTTCGAGGGCACCGACCTCGATGCGGTGCAGTCCGTGCAGGCACGGGCCTTCGGTCTTTTCGCGCCGGATACGGCGGGGCGGTTGCTCAACTTCGCCTTCGGCGCGGGCGACCGGCCCGACGGACTGTACGACGCCGGTACGCAGAAGAGGCTCGCCGAACTGAAGGCCACGTACGACCCGGCGAACCTCTTCAGGCGGAACTACGGCATCGGTGAGAGGCCCTAGCGGTCGAGCAGCTTCCACGCGGTGGGCAGCGCGCCCATCGCGAGCGCGGCCTTGAGGACGTCGCCGATCAGGAAGGGCGTGAATCCGGCGGCGACGGCCTGGGTCAGCGACATGCCGGTCGCGGCGGCGAGGTAGGGGACGCCGACCGCGTAGATGATCGCGGAGCCGAGCACCATCGTGCCCGCCGTGCGCAGGACCGAACGGTCGCCGCCGCGGCGCGCGAGGGCGCCGACCACGGTGGCGGCGAGCAGCATGCCCAGAACGTAGCCGAGGGACGGCGCGGCGACGCCGGAGCCCGCCTCCGCGAACCAGGGCATGCCCGCCATGCCGACGAGGGCGTACACGGCGAGGGAGAGGAAGCCGCGGCGGGCGCCGAGCGCGGTACCGACGAGGAGGGCGGCGAAGGTCTGCCCCGTCACCGGTACGGGGGAGCCCGGGACGGGCAGGGCGATCTGGGCCGCTATGCCGGTGAGGGCGGCGCCGCCGAGGACGAAGGCCGCGTCCTTCGCGCGGGACGCGGGGAGCAGGTCCGCGAGGACCTGGCCGGGACGGGAAGAGACGGCGGCGATGCTCATCGGGACTCCGCGGGGTATGGGACGGGCAGATGGGACCCAGCGACGCTATCTCAGGCGGGGGCGCCCAACATCGGTGACGGGTTACAAGGTGCCGGGGGCTCCAGTGGTGGGCTCTGTACAAAGTGCGGGGTGTACCCCTGCGGGGGGCGTGATGCTCGTCACTGAGGTGAGCGGCGATGTGGGCCTGCTTTGCGCGGGAGGTCCTGGCCCGGCGACACTGTAGGTTCCCGCCAAGCCTTTGTGATCCCGAGAGCAGCCTGAGCACCATGCACGAAGCACCCCCCGATGAATCGGCTCCCTCAGGCGTGGGCGCGGCAGGGGGAACCGAACCCCTCGGCGGAGGCCTGAAGCAGCGGCATCTGACCATGCTCGGGCTCGGCGGAGTCATCGGAGCGGGCCTTTTCGTCGGCTCCGGAGCCGGGATCGCCGTCGCCGGGCCCGGCATCGTCGTCTCGTATCTCATCGCCGGTGCGCTCGCGATGTGCGTGATGCGGATGCTGGGCGAGATGTCGGCCGCGATGCCCGCGTCCGGGTCCTTCTCCGTGCACGCCGAGCGCGCGATGGGCCGCTGGGCGGGGTTCAGCGTCGGGTGGCTCTACTGGTTCCTGCTCGTGGTCGTGCTCGCCGTGGAGGCGACCGGCGCCGCGCAGATCGCCAACGGCTGGGCGCCGGGCGTTCCGCAGTGGGCCTGGGTGCTCATCTTCATGCTGGTGTTCACGGCGGCCAACCTCGCCGCCGTGAAGAACTTCGGCGAGTTCGAGTTCTGGTTCGCCACGCTGAAGGTCTTCGCGATCGTCGCGTTCCTGGTCCTCGGGCTGCTCGCGATCTTCGGGGTGCTGCCCGCTGCGTCGAATTCCTCTGGGGAGCCCGCGGGCCTCACCAACCTCACCGGGCACGGCGGGTTCCTGCCGAACGGCTGGGAGGGCGTCATCTCCGGGGTGCTCGCCGTGGTCTTCGCCTTCGGCGGTCTTGAGGTCGTGACGATCGCCGCCGCCGAGTCCGACGACCCGGTGCGCTCGGTGGCCCGCGCGGTGCGCAGCGCCGTCTACCGCATCCTCTTCTTCTACGTCGGGTCGATGCTGGTCATCGTGACGGTGCTGCCGTGGACGGCGCAGAAGGCGGGCGTCAGTCCGTATGTGAAGGTCCTCGACTCGATCGGTGTGCCGTCCGCGGGCACGATCATGAACATCGTGGTGTTCGTGGCGCTGCTCTCGGCGCTGAACGCCAACCTCTACGGCTCGTCCCGGATGATCTTCTCGCTCGCCGAGCGCGGCGAGGGCCCCAAGGCCCTCCTGAAGGTGTCGGGCGGCGGAGTGCCCCGGCGGGCCGTGCTCGCCTCGGTGGCCTTCGGCTTCGTGTCCGTCGTACTCAATCTGAAGTGGCCCGACTCGGTCTTCCTCTACATGCTCAACTCGGTCGGCGCGGTGCTCCTCTTCGTGTGGGCGCTGATCGCGGTCTCGCAGCTGCGCCTTCGCCGCCGCATCGAGCGTGAGGCACCGGAGCGGCTCGTCCTGCGGATGTGGGCGTTCCCCTATCTGACGTGGGCGGCGCTCGCGGCGATGGCCGCCGTGCTCGGGCTGATGCTGACCGATGACGGGGCTCGGCCGCAGCTGCTGTGGTCGGCGGGTGCGACGGGGCTCGTGCTCGCGGTCGCGGGGCTGCGGGAGTGGCGCGAGGCGCGGGGGAAACGGGCGTGAACATTTCGTGCCCGTCTCTTCACAACGTGTGAGCGTCGTGTCCGTATAGCGGTCGGGTGTTCCCTGTCAGCGGCGTAGGACTTCAGACTGTGGGCCGCTCGCTCCCCCCACTTCAGCTACTGAACAGGGCACGCCCATGTCACGGATGTCCGCTCCCCAGGACACCCCCAAGGACGCAGCACACGACCCGGCTCACCACGTCGATTCGCCGCTCGTCCACGGCCTCAAGCAGCGGCATCTGTCCATGATCGCCCTCGGCGGCGTGATCGGCGCCGGACTCTTCGTGGGCTCCGGAGCGGGCATCGCCGCGGCCGGTCCCTCGATCGTCCTCGCCTACGCGATATCCGGCGCGCTCGTCATGCTCGTGATGCGCATGCTCGGCGAGATGTCGGCGGCCAACCCGGCGTCCGGCTCCTTCTCGGTCCACGCCGAGCGGGCGATCGGCCCCTGGGCGGGCTTCACGGCGGGCTGGGGCTTCTGGTTCCTGCTCTGCGTCGCCGTCGGCCTCGAGGGCATCGGCGCCGCGAAGATCATGGTGGGCTGGTTCCCCGACAGCCCCGAGTGGGCCTGGGTCGCCCTCTTCATGCTGGTGTTCTGCGGGGCCAACCTCGCCGCCGTGAAGAACTTCGGCGAGTTCGAGTTCTGGTTCGCCGCGTTGAAGGTCGGCGCGATCGCGCTCTTCCTGGGCATCGGCGTCCTGGCGATCCTCGGCCTGCTGCCCGGCTCGGACGTCTCGGCTCCCGGCACGGACAACCTCACCGGCGCGGGCGGCTTCATGCCGAACGGCACGGACGGCCTGATCATCGGCCTCCTCGCGTCCGTCTTCGCGTACGGCGGTCTGGAAACCGTCACCATCGCGGCCGCGGAGTCCGAGAATCCGGTCAAGAGCATCGCCAAGGCCGTGCGCACGGCGATGTGGCGCATCGCCGTCTTCTACGTCGGCTCGATGCTCGTCGTCGTCACGCTGCTCCCGTGGGACAACGAGGAGGTCGTGGCGAAGGGCCCGTACGTCGCCACGCTCGACCACCTGGGTATCCCCGGCGCCGGTCAGATCATGAACGTCATCGTCCTGATCGCCCTGCTCTCCGCGATGAACGCCAATATCTACGGTGCGTCGCGCATGTCGTACTCCCTGATCGCACGCGGCCAGGGCCCCAAGGCGCTCGGCCGTATCTACAGCGGCGTCCCGCGCCTCGCGGTCCTCGCGTCCTCGGTCTTCGGCTTCGTCTGCGTGCTGCTCAGCTACTGGCGCCCCGACGACGTCTTCCCGTGGCTCCTGAACATGATCGGCGCGATGATCCTGGTCGTCTGGATCTTCATCGCCGCATCCCAGCTGATCCTGCGCCGCAGGACGGAGCGCGAGGAGCCCGAGAAGCTGGTCGTGAAGATGTGGGGCTACCCGGTCCTGACGTGGGTGGCGCTCGTAGCGATGGCGTACATCTTCTACCTGATGACGCAGCAGCCCGACACGCGCAAGCAGTTGCTCGCGACGGGCGTCCTCACCTTGATCCTGGCCGCGATCGGATTCGCGCGGCAGAAGATCGCGGAGCGCGCGGCGGTCGCCGCCGAGTAGCGATGCCTTGTTGCGCGAGAGGGCCCCGAGTCGACGGACTCGGGGCCCTCTCGCGTTGTGTCCGGCATTGCCCGCAACCCCGGTCCTAGGACGAAGGGCTGATCAACTCCGGACCCCTCCTGCTGCTAGCCTGCACTTGCATATAGGTTGCAATAAGCGTTGCACTAAAGAAGAGCAGCACCAGCAGAGCAGCAGTCGGAGGGCTCGGACATGGCCATTTACACGCTTCCAGAACTTCCGTACGACTACGCGGCGCTCGAGCCGGTCATCAACCCCCAGATCGTCGAGCTGCACCACGACAAGCACCACGCTGCGTACGTGAAGGGCGCGAACGACACCCTTGAGCAGTTGGAGGAGGCGCGCGACAAGGAGACCTGGGGCGCGATCAACGGCCTGGAGAAGAACCTGGCCTTCCACCTCTCCGGCCACATCCTGCACAGCATTTACTGGCACAACATGAACAGCCCGAAGGACGGCGGCGGCGGTGAGCCGCTGGCCGCGGACGGTGTCGGTGACCTCGCGGACGCGATCACCGAGTCCTTCGGCTCCTTCGCCAAGTTCAAGGCCCAGCTGACCAAGGCCTCGGCGACCACGCAGGGCTCGGGCTGGGGCGTGCTCGCCTACGAGCCGCTGAGCAACCGCCTCATCGTCGAGCAGGTCTACGACCACCAGGGCAACGTCGGCCAGGGCTCGACGCCGATCCTGGTCTTCGACGCCTGGGAGCACGCCTTCTACCTGCAGTACAAGAACCAGAAGGTCGACTTCATCGAGGCCATGTGGCAGGTCGTCAACTGGCAGGACGTGTCGAAGCGTTACGCGGCCGCCAAGCAGCGCGTGAACAGCCTGCTGCTCAGCCCGTGAGGCGCATCGCCCTCTGAATCGTCCTGCCTCGTGATCGTCTTCTCAACTTTCGCCGGGGCGGGCGGATGGACGAAAGACCCCCGTGAGGACATGACTCACGGGGGTCTTTCGGTAGGTGCGGTTCCGGGCGAATGATGGTTCATGACCTACAGGGAGTGCCCGAACTGCGACACGATGCGGGAATTTCGTTTCCTCACCGGCGAGGAGAAGGACGAAGTCCGCAACCTCACCGAAGAGACCAACGTCGACAACTACATACGCTGCGCCCACAAAGGCTGCGTGCGCTACCAGCGGTCGCGCAACGCCGGCGTCGGCGGGGACCTGCCCGAGAGGTTCCGCTAGCCGACGGCCTCAGTCGAAGATCGGCCCCTGCGTACGCGTCCGCTTGATCTCGTAGAAGCCCGGCGTCGACGCCACGAGCAGCGTGCCGTCCCACAGCTTCGCCGCCGCCTCGCCCTTGGGCGCGGGCGTCACGACGGGGCCGAAGAAGGCGACCTGCTCGCCGTCCGCGCCGGGGACGGCGATGACGGGCGTGCCCACGTCCTGGCCCACCTTGTCGATGCCCTCCTTGTGGGAGGCGCGCAGCTCGGTGTCGTACTCGTCCGAGTCCGCGTAGTCCGCGAGCTCCTCGGGCAGGCCGACGTCCTTGAGCGCGGAGACGACCGCCTCACGGGTCGGGCCCTCGCCGAGGTTGTGGAAACGGGTGCCGAGGGCGGTGTAGAGCTCGCCGATGCGCTCCTCCCCGTGCTTCTGCTGGGCGGCGATGACCACGCGGACGGGGCCCCAGGCCTTCGTCTCCAGCATGTCGCGGTACTCCTCGGGCAGCTCGTCGAGCCGGTCCTCGTTCAGTACGGCGAGGCTCATGACGTGCCAGCGGACCTCGACGTCACGGACCTTCTCCACCTCCAGCATCCAGCGCGAGGTCATCCAGGCCCACGGGCACAGCGGGTCGAACCAGAAGTCCACAGGGGTCTTGCCGGGCTTGCCGTTCTCGGACATGTCTCTCCCTAGGGGAATGCGTGCGCGCTTGGCCAGGGGAACGTCAGTGATCTACCTGGGCATTCCCGGATACCGCGCGCTGGGGGCACATGCGAGGATCGTAGACATTCGTACAGGTCGTGCGATCCACGACTTTCCCTTGCGAGTACAAAGGAGTGCCGCCCGTGCCCGGTGAGAATCTTTCCCGCGACGAGGCCCAGGAGAGGGCCGCGCTGTTGTCCGTCGACGGGTACGAGGTCTTTCTCGACCTGCGCTCCGCGATCGGCGAGAGCGACCAGGAGCCGCGCACGTTCCGCTCCGTCACCAGCATCCGCTTCCGCTCCGCCGAACCCGGCGCCACGAGCTTCGCCGACCTGATCGCCCCGAGCGTCACCGCGGTGTCCCTCAACGGCAAGGACCTGGACCCCTCCGAGGTCTTCGACGGCACCCGGGTCACCCTCGAGGACCTGGCCGCGGAGAACGAACTGGTGGTGGACGCCCAGTGCGCCTACAGCCGCACCGGCGAGGGCATGCACCGCTTCGTCGACCCGGAGGACGGCGAGGTCTATCTCTACACGCAGTACGAGCCCGCGGACTCGCGCCGCGTCTTCGCCAACTTCGAGCAGCCCGACCTGAAGGCGCCTTTCCGCTTCGAGGTGCAGGCTCCCGAGGGGTGGACCGCCTGGTCCAACGGCTCCGGTGAACTGGTCGACGGGGTGTGGAAGTTCGCCGAGACGAAGGCGATCTCGACCTACATCACCGCGGTCGTCGCGGGCCCGTACCACTATGTGACGGACTCCTACAGCCGCACCTTCGACGACGGCACGACGCTGGACATCCCGCTCGGCGCCCTGTGCAGGAAGGGGCTCGCCAAGCACTTCGACGCGGACGACGTCTTCCTGGTCACCAAGCAGGGGCTCGACTTCTTCCACGACAACTTCGACTACCCCTACCCCTTCGGGAAGTACGACCAGGCCTTCGTCCCTGAGTACAACCTGGGCGCGATGGAGAACCCCGGCCTCGTGACCTTCCGCGAGGAGTTCATCTTCCGCGGCAAGGTGACCACGGCGTCGTACGAGCGCCGGGCCAACGTCATCCTGCACGAGATGGCGCACATGTGGTTCGGCGACCTCGTCACCATGCGCTGGTGGGACGACCTGTGGCTCAAGGAGTCCTTCGCCGACTTCATGGGCTCCTTCTCGATGGTCGAGGCGACGCGCTTCACCAACGGCTGGATCACCTTCGCCAACAACCGCAAGGCGTGGGCCTACCGCGCCGACCAGCTGCCCTCCACCCACCCGGTCACGGCCGACATCCGCGACCTGGAGGACGCCAAGCTCAACTTCGACGGGATCACGTACGCCAAGGGCGCGAGCGTCCTGAAGCAGCTCGTCGCCTACGTCGGGCGTGACGCGTTCCTCGAGGGCGCGCGGCGTTACTTCAAGCGGCACGCGTACGGGAACACCCGGCTCGGCGACCTCCTCTCGGTCCTCGAGGAGACCTCCGGGCGCGACATGGCGTCCTGGTCGCAGTCGTGGCTCCAGACGGCGGGCGTCAACTCCCTCACGCCTCAGGTCATCCTGAACGCGGAGGGACGGATCACCGAGCTCTCCGTGGTCCAGGAAGCCGCCGAGTCGCACCCCGAACTGCGTCCGCACCGCGTGGCCGTGGGCCTCTACCGCCGCACGCCCGAGGGCGACCTGGCGCGGTACGCGCGCGCGGAGGTCGACGTCGAAGGCCCCCGTACGACCGTCGACGATCTCGCCGGTGCCGAGGCGCCCGACCTTGTCCTGGTCAACGACGACGACCTGACGTACTGCAAGATCCGCTTCGACGAGAACTCCCTCGACACGCTGCGGCAGCACCTGGGCGACATCACCGACCCGCTCGCCCGCGCCCTGTGCTGGTCGGCGCTGTGGAACCTCACCCGGGACGGGCTCATGCCCGCGCGGGACTTCATCGGGCTCGTGCTGCGGTTCGCGGGGCGCGAGAGCGACATCGGCGTCCTTCAGATGCTGCACACCTGGGCGGACTCGGCCCTCACCTTCTACGCGGCTCCCGAGTGGCGCGAGGAGGGCGGGCGCGCGCTCGCCGAGGGTGCGCTGCGGGAGCTGCGGGTTTCGGAGCCCGGCAGCCAGCACCAGCTGACGTGGGCGAGGTTCTTCGCCGCGGTGGCCTCTTCGGAGGCCGATCTCCAGCTGCTGCGGGGCCTCCTCGAAGGGACGGCGAAGATCGACGGCCTGGACGTCGACCAGGAGCTGCGCTGGTCCTTCCTCGGGACGCTGGCCGCGGCCGGCGTCGCCGACGAGCAGACGCTCGCCGCCGAACTGACCCGGGACGACACGGCTTCGGGCAAGCGGCACCAGGTGCGGCTGCTTGCCGCGCGGCCCTCCGAGGCGGTCAAGGCGCAGGCGTGGGCCTCCGTGGTGGAGTCCGACTCGCTGTCCAACGCGTTGGTGGGGGCGACGATCTCGGGGTTCGCACGGTCGTCGCAGCGTGAGCTGATCGCTCCGTACGCGCCCAAGTACTTCGCCGCCATCGAGCGGGTGTGGGCCGAGCGGTCCATCCAGATCGGAATGGACGTGGTGAAGGGTCTCTTCCCGCACCTCCAGGACGATCAGGGGACGCTGGAGGCGGCGGACGCGTGGCTCGCCTCCCATGAGCCGGCCGCGCCGGCGCTGCGGCGGCTCGTGCTCGAGGCCCGGGACGACCTCGCCCGGTCGCTGCGGGCGCAGGGTTGCGATGCGGCTGCCGCGTCCTCCTAGGCCGGCCCTGGTGGGCGCCTCGTCGAACGCTGCTCGACAGCTTCGGCGTCGCGCCCACCACAGGGAGGGCCACCCCTGGAACGTAACCAACGCAAACGGACCTTTTCGGCAGTCGAACGTCTGCACTTTAGTGCGGAGTTGTCCGGTTATGTCGACGGGCGTGTAACAGCGGTTAGGGGATGGATAAGCAGCGGGAATGGCCCGGTCATGAACCACAACACCCCGCTCTCCCCCCGCCCCCTCCACCACCTCGCCGACGTCCAGCGCCGCGTGATGAGCACCGCCCAGCTCCGCGCCCGCGGCATCACCGCCGCCGGTGTCGCGGCCCACTGCCGCCCGGAAGGGCCCTGGCAGCAGATGCTCCCGGGGGTCTGCCTATTGCACCCGGGGCCGCCGACCAGTGAAGAGCGCCTGCACGGTGCCCTGTTGTTCGCGGGGCGGCCACCGGCCAAGGTGGCGAAGACCGTGCCCGCACAGCCCTGCGCGGGCACCCCGCACGCCCCGTACGCCGACGCCCTGATCACGGGACTCGCGGCGCTCACCCTGCACCGCTTCTCGTCGGCTCCCCCGCTGCTCTCCCTGGACCGCATCGACGTCCTGATCCCCCGCACCCGGCGGCTGCGGTCCACCGGGTTCGTCCGCCTCGTGCGGACCCAGGCGCTGCCGACCGCCGTACAGATCGCCGGAGTTCCGGTGGCACCGGTGCCGCGCGCCCTTGCCGACGCCGTCGCCGGACTCTCCGAGGCGAGCGCGGTGCGCAGGCTGCTCACCGAGGCGGTGCGCGGCGGACACTGCGAACCGGCAGCCATCGTGCGGGAGTTGAACCAGGCGAAGCTGCTCACCCGGCCGCACGTCGTCGACGCGGTGGACTCACTGCTCGCCGAAGGCCGTGCCATCGCCGAGGACCGTCTCTACCAGATGGTCGCCGAGCACGGCCTGCCCGATCCGCTGTGGAACGTCGACCTGCGATTGCCCGGCGGGCCGCACCTCGGGGGCGTCGACGCCTACTGGCCCGATCTGGCCGTCGCGGTGGAGCTGGACACACGGGCCCCCCGCCACGGCCTCCGGCAGGACGACGACGCGCAGTGGTCCGCATACGCCCGCAAGCGCGAGCACCTGGAGCGGCTCGGCATCACGGTCGTCCACCTGACGCCCAAGAAACTGCGCGAGTCCCTCGAACAGCAGGCGACCGTCATGCGGACCGCCCTGATGGCATCGGCCGACCGCGATCCGGCGGCGTATGTGGTGGTACTGCCGCGATAACCCGCGCAAGCGGGGCAGGAGGGGAGCAGGGGGAGCAGGAGGGGAGCGAAGGGGGCGGGACCCGCACGACGGGCCCCGCCCCCTTCTCGTACGCGAGTACGCAACTCCCGCACCTCTTATGCCACTTCGCGCTACGTCACTTCCCGCTACGTCACTTCCCGCAGAACTCCGCGTTCAGGATCGCCTGGCGGTCGCCGTCAGGGCCGTTGAAGTTCGCGGCGATCGCATGGCGGCCGTTCTGAGTCGCAAGGGCCATCGACGACGAGCCGTGGATGTCGCCGCCGTGCCCCCAGATCACCTTGCCGCAGGAGGTCTTGAGGCTCTCCAGGCCGAGCCCGTACCGCTCGCCGGGGTTGTCCTCGCCCTTGGCGACGGTTGTCCTCATCTCGGCGAGCTGCTTCTTCGGCAGGAGCTTGCCGCGCAGCAGGGCCGTGTAGAAGCGGTTCAGGTCAGCCGAGTCGGAGATCATCCCGCCCGCCGAGCCCGCCACCGACGGGTTGAGCTCCGTGACGTCGTGGTTCTTGGCGTCCGGGGCGTCGGACAGTTTCGTGTACGCCCGTGAACTCGGCTTCGGCATCGAGGAGTCCGTCAACGGCACGCTGGTGGCGCCCAGACCGAGCGGCTTGATGATGCGCCGATCGATCTCGTGCGCGTACGACTTCCCCGTCACCTTCTTGATGATCATGCCCGCGAGGAGGTAATTGGTGTTGGAGTAGTTCCAGTCCGTGCCCGGCGCGAAGTCCGGCTTGTGGCGCATGGCGATCGCGACCTGCTGCTGGGCGGTCCAGGTGTCGTAGCGGTGCGCGAGGAACTTCTCGCTGAACACCTTGTCCTGGAAGCCCTTGTCGGCCGTCACGTCGAAGATGCCACTCGTGTGGTTGAGGAGCTGGCGGACCGTGATGCGGTCGCCGTCGTGGCCGTGGCCCTCGACCACGCCCGGCAGCCACCGCCCCACCTTGTCGTCGAGGCTCAGCTCCCCCTCGGCCACCAGCTGGAGCACCACCGTCGAGACGAAGGTCTTGGTGATGCTGCCGACGCGGTATCGGTCATGGGCGCCGCGCGGGCTCTGCCGTTCGAGGTCGCCGATGCCCGCGGCCGAGTTCCAGGCCCCGCGCTTGTCCCTGGCCTGGACGGTCACGCCGGGGGCGTCCTCGTTGACGGCGGCCTCCATGGCCTTCTGCGTCGCCCGATGCCGATCCCCGTGGCCGCCCCCTCCGCCGGACGTCCCGGCCAGTGCCGGGGCCGCGAACGCTCCCGCCGTCACCGTCATGGCCACTGCCGCGGCCACACCCATCAGGCCTCTCTTGCGCCCTGACATGTCTCTCCCCCTTGTTCACTGCTTACGGACGTCCGGGGGGACTCGCGGGTCCGATGGGGAGGTTGACCGCCTCGCGCGGGTTGAGCGGTTTTCAGCCCTTCTTGAGGATCAGTTCCGTGTTCCGGTCGCCCGGCTCGCCGCCCAGCGTGGGCTTGGCACCAGGGGCGTTGAAGGAGAGTTCGCGGTAGAGCCCGGCGAGGCCGGTCTGCGAGAGATCGGCGTAATCCGTGCGGTGCGGAGCCGACGACTCGATGAGGGTGGTGAAGAGGGAGAGCGTGCCGTCGTGGTTGTCGCTCAGTTCCACCACGCGGGCCAGCTGCGGGAAGTCGATGTGCGAGGCCGTGGAGACCTCCCAGAAGGAGCCCTGCGGGGTCTGGTGCGCGGTGATGTCGTTCTTGTGGCTGTGGCCGTTGACCCAGGCGAGCACGGAACGGTGGCGGGCGAGGAGGGCGACGACCTCGTCGCCTCCGTGCCTGGCCTCGCGCGGGCGCTGCGGGTCCTGGCGCAGATTGCGCATGGTCTTGCTGGTGTGGTGGCTGAAGACGATGACGTACGAACCGCCGCCGTCCTTCTCCTCGTTCGCCTTCAGCTCCCGCTCAAGCCAGTCCATCTGGGCCTTGCCCAGCGAGCCTTCGTAGTGGCCGCCGGGGTCCGTCGAGTCCAGGCTGATGCCGAGTACGTCCTCGCTGATGCGGAAGGAGTAGTACTGGGTGCCCGCGTCGAGGTTCTCCTGCGTGTAGCCGTGGCCCGCGGGACCGTGGCCCTTGTACGCCGGGTCGAGGTGCGCCTTGACGTACTCGGCGGGGGTGAAGGGCGCGCGGCTCTCGTCCGGGGTGACCGAGCGCATCCGCCGCGCCTCGCTCTTCAGGAGCTCCTTGAACTGCGCGCCCTTGGGGTCGCGGCCCTTCTTGACGGCCTTCCACAGGGCGGCGCCGCGCGACTCGTCGAGGGACATCAGCTTCTTCCCGCCGACGGCGAATTCGGTGAAGTACGGGTCCCCCGGCCCCCAGCAGCCGCCGGGCAGTGCGTCGTGGTTGCCGACGGTGGAGTACCAGGGGAGCCCGAGGCCGGGGCTGTTGACCTCGCGGAGCGCCGCGTCCAGGAAGCCGTCGATCTCCGGGAAGCCGAGGGCCTTGTCGGAGTCGCGGAGGTCGTCGTCCGGGTGCCAGTAAAGCTTCAGGCCGCTGTCCTGGACGCCTTCGTAGCGGCGCGGATCACCGGTGTTGGGGTTGATGCGCCCGCCGCTCATGGCCTTGAGGAACCAGTCGAGCTCGGAGCGGGAGTTGTTGTCGGTGTTGTCGCCCGTCGTCACCACGCAGTGCAGCGGCGATCCGGTGGCGGGCGCGCCGCGCAGCGCGTTGACCCGCTCGACGAGCGCGACGGCGCCGGCCACCGAGAGGGCCTCCTGCGGGCGCCAGGCACTCGCGGTCTGGGCGCGCAGGTACTCGTACCGCAGCGGGTGCTGCACGTCGACCAGGTGCAGGTCGGTGAACTGGACGAACGCGGCGAGCGAGGTACGCCGTCCCTCGCGGCCGCTCCTGGCGGCGGCGAGGTCACCGCGGACCACCCGGTCCCAGGCGGGCCCGTCGCCGAGGCGCCGGTAGCCGGAGGTGCCGCGCGGGGCGGCGACGGTGCGCAGGGTGGTGCCGTCACGGTAGGGCGTCAGGGGCGCGGCGGGCGCCTGCCGGGAGAGCGCGACGGGGGCGGGCCCGGCGGTGGCGGCGTGGCTGCTCGCGGGCCGCATCGCGTATCCGATACCGGCGGAGAGGGAGACGGCCGCTGTGGTCGCGAGGAAGGCCCGGCGGTCCACGGCACGGACGGCGGAGTGGGTGGCGGTCTGGGCGGCGGTGGCGACGTTGCGTATGCGCGACATGGCGCGGTCTCCCCGGTTGCGAACGCGTCGGCAGTGGTCGCGGGGAGCTCCGCAGTAGGCGAGTTTCCCGCTCGTACTGGATCGTTGACATCCGGGATGACCTGCGCGTTAACGAGAAAGCAACGGGCAACGCCGATCACCGTACGTGGATCATCAGGCACCCTGCGCGGTCACACACCCCTCTCCGGGCGGAGAGGAAGCGGTCACTCCACGTTCACCTTTCGGGGAAGGCGAGGCGCCGCGGAGCCTCAGGAGGGCACCGCCAGGTGTCCGTCGTCGGGCCGGGTGCGCCACAGGTCGAGCCCGATGTCGACGAGCCCGACCCGGTCGAGTCCGGGGACGGCGTCAAGGGCGTGCCAGGCGGCGAGATCGGTGGAACCGTCCCGCTCGTGCCGCAGCTCGCCGCCGGTGATCCGCGCCTCGTAGACGATCCGCAGGCCGTGGAAGTCGGCGACGGCGCCGAGCTTGCGCGGGTAGCGCCGACGCAGCGAGTCGACGCCGAGCAGCGCCACGGGCTCGACGGCGTACCCCGTCTCCTCGTCGGCCTCGCGGATCACCGTGTCGTACGGATCCTCACCGTGGTCCATCCCGCCGCCGGGCAGCGTCCAGCGCTTGCTGCCGTCGCCCGCCACCCACCGGGCGAGCAGCAGCTGCCCGTCCTGCACGCATACGGCGTAGGCCGCCACCCGGAGTTCTTTATGCACAGAGTGACGCTAGTCCTCCTGGCGGGGATTGGCAGGGGAGTACTCCGGAGAGGTCCAGCTCCAGGGGCTCGCGCCGAGGGTCTGGACCACCTCGGTGAGGGTGAAGCGGACGGTGCGTGCCCCGTCGTCGCCGTACTCGGTGCGGGCCGTGCCGGTGAGCTGGAGGCTGATGCCGGTCACCCAGTCGAGGAAGAGGAGCCCGGCGCGGGGGTCGGTGGCGAGGTTGCCGAGGGACAGGAACATGGAGTTGCCCGGGAAGTCGTCCCACTCCAGCGTGTACGGCGAGGTGACACGGACGAAGCCGGGGTTGCCGCCCCGGTGGCTGGCGTCGGCGCCTTCCGCGTGGACGGTGGCGAGGAAGAAGGTGTCCGCATCGGCCAGGAACGCGCGCTGGTCGCCGGTGAGCTTCACTCCGTGGCGGGGCGCTGACGGGCGGCCGGGCATGGCACCGGGCGGAAGCTGCCGCTTCTGGATGTACTTCGGGCAGTTCGAGAAGACCTGATCGGCCTCGATCGCAAGACCCCGGGGCGTGGGCCTCGACCGGCCGTTCAGGCGCATGCGGCGCCGGGTGCGGGGATCCAGGGCGATGGTGCCCACGGGGGTGCCCTCCTTGGCGAGGGCCCGCGCGAGGGGGTCGGCACGGCGAACGCCGCCCGCGATCGATATCTGGTTCGGCCCTGTGGCCCGCACGAACCCGGGTTCGCCGGTGAGCAGCGAGGCCCACACGGCGCCCGCCCCGTCCGCGCCGCCGATCACCAGCATGGGCTGGATCTCCAGGAAGGCGGCGGCGACGGGACGGATGCCCTGGCCTATGGAGCGGCCCACGTGGTCGGCGAGGTCTCTCACGCCTACCTTGTCCTGCACGGTGCGGGAGCCGTGGTGGTACGGGGCGTGCGGGGTGGTCATGCCTCTCCTAAGTGCCGGGGGACATTTCTCGGAACCAGTCGGAAACTAGAAGAAGCCGCACGTCGGCGCCGACGCCATCGGCGCTTCAGACTCCCCGGCGCCGGACGGACTGTAGATCTCCAGGCGCGTGCCGTCAGGGTCGTGGAAGAAGATCCCGCCGGACGCCGCGCCCTCGCCGTGCGGGACGACCCCTTCGTACGCGAACTCCACCCCGTACGCCCGCAGAGCACTCTCGTACTCCCTGACCCGCTCGATCGTGTCGACCTCGATCGCGAGGTGGTGCAGGCCCGCGTTCCGCGCGGAGTACGCGGAGTCGGCCTGCTGCCAGAGCGTCAGCATGGGGCTGCCCCCCTCCCCCAGGAAGGCGTAGCGGCGCCCCTCCTCCTTGCCCTCGGCGAGCAGGCCGTAGCCGAGCACGTCCCGGTAGAAGGCGAGCGAGCGCTCCAGGTCGGTGACGTTCAAGCCGATGTGGCCGGTGCGCGGAGCGGTGGACGTCGTCATGGCTCTCCCTTTGGTCGCTAACCGTTGAAAATGAGATTAAGGGTTAGACCCAAACTCGTCAACCGGTCACGTACTCTTGACCGGTTAGCGCTGAAGGGAACGCCCATGCCCGTCGCCAGAACCCCGCACGACCCCCGCCCGCTCATCGGCGAGCCGCTCTCCCTCGACCTGCTCAACACCGTCTGGATGTACGACGGCGTACGGCAGGACCTGCTCACGGACACCGGAGGGCTCGCGCTCTGGCTCGCGGCGAACGGCCTCGACACGCGCTTCGCCGCCGACGGGCCGACCCTGGCGAACGTGCTGCGCGCCCGCGACGCGCTCGCCTCCGTCGTGGAATCGCCCGGCGACCCGGCGGGCGTCGCGCGCGTCGACGAGGTCCTCGGACGCGGCCGCATCCGCGCGACCCTCACCCCGGAAGGCCCCGGCGAGGAGCCCGAGTTCGAGGACCCCGCGTGGGGCGCGGCCTGGCTCGCGGCGCGCGACTACCTGAACCTCCTCGCCACCGCGCCCGACCGGATCCGCGGCTGCGCCCACGACGCCTGCGTCCTGCACTTCTTCGACACCTCGCGCAACGGCACGCGCCGCTGGTGCTCCATGGCGGCCTGCGGCAACCGCGCGAAGGCGTCGCGGCACTACGCGCGCTCGCGCGGGAACGACAGCGAGAGCTGACCTCGCCGGAAAGTTCCCGGAGCAAGTCCCCCTATCCACTGCCTTGTCCGTCATGGCGGGTGGCGGAATTGCGTCATGCCCTGATCACAGCTCGGACAACTCTCCCCAAACAGCAGTCACTTACGTAAGGCTGAGCGGTCATCCGGTTCCGGATTCCGGACCTTTTCGACCTTTACGTACAGGGACGCTGATGCACAGATCCAGTGCTAGACGCACGACCCGTCTCGCGATAGCCGTCGGCCTGACCGCCGCGCTCTCCGCCGCCGGGCCCATACCCATGGCCCTCGCGGCCGACGGCGACCCCGGGGGCCAGCAGGCCACACCCAAGTCCGCCGAGGAGAAGCTCGGTTCGGCCGACGCCGAGCTGCTCGCCGCCGCGAAGGCGGACGGCGAGAAGACCGTCACGATGATGGTCGCCACCGCACCCGGCGCCACCGAGCAGGTCACCGACCAGCTCGACGCCGTCAAGGGCGGCTCGGTCGGCCGGACGTACGACAAGCTCGGCTACGTACGCGCCACCGTGCCCACCGCGAAGGCCGAAGCGGCCATCAAGGCGGCCGGGAAGCTGTCGTCCGTGCGCGGCATCGATCTGCGGCACGAGATCGAGCTCGACGACCCGACGCCCGCCGCCGACCGGGCCAAGGGCGCGAAGCCCGCCGCCAAGGGGACGTACGCCGGACCCGGCAAGAACACCCCGGCGAAGAACCCGTACAACCCGTCCTTCGAGACGGGCGCCGTCGACTTCGTGAAGAAGAACCCGAAGGCGGACGGCCGCGGCACCACCATCGGCATCCTGGACTCCGGCGTCGACCTCGGTCACCCCGCGCTCCAGAAGACCACCACGGGCGAGCGGAAGATCACCGACTGGGTGACCGCGACCGACCCGATCGTGGACGCGGACGGCACCTGGCGCCGGATGACCAACCCCGTCACAGGCCCCGTCTTCACCTGGGACAGCGAGACGTGGAAGGCCCCCGCGGGCTCCTACCAGGTCAACCGCTTCCGCGAGTCGGCCACCATCGGCGGTGACGCCAACGGCGACATCAACCGCGACGGCGACACCACCGACAGCTGGGGCGTGCTCTACGACCCGGCGGCCGGGACAGTCCGCGTCGACCTGAACGACAACAACGACTTCACCGACGACGAGGTGCTCAAGCCGTACAAGGAAGACCACCAGGTCGCCTACTTCGGCAAGGACGACCCGGCGACCGACGTCGTCGAGCGCGTCCCCTTCGTCGTCGAGATCCGCAAGGACGTGCCGACCGACCCGTACGGCGGTGACTGGGTCGGCAAGAAGGCCGACTTCGTCAACATCGGCGTCATCGAGTCCGAGCACGGCACGCACGTCGCGGGCATCACCGCGGCCAACGGCCTGTTCGGCGGCAAGAAGATGAACGGCGCTGCGCCCGGCGCCAAGCTGGTCTCGTCGCGCGCCTGCACCTGGTCCGGCGGCTGCACGAACATCGCGCTCACCGAGGGCATGATCGACCTCGTCACGAAGCGCGGCGTCGACATCGTGAACATGTCGATCGGCGGCCTCCCTGCGCTGAACGACGGCAACAACGCGCGCGCCCTGCTCTACAAGCGCCTCATCGACGAGTACGGCGTGCAGCTGGTGATCTCCGCGGGCAACAGCGGCCCCGGCGCGAACACCATCGGTGACCCCGGCCTCGCCGACAAGGTCATCTCCGTCGGCGCCTCCATCTCCAAGGAGACCTGGGCCGCCAACTACGGCTCCGCGGTGAAGAAGTCGTACGCGATGATGCCGTTCTCCTCGCGCGGTCCGCGCGAGGACGGCGGCTTCGCGCCGATCATCTCGGCGCCGGGCTCGGCCATCAACACCACGCAGACCTGGCTGCCGGGCGCCCCGGTCGCCGAGGCCGGCTACAAGCTCCCGGCCGGGTACTCGATGCTTCAGGGCACATCGATGGCGTCCCCGCAGGCGGCAGGCGCATCGGCGCTCCTGCTCTCCGCCGCCAAGCGCGAGCACATCGCCCTGCCCCCGGCGAAGCTGCGCACGGCGCTCACCTCGACGGCGAGCCACATCCGCGGTGAGCAGGCGTACGCCCAGGGCACGGGCCTGATCGACATCGTCGACGCCTGGAAGGCCATCAAGGACGACGCGAAGGCGTACTCGTACACGGTGAAGGCCCCGGTCGACACCGCGCTCGACCAGGAGCTGAAGAATCCCGGCACCGGCATCTACGACCGCGAGGGCGGCCTGAAGACCGGCGAGAAGCGGACGTACGACGTCACGATCACCCGCACCTCGGGCCCGGACCGCTCCGTCCGTCACGAGCTCGACCTGGTCAACAACCACGAGGGCACCTTCCGCCTGCTCGGCGACGACGAGGTGAAGCTACCGCTGAACAAGCCGGTCACCGTGAAGGTGCAGGCGAAGGCCGGGTCGGCCGGGCTGCACAGCGCGATCCTGACCGTCGACGACGAGCGCACCGAGGGCGTCGACCAGCAGATCATGTCGACGGTCGTCATCTCCTCGCCGCTCGCGAAGCCCGCGTTCACGTTCTCGAAGTCCGGTTCGGTGCAGCGCAACAGCACCCAGTCGTACTTCGTGACGGTCCCCAAGGGCGCCAAGTCCCTGGAGGTCGCGCTCGGCGGCCTGAAGGGCAAGAGCCAGACGCGGTTCATCGCGGTGCACCCGTACGGCGTTCCGATCGACTCGACGTCGTCGCTCGTCTGCTACGCGAACTACGACAACCCGGCCAACACCTGCCGCCCCGACCTGCGTTCGTACCCCGAGCCGCAGGCGGGCGTGTGGGAGATCGAGGTCGAGTCGCGCAGGACGTCCCCGCTCCTGGACAACCCCTACAAGCTGGACGTCTCCGCTCTGGGTGTCGCCTTCGACCCGGCCGTGCAGACGGTTCCGGAGGCGAAGGTCGGTACGCCGACGCCCGTCTCCTGGAAGGTGACGAACAACTTCGCCGCGGTGGAAGGCAAGTTGAAGGGCGGTTCGCTCGGCTCGGCGAAGGCGGCGCGGCCGTCGATCAAGCAGGGTGAGACGCAGACGACGACCGTGGTCGTGCCCGAGGGCGCGGAGCGGCTCGACGTCGCCATCGGGTCGACGGCGGACGTCGCGGCCGACCTCGACCTGTCGGTCCTGAAGGACGGCAAGGTCGTGGGCTCGTCGGCGGAGGGCGACTCCGAGGAGTCGGTCAGCCTCACGAAGCCCGCGGCGGGGACGTACGAGATCGAGGTGGCGGGCTACTCGGTACCGTCCGGCACCACCGCGTACGACTATCGCGACGTCTTCTTCTCGGGCGCGCTCGGCTCCGTCAAGGTCGACGGGTCGGCGCCGGTGAAGCTGGCGAACGGGGCTTCCGCCCAGGTCACCGCCGAGGTCGCGGCGGACGCACCCGCGGCCGAGGGGCGTCAGCTGTTCGGTGAGGTGGCTCTCCTGAACGGGCGGGGCACGGTTGCCGGTACCGGCAGTGTCCTGATCGAGAAGGTGACGGCTCCGTAGCAGCCGATCACACGTAGCCGATCGCACGCACCGGCCGGGCTGGATGATTCCAGCCCGGCCGGTGTTCTACGCCCGGCGTGTGTCCGCGCCGCTCAGCACTTCATCCCCTTCTCGTTCCCCGTCCCCTTCCCCTTCCGCAGGTCCCGCTCGATCCACGCCCGGTTCTCGGCGAGGTCCTTCTCGCCCTTGGACCAGATGTCCGGCGAGGCCTCCCCCTTCGGGATGCCGATCAGGGTGCGGTCGCCCGGCCGCAGGCGCGGGTCCACGTTCACGTCCATCACGAACGTGACCTGCTTCGCCCCCTTGGTCGGCTTGTAGTAGCGGGTCACGTCCAGGACGATCCGGTCCTGGACGCCGCCGGAGACCGGCTCCACCCGTTTCACCGTGCCTTCCACGACGAGCCGGGCGCAGGCCACGTACACCCCGGATTTCTGGTCCGAGGCGCCGCCGTCCTCCCTGTGGTCCCCCGCATCCGGCGCCGCTCCCTTGGCCGTGTCGGAGTCGCCGCTCTTGTTCATCCCGCCCCCGCCGTCCAGAGCGAGCCAGGCGAGCCCGCCCACCAGCGAGGCGGCCGCCGAGACCGCGGCCACGCCGAGCGAGATCGCCAGGCGCCGCCGCCGCCGGACACCGGCAGGGCGTACGGCGACCACCCGCTCGAACGCCGGTACCGGCTCCGGCTCCGGAGCCGCAAGCGCCCGGCCCGCCGCCCCGATGTGCTCCCGGAGCAGTGCGACGTCCGCCACAGCCGCGGCATGCTCCGCGGCGAGCTCCGGGTCACGGCCGAAGGCCGCGGGCGCGGGCTCGTCCGTGAGGGCGAGCATCAGCGGGTCGTGCGCGTCGTACTCGTCCTTGGCCAGCTTGTCCTTCGCCACCGTCACACCACCTCGCCCTCGTGCAGCCGCGTCCGCAGCACCCGTACCGCCGTATGCAGCCTGCTCTTGACCGTGCCCTCCGGGATGCCGAGCTCGTCGGCTATCGCCCGCACCGGCAGATCGGCGTAGAAACGCAGGACGACGACCTGCCGCTGGGTGTCGGGCAGCGCGTCGAGACCCTGGGTCACCGCCATGGACAGCGCCCTCGACTCCGCCCCGTCCTCGTCCGTGGCCTCCCGCCACAGCACGGCGAGCCGCTCCCCGAGCCGCTCCTGCCTGCGGCGCGCCCGGTGCCAGTCCATGGCGAGGTTGGAGGCGACGACCGCCGCCCAGGCGGACACGTCACGTGGCGCGTCGTGCCCGTCCGCCGCCCGCTCCAGGAGTTTGAGCCTGACCTGCTGGACGCCGTCGGGCAGATCGGCGTACGGCACTCCGCCGAGCGCGAGCACCGCCCGCACCCGGTCCTCCTGGGCCGCGTCGAGCGGATCCGGCCGTTCTATGTGGTCCCGATGGTCCTGCCTGTCCCGTCGCGTTCTTCCGCGCAGCAAGACACCCCTCCCGTCCCCGCGTTTCTTCTACGACGCAGGGGGCGCCCGGAACGTTCGATCCAGGTCCGATCCGGGTTCGATCAAGGTGCGCGGAAATGTGACATCCCGAACTCCGGACAATGGATTGGACAAGGTGACCGTGGACAGACGCATGATGGAACGCACAGGCCAACGCCTATGCCCATGCACATACGGAGGACATCCCTGTGAAGGTCGGAATCGTCGGAGCCACCGGTCAGGTCGGCACGGTCATGCGCAAGATCCTCGTCGAGCGGGACTTCCCGATCGACGAGCTGCGCCTGTTCGCATCGGCCCGCTCGGCCGGCTCGACCCTCGACGGTGTGACGGTCGAGGACGCCTCCACGGCCGACTACAGCGGCCTTGACATCGTCCTGTTCTCGGCGGGTGGCGCCACATCGAAGGCGCTCGCCGAGAAGGTCGCGTCGCAGGGTCCCGTCGTGATCGACAACTCGTCGGCCTGGCGGATGGACCCCCAGGTCCCGCTGGTCGTCTCCGAGGTCAACCCGCACGCGATCGCGGACCGCCCCAAGGGCATCATCGCCAACCCGAACTGCACGACGATGGCTGCCATGCCGGTCCTGAAGCCGCTGCACGCTGAGGCCGGTCTCACCGCGCTCGTCGTGGCGACGTACCAGGCCGTGTCCGGCTCGGGCCTCGCCGGTGTCGACGAGCTCTTCGAGCAGGTCAAGAAGGTCGGCGACGACGCGCCCAAGCTCACGCACGACGGCTCGGCCACCGAGTTCCCCGCGTCGAACAAGTACGTCGCGCCGATCGCGTACAACGTCCTTCCGATGGCGGGCTCCATCGTCGACGACGGTCTGAACGAGACCGACGAGGAGCAGAAGCTCCGCAACGAATCCCGCAAGATCCTCGAGGTCCCGGACCTCAAGGTCTCCGGCACCTGCGTCCGCGTGCCGGTCTTCACCGGTCACTCCCTCCAGGTCAACGCCCGTTTCGAGCGTCCGCTGAGCGCCGAGCGCGCCACCGAGATCCTCGCGTCGGCCGAGGGCGTCGTCCTCACGGACGTCCCGACCCCGCTGGTCGCAGCGGGCAAGGACGACGCCTTCGTGGGCCGTATCCGCAACGACGAGACCGCGGAGAACGCCCTGGCCTTCTTCATCTCCGACGACAACCTCCGCAAGGGCGCCGCCCTGAACGCGGTGCAGATCGCGGAGCTGGTGGCGGCCGAGCTCAAGGGCTGAAGTTCATGAGCTGAGGTCTTACGCGGATGGGGGCGGGCACCGTTGTTCGGTGCCCGCCCCCTTCGCATACCCCACGACGAGCAGGGCAAGGGCGGCGAGACCGCCCCCGAGCCACAGGACCTCCGTCGTCCCGAAGCCGTCCGCCACCAGGCCGCCGGTCAGCGCGCCCAGGGCGATCGCCGCGTTGAACGCCCCGGCGAAGAGCGCCGACGCCGCCTCACGGGCGTGGGGCGCGGCGGCGAGTATCAAGGCCTGTGCCGAGACGGAGACCCCGCCGTAAGCCAGGCCCCACGCGACGAGCAGCGCCACCGACGCGAGGAGCGAGCCGCCCGCGGGGCCGAGCAGCAGGACCACGGCGGCAAGCGTGGCGGAGATGGCGAGCAGCGCACGGCGCGGATCGCGGGCCGCGAACGCGCCGCCCGCGAAGTTGCCGACGATGCCCGCGATCCCGTACACGAGGAGCAGGCCGCTGATCAGCCCGGCGCCCAGGTCGGGAACGCGCTCCAGGACGGGGCGGACGTAGGTGTACGCGGCGAAGTGCCCGGTCACCAGGAGCAGCACCACAACGAGGCCCGCCCGCAGCCGGACGTTCCGCAGCAGCTCGGGGAACGCGGTGAGCCGTACGGCCGCCGAAGCGGGCAGCGCGGGAAGCGCCGCCGCGAGCAGCCCGGTGACCGCGAGCGCGAACGCGCCCATCACCGCGAACGCCCAGCGCCAGCCCGCGAGTTCGCCGAGGAACGTACCGGCGGGGACGCCGAGCACGGACGCCACCGCGATCCCGCTGAAGATCACCGTGGTGGCCCGCCCCGCCGACTCCTCACGCACGAGCCGTACGCCGAGCCCGGCCGCGATCGCCCACACGCCCCCGATGCAGACCCCCACAAGGACCCGCGCGGCGAGCAGCACGCCGAAGGCGGGCGCGAGCGCGGAGAGGAGGTTGGCGGCGGCGAGCAGGACCATCAGGACGCACAGCACCGTCCGCCGGTCGGCGCGCCGCACGGCGACCGGAAGCAGCAGCGCTGCGAGTGCCGCGACCACTCCGGGAAGCGTGACGGTCAGGCCCGCGGTGCCGTCGGACACTCCGAGCCCGGAGGAGAGCGAGGTGAGGAGGCCGACCGGCAGCATTTCCGTGGTGACGACGGAGAAGGTGGTGGCGGCGACGGTGAGGACGGACAGGGGTAGGGGCAGGGAGCGCTGGGGGAGGTCTTTCACGAGGTCTTTCATGAGGTCAAGCCTTCGCCGGGCGCCCCTGGGGAACAACGGCGAAGATCTCATCCTTGAATGAGCGAGGCTCATGGATGGCTCATGGATGAGGGGGCGCAGGTGCTGGAGATTCGGGAGCTGGAATGCTTCATCGCGCTCGCCGACGAACTGCACTTCGGCCGTGCGGGCGAGCGGCTCTACGTCTCGCAGAGCCGCGTAAGCCAGTTGCTGCGGGATCTGGAGCGGCGGATCGGCACGAGGCTCGTGGAGCGGTCGAGCCGGCGGGTGCGGCTGACTCCGGCGGGGATGCGATTTCTGGCCGAACTGCGCCCGGCGTACGAGACGTTGAGCGCCACGGTGGACGCGGCGCGGGAGTCGGCGCGGGGAGTCACGGGGCGGCTGCGGATCGGCTTCCAGGGGACGGTGGACGCACGGTTGATGGGGGCGATCACCGATTTCCAGGAGCGGCATCCGGGCTGTGTGACGGAGATCGTGGAGGTGCCGTTCGCGGATCCCTTCGGGGCGGTACGGCACGGGGACGTGGACGCGGCGATCGTGCTGCTGCCCGTCGAGGAACCGGATCTGGTGCTCGGCCCGCTCTTCTCCCGCCAGCAGCAGACGGTCGCGGTCTCGGTACGTCATCCCTTCGCGGGCCGTGCGGCGCTGCACGCGGACGAGCTGGCCGGGACCCCGCTGATCTCCGCGACGGCTCCCGCGCCCGCGTACTGGCGCGCGGCGCAGGCTCCGTCGACGTCGGCCGCGCCCACGACCGCGCCGCGAGTGCGCACCCTCCAGGAGGGGCTGACGCTGGTCGCCGCCGAGCGCGGGGCGATGCTGCTGTGCCGCCCCACGGCGGAGTACCACGGGCGGCGTGACGTCACGTTCGTGCCGGTGGAGGGGCTGCCGGATTCGGTGCTCGGGATGGTGTGGCGCGGGGACGCGGAGACGGAGCGGGTGCGGGCGTTCGCGCGGGCGGTGGGGGCGGTTGCCTAAGGGCGGCGGACCTCGAAGAGGAAGCAGCCGTACTCGACTGCTCTGACGTGCACGAGGGCGACCTCCGGGTCGGCGAAGGCCTCCGCGAAGGCGGCGTCGAAGCCTTCCGTCGCCGGGTCCGGGATCTCCAGCAGGCGGCCGCCGGTGATGTGGCCTTGGGCGTTGTAGCGGCGGAGGGTGCGCAGGGCGCCGGGGCGCGCGAAGGGGTACTCCTCGCTGCTCTGCGCCGGGCCCTCGCACTCCTCGGCGTGGATGAAGACGGGCCCCTGCTCGTCGTAGGCGCCGGGGGTGGCGCCGGTCTCCTCGGCCCAGCGGCGCAGGGGGGCGTACGAGACGAGGGCGACGTGGTCGCCGGGGGCGATGGGGCGCAGGCAGCAGCGGAGGGGGTCGCCTCCTTCGCTGTCGACGTAGGGGGCGCAGGGGCGGCCTGCGTCGTCTGTGTCGCGGAGTTGCTTGAGGGTGGTGGGGGTGATGGGGCGGGGGGTGTAAGCCAGGTTCGTGGTCGTGTTCATGTGCCGAGCTTCGCGCGTGCGGGTGGGTGGGGGCTGGCGGAATTCAGACGTTGCTTTCCCCAACCCCGCCCCTTCCCGAAAACCGTGCCTGCGCCCCGGGCCTACCTGGGGCTCCGCCCCAGACCCCGCTCCTCAAACGCCGGAGGGGCTGGGTTTTGGCCCCCGCGCCGAGCGGGTTCGCGGGAAGGGGCGGGGTTGGGGAAAGAACCGCTACCAATACCCCCGCATCCGCCGATACCCCTCCCCCAACCCCGCCAACTCCTCCCTCGTCAAAACGTCCTCCACCCGAGCGAACCCCTCAGGGGCCCGCTCGGCCACCACCCGCAACACCTCGTCCACCGGCATCGCCCGATTGGCGAGGGCAACCGCATTGGCCGGCCCCCACCGCTGCGCCTCATAGGCCCGCAGCCCAGCCACCCGGTCCACCCCGGCAAGGGCCAAGCAGCGCGCGAGCACCCGCGCGTCGAGCACCGCCTCCGAGCCGCCGCTCGACCCCACGGGGTACATCGGATGGGCCGCGTCGCCGAGCAGGGTCACGGGGCCGCGGCCCCACCAGGGCAGTGGGTCCCGGTCCACCATCGGGTACTCCAGGATCCGCCCCGTCGATCCGGTCGCCGCGAGCAGCGCGGGCACGTCCAGGTCCCCGATCCGCCATCCGGAGAAGTGCGGAAGCACGTCGGACAGGCGTCCCGAACGGTTCCAGTCCGCTGGGCCCTGCGCCCCGTGGTGGTGCACCGGATACCGCACCTCGGCCACCCAGTTGAGCAGCGCCCGCCCCCGTACCTCCGCCTCCCGCGAGATCGGGTAGACGACGAGCTTCGTGGCCGCGTTGCTGCCCGCGATCGCCATCGTCCTGCCGCCGAGCACCGGCTCCCACTCGGTGACGCCCCGCCACATGCGGACGCCGTTCCACAGCGGCGGCCCCTCCCCGGGATGCAGGCAGGACCGCACCGCCGAGTACAGGCCGTCGGCCCCGACCAGGGCCCGCACCGGCACGACGAACTCCCGCCCTCGCCACACGTCCCGCAGGGTCACCCGCACCACCCCGGCCCCCTCCCCGTCGGAGTGCCGTACGTACGCCGTACCGGTCTGGACAGCGTTGTCGCCGAGGCGTTCGCGCACCGCTTCGAGGAGGATCAGCTGGAGCGCGCCCCGGTGCAAGGAGTACTGCGGCCAGTGGTGGCCGCGGGCGAGCCCGAACGGCTCGCCCCAGATGTGGTTGCCGTGCCGGTCGAAGTGGAGCACCCCGGCGGTCGGTATGCCCGTGGCGGCCAGTTCGGCGCCCAGGCCGAGTTCCGTCAGCTCGCCCACCGCGTGCGGGAGAAGGTTGATGCCGACCCCGACGGGCCGCAGCGAGTCGACCGCGTCCACGACCCGCACCCCGATCCCCGCCGCGTGCAGACTGAGCGCGGTGGTGAGCCCGCCGATCCCGGCTCCCACGATGAGCACGTCGATCACGGGGCACACCCCGCGCCGGGTAATCGTCGCAATCCTGGTAATCGCGGCAATGGTCTGGGTCTCATGAACGCTCCCCCCGGGGCGTGAGCCGACGCGCGGATGTTAGCGGCACGGCAGCCTGCGAACAATCCCGCCCGGCGGCCGGTGGCCGATGCCTCGCCATGCCCGTGGACCCACGTGGAAGGATGGCTGGAAACGCCACAAGTCGTACCTGACGTTCCTGAGGAGATGACCGCGTGCCCGGCACGAATCTGACCCGCGAAGAGGCGCAGCAGCGGGCGAAGCTGCTCACCGTTGACTCGTACGAGATCGACCTCGATCTCTCCGGCGCCCAGGAGGGCGGCACCTACCGGTCGGTGACCACGGTGCGCTTCGACTCCGCGGAGGCGGGCGCCGAGACCTTCATCGACCTGGTGGCCCCCGCGGTCCACGAGGCCGTCCTGAACGGCCACTCGCTGGACGTGGCCGCCGTCTTCCGTGACTCGCGCATCGCGCTGAAGCACCTGGAGGCGGGGCCGAACGAGCTGCGGGTGGTCGCCGACTGCGACTACACCAACACGGGTGAGGGACTGCACCGGTTCGTCGACCCGGTCGACCAACAGGCCTATCTCTACACGCAGTTCGAGGTCCCTGACGCGCGCCGCGTTTTCGCGTCCTTCGAACAGCCCGATCTCAAGGCGACGTTCCGGTTCACCGTGAAGGCGCCGTCCGGCTGGACGGTCATCTCGAATTCGCCGACGCCCGAGCCCAGCGGTGACGTCTGGGTCTTCGAGCCCACGCCGCGCATCTCGACGTACATCACGGCGCTCATCGTCGGTCCGTATCACTCGGTCCACAGCTCGTACGAGGGTCCTGGCGGCCAGTCGGTTCCGCTCGGCATCTACTGCCGCCCCTCGCTCGCGGAGTTCCTCGACTCGGACGCGATCTTCGAGGTCACGCGGCAGGGCTTCGACTGGTTCCAGGAGAAGTTCGACTACGCGTACCCCTTCGCCAAGTACGACCAGCTCTTCGTGCCGGAGTTCAACGCGGGCGCGATGGAGAACGCGGGCGCGGTGACCATCCGCGACCAGTACGTGTTCCGTTCGAAGGTGACGGACGCGGCGTACGAGACGCGCGCGGAGACCATCCTCCACGAGCTGGCCCACATGTGGTTCGGCGACCTGGTGACGATGGAGTGGTGGAACGACCTCTGGCTGAACGAGTCGTTCGCCACGTACACGTCCATCGCCTGCCAGGCGTACGCGGAGAACTCGCGCTGGCCGCAGTCCTGGACGACGTTCGCCAACTCCATGAAGACATGGGCGTACCGCCAGGACCAGCTGCCGTCCACGCACCCGATCATGGCCGACATCCAGGACCTGGACGACGTCCTGGTCAACTTCGACGGCATCACGTACGCGAAGGGCGCGAGCGTCCTCAAGCAGCTCGTGGCGTACGTCGGCGACGACGAGTTCTTCCGGGGCGTGCAGGCCTACTTCAAGGCGCACGCGTTCGGGAACACGCGCCTGTCCGACCTGCTCGGCGCCCTTGAGGAGACCAGCGGGCGCGACCTCAAGACCTGGTCGAAGAAGTGGCTTCAGACGGCGGGCATCAACGTCCTGCGCCCTGTCGTGGACGTCGACACCTCCGGCAAGATCACGTCGTTCGCCGTGAAGCAGGAGGCCCCTGCCCTCCCGACGGGCGCGAAGGGCGAGCCGACGCTGCGCCCGCACCGGATCGCGATCGGCCTGTACGACCTCGACGACGACAGCGGCAAGCTCCTCCGCACGGACCGCGTGGAGCTGGACGTGGACGGCGAACTGACGTCGGTGGACGATCTTGTGGGCCGCGCGCGTCCCGCGGTGATCCTCCTGAACGACGACGACCTCTCGTACGCGAAGGTCCGTCTCGACGCGGAGTCGCTCGCGTTCGTCACCGAGCACATCGGTGACTTCGAGGCGTCGCTGCCGCGCGCCCTTTCGTGGGCGTCGGCGTGGGACATGACGCGGGACGCGGAACTCCCCACGCGGGAGTATCTGTCCCTCGTCCTGTCCGGTATCGCCAAGGAGTCGGACATCGGGGTCGTCCAGTCCCTGCACCGCCAGGTGAAGATGGCCCTCGAGCTGTACGCGGCCCCGTCCGGTCGCGAGGAGGCGCTCTCCCGCTGGACGGACGCGACGCTCTCGCACCTGCGCTCGGCGGAGCCCGGCGGCGACCACCAGCTGGCGTGGGCGCGTGCGTTCGCTTCGGCGGCGCGTACGGACGAGCAGCTCGACCTCCTGGAGGGGCTGCTCTCCGGGAAGCAGTCGATCGAGGGCCTCGCCGTGGACACGGAGCTGCGCTGGGCCTTCGTGCACCGGCTCGCGGCGACGGGACGGCTCGACGAGGCCGGGATCGCGGCGGAGCTGGAGCGCGACAAGACGTCCGCGGGCGAGCGGCACGTGGCGGCGGCGCGCGCTGCGCGGCCCACGGCGGAGGCGAAGGCGGAGGCCTGGGCCTCGGTCGTGGAGTCCGACAAGCTCCCGAACTCGATCCAGGAGTCCGTGATCAGCGGCTTCATCCAGACCGACCAGCGCGAACTCCTCGCCCCGTACACGGAGAAGTTCTTCGCGGCGGTCAAGGGCGCGTGGGACTCGCGCTCGCACGAGATGGCGCAGCAGATCGCGGTGGGCCTCTACCCCTCGCTCCAGGTGTCGCAGGCGACCCTGGACGCGACGGACGCGTGGCTCGCCTCCGCGGACCCGTCGGCGGCCCTGCGCCGCTTGATCACGGAATCCCGTGCGGGCGTGGAGCGGGCGCTGCGGGCGCAGGCGGCGGACGCGTAGCGCTCCCGTAGTCGCAGGACGCGGCCCACCCGATTGCCCTGAGGCAATCGGGTGGGCCGTGTCAGTAGCCCTGCCAGTGGCCGTGTCAGGGGCCATGTCAGCGGGGTGACAGGTGCGTGACAGCGCCCGTGGCCACGGTGGGGACATGAAGAATTCGGCAAGCGCAATCGCAGTCGCGGGACTGCGCAAGGCATACGGCGACAAGGTCGTCCTCGACGGCATCGACTTCGAAGTCGCCGCGGGGTCGGTCTATTCGATGCTCGGCCCGAACGGGGCGGGCAAGACGACCACGGTGAACGTCCTGGCGACGTTGCTCAAGGCCGACGCCGGGACGGTGCGCGTCGCCGGGCACGACGTGGCGACCGCGACCAGGCAGGTGCGCGCGTCCATCGGCGTGACCGGTCAGTTCGCCGCGGTGGACGAGCTCCTTTCGGGCCGGGAGAACCTGCGCCTCATGGCGGACCTCAAGCGCGTGCGCTCCGGCGACCGGGTGGTCGCGGGGCTCCTCGAACGGTTCGACCTGGCGGAGTCGGCGGACAAGATGACGGCGACCTACTCCGGCGGTATGCGCCGCAAGCTGGACCTGGCGATGACGCTGGTCGGCAACCCGCAGATCATCTTCCTGGACGAGCCGACGACGGGCCTCGACCCGCGCAGCAGGCGCACGATGTGGGGAATCGTCCGCGAGCTCGTCGCCGAGGGCACCACCATCTTCCTCACCACCCAGTACCTCGACGAGGCCGACCAGCTCGCCGACCGGATCGCGGTACTCGACCGGGGCCGCCTCGTCGCCGAGGGCACCCCCGAGGAGCTCAAGCGGCAGATCCCCGGCACCCATGTCCGGCTCCGGTTCGCCGAGCTCCACGAACTCGACGTCGCGGCGCGGATTCTGGCCGGGTCCACGCGGGACGACGAGGAGCTGACCCTGCGGGTGCCGAGCGACGGTGAGTCGAGGTCGCTGAAGGCCCTCCTCGACCGGCTCGACGAACATGAGCTCAACGCGGCGGAGTTCTCCGTGCAGACACCGGACCTCGACGACGTCTTCCTCGCCCTGACCGAGAACACGGGCCCGAGCACAAGCACGAGCCCGAGCACGAACACGAGCACGAAGGCGGCCGCACTGTGAGTACTGTCCGGACAGCTGCTTTCTCGACCTCACTGGCCGATTCGGCGATCATGTTGCGCCGCAATCTGAAGCACACCATGCGGAACCCGACCACGGTGTTCAACGCGGTCCTGTTCCCGATCGTGATGATGCTGATGTTCGTCAAGGTGTTCGGCGGCGCGTTCAGCGTCGGTGAGAACTACATCGACTACGCCACGCCGGGTCTGCTCGTGATGGCCATCAGCTACGGCCTCGGGGCCACGTCGGCGGCCGTGAACGACGACATGACGAAGGGCATCATCAACCGGTTCAAGACCATGGACGTGTCCCGCGGCGCCATGATGACCGGGCACGTCGTCGTCACCACCGTGCGCTGCCTGGTGGCCTGCGCGGCCATCGTCGCGGTGGCCTTCGCGATGGGGTTCGACCCGGCGGCGAGCGCCCTCGACTGGCTCGGCGTACTCGGTCTCGTCCTGCTGCTCAGCTTCTCGACCAGCTGGCTCACCGTCGCCCTCGGTCTCGCCGCGAAGTCGGTGGAGTCGGCGGGCTTCGCCACCGTGCCGCTGATCATGCTGCCCTTCCTGAGCAGCGCGTTCGTCCCCGCGGACACGATGGGGGCCGGCGTGCGGCAGTTCGCGGAGTACCAGCCCTTCACCCCGATCATCGAGACGCTTCGCGGGCTGCTTGCGGGCAACCCGTCGAGCGGCGACGCGATCACGGCCGTCGTCTGGTGCGTCGGGCTCGCCCTCGTCGGGTACGTGTGGGCGGTCTCCACGTTCAAGAAGCGGGCGTGACCACACGTTCGGCTCTCAGGGAGCGAGCGTGATCTCGACAAGACGGGACCAGTTGGTCCGCGTCCCCTCCTCCGCCGCCTCGGCGTACCGCGCGTCGCCGAGGCGGCTCCGCGCGGTCTGCTCGATCCGGGCCACGTCGGGACTCGAACGGTCCCGCAGGCCTCGTACGCCCGCGCTCGCCGCGAGGAGACGCGCGGCCTGCTCGGGCTCGTCGCGGCGCAGTGCCAGGTCCGCGACCCCCACGAGCACATGGGCGATCAGCATCTCGTGCCCCGCGTCGGACGCCGCCTCGCAGGCCGCGGCGCGGTGATCCCGGGCCTCGCCCAGGTCGTCGGCGAGGTAGCCGAGCACGTCCTGCGTGATCACGCGGATGTTCGCCCCCTCCGCTTCGTCGCCCAGCAGGGCCGTTACGACACCGAGTTGGCGGCGCGCCTCCTCGGTGTCGCCGCCCCACCGGGCGATGTCCATCCTCGCGAGGGCGAGCTCGGCCAGCGCGTTCGGCCAGGTGACCCGCTCCGCGCACCGCTGCGCCTCGGCGATGGCCGCCGCGCAGGCGTCCTCGTCGCCGAGCAGCCGGTACAGCCGCGCCTGCAACGACCGCAACCTGATGACGTCCTCGGTGGCACCGACCTCGGTGACGACCGCGACTGCCTGCTCGTAGTACGCGCACGCACCGGTGAACTCACCGCGCACGGCGATCCGGTCCGCCAGCTCGCTCAGGGCGAAGGAGATCCCGAACCGTTCGCCGAGCTCCCGGAACTCGGCGAGCGCCGTCTCAAGGTGTGCGTCCGCGTCCCTTCCGCCGTGGCCGAGCATGATGCGCGACTTGCCCATGTGCAGCCGGGCGAGGGCACGCACCCATGGGTCCTCGCTGTCGAGCAGCGGTTCGAACGCGGACAGGGCCGCGTCGGTCCCGTGCAGCATGCGTTCCATCGCGGTCACGAGCTCGAGCAGCGGGGAGCCGTTCCGGCTGAGCCGGCTGAACCGGTGCGCCTTGTTGATGGACTCCGCGGCCTCCTGCGCGTCGCCACGGCCGGAGCTCACGAACAGCACGACCAGCAGGTACGCCATGGCCCTGACCTCGTCGGTCACCTCGCCCGGCGTCCTGGTGGCCGCGGTGATCAGCTCGATGCCCTCTGTTCTGTGCCCCGCGAGCCACCAGTACCAGCCCGTGCTCGCCGCGAGGCGCATCGCAGCCTGCGCCTCGCCCGCCGCGAGCGCGCCGCGCATCGCCGCGTTGATGTTGTCGTGCTCGGCGTCGAGCGCGGCGAGCCACTCCAGTTGCTCGGCTCGGCGAAGATGCGGCTCCGCGGTCTCGGTGAGTTCGGTGAAGTGGGCGAGATGCGCGTGGCGCGCCGACTCCGACTCCCCCGCCTCCGCGAGCCGGTGCCCGGCGTACTCCTTGATCGTGCCGATCATGCGGTAGCGCGGGGTGCTTCCGGCATCGGCGACCAGGAGCGACTTCTCGGTCAGCGCGGTGAGCAGTTCGAGCACCTGCTCCCGCTCGACGCCCTCACCCGCACGGCCCGCGCAGACCCGTTCGGCCGCTTCCGGGCTCGCCCCGCCGGAGAACACCGAGAGCCTGCGCAGCACCGTCCGTTCGGCGTCGGTGAGCAGGTCCCAGCTCCAGTCGACCACCGCACGCAGCGTCTTGTGCCGGGGCAGCGCGGTCCGGCTGCCGCTGGTGAGGAGGCGGAACCGGTCGTCGAGCCGGTGGGCGAGCTGATCGACGGACATCGTGCGCAGGCTGGCCGCGGCCAGTTCGATCGCCAGCGGCATCCCGTCGAGGGCCCGGCAGACGCGCACCATCGTCGACAGCGTGCGGGCGTCGGCCGCGAGGTCCCTGCGCACCGCCCCGGCCCTGTCCCGAAGGAGCTGCACGGCGGGTGAGGACTCGATCTCCGCCGGGCCCGCGCCCTCCTCGGGCAGGGCGAGCGGCTCGACCGGCCACAGCGCCTCCCCGGTGATGCCGAGCGGCTCCCGGCTCGTCGCCAGGATCCGCAGCCCTCTGCACTCCCCCAGCATCCGGTGGGCGAACACCGCAGCCGACTCGATCACGTGCTCGCAGTTGTCCAGGATCAGCAGCGTGTCCCGTTCGCGGATCGCGGCGATGAGCCGGTCCGTCAGCTCCGCGTTCGGGGCGCCGCCGAGCAGGGCGTCCCGCAGGCCGAGACCGGCGAGCGTCGACTGTGCCACGTCGCCGTCCGCGCCGATGGCCGCGAGTTCCACGAGCCAGACCCCGTCCGGCAGGTCGCCGAGCAGCGTGCGCGCGGTCTCCGTGGCCAGCCTGGTCTTGCCCGAGCCGCCGGGTCCGATCACGGTGGTGAGCCGGTGCTCGGCGATCAGCTCGCGGACGGCGGCGACATCGGCCTCCTTGCCGACGAAGGTGGTCAGCTCGGCACGCAGGTTGGTCTTACGGCTCTCCTGCCTCTGCCCCAACTCGCCCCGCAACAGGGCGACGTGCAGGGCGGCGAGCTCCGGCGAGGGGTCGACGCCCAGTGCGTCGGACAGGGCCTCCCGGGCACGCTGGTGGACAAGGAGCGCCTCGCTGTCACGACCGGCCGCGGCGAGGGCGCGTATCAGCGCGGCGACGAGCCGTTCCCGCAGTGGATGCGCGGCCACCAGGTCGGTCAGCTCCGTGACCATCTCCGCGCCGCGCCCGAGAGCGACCTCAGCGTCGGCCCGATCCTCCGTGGCGGTCAGGCGCAGCCCTTCGAGGCGGACGATCGCGGCGTCGAACGCGGCGCTGTCCTGCAGACCGACGTCCTGCATCGCCGCACCGCGCCAGAGCCCGATGGCCTCGTGCAGCAGCCGCACCCGCCGGGGACCGTCCTCGGTGCCGGTAGCCCGGCCCGCGACGACGAGACGTTCGAACCGCACGGCGTCGACGGCGTCGGGCTCGACCCTCAGCCGGTAGCCGTCGGTCTGCCCCTCGACCACGCCACCCGGCAGGACCTTGCGCAGCCGGGAAACCAAGCGCTGCAAGGAGTTCGCCGCGTCGGCGGGCGGGTGCTCTCCCCAGATCCAGTCGACGAGCGACGCCTTCGGCACGGCCTGCCCCGGCCTGAGCGCGAGGGCGATCAACAGCCCGCGCAGCCGCGCACCCGGCACGTCGGCCAGGCCACCGTCGTCGGTACGCACCTCGAATGGGCCCAGCATCCCTATCTGCACCCGCTGATTTTGCCATGGGCGCCCGGCGGGCATTTTCGGATGGATACGACTCAATGACGCCTCGCCGAAAGGTGGTTGAGCAGCTCCTTCCGACTTCGAGACCGCACGCGGCCGTGCGGAGGCTCTCAGCCAGGGTCCGCCGCCCCCCGCAACGCCCCAAGCACCCTGCTCACCGCGGCGCCCCCCGCCGCCCCGCGGCGCACCGCCGCCACCACATGCCGCCGCGGCCGGTCCGCGGTCAGCTCGCGCATCGCCACGTCGTCGCGGCGGACCGCCGCCATGCGCGGGACGAGGGCCACCCCCATCCCCGCCTCCACCATCGCGAGGATCGCCGTCCAGCCGGAGGCTGAATGCGCCTGCTCCGGCGTGAATCCGGCTCCCTCGCACGCCGCACGCGTGATCTCCGACCAGGGACCGCTGCCCCCGAAGATCCACGGCTCCCCGGCCAGATCCGCGAGCCGGAGCCCCTCGGCCGCCGCCAGCGGATGGTCGCCGGGCAGCGCCACGTCCAGCGGATCCGCGAGGAGCGACTCCCGCGTGAAGCGCGTGTCCGCGTCCCCGGGCGCCGGCGCCGTCACCGCCAGGGAGAGGGCGACGTCCACCTCGCCCGCGGCAAGGAGCTCGTACGCCTGTGCCGCCTCCGCCTCACGGACCCGCACCGAGATCCCGGGCGCCGCGGCCCGCAGCTCCCGCACCGCGGGGACCACGAGTGCGGGCACCGCGGTCGAGAAGGCGCCGACCCGCACCTCCCCCGCCTCGCCCTGCGCGTACGCCGCCAACTCCGCGTCCGCACGCTCCAGCTGGGCGAAGACCGCTTCCGCGTGCCGGAGCACCAGATGTGCCGCGTCCGTCAGGCGGACCCGCCGCCCGTGCGCCTCCAGGAGCGGCACCCCCAGCTGCTTCGCGAGGTTGGACAGCTGCTGCGACACCGCCGACGGCGTCATCTGCAGCGTCCGCGCCGTCGCGGTGACCGTGCCCCGCTCGCTCAACGTACGCAGGATCTGCAGTTTCTTGATGTCCCACTCGCTCATGGAGTCAACGTACCGACTGGTCAGGAGAGGTGATCCCACCGGACGCGCCCCCTACTTCGTACGCGCCGAGCCGAGCACGACCCCGCCCAGGATCAGCCCCATGCACATCACCTGGAGCCACCCCATCGCCTCGCCGAGCAGCGCGAAGGAGAGCAGGGCGACGCACACCGGCTGGAGGTAGTAGATGACCCCCGCGCGGGCGGCGCCGATGATCGAGATGGCCTTGTTCCAGGCGAAGAAGGCGATCGCGGACGAGACGACACCGACGTACAGGAGCGGGGACACCGTCCCGAGGGTGGGCTCGAAGCCGCCCTGGAGCACATAGCTGGCCACGAACACCGGAAGCAGCATCAGCGCGCCGAGCGTGAACGTCGCGAAGAGGAACGGCAGTCCGCCGATCTCCGTCGGCTTGCGCTTGAGCAGCGCGCTGTACGAGCCGAAGGCGACGGCGCCCGCGATCACCCACAGGTCACCCACCGCGAAGTCCATGGCGAGAGATCCCCCGGAGACCAGGACCAGGACGCCCGCGCAGGCGATCAGCATGCCCGTCACGCGCCGCGCCCCGAGCTTCGCGCCGCCGAGTCGTTCGTACACCGCCATCAGGACCGGCGACGCCGCCATGATCATGCCCATGTTGCCCGCGGTGGTGGTGACGCCCGCCTGGTTGACCAGGGTGTTGTAGATGGTGACGCCGAGGAGGGAGGCGAGGAGCAGGAAGCGCAGGTGCCCCCGGAGCAGGGCCCGCTGCCGCCATGTCTGCCGCGCGGCGAACGGCGCCACCACCGCGATCGCGATGATCCAGCGCCAGAACGCGTGCTGAATGGGCGGCACGCTGTCGGCCAGGGCCCGCGAGGTGACGAAGCTGCCCGACCAGACGACGGTGGCGAGCGCCGCGAGGGCGAGGCCGGTGCCTATGGGGCGTGCGGCCCGGTGCGGCGCCTTGCTCGGCGTCGACGCGGCATGGATGGAGGTCGTCCGGTCCAGGACCGTCACTGATATCCCTGGTCTCTCTCCACCACCCGGCGGGGATCTCTTGGTTGGTTGTGGGGCTACCGTCACACCTCCTCACCCATCAGGTCCATCGAATCTTTTCGAGGGTTCTTTGAAGGTGGACTGAACAATTGACTGAACGGTACGCCTCGTGCGCCGCCGTCACGCCGCCGCGCCCCACTCCCCCAGCGCCGCCCGCACCGCACCCGCACCCGCGTCCACCTCGTCCGCAGCCCACGCCACGTACCCGTCAGGACGGACGAGAACGGTCGTACGCCGCCCGCTCGTCCAGTGCGTCACGACGGCACGCCCCGCGCCGTACTCCGCGTCAGCGCCCTCCGGGACGATCAGTACGAACTCGCCCTCGCGCAGGACCTCGTAGAGCCGCCCCTCCTTGAGCGCGATGTCCGGAGCGCGGTGTCCGGCCATGCGGTGGGCGCCCTTCGGGGCGGGGTAGGTGTAGCCGATGCCGCTGATCTGGCCGATCGCCTTGTCGCGGACCGGGCGCACGGCGCCGATGAAGGACGCGAGCACGGCACGGCCCGCGCGCGACCACGGGCGCTTGACCATCGCGAGCCGCACGATCCCGCCGCTGCTGCGCAGGACCGCCTTGCCGATGGGGTGCCGCTCCGACTGATAGGTGTCCAACAGGCCTTCCGGCGCACGGCCGTTGACCACCGCCGCCAGCTTCCAGCTCAGGTTCACGGCGTCCTGGAGGCCGGTGTTCATGCCCTGACCGCCCGCCGGGGTGTGGACATGCGCGGCGTCCCCGGCGAGGAAGACCCGGCCGACCCGGTACGCGGGCGCCTGGCGCTCGTCGCTGTGGAAGCGGGACATCCAGCGGGCGTCATGCATGCCGTAGTCGCGGCCGAGCGCGAGCCGGGCGATCTCCTTGACCTCTTCGAGGCCGAGGGGCTCGCTGTCGGGGACGTCGTGGGCGCGGTTCCAGCCGATGACGCGGTAATAGCCGTCGGCGAAGGGCGCGATGAAGGCGAAGGCGTCACCGGCGGCGTTCACGGTGAGCATCGACGCGGGCTTCTCGGCGAGCTTCACGTCGGCGAGGACGAGCGAGCGGATCACGGACTTCCCGGGGAAGGGCAGGCCGATCGCCTCGCGGACCGGGCTGTGCAGCCCGTCGGCGCCGACGACGTACGCCGCCCGTAGTGTGCTCGACCCGCCGCCGGGGCCCCGGACTTCGAGGGTCACGCCATCCGTGTCCTGGGTGAGTCCGGTGACCTCGCTCCCGTACCGGAAGTCGACACCGGCCGCGATCGCCCTCCGTTCGAGGACTCGCTCCACCTCGTACTGCGGCAGGACGAGGATGTGGTTGTAGCGCGAGGGCAACTCGCCGAAGTCCACGTCGAGGCGGGCGAAGAACCGCAGACTGCCGAGCGTCCTGCCCATGGCCTCCAGTTCGTCGGCGAGGCCGCGCGCGTCGAGTTGTTCGAGGGTGCGGGCGTGCAGCACCAGGGCGCGCGAGAGGTTGCTGATCCCGTGCGGCCGCTTTTCGAGGAGGGTGACGGGGACGCCCGCGGCCGCCAGGTCTCCGGCGAGCAGCAGCCCGGTGGGGCCGGCGCCGACGACGATCACGGTGTCCTGGGTCTGGGTTCCGTTCATGGCGGCCTCCTTGTGCCAACAACTGTTGGTCAACGCTTGTTGGCCAACGTAGAACCGCCGTCATGGACTGTCAACACATGTTGGCCTACGCTTGTTGGCATGACCGAAAGCGCACCCGATCCAGTGACCGCGGCGAGCAAGACGAGCAGGGCGAGCAGGGCGACCGAGGAAGTCGCGGCACCGCCCCGCCGCTCCGACGCGACCCGCGGCGCGATCCTCGCCGCCGCCCGCGAGCGGTTCGCCGCTGACGGCTATGAACGGGCCACCATCCGCGCCATCGCCAAGGACGCGCGGATCGACCCGTCGATGGTGATGCGCTATTACGGCAACAAGGAGGGCCTGTTCGCCGCGGCCTGCTCCATCGATCTGCGCCTGCCCGATCTCACCGCGGTGCCGCGTGAGGACGTCGGGCGCGCCCTGGTGAGCCACTTCTTCGACATCTGGGAGAACGACGGGGTGCTGACCGCGATGCTCCGCGTCGGCATCACGAACACGGCGGGCGCCGAGCGCATGCAGGGCATCTTCAGGGACCAGCTGCTGCCGGTCGCGCGCCGCGTCTGCCCCGATCCCGCCGACGCGCCGAAACGGGCCGGGCTCTGCGCCTCGCAGATCCTCGGCATGGCGCTGACCCGCTATGTGCTGCGCTTCCCGCCGACGGTCGCGCTGTCCGGCGAGGAGATCGCGGAATGGGTCGGGCCGACGGTCCAGCGTTATCTCACGGCCGAGCGGCCGTGACGTACGTGACGTACGTGCCACGACATGCGTAGGGGGCTCTTCGTCGGCACGTACGCGTGTGTCGCGTACGCGCCGACGAAGAGCCCCCTACGGAGAACTCGGAAAGTGAAGCGTCAGCCCTGCTTCTCCTGCTTGCGGGACTTGTCACCGACCATGACGAGGCCCGCGATCACCAGGAACAGCACGATGGGCGCCACGACATAGAGACCCAGCGTCTCGACCACGCTCAGGCCCGGACCCGGGTCATCACCGTCGTCCTGCATGTACGCGAGCGCGGGGGACGACATGAGCAGCATCATCAGCGTCGTACCGGAAGCCAGGGCACCGGCGCGCAGAGCGTTCTTCTTGTCCACGGTGCCAACGTAGCGAATGGCTAAACGGGCCGCGCGCCCGGGGGTGCCGTACGGGGCTTTCGGCGCGAGCGGAACCCGTCCGTGAACACGTCCATGAACGCGTGCAGGCGCGGCGACGCGGCGAGTTCCTCCAGGGTGACGGGGCGCCCTTCGGCGTCGGCGATCGGCAGCCGCCAATTGGGGTACTGCTCCCAGGTGCCGGGCAGATTCTGCGGGCGCCTGTCGCCGACCGCGTCCGGCAGCCATACGCCGATCATGCGGGCCGGGGTGGCGCGCAGGAAGCGGTGGACGGCGCGGATCTCCTCCTGCTCGTTGCCACCGCCACCGGGCAGCAGCCCGAGCCGGGAGAGCAGCCCGAGCCACTCCGACACGTCGGCCGCCGCCTCGGCCTGCTCCACGGCCGCCGGGCGGGTCAGCAGACCGAGCCGGTCGCGGAGTTGGACGTGCTCGCCGCTGAGCCGGGCCGCTGTGGACGGCAGGTCGTGGGTGGTGGCGGTGGCCAGGCAGTCCGCGCGCCACCGCTCGGGCGGCAGCGGCCGTCCCGTACCGGCCCAGTCCCGCTCGAACCAGAGCACGGACGTGCCGAGCACGCCGTGCCGCTGCAGGGTCTCGCGGACACCCGGCTCTACGGTGCCGAGGTCCTCGCCGATGACGAGGGCGCCCGCGCGGTGCGCCTCCAGGGCGAGGACGGCGAGCATCGCTTCGGCGTCGTACTGGACGTACGTTCCCTCGGTGGGCGCGCGGCCCTCCGGGACCCACCAGAGCCGGAAGAGCCCCATCACATGGTCGATGCGGATCGCGCCCGCGTGCCGGAGCAGTCCGCGCAGGAGGGCGCGGTAGGGGGCGTATCCGGACTCGGCGAGGCGGTCGGGGCGCCAGGGCGGAAGGCCCCAGTCCTGGCCGCGCGCGTTGAACGCGTCCGGCGGGGCACCGGCCGACATGCCCGCGGCGAAGTGCCGCTGCTGCGCCCAGGCATCGGCCCCGGCCGGATGTACGCCGACCGCGAGGTCGTGCACCAGGCCGATGTCCATGCCCGCGTCGCGCGCGGAGCGCTGCGCGGCCGCGAGCTGGGCGTCGGTGAGCCAGGCGAGACGGCAGTGGAAGTCGACGCGGTCCATCAACTCGCGGCGGGCGCGGGCGGATCGGGGCGACGCGGGGTCGCGCAGGGGCGCGGGCCAGGTGTGCCAGTCGGGGCCGTACCGCTCGGCGAGCGCGTACCAGGTGGCGTGGTCCTCGAGGGCTTCGCCGTGCTCGGCGATGAAGTCGTTGTAGGCGGCGCGCCGTCCGGGGCCGAGCGGGACCTCGTGGATCAGCTCCAGGGCCTCGAGCTTGAGCTCCCAGACCGCGTCGCGGTCGATCAACTGGCCCTGCTGGAGCACGGACTCGCGCAGTGCGGCGGCCCGGCGCGTGAGGTCGGCCGCCCGGTCGCGGGCCTCGCCCGCCAGGTGCGCGTACTCGGGAACGTCCTCGACCCTCAGATGGACGGGGTCGGGGAAGCGACGCGAGGAAGGGCGGTAGGGAGAGGGGTCGGACGGCCCGTCCGGTGGCTTAGGCACCGCCGCGTGCAACGGGTTGACCTGCACGAATCCCGCACCCAGGGCGCGCCCGGACCAGGCGGCGAGCTCGGCGAGGTCACCGAGGTCGCCCATGCCCCAGGAGCGGCGGGAGAGGAGGGAGTAGAGCTGGACGAGCATCCCGTACGTGTTCGCGCGCGGGGGCGGCAAGCGGTTCGGGGCGACGACGAGGTGGGCGGTGGCCGTGCGGGCGTCCGGGGTCTCGGCTCGAAGCTGATGAACGCCCGGCGGCAGCGCCTGCACCCGGTCACTCGGCGACAGCCCCTGTGCTTGATCACCCGGCGGCAGCCCCTGCGCCCGATCATCACCCGGCGTCTCCCACTCCACCCGCTCCCCCTGCTCCGTCTCCACGGAGAGCCTCGTGCCCGGCGGCAGGCCCGACCAGGGCGGGGGCACGTCAGGGCCGCCCAGCCACACCACCACCGTCGGCGGCAGCAGCCGGGCGCTCAGCTCCGTCTCACGGTCCGTGAGGGCGCGGCGCACCGTCTCGGGTGTGCTCGCGTCCACGTCGAGGGCGGCCAGGGCCGCGATCACCGCGGCGTCGGTGGCCGGAACCGTTCGGTCCGGTGACGGGGAGTAAGAAGTCGCCACGCCGTGCAGGGCGGCAAGGCGGGAAAGTCCGGTGGCGCCGGTCGAAGTGGGGCCGATGGGATCGGTGGCTTCGGGTGGGGCCATCTAGACCCCCATGTAGTCCAGGCCCGACGCGGTGCCGGTGGAGGTCGGCTCGCTGGTCAGCGGGGCGGCGTCGGCGAGCGGCGGCTCGCTGGTCAGGGGTGCGGCGTCGGCCAGCGGGGGCTCGCTGGTCAGGGGCGGCTCCAGGCAGCCGCAGGAGCAGGAGCCGTCGAGTCCGGAGTCAGGACCGGAGACCTGTTTGGAGAGAGCGGAGAGAAGCATCGTGGAAGCGGGCACGTAGGGCTCCATTGTCAGGGGACGGGTCTTCGGCAGCAGCCCTACCCCGAAAGCGGGATCGCAGACATATCCGTTGTATGAACGTGCGCGTACTCACATTCGTTTCCCCGAGCGGGGGCATAGACGCAAGATCTTCCTTTCTCCCTGCTCCACCCCCCTCCTCCACCCCTCCTTCACCCTCCCCTTCGCCCCTCCGGCACGCGCGTGCGAACTCCGCGCCCGTTGACACCCGAGCCATGCGGGTGATGGGCTCAGTGACACCCTGAGACGACTCATGCACCGCAAGTGATCATCAGGACCCAGGGCCCAGAACCCAGGACGAGGGACCGCGCCGAGCCGATTCGAGGAGAGTGCCGTGCAGCTGCGGCGCAGGAAGGGCGCGGTGGCCATCGCCGTCGCCGTCATCGCCGGCACGCTCGGCGGCGCTCCGGGCGCTGCCGCCGCCCCAGGCGCCCCCGGCACCCCCGGAAAGCCCGGCACCCCGGCCGCGTCCCCGGACGACGACCGGGAGACCGACGGCACCCTCCCGCCGGTCTGGCCCCGCCCCCAGTCGATGAGCATGAGCACGGCCGGGGCTCCGGTCACCGTCACCGACGAGGTCGTCCTGGTCACAGGGCGGGCCCCGGACCCGTACGCCATGGATGCCCTCCGCTCCCTCCTCAGTGACGCGGGCGCCCGCAGAATCACCGAGGTGAGGGACGGCGAACCGCTCCCCGCGGGCAGCGGAAACCTCGTCATCCGTACTGAAGGCGTCAGTGCGGACCAGGCGCTGCGCACCCTCGGCGCCCGCGACCGGCGCGACCTCCCGTCCGGCGGCTACCGCCTCGCGGTGGGCCGGATCGGCGGCCGGGACACCGTCGCCCTCGCGGGCGTGGGCGACGACGGCCTCTTCCACGGCGTACAGACCCTCCGCCAGCTGGTCACCAGGAGCGGCGAGAAGAACACCGGCGGCACCCGGCAGACCATCCCCGGCGTCCAGATCCGCGACTGGCCGGGCACCGCGGTCCGCGGCATGACGGAGGGCTTCTACGGCACCCCGTGGACCCGCGCGCAGCGCCTGGACCAGCTGGACTTCATGGGCCGCACGAAGCAGAACCGCTATCTCTACGCCCCCGGCGACGACCTGTACCGCCAGGCACGCTGGCGCGAGCCGTACCCCGCCGACCAGCGCGCCGACTTCCGCGCCCTCGCCGAGCGGGCGCGGCGCAACCACGTCACGCTCGCCTGGTCCATCGCCCCCGGCCAGGCCATGTGCATGTCGTCCGAGAAGGACATCAACGCCCTGAACCGCAAGATCGACGCGATGTGGGCCCTGGGCGTACGAGCCTTCCAGCTGCAGTTCCAGGACGTCAGTTACAGCGAGTGGCACTGCGGGGCGGACGCCGACGCCTTCGGTTCGGGGCCCGAGGCCGCCGCGAGAGCGCAGTCCCGCGTCGCCAACGCCGTCTCCGCGCACCTCGCCGAGCGCCATCCGGACGCGAAGCCGCTCTCCCTCATGCCCACGGAGTACTACCAGAACGGCTCGACGAAGTACCGCGACGCCATCGCGGGCCGCCTCGACCACCGCATCGAGGTGGCGTGGACCGGCGTCGGCGTGGTCCCCAAGACCATCACCGGGCGTGAACTCGCGGGCGCCCGCGCGGCGTTCGGCGATCACCCGCTCGTGACGATGGACAACTACCCCGTCAACGACTTCGCCCAGGACCGCATCTTCCTCGGCCCCTACACCGGCCGCGAACCCGCCGTCGCCACCGGCTCGGCGGCGCTGCTCGGCAACGCCATGGAGCAGCCGTCCGCGTCCCGCATCCCGCTGTTCACCGCCGCCGACTACGCCTGGAACCCGCGCGCCTACCGCCCGCACGAGTCCTGGCTCGCCGCGATCGACGACCTCTCGGGCGGCGACAGGAGGACGCGGGGCGCCCTGCGCGCCCTCGCGGGCAATGACGCGTCCTCCGTGCTCGGCGCCGACGAATCAGCGTATCTGCGCCCGCTCATCGACGACTTCTGGCGCGCGCGTACGACGACGGACACCGCCCGCGTCAAGAAGTCCGGGCAGGACCTGCGGAATGCCTTCACCGTCATGAGGGAGGCACCACAGCGGCTCACCGACAGCGACAACGGCAGCGGGATCGCCCGCGAAGTACAGCCCTGGTTGACGCAGTTGGCGCGCTACGGGAAAGCGGGCGAGACGGCGGTCGACATGCTGCGCGCGCAGTCCACCGGCGACGGCTCTGCCGCCTGGCGCGCATCGCGCACCCTGGCCGCACTCCAGAAGGAGCTGAAGGCGGCCGGTCAAGTCACCGTCGGCAAGGGCGTCCTGGCCCCCTTCCTCACGCGGTCGCAGAAGGCGTACGAGGCATGGGCGGGGCTCGACAACGAGCAGGCGTCGGACCGCGCGACGGTCCGCGTCCCCCGCGCCCGCCCCCTCACGGCGGTGACCGCGCTGACCGACCCCGGCACCAAGGGCAGCATCGAGGCCCACGTCCCCGGCGAGGGCTGGCGCCGCGTCGCCGCCCTGTCCGGCACGGGCTTCACCGAGGCCGGGCCCAGGAGGACGGGCCTGCGCGCCGACGCCGTCCGCGTCAAGATCACCGAGGGCACGGTCCGCCACCTGGTCCCCTGGTACGCCGACTCCCCCGCCGCCCGCTTCTCCCTGGCCCACACCGAGGCCGACGTGGAGATCGGCGGCGGCCCGCACCGGGTCACGGCGAAGCTGACGTCCCTGCGCCCCGGCGACGTACAGGGCAAGGTCACGGCGAAGGCCCCCGAGGGCATCGAGGTGCGCACCCCCGAGAAGTCCACGCTGCCGCGCGGCACGCAGGTGGACGTCCCCGTCGACGTCACCGTCCCGGCGGGCACGCGCTCGGGAACGTACGAGATTCCGCTCGCCTTCGACGGCCGGAGCAGAACGGTCTCGGTCCGCGCCTACCCGCGCACCGCGGGACCCGACCTGGCGCGCGGCGCGAAGGCGTCGTCGTCGGGCGACGAGACGGAGGACTTCCCGGCGTCCGGCGCCAACGACGGTGACCCCAGGACCCGTTGGTCGTCGCGGTACGAGGACGGCGCCTGGTGGCAGATGGAGCTCGCGGAGCCGGTCAGGCTCGGTCAGGTCGTCCTGCGCTGGCAGGACGCGTACGCGGCGGGCTACCGCGTGCAGACGTCCGCCGACGGCAGGACCTGGCGCACGGCGGCGACCGTGAAGGACGGCAGGGGCGGCCGCGAGGCGGTCCGCATGGATGCCCGCGACACCCGCTACGTCCGGGTGCAGGGCGACAGGCGGGCCACGCGCTTCGGCTACTCCCTCTGGTCGTTGGAGGCGTACGCGGTGGCCGATCCGGTGACCGACGCCAGGTAGACGAGCGGGGCGTCAGCAACGCGCCTGCGGGACTTGCCAGTTGGGCGGTCGGGCGCGCGATGATGGAGGCGAGGCCTCATCGGGGGGGATCGACATGCGAAGACTGGCGCACCGACCGGATGCGCGGCGCTCGTCTGCCGTTCTGCTGTACGAGGGCGACGTCGGCTGGCCGGACGCCTACCGTCACCGGCCCGGTCACGAGAACGATCCGTACGAGCGGGAGCGCCGTGAGCGCGAGTGGTACGAACGGGAGCGGCACCACCAGACGGGCAGCGGGCGACGCCCGTACAGGCCTCGCCCCTCTCCCCCTGCCACGCGGGCCCTCCGGGACTCCCTGACCCGCTGGCCCAACAGCCTCTTCCGCGCCGAGCCGGGCCGCGTCGTCGCGCTCGACATCACCTTCCCGGACAGCTCGTACAGGCTCCACGAAGTCGCCCGCGACACGAGCGATCTGCTGCTCGTCCACTACACGGGCGTCCTGGACGTCAGCGACCCGGGTGACCGGAGCTCGGGCCGGAGCGGCCTACCGCTCGACTCGTTGTTCGATCTGGTCGATCTGACCCCGGCCCGGCACATCGTCATGGTCCTGGAACCGGAGCGGCCGGACCAGGTCCCGCCGGTGGCGGAATTCCCCCGTCCGTACGCGTTCCTGATGCGTCACTTCCAGGGCCGTCTCACGCTGATCGTCACCACCCCGGACCGTTGGTCGCCCCGCCCGTTCCTGACCGACGCGCTCGGCATCGATGGACCGCTCTCCGTGCGCATGCTCACCGCCCACCCGCGGGCACGGGCCCTGATGCGGGCGGACGGCCCCGACGTACGGCTGTCGGGCCCCGGACGGCGCGGCGGCCGGGCCCCGCTGCTGAACCACCACACCCGCGACCACGCACTCGCCGTCACCCGCTCCGCACTCACCAAGGCCCGCGAGTACACCGCGTCCGCGCTGTCCGCCACCGCACTGCCCGCCCTCCTGCTTCTGGCCTTCGCGGTGATCGCGGGCGGCCTCTACGCCCTGCTCAGGGCGTTGCCGCCGATGCGGGGGACGTGGGGGGCGGCCGCGCTGCTCGGCCTGTGGGCGGTGCTCGTCGTCATCGGGATCGTCGGCGCCCGGCTGCGGAGGCCGCCCGCCCGCGCCCGCCCGCCCGACACCGCGTCCACGGCGTCTCCCGTGCCCCGACGCCGCGCCTTCATGGACGGCGTATGGGCGGCATGGGGATTCTCAGGACCGCTGACGGACACGGCCGGGCGCCCCCGACAGCCGGCCCCTGCCCCCCCGCGCCCCACCCGTGAGGAGGCACGGGCCGAGGTCGAACGATCCCTGAACGCCTTGTACTCCAGGCTGCCGGTGCCCCAACTGCGAGCCCCGGACCCGCCCGCGCCTCCCCCGTCCCCCTCGCCCGACAACAACGGGACCACTCCATGACCGCCCCCGTCCCACCCAGATCACCGGAGCCGGAGAACCCACCGGAGCCGGAGAAATCCCCGGAGCCCGCAGCCCAACCCGCACCCGCCGAGTACCGCGAGCTGCCGTCCGGCGAGCAGATGCGGATCTGGAACGATCTTGTGTCGGATTCGGCCGAGCGCATGCTGTCGCTCGTCGAGCAGGAGTTCCAGATGAAGAACAGGCTCGTCGACCAGCGGATACGGGACGCCGAGCACAACCGCCGTCTCGACCTGGTCAACGTGTGGTTCCGGGCGGCGGGCCTGGTGACCGGCGTGGTCCTCGGCGCGGGCGGGATCGTGGGCTACCTCTGGATCGCCAAGTACTGCGTCGACCACGGAGCGGCGGGCGCGGGCGCCGGGCTGCTCGGCGGCGGTGTCGCGGCGCTGGCAGCCGTGATCACGGCCGTACAGCGGCGTAACGGCTCATGACGCGACAGCTCATGACGCGACGGTTCATGACGGTGACCGGAGCGGTGAAGACGCCGACGCCCCGGCCGCCCCGGTCACACGTAAAAGCCCGGATCTCTCAGGCAGAAATGCCATCGATCCGGGCCATCGCGTCGTCCGCGCCGAACGGCTGCAAGTACGGCAGCCAGCGCGGATCCCTATGCCCGGTCCCGATGATGCGCCACGCGAGCCCTGAGGGCGGCGCGGGCTTGTGACGCAGGCGCCACCCCAGCTCCAGGAGGTGACGGTCCGCCTTGGTGTGGTTGCAGCGGCGGCAGGACGCCACCACGTTCTCCCAGGCGTGCTGACCGCCACGGCTCTTCGGAATGACGTGGTCGACGCTGGTTGCGACGCCACCGCAGTACATGCACCGACCGCCGTCGCGGGCGAAGAGCGCCCGCCTGGTCAGAGGAACGGGCCCCCGGTAGGGGACCCGGACGAACCGCTTGAGGCGGACCACGCTGGGTGCGGGGACAGTGCGCGTTGCGCTGTGCATGAAGGCGCCGGATTCCTCGAGGCAGAGAGCCTTGTTCTCCAGGACGAGGACGAGCGCGCGGCGGAGCGGTACGACGCCTAGAGGCTCGTACGACGCATTGAGGACCAGGACGTGCGGCACGGATGCCTCCTATTACGCCGGCGGCGCGTGGCTCGCGCCGGGACGATCTGTAGCCAGTCTCCCCTCATGCCTGGTCCAAGCGCCACCATGTACCGGTAACGGGCTCGGAGTGTTTTCGACCACAGATGTACAACACCCTCATCTTCCCCAAGTGAGCACTGTCTCTCCCTCGAACATCACAACGATCCACACACAATGCCCCGTTAGTGTGGTGACTCTGCCCGGTGCTCCTCCTGGGCAGGCCGCTATGCCTGGAGGTACCTGCCGTGTTCCTGTCCGTCCTGTCAGCAGCCGGAACGGACCCGGACGACAAGACGACGCCGAAGCCCCCGACCTTGGAAGACGCCCAGGAGCACGCGACGAACGCCGCGAGCTGGGTGGAGCAGAACTGGTCGGCGTGGCTGGGCATCGGGCTCCGCATCCTGCTGATCATCGCCGTCGCCGTCGTCCTCCGTGTGGTCATCCGGCGCTCGATCACCAAGCTCATAGAGCGCATGAACCGCACGGCGCAGTCCGTGAACGGTTCGGCGCTCGGCGGCCTCCTGGTCAACGTGGAGCGCCGCCGCCAGCGCTCGCAGGCCATCGGCTCGGTGCTGCGCTCGGTGGCGTCGTTCCTGATCCTGGGCACCGCCGCGCTGATGATCCTCGGCACGTTCCAGATCAACCTCGCCCCGCTGCTCGCGTCGGCGGGTGTCGCGGGTGTGGCGATCGGTTTCGGCGCCCGCAACCTGGTCACGGACTTCCTCTCCGGCGTTTTCATGATCCTCGAGGACCAGTACGGCGTCGGCGACTCGATCGACGCGGGCGTGGCCTCCGGCGAGGTGATCGAGGTCGGCCTGCGCGTCACGAAGCTGCGCGGCGACAACGGCGAGATCTGGTACGTCCGAAACGGCGAGGTCAAGCGCATCGGCAACCTCAGCCAGGGCTGGTCGACGGCGGGTGTGGACGTCACCGTCCGCCCGGACGAGGACCTGGAGAAGGTGCAGGCGACGCTGATCGAGGTCGGCGAGTCCATGGCGAAGGACGAGCCGTGGAACGAGCGCCTCTGGGGCCCGGTCGAGGTGCTCGGCCTGGACAGCGTGCTCCTTGACTCGATGGTCGTGCGGGTCTCCGCGAAGACGATGCCGGGCAACGCCCTGGGCGTGGAGCGCGAACTGCGCTGGCGCATCAAGCGGGCCTTCGACGCGGCGGGCATCCGCATCGTGGGCGGCCTCCCCCTCCAGGCGACGGAGGAGGCACCCGACCCGTCGGCGGGAGTCGCGGCCCCCTCGGCGTACGCGTCCGCGACCTCCCCGCAGTCCCTGGCGGCGTCCCCGATAGCACCGCCGCCGAACCTGGCGAAGTAGGTCGCGGTCGGGGCGGCCCGCTGGGAATGCCCTTGAGTCTCCAGTGACTGGAGACAGCAGAGTGGGGGACATGGACGTTACGACCCTCTACTCGATCGGGGAGCTCTCCCGGCGGACCGGCTTGTCCGTGAGGACCATCCGGTTCTACTCCGATTCGGGGGTGGTAGCGCCGACCACCCGTAGTCCCGCCGGCTATCGGCTCTACGACCTCGACGCACTGCTCCGTCTGGAACTCCTGCGCACACTGCGCGAGCTGGGCATGGACCTGGCCACGATCCAACGGGTACTGGACCGTGAGCTCTCGGTGGCGGAAGTCGCCGCGGCGCACGCCGACGCCGTGGACGTCCAGATCCGGGTGCTGCAACTGCGTCGGAGTGTTCTGCGAGTCGTGGCAAGACGCGGGTCAAGCCCCGAGGAGACCAAGCTCATGCACAGGCTCACGCAGCTGTCCGGCGAGGAACGCCGACGTTTGATCGACGATTTCGTGGAGGGCACCTTCGGCACGGTGGATGCCGACCCGGCCGCAGTGGCCATGGTCCGCGCCGCCACTCCCGACCTCCCCGACGACCCGACCGGCGAGCAGGTCGCCGCGTGGATGGAACTCGCCGAGCTGGTCGGCGACGAGGATTTCCGTACCCGGATGCGCCGGACGGCCGTACGCCAGGCCGCCGGGCGCCCGCTCGGCATCGAGCGCGATGCCGGCGAGGAGCTGATGGAGTTCACCCGTCAGAAGGTGGCCGAGGCCAGGGAGGCGGGCATCGACCCGCTCGGCGACAGGGCCGCACCCGTCATCGATGACCTCGTGCACCGCTTCGCCGCGGTGTTCGCGCGCACTCCTGACACGGAATTCCGGGACTGGATGGCGCAGCAGTTCGAAGAGGCGCACGATCCCGGGGTGGACCGGTACTGGCGGCTGGTGTGGATCGTCAACGGCTGGCAGGTGGTGCCGGACCTGAACCCGGTGTACCCCTGGCTCGCCCAGGCTCTGCGAGACGACCGCGCCGCATAGTCAGAGGGTCATGGGGAGTGGAAGGCGACCTCCGGGTTGGCGTTCGACGGGCCGTCCAGGAGAGACCGGTCTCGGGACCGGATGTGCTGGTCGAAGAAGGCGGTGACGTACTCGTTGGTGATCTCGCCCGAGCGTTCGCCGGACAGCGGGGCCGAGGGGTCGGTCATCCCCAGCTGACCGCCGAGCACCGGCATGTCGGTAAAGGTGAGGTGGCCGGAGTCGGCGACCGTGAGCCAGCGCTTCCAGCCGTGCAGGCGCTGCCACTCGCGCGGCCAGGTGACATCATCGGTGCGGGGGCTGTGGCCGCTTCGGGTGCCGAGCATGAGGACGGGGCGGCCGGTGGCGGCAGCCGGGACCGGGGCGAAGAAGGTGCCGTCCAGGTTGGCCGCCGCACGGATTCGGTGGTCGGTCCCGGCGGCCGCGGTCGCCGCGTTTCCGCCGAGCGAGTGGCCCGCGGCGCCGATCCGCCGGGGGTCGATCAGAGCCCGGTAGTCGGGGTGTCGCCCGTCGCCGGTGCGGGCTCGTCCGGTCAGCGCGTCGATGACGTAGGAGATGTCCGCCGCCCGGTTCCTGGCGGCCTCGGCCAGCATTTCCTTCTCTCCCGCGTCGCCGTGCGGCGCCTCCTCGACCTTCTCGCAGGCGACGCAGGTGAGCGTCCGGGAAGACTGCGCCCGGGAAGACTCCCCCTTGCCGGGAAATTCCGTTCCGAAGGACTCGTACGCGTGGTCGACGAGCGCTACGAGGTAGCCCTGCGATGCCAGTTCCTCCGCGAGGCCGGTCAGCGTGGCGCGGTGCAGCGTGAAGCCCGGGGAGAGGACCACGAGCGGATGCTTTCCCTTGGCCGGGCGGGCGGCGGGCCTGGCGTTCGTCCGGGTGGACGCGACCTGCTCGGCGTCGATCCGCTTGTCCAACTTCTGCCCCTTCAGGAGCAGTCCGGCTTCCTTGACCGACAGATACGGCGCACCGGCGCCACCGCCGCCGCGCTGGGCCGGATAGAAGACCGACACCATCAGCTCGCGGGCCCCTGACGAGGGCACCCACAGGTCGCGGCGGCTCGCGTCCACGAGGTGGAGGGTGTCCCGTCCGATGCTGTGGGGTCCCGACGGGCGCGGCAGGGACGGTCCGGCTTCGCGTTTCGACGTGGAAGCGGGGCGGTGCGATGACGAGCCGCCGCCGTCGGCGCAGGCCACGGCTGTCGGCGCGAGGAAGGTGAGTGCCACCAGGGCTGCTGCGGCCCTGCATCGGCTGCGAGTGCGGCGGTGAGCGCGGTTGCTGTTCATGCCGGTGAGCGTAGGAATCGCGGGTGGGCGCCCGGCACCGGCGAAAGTGCGGAGCGGCCCATGACTTTCGTCCATGGCATGAGCGAGGCACGGGCGAGGCACGGGCGAGGCACGGGCGAGGCACGGGCGAGGCATGAGCGAGACACGGGCAAGAAGCACCCCGTGCAACGCCCCGCCCCCGCAGGTAACGACTTGGTTGCCGCGGGGGCGTGCGCTATTGACGCCTCATTCACGCCAGTCGTACGGTCCTCACGAATTGGAAAGTTTCCTAACAGTTAGCGGGCAAGCGCCGACCGGCGCACGGCCGCTAACCTTCGGGCAGCCGATAGGCAGGTGTCGTCATGGCAGCAGCAAGCAGCACCCCGGGAACCCCCGGCACGCCCAGCGTCCTGCGCGCCATGAACGACCGGGCGGTGCTCGACCTGCTTGTCGTGCACGGGCCGCTCACCCGCACCCGCATCGGTGAGCTGACCGGCCTCTCCAAACCCACCACCTCACAGCTGCTCGGGCGCCTCGAAGCCGCCGGCCTCGTGCACACCACCGGCAGCCTCAGCGGGCGCCCCGGACCCAACGCCCTGCTGTACGAGATCGACCCGGGCGCCGCACATGTCGCCGCCCTGTCCGCCGACCCCACCGGGATCACCGCGCTCGTCGCCGACATCACCGGCACCGTCATCGGTCAGGCGCGCGTCGAGGCGGAAGCCGTGGCCGAGGACGTGCGCCACCGCACGGCGCAACTGGTCACGGAGGCCGTCGACGAGGCGCTGCGCCAGGCGGGCCTCGGCCACGACGATCTGCGGGCCGCGGTGATCGGCACGCCCGGCGCCCTCGACCCGCACACCGGAGAGCTGCGGTACGCCCCGCACCTCCCGGGCTGGCATTCGCGGACGCTGCGCGACGATCTCGCCGCCGTCCTCGGCACGCCCGTCGACATCGAGAACGACGTGAACCTGGCCGCCGTCGCCGAGCAGTACGAGGGCGCCGCCCAGGACAACGACAACTACGTGCTCACCTGGCTCGACGACGGCGTCGGCGCCGCCATCGTGCTCGGCGGCACCCTGCTGCGCGGCGCGACAGGCGGCGCGGGCGAGATCGGCTACATGCCGCTGCCCGGCGCTCCCCTGGCGCACGGCGGCCCCGAGGCGACCCGCGGCCCCGACGGGGGTGGCGGATTCCAGAGCCTCGTCTCCGCGCCGGTCGTCAAGCAACTCGCGGGCGGCGCGGCCACGTTGGCGGACGCCTTCGCCGACGACACCGTGCTCGACGAGGTCGCACGCCGCCTCGCCACCGGCATCGCCGCGGTCGTCGCCGTCGTCGACCCCGAACTCGTCGTACTCTCCGGCTCCGTGGCCCAGGCGGGCGGCGACAAGCTGCGCGTCAGGGTCGAGGAGGAGCTGACCGGGCTCGCACTGCCGCGCCCCCAGATCCGCATCAGCGAACTCGACGGCGACCCGATCCTCACCGGCGCCCTGCGCTCCGCCCTCACCCAGGCCCGCGACCAGGTCTTCGACACGGCCTGACGCCGGACCGCGCCTCTCCGTACCTCCCCGTACCTCCCCGCACCTCAACTCCCTCCCCCGTAAAGGAAGTCCGCCATGCCGCGATGGCGCATGCCCACCTGCGCGTCCGCGGCGCTCGCCGCAGCCGGTCTCTTGCTCTCCGGCTGCGCCAATCCGAGCGTCGGCAGCGCGAACGACGACCCGACCGAGCCGGTCACCCTGAAGTTCTGGCACGGCTGGTCGACGCCCGGCGAGGTCAAGGCCGTCAACGAAAGCATCGACCGCTTCGAGAAGCTGCACCCGAACATCAAGGTGAAGGCCACGGGGAACGTCTCCGACGAGACGGTCAACCAGGCCCTGCGGGCGGGCGGCGACAAGGCCCCTGATGTCGTTTCCTCGTTCACCACCAACAACGTGGGGCAGTACTGCGACTCCGGGATGTGGGCGAACCTCGATCCGTTCATGGAGAAGACCGGCCTGGACAAGCGCAAGACCTTCCCCAAGACGCTGCTCGACTACACGAGTTACCGGGGCAACCAGTGCGCGCTGCCGCTGCTCGCGGACGCCTTCGGGATGTACTACAACAAGGACGCCTACAAGGAGGCGGGCATCAAGCGTCCGCCGCGCACGATGTCCGAGTTCGAGAAGGTCTCCAAGAAGCTGACCGTGCGCAGCGGCAAGAACTCGTACAAGCGGGTCGGGTACCTGCCCAACTTCCGCTTCTACCAGAACAGCCCTGACCGCCTCTTCGCCCAGTGGGGCCCCCAGTACTTCGACGCCAAGGGCAACGCGAGCCTCACCGACGACCCGAAGACGTACAAGTTCTTCAAGACCGCACGCCAACTCGCGGACGCACAGGGCGGGTTCAACGATCTTGAGCGGTTCCGGCTGACCTTCGGCGACGAGATGTCCAGCCAGAACGCCTTCCTGACCGGCAAGGTCGCCATGCACCTGGACGGTGAGTGGCGCGGTCTGATGCTGGACGAGGCGAAGGCGAAGTTCGACTGGGGTGTGGCCCCGCTGCCCGTCCCCGACGACCAGGCCGACACGTACGGGCGCGGCTTCATCACCGGCACCGTCGCGGGGATCGCGCACAGCAGCAAGCACCAGAACGCCGCGTGGGAGCTGGTGCGGTTCCTGACCGCCGACACCAAGCAGGTCGTGAACTTCGCGAACGCCATCCACAACGTGCCCTCCACGTTCGCGGCGCTCAAGTCCCCCGACCTGGACGCCGATCCGACCTTCCGGACCTTCTTCGACATCCTTCAGAACAAGCACAGCAAGGCCCTGCCGCCCTCCGTGAACGGCGGCGCCTATGTCGTCTCGCTCCAGGACTTCGCCTACGGCGTCGAGGCCGGGCGCGTCCCCGACCTGCGCAAGAGCCTGAAGAAGCTCGACGAGCAGATCGACGCCGACACCCTCCAGTCGAAGAGCTGAGGACCCCGCCATGGCACTCTCCCTCTCCAACCCCGCGCGCCGCAGACTGCGTACGCTCGGCTTCCTCTCCCCCTGGCTCGTCGGCTTCAGCGTCTTCTTCGCGTATCCGCTGCTCGCCACCGTCTACTTCTCGTTCATGCACTACAACCAGATCAAGGAGCCCACTTTCGTGGGGCTTCGGAACTGGAAGTACGTGTTCGAGCAGATGCCCCTGTTCGGCCCGGCCCTGTGGAACACACTGTGGCTTGTCGTGATCATGGTGGCGGTGCGCGTCGTCTTCGGGCTCTCGCTCGGGCTGCTCATCACGAAGATCAAGACGGGCGCCGGGTTCTTCCGCACGGCCTTCTACCTCCCCTACCTCGCCCCGCCGGTGGCCGCCACCGTCGCCTTCGTCTTCCTGCTCAACCCGGGCACGGGACCGGTGAACGAGATCCTCGACGCGGTCGGGATATCGGGGCCCAACTGGTTCAACGACCCGGCCACCGCCAAGCCCTCGCTCGTACTGTTGTCCCTTTGGGGCATCGGCGATCTTATGGTCATCTTCATGGCGTCACTGCTCGACGTACCGAAGGAGCAGTACGAGGCCGCGGACCTGGACGGCGCCGGGGCGTTCGCCAAGTTCCGCTACGTGACCTGGCCCGCGATCACGCCGATCGTGATGTTCGCGGTGGTCACGGGCGTCGTACAGACCATGCAGTACTACACGCAGGCCCTGGTCGCGGGGAAGGTCGCGTCCGGCGTCAACATCGGCCCGGGATCAGTGATCCAGCCCGGCTATCCGGACCACTCGACCCTCACGGTCCCCCAGCTCGTCTACCAAATGGGCTTCCAGAACTTCAACACCGGTGCCGCGTGCGTGCTCTCGCTCGTGCTCTTCGCCATCGCCATGGCCGTCACGCTGCTCCTGATGCGCAAGCGCTCCGGGCTGCTCGCGGCGGAGGACTGAGGACTTCGATGACTTCCACGACTCTCAGCGCGCCCGCGTCGGCGCCCGAACGCACCGCCCCGGCCAGAGGCCCCGCCGCCGCCCGCGCCCGCCGCAAGCGGATCCTGCACTGGATCGCCGTGCACAGCGTGGCGATAGGCGTCGCGCTGCTCTTCATCCTGCCGTTCGTCTTCGTCTTCCTGACGTCGGTGATGAGCGACTCGCAGGCGATGAGCGGCGACCTGTGGCCCGACTCCTGGCACTGGTCGAACTACAAGGCCGTCTTCGAGACGCCGGGCTTCCTGGACTGGTGGCGCAACTCGCTGATGTACGCGGGTCTGGGCACCCTCTTCACCGTCTGCTCGGCGATCCCCGTGGCATACGCGCTCGCCAAGTTCCGCTTCCGCGGGCGCCGCACGGCGATGCTGCTCGTCATCTCGACGATGATGCTGCCGCCGCAGGTCATCGTGATCCCGATGTACCTGGTCTGGGCCCAGCAGTTCCATCTGTCGGGCACGCTGTGGCCGCTGATCATCCCGATGGCGTTCGGTGACGCGTACTCGATCTTCCTGCTCCGCCAGTTCCTCCTCACCATCCCCAAGGAGTACATCGAGTCGGCGAAGGTCGACGGCTGCGGCGAGTTCCGTACCATGATCAAGATCGTCGTCCCGATGGCCAAGCCCGGCATCACCGCCATCGCGCTCTTCCAGTTCTTCTACTGTTGGAACGACTACTTCGGGCCGCAGATCTACGCCGCCCAGAACCCCGGCGCCTGGACGCTGAGTTACGGCCTGGAATCGTTCAAGAGCGCGCACGCCGTGAACTGGAACATGACCATGGCCGCGACCCTGCTTGTCATGGCTCCCGTCATCATCATCTTCTTCTTCGCACAAAAGGCCTTCGTAGAAGGCGTCACCCTCACCGGAGTAAAGGGCTGAGAACCGATATGAAGCTCGCAGTGGTCGGCGGAGGGTCGACCTACACACCCGAACTGATCGACGGATTCGCGCGGTTGAGGGACACCCTGCCGATCGAGGAACTCGTCCTCGTGGACCCGGCAGCCGACCGCCTTGAGCTGGTGGGCGGCCTCGCCCGGCGCATCTTCGCCAAGCAGGGGCACCCCGGCCGCATCGTCACCACGTCCGACGTGGACGCGGGCGTCGCGGACGCCGACGCGGTCCTGCTCCAGCTGCGCGTCGGCGGGCAGGCGGCCCGCAACCAGGACGAGACGTGGCCCCTTGAGTGCGGCTGCGTCGGCCAGGAGACCACGGGCGCGGGAGGCCTCGCGAAGGCCCTGCGCACCGTGCCGGTCGTCCTCGACATCGCCGAGCGCGTACGGCGCACCAACCCGAACGCCTGGATCATCGACTTCACCAACCCGGTCGGGATCGTCACGCGGGCGCTGCTCCAGGCCGGTCACAAGGCCGTCGGCCTGTGCAACGTGGCGATCGGCTTCCAGCGCAAGTTCGCCAAGCTGCTCGACGTCACCCCGGGCGACGTGCACCTCGATCACGTGGGGCTCAACCACCTGACGTGGGAGACGGGCGTACGTCTCGGGGGGCCTGACGGCGACGACATCCTGCCCAAGCTGCTCGCCGAGCACGGGGACGCGGTCGCCGCGGACCTGCGCATGCCGCGCGAGATCGTCGACCGGCTCGGCGTCGTGCCCTCGTACTACCTGCGCTACTTCTACCAGCACGACGCCGTGGTGGAGGAGTTGAAGACCAAGCCGTCGCGGGCCGCCGAGGTGGCCGAGATGGAGCGCGAGCTCCTGAAGATGTACGGCGACCCCACCCTCGACGAGAAGCCGGCCCTGCTCGGCAAGCGCGGCGGTGCCTTCTACTCGGAGGCGGCCGTGGATCTGGCGGCCTCGCTGCTCGGCAACGGCGGCAGCCCCTTCCAGGTGGTGAACACCGTCAACAACGGCACACTGCCGTTCCTGCCGGACGACGCCGTCATCGAGGTACAGGCCTCGGTGGACGGCTCGGGCGCCACGCCCCTCGCGGTGCCGAAGCTCGACCCGCTGTACGCGGGGCTGATCTCGAACGTCACCGCGTACGAGGACCTCGCCCTCCAGGCGGCGGTGCACGGTGGGCGCGAGCGGGTCTTCAAGGCGCTGCTCGCCCACCCGCTTGTCGGGCAGTACGCGTACGCCGAGCAGCTCACCGACAGCCTCATCGCGCACAACCGGGAGCACCTGGCGTGGGCGTAGGCACGAGTGTGCTCGCGATCGACGCGGGCAACAGCAAGACCGACGTCGCGGTGGTCGCGGCCGACGGCGAGGTCGTCGGCGCGGCACGCGGCGGCGGGTTCCAGCCGCCCCAGGTCGGCGTCGAGGCCGCGGTGGACATCTTGGAGGAGGCGGTGACGCGGGCCTTCGCCGAGGCGGGCGTGGACTCCGTCGGGCATGTGTCCGCCTGTCTCGCCAACGCCGATCTGCCGGTGGAGGAGAGGGAGTTGGCCGATGCCCTGCGCCGCCGCGCGTGGGGCCGATCGGTCGACGTACGCAACGACACCTTCGCGATCCTGCGGGCCGGTCTCCTGGAGGACGCCGAGCCGCGGGGCGTCGCGGTGGTGTGCGGGGCGGGCATCAACTGCGTGGGCATGCTGCCCGACGGGCGCACCGCCCGCTTCCCCGCCATCGGCCGGATCTCCGGCGACTGGGGCGGGGGCGGCGCCCTCGCCGAGGAGGCGCTGTGGTTCGCGGCGCGGGCCGAGGACGGCCGCGGCGAAGCGACCGCGCTGCGCGAGGCACTGCCCGCGCACTTCGGCCTGCCCTCCATGTACGCGCTGATAGAGGCGCTGCATCTGGGGGGCATCGCTCCGGTACGGCGGCACGAGCTGACGCCGGTGCTCTTCGCCACGGCGGCGGCGGGCGACGCGGTGGCGCGTTCGCTGGTGGACCGGATGGCCGACGAGGTCGTCGTCATGTCGACCGTGGCCCTCGACCGGCTCGGCCTGCTCGGCGAGGAGGCCCCGGTTCTGCTCGGCGGCGGCGTCCTCGCCGCCCGCCACCCGCAACTGGACGACCGCATCCGTACGTTGCTCGCCGACCGGGCGCCCAAGGCGGTGCCCCGGGTGGTCGTCGCCCGTCCCGTGCTCGGCGCCGCGCTGCTCGGTCTTGACCAGATCGGGGCGCCCACCGAGGTGCACGCGCGCGTGCGGGGGCACTACGAGAGTGGCGTGGGAGCCTGAAGCGGCGGAGTTCACAGGCCCGGCAGGGAACCGAACCGTACTGAATCGCGTATTCAAGGGCAGGGGTGCTCTGCGATCTTCGCGTGACCCGGGCAGAGGGGGCGCGTGAACTGGACACGGGGACTTGTGCAGGAGGATCCGTACACGGTGATGCGGACACGATGATCAGCACAAGATCGAGTCAATGCCTGTGCGGATGTCGGTCCCTGCGGCGATACTTGCGGCCGTGCACTTCTTCCCGCTCAGCGCACTCCGGGCGGAAGTGAACGTCCGATGACCAAGGGGGAGGTCGAGGTCGAGGTGACATACCCGCCTAACGGCAGTGCCGCGCCGCCGGGACAGGCTGCGCCGACGATGCCCACCGTCCCGCCTCAGGCGGGAGGGGGCTCCGCGGCGCCCTCGGAGACCGTGCAGAGCGCGGAACCCCGCCGCCCCGCCTGGATAGAAGGCCGCGACCGGCTGCGCGCCGCGGCGACGACCGAGCCGGGCAGGCTGCGGATCATCGGCGCCGTCCTCGCGCTGCTCGTCGTGGCCTTCGGCGCGGTCACCACCTGGCAGATGACCGACCGCTCGGACGCAGCGAACAGCGTCCTGAACCGCAGCCAGCCGCTGAGCGACGACGCGGCGGCCATCTACCGCTCCCTCGCGGACGCCAACACGGCCGCCTCCAGCGGTTTCTTGGCGGGCGGTCAGGAGCCCGCCGCCGTGCGCGACCGGTACAACCGCGACATCGACCGCGCATCCGAGAAGCTGGCCAACGCCGCGTCGAACGCGGGCGCGGGTTCGACGGCCGCCGCATCGGTGAGCAAGCTGAACAAACTCCTCCCGGAGTACACCGGCCTGATCGAGCGGGCCCGCGCGAACAACCGCCAGGGCCTCCCCCTCGGCGGCGCCTATCTGCGGTACGCCAACGACAAGATGCAGACCCAGATGCTCCCGGCGGCCGAGGAGCTCTACACCGCGGAGAAGCAGCGCCTGAAGTCGGACTACGCCGACGCGAAGCCGTATCCGTGGTTCGCCATCGCCCTCGGCGTGGTCGCGCTCGGCGCCCTCTTCTGGGCCCAGCGCCGCAACTACCACCGTACGAACCGGGTGTTGAACCACGGTCTGGTCGCCGCGACCGCCGCCTCCACGATCGTGCTGCTCTGGCTGGTCGCCGGGCACACCTTCGCGCGCTCGGGGCTCAATGACTCGTACGACCACGGTGTGCAGTCCCTGAACGTCCTGAACGACGCCCGCATCAGCTCGCTCAAGGCCCGCAGCAACGAGAACCTCACGCTGGTCAGCCGGGGCGCGGAGACCGTCGAGGTCGGTGCGGACAAGGAGATCAAGGACAAGTTCGACGTCGACTACCAGGCGCAGATGAAGCAGCTCGGCAGCGCCGACAGCGGGCTCCTCGGCAAGGCCGCGGCCATCGCCGACAACGCAGCGGGCAGGAACCCGGTCAAGGCCGCAGCGGACAACGTGGCGGTCTGGAAGGACCGGCACAAGACCGCGCGCGACAGCGACGACGCGGGTGACTACAAGGGAGCGCTCGCCAAGGTCGTCGGCGACAAGAAGGACAAGCCCACCGGCGAGTGCTTCGACAATGTCGACGCGGCACTCGATGTCGCGCTGAAGCACGAGCAGGGTGAGTTCCAGCAGGCGGCCAAGGACGGCAAGGGAGCCATGACCGGGCTCCCGCAGGGCGCCGCCGTGCTCGCGGTGCTCGCCGCCGCGGGCGCCCTGCTCGGCATCGGGCGCAGGCTGTCGGAGTACAGGTGAGAGGGGGCGAGCGGACGATGCGTACGCGAGGACTGGCGAGGCTGCGCGGCTGGGGCGGAGCTGCCGCCATGGCGGTGGCCTGCGCGCTCACGGGCTCCCTCGTCCTGGTGCTGCCGGAGGCGGGCGGTGCGGCCAAGTCGGGCGGGGACGCCGGTGCGAGCGGTGCGTCCCAGCGTTCCGCCGAGGCCGCTCCCGCGCGCGCCGAGGAGTGCGAGGCCCCCGAGGCGAGCCTGTCGCCCTCCGGCAAGGACGGCCCGACGATCGAGGCCATCCGCAACCGCAAGGTCAAGAAGCTCATCGTCGGCGTCGACCAGAACAGCTACCGCTGGGGATATCGCGACCCGAACAAGAAGACGGCGACGCTCGAAGGCTTCGACATCGACCTCGCGCACAAGATCGCCGAGGACATCCTCGGCGACCGCGACGCCGTGCTCTTCCGCGCCATCCCCACCAACCAGCGCGTCAAGGCCATACAGAGCGGCCAGGTCGACATGGTCGTACGGACGATGACGATCACCTGCGAACGCGAGAAGGACGTCTCCTTCTCCACCGCCTACTTCAAGACCGGCCAGCAGGTCCTCGCACCCAAGTCCTCGGACATCACCGGGTTCAACGACACACTGGACGGCAAGAAGGTCTGCTCGGCCAAGGGTTCCACGGCACTCACCAAGCTGGAGGAGCTCAAGAAGAAGGGCCTCGGTGCCGACATCGGTACTACGGTCCCCAACCAACTCGACTGCCTGGTGAGGCTCCAGCTCGGTGAGGTGGACGCCGTCGTGACCGACAGCGCGCTCGCCGCGAGCCAGGCCGCGCAGGATCCGACGGTGGAGCTGAAGGGCGACGCGCCGCTCAACACCGAGTACTACGGCGTGGCGATGAAGAAGCCGGAGAACGGCGACGACGACCTGGTGCGGCGGGTCAACCAGGTCCTGGAGGACTATCGCAAGAGCGGCTGGCAGAAGTCGTACGACCACTGGCTGAAGCCGGCCCTCGGCACATCGGCCGGACCGCCCGCGCCGAAGTACAGCGACTGAGCCGGACGTGAACAGCAACGCAGAGCGGAGAGGTGATCGATGAGCGTCGCGGGACCCCCCGGTCCTGTGATGGACCGGGACGAGGTGGACCGTGCGCTGGCGCGGCTCGACGCCGAGCACGAGGCGATCGAGACCTCACTCCTCGCCCTTCAGGATCACGCGGGCCGCCGACTCCTCGAAGGCGCCGGTCTCACCGGCACCACACAGGAGCGCTGGCAGTCCACCGAGCAGCGGATCACCCTTCTCTGGGCGTACTTCGACGCGTACGCCGCCGCCCTGCGCACCGCGCACGACGTGCGGGTCCGCAGACGATGGCCCAACAGGGACGACCTGGTGGAGCTGACCGAGCTGCTGCGCGGTGAGAGCATCACCGTCGCCGGCGGCGCCGCCCCCGCGCCGTCGGCCTCGATCACCGGTCCTGCCAAGCTCACCGAACGCTTCACCCTCGTCGAGCTCGTCGCGCGGATGAACGACCTGTACGCGCACTCGCTCGACATGGTCGTCGCCGCCGACGCGGTCTGGTCCGCGCTGCCCGCCCGGATAGACCTCCTGGCCGCCGAGCTGCACCGCACCCGCCAGCTCGCACACTCCGTGGGAGTACGCCCCGGCGAACATCCGGCGGGCGACGACCTGGAGCGGATCACAGCGGAGCTGACACTGCTCCGTGAGCAGGTGGTGTCCGATCCGCTGGCCTTCTGGCAGCCCGCGAAGGGCAGTTCGGCCCCTGGTGGCGGACGCCCGCACACCGAGCGGTACGACCGCGAGGCCCGCGCGCTTGAAGACGTGCGCCGCGAGATAGACGCGGTGCTCACCGTCCGGCAGGACGCGGAGCTGCGCCTGGGCAGGCTGCGTGACGTGCTCTCGCGCGCGGACCGCACCCTGGCAGAGGCACGCTCGGCGCGCGGCGAGGTGCTCGCCAAGATCGCCGCGTCCGAAGTGCCCGCCGTCAGCGGCCCCTCGACCGCGCTGCAGGAGCAGCTGGCCATGGCGTCCGACTACCGCAGGCACGCCCAGTGGCACCGCCTTTCGCCACTCCTGGAGTCACTCGAAGAGAAGGCCGAGGACGAACTCCTGCGGGCCCGCGAGTCGTTGAGCGCCGTCACGCAGCCACTCGCGGTCCGTGCGGAGCTGCGCGGGCGCCTGGACGCGTACAAGGCGAAGGTCGCCCGGCTCGGCCACGCGGAGGACCCCTTCCTCGTCGAGCGGTACGACGCGGCGCGCCGGATGCTCTGGAGCGCGCCCTGCGATCTGCGCGTCGCCGAACAGGCCGTGCTCCGCTACCAGCAGGCGGCCGCCGAAGTCCTAGCACCGAGGGTGCCGCAACAAGGCGGACCCACCGACCGGAGGGGGGAAGCATGAGTGAGCAGCGGAAGTGCCAGCGACCCGGATGCACAGGGTCGTACGAGGACGTGGGCGGCGGCGAGCTGTACTGCGACACCTGCGGCCTGGCCCCGGTCGTCTCTCCGACGGGCATGGTGTCCTCTCCCCCGACCGGCATCACCGGCGGCGGAAGGGGTTCGGGCAGCAGCAGCTCCCGGTCCAGTTCGCGCTCCTCGTCCCGCTCGGCGCGCTCCCAGTCCTCGCGCAGGTCGGTGTCGGGGCGGCTCTCGCGCTCGCTGTCCGGCGCCTCGACGTCCCGGTCCGTCTCGGTGCGCAGCTCCGGTGCCGCGGCGAGTTCGTCGGCCCGCAGCAGGCTGGGCGTGGGCCTGGTCCTCGTGCCCGAGGTACCGCGCCCCGATCCGCGCCAGGCGGTGCAGGAGAACCCCGAGGTTCCCGAGCGGAAGCGATTCTGCTCGCGCTCCGACTGCGGTGCCCCGGTGGGCCGCGCCCGGGGTGAGCGCCCCGGCCGCACCGAGGGGTTCTGCACCAAGTGCGGTCACCCGTACTCGTTCGTGCCGAAGCTGGCAGCCGGCGACATCGTGCACGGTCAGTACGAGGTCGTGGGCTGTCTGGCGCACGGCGGGCTCGGCTGGGTCTATCTCGCCGTCGACCGCGCCGTCTCCGACCGCTGGGTGGTCCTCAAGGGCCTGCTCGACACGGGCGACCAGGACGCGATGGCCGCCGCGATCTCCGAGCGCCGCTTCCTCGCCGAGATCGAGCACAGCAACATCGTGCGCATCTACAACTTCGTCGAGCACCTCGACCAGCGCACGGGCTCCATGGACGGCTACATCGTCATGGAGTACGTCGGCGGCAAGTCCCTCAAGGAGATCGCCAACGAACGCCGTACGCCGCAGGGCAAGCGCGACCCGCTGCCGGTCGAACAGGCCTGCGCGTTCGGCATCGAGGCGCTCGAAGCCCTCGGGCATCTGCACAGCCGCAATCTCCTGTACTGCGACTTCAAGGTCGACAACGCGATCCAGACCGAGGACCAGCTCAAGCTGATCGACATGGGCGCGGTCCGCCGCATGGACGACGACGAGTCGGCGATCTACGGCACGGTCGGCTATCAGGGCCCCGAAGTGGCCGAGTTGGGCCCGTCGGTGGCCTCCGACCTCTACACGGTGGCACGCACCCTGGCCGTGCTGACCTTCGACTTCCAGGGATACACGAACGTCTTCGTGGACTCCCTGCCCGACCCCGACAACATCGAGGTCTTCCGCAAGTACGAGTCGTTCTACCGCCTCCTCGTACGCGCCACCGACCCCGACCCGGCCCGCAGGTTCGCCTCGGCGCAGGAGATGGCGGAGCAGCTCACGGGCGTCCTGCGGGAGGTCGTGGCCCTCCAGACGGGTCGGCCGCGCCCCGCGCTCTCCACGCTGTTCGGGCCCGAGGTGAAGGTCACGGACACCGAGCTGTTCGCGGAGCTGACCGGGGACGTCTCGCACTTCGGGGTACGCGTGCTGCCGACGGGGCGGCGGAAGGGGCGCCCGGAACTGACGGCGGGCAATGGCCATGGCGCCGCATCCGCATCCGCATCCGGTCAGGGCAACGCTCAGGGCAACGGCACCCCGGCGATCGCGCCGCCCGTGCCTCCGGCCGCCCCGCACGCCCGGATCGTCCGCTCCCTCGACGCCCCCGCGACGGCCCTCGCCCTGCCGGTGCCGCGCGTCGACCCGAACGACCCGAACGCCGGGTTCCTCGCCGGGCTCATCGCGTCCGCGCCCGCCGAGCTGATCACCGCCCTCGACGCCGCGACGACCGACTCCGTGGAGCTCCAGCTGCGCGGCCTCCGCGCCCGCCTTGCGATGGGCGAACTCAAGCCCGCCGCACAGGCCTTGTCCGACCTGGAGCTACGGCACCCGGACGACTGGCGGGTGGTCTGGTACCGCGGCGTCGCCTCGCTCGCGATCGGCGACCACGAGAACGCGGCGCTGTCCTTCGACGCCGTGTACGACGCGTTCCCCGGCGAGCCCGCGCCCAAGCTGGCCCTCGGGGTCTGCGCGGAGGTCCTGGAGCAGCTGGACAACGCGGCCGAGTACTACCGCCTCGTGTGGGCCACCGACCCGAGCTATGTCAGCGCCGCGTTCGGCCTGGCCCGCGTACAGCTCGCGTCGGACGACAGGCGCGGCGCCGTGCGCACTCTGGAGTCGGTGCCCGAGTCCTCCATCCACTACACCGCGGCCCGCGTCGCGGCGGTGCGGGCGAGGCTGCGGCACCGTATGACGTTGGACACCGCGCCGTCGCCCGGCGCGCCCTTCCTCGATGTCCTGGACGACCTGACGGCTGCGGCGGGCCAGGTGGAGGCCCTCGCGGGCTTCGGCCTCGACGCGGTGCGCCGCGAGCGACTCTCCACCGAGGTCCTTGGCACCGCGTTGGACTGGGTACTCTCCGGTAGGCACTCTGGTCACGCATCCGCTCCGCCGACAGCACCCGCTGCACCGGCGAGCGGCTCGCGGACCGTGCTGCTCGGCAACGATCTGGACGAGCGTGGCCTCCGCTACGGCCTGGAGCGCTCTTACCGAACGCTTGCCCGGCTCGCACAGGGTGGCGAGGAAAGGATCGAACTGGTGGAGCGGGCCAACCGTTTCCGCCCTCGGACGTGGGTGTGAAGATGTCGCAGATTCACCAGCAGACTGCCGGGGCAGCAGGTTCCACGTGCCCCGGCTGCCAGGAGCCGCTGGAATCGGGTGACCTGTTCTGCGGCGCGTGCGGGTTCGACCTGTCGGTGCAGCCGGCCGGGTCGGACGACCGCCCCACCGTCGCGATGAACGGCTCGTCGCCCGCGCCGCGGTCCGACGCGTCGTCGCAGTGGCCCATCGCCCCGGACGTGGACAGCTCCGACGTGCCGGTGCCCGCGCACCTGCCCACCGACCTGCCGGTCACGGAGTCGTCGGGCGGCGAGCTCTCGCCGAACGCGCGGGGCGCACGGGACGTACGGACGGACGCCCCCTTCGAGCGGCCCGCCGAGCAGTCCGTCGCGCAGTCCGTCGGGGCGCCCTCCGAGCCGGACGAGTACCCGCTGCCCGCGCCCGGCGCCGCGCCGGAGGCCGGGTCTGCCGAGCCCGCCGCAGATCCCCGGACGGTCCTGTCCGAGCCCACCCCGCCCGCGGGCACCAAGCTCTGCGTGGCGTGCCGTTCGGGCCGCGTCGACCCCGACGGCTACTGCGAGAACTGCGGGCACGCCCAGCCCCGCGAGCGCGACCACATGGAGCAGGAGCTCGACGCGGTCGCCGCGGTCAGCGACCGTGGCCTGCGCCACCACCGCAACGAGGACGCGTTCGCGATCTCGTCGGCCGCACTGCCGGACGGTTCCCCCGCCGTCGTCGCGATCGTCTGCGACGGTGTCTCGTCCGCGACCCGCCCCGACGAGGCGTCGCTCGCCGCGTCACGCGCGGCCAACGAGTCGCTCCTGGACGCCCTGCCGCGCGGTACGCACCCGCAGCAGGCCATGCACGACGCGATCCTCTCGGCGGCCGACGCCGTCAACGCCCTTGCCGCGGAGCCCACTCAGGCCAGGGAGCACTCCCCGCACCAGAACGCCCCCGCGTGCACCCTCGTCGGCTCGATCATCGCCGGTGGCCTCCTGGTCGTCGGCTGGGTCGGCGACAGCCGTGCCTACTGGGTCCCCGACGACCGCAGCGGCCCCACCGTCCGGCTCACCGAGGACGACTCGTGGGCCGCTCAGATGGTGGCCGCGGGCCTGATGAACGAGGCGGAGGCGTACGCCGACGAACGCGCGCACGCCATCACGGGCTGGCTCGGCGCCGACGCGTACGAACTGGAGCCGCACACCGCTTCCTTCAAGCCGGACCGCGCGGGTGTAGTGGTGGTATGCACGGACGGGCTCTGGAACTACGCGGAAGCGGTGGAGGAAATGGCGCGGGCCGTGCCGGTCGATTCCGCCGTGCGCCCGCTGCACAGCGCCCAGGTTCTGGTCGGCCACGCACTGGACGGCGGGGGCCACGACAACGTAACAGTGGCGATTCTGCCGTTCCGTGTCGTGCCGCAAGGGGCAGGATCCGCCTAGTGAAGGGCCCCCGCGACGGGGTCGAACACGCGTACTTGTCACCCACCGGCTTGGGGAAGCCGGTGGGAACATTTAGGGGGAGCAGAATTCCATGGCCAACTTCTCGAAATCGAACGTGCCGCAGTTCTCGGTCGACGTGTACCAGAACGAGTACCTCCCGGAGGGCGGCCGCGAGGTCAACGCCATCGCCACGGTCACCTCGACCGGCGGTGGCACGGTGGGGTCCGCGGTGAGCGCTCCGCACCTCTACTCGGCGGGGCAGACCCCGGACGCGGCCGTGGCGATCATGGTCGACTGTTCGGGATCGATGGACTACCCGCCGACGAAGATGCGCGGCGCCCGCGACGCCACGTCCGCCGCGATCGACGCCGTACGTGACGGAGTCCACTTCGCGGTGATCGGCGGCACCCATGTAGCCAAAGAGGTCTACCCGGGCAACGGCCGTCTCGCCGTCGCCGACGCTCAGACCCGGGGGCAGGCCAAGCAGGCCCTGCGCAAGCTCAGCGCGGGCGGCGGCACGGCGATCGGCACCTGGCTGCGCCTGGCGGACCGGCTGCTCTCCTCGGCCGATGTCTCCATCCGGCACGGAATCGTCCTGACGGACGGCCGCAACGAACACGAGTCGCCCGAGGACCTCCAGGCCTCCCTCGACGCCTGCGCGGGCCGCTTCACCTGCGACGCCCGCGGTGTCGGCACCGACTGGGAGGTCAAGGAGGTCACCGGCATCGCCTCCGCCCTTCTCGGCACCGCCGACATCGTCGCCGACCCCGCGGGACTGTCCGCCGACTTCACGCAGATGATGGAGGCGGCGATGGGCAAGGAGGTCGCCGACGTCAGCCTGCGGGTGTGGACGCCGATGGGCGCGGAGATCAAGTTCGTCAAGCAAGTGGCGCCCACGGTAGAGGAGTTGACGGGGCGTCGGACGGAGGCCGGACCGCGCGCGGGCGACTACCCCACCGGGTCCTGGGGTGACGAATCCCGCGACTACCACATCTGTGTCGAGGTGCCGAACGCCGAGCTCGGCCAGGAGATGCTCGCGGCCCGCGTCTCACTGATCGTGCCGCAGCCGGACGGCAGTGCCCAGACGCTCTCGCAGGGCCTGGTGCGGGCCGTGTGGACGGATGACATGTCCGCTTCCACGTCGATCAATCCGCAGGTGGCGCACTACACCGGCCAGGCGGAACTGGCACAAGTGATCCAACAGGGCCTCGATGCGCGCAAGTCGGGAGATATGGACGGAGCGACGGCCAAACTGGGCCGTGCCGTTCAGCTCGCGAGCGCCTCGGGCAACGAGGACACCGCGAAGCTGCTTTCGAAGGTGGTCGACGTGGTCGATGCCGTGGCGGGTACTGTTCGATTGAAGGCGAGGGTCGCCGAGGCCGACGAGATGACACTCGAGACGCGGTCCACGAAGACTGTTCGCGTGAAGAAGTAGCAGCATGCAGAAGTAGCAAGCACCGCGCATACTCATCGGTACTCATTCACTCATTCAGTGGCTCCACAGCGAGTGGGTGCACAGTGAGTGGGTCCACAGCAGCACGTACGGCCCCAGGGCCGGAGAAGGAGAGGGGGAAGCGCCGACATGCCGACCTGCCCGAACGGACACCAGTCGGGTTCCGACGACTGGTGCGAGGTCTGCGGTCACCGCATGGCCGGTGCCGTACCGCCGCCCCCGCCGCCGCCACCGGCCGCTCCCGGATACGGCTATCCGCCGCCGCCCGGACCCGGCCAGAACCCTGGGTACGGCTATCCGCCGCCCAGCCCCGGTTCCGGCCCCGGCCAGGACGCCGGATACGGCTACCCCCAGCAGGCCCCCGGCCGCCCGCACCTGTCGGCCGTGCCGGACCAGCCCGCCGAGCCGCAGCTCTGCCCGCAGTGCCGCACGCCCCGTGAGGCGAACGCGCCGTTCTGCGAGGAGTGCCGCTGGAACTTCCTGACGAACACGGCGACCTCGTACACCCCGGCCGCCCCGCACCCGCCCGTGTCGAACCCGGCACAGCAGTTCCAGCAGCCCCAGCAGTCCCAGCAGCCCCCCGGCACGCAGCCGGGCCAGGACCCGTTCGGGTACCAGGGCTCGCGGCCCTCGCAGATGAACCGGCCCGCCGAGCCGATCCCGCCGTTCGGCAACGGCAGCCCGTCTTCCGGTCAGGCGCCTCCGCCGCCTTCGCCGTACGGCAATGGCAACCCGCCCGGGCAGGTGCCGCCGCCGTACAGCGGTGGTGAGCAGTCGGGGCCGCCGCAAGGCTTCCAGCAGCAGGCGCCGCCCGCGTTCCCGCAGGAGACGGGGACTCCGCAGCAGCCTGGCCCGGGTCAGCCCGGTCCTGGCGGCCCGTCCTTCGGTGGCGGTGACGACGACTGGGTGATTTCGCCGCCCTCGTCGGCCGCTCCGGGGCCTGGCGCTCCGGGTGGCGCTCCGCAGGCTCCCGAGCAGGGCGAGTGGGTCCGGCAGCCGCAGCCGGGCCAGCCGCCGCAGCAGACGCAGGCACCGCAGGGCCCTCCCGGCTTCCAGGCCGTGCCTGGTCCCGGCACCGGCACGGTCTCCTGGTCGGCGACGATCGGTCCCGACCGTGAGTACTTCATGGCGATGATGCACCGCAGCGGTCCCGAGGCGTCGGGCCTGAACCTGCCCGCGTACTCGCCCGAACAGCAGCGCCCGCTGGCCGGCAACCAGATCACCATCGGCCGCCGCAGGCACTCCACCGGCGACACCCCGGACATCGACCTGTCGGTGCCGCCGGAGGACCCGGGCGTATCGCACCAGCACGCGGTCCTGGTCCAGCAGCCGGACGGCACCTGGGCGGTCGTCGACCAGAACTCGACGAACGGCACCACGGTCAACAACGGCGAGGAGCCCATCCAGCCGTTCGTCCCCGTGCCGCTCCAGGACGGCGACCGGGTGCACGTGGGCGCCTGGACGACGATCACGATCCGGCACAGCTGAGGATCGTGAGGATGGATCGCTCGAGCTCGACGCGGGTTCAGGCGAGTGGCCAGGCATACGGCCCTTCGGGGTCGTCCAGCCAGGCCCACTCGTGCGGTCCGCTGGCGGTGATCCCGAAGCGCTCGCGCACCGGCCGCCCCTCGCGCTCCCACAGGGCGAGGGCTTCATAGGGGTCGAGACTGCCTTCGGTCAGTTCGAGCAAGAAGCGGAAGAGCTGGTTCTGCAGAGCCCCGCGCGGCAGCCCCCCGAGGTGCTGCCCGTGCGGGGCTCTTCCGCTGCCGCCCCGCAGCGGCACGAAGTACGCGGGGGTGTGCAGGAAGCGGCCCTCGGCGTGCTCGGCGTCCCGCACCGTGAGCGCGATCAGGCCGGTGGCCAGCGGGGCCAGGATGCGGGCACCGGGGCGGCTCTGGGCCAGCCAGGGGCGCGGCACGGAGTTCAGGGTGCAGGTCGCGATGATCCGGTCGTACGGGGCGTGCTCGGCGCACCCCGCGGCGCCGTCGCCGGTGACGACGGCCGGGTGGTAGCCGGCGGCCGTGAGATGGCGCCGCGCGGACTCGGTGATCTCCGGGTCCAGGTCGACGGTGGTGACGTGCTCGTCGCCGAGCCGGTGGGCGAGCAGGGCGGCGTTGTAACCGGTGCCCGCGCCGATCTCCAGGACGTCGCAGTCCCCGTCGCGCAGATCGAGCTCGTCCAGCATCTTCGCCATCAGGGAGGGCTGGCTGCTGGACGAGATCAGCTCTCCGTCGCGTACGCGGGTGGCGAGCGGGGCGTCCGCGTAGGCCCCTTGCAGCCAGCGTGCCCGGCGCACGGGATCGGGGTCCTGGCCCCAGAGACGTTCGTAGCCGCCGACCGGCGAGGTGACGTAGTAGTACGGCACGAACAGGTGCCGCGGAACCTGTTCGAACGCCGCACGCAGCTCCGGGTCCCGCGTCCAGGCACCGCTGGCCTCGATCTCGCGGACCAGAGCGGATCCGGCCTCGGCGGCGAGAAGGGGGTCGACTGTGGGTCCCATAGAGCCACTGTGCTGCGGTATTGCCCGCGATGCGAGCGGCAGGACGTACCGATCCGGAGGAGATCGGTCCTAAGTCTTCCGTCCTCGGTCGCCCCGTCTGAGACCATGGACCGTGTGATAGAGATCCCGCGCGGCACGCTTCAGGAGCAGACCTTCTACGAACAGGTCGGCGGCGAGGAGACCTTCAGGCGCCTGGTGCACCACTTCTACCAGGGGGTCGCGGAGGACCCGCTGCTGCGACCGATGTACCCGGAGGAGGATCTGGGCCCCGCCGAGGAGCGCCTCGCGCTGTTCCTCATGCAGTACTGGGGCGGCCCCCGCACGTACAGCGACAACCGCGGCCACCCCAGGCTGCGCATGCGCCACGCCCCGTTCACGGTCGACAGGGCCGCGCACGACGCCTGGCTGAAGCACATGCGGGCCGCCGTCGAGGAGCTGAAGCTCTCCGAGGAGCATGAGCGGACGCTGTGGAACTACATGACGTATGCGGCGGCGTCCATGGTGAACTCCGAGGGCTGACGCACAGGGGGCCGGGTTATCAGGCCGGGTCGGCCGTCAGATAGCGGGTGGGCTCAGAGTGAGGGTGGGCTCAGATAGCGGGTGAGCATGGTGACGAGTTCGTCCTCGAACCGCGCGATGTCGACCTGACCGGCCCCGGGCCCGGATTCAGACACGTGTCCGGACCCGGCCATCACCCTGTGCACCACCATCTCCACCGTGGAGACGACGAGCCGGGCGGCGATGTCGACGTCCGCGACCCGCACCTCCGGATGGTTCCGTAGCAGCTCGCGGGTGTAGGCGATCCGTCTCCGCTCGCTGTCCGCGATCCGCTCGAGCAACTCCGGCGCGCGGGGCCCTTGTTCCATCATCACGCGGAGCAACTGCGGGTCCTCGCGGTGGTTCTCGATCGCGCCGCGCACATAGAAGCGCATGATGCCCTCGATGGACTCCGGCAGCAGTTCGTCCTGGTCCAGCGGGGCCGCGGCCATCCCTGCGTCGAGATGCCGGGTCAGCAACTCGACCAGGATCGCGTCCTTGTTCGGGTAGTACTGATACAGCGAACCGATCGAGACCCGGGCCCGCTCCGCGATCCGGTTGGTGGTCCCCGCCGCATACCCGTACTCGGCGAAAACGCGAGCAGCGGCGTCGAGGACGCGCTGCCGGGTCAGCTCGGCCCGGACCTGACGGGGCTGTTTACGTGGCTGAAGTCCACGGCGATCAGCCGTCATGACACCTCCCGCGACGGGCCGTAAAAGCGAGTAGCGCACGACCTGAGTAATTGCTCACAATAGTGCCATGAACTGCGGCGATGAGTCTGACAAGTCTTAAGGAAGGCGCCATGACGCATGCCCCCACCGCCCCCACCACCGTCCCCGTCACCGCCCCCACGCGCCCTCGCAGGGTCTCCCCGCAGGAGGTGATGGCACGGCTCGGACAGCCGGACGCGATGGTCAAAGCGAAGCTGAAGGACCGCATCGACGACTACTTCCGCTACTTCATCGCCCACTCGCCGTTCCTGACGATGGCCACGGCGGACGCGGCCGGACGCGCCGACTGCTCGCCCCGCGGCGACTACCCGGGCTTCGTGAAGGTCCTCGACGAGCAGACCATCGCCCTCCCCGACCGCCCCGGCAACAAGATCGCCGACTCCTTCCGCAACCTCGCCGAGAACGACGGCGTCGGCCTGTGCTTCTTCGTCCCCGGCATACGCGAGGTCCTGCGCGTCAACGGCAGCGGCTACGTCACCGACGAACCCGATGTGCTGGTCAGGATGCGCACGGAGGCCAAGCAGCCGGATCTTGCGATCGTCATCGAGGTGGCCGAGGCGTACTTCCACTGCGGGCGGGCGCTGATCCGCTCCCGGCTGTGGGACCCCGCAAGCCAGGCGCTCGCCGAGGGGATGCCCTCGTTCGGTGAGATCGCGGCCGCGCAGTTCGGCGTCGACGTGGACCCGAGGCTGCTCGAACAGTCCCTGGAGGACGGCTACCGAAAGCTCTACTGACCAGACATCACAGTCCGACAGGGGAACCACCGATGCAACAGACAGCGAAGCAACAGACAGCGACGCGGCAGACAGTGACGCAACAGACGGTCGTCGACCGCATCGACCGGGTCGCCGAGGACGTCGTAACCCTCACCCTGCGCACCGCCTCCGCCTCCGCCGGGGATCTCGCGCCCTGGGCCCCCGGCGCCCACATCGACCTGTCCCTGCCCAACTGGCTGACCAGGCAGTACTCGTTGTGCGGAAACCCCGCCGACCGCGACGCCTACCGCGTCGCCGTTCGGTACGACCCCCTCAGCCGGGGCGGCTCGGAGTACGTCCACCGTTTCCTGCGCCCGGGCCGCACCCTCGACGTCTCCCTGCCCCGCAACCACTTTCCGCTCGTCCCCGCACCGAGCTACCTGTTCCTCGCGGGCGGGATCGGCATCACGCCCTTGCTGCCGATGCTGCGCGCGGTGGCGTCCGCGGGACTCCCGGCGAAACTGCTGTACGTGGGGCAGTCGGCGGACAGCATGCCGTTCGCCGACGAACTGCGCAGCTCGTACGGCGATCGGGTACGCATCGCGGAAACCAGGACCAGAGGTCAGAGCAGGCCGGACCTCGCCGCCCTCGCGGCGACACTGGATGCCGGCACCCTCGTCTACTGCTGCGGCCCAGCGGCCATGCTGGCGGCGGCCGAGGCGGCGTTCCCCGCCGAGCGGCTGCACGCGGAGCGGTTCCAGCCGGTGGCCAGAACGTTCGGCTCCGACACGGCGTTCGAGGCGGTCTGCACCCGATCAGGGAAGACCGTCGCCGTACCGCCCGAAGAGTCACTCCTGGACGCCCTCGCCCACGCAGGACTCCCCCTCCCGTCCGGCTGCCGCGAAGGCGTGTGCGGCAGTTGCGAACTCACCGTCCTGGACGGCGTACCGGAGCACCGGGACGACATCGGCGCCCCCGAGGGCAGGATGTACGCGTGCGTGTCCCGGGCGCGATCGCCCCGGCTGACCCTCGACATCTGAAGAGCTGCCGCAAACCGGTAAGTCAGCCGACTAGGCCGGTGTAACGGAGAGCCCGCCAACTCCGGCCCGACGCACGGCAATGGACCCATAGTCCGTACGCAGCCGCAGCCACGCCCCGGAGGACAGCAGGTCGAACGAGTCCCCTCGCAAGAACCCCAGGGCCTGCGCAGCATGGGCGGCCCGTACGGGCAGACCCGTGTCCCCAATGGTCCGGGACCAGATTTCCCGCCCCACGCGGTCAAGCTCAGCCCGGACCCGCTGCTCCTGCGGCAACTCCTCTACGCGGGACTTGAATTCGGCGACGCCGGCCGCCACAAGCGCTCGCAGAGCATCCACCGACGGAAGCCCTCGCTCCGACGGCTGCCAGCCGCCGCGCGGCGGCAGGATCCCGGCCCAGGGCGGCCCGGTGACGGCCTGCGGCACAGAGGCCACACCCGTCACCTCCGCGGACTCGACCGACTCCCCCACGGATTCGAGGAGTTCACCGGCGGAGACGGTGACGTCGAGGGAGGAGTCGAGCCCGTGCTCGTACGGCTTCGCGAGCCGGGCCGTACGGATGGCGAGCACTTCGAAGGACGGCGGTCGGCCGAACACGGCGAGCGTGTCGCCCGCCGCCTGCAACCGGACCGCGGCGGCCTTGTCGTAGTGGATGAGCCGGGCCAGGAAGGCGGCGAGATCCCCCGCCTCCCCGGCGTCGGCGAAGTGCAGCTGCGCCGTCATGCGACGAGCGCCTCCGGGCTTCCGGCGACATCGCCGTCGTCGTCCATGTACGTCAGGAGCATGGCCTTCTCGTCGGCGGTGATCCGCCGCGGGCGCTGCGCCTCCAGGTTGAACGGGACGACGACCGTCGTGGCCCGCACGTACACCTGCTCGGGATCCTTGACCTCGTACGAGATGGTGAGCGAGGCAGCGCTTATCTTCGTCACCCACGACTCGATGGTCACCGGCGAGTGCCGATGGACCAACGGCCGTACGTAGTCGATCTCATGGCGGGCCACGACGGACCCGCCCGAGAACGACGGGCTGCCGTCCCCCGGTGCGAGGCGGAACATGAAGTCGATCCGCGCCTCTTCCAAGTACCGCAGGAAGACGACGTTGTTGACGTGCCCGAAGGCATCCATGTCCGACCACCGGAGGGGGCAACTGTAGATATGGCGACTCATGTCAGTCTCAGCCTCGGGTGAGCTTCTTGTAGGTGGCGCGGTGCGGACGGGCCGCGTCGGCACCGAGGCGCTCGATCTTGTTCTTCTCGTACGACTCGAAGTTGCCCTCGAACCAGTACCAGCTGGAGTTGCCCTCGTAGGCAAGGATGTGCGTGGCGACCCTGTCCAGGAACCACCGGTCGTGGGAAATCACGACGGCCGCACCCGGGAACTCCAGGAGCGCGTTCTCGAGCGAGGAGAGGGTCTCGACGTCGAGGTCGTTCGTCGGTTCGTCAAGAAGGAGCAGGTTGCCGCCCTCCTTGAGGGTCAGCGCCAGGTTGAGGCGGTTGCGCTCACCACCGGAGAGCACACCGGCAGGCTTCTGCTGGTCGGGCCCCTTGAACCCGAACGCGCTCACATAGGCCCGCGAGGGCATCTCGACCTGCCCGACATTGATGTAGTCGAGCTCGTCACTCACGACGGCCCACAACGTCTTCTTCGGATCGATGTTGGCACGGCTCTGGTCGACGTAACTGATCTTGACCGTGTCGCCGACCTTGATCGCGCCGGAGTCCGGCGTCTCCAGGCCCTGGAGCATCTTGAACAGCGTGGTCTTGCCCGCGCCGTTCGGACCGATGATGCCGACGATGCCGTTGCGCGGCAGCGTGAAGCTCAGGTCATCGATGAGCACCTTGTCGCCGAAGGCCTTCGAGAGATTCTCGACCTCGACGACGATCGAACCGAGCCGCGGGCCCGGCGGAATCTGGATCTCCTCGAAGTCCAGCTTCCGCATCTTGTCGGCCTCGGCGGCCATTTCCTCGTAACGGGCAAGGCGAGCCTTGGACTTGGCCTGACGCCCCTTGGCGTTGGACCGCACCCACTCGAGCTCTTCCTTGAGCCGCTTGGCACGCTTCTCGTCCTTGCGACCCTCGACCTTGAGGCGGGTCTGCTTCTTCTCCAGGTAGGTGGAGTAGTTGCCCTCGTAGGCGATGGCACGCCCACGGTCGAGCTCGAGGATCCACTGGGCGACGTTGTCCAGGAAGTACCGGTCGTGGGTGACGGCGATGACGCAGCCCGCGTACTGCGCGAGGTGCTGCTCAAGCCAGTTCACGGACTCGGCGTCGAGGTGGTTGGTGGGCTCGTCGAGGAGGAGCAGGTCGGGCGCCTCGATGAGGAGCTTGCAGAGCGCGACGCGGCGCTTCTCGCCACCGGAGAGGGTGGTGACGGGCCAGTCGCCGGGCGGGCAGCCGAGGGCGTCCATGGCCTGCTCGAGCTGGGCGTCGAGGTCCCACGCGTTGGAGTGGTCCAGGTCCTCCTGGAGCTTGCCCATCTCGTCCATGAGCGCGTCGGAGTAGTCGGTCGCCATGAGCTCGGCGACCTCGTTGAAGCGCTTGAGCTTGCCCATGATCTCGGCGGCGCCGTCCTGGACGTTCTCCAGAACGGTCTTCGTCTCGTCGAGCTGCGGCTCCTGCATGAGGATGCCGACGCTGTACCCGGGCGCGAGGAACGCGTCACCGTTGGACGGCTGCTCCAGCCCGGCCATGATCTTCAGCACCGTGGACTTACCGGCGCCGTTGGGGCCCACGACACCGATCTTGGCGCCAGGCAGGAAGCTCAGGGTGACGTCATCAAGAATCACCTTGTCGCCGTGCGCCTTGCGCGTCTTGCGCATGGTGTAGATGTACTCAGCCAAGAGAAACCGTCCGGCAATCAGTGAGTGGGCAGATACACCCCATCTTGCCTGACGGCTAGCTACCGGGGGAAACCAGTATGGCCGGGGGCCCGTGACCTGGACGTTCACCACCTGATTGGGTAGTTGACCTGCCACTGACTGTCACCATTGGTCGTTGCTGAGCAACCTCGCACGGCCCAGGGGCGGCCCAGGGACGGCCTGACGGGATCCCTCTACAACTGCTGCTGCGGTGGATACGGTCACCGGGTGGAATGGGCTGCTCCCGTGAGTGCACTGATCGGCGGAGGCATCGCCGTTGCTTCCGGCTGGACCGTGGAGCGAAGCCGCTGGAAGCGTGAGGAGCAACGGCACGAGAGAGACCGGCGCACAGCTCTGTACGCCGACTACCTCGCCGCGCTTCTCTCTGCTCGCGAGCAGATATGGCATGCGAGCCGGTGGCATGAGCTGCCGAGAGACGAGCGCGTCGCCATGGCGCGGGACTCCCTCCGGGACTTCGAGGTCTATCCCGTCCGCCATCGGGTCTCCTTGGTGGGGCCGCCGGAGATAGGTGTGCTGTCGCACCAGGCCATCAAGCGCTTGACCGAATACAGGAACGCCGTCATCGAGGGAGCGCGCGACGGCGATGCGGAATTGCAGCCGGTCGAGGAGGCCTTCAACGAGGCACGAAGGGCACTCCGCGCCCGCATGAAAGCCGACCTGGACTCCTTGCGCTAGGGCCAATGGGCTGCTGAGGGCCAAGCGGCTAGACGGCGCTCTTGCACTTGAGGGTCGCGGTGAACCGGTGCGAAGTCTTGCCCCGCTGTGCGCATGAGTCCTGGGAGACCGGGCCGAACACAACCGTTGGTGTCGACGGCATCGGTTGAGCTTCTCCACTGCAACAAATACGGAGCAGGCGGCGGGGCGGGGAAACTACTCATGCCTGCAGCCCCGGAAGAATCAAATCGCCACTGCTACGCGAGAGGTGACAGTGGGGGCAACCTAGAAACTGGGTCCAGAACTGGTTTCAGTTCGCGCCGAACCAGTCTTCGAATGGTCCAGACGTGCCTCACTCGCGGCACGGTCGGCGGGAATCGCGTGAACTGTGGACGCCAGTGACAGTCGAAGGAAAGGATTCCCTTGAGGGGGAAATCCCAAGGGAGCCCCTTGCCATTCAGAACGGGCGGCAGGATGCCTGGTAATTGCGGCAGTGGCGGCCACTCGGCATCAGCTGATTCGATGGACGCACGCGTAGCGTACTCCCGTGCGGCAGCTTCCCGGAAGGCGTCGTAGTCCGTTTCTCCATGTACGAGTAATAGCAGCCGGGTAGGTGCGACAGTCCGTAGAGCCTCTGTGAATTCCCATACCGTCCCGGGGCCGGGGGCTGCTGTCATGATCGTTGCGTGTGCGCCCTGGAGCAGCCGACTCACCGTTTCCTGCCAGTCGTCAACGGGCAGATAGCCACGCTGCGCCCCGATTTCCGGCAGACGCTCGCCGGGTTGCCCGATCGCAACGATACGGCCGAGCCCTTGAAACTGACGCACGATGAATTCCTCCTGCGTCAACCCCGGAAGCTCGAATGGCGAGCGGAAGAGCCCTCCCGGGGCCTCGGCAGGCGGCAAGGCCATTACCGGATCAAGAGCGAATGGCCGCAGGTAGAGTAGATAACGCTCTCCAGTGAGCTCCTCGAATGAGGGGATGATCCGGTGGCGGTGCTGCCTTCCCCGTTTCAACAGAACGCTGCTGCCACCGAAGAGCAGGGCCCCAAACAGCAATATCGCACCCACGATCACCAGGCGCATCCACAAGGGGATACGCAGCACGGCGCCATCTGCCTCTGATAAAAAGCCCTTGTACAGCGCGTTGCCACTGAATACTATCAATAACCCCAGGGCGCCCATTGCCCACGCCAGAACGGTCAATGCACGCCCCCGGCCAGGTTTTTGATTTATCCATCTGCCAACGTATCCCACATTCAACACTTCCGTTTCGGGATCGATTGTGGAGTCGAACTGACTGCTGCGATCACTCGATCCCTCTACCGGATCACCAACGTCCTTCCTAAGGCCAACGAGGATACCGAGAGCGATCAATTGCCAGGGGATCCGCAAGGGAATGAAGGGATCCTTGAAGTAGATATCAGTGATGGCAACCGACACACCTGCCGTGACCGTGGCGCCTATCGTCACGATGTGAATGAGAATCTGTGGCCTGTTCAGGCGCCCAACGACTAAGCTTCTGATGGCGGCAACAAGCGTCGCACATGCCAGAATAGCGATGATCGAATGGCTCGCCACGTCACCAAGGGCAAGCGCGTACGCCAGGAATTTGGAGTTTTCCAGCTCGTCGCGGAAAACAGAGTAGGACAGTTCCCCTAATTGCCTTCGTTCCCGCGTGTAGCTGACCGCCGCTACCCACATTCCGACGAACACTGAGATGAACAGACCGCGCTTAGCTAGTGCGTTCGTCACTGAGGTACGCGAGCTGGACCCACTCGCTGCCTCGCCTTTACGGATGTGGATAACTGCTGTGGTCGTCTGGATCAACGCAGCAGCAACAGCTATCCACGTGACGACGTGAGGGACAGAAGGCACTCGCTGCTTATCTCCCCACCGCAGTCCCCGAAACCATACGGAACGGACCACCTACCCACCTGGCCACGTGCCCGTCGTACCGAAGGTGTCGGTCGACGGGAGACGGTCGGATCGGACGCCACCGGGCCGAACATCGCGGCTCCGCCCTTTGCATGCCCACATCGATGAGGCCGTCGCGGTCCAACGCGCCCCCAGCGTCACATCCAGCAGGCCCTAGAGGCATACATCAACCACAGCCCATCACTGCTGGTGAAACACGAAGTTAGGCGCCAACTCAGCTGCTCTGCAACCTTAGTTGCGTAATAGTGGTCTTGACTCAGGCAAGCACACCTCAACTCGAAGTAAGGAGCGTCATGCCGAAGCGCGTGTTCGTCAGCTTCGACTACGAGAGACCTCTGAAGGACTTCCTGATCGGGCAGGCGAAGAACGCCGAGCGTCTCGTCTGTGGGGAACGGTGACCCCGCCCCCCGGACCGAACCAGTCGCCAGAGGTACTCGAGCTCTACAAACTTGCCGTGGAGATGGCCGATCGCATCTCCGCGCGCCGGGGGGCTGCGAACGCTTTTTTCCTATCAGTGCAGTCCGCACTCGTCACCCTGGTCGGATTCGGCACACCCAAGCTCGCCGAGTCCCCCTGGTGGGTGTCGTTGGCCGTAGCCCTGGCCGGCACCACTCTGTCGGCCACCTGGTGGATGCAACTCCGTAGCTACCGAGACCTCAATACCGCCAAGTTCCAGGTCATCAACAAGCTGGAGGAGCACCTACCGGTAAGGGTCTTCGCTGACGAGTGGGACGCACTGAAAAGGGATCCGATTGCGGGTTGGCGCAAGCGCTACGCCGAGTTGGGCACCTCCGAGCGCGTCGTCCCACTGGTGTTTACGGTGGCCCATCTGATCTTGTTCGTGGGCACACTGGCTGCATGACCTACCTCGACCCCCTCGCCGACCTGATCCGGTCCTGCCTCCCCTCTGACGCTGAGCCTCCCGCGGACTCGGACGATCTGTTCCGCATTTACGCCGTGCTGCTGCTGGCCAAGGGGGAGCAGGTCAGCAATGAAGATGTCCACAATGCCTGGTCCGCCTGGATGCAGTCGGCAGACAGCGCACACAAGGCGCTGGTTCCCTTCAGTGATCTTGATACCGAGACGCGCGCCCTTGATGCTCCGTACACAGAGGCCATACGCGCAGCAGCTCGCCGACGGGGGCGTCCGGAGGAGTCGTGAAGGCGCCACGAATGGTCTGGGCGGTCGACACTCAAGCCGCCGGACCGCCGCACGGCAGTGGCACAACTACCGTGCGGGCGCGCTCCGGTTCGCTTCTCGGCGTGCCTCCCGGCTCAGTCCTCGATCGGCGTCTCCGCCGTAGGCGTCGGGTCCTTCTTCTTGCGGAGGAAGAACATTGCCGCCGCTCCGACCACGACCATGACGACCGCTATTCCGGCGATCATCGGCGTCGCGCTGGAGCCGCCCGTTTCCGCGAGGTCGCCGCCGCTGGTTCCGGTGCCGCCTGCTGATGCGGGGCTGGGGGCGGCGACGGGCTCTGTCTTGTTGCCGATCGTGCTGCCCTCGGTCTTGCAGTCGAGCACGCCCTTGAACCGCTTCTGGAAACCGTTCGGCCCGTTGATCGTGAAGTCGTAGGCCTGGTCCTCCTGCAGCGGGATCGTCACCGTTCGCGACTCGTCGGCCTCGATCGTGTGCTTGAGGCCCATGAGGCTGAAGGTGAACGGCTCGTCGCCCTTGTTGCTCGCCGTGATGTCCACGCCGCTCTTGGCGCAGTTCTTCTCTGCTGAGAGCGCCGGTATCGCGCCCTTCTTGGCCCAGGTGGCGCTCGCCGTCGCGGAGACCATGGACTCGCTGGAGCCCGCGAGGATCTGCGTCTGGCTCCGGGTCTCGGAGGCGAAGGCCCGGCCGACCGGCACCGTGGTCGACGCCTGTACGGCGAGTGTCGCCGAGCCGTCCGCAGCGTCCTCGGGGACATCGAAGAACAGCTGGCTGCCGTTGGCCGCGGTGGTGACGGGCTTGCCGTCCTTGCCTACGACCTTCACTCCGCTCGCCGCCGAGTCGGCGGGCGGGGTCACGGACACGGTGTCCGCGTCCGTCCGCACGGTGACCGGACCGAGCCGCTCCCCCGCGCGCCCTGAGACCGCGGGCGGGTCGAGCGTCAGCGAGGCCTTGGGCTCCGCCGCGCCGCGGGCGCTCTTGTAGAGGTAGTCCGCGAGCTTCTCGGCCTGCGGGTCGGCCGCCTCCACGTCGGCGCCGTCCGAGTACCGCCAGATCGCCACCTGCGTGCCGGCTGCCGCCGTCTGCTCGGTGAGCGCTCGCGCGCCCGCCTTGTGGGCCAGCGCGGCGAGGTCGTTCACCTGAGGGTAGGAGTTCTGCAGGATCCAGCCGATCCTGCTCGCGTCCTTGTTGCCGTTCAGCGAGGTGCCGCTCCAGGGGGTCTCCTGGTACTTCGCGTCCTTCTGCGTGGGGTTGAGGATGTCGATGCAGTACGTCTGCAGGGTGCCGCCGCCGTCCACGGACATCTCGAAGAGTCCGGCGGGCACCTGCTGGCTCGACCCGTTGTCACGGATGACTGCCTGGTCGTAGGTCTGGAGCCCGCCCAGCGTCGCGACGGCTCCGCCCCGGTGCTGAGGAACCTCTTCCGCCGCGGCGGGAACCGCGGTGGCTATCGCGCCCGCAGCGACGGCCCCGGTTGCCAGCGTCACCGCGGCGAGGCGCGCGGCGCCCCGTCTCCGCCGGGACGGCGCAGAGCACGCACGCCCCCCGGAGAGAGCAGAGAACGCAGAGAACACAGAACGCGCAAAAGACACAGAATTCCCCTCCGGACGGGACCCGTTCACTTCGAGGGGGGTGATCCCGCCAGCAGATCGAAAAGGGGCAGAATCACCTGCCACCTGCGTGGCATCCACTACCAACTGCCCCGCTAGCTACGTTCGGCATCCTAGGGAAGCGGCAGACCACGGTCCCCAGTACGACCGTTCGATAACCGATCCGACTCGGAATCGTTATCGCCAACAACCTTTCCGAACTGGGCTTATCGACAAATCAACGGCACCCATTCGCCGATAAGCCGCACATCGGTCGCCACACCCTGATGGCCCATCACTCACTGGTCAACCCCACTGGTCACCCCACTGGCTCGGGCATCGGCTCAGGGACCGGCTCGGGCTCCTGCTCGCGCGCCGTCGCTGGTTCCGTCAGTGCCGCGTTCGCCTTGAACACGCGCCGGAACGCCGCCGTACCGCGCGAGAGATCGTGGCCCACGGTGATCGCGTCGATGTCCGCCGACGTCCAGTGCTGGCCGCCCCGCTCCTCGTCGCGCACCTTCAACCTCCCCTGCACGATCACCGGTTCACCGATGGTCAAAGAGCCCTGCACATTCGATCCGAGCGATCGCTTCGCCCACACCGTGAAGAAATTGGTGTGCCCGTCCGTCCAGACGTTCTGCACGGCGTCGTAGTACCGCGCGGTCACCGCGAGCCGGAACCGCGCCACCGGCCCGGATGCCAGCTCCCTGAACACCGGCGTCGTCGCGACGTTCCCCACCACCGTCACCAAGGTCTCGTTCATGCCGAACCCCTCCCCCATCCACTCCGCTTCCGCCGCCTCGGCGGTCGGTTCCGCGGCTTCAGTCCCGCGGCTTCGATCTCAGAGTGGACCGGTCGGCAAGATCTCGCTGAGCCCTGTGGTCTACCGGGCGGTTGTGGAAAACTCCCCCACCCAATCGGACACCCAATCGGAGGGGGCGACCGGTCCCATTCAGCCCACCGACGCCCCCGTCACCCGCACGTACTGCTCCCGAACCTCCCGGTAACGCAGCAGCTCCGCCGCCACCGGATCCAGGACCCTCGCCCGTCCGCACCCGGCAGCCGCCTCCCGCAGCCGCCGTTCCGCGTCCAGGCCGTAGCGTCTCGCAGGACCCCGTGCCGCCATCCGGCTCCCCCACTCCACGCAAGGGCCGCCCACGATCCCGGCCAGCATCAACAGCACCGGCACACCCAGGTTCGGTACGGCGACCCCGATGATCTGTGCCACCAACCACAGCCCGCCCACGACTTGCAGCAACGTCATCGCCGCCTGGGCGAGCACCGCCACCGGCCACCACCCGGGTCGCGGCGGCTTTCCCTCCGGTACCCCGGCCGTCACCGTCAGCTGATCGAGCGCCTCCGGCAGACCCTCCGCACCACGCACCGCAGCCTCCCGCACGGCCTGCCCCCAGGGCTGGGGCAGCCCGGAAGCAGCCTCGTCGGCCACCGTGCGCACCGCGTGCTCGACGCGCTGGCGAGCCGTGGCCTCCTCGTCGGCCGGTACCTGCGACACGGGCCAGCCGAGACTTTGCGGCGAGCGCTGGGCCTCGTACCAACGCCACAGCCGTAGCCAGGGAGTCCCGCACGCCTTGCCCGCGTGGCGTCGCCAGGCACGCTCAGCGGCCTGCCCGGCCGCCGCAGCGCCCACGGCGTCCGCGAGCCGGTCGGCGAACTCCTCGCGTGCCTCTTCGCTGAGCCCGATCCGCGCCCCGCCCCGGCCTCCGTTCGCCCCGGCCGCGTACACGGGCCACAGCCGGTCGGCGGCGGCGTCCAGGTCGGCCGAGACCCGTCGGGCCGCTGCGCCCCGCTCCTTGGTGAATTGACCGAGTGACTCGCGAAGTTCGCCGACTCCGTCGCCGGTGAGCGCGGAGAGGGCAAGCACGGTGGCACCGGGTTCGCCGTGCTCGCCGAGGGCGATACCGTCCTCGTCGAGCAGCCGCCGCAGGTCGTCGAGCACCTGGTCGGCGGCGTCGCCCGGGAGCCGGTCCACCTGGTTGAGCACGACGAACGTGACCTCGGCGTGGCCCGCCATGGGCCGCAGATAGCGCTCGTGCAGCATCGCGTCGGCGTACTTCTCGGGGTCGACGACCCAGATGACCGCGTCGACGAGCGTGAGGATCCGGTCCACGTGCGCGCGGTGCTCGCCGACCGCCGAGTCGTGGTCGGGCAGGTCGATCAGGACGAGCCCCTCCAGCGTGCTCGTGTCCGGGCCCTGGAGCGGGCGCCTGCGCAGCCGCCCCGGGATGCCGAGCCGGTCCAGGAGCCCCGCGGCGCCGTCGGTCCAGCTGCAGCCGATGGGGGCCGCCGTGGTCGGCCGGCGGACGCCGGTCTCCGAGATCGTCACCCCGGCCAGGGCGTTGAACAGCGTCGACTTGCCGCTCCCCGTGGCGCCCGCGATGGCGACGACGGTGTGCCGTCCGGAGAGCCTGCGCCGGGCCGCGGCCTCGTCGAGGACCCGGCCCGCCTCGGCGAGCGTGGCGCTGTCGAGCCGGGTGCGGGAGAGCCCGACGAGTTCACGCAGGGCGTCGAGCCGGGCGCGCAGGGGCCCTTCGTACGCGGTCGAGATGCCGGGCGGGGTGCCGGTGCCGGTGCCGGAGGGAGAACCGGATGGCGTACTGGACGGTGCCCCGGACGGAGTCTCCCCCGGGGCAAACGCGTCAGCGCCGCCTCCCGCCCCTTGAGCGTCACCACCGCGCACGCCGCCACCACCGCGCATGCCGCCACCGCCACGCCGCGCGATCAGCCCGTCGTCCCAGACGCCTTCAGAGCCGTCACGGGTGTCTACGGCGACCGACTCAGCACCGCTCGGCTCTCTCGGCTCTCTCGGCTCGCGCTCACGTTCGTGTTCGGTGTGATCAGTGATGGCAGTCACCGCGGTCACCTCTCCTTCTGCAGTACGGACAGCGCGGCGATCAGGTCGGCCTGGGGTTCGGGGTTCACGTCGAGGGCGTCGAGAGGGGCGAGGCGTCGCTCTCGCTCCGTGTCCAGGACGTTGTCCAGGTACGTGGTGAGCAGGGATCCGCCCCGGTCCCGCAGCCGGAGCGCTCCATGGGCGCCGATCCGCTCGGCGAGCGTCTCGCCCGCCGAGCGCCCGCGGTCCCCGCCGAGGAGGGCCGTGGCGAGCAGGGCGGCCACCATCTCGGGGTCGGGGAGGAAGTTCTTCTCGATCCTGTCGAGCCCGCGGATCTCGTCCTCGGCGTACTCCTCCAGGACGCGCCGCCAGCGTCGTACCGCCATCCCGATGCGGTGCTCGGCGCTCTCCGCGTCCCGGTCGCGGTCGCCGAGCCCGGGGGCGTCGGCGGCCGGTTCACGCCGCCACGCCTCGTCGATCCGCTCGTCGGCGGCGGTCACCGCGCACAGCAGCAGCGCCTCCAGGCTCTCGGCGACGGCATCGAGGAGCTCGCCGGCGCCGCAGTCCAGGGGGTAGCTGCGCCAGCGCTTCAGCGCGTCGCCCGCGAGGACGGCCCCTGTCTGCAGACGGTCCCGCACGCGCGCGTGCTCGTGTCCGTACGCGTCGTCCACGGCGGAGGTGAGACGCAGCGCGGCCGCGTACTGCATGGCGACGGCACCCGCGAGCTCCGGCACCCGCACATTGAGGGACTGGATGACTCCGTACGCCGTCCGCGCGATGGCCTGCGCACGGGCCGTGGGCTCCTGGGACCGGTGGGTGAGCCAGGCCCGCAGCGGCGCGACGGCGGTGGACGGAAGCAGCCCGCCGCCGCCCGCGGACTCGGGCAGCTCGGGCACGGTGAAGCGCGGCACATCGCCCAGACCCGCCTTGTCGAGCAGCGCTCCGTACTGCCGGGACACCTCGGCCACCAACTGGTGCGGCACCCGGTCGAGAACGGTGACGAGGGTGGCGTCGTGCTCCTTGGCGGTACGCAGCAGATGCCAGGGCACGGCGTCCGCGTACCGGGACGCGGTGGTCACCATGACCCAGACATCGGCCGCGGAGATCAGCTCGGCGGCGAGGATCCGGTTGTCGGAGAGGAGCGAGTCGACGTCGGGGGCGTCCAGGAGCGCGAGCCCGCGCGGCAGGGTCTCCGCGGTCTCGATGCGCAGCGCGCGCTCACCGTCGGGCCCGATCGGCAGCAGGTCCTCGCTCCCGTCGTCCCCGTCGTCGTCCGCGTGCGAGGGCTCAGGACGCGGCACCCATACGCGCGTGAGGTCGGGCAGTACGCGCATGTCGGCGAACCAGTGATGATCCTCCGGATGGCACACAAGGACCGGCGTCCGTGTCGTCGGGCGCAGCACCCCCGCCTCACTGACCTGCCGCCCGATCAGGGAGTTCACCAGGGTCGACTTGCCCGCCCCGGTGGATCCCCCGATCACGGCGAGCAGCGGTGCTTCGGGGGCCCGCAGGCGGGGCACCAAATAGTCGTCGAGCTGGGCAAGGAGCTCGTCGCGGTTGGCACGCGCGCGTGGCGCCCCCACCAAGGGGAGCGGAAAGCGTGCGGCGGCGACACGCTCGCGCAGGGCGGAGAGTGCGTCGAGCAGTTGAGGCCGTACGTCCAAGGTCACCACATGCGAAGAATGCCCAATTTTGACGGCATTCTGAAGCATATGGGCACTACCTGCGCGCCGATCGGACACATGGGACGGAAGGGGCGACTGGGGCGCAGGCATAACGAGTGCACAACACCCGGGGCGTGAGACGCCAAAAGCGATGCGAGATTCGCACCTGCCTGCGATTATCAGGACCGCTTCACTGAACCTCCACATAGCGCCTCGGAGGCGAAGCACCAGGGACAAGGACCCGGGAGCCCTATCCTTGTCCCCGGCAAGGTCACGGCTCGTCCCCACCCGGGCTCCAGGCCACCGGCCACCATCCGGCCCCCGTAGCTCAGTGGATAGAGCAGGCGCCTTCTAAGCGCTTGGCCGCAGGTTCGAGTCCTGCCGGGGGCGCTTCAGTCCATCCTTGTTCGGCCCTCCGTCACGGAGGGCCTTTTTACTGGTCAGGGCAACGTAGCGAGCGACGCGTAGCGGACGCGTAAGCGCCGGAACGGCCCCAGGTCAGCGTGGGGGCGGTCCGGCTGCTCGGCCTCAGCCCAGCTGCTCGGCCAGGCCGACGATGATGCCCTCCGGGCCGCGGACGTAGCAGAGCAGATAGCTGTCTTCGAAGCGGGCGAGCTCGCCGACGAGTTCTGCGCCGTGAGGGCGCAGGCGGGCAACGGTGTCCTCGATGTCGTCGACGGCGAACATGACGCGGTGCGTGCCCAGGATGTTGTGCGGCTTGTTGCGCGGCTCGGGGCTGATCGCCGCGGGGCTGCGGTACCTCGCCAGCTCGAGTCGGCTGTGACCGTCCGGGGTCCGGACCATCGCGATGTCGCAGTGGACGCCTTCGAGTCCGGTGCACTGGTCGGCGACGGGGCCCTTGACCTCTGCCCTGCCCTCCAGCTCCATACCGAGTTCCACAAAGAACGCGATGGCGGCATCCATGTCCTCGACGACGATGCCTACGTTGTCCATCCGCTGAATCGCCATGCTGGCTTCTCCTTCTTCCTCGTACGGTTCTTCCTCGTACGGTTCATCCTCGTACGGCCGGTGGTGGCCGCTGATGTCCCTGGGACGGAGCCGGTGACGCGTTCTCGACATCCCCAGGCCGCCCGACCCCGAAAAATCTCGGATCGCGCCTCAGGTGGGATTCATCCGGATGTACCAGCGCACGCAAACGCCGGACCGCCCCCAGGTCAGCGTGGGGAGGGTCCGGCGCTCTTTCTCTCAGGGTGGTCAGTGATTCACTACTTCTTGACCGGCGGGCACGTGCCCGTGTCCTCGCCGATCGAGTTGATCTCCGCGTTGGAGCGCGAGTCGCCCGCGTAGTCGACCTGGTCCGTGCACTTCGTGTCGGCGTCCTTGGGCGCGCCCGACGCCGCTTCGGCCTTCTGGGGCGCGGGGCACGTGCCCGTGTCCGCCCCGATGGAGTTGATCTCGGCGTTGGAGCGGGAGTCACCGGCGTAATCGAGCTGGTCCGTGCACTTCGTGTCGGACGGCGACTTCTGGACCGGAGGACACGTGCCCGTGTCCTCGCCGATCGAGTTGATCTCGGCATTGGAGCGCGAGTCGCCCGCGTAGTCGACCTGGTCCGTGCACTTCGTGCCGGACTTGGCGGGCGTGCCCGACGACTTGCCGTCCGCGGTGTCGGACTTCGAGGAGTCCGACTTCGGGGTGCTCGTGGCCGACGACGACGAGCTGCTCGAGGAAGAGGACCCGTTGTCCGCGCCGTCGTTGTTGCATGCCGTCAGCGCCAGGCTGAGGGCCACTGCGGTCATGGTCAGTACCGAGATCTTCCGAGTGCGCATGCTGGTTCTGTCCTCTTCGTGTGGGGGTGTCGCTCCTGAGGAGCGGGCGGGCGGGCAAGCTGGCGAGCGGGCGAGCGGGCGATCAAGCTGGGCGACCGTTCGACCGCGTCGCTTTCTGTCCTCTCAGATAGCCAGTGTGGTTGCCTCAGTTGCCTCTTGATCGTTCTCAAGACACGTTCGTGACATGACAGTGGCCGCGTCGTGAAGTACGCATCGGGCGTGGCCTGCCGGCCGGGCGTTCGCAGGCGCTCGCAGGCTTTCGACCACAGGTTCGAGTCCCGCCAGGGTCCCCACAGGCGCCGGTGCGTTCCGTTCCCGCAGTACCGGCGCCCGTGGTCGGGCAGTACCGGCCGTGGAGGGGAGCTCGGCGCGGGCGGTACGCCCTGCCTCCACCGTCCTCCCCCAACCGGGCGCAGAACGGCGGAGACCGGCGCATTTCCTCTACGTCATGCGGCTCCCCGAGCGGTCTGCCTGCTCGGGGGGCTCTACTCCGGTAGGCGCAGTTCCCCGTATGCCCCCGTCGGAACCGCCGGCTTCCGCGGTGCGACGGGCCGCACGCGCGCGTACCCCGTGTCCATGGTCTGCTCCGGGCGCCCGTCCGTCTCGCCCTTGTTCGGCCAGTGCGCCATCGCCCGCTCGGCCTGGGCCGTGATGGTGAGGGACGGGTTCACGCCGAGGTTCGCCGAGATCGCCGAACCGTCCACCACCGAGATGCCGGGGTGGCCGTAGAGGCGGTGGTACGGGTCTATTACTCCCGCCTCCGTAGAGGCGCCTATCGGGCAGCCGCCAAGGAAGTGGGCCGTGAGTGGCTTGTTGAGCAGTTCGCCCAGGTTCGTTCCCGCGAAGCCGTTGATGCGTTCGGCGACCAGGCCCGCCGCCTCCCAGCCCTCGGCGATGTGCACGGGGTTGGGTGCGCCGTGGCCCTGCTCCGCCGTCAGCAGGCGGCGGCGTCCCAGGCGGGTCGTGAGGGAGTTGTCGTGGGTCTGCATGACGAGGCCGATGATCGTGCGCTCCGACCAGCGGTGCGTCGATGCGACTCGCGCCACGAGTACGGGGTGGGTGAGGAAGGCCAGTACGGCGGCCAGCGGCTTGGGGAGGTTGCGGCGGTACTGCGGGACGCAGATCAGCGCCATCAGGTTGGAGCCCTTGCCGTAGCGGACGTTCTCGATGTGAGTGGTGGGGTTCGGGTGGATGGAGGACGTGATGGCGACGCCTCGGGTGAAGTCCAGGGGGCGGCCGTCACCGTGCTTCTTGCGGTAGCGGCGCGGGAACGTCACCGCGCCCACCAGCGCCTCGGAGTTGGTTCGGGTGAGTCCGCCGAGCCGGGAGGAGATGTACGGAAGGGCTCGCTCCTCCTTCATGCGGTGCAGGAGCGTCTGAGTGCCGTACGTACCTGCTGCCAGGACTACGTGGCGGGCGCGCAGGACCGTGCGGCGGCCCCTGCGGCGCTTGTTGGTGGGGACGGTCACCACCTCGTGGCCCCCGGCGATCTCCCGCACCGACACCACCGTCGTCATCGCGCGGATCTCCGCGCCCGCCCGCTCGGCCAGGTACAGGTAGTTCTCGGTGAGGGTGTTCTTGGCGCCCACCTTGCAGCCCGTCATGCACGAGCCGCACTCGGTGCAGGCCCTTCGCGCGGGACCCGCCCCGCCGAAGTACGGATCGGGAACTTCCCGGCGATCGGGAACTTCCCGGCGATCGGGAACTTCCCGGCGATCCGGAACTTCCGGGTGCGTGCCGGGCGTTGAAGGACTGGAACCGGTGGCGCCACCGGCACCGCCATCACCCACGCCATCGCCCATGCCATTGCCGCACGCGCCATCACCGTCCGCGTCCGCCCCGTCGCCGAAGAACACACCCACGGGCGTCAGCCGGAAGGTGTCCGCCACACCCATCCGGTCCGCCGCCGCCCGCAGATGCTCGTCCGCCTCGGTCGTGGTCGGGTTCTGCCGTACGCCGAGCATGCGCCGGGCCTGGTCGTAGTACGGGGCTAGTTCCGCCTGCCAGTCCGTGATGCCCGCCCACTGCTTGTCCTGGAAGAAGGCGGGCGGCGGCACGTAAAGGGTGTTCGCGTAGTTCAGCGAACCGCCGCCCACCCCCGCGCCCGCGAGGACCATGACGTTGCGAAGGAGATGGATGCGCTGGATGCCGTAGAGACCCAGGGCCGGTGCCCACAGGTAGTTCTTCAGGTCCCAGGAGTCGCTGGGCAGTGACTCTCGGGTGAAGCGGCGCCCCGCCTCCAGGACGCCGACGCGGTAGCCCTTCTCGGTCAGGCGCAGGGCAGCGACCGAGCCTCCGAAGCCGGACCCCACCACCAGCACGTCGAAGTCGGGGTCGGGGTCGGGGTCGGGGGCGGGGTCGGGGTTGGGCTCAGGCTCTGAGCCGGGCTCGGAGTCGTACGTCTCTTGAGAGGGCCAGGGTGCCCCCGTCGCCTCACTCACCGTAGAGCGCCTCGATCTCGGCCTCGTACGTCGCTGCCACCGCATGCCGCTTGATCTTCAGCGACGGAGTGAGCAGTCCGTTGTCCTCTGTGAACTCGCCCTCGATCAGGGAGAATTTACGGATGGACTCGGCCCGTGACACCGCCGTGTTGGCGTAGTCCACCGCCTTCTGGACCTCCGCGATCATCTTGGGATCCCGGCACAGTTCGGCGAGCGGGGTGTTCTTCGGGCGCTTTCGTACGGCGAGCCAGTGTTCGACGGCCTCCGGGTCCAGCGTGATGAGCGCCCCGACGTACGAACGGTTGTCGCCGACGACGATGCACTGTCCGACCGGCGTCCGGCTGCGCAGCCGGTCCTCCAGGATCGCCGGGGAGACGTTCTTGCCCCCGGACGTGACGATGATGTCCTTCTTGCGCCCGGTGATCGTGAGATAGCCGTCGTCGTCGAGCGCCCCCAGGTCACCGGTCGCGAACCACTCGTCCCGCAGTACGGCGTCCGTCGCGGCCGGGTTGTTCAAGTACGAGCCGAAGACGATGCCGCCCTTGATGAGCACCTCGCCGTCGTCCGCGATGCGCACCGCCGTGCCCGGCACCGGAAGGCCCACCGTGCCAGGGCGTGGCTTCAGCGGAGGCGTGATGGTCGCGGCGGCCGTGGTCTCCGTCAGGCCGTAGCCCTCGTAGATGACGATCCCTGCGGCGAAGAAGAAGAGGTTGAGGCGGCGGTCGAGAGGTGAGCCGCCGCTGATCGCGTACCGCAGCCTGCCGCCGACCTCCTTGCGGATGCGGCGGTAGACGAGCATTTCGTACAGCGCCCAGCCGAGGCGGAGCCCGATCGACGGGCCGGGGCCGCGCTCGTCGAGGAACTTGTTCAGATACGCATCCCCGAACCGCACCGCGATCCCCTCGGCCCGGTCGAAGGACGCGCCGCGCCCGATCTTCTCGGCGGTCGCGCGGCCCGTTTCGTGGATCTTCTCGAAGAGGTACGGGACGCCGACGACGAACGTCGGTTTGAACGAACGCAGTTCGGGACGCAGGTCGTCCGGCTTGATGCTCGGGCAGTGCGCGAGTTCGATGCGGGCGAGCATGCAGGCGATCTGGATGGTGCGGCCCAGGATGTGGGCGAGCGGCAGGAAGAGGAGCGTGGAGGCGACCTGGCCCGTGATCTCCTGGAAGATGGGGTGCAGCAGGTCGACCGTGTTCGCGGCCTCGGCGTGCAGATTGCCGTGGGTCAGGACGCAGCCCTTGGGCTTGCCGGTCGTGCCCGACGTGTAGCAGATGGTGGCGACGGAGTCCGGGGTGAGGGCGGACCTTCGCTTGGTCACTTCCTCGTCCGACAGATCCCGTCCACCGGCTTCGAGTTCGCTCAGAGCGGCGTCGTCGATGCACAGGATGCGCGGCGGCTCGGCGAGGCCGCCTACCGCCGATTCGGCCGTCGCGACGTTCTCCGCCGTCTCCGTGATCAGCAGCGTCGCGCCGGAGTCCCGTACGATCCACTCGATCTGTTCCGCCGCCGATGTCGCGTACACGGGCACGGTCTGCCCGCCCGCCGCCCAGATCGCGAAGTCCAGTACGGCCCACTCGTACCGGGTGCGGGACATCAGTGCGACCCGGCCGCCCGGTTCGAGCCCGGCGGCCATCAACCCCTTTGCCGTGGCCGTGACTTCGTGCGCGAAGGCCGCCGCGGTGACCGGACGCCACTGGGCGCCCTGCTTGCGGCGCATGACGACCGCGTCGGGGGCCTCGGCGGCGTTGGTGAAGGGGATGTCGGCGGTGCTGCCCGCGGTGGCCTTCGCCGCGAGCCGGGCGGTACTCGCCTCGCGCACGGTGCCGTGCTCGTCCCGGACAAGCTCCACCGTGGCGCGCTCCGCCAGCTCGCCGTGGCGTCGTGCCCGTTTCAGATCCTTGCGTACGCCCATGACGACTCCCGGCTCCCGGCGGCTACCAGCTGACGTGCAGAGGTGGTGCGTGGTGCGTGGTGCGTGCAGAGGTGGTGCGGTGTGCGTGGTGCGGGGTCGTACTTACTGGGAGGTCAACTTACTCATGCGTAAGGAAAGTTCAATGGGGCGGACAGCGAAGAAATCAGTGGGCGGTCGTCACTTCGGTGACATAAGTGCTCACTGAGGTGAGGAAGTCGGCGAGGAGGCCGGGGGTGGGCGAGGAGGCCGGGCGGGAGGGGCGAGGAGGCCGGGTGGCGGGCGGCCGGCGCGGACTCCGGCGCGGATGCCTACGGGGAGGCTGGCGCTAAGTCCGGTGCAGACAGCTACGGGGGGGGCTTGCGCCAAGTCCGCTGCAGACAGCTACGGGGGCTTGCGCCAAGTCTGACGCGGCTGCCCACCGGGAGGCTGGCGCCAGCCTGGTGCGGATACCTACGGGGGCTGACGCCAAGCCCGGTGCGGAGGTCTACCGGGAGGCTGGCGCCAAGCCCGGTGCGGAGGTCTACCGGGAGGCTGGCGCCAAGCCCGGTGCGGAGGTCTGCCGGGGGGCTGACGCCAAGCCCGGTGCGGAGGTCTACCGGGAGGCTGACGCCAAGCCCGGTGCGGAGGTCTACCGGGGGGCTGGCGCCAAGTCCGGAACGGATGCCTACCGGGAGGCTGGCGCCAAGTCCGGTGCGGAGGTCTATGAGGGCTCCGGTGCGGCGCCTGGCGCGGCACCCTCGCCCGGCACCCAGACCTCCCCCTCCAGCACCCGCCCCATCCCCACCCACACCATGTTCATCAACCGCAGCGTGACACCCTCCGGCGACTGGCCCGGGTGGCCGCTCATCCAGTCGGTGAGCGAGTCCGCCGCGCCGACCAGCGCGTACGCGACGAAGTCGGCGTCCTCGTCGTCGAGTTGCGAGCCGCCCGCGCTCTCCGTGATGCCGTCCCGGACCAGGCCCGCGACCTCTGCCATCACCGCGCGCCGCGCGTCGGCGACCGCGGACGCGATCGCCTCGCTCAGTTCCGACGCCTGGCGGTGCAGCACGACCCAGCTGTCGCGGTGCTCGGCGACAAAGGCGAAGAACGCCGAGAGGCCCGCGTGCAGGCGCAGTTCGGGCGCGCCGCCACCGACCTGCGCGCCCCCCACCGCCTGCGCGGCGCCCTGGAAGGCGGCCACGAGGCGGTCGGCCTCGCGGCGCAGGCAGGCGAGGAAGAGCCCCTCCTTCGAGTCGAGGTAGAGATAGACCATCGGCTTGGAGATCCCGGCCAGTTCGGCGATCTCGTCCACGGACGCGGCGTGGTAGCCGCGCTTGGCGAAGACCGCCACCGCCACATCGATGATCTGCTGCTCGCGTTCCTGGCGCGGAACGCGCTTCCGCCGTCCCTCAGTTCTCCCGTTGACCGTCACCCTTGCAGCCTCCCAGACTCGGGGCTACCTTACCCTTTAGTAAGTTTACTGTTGAGTAAGGAGATTGCCATGACGGACGGTGTCGGCGGTGTCAGCGGTGCGGAAGGTGTGGCCGGTCTGGACTTCGCGAGCGTCACTCCCGAGGAGTTCGCGAAGATCGTGAAGGGCCTGTCCGGCAAGGAGATCACCGAGATCGCCCGGGACGCCGAGCTGCGCGCCCGCGTTCTGCAGGAGGTGTTCGGGCGGATGGGCCGCCAGTTCAAGCCGGAGGCCGCGGGCACGCTCAAGGCCCTGATCCGCTGGAAGATCACGGGAGTCGACGAGGGGGCCGAATCGGCCGAGACGGTCTACGAGACGGACATCTCGGAGGGCACCTGCACCGTCCGCGAAGGCCGCTCGAACGCCGAGCCGCGCGTCACGCTCGTCCTGGCCGACGCCGAGTTCCTCAAGCTGGTCTCCGGCAACGCCAACCCCGTGACGATGTTCATGATGCGCAAGCTCAAGGTCGCGGGCGATGTGGCGCTCGCCGCCGGGCTCACCCGCTACTTCGACATCCCGAAGGCCTGACGTCCGGCACCGCCCTACCGAAATGAGATCGTCATGGCCTTCTCGCTCGAACTGACCGAGGAACAGCGGGACCTGCGCGGCTGGGTGCACGGCTTCGCGGCCGACGTGGTGCGGCCTGCGGCCGCCGAGTGGGACGAGCGCGAGGAGACGCCCTGGCCCGTCATCCAGGAGGCCGCGAAGATCGGCCTGTACGGATTCGAGTCCCTGGCCGATCTGTTCGGCGACCCCACCGGGCTCTCGCTGCAGATCGCCAACGAGGAGCTGTTCTGGGGCGACGCGGGCATCGGGATGGCCCTGTTCGGCACGTCGCTCGCGGTGGCCGGGATCTTCTCCGCGGGCACGCCCGACCAGCTCGCCGAGTGGGTACCCCAGTGCTTCGGTGACGAGGACGAGCCCAAGGTCGCGGCGTTCTGCGTCTCCGAGCCCGACGCGGGCTCGGACGTGTCGGCGATGCGGACCCGTGCGACGTATGACGAGGCACGTGACGAGTGGACCCTGTCGGGCCAGAAGGCGTGGATCACGAACGGCGGTATCGCGAACGTCCATGTGGTGGTCGCGTCCGTCGATCCGGAACTTGGCTCGCGGGGGCAGGCGGCGTTCATCGTGCCGCCCGGCACGCAGGGCCTCGAAGGCGCCAAGAAGATAAAGAAGCTGGGGCTGCGGGCCTCGCACACCGCGGATGTCTTCCTGGACGACGTACGCGTGCCGGGGCACTGTCTGCTCGGCGGCAAGGAGCGGCTCGACGCGCGGCTCGCCCGGGCCCGTGAAGGGAGCAAGGCGGGTTCCGGGGGCGGCACGAAGGCGGGTGCCGGAGGCGCGAACGCGGGTTCCGGAGGCGGCCGCGGGCAAGCCGCCATGGCGACCTTCGAGGTGAGCCGGCCGACAGTGGGGGCGCAGGCGCTCGGCATCGCGCGGGCCGCGTACGAGTACGCCCTCGACTACGCGGGCTCCCGGGTCGCCTTCGGCCGCCCCATCATCGAGAACCAGTCCATCGCCTTCGCGCTCGCCGATCTGCGGACCGAGATCGAGGCGGTGCGGCTGCTGATCTGGCAGGCGTCGTGGATGGCGCGGAACGACAAGGCGTTCGACGCGGGGCAGGGCTCCATGTCCAAGCTGCGTGCCGGGGAACTCGCGGTGGCGGCCACGGAGAAGGCCGTGCAGGTGCTGGGGGGCGCGGGGTACAGCAGGGAGCATCCGGTGGAGCGGATGTACCGGGACGCGAAGATCTACACGATCTTCGAGGGGACGAGTGAGATTCAGCGGCTCGTGATCGCTCGGGCGATTTCCGGACGGCAGATTCGCTGAACATTCGGCCCGCCGTGAGCGACTCTGCTCTGTAAAAGCTTGGGGAGCTTGGGGAGCTGAGGGGCTCGGGGAGAAGCCGAGAGGCCTGGGGGAGAAGCTGAGGGGCCCCGGGGAGATTATGTACAAAATAACCTAAAGTACCCACTGACCTGCGCCGATAAAAAGATCATGACGTCGACGCAACTCTCCCTCCGTGAGCCCGACGCCGTCCTCGGGCTGCTCAACAGCCGCCGCGACGTCGGGCGCAGTGTCCGGCGCGGCGTCCTCTGTCTGCTCCCGGCCTGCGTCATCGCGTTCGCCGGGTTCCAGCGGCGCTGGATGTCCGACGACGGGCACATCTACGTCCGTACGGTCCGCCAGATCCTGGCCGGCAACGGCCCCGTCTTCAACGCGGGCGAGCGCGCCGAGTCCTCCACCGGCACCCTGTGGCAGTGGCTGCTCGTGCTTGCGGGACTGCCGGGCATCGACATCGCGAGGGCGGCGATGTACGGGGGGCTGCTGCTGACCGCCGCCGGGTTCGCGCTCGCCTCGCTCGGGGCGCTGCGGCTGTACGCGGACAAGGCGGTCCTCCCTCTCGGCTGCCTCGTCCTGCTCGCCCTGCCGCCCGTCTGGGACTTCGCCACCTCCGGCCTGGAGACCGGCCTCGCCACCTGCTGGATCGCGGGGGCGTGGCTGCTGCTCGTGACGCGCGCGCACTCGCCCGTCACGTGCGTGGTCATCGGGCTCGGCCCGCTCGTACGGCCCGACCTGGCGCTGGTGTCCGCGGTCTTCCTCGGGGCGCAGTGGCTGATGGCGCAGCCCTCGCGGCGGGCCACCTTCGGCGGACTTGGAGCGGCCCTCGCGCTGCCGGTCGCGTACGAGATCTTCCGGATCGGGTACTACGGACAGCTGATGCCGCTGCCCGGCGTGACCAAGGAGGCCTCGCAGAGTCTGTGGGGGCGCGGGTTCGACTATCTCGTGGACTTCGGGGGGCCCTATCTGCTCTGGATGCCCGCGCTGTTCCTGCTCGCCGCCCTGCTTCCGTCGGCTGCGGAGAGGCGTGACGCCGCACCGCTGATCCCCGCGCTCGCGCCCGTGGTCGCGGGGCTCCTCTGCTGGCTCTACGTCATCAAGGTCGGCGGCGACTTCATGCACGGCCGGATGTTCCTGCCGGGTCTGCTTCTCATGCTCCTGCCGGTCTTCCTGGTGCCGCTCACGCGCGCGTGGACCATCGCGGCGGTGGGCATCGGGGTCTGGGCCGTGGCCTGCGCGAGCTTGCTGCGGAGTCCGTACGAGGGGCGGATCGGGCCCGACGGGGTGGCGGACGAACGCGGTGTGTACGTCCAGCAGAACGCCGCCGCTCACCCCCTCCACCACTACTTCGCGGGCTATCCGAGCAACGTCGCGTACGCACGTCTCGTACGCGACGCCGGTCGCGCGGGAACTCCGAGCCTGTTCCTCGCCAGAACCCCGGCCACCGCCAACTCCCCCACCGTCACCGGCGTCTACAGCACCCTCGGCTTCAGCGGCACCGTGGTCCCCCTGAACGGCGCCGCCCTCGATCCGATCGGCCTCGCCTATCCGCTGGCCGCCCACTCCGAGCGCATCGACGGCCGCGTGGGCCACGACAAGCGGCTGCCCGACACGTGGATCTTCGCCGACCGTGGGCGCGGCCCTCTCCCTGAGGGCCTCGACCCGGCGGGTGTCGCCGCCGCCCGGCGGGCACTCGGCTGCGGTCCGCTGGCCGAGCTGCGGGCGGCTACGCGGGATCCGATGACGCCGGGGCGGTTCCTGCGCAATGTCACCGGGGTGTGGGAACGGACGTCGTTCCGCTTCCCGAACGACCCGGTACGGGCCGAACGGAAGCTCTGCGGTGGGTAACCGCTAGCCGGTCATCTCGCCTTCCCCCTCGTCCTCTCCCCCGCTTCCGTATCCACCGGTGAGGCGGTCCGCCTGCCGGACGGCGGTCGCGAGGTCGCGGAGGGACTTGTCGTTGTCGCCGTCCGATGACAACTCATCCGCGCTCCTGGCCAGTTCGGCCAGCGAGGGCGCGCCGGGGAGGGACTGCTGATCGGAAGAGCCGGTGGCGGTGGACATCGGCTCCGGAGCCGTGGCGGAGGTCCCCTGCCGCAGCGCGTCCGCGAAGTACGCGGCGACCGCCGTGGTCCGCAGCCCGCGGTCGGCGTTCCACAGCTCGCCCTCCAGGTCGCCCGACTCGATCTGGTTCGACTCCTCGTGCGGGGCACGGCTGTCGGGGTCGAGCCAGCGGACGCTGGCCGTCGCCACGTGACCGCTGGTGGCGGGCCTCAACCGCACCGCGTACAGCGCCGTCACCGTATGTCCGGGCCCGACCTCGCCGCCGTCCACGCTGTCGTCGCGGAAGTCGTCGTCGGCGACCGCGCGGTTGTCGTAGCCGATGAGCCGGAACTGCTTGACGGTCTTCGGGTCGAAGGCGACCTGCGCCTTCGCGTCGCGGGCGCGCAGTTCGATGTTGGCCGGTAGCTGCTCGCAGAAGACCTTCCTGGCCTCCTCGCTGTCCGACACGTACGTGGTGTGGCCGTCGCCCTTGTCGGCGAGGCGTTCCATCAAGGCGTCCCCGTAGTCGCTGCCGACGCCCACTCCGAAGAGGGTGATGCCGTGTTCGCGCCGGGCGTCGGAGATGCGCTCCAGGATGCCGTCGGCGCTGGTCTCGCCGGTGTTGGCGAGGGCGTCGGAGAGGAGCACTACGCGGTTGGTGGCGCCATCGCGCCGTGCGCCCACCGCGGTGTCGTACCCCGTGCGGATGCCCGCCTCAAGGTTGGTGGACTGGGTCGGCTCCATCTCGTTGACGGCCGAGTGCACCTTGCCGCGGTGGTCCCCGAGGCGGGTCATGGGCAGCACCGTCTTGGCGCTGTCGCTGAAGGTGACGAGCGCGATGGAGTCGTCGTCGCGCAGCTTGTCGGTCATGATCGCGAGCGACTCCTTGACCAGGTCGAGGCGGCCGGGCTCCGCCATCGAGCCGGAGACGTCGATCACGAAGGTGAGGGCAGCGGGCGGACGTTCGCTGTCCACCCCTTCCCCACGGGTGGCGAGCCCCACCCGCATCAGGGACCAGCCCTCCGCCTCCGTACGGCCACCGTCCACGTTCACGGAGAAGCCGTCGCCCTCGGGGCGCGGGTAGTCCTGACGGAAGCTGTTGACGAACTCTTCGGGGCGTACGGTCGCCGGGTCCGGGAGGCGGCCTTCGGCGAGGGTACGGCGGGCAAAGCCGTAGGAGGCGGTGTCCACGTCCAGGGCGAAGGTGGAGAGGTAGTCGGGCGGCGGCGCGAAGTCCCGCTGCTTGCCGTCCTGTTGCTCACCAGGGGTGCCCGCGTCGCCCCCGGTGCCGGGCGAGGCGGGGCCCGGCGCGGGCAGGGGCGCGGTGCCGCGCCGCTCCTTCCCGCTGTTGTCACTGGCCCGTTCCGTGTTCTGGCCTCCACCGGAACTGCACCCGGTGAGCAGCAGCCCACTCGCCACAGCCGCGGCGAGCAGCCCCCGCCGTACTTTCCAGGTCCCCATCCTGGCCCCCTCGCGTCGTCGCTTCACATGACTGTGACGCGCGAGGCAACGCGAACGCTCACTCGAAAGCATTGCGGAAGAGTCTCGATGCGGGCACGGGGAGCCGCCACGGCCCTGCTACGAGGGGTCCTGAGGGAAGAAGCTCAAGGGTTGCAGTGGCGGCGCGTTGTCCGCGGCCAGCACTCCCGCAGCTGCCGCGTCGAAGCCATGGGGCCAGATCGTTGTGGTGTCGGCTACGGCCCCGGTGAGCGTGGCCTCGGCCAGGTTGGTGCCGGTCAGAACAGCACCACGCAGATCGGCCAGCTCGAACCGCGCGCCCTCGACGACTGCGGCCGTCAAGTCGGCGTTGCTGAGGTCCGTCGCGCGCAGATCGGTGCCGTCGAGCCGGGCGTAACACAACAGTACGGACCGCAGGGAGGCCTGGCGCATGTCAGCTTTCACGAGTACGGCTCTGACCAGCCACGTTCCGGACAGATCGACGCGCTTCAGATTGGCGCCCCGTAGGTGCACGTTTGTCAGATCGGCATAGTGCAGGTCCGCATCCTCGAGATTCGCGAAATCCAGCATCGTGCGCCGTAGATCCACTCGCTGAAGACGCAGTTCCATCCCCTTGGGTCTCGGGGCACGTCCGAGCACGGTGACCGCCGTGTGCACATCCGGAGAGCGTATGACCAGCAAGGTCTCACCCGCGTGCGCCAGTGCCACTTCAGCGCTGTGCGCGATGTCGCGGGGGGATGGACGGGCATCGAGCGGTACTGCGAGCGCGTTGCGTTGCGCAAAAAGGCAGAGCACCTCAGCGACGGCGCCGCGGTCATCTCGGGAGTCGACAGCAATTCTCTCCAGCGCGAAGATCGCACCGATGCGCACACCCGCACTCTGGTGACCCAACTGCTCTACTGCGGCGGCGAATCGGCCAGTGAGCTGCCCATGGCGGCTCACCTGTAACTGCCTCCAAGTGAAGAACGCTCCCACCAGCAAGGCCAGCCCGGCCAGCCCCTGAAGCAGCGTGGTCCGTATGTCATTGATCGCCTTCGCCCGATCCGGGACGCGGGTTCCTGCGGTGTCCCAGTCCAGCAGATGGCGTGGCGCCACGACGACGATCAGAACGACGAGGATCACGCTCGCGACGGCCACGAAGAGGCCAAGCATCCACGACCGACCGGAGTCAGGCTCCGCGGGACGCGGCACCTCCCGCACCCGATGCCCAGGCAAGACCTGGGACCTTCTCCCCGCGCGCGCCATCTCTCCCCCCCTCTCACCGACCACGCATCGACAAAATGCTGCACCCCCGTGAAGAGCCTCAAACTCTGTCTCCATGGAGACGCGTTGTGCTTATACGCAACGTGAAGTCACAGAACGGAGGCAACACCACCGCGTACGTGTCGTGAGTAGCTGTTGCGGCGGTTGCTGACGGTGAGGTGCGCGAATCGGCAGCGGGCCGAGGCGAATGCTGTGGCTGGCGGGGGTATATCGAGCGTGAGGGGTGGCTTGCAAAAAAATCCCACCCTACCCTCGGCACAGCGTGGCGTGTCGTGGGACTTTCCTGCAATTGACTGCCGGTGGCCGCTCTTGTGGGCTTGGGTGCCCCCGCGCCCCCCTTACGCCCCTTTGGCGGCCACCCCGACGAACCAGTCCGCGCCCGGCGTTAAAACCGAACAACTCTGCGTGCGTGGTCGAGAGTCCCGCCTCTCGGGCCGCCCGGTCGCATTCCTTCACGTGGTGCAGGGGTGGGTGTCAAGGGTGGAGCGCAGCGGAATCGGCGTAGCCGACGCGACGTAGGAGCGCCCTTTACTCCCGGCCCGGAACCACCAGACTCACGGCAACCGGGCGGCCCCGGCGCCCATCCAATCGCCGGTCCACCACAACCCCGCCCCGCCCCGCTCACGCGGCCGAGAGTTCGCACCAGACGTACTTTCCGGAGTCCCCCGTGCTCGTGAGCGGATACCAGCCCCAGCCGTCGGCACAGGTGCGGACTAGGGCCAGACCCCGGCCACGCTCAGCATCCAGGGCGGTGCTCGACGGTGGCGCCGGTGGTGTGGGGTCGGCGTCCCAGACGCCGATGCGGAGAAGCAGACCCGTCCAGCGCAGGCGCAGGGCCGCGGGGCCCTTGGTGTGACACAGGGCGTTGCTGACCAGTTCGGTGGCCACGAGTTCAGCGGCTTCGGAGAGGTGAGGCAGGCCGTGCGCGGCGAGGATCAGGCGCAGGGTGCGTCGGCAGATCGTGACGGCGCGGGGGTCGTGGGGGATGTAGAGGGTGTACTCCCACGGCTCGGGTGCGGGTGCGGGATCGGGAGCGGGAGCGGGGTCTTCCGGCGTTTTCGGCATGGCGGAACTCCGGGTGGCATGAGGGGGCTGGATCGCTGCGGCGGGTGAGCGGTGGCAGTTTCACGGCCGTCATGGCAGGACGGGGCGGTGCGCTTCCGGGATCCCGACAGTCTCGCAGCGTGTGCGCTACATCACCGACAGTAGGGGTATAGCTGTACCAGGGTCAAGTCTTCCCCCTACTATGGTGCCTCTCAACTAGCCTGAAAGCAGGGGCAAATGGCAGCGAGGGTGACCATCACGGCGCGACAGGAGCGTCTGGGTAAAGAACTTCGCAGGCTCAGGGAGCGGGCGGGGCTGTCCCTCCGGGAGGCGGCTCGCGCTACGGGGATCAACGAGGGCAAGTTCTCCGCCATGGAATCAGGGCGTGTCGCAACGAGCGCTGACCGCGTCCGACTCCTGGCCGGGCAGTACGCATGCGACGACCCCGCGTTGATCGATGCTCTGGCAGCCATGACCGGCGAACGTGCACGCGGCTGGTGGGACGCGCACCGCCGCATGCTCCCGCAAGGCTTCCTGGACCTGGCAGAACTGGAGCACCACGCCACGTACTTGAGGTCATTCGAGAACGTGCAGATCCCCGGCCTGTTCCAGACCGAGGAGCACGTGCGGGCGATCTACTCCTCATCCGCGGCTCGGCTCCCCAAGGAGCAGTTGGAAGCGCGCATGCGCTTCCGCCGGGAACGGCAGAATGTTCTCGGCAAGGAGGAGCCGTTCCGCTTCGAAGTGGTGATCCACGAGGCGGCGCTGCGTGTCAGGGTCGCGAATCGCGAAGTTGCCCGAAGGCAATTGCTGCACATCCTGGAGCAGTCCGAGCATCCGCAAGTCACGGTCCGGGTGGTTCCGTTCGATGTGGATGGCTTCACCCGGATCGGCAACCCGATGCTGATCCCCGGTGGCTCTATCCCACAGTTGGACACAGTGCTCTTGGACACCGCGCACGGCGCCACGTACATGGATGCGGAGGCACAGCTCAGCCGGTATCGAAGGGTGATCGACGACGTGGAAGGGGCGGCGCTGGGCGTCGTAGAGTCGAAGGACTTCTTGCACGAACTGGCAAAACGCCCCTGAAAGGTCCCGCCATGACACCGGCCCTCGCATGGCAGAAGTCCTCGTACTCCGGCGACGAAGACGCGCCGAACTGCGTAGAACTCACCGCAACCCCTGGAGCCATCCTGCTCCGCGAGAGCGAAGCCCCCAGCACGGAGCTGTCCGCCTCCCCCAAACAACTCGCCGCCCTCATACGCAGCGTGAAGTCACGAAAGGCATAAAAGGGAGGCAAAGCCCCCCGCCTCTCAACTAACCACGTCCTTCCGCGCGAACCCCCTGAACGCCAGCGCGAACAGCACCAGTGCGTACGCCACCGAGACGGCCGAGCCCTGGATCATGCCGCCCCACTCAGGGCGGGGCTGGATCGCGTCTGCCCAGGCGAACTGCCAGTGCGCCGGCAGGAAGTCGCGCCAGCTGCCCAGTGCCGTCACCGCGTCCAGGACGTTGCCGACGATCGTCAGGCCCACCGCGCCGCCCACCGCGCCCAGCGGCGCGTCCGTCTTGGTGGAGAGCCAGAACGCGAGCGCTGCCGTGACCAGTTGGGAGATGAAGATGTACGCCACGACGATCACGAGGCGTTGGGCCGCTGTTCCGGCGGGGAGGGTGCCGCCCGTCGGGATCTCCAGTGGGCCCCAGCCGTACGTCACTGTTCCGACCGCCAGGGCGATCAGGGGGAGCAGTACCATCGCCGCCGCGCTGAGGCCGAGCGCCACGGCCAGCTTCGACCACAGCAGGCGGGCCCGTGGCACCGGAGCTGCCAGGAGGTAGCGCAGGGACGACCAGCTCGCCTCCGAGGCGACCGTGTCCCCGCAGAACAGTGCGACGGGGATGACCAGGAGGAAGCCCGCCGAGACGAACAGGCACGTCGCCGCGAAGTTCGCGCCGGATGCCGTGGCCGTGTCCATCAGCGTCACTCGGCCGCTTCTGGACTCCGGGGAGCCCGCGATGGTGAACGCGAGGACGAGGACGAAGGGCAGCAGGCCCATCACCCCGGCCATCACCAGGGTCCGGCGCCGCTTCAGCTGGCGCATCGCCTCGACCCGCAGCGGCAGTGTGCGGCCGGGGCGGTATCCGGGGGCCGTGACGCGTTCCGTGCCCGGCTCTGTACTCGGATCCGTGCCCGGCCCCGTGCCGGGCCCCGTGGCTGTGGCGCTCATGCGGTGCCTCCGTCGATCAGGGTCAGGAACGCGTCTTCGAGGCGGCGGTGCGGGCCCATGGACTCCACGGGCAGTTCCAGGCGCACCAGTTCGGCGAGGAGGCGTGCGGCGCTCGCCTCCTCCGTACCGTCGAGGCGTACCAGGAGACCGCTGTCCGCGCGAACCGCCGATGCGACGCCCGGCAGCGCGGCCACCTTCTCGACGAGTGGATCGGAGACGTCCTCCGCGAGGCCCACCAGGAGCGTGTCGCCGGAGCCGACGATCTCGGAGACCGGGCCCGCCTGGATGAGGCGGCCGCGGTCCATGACCACCAGATGCGTGCAGGACTGCTCGACCTCGGCGAGGAGGTGGCTGGAGACTATGACCGTGCGGCCACCCCGCGCGTACTGGATCATGACCTCGCGCATCTCGCGGATCTGTGGCGGGTCGAGGCCGTTGGTCGGTTCGTCGAGGATCAGCAGGTCCGGCATGCCGAGCATGGCCTGGGCGATCGCGAGCCGCTGCCGCATGCCCTGCGAGTACGTCCGCACCGCGCGGGCAAGCGCGTCGCCGAGCCCGGCGATCTCCAACGCCTCGTCCATGCGGGCGTCTTCAGCGGGGCGCCCGGTGGCCTTCCAGTACAGCTCCAGGTTCTCGCGACCGGAGAGGTGCGGCAGGAAGCCCGCGCCCTCGACGAACGCGCCGACCCGGGAGAGGACGGGTGCGCCAGGACGGATCGCCTGCCCGAAGACGCGGATCTCGCCCGCGTCGGGCCGGATGAGGCCCATGAGCATGCGCAGGGTCGTCGTCTTGCCCGCGCCGTTCGGGCCGAGGAGGCCGAGCACCTGGCCCTTCTCGACGCTGAAGGAGAGGTCACGGACCGCGTAACGGTCCACCGACTTGGCGTACCGCTTGCTCAAGTCAGTTATCCGCAGCGGTACTTCAGCGAGCTCCGGGTCCGGCGCGGGCGCCGTCGTCCTCCGCCGCGCGGTGAGCAGGAGCAGCACCGCGATCACCGCGCCGGACGCCGGGAGCCACCACACCCAGGCGGGCAGCGGTGTCGCGGCCGTCTTCACGCCGGGCGCGGTGGGGACCGCCAGGTCGCCCTTCAAGGCGACGCTGTACGTGGCGGGCTGCGTCGGAGAGGCGTAGCCCAGGTCCGTCGAGGCGAGGACGAGGCGGAGGCGGTGGCCCTTCTGTACGTCGTGGTCGACGGCGGGCAGGGTGACGGTGACGTCCTTGCCCGCCTTCGCGCCCTCCACGCGGATCGGCGAGACCAGTTGGGAGGGCAGGACTTTCTGAGTGCCGCCAGGACCGACGTCGTACACCTTCCCGAAGAGCACGGCGTCCTCGCTGCTGGACTTGACGTGCACCCGCGCCTGCGGCGATCCGGTGATGCGCAGGTCGTCCTTGAACGGCGCCGACTCGAAGCTCGCGTTCTGGCCCGGGAAGTCGAGGGAGACTCCGACACCGAGCGAGGACAGCTGGTTGAGTCCGCCGCCGCCCGCGCCCGGGAGCGCGGAGATGGCGGGCGGGGCAGCGCCCGCGGGGTTCTCGAAGCGCTGCTCGCGCCCGGTGAGCGCGATCTCCCGCTGCCCGCTCTCCAGGCCGGGATAGCGGTCGCCGCTGGCTCCCCGCGTCGTCGCGGACCCGTTGGTGGAGTCCATGCCTCCGGTGCGGGTGACCCGGAATCCCGGGCCGGTGTCCGCGCTCTTGTCGTCCTTCAGGTAGCGGTCGAACCACGATCCGATGCGGCCGTTCACGCGGCCCGTCTCGCGGTCGCCGCCGTCATGGCCGCCGGAGATCCAGTCGACGGACACGGGCGCGTGATTGGCGCGGAGCGCCTTGGCGGTGGCGTCGGCCTGGCCGAGCGGGAAGAGGGAGTCGGTCTGCCCCTGGAAGAGCAGGGCGGGCACCTTGATGCGGTCGCCCACGGCGACGGGGCTGCGCTCGGCGAGGATCTTGCGCGCCGCGGCATCCGGCTTTCCGGCTTCCGCGACCCGGTTGTACATGTCGCAGAGCTGCTTCTCGAACCGCTCGCAGCCGCCTCCGGTGTTGATGAAGAGGCCTGCCCAGAGCTTCTTGAAGACGCCGTTGGGGAAGAGGGCGTCGCTGAGGTTCCAGTACGTGATCTGGGGGGCGATGGCGTCCACGCGGTCGTCGTACCCGGCGGTGAGGAGGGAGATCGCGCCTCCGTACGAAGCGCCGGTCATGCCGACACGCGGGTCGCCCTTCTTGTCCAGCTGCACCTCGGGCTGCTTCGCCAGCCAGTCGATCAGATGGGAGGCGTCGGCGACCTCGCCCTTCGGGTCGTTGAGGCCGATCTTGCCGGTGGACTTGCCGAAGCCGCGGGCCGACCAGGTCAGGACCGCGTACCCCTTACTGGCGAGGTCTTCCGCCTGTGCGCGCAGCTCGTCCTTGTTGGCGCCGAAGCCGTGGCCGATGAGGACGGCGGGGCGCTTCTTCGACGCGTCACCCGCGGTGAAGTACGACGTGTCGATCTTCGCGCCGCCCGCGCCCGTCATCTGCATGACGCGGTCCTCGCGGTGCACGGCGGGCCCGTCGTCCGACGCCGCCGCCGTCCAGGTGCCTGCGCCCGCGAGCACCGCGAGGGCGGCCACCGCGGCGAGCAGTCTGCGCTTGGGCAGCTTCGGCAGTCGTAGATCCATGCGTCAACCGTACGGGCGGGGGCTGACAACCGGGGCAGCCGGTGGTGTGAACCCGGTTGTCTCCCTGGGGAGTACGTGAAGGGGCCTGCGTACAGCGGCTGCGGTACGCCGCGAGCCGGGTGCCGCGGGGCGGGAGTTCCGGCCCCGCGGCACCATCAGCTCAAGCTCGACGATTACGTCGGCTCAAGATCGAGCTCAGTGATTCCGCGGGAACCCCAGGTCCACGCCCTCCGGCGCGTCCGACGGGTCCGGCCAGCGCGTGGTGACGACCTTGCCCCGGGTGTAGAAGTGCGTCCCGTCATTTCCGTAGATGTGGTGATCTCCGAAGAGCGAGTCCTTCCAGCCACCGAAGGAGTGGTAGCCGACCGGCACCGGAATCGGGACGTTCACGCCCACCATCCCGGCCTCGATCTCCAGCTGGAAGCGCCGCGCGGCGCCGCCGTCGCGGGTGAAGATCGCCGTGCCGTTGCCGAAGGGCGACGCGTTCATCAGCGCCACGCCCTCCTCGTACGTGTCGACTCGAAGGACGCAAAGGACAGGGCCGAAGATCTCGTCCTTGTACGCGGCGGCCTTCACGGGTACGCGGTCCAGGAGCGAGAGGCCGATCCAGTGGCCGTCCTCGAAGCCCTCGACCGTGTGGCCGGTGCCGTCCAGGACGACCTCGCAGCCCTCGGCGGCCGCACCCGTCACGTACGACGCGACCTTGTCGCGGTGCGCCGCCGTGATGAGCGGGCCCATCTCCGAGGCCGGGTCGTTGCCGGGGCCGATCTTGATCTTCTCGGCGCGCTCCTTGATCTTCGCGACGAGCTCGTCGGCGATCGACCCGACCGCGACGACGGCCGAGATGGCCATGCAGCGCTCGCCCGCCGAGCCGTACGCCGCCGAGACGGCCGCGTCGGCCGCCGCGTCGAGGTCCGCGTCCGGCAGGACCAGCATGTGGTTCTTGGCGCCGCCGAGCGCCTGCACGCGCTTGCCGTTGGCGGTCGCTGTGGTGTGGATGTGGCGGGCGATCGGCGTGGAGCCGACGAAGGAGACGGCCGCCACGTCCGGGTGCGCGAGCAGCCGGTCCACGGCCACCTTGTCGCCGTGCACGACGTTGAAGACGCCGTCCGGGAGCCCGGCCTCGGACAGCAGTTCGGCGATCTTCAGCGCCGCCGACGGGTCCTTCTCCGACGGCTTCAGTACGAAGGTGTTGCCGCACGCGATGGCGAGCGGGAACATCCACATCGGCACCATGGCCGGGAAGTTGAACGGCGTGATGCCCGCGACGACGCCGAGGGGCTGGCGGATGGACGAGACGTCCACGCGCGAGGCGACCTCCGTCGACAGCTCGCCCTTCAGCTGGACCGTGATCCCGCAGGCGAGGTCCACGATCTCCAGGCCGCGGGCGACCTCACCGAGCGCGTCCGAGTGCACCTTGCCGTGCTCGGCGGTGATCAGCTCGGCGATCGCGTCACGGTTGGCGTCGAGCAGCGCGCGGAAGGCGAAGAGCACCGAGGTGCGCTTGGCGAGGGACGACTTGCCCCACGTGGCGTACGCCTCGCGCGCGGAGCCGACGGCGGCGTCCACCTCGTCCACGGACGCGAAGGCGACCTGCGTGGTGACGGCGCCGGTCGCGGGGTCGGTGACCGGGCCGTACGTACCCGACACACCCTCGACGGACTTCCCGCCGATCCAGTGATTGACGGTCTTCGTCATGACAAGCATCCCTACTCTCACAGGTGGCGGCGTCGGGCTGAGACGTGCCGGTCGTACTCTTTCCTGGCCTTGATCGCGGACGGCCGGTCCGCGGTCTCGGCCACGGGCACATCCCACCACGCCTGCGCCGGAGGCGGGGGCGACACTGTGTCTGCCGTTTCCGTCTCCACGTAGACACATGTGGGACCGTCGGCCACCCGCGCCTCCGCAAGAGCATCGCGCAGGTCAGCCACTGTTTTGGCGCGAATCACCCGCATCCCGAGCGAGGCCGCGTTGGCCGCGAGATCGACGGGCAGCGGGGCACCCGTGTACGTACCGTCGGGCGCCCGGAAGCGGTAGGCGGTCCCGAACCGCTCGGCGCCCACGGACTCGGAGAGCCCGCCGATGGACGCGTACCCGTGGTTCTGCAGGATCACGACCTTGATCGGGATGTTCTCCTGGACCGCCGTCACGATCTCGGTGGGCATCATCAGATACGTTCCGTCGCCGACCAGCGCCCAGACCGGACGCTCCGGCGCGGCCATCGCGACGCCGATCGAGGCGGGGATCTCGTATCCCATGCAGGAGTAGCCGTACTCGACGTGGTACTGCCAGGGCGAGCGCGTCCTCCACAGCTTGTGGAGATCTCCGGGGAGGGATCCGGCCGCGTTGATGATCACGTCCTCGTCCGTGACAAGCGCGTCGAGCAGGCCGAGGACTTGGAGCTGTGTGGGCCGCACGTCGGGTTCGTCGGTTGCGTAAGCCGCGTCGACGCGCTGCTCCCAGCGCACCTTGTCCTCGGTGTACTCGGCGACGTACGCGGGCGGCACCCGCCACCCCTCAAGGGCGCCGGTCAGCGCCTCCAGGCCCGCGCGCGCGTCCGCGATCAGGGGCGCGCCCGCCATCTTGTGGCCGTCGAACGCCGTGATGTTGAGGTTGAGGAAGCGGACGCCGGGCTCGGCGAAGAGTGTGTGGGACGCGGTGGTGAAGTCGCTGTAGCGGGTGCCGACGCCGATCACCAGGTCGGCGGTGCGGGCCAGTTCGTCGGCCGTGGCCGTGCCCGTGTGCCCGATGGCGCCGACGTCCGCCGGATGGTCGAAGCGCAGAGAACCCTTGCCCGCCTGGGTGGAGGCCACGGGAATGCCGGTCGCATCCGCGAGCTCCCGCAGCGCCTCCTCGGCGGCGCTGTGGTGGACTCCGCCGCCCGCGACGATCAGCGGGCGCCGCGCCTCGCGCACGGCCCGCGCGGCGGCGGCCAGTTCACGCGGGTCGGGGGCCTGACGGCGTACGCCCCACACCCGCTCCTCGAAGAACTCCTCCGGCCAGTCGAAGCCTTCCGCCTGCACGTCCTGCGGAAGCGCGAGGGTGACGGCGCCGGTCTCCGCCGGGTCGGTGAGCACGCGCATCGCGGCGAGCGCGGCCGGGATCAGCGCCTCGGGACGGGTGATCCGGTCGAAGTACTTCGACACCGGGCGTAGACAGTCGTTGACCGACACATCGCCCGCGTACGGGACTTCGAGCTGCTGGAGCACCGGGTCGGCGGGGCGCGTCGCGAAGGTGTCGCCCGGCAGCAGGAGCACCGGGAGGTGGTTGATGGTCGCGAGCGCGGCGCCGGTGACGAGGTTGGTCGCGCCGGGCCCGATGGACGTGGTGACGGCGTGCGTGGACAGGCGGCCCGACTGACGGGCGTACCCGACGGCGGCGTGCACCATGGCCTGTTCGTTACGGCCCTGGTGGTAGGGCATGTCGTCGCCGTACTCCACGAGTGCCTGGCCGATTCCGGCGACATTGCCGTGCCCGAAGATGCCCCAGGTGGCGCCGATGAGCCGCTGCCGCTCGCCGTCGCGTTCGGTGAACTGCCGAGACAGGAAGCGGACGAGGGCCTGCGCGGTGGTGAGCCTCGTCGTGGTCATCGTTTTCCCTCCGCCGTCATCGGTGTACCTCCGCCGTCATCGGTACCCCTCCGCGTGATCGGGATGGAAGCAGATCCGCCACTCCCGCTCGTCCCCGGGACCGGCCATCACATTCAGGTAGTACATGCTGTGCCCCGGCTGGGCGATCGACGGGCCGTGCCAGCCGTCGGGGACGAGCACGGCGTCGCCCGTACGGACCTCGGCAAGGACATCCGTACCGCCGGGCCTTGACGGGAACACCCGCTGATAGCCGAAGCCCTCGGGCCCGCCGTCCGGCGCGGCCTCGATCTCGAAGTAGTAGATCTCTTCGAGTTCGGCCTCGACTCCCGGGCGGTGCTCGTCGTGCTTGTGCGGCGGGTACGAGGACCAGTTGCCGCCGGGTGTGATCACCTCGACGGCGATGAGGCGGTCGCAGTCGAAGGCGTCGGCGGACGCGAAGTTGCGGACCTCGCGGGCGCACGTGCCGCTGCCGCGCTGCTCGACGGAAACCTCCGGCGCGGAGCCGTAGCGGGCGGGGAGTCGACGCTCGCACTTCGCTCCTGCCAGGGCGAAGCGGCCTCCCGCGCCGGAGGCGATCTGGATGTGGGCGTCACGGGGCACGTAAGCGAAGTCGCTCACTCCGCTGAACACGCTCTCCCGGCCCATTAGTTCGATGATCTCGTCTTCCGCGTGCACCGTACAGCCGCCGGTCAGCGGGAGCACGATCCATTCACTCTCTCCGGTGGCGAAGGAGTGCGTGGCGCCGGGTTCTATGTCGACCACACGCAGCGCGGAATAGACAAGACCGGACCGTTTCGGGTCGAGTTCCAGGGCGTACGGCCCCTCGGCCGCGCTGCCCTTCGGTACGTACGTCATGTGTCCCTCCTGCTCATGTGGCCTTCCTGCTCATGCGGCCCTCCTACAGCAGTCCGACAGCGGTGTCGACGGCGCCCGACACATCGCCGTCCGCCGGGTACAGCAGCGTGCGCCCCGCGACGAGCCCGTGCACGGTGGGCAGTTGGAGCGCGCCCCGCCACTTCTCGTACGCGGCGTCGCTGTCGTCACCCAGGTCGCCTCCGAGGAGGACGGCGGGCAGCGTCGAGGCCTCCATGACACGCGCCATGTCGTCCGGATTCTCGGTCACGGGGACCTTCAACCAGGTGTACGCCGATGTCCCGGCGAGCCCCGACGCGATGGCGATGGACGTGGTGACGGCCTCGGCGCTCAGGTCGTTGCGCGGCGGACCGCCGTCGGGCGGGCGTCTACTGAGGAAGGGCTCGACGAAGACGGGCAGCTTCTTCGCGGCCATGGCGTCGATGGCGCGGGCGCTGGAGTGCAGGGTCGCGAGGGAACCGGCGTCTTCGTAGTCGACCCGCAGCAGGAGCTTGCCCGCGTCGAAGCCGAGCCGGTCGATGTCCTCGGCCCGGTACCCCGTGAACCGGTCGTCCAGCTCGAACGAGGCCCCCGCGAGCCCGCCCCTGTTCATCGACCCCATGACGATCTTGCCGTCGAGGGCGCCGAGCAGGAGCAGGTCTTCGAGGATGTCGGCGGTGGCGAGCACGCCGTCCACGCGGGGGCGCGAGAGCGCGAGGCAGAGCCGTTCGAGCAGGTCCGCGCGGTTGGCCATCGCCAGCTTGTCCCCGCCGACGGAGAGGGAGCCCCGGGCGGGGTGGTCGGCAGCAATGATCATCAGCCGCCCGCTGCCGCCGAGGAGCGGGCGCCGGGGGCGACGGGCGGCGGCCTCCGCGATGGCTTCGGGGTGCCGGGCCCGGATCCGGACGAGTTCGGCGACGTCGACCATGCGATCGCCTCTGAGGCCACCCCTCTCGTCACCCCTCTCGTCACTCATGTGTCACGGCTCCCGCGGCGAGCGCCGCCTCGACCTCGTCCGGGAACGGCATCGCTGACGAACACTCCAGGCGCGACGCGACGATCGCGCCCGTCGCGTTGGCGTACCGCATGATCCGCTCCAACTCCCAGCCTTCGAGCAGCCCGTGACAGAGCGCGCCGCCGAAGGCGTCACCGGCCCCGAGGCCGTTGAGCACCGTCACGGGCAGCGGAGGCACCTCGGCGGCCTCGCCCGAGCTGTTCATCGCGAGCACCCCCTTGGGGCCTTGTTTGACCACGGCGAGTTCGACGCCGGCGGCCAGCAACGCACAGGCGGCGGCGCGGGGTTCGCGCTCTCCCGTGGCCACCTCCACCTCGTCGATGTTGCCCACCGCGACGGTGGCCTGCGCGAGCGCCTGCGCGTAGAAGCCGCGCGCGTCCTCGGTCCGCTCCCAGAACATCGGCCGCCAGTCGAGGTCGAAGACGGTGAGCCCGGCCTTGGCCCGCCCTCGGAGCGCGGCCAGCGTCGCTGACCTGCTCGGCTCGGCGCACAGCCCCGTACCCGTCATCCAGAACACCCGTGCGGAGGCGATCGCGCCGAGGTCGAGTTCCTTCTCGTGCATCTCCAGGTCAGGGGCTTTCGGCTGCCGGTAGAAGTACAGCGGGAAGTCGTCCGGCGGGAAGACCTCGCAGAACGTCACCGGGGTCGGAAGCCCCGCGACCCCGCTCACCCATCGGTCGTCGACCCCGAACTGCCGCAGTTCCCGGTGCAGATACTCCCCGAAGGGATCCTCTCCGGTGCGCGTGACGACCGCGACCCGGTGGCCGAGGCGGGACGCGGCGACGGCGACGTTCGACGCCGAGCCGCCGAGGAACTTGCCGAACGTGCTGACATCGGCGAGGGACACCCCGGCCTGCAGGGGATACAGATCCACCCCGATCCGGCCCATCGTGATGACGTCGTACGGATCGGTCACCCTGCGCTCCTTATCGACATCGCCCCCTGAGTCCTCCCCTAGGTCTATGCCGCCCCACGAACCCTGTCAACACATTGTCCTTACATTCGGACCACTCCTTGACATCGTTCCGCGGCGCCCTGAAAGCTGGCGGGCATGACGACGCTGTCACGCATCCGGATCGGCTCGGCACCCGACTCGTGGGGCGTGTGGTTCCCCGAGGATCCGGGCCAGGTCCCCTGGAGCCGCTTCCTCGACGAGGTGGCGGACTCCGGATACGAGTGGATCGAGCTCGGCCCTTACGGCTACCTGCCCACGGATCCGGCCGAACTGACCGCCGAGACCCAGCGCCGTGGCCTGCGCGTCTCGGCCGGCACGGTCTTCACCGGCCTGCACCACGGGCCGTCCGTATGGGACAAGACGTGGGCCCATGTGGCCGACAACGCCGCGCTCGCCCAGGCGATGGGCGCCGAGCACCTCGTCGTCATCCCGTCCTTCTGGCGCGACGACAAGACCGGCGAGGTCCTTGAAGACCGCACGCTCACACCGGAGCAGTGGCGTCAGCTCACGCTCCAGACCGAGCGGTTGGCGCACGAGGTGCGCGAGCGCTACGGCCTGCGCGTGGTCGTCCACCCCCATGCCGACACGCACATCGACGACGAGGAGAGCGTCACGCGCTTCCTCGACGCGACCGACTCCGATCTCGTATCGCTCTGCCTGGACACGGGCCATTACGCCTACTGCGGCGGCGACAACGTCAAGCTGATCGAGACGTACGGCGAACGCATCGGCTACCTGCACCTCAAGCAGGTCGACCCGGCCGTTCTCGCCGAAGTACGCGACCAGGAAATGCCGTTCGGGCCCGCCGTGGCGCGCGGGGTGATGTGCGAGCCGCCGACCGGGGTGCCCGCGATCGAGCCGGTCCTCACGGCGGCCCAGAAGCTGGGCGTCGACCTCTTCGCCATCGTCGAGCAGGACATGTACCCCTGCCCGCCGGACAAGCCACTGCCCATCGCCCGCCGGACACGCTCGTACCTGCGCTCCTGCGGGGCGTGACGCCGCGCTGGAGCGCTGAAGGTGCGGTGAGGGATCCGTCCGCGGGCTGATGGGGGGCTGGTCACGCAGTTCCCCGCGCCCCTTCGGGCGCTACCCGGACGCGCTCGGCGCGCCCCCTCAGGAGGGCCCGTACCGCCCTCCTTGACGGCGTTCCGAGGCCCGTGCGCCCCCCTCCGCGCCGGACCGGTGTGCCCGGAATGCATCACAAGCGTCACAAACAACCTCTCCGTGTCACACATGTCCCGTATACGCGGGTCTTCCGTCACAGGCAGTCGACAGCCACCCTCCAGCGCTCACTCCGTGTCGTTCACCGGGCACAGGCTGAGTGATCGCCAGCGTCGCGCCGCAGCTCCCCCGACGGCTCTCCCCGAGCCGCCCCTGCGGCGCACGCAGGGAGGTGCCACAGATGACCGACCGAAGGCTCTGGTCGTACAAAGAGATCGCCGCACACATCCGCGTGCAGCCCGACACCGTGCGCTCCTATCGCAAGCACGGCCTGCTCCCCGACCCCGATCACGTGGAGTCCGGGAAGCCCTACTGGTACGCCGACACCGTCCGCGCCTGGGTGGCCGCGAGGCCGCGCAACCGCGGGCGCGACAGCTGACCGCCCCGGCGGATCGCCGCCCTCGGCCTCTTCACCCCCTCATTGAGGTGTACCCCCTAGGGGTATAGTGTGGTGAGTGTCAGGGGGTCTCCGGGAACATCGGGACCACTCCTGCACATTACGACGCATAAGTACGCACACACGCCGCACCCTCATCGAGGAGAACGACATGAGCGCCCAGACCGAGCTCCCGCAGGCCGAGACCTCCGGCTCCTGCTGCTCCCCCAGCGGTTCCTGCCACTCCGACGGCGCCGCCGAGACGCCGCAGGGTGCCGTGACGGCCGTGTACGAGGTGACCGGCATGACCTGCGGTCACTGCGAGGGTGCTGTCTCCAGTGAGATCTCGGAGATCGCGGGCGTCAGCTCCGTCAAGGCGGTGGCCGCCACCGGCCAGGTGACCGTGGTCTCCGAGGCCCCGCTCGACGAGGCCGCCGTCCGCGCCGCGGTCGACGAGGCGGGCTACGAACTCACCGGTGTCAGCAAGGCCTGACCCATCCCCTGCCGGGTACCCCGGGCCCTGTGACACCGTCACAGGGCCCGCAGCCGCTTCACACCGCACGTACGAGAGAGCCATGAACGAAGTCGAACTCGCCCTCGGCGGGATGACCTGCGCCTCCTGCTCCGCCCGCATCGAGAAGAAGCTGAACCGTGTAGAGGGCGTGACCGCGTCGGTCAACCTCGCCACGGAGAAGGCCAAAGTCTCGTACGGGGAAGAGGTCGAGGTCGCATCGCTGATCGCAACGGTCGAGAAGCTGGGCTACACCGCGCAGGAGATCGTCCCCGCTCCCCCGGAGCCGGACTCGTCGGAACCGGACGCGTCGGAACCGGATGCGCAGGGGTCGGGCGCGCCCGCCACGACCGCCGACATCACCGAGCCCGACACCCTGCGCCGGCGCCTCATCGGCTCGGCGGTGCTCTCGCTGCCCGTGGTCCTGCTCGCGATGATCCCCTCGTCGCAGTTCGACAACTGGCAGTGGCTCTCGCTGACCCTGGCCGCTCCCGTCGTCGTATGGGGCGGATTCCCCTTCCACCGGGCCGCTTTCACGAACCTGCGGCACGGCGCGGCGACCATGGACACGCTGGTGTCGGTGGGCACGCTCGCCGCGTTCGGCTGGTCGCTGTGGGCGCTCTTCCTCGGGGACGCGGGGATGCCGGGGATGCGGCACGGGTTCGAGTTCACCGTCTCGCGCGCCGACGCGGCCTCGACCATCTATCTCGAAGTCGCCGCCGGTGTCGTCACGTTCATCCTGCTCGGGCGCTGGCTGGAGGCCCGCTCGAAGCGGAAGGCCGGCGCGGCCCTGCGCGCGCTGCTCGAACTGGGCGCCAAGGACGCGGCCGTACTGCGTGGCGGCTCGGAGGTCCGTGTTCCGGTCGCGCGTCTCGTGGTCGGCGACCGTTTCGTCGTACGTCCCGGGGAGACCGTCGCGACCGACGGCACCGTCGTCGACGGAGCGTCGGCGGTCGACGCCTCGATGCTGACAGGTGAGTCCGTCCCGGTGGACGTGGCCGCGGGCGACGCGGTGACCGGGGCGACCACGAACGTCTCGGGGCGGCTGGTCGTGGACGCCACGCGTGTCGGCGCCGACACGCAACTGGCCAGGATGGCCAAGCTCGTCGAGGACGCGCAGACCGGCAAGGCCCAGGTGCAGCGCCTCGCCGACCGGATCGCCGGGATCTTCGTGCCGGTGGTCCTGCTGATCGCAGCCGCCACGCTCGGCGCCTGGCTGGGCGTCACCGGCGATGTGACCGCGGCCTTCACGGCGGCCGTCGCCGTCCTGATCATCGCCTGCCCGTGCGCACTGGGCCTGGCGACGCCGACGGCCCTGATGGTCGGCACGGGGCGCGGCGCGCAGCTCGGCATCCTCATCAAGGGCCCCGAAGTCCTGGAGTCCACACGCCGGGTGGACACCGTCGTCCTGGACAAGACAGGGACGGTGACGACGGGGCGTATGACGCTGCGGGACGTGTACGCCGCCGGGGAGACCGAGGAGAAACAGCTGCTGCGCCTCACAGGGGCCCTGGAGCACGCCTCAGAGCATCCTGTGGCGCGGGCGGTCACCGCGGGTGCCGCAGCCGAGTTGGGGCTCCCAGTGGGCGCCCTGCCCGCCGTGGAGGGGTTCGAGAACGTGGCGGGGTCCGGCGTACGCGGCACGGTGGAGGGGCACTTCGTCCTCGCGGGGCGTGAGCGGCTCCTCGCGGACGCGGGAGTCGAGGGGCTCGCCGCGGTGGCCGCGCTCAGGGCGGAGGCGGAGGAGGCGGGACGTACGGCCGTCCTGGTCGCCTGGGACGGCGTGGCACGCGGCGTCCTCGCCGTCGCCGACACGGTCAAGGACACCAGCGCCGAAGCGGTGCGGGAGTTGCGCGCCCTGGGTCTGACGCCGGTGCTGCTCACCGGGGACAACCAGGCCGTCGCCCGGGCGGTGGCAAAGGCCGTCGGCATCGACGCGGACGCCGTGTACGCCGAGGTCCTGCCCGAGGAGAAGGTCGATGTCGTACGACGGCTGCGGGGCGAGGGCAAGGTCGTCGCGATGGTCGGGGACGGAGTGAACGACGCCGCGGCGCTCGCCACGGCCGATCTGGGTCTCGCGATGGGCACGGGCACGGACGCGGCCATCGAGGCGAGCGATCTGACGCTGGTGCGCGGGGACTTGCGCGGAGCCGCAGACGCGATCAGGCTCTCCCGTAAGACGCTCTCCACGATCAAGGGCAACCTCTTCTGGGCCTTCGGCTACAACGTCGCCGCGCTGCCGTTGGCGGCGGCCGGGCTGCTGAATCCGATGATCGCGGGGGCCGCGATGGCGTTCTCGTCGGTCTTCGTCGTGACCAACAGCCTTCGTCTCAGAGCTTTTACATAGTCCCTTCACATCCTGGTTGCAGTATTCTCACTCATGAGGCCCGATCGGCATATCGGGCCGCTTGCGCATGTACAGGACATATGCAAGAGACGCAGATCACAGGCAAACGAACGTAACCATTCAGGGGGTTCGCGAGTCTAAGAAGCGATGCCAGGGACGTCTTGGGGGACGTCTCTAGACATCGGGGACATCTTGGGGGATGTTCCTAGGAATGCGTTGGCCGGGGCACGTGCACCGGGGAGCTTTGAGCGGCCCTCCCGATCCGTACGCGTCCCGGCAGATCGCAGCACGAGCAGTACAGGCAGTACGAGAAGTTCAGGAAGTACGGGCAGTACAGGCAGTACCAGCAGTACAACTGGCGCGCTGCCACCACAGACGCCCGGCCGGATCCCGTGGGGGGAATCCGCACCGGGAAACAGGAAAGCGCCCCGACCGTCGACCCGTGGGGGGATCGGCGGCGGGGCGCTTTTCGCTTGCTGAGTTCCTGTTCGCGCCTACGGCGTGCGGGTCAGCGACCCTCGACCGGGACGAAGTCCCGAAGAACCTCACCGGTGTAGATCTGGCGCGGACGCCCGATGCGGGATCCGGGCTCCTTGATCATCTCGTGCCACTGGGCGATCCAGCCCGGGAGACGGCCCAGCGCGAAGAGAACCGTGAACATCTCGGTCGGGAAGCCCATCGCGCGGTAGATGAGGCCCGTGTAGAAGTCCACGTTCGGGTAAAGCTTGCGCTCGACGAAGTAGTCGTCGGCCAGCGCGTGCTCTTCCAGCTTGAGCGCGATGTCGAGCAGCTCGTCGTCCTTGCCGAGAGCCGAGAGGACGTCGTGCGCCGCCGCCTTGATGATCTTCGCCCGGGGGTCGAAGTTCTTGTAGACGCGGTGCCCGAAGCCCATGAGCTTCACGCCGTCTTCCTTGTTCTTCACCTTGCGGATGAAGTTGTCGACGTCGCCGCCGTCCTGCTTGATGCCCTCGAGCATCTCCAGGACGGACTGGTTGGCGCCACCGTGCAGCGGGCCCCAGAGGGCCGAGATACCGGCGGAGATCGAGGCGAACATGTTCGCCTGCGACGAGCCCACCAGACGCACGGTGGAGGTCGAACAGTTCTGCTCGTGGTCCGCGTGCAGGATCAGGAGCTTGTCGAGCGCGGAGACGACGACCGGGTCGAGGTCGTACTCGGCGGCCGGCACCGAGAAGGTCATGCGCAGGAAGTTCTCGACATAGCCGAGGTCGTTGCGCGGGTAGACGACCGGGTGGCCCACGGACTTCTTGTAGGCGTACGCCGCGATCGTCGGAAGCTTGGCGAGCAGGCGGATCGTCGAGAGGTCGCGCTGCTCCTCGTCGAACGGGTTGTGGCTGTCCTGGTAGAACGTCGACAGCGCACTGACCACCGAGGACAGCATCGCCATCGGGTGGGCGTCGCGCGGGAAGCCGTCGTAGAACCGCTTGACGTCCTCGTGCAGCAGGGTGTGCTGCGTGATGTCGTTCTTGAAACTGGCGAGCTCGTCGACCTTGGGCAGTTCACCGTTGATCAGCAGGTACGCCACCTCGGTGAAGGTGGAGCGCTCGGCCAGCTGCTCGATCGGATAGCCGCGGTACCGGAGGATTCCCTGCTCGCCGTCGAGGTAGGTGATGGCGGATTTATAGGCGGCGGTGTTGCCATATCCGCTGTCCAGGGTCACCAGACCGGTCTGGGCGCGGAGCTTCCCGATGTCGAAGCCCTTGTCGCCGACAGTTGAGTCGATCACCGGGTAGGTGTACTCGTCGCCATCGCCGTACCGCAGTACTACAGAGTTGTCGCTCACGTCATCCCTCACCGACGTTGTGCCTCTTCTTCGAGGTGCCCTGACTGTCTCTACCATCCCCCATTTGGCCCTGGAGAGTGCACTCGGGGTCGACCATTGGGCCTATTGGCGGCACTCAGTGCCGCCAACCTACTCATCCTGCCCCTCTTCGCCCCGGTTGCGGAAGTGGTGTGTGACCTTTCCTACTCGTTTGATCGATCAAAATTTCGGGAGGTGGATCTGGCTGGAGTGGAACCGCGGCCTCCGGCGAGCCGGAAGTCCAGGGCCGTACAGCGTCTGCCCGCGGATACCGTGCGCACCGCTTGTCCCAGAGCCTTGCGCGAACCGACCAGGACGACCAGCTTCTTGGCACGCGTGACCGCCGTGTAGAGCAGGTTCCGTTGCAGCATCATCCACGCCCCCGTGGTCACGGGGATCACCACGGCCGGGTACTCGCTGCCCTGGGAGCGGTGGATGGTGACCGCGTACGCATGAGCCAGTTCGTCCAGTTCGTCGAAGTCGTACGGAATCTCCTCGTCCTCGTCCGTCAGGACCGTGAGCCGCTGCTCGTCGGAGTCAAGCGAGGTGACAACTCCGACGGTGCCATTGAAGACGCCGTTCTGCCCCTTCTCGTAGTTGTTGCGGATCTGGGTGACCTTGTCGCCGACGCGGAACACCCGGCCGCCGAAGCGCTTCTCCGGTACGTCCGGTCTGCTGGGGGTGATGGCCTGCTGGAGCAGTCCGTTCAGGTTCCCCGCGCCCGCGGGGCCGCGGTGCATGGGCGCGAGCACCTGGATGTCGCGGCGCGGGTCGAGGCCGAACTTCGCCGGGATGCGGTGCGCGGCCACGTCCACCGTGACCCGCCCGGCGTCCTCGGTCTCGTCCTCCACGAAGAGGAAGAAATCCTTGAGCCCCTGCGTGATGGGCGGCACCCCGGAGTTGATCCGGTGGGCGTTCGTGACGACGCCGGACTGTTTGGCCTGGCGGAAGATGTGGGTGAGCCGGACAGCGGGGACGGGGCTCTGTTCGCTGAGCATGTCGCGCAGGACCTCGCCGGCGCCGACGCTGGGCAGCTGGTCCACGTCTCCGACGAACAGGAGGTGGGCGCCGGGTGCGACGGCCTTCACCAGCTTGTTGGCCAGGAGCAGGTCCAGCATGGATGCCTCGTCGACCACCACGAGGTCGGCGTCGAGCGGCCGGTCCTTGTCGTAGGCGGCGTCTCCTCCCGGCTTGAGCTCCAGGAGGCGGTGGACGGTGGAGGCCTCGGCTCCGGTGAGCTCGGCAAGGCGCTTGGCGGCTCGGCCCGTGGGGGCGGCAAGGACGACCTTGGCCTTCTTGGCGCGGGCCAGCTCCACGATGGACCGGACGGTGAAGGACTTGCCGCAGCCGGGGCCTCCGGTGAGGACGGCGGCCTTCTGCGTCAGCGCGAGCCTGACGGCCTCCTGCTGCTCGGGGGCGAGGTCGGCGCCCGTACGGGTGGCGAGCCAGGAGAGGGCCTTGTCCCAGTCGACGTCCTGGAAGGCGGGCATGCGGTCCTCGGGGGTCCGCAGGAGGCGCAGGAGCTGGGCCGAGAGGGAGATCTCCGCGCGGTGGAAGGGGACCAGGTAGACGGCGGTGACGTCCTCTTCGCCGTCGGGGCCGCTGTGGGGACCCGGCACCGTCTCGCGCACGACGCCTTCGTCTTCCGTGGCGAGCTCCGCGAGGCAGTCGATGACCAGGCCCGTGTCCACCTGGAGCAGCTTCACCGCGTCCGCGATGAGGCGCTCCTCCGGCAGATAGCAGTTGCCCTGGTCGGTGGACTGGGAGAGTGCGTACTGCAGGCCTGCCTTGACCCGTTCCGGGCTGTCGTGCGGGATGCCCACTGACTGGGCGATGCGGTCCGCGGTGAGGAAGCCGATGCCCCAGACGTCTGCGGCGAGGCGGTAGGGCTCGTTCTTCACTATGGAGATGGAGGCGTCCGCGTACTTCTTGTAGATGCGGACGGCGATGGACGTGGAGACGCCCACGCCTTGCAGGAAGACCATCACTTCCTTGATGGCCTTCTGTTCCTCCCAGGCCGCGGCGATCATCTTGGTGCGTTTGGGGCCGAGGCCGGGGACTTCGACGAGACGCTTCGGTTCCTTCTCGATGATGTCGAGGGTGTCCACGCCGAAGTGGGTGGTGATGCGGTCGGCCATGACGGGGCCGATGCCCTTGATGAGGCCCGAGCCCAGATAGCGGCGGATGCCTTGGATGGTGGCGGGGAGAATGGTCGTGTAGTTCTCCACCGTGAACTGCTTGCCGTACTGCGCGTGGGAGCCCCAGCGGCCCTCCATGCGGAGGGACTCCCCCACTTGCGCGCCAAGGAGTGCGCCCACGACGGTGAGCAGGTCACCGGCGCCGCGGCCCGTGTCCACGCGGGCGACCGTGTACCCGTTCTCCTCGTTGGCGTAGGTGATCCGCTCAAGGACCCCTTCGACCACCGCTGCGGACGGTGCGGACGCTGCCGCTGCTGGACTCGACATGAGCCGACGCTATCGCTCGCCGCTGACAGCGTGGGAAGCCTGTGGACAACGCTTCGTCTGTGGATAACGCTTCGAGGGGGCCGGTGGATAACGCTTCGAAGGGGCCCGGTCTTTCGACCGGGCCCCTTCGGGTCTCCCCTCCCCTGTCGGCACTCCGCGATCCCCCCAGATCCCCCTCCGGAAGCCCCGACGCACAGTACGACCCGCGTAGAGCGGGAAGGGTTGCACGGGCAAGGCCACGAATTTTCGGGGTGCCGACGAACCGGGGCGGAAGTAGCTTTTTACGCATGAGTGAAGAATCTTCCGAAACCTCGCCCGGTACTTCGCCTGGAACCTCGCCCGAAACCTCGCTGGAGAAGGACGTCCTCGAGGAACTCGGCGACGACAAGCTCCAGGAGATCGCGGGGCTGCTCGGTACGGACGCCGCGGGGGCGCAGGACGTGGTGGGCACCGCGGTGACCGCTCTTTCGGGGAACCTTCAGGAGAAGGCGGAGGATCCCGCTGGGGCGGAGGAGGTCGAACAGGCCATCGCCGAGGCGTCGCCTCCGCAGGGGATCGCCGGGTTCGGAGGGTTCGGGGGGCTTGCCGCGGGCGGGATGCTGTCCGGGGTGCTTGCGAAGATGAGCAGGCCGGTGGCGAACGCGGTGGCGAAGAAGACGGGGTTGCCCGCGGCTTCTGTGACCCGTGTGATCGAGCTGCTGATTCCGGTGTTGCTCACGGTGCTGACGAAGCGCGCGCGTACGTCATCGAAGCCGGGCGCCGGGGGCGCTGGGGGCGGGGGTGGGCTCGGTGACTTGCTGGGCCAGATCCTGGGTGGCGGCAAGAAGAAGTAGCTCTGGCGGGGGGCGGCGGATCCGGCCGGTTGGGGGCGGGGCCGCGCCGGTATGTCCGTCCTCGCCATCCGCCAGCGGACGTTCGACTGCTTCGGCTGGGGAGTGCTGTGTACCGTGCTCCGGGCGGAAATACCGGCACGTCCCCTCACGTCTCACTGCCGACTGCGGGTGCGTGGGCCTGGCGGGGGCCGTGGCTGGGGGTGCGTCGCGTGGGCAGCTCAACTCGCCGCCCAGGCCGGCCTGTACGTATCTCCCTGGGCCTGCTGCCCCACCCGCCTAGATGCGGGGTGAACGGGTGGGTGGGGTAGCCCCGGGTGGCTAACAAGCGTGCCGCACGTACCCCCTGGTCGTTTCCGACAGGAGCTCGTGGCCGTCTCCCGACCACAGCTCCTCGTTGAAGAGCTCGACCTCGATGGGGCCCTCGTAGCCCGCCTCCTCGACAAGGGCGCGCCACGATCGCAGGTCGACCGAGCCCTCCCCCAGCTGGCCACGCCCGTTCAGCACGCCCTCGGGCAACGGGGTGATCCAGTCCGCCAGTTGGAACGCGTGCAGGCGCCCGCCACCGCCCGCGCGGGCGATCTGCGCGGGCGCCTGGTCGTCCCACCACACGTGGTACGTGTCCACGCAGACCCCGACCTGCGCGGCGGGGAAGAGCTCCGCCAGGTCGAGGGCCTGGGCCAGCGTGGAGACCACGCAGCGGTCCGAGGCGAACATGGGGTGGAGGGGTTCGATGGCCAGGCGGATGCCACGGGACGCCGCGTACGGGGCGAGTTCCGCCAGCGCGTCGGCGATCCGCGCACGCGCCCCGTGCAGGTCCTTGTCTCCGGCGGGCAATCCGCCGGATACCAGGACCAGCGTGTCCGTGCCGAGGGTCACCGCCTCGTCGATCGCCGACTTGTTGTCGGCGACCGCGGCCGCGCGCGCGTCGGCGTCGATGGCCGTGAGGAAGCCTCCTCGGCAGAGCGTGGTGACCGTCAGGCCCGCGTCGCGCATCAGCTTGGCGGTCCGCTCAAGGCCGTAAGACTGGACCGGTTCGCGCCAGAGGCCCACCCCGGTGACACCCAAGTCCGTGCACGCGGTGACCAGTTCGGGCAGCGAGAGCTGCTTGACCGTCATCTGGTTGATGGAGAAGCGCGCCAAGGCCTCGTCGCTCATTGCTGGACTCCATACACGTTGAGCAGGGATTTCATGCGGGACTCGGCGAGGAGCGGGTCCGGGAACAGGTCCAGTTCATCCGCGAGCTCGTAGGCGTAGGACAGGTGCGGCAGCGAGCGTGCCGACTGGAGGCCTCCCACCATCGTGAAGTGGCTCTGGTGGCCCGCAAGCCAGGCCAGGAACACCACGCCCGTCTTGTAGAAGCGGGTGGGGGGTTGGAAGAGGTGGCGGGACAGGTCGACCGTGGGGTCCAGGCAGGCGCGGAAGGCTTCTCTGTCGCCGGTGTCGAGACGGCGTACCGCCTCTGCCGCCAGCGGAGCAAGCGGGTCGAAGATGCCGAGGAGGGCGTGGCTGAAGCCCTGCTCGTCGCCCGCGATCAGCTCGGGGTAGTTGAAGTCGTCGCCCGTGTAGCAGCGGACGCCGTCCGGGAGGCGGCGGCGCAGGGCGATCTCCCGCTTGGGGTCGAGCAGGGAGATCTTGATGCCGTCGACCTTGTCCGGGTGCGCGGCGATGACCTCCAAGAAGGTCTCGGTCGCCGCGTCCAGGTCCTCGCTGCCCCAGTAGCCGGTGAGCGCCGGGTCGAACATCGGGCCGAGCCAGTGCAGGATCACCGGCTCGCTCGCCTGGCGCAGGAGGTGGCCGTACGTCTCCAGGTAGTCGTCCGGTGACTTCGCCACCGCGGCGAGCGCCCGGGACGCCATCAGGATCACCTGTGCGCCGCTCGATTCGACGAGGGCGAGTTGTTCCTCGTACGCGGAACGGACCGTCAGCAGGTCCGGGGCCGTGGTGAGTTGGTCCGTGCCTACGCCGCAGGCGATCGCGCCGCCCACCGACTTCGCCTCCGCCGCGGAACGCGTGATCAGTTCCGCCGCGCCCTTCCAGTCCAGGCCCATTCCGCGTTGCGCCGTGTCCATCGCCTCGGCCACGCCAAGGCCCTGCGCCCACAGGTGGCGGCGGAAGGCGAGGGTCGCGTCCCAGTCGACGGCCGCCGGGGAGTCCGGGGAGACATCGGCGTAGGGGTCCGCGACCACGTGGGCCGCGGAGAACACCGTGCGGGAGGTGAGGGGGGAGCCGACCCCGGACGCCGCCTGCGCGGGGGCCTTCCGGGGCTCGTACGGGCGCGTGGTGCCGTCCGCGCGCGGGAGCAGAAGCGTCACTGTGCGATCTCCGGCACCTCGATGCGGCGGCCCTCAGCGGAGGATTTCAGGCCCAGCTCCGCGAGCTGCACGCCGCGCGCGCCCGCGTGCAGGTCCCAGTGGTAGGGCGCGTCCGCGTACACGTGCTTCAGGAACAGTTCCCACTGCGCCTTGAAGCCGTTGTCGAACTCCTGGTTGTCGGGGATCTCCTGCCACTGGTCCCGGAAGGAGTGGGTGACGGGCAGGTCCGGGTTCCAGACCGGCTTGGGGGTCGTACTGCGGTGCTGTACGCGGCAGTTGCGCAGGCCGGCGACCGCCGAGCCCTCCGTGCCGTCCACCTGGAACTCGACGAGCTCGTCGCGGTTCACGCGGACCGTCCAGGAGGAGTTGATCTGCGCGATCGCGCCGCCCTCGAGTTCGAAGATGCCGTAGGCGGCGTCGTCCGCCGTGGCGTCGTAGGGCTTGTCCTGCTCGTCCCAGCGCTGCGGGACGTGGGTCGCGGCAAGGGCCTGGACGCTGCGCACGCGGCCGAACAGCTCGTGCAGGACGTACTCCCAGTGCGGGAACATGTCGACCACGATGCCGCCGCCGTCCTCCGTGCGGTAGTTCCAGGAGGGGCGCTGGGCGCTCTGCCAGTCGCCCTCGAAGACCCAGTAGCCGAACTCGCCCCGGATGGACAGGATCTTGCCGAAGAAGCCGCCGTCGATCAGGCGCTTCAGCTTGAGCAGTCCCGGTAGAAAGAGCTTGTCCTGGACCACGCCGTGCTTGATGCCGGCGGCCTGGGCGAGGCGGGCCAGTTCCAGGGCTCCGGCGAGGCCCGTCGCCGACGGCTTCTCCGTGTAGATGTGCTTGCCCGCCGCGATGGCCCGCTTGATGGCCTCCTCGCGCGCGGACGTGACCTGCGCGTCGAAGTAGATGTCGATGGTGGGGTCGGCGAGGACCGCGTCCAGGTCCGTCGAGACGCTCGATTCGGCGTCAAGTCCGTGGCGCCGGGCGATCTCCCGCAGTGCGTGCTCTCTGCGGCCCACCAGGACCGGCTCGGGCCACAGCACCGTGCCCTCGGCGTCGCCCAGGGGGAGTCCGCCCTGCTCGCGCAGGGCGAGCAGGGAGCGGATGAGGTGCTGGCGGTAGCCCATCCGTCCCGTCACGCCGTTCATGGCGATGCGCACCGTCTTGCGAGTCACAGGGGTCCCTCCGTACGCAGGTAAGCGCATAGCAAGCGCTTTCTATCCAAGAAGAAGCTAGCCTGCCGCACAAGGTTCGGACAAGGGCTTCGGACCAGAGCCGTGACCGGAGGACGACGAGATGACCGTGACCCTGGCGGACGTGGCGGCCCGCGCCCAGGTCTCCCCCGCTACCGTCTCCCGCGTACTGAACGGCAACTACCCCGTGGCGGCGGCCACCCGCGAGCGCGTCCTGCGCGCCGTGGACGATCTCGACTACGTACTCAACGGGCCCGCGAGCTCACTCGCCGCGGCCACGTCCGACCTGGTCGGCATCCTCGTGAACGACATCGCCGACCCCTTCTTCGGGATCATGGCGGGCGCCGTCCAGTCCGAGATCGGCGGTCCCGGCGGGCGCGCGGGCGGCGAGCGGATGGCCGTGGTCTGCAACACGGGGGGCTCCCCGGAGCGCGAGCTGACCTACCTCACCCTGCTCCAGCGCCAGCGCGCCGCCGCGGTCATCCTGACCGGCGGCGCCCTGGAGGACCCCGCCCACGCCGCCGCGATGTCCGCGAAGCTGGCGCGCCTCGCGGACACGGGCACCCGGATCGTGCTCTGCGGGCGACCGCCGCTGGACGACTCGGACGCGGCGGTGGCCACGCTCACCTTCGACAACCGCAGCGGCGGGCGGCGGCTCACGGAGCATCTACTGACGCTGGGGCACCGCAGGATCGGCTACGTGGCGGGCCCGCTGGAACGGACGACCACCCGGCACCGGCTCGAAGGCCACCGGGAGGCGCTCGCGGCGTTCGACGGCGGGCGGGCCGGGAACGGCGGGAGCGCCGGGAACAGCGGGAGTGCCGCCCATGACGAGCTGACCGTCCACGGCCCCTACACCCGCCGCTCCGGCTACGAGGCCACCCTCGAACTCCTGCGCCGCGACCCGGACCTGACCGCCGTCGTGGCCGCCAACGACACGGTCGCCCTGGGCGCGTCAGCCGCCCTGCGCGACCGCGGCCTGCGCATCCCGCAGGACATCTCGGTGGCGGGCTTCGACGACCTGCCCTTCTCGGTGGACGCCGTCCCCGCCCTGACGACCGTACGACTGCCGCTGTACGAGGCGGGCGCCCGCGCGGGCCGCCTCGCCACGGGCGTGGAGGAGGCACCGCCCGGGGGCGTGGCGACGATCGCGGCGGAGCTGATGGTGCGGGGGTCGACGGCGCCGCCGTGCCGGTGAGCGTTCGATGGCGTTGACATCGCCGGACGCATAGCCGTGGGATTCGACTCGGCGTACCGTTGACTCAGTCAAGGGTAAGCCGCCTCGATGCCCCCAGGAGTGATCCGTGATGCCGCATGCCTCCGACGCGCCGCCGCAGCCGATCCAAGAGATCCGCGCCTTCAACCGCTTCTATACGAACCTCATCGGCGCCCTCGACTACAGCCGTCAGCTCTACGTCCCGTACACCCTCACCGAGGCACGCGTCCTGTACGAGCTCAATCACGCCCCGCACCTCGACGCCGCCGATCTGCGCGGTGAACTGTCTTTGGACGCCGGGTACTTGAGCCGTCTGCTCGGCAAGCTGGAGAAGGCAGGGATCGTCGAGCGTGAGCCCTCCGCGCGTGATCCGCGGCGCCAGCGCATCACGCTCACCGCGCGGGGGCGCGAGACCGCCGCCCTGCTGGACGAGCGGTCCAGCGAGGCCGTCGGTTCGCTGCTCTCGGACGTTCCTGCCGCCGAGCGGCCACGTCTGGCGGAAGCGATGCGTACCGTGCGGCAGATCCTGAGCGGGGGTCAGGGGCGGGCGACTGCCTCGCGGCCTCTCCTGCGTGAGCCCGGTCCTGGTGATCTCGGGTGGGTCGTCGAGCGCAATGCCGCCCTGTACGCCGCCGAGTACGGGTTCAACATCGACTACGAGGGTCTTGTCGCCAGGATCGTCGCCGACTTCGCGGAGGATCACGACCCTCACCTGGAGCGGGTGTGGATCGCCGAGCTCGACGGACGGCGCGTGGGGTGCGTGATGTGCGTGCGCGACGACGCGCCGGGGACCGCCAGGCTGCGGCTGCTTCTCGTCGAGCCGGACGCGCGGGGGCACCGCATCGGGGCTCAACTCGTCGGCGCGTGCGTCGAGTTCGCCCGGAGTGTCGGCTATCGCGAGATGGTCCTGTGGACCAATGACATCCTCGGCTCCGCCCGCGCCATCTATCAGAGGCACGGCTTCGTCCTCGTCGACGAGAAGCCGCACCGCTCGTTCGGTGTCGACCTGATGGGGCAGGACTGGCAACTGAGTCTGGGAGAAACCCCCTAGGGTCGGCGTCATGAAACTCGCCTTCTCCACCCTCGGCGTGCCCGGGCTCCCCATCGCCGACGTGCTGAACCTGGCCACCACCCACGGCTATCAAGGCGTCGAGCTGCGCGCCCACCCCGAGGAGCCGGTCCACCCGGGGATCGGCCTCACCGAACGGGCCGATGTGGCGGCCCAGTTCAAGACCGCGGGCGTCGAGATCCTCGGAATCTCCGGGTACGCGCGCGTGGCGGCGCCCGGCGCCGACGAGCCCGTCCTCGACGACATACGTTCCCTGCTCACCCTCGCCCGCGACCTCGGCGCCCCCTTCATCCGCGTCTTCCCCGGCGGCGGCACCGAACAGAGCCCCGACGAGGCCGACGCGACGGCCGCCCGGCGGCTCGGTACCGCGGCCGAGTACGCCGCCGACTTCGGCGTACGCATCCTCCTGGAGACGCACGACTCGCACCGCACGGGCGCCGCCGCGACCCGCGTGCTCGGCGCGGTCGGCCACCGTCACGTGGGCGCCCTGTGGGACGTGATGCACACCTGGCTCGGCGGCGAGTCGCCCATCGACAGCCACGCCGCGCTCTCCCCGTACCTCGGCTACGTACAGGTGAAGGACATCGCGTCGGCCGACGACACGACGCCGCTGGCGCTCGGCGAGGGGGTGCTGCCGCTCGCCGAGTGCGTGGACACGCTGCTCAGCGGGGAGCAGCGGGACGGCTGGCTGTGCTGGGAGTACGAGAAGCGGTGGTACGAGGGTGCGGCGCCGCTTCCCGAACTTCTCGGTCCGGGGCGGGATTTCCTGTCGCGGCTCCTGAACCGGCCCGCCGCCTGATACCGGGAGCAGTCCCTCTGACACCGGGAGCGGTCCCTCTGGCACCGGCCAGGGACGTCAGGCCCACTCCGCCCACCAGGAGCGCCGCCGCGCACCACCCGAGCGCGCTCACCGACTCGCCCAGGACTAGACCGGCGGCGGACATGCCGAACATCGGGACCAGGAGCGAGAAGGGAGCCACGGTCGACGCGGGGTGGCGGCGCAGCAGGTGGCCCCACGCGCCGAAGCCGAAGACGGTCGTGATCCACGCGACGTAGACGATGATGCCCGCGCCCTGCCAGTCCAGTGACCGCAGGGCAGCGAGGTCGGCCGTCGGGCCCTCGAAGAACAGCGAGAGCCCGAGCAGCGGCAGGACCGGCACCGTACTCACCCACACCATGAAGTTGAGGGAGTCGGGCGGGGACGCCTTGCGGGTCAGGACGTTCGACGCACCCCAGCAGGCCGCGGCGCCGAGCAGCAGCGCGAAGGCAGTGAGCGGCCCCGCGTCCCCCTCGTCGACCGCCGCGACACCAATGCCCGCGAGCGCGATGACCATGCCGAGCAGGCGTACGCGCCCTGGTCGTTCGCCGAGTGCCACGAAGGCTGCCACGAAGGCGAAGAGGGTCGTGAACACCCCCACGATCCGTCCCCAAGCTCTCAACTTCGTTCGAGCAGGGGAGGCCCCATCCCATGCCACCTTCGGCCGCCCCACGAAGAAGACCGCGGGCAGCGCCGCCACCAGGAAGCGCAGGGCCGAGAAGAGCAGCGGCGGGAAGTGGTCGAGGCCCACCTCGACGACGAAATTGACGCCCCACACGGCGGTGACGAGGACGGCGAGGAGGACATGAGCGGGGCGCATGCGGCGAGGATCACCCGGCACAACCATGTAGGACCAGCGCACAACTCTGCATGATGGGATGAAGCAACGCTAATGAATGGGAGGGCTTCCCGTGCTCGATCTCGCCCGGCTGCGCGCCCTGCACGCCGTCTCCGTGCACGGCACCGTCGGCGCCGCCGCCACCGCGCTCGGCTACACCCCGTCCGCGATCTCCCAGCAGATCTCCAAGCTGGAGCGCGAGACCCGCACCACTCTCCTCGAACGACAGGGCAGGGGCGTCGCACTCACCGAGGAAGCACGCCATCTCGCCGCCACCGCACAGGAGTTGATGGCGATCGTGGAGCGCGCCGAGACCGAGCTCGAAGAGCGTCGCGGGCTGCCTGCGGGGCGGCTGACCATCGCCGCGTTCGCCTCGGCGGCGCGCGGCCTGCTGCCCGGCGTCCTCGCGGACCTCGCCCGGCGGCATCCCGCGCTCGACGCCCGGATGTCGGAGATCGACCCGCACCTCTCCATCGACCTGGTGGCCAAGGGCGCGGTGGACATGGCCGTCGTGCACGACTGGGACATCGCGCCGCTGCCGACACCGCCGGGCGTCGAACAGGCCGTCATCGGGGACGACCTCTGCGACCTGGTCGTGCCCGTCGGCCACCGGCTCGCGGGCCGCGATTTCGTGCGCCGCGAGGAGCTGAAGGGCGAGCGCTGGATCACCCAGCCGCCGGGGCTCGTCTGCCACGAGTGGCTGGTACGCACGTTGCGCGAGGCGGGCTGCGAGCCCGACATCGCGCACACGGCGGAGGAGAACCCCACCCTGGTCGCGCTTGCCGCGGCGGGGCTCGGCATCGCCCTGATCCCCCGCCTCGGCCGCGGCCCTGTCCCGGACGGCGCGGTCACCGTACGGCTCGATCCGCTGCCGGTGCGGCGGCTGTACGCACTGTGGCGGGCCGGGGCGTCGCGGCGCCCCGCGATCGCCGAGACGGTACGGACATTGCAGAGCCAATGGCGCGGCGACGACTCAGCACCCGAGACCACGGAATTCACAGGACTCGCCGCCTCCTGAACCTCACCATTCACCTCCGCACCACTTTCCGGAAATCGGCCTCTGCCGGGAACCCCCGCGCGGACGCCTCCGTCCAAATGACGTGCTGTCGGGTGAGTCTCCGCGAGGCGGTGTCGGCATCGCTGCTGGCTGCGAACGCTGACCACCCTCTCTGCCGCCCGTGGCCGACAGCATGCCGTCACCGGCGCGCCCCCCTCCAACAGCGCCGGTGACGGCCCCTCTCCTCCACAGTGGCTGCCGACTGTCTTGACCGGCAGAAATCTTCGGGATATCCGTGGCACTCGGAAAGTTTCCTTCAGCCGGTTTCCCCAGTCCGGCTCCGGTCCGGCTTCCGTCTCCGAAGGAGCGCTCATGTCCCACCGAAACGCCTCCAGACGTACTCTGCTCACCGCCACGGCCGTCGCGGCGACGGCCCTCGCCGCGCCCACAGGGGCCCATGCGGCGGGCAGCGGAGACCGCGGCCGTGACCGGAAGCTGCGGGAGATCATTTCCCGCATGAGCCTCGAGGAGAAGGTCGGCCAGCTCTTCGTGATGCATGTGTACGGCCACTCCGCCACCGAGCCCGACCAGGCGGACATCGACGCCAACCTCGATGAGCTGGGCGTACGCACTGCCGCCGAAGCGGTCGCCAAGTACCACCTCGGCGGCATCATCTACTTCGGCTGGGCCCACAACACCCGTGCCCCGCACCAGATCGCCGACCTCTCGAACGGCATCCAGCGCGCGGCCCTCACTCCACAGGACCCGGCGCGGTCCCCCACCTCCCGCGTCCCGCTGCTCATCTCCACCGACCAGGAGCACGGCGCCGTGGCCCGCGTGGGCATCCCCGCCACGCTCCTGCCCGGCGCGATGGCCCTGGGCGCCGCGGGCTCGCACTCCACCGCGCGCAAGGCGGCCCGGATCGCGGGCGCCGAACTCCGCGCGCTCGGCATCCGCCAGAACTACGCCCCGGTGGCCGACGTGAACGTCAATCCGGCCAACCCCGTCATCGGCGTACGCTCCTTCGGCTCGGACCCCGAAGCGGTCGCCGGTCTGGTCGCCGCCCAGGTCAAGGGGTACCAGGGCACGGACATCGCGTCGACGTCCAAACACTTCCCCGGGCACGGCGACACCAAGGACGACAGCCACTCCCAACTGCCGTACATCCACCACACCCGTGAGCAGTGGGAGACCCTGGACGCCCCGCCGTTCCAGGCGGCGGTGGCCGCGGGCATCGACTCGATCATGACCGCGCACATCGTGGTCCCGGCGCTCGACCCCGCAGAGGACCCGGCGACGCTCTCGCACCCCATCCTCACCGGCATCCTGCGCGAGGAACTCGGCTACGACGGGGTCGTGGTGACGGACTCGCTCGGCATGCAGGGCGTCCGCACGAAGTACGGCGACGACCGCGTGCCCGTGCTCGCCCTGAAGGCGGGCGTCGACCAGCTCCTGAACCCGCCGAAGCCGGAGATCGCCTGGAACGCGGTGCTCCAGGCGGTACGGGACGGCGAGTTGGAGGAGGCACGCATCGACGTGTCGCTGCTGCGGATCCTGCGCCTCAAGTCGAAACTGGACCTGTTCTCCGACCCGTACGTCACCTCGCGCGGCGTCGACCGGACGGTCGGTACGCGCGCGCATCTCACCGCGGCCGACCGGATCGCCGACGAGACGACGACGCTGCTGCTCAACGAGGGCGGGCTGCTTCCGCTGTCGCGGCGTACGCAGCGTGACGTACTCGTCGTGGGCGCGGATCCGGCGTCGCCGTCGGGGACGACGGGGCCGCCGACGACCGTCATCGGGCGCGAACTGACGGACCTCGGCTTCTCGCCGACCGTGCTGCCGACGGGCACGGCTCCCTCCGCGTCGAAGATCGCTGAGGCGGTGGCGGCTGCCGCGGGCAAGGACGCGGTGCTCGTGGGCACGTACAACGTGGGGGCGGGGAGCGCTCAGATCGCCCTGGTGAAGGCCCTTGTGGCGACCGGGGTCCCGGTCATCGCCGTCGCGATCCGCAATCCGTACGACGTGGCGTGGGTGCCGGCCGTGGGCGCGTCCCTTGCCGCGTACTGCTGGACGGACGTCGAACTGCGGGCCGCGGTACGGGTGATCGCGGGGCGCACGGAGCCGCAGGGGCGGCTGCCCGTGCCGGTGCAGCGGGCGGATGATCCGGCGCAGGTGCTGTATCCGGTCGGGTACGGCCTGACGTACTGAGGCGTACGCCCCGCCACCGGCGCGCCACCTCCACCTGGCCCAAAGCACCCCACGCGCCTGGCGTGCGCCCGCTCCCGCGGGTCACGCTGGGTGCACATATCGGGGGGTTTGCCATGCTGCTCACCATGCTTGGCAGGAACATCGCGGTGGTGGCGGTGCTTGCGGTGTTCGCCGCCGTGACCGGCTGCCAGAAGTCCTCGGATCCGGGGGCGGGATCGGGGTCGGAGGCGGGGTCGGGGGTTCCGGGGCGGCTTGACGACCGGAATCCGTCCTCGTCGGTGTCGTCGTCCGGCTACGGGGCCGTGTTTCTCGCCGTGGACGAGTGCAGTTCGCGGGGGCGCGAGTCCTTCACTGAAGTGCCCTGTACGAGCGAGCGGGCGGCGGCGCGGGTCATCGCCCGCTACGACGGCAAGGTCGCCGAGGGCCCGCCATGTCCTGCCCGCACGGACTTCGTGCTCCACATCAGTGAGAACCGGCCCGCCGGGGACGAGGACGGGAACGGGAAGGTGCCGCGGGGGTACGCCTGCATGCGGAACCTCGAGTCGCCGCATCCCGGGGATCCCGGGGGTGGGGGTGGGCCCCGGACCGTCGTCGGGGACTGTGTCTACAGCGCGGGGCGGACGGAGGTCCGGGAGACCGCCTGCGACGGGTCTGGGGCGAAGGCGCCGGAGTACCGGGTGACGGTGGCGGTCTCGCAGCGGGCCCTGTGTCCTGCTGCTACGCAGCTGTACGTGGCGCTGGGAGGTGCGCGGCCGGTGGGGTGTGCGGTGCGGGTGTGAGCGCAGGGTTCTCTTCCCCGACCCCGCCCCTTCCCGGCTGTGACATTCGCGGCTCCGCCGCGGGCCGCTGCGCGGGGGCGCCCTCAAACGCCGGACGGCTGAAAGCTCTCAGCCGTCCGGCGATTCCCTACGGACGCAGGGTCAGGCCCTTCTGCTCATCCTTGCGGTCAAGCTTCGCGTCGTACGGAGCCAGCGGCTTCGGGGACGTCGAAGTGGAGACCCCGGCCCACGCCTGGATCCGCTCCGTCGCCTTGGCCTTCTCCGCGGGGACGAGGCCGGCCACGTTCGCGCCGTGGTTGGCGCCCGGGGCGGTGAAGACGTACGAGTCGTGCTTCGCGCCCTTCGCGGGGCGGAACGGCTCCGCGCCCCACGGGTCGTTCTCGCCGTAGACGTACAGCATCCGCTGCGAGTTGCGGTGCACCCAGCGGTCCACGTCCGCCATGGCACCGGACTTGAACTTCATCGGGATGTCACGCGGCACGAAGTTGCGCGGCGGCTGGTAGCCGTAGCGGCTCAGGTTCCCGAGCCAGGGCTGGGAGATGTCGGGCGAGCCCAGCTGCGTACCGGCCTGGTAGTAGTACGGCGTGTACGGGGTGAGGCCCTGGTCCGTGTAGGAGGTCCAGCCGCCGACCTTGTCGACGTAGTCGAAGATCACCTGGTCGGAGGCGGTCTTGGCGTCGGGGACGTCGGCGCACGCGGACTCCGGCTGGTACTGCCAGAAGCCCCACACCAGGTCGAGTACGACGGCCTCGTACGCCTTGTCCAGGTTGCCGATCGTCTTGAAGGTGTAGTTGCCCTCAGCGGCGAACGCGGCGTACTTCTTCTCCAGCGGCTCGCGGCGCACCAGCGCCTCGCGCTGCACCGCCTCCAGCGCGGCGCGGCACTCCTTGGTGCCGACCGTCTTGAAGAACTCGTCGTAGCGCGAGTCCTCCTTGTTCACCACGTCGTTGGGGGCGACGTACGCGACGACGCCGTCCATGTCACGCGGGTAGAAGCGCTCGTAGTACGTGGCCGTCATGCCGCCCTTCGAGGCGCCGGTCGTCAGCCACTTCTTGTCGTAGATGGGCTTGAGCGCCTTGAAGATGCGGTGCTGGTCGCTCGCGGCCTGCCAGATGTCGAGCTTGGACCAGTCGGCGGGCTCGGGGCGTGACGGCGTGAAGTAGCGGTACTCCAAGGAGATCTGGTTGCCGTCGATGATCCGCGTCGGCTCGCTGCGGCTGGGGGTCGTCGAGACTCCGTAGCCGCTGGTGAAGAAGGCCGTGGGGCGGGCGGTGTCCTTGTGCAGAACCGCCAGGCGCTGCTTGAAGGTGCCCTTGGAGGGGTGCCGGTGGTCGACCGGCTGGGTGTAATTGAGGACGAAGTAGCGGTAGCCGGCGTACGGCTTCTCCTCTATCAGGCTCATGCCCGGTATCGCGAGGAGCCGGTCCTTGATGTCCGCGGCCCGTGTGTCGGCGGCCTGTGTGTCGATGGCCCGCGGCTCGGCGGCGGTGGCCGCCCCTGCCGTGCTCAGTGTGCCCGCGGTGCCTATCAGCACCACGAGCGACAGCAGCCATCTGAGCGCCTTGCGCATGCACTCTCCCCTAGGTTTCGCGATTGCGTCCGCCGGAACTTATCGGAGCAACTCGCTCACCACTAGGGGCTCTTGCGTCAGGTCGGGTCAGGTCACGTCAGATCAAGTCGCAGTACGGTACAAAAAGGGGCATCGGTCTCAGCACAGGGTCCAGCCCGAGCTGACGCTCCCCCGGCCCACCTTCCCCTTCACCCACACGCACCGATGCCCCGCGTGCACCGTCACCGGGCCCGCGTGATGCGTGTAGCTGCCCTTGTCCCTGGCCGGGCGGTTGCCGCGGGCCTGGACGCTGACAGACATCGTCTTGCGGGCGCCGGGGCGCTTGGCGAGAGTGACGGCGCAGACGTAGCCGCGGTTCTTGTAGACGACGACCTTGCCGGTGCTGAAGGAGAGCGTGCGCACCTTGTGTCCGGCGCAGCGGCCCGCTGACGCCTGTGCCTGCGCCGCGCCGGCGCCCGCGGCACCGAGCAGGACGGCAGCCGCAAGGACGGCCGCGCCGAGCGCGAGGCTCCGCCGTATTCGACCACTGCTCACCAGTTTCCCTCCCGACACTTCCGCCTCAGCGTACTGATGTACGGACGCGGACCGTGGTGCCTCTGGTTGCGTGACCGCTCCGATTCGTTCGACGGGCCGACCAGATGTGTTCGGTGACTGACCCGATGTGTTCGACCGGTTACGCGGTCGACGGCTCGGCCTCCCCCACGAACGTCCGCCACAGTGTCGCGTACCGCCCGTCGAGCGCGAGCAGTTCCTCGTGCGTGCCGTCCTCCGCGACCCGGCCGTGGTCCATCAGGATCACGCGGTCCGCGCGGGCCGCCGTGGTGAGGCGGTGGGCGACGACCAGCGTGGTGCGCTTGCCCGCGATGCGGTCGGTGGCCTGGTTGACCTGCGCTTCCGTGGCGAGGTCGAGGGCCGCGGTCGCCTCGTCGAGGAGCAGGATGTCCGGGTCGACGAGCTCCGCGCGGGCCAGGGCGATCAGCTGGCGCTGTCCTGCGGAGAGGTTTCGGCCGCGCTCGGAGACCTCGTGGAGGTAGCCGCCGTCCAGCGTGGCGATCATGTCGTGCGCGCCGACCGCGCGGGCCGCGGCCTCCACGTCGGCGTCGGTGGCGTCGGGCCGCCCGTAGGCGATCGCGTCGCGCACCGTCCCCGCGAAGAGATAGGCCTCCTGCGGTACGACGCCGAGGCGGTGGCGGTAGGCGGTGATGTCCAGGGAGCGCAGGTCCGTGCCGTCCACCGTCACCCGGCCGCCTGTCGGGTCGTAGAACCGGGCGACGAGCTTGACGAGCGTCGACTTGCCCGCGCCCGTCTCGCCGACGAAGGCGACGGTCTGGCCCGCGGGGATGTGAAGGGCCACGTCGCTCAGCGCCTCCTCCGGTTCGTCGTCGGAGCCGTACGCGAAGTCGACGTCCTCGAAGGCGATCTCGCCGCGCAGGGACAGGACGTCGAGGGGCTCGTCCGCGGCCTCGGTCGATGTCGGCTCCTGGAGCAGCTCCTGGATGCGGCCGAGCGAGACGGTGGCCTGCTGGTAGCCGTCGAAGACCTGGGAGAGCTGCTGTACGGGCGCGAAGAACAGGTCGATGTAGAGGAGGTAGGCGACCAGGGCGCCGGTCGTCAGCGTCCCCGCCTCCACGCGGCCCGCGCCGACCATCAGGACCGCCGCCGCCGCGACCGCCGAGAGCAGTTGCACGAAGGGGAAGTAGATGGAGATCAGCCACTGCCCGCGGATGCGGGCGCTGCGGTAGTCGGCGCTGCCCTTGGCGAACTTCTCGCGGCCCGAGCGCTCGCGCCGGAAGGCCTGCACGATGCGGAGCCCGGCGACGGACTCCTGGAGGTCGGCGTTGACCACCGAGACCCGCTCACGCGCCAGTTCGTACGCCTTGACGCTGGAGCGGCGGAAGAAGAACGTGCCGATGATCAGCGGCGGCAGCGTCGCGAAGACGACGAGTGCCAGCTCCAGGTCGATGACGACGAGCGCGACCATGATGCCGAAGAAGGTGACGACGGAGACGAAGGCGGTGACAAGACCCGTCTGCAGGAAGGTGGACAGGGCGTCCACGTCCGTCGTCATCCGGGTCATGATGCGCCCGGTCAACTCGCGCTCGTAGTAGTCGAGTCCGAGCCGCTGGAGCTGGGCGAAGATCTTCAGGCGGAGGGAGTAGAGCACTCGCTCGCCGGTCCGTCCCGTCATCCGCGTCTCGCCGATCTGCGCCGTCCACTGGACGAGCACGGCGAGCAGCGCGAGGCCGGATGCGGCCCACACGGCGCCGATCGCGAGCTGCGAGACGCCCTCGTCGATGCCGTGCCGGATCAGGATGGGGAGCAGCAGGCCCATGCCCGCGTCGACGGTGACCAGGAGCAGTGCGAGCAGCAGGGGCTTGCCGAATCCGGCGAGCAGACGGCGGAGCCCGTACGAATCCTCCGTGCTGACCGCGCGCGCCTCGTCGATGCCGGGGGTGTCGGTGGCCGGGGGCAACGCGTCGACCTGCGCGAGGAGTTCGGGCGTCGCGGGCATCCCGGACATCGCGGTGTCCTTGGGCTCGCGGTCGCCGACCCAGAGCTGCGGCGTGATGCCGCGCTCGGCGTCGAACTCGGCGTCCAGCTCAGCGCGTACGGAGGTGTCCTCGGGGAGTTCGACAGGGACCGCGTGTCCCGGCGAGACGCCGCCGAGCTCGTCGGGGTCGGTCAGCAGGCGCCGGTAGAGGGAGGAGCTCTTCGTCAGTTCCTCGTGCGTGCCGATCGCGGCGAGCTTTCCGCCGTCGAGCACGGCGATGCGGTCGGCGAGGTTCAGGGTGGAGCGGCGGTGGGCGATGAGGAGGGTGGTGCGGCCCGCCATGACGTCGCGCAGGGCTTCGTGGATCTCGTGCTCGACGCGCGCGTCCACCGCCGAGGTCGCGTCGTCAAGGACGAGGAGGCGGGGGTCGGTGAGGATGGCGCGGGCGAGGGCCACGCGCTGGCGCTGGCCGCCGGAGAGGGTGAGTCCGTGCTCGCCGACGGTGGTGTCGTACCCCTCGGGCAGCTCGGAGATGAAGCGGTCGGCCTGGGCGGCGCGGGCCGCGGTCTCGATCTCCTCCTGGGTGGCGTCCGGATGTCCGTACGCGATGTTGGCGCGGATCGTGTCGGAGAAGAGGAAGGAGTCCTCGGGCACGAGGCCGATCGCGGCCCGCAGCGAGTCGGCCGTCAGCTCGCGCACGTCGTGCCCGCCGATGAGGACGGCGCCGCGCGTCACGTCGTAGAAGCGGGGAAGCAGCAGCGAGACGGTGGACTTGCCGCTGCCCGACGTGCCGACGACGGCGAGGGTCTCGCCGGGCCGGATCTCGAAGGAGAGCCCGTCAAGGACGGGGCGGTTGTCCTCGTAGGCGAAGGAGACGTCGTCGAACTCGACCGTGGCCGGGGCGTCGGCGGGCAGCTCCTTGGTGCCGTCCTTCAGCGTCGGCTCGGTGTCGATGAGCTCAAGGACGCGCTCGGCGCCCGCGCGGGCCTGCTGGCCGACGGTGAGCACCATGGCGAGCATGCGTACGGGCCCGACGAGCTGGGCGAGATAGCTGGAGAAGGCGACGAACGTACCGAGCGTGATCTGCCCGCGCACCGCGAGCCAGCCGCCGAGCGCGAGCATCGCGACCTGCCCGAGCGCGGGCACGGCCTGGAGGGCGGGCGTGTACTTGGAGTTCAGGCGGATGGTGCGAAGGCGGCCCGCGAAGAGCTTGCGGCCGACCTCCCTGAGCTTCCCGGTCTCCTGCTCCTCCTGGCCGAACCCCTTCACGACGCGTACGCCGGAGACGGAGCCGTCCACGACTCCGGCGACGGCGGCGGCCTGGGCCTGCGCGTACCAGGTGGAGGGGTGCAGGCGGCTGCGGCTGCGCTTGGCGATGAACCAGAGGGCGGGGGCGACGGCGAGCGCGACGAGGGTGAGCGGCACGGAGAGCCACGCCATGATCACGAGGGACATGACGAAGAGGAGGACGTTGCCGATGGTCATCGGCAGCATGAAGAGCAGACCCTGGATGAGCTGGAGGTCGCTGGTGGCCCGACCGACGACCTGCCCGGTGGACAGCTCGTCCTGCCGCCGCCCGTCGAGCCTGGTGATCGTCCCGAACATCTCCGTCCGCAGGTCGTGCTGGACGTCGAGGGCGAGGCGGCCGCCGTAGTAGCGGCGGATGTAGGTGAAGACGTAGACGAGGAGGGCGGCGCCGACGAGGGCGCCCACCCAGGGGCCCATGGAGCGCGTCTCGTCCCCGATGACGTCGTCGATGATCACCTTGGTGATGAGCGGGACGAGCGCCATGACGGCCATGCCGCCGAGCGAGGAGCCGAGCGCGAGCAAGACGTCCTTCGGGTGCCGCCACGCGTACCCGGTCAGCCGTTTCGCCCAGCCGGATTTCTCCTGCTCGGCCCCGCCCCGTTGCTCCACCACGTGCTGCCTTCCGTCGACCTGACCTGCCGAGAGCCCCAACGCGGTGGGATGAGGATTTCATCCCACCGCAACAAAGACAGGTCATTGGACCTAGGACCACTCAGAGGTGGGTGGAGTCGAACACGCGCAGCAGGACGCGGCCACTCAGTTGCCGGGGACCGCCACGAACGCCTCCCGCGGCGTGTCCGTCGGGACGAAGCGCGCGGCCGCGGAGGCCGTGGGCGCCAGGTCCTTGTGGACGGCCTTGGCCACGCCCTGGATGGTGGCGACGCCGTAGTTCATGGTGCTGTTGCCGTGAGTGAGCACGGAGAGGGTGTAGTCGTGGCCGCCGCCCTTGAACGCGCCGATGCTGTGCACCCGCCAGCCGTGGGTCGACCGCTGCAGCCAGCCGTTCTTGACGTGGATCGAGACGCCGGACGGCGCGCCCGCGGGGGTGCCCCAGCGCTGCGAGGAGACGACCTTGCCCATCAGCTTGAGGATGTAGGCGCGCGCGTTGTCGCTCAGGACGGAGTTCTTGGCGGTGATCAGGGCGAGGAGCTTCTGCTCGTCGGCCGCGTTGATCTGGGTCAGTCCCCAGTAGCCGCCGGTTCCCGGCACCGTCTTCGTCATCTTGGCGGCCTTGAGGAACGCCTTGATCTTGCCCGTGCCGAGCTGGCTCCAGAGCTTGCTGGTCGCCGCGTTGTCCGACTTGGTGATCATGGCGGACGCGAGGTCCGACTCACGGGCGGTCAGCTTCCGCTCGGTCTTCTTCGCGTCCCACAGGAGCGTGGCGAGGACGGTCGCCTTGACGACGCTCGCCGAGTCGAACGAGGTGGTCGAGCGCAGGGTGCAGGTGGTGTCCGTGGTGCGGTCGCGGAGGCCGATCGCGACGGTGCCCTTGCGGTTCTTCAGCGCCGCCGTGATGTCCTTCGTGAGCTTGGCGGCCAGGCCGGCCTGCGCGGAGGTGCAGGTGACCTTCGGTGCGGCGGCAGCGGCGGCGGGCGTGGCGGTCGCGACCGCGCCGAGCGGCACGAGCACCCCGGCGGCGAGGCCCGCCGAGAGCACGCGGGCACGCCTGGATATCCCGGATATCGGGTGAGTCATCGGATTCTTCCCATCCCCTTGGGTCCGTACAAGACCCTCGGGGCCCGTACAAGTGCGCCCCCCGGCGCACTCGCCCCTCATGACTAACGAAAACACCACGAGGTTGCACACCTTCGGGTCCGACAGCCGACCTGTGACAAGGCGGTTGCAAAGAAGTCCCGGCGTCACCCGCTTTTCGCGGGGTGAGGCCGGGACTTTTCTGCAATCGCCGCAAGCTCTAGAGGTGCGTCGGCTCGAACATGCGGAGGAGGGCCGGGAGCACGACCACCGACGGACCCGGGGCTGCCAGGGCCTTCGTGAGGTCGTCGCAGAGGGTTTCCGGGGTCGTGCGGACGCCCGGTACGCCGAAGGACTCGGCGAGGGCGACGAAGTCCGGGCGGGAGAGCTCCGTGGCGCTCGCCTCGCCGAAGGCGTCGGCCATGTACTCGCGGAGGATTCCGTAGCCGCCGTCGTCGACGATCAGCCAGGTCACGGGGAGGTCGTACTGCCGCGCCGTGGCCAGCTCCGCGATCGAGTACATCGCGCCGCCGTCGCCCGATACGGCGAGCACCGGCTTGGTCGGGTCGGCCGCCGCCGCTCCGAGCGCCGCAGGGAAGCCGTACCCGAGGCCGCCCGCGCCCTGCGCCGAGTGCATGGTGTTGGGGCGCCGCGCGTCGAAGGCCGACCAGGCCCAGTACGCGAGGATCGTCATGTCCCAGAAGGACGGTGCCGCGTCGGGGAGTGCCTCGCGGACCGAGGCGAGGATCTGCTGTTCCAGGGTGAGCTCCTGGGCGGCGATCCGCTCCTTGACCTTCGTGAGCACGGACCGCACCCGCTCGGGGGCCGAGTGGTCCTCGCGAGGGGCGTCGATCGTCTCCAGGAGCGCGGAGAGCGCGAGGCGCGCGTCCGCGTGGATGCCGAGCGCCGGGTGGTTGGACTCCAGCTTTCCGGCGTCCGCCTCGATCTGGACGACCCGGCCGCGCGGCTTGAACGTGTGGTAGTTCGAGGAGAGCTCACCGAGGCCGGAACCGACCACCAGGAGGACGTCGGCGTCCTCAAGGAAGTCCGTCGTGTACCGGTCCTCCAGCCACGACTGGAGCGAGAGCGGGTGCTCCCAGGGGAACGCCCCCTTGCCGCCGAAGGTCGTGACGACGGGCGCGTTCACCAGCTCGGCGAGAGCGAGCAGCTTTCCGGTGGCATCCGAACGCACGACTCCGCCGCCCGCGATGATCGCCGGGCGCTCGGCCCGGGACAGCAGGTCGGCCGCCACCGCGGTCAGCTCGGGGCGCGGGACGACCTCGTCCGGGGTCGCGTCCATGGCCGTGACGACGGGCAGGGTCGTCTCCGCGAGCAGCACGTCCTGCGGGATCTCCACCCACACCGGACCGTGCGGGGCGGTGAGCGCCGACTCCCAGGCCGCCGCGATCGCGGACGGGATCTGCGAGGCCGTGCGGACCGTGTGGACGGACTTCACGATGTCGCGGAAGGAGGCCTGCTGGTCGCGCAGCTCGTGGAGGTAGCCGTGCCGGCCGCCGCCGAGCCCCGCCACCGGGATCTGGCTGCCGATCGCGAGCACGGGCGATGATCCGGCCGCCGCCTCCTGGAGCGCGGCGAGCGAGGTCAGCGCGCCGGGGCCGGTGGAGAGCAGCAGCGGGGCCACCTCGCCGGTGATCCGGCCGTACGCGTCCGCCGCGAAGCCCGTGTTGTTCTCGACACGGAGGCCCACGTACGACAGGGACGAGCGCCGCAGGGCGTCGAACATGCCGAGCGCGTGCTGGCCGGGGAGACCGAAGACCGTCGTCGCGCCGAGGCCCTGGAGGGTCTCCACGACGAGGTCGCCGCCGTTGCGTCCGGGAGGCGGGTTGAGGGCCGCCTCCTGCTGCGCGTCCGTGGGGCGCAGTACTACGTCGTGGTCGTGCGTCACTTGGCCGCCCGCCCCTCGGCGATCTGGCGGGACATGATCGTCGTCAGCTCGTACGCGGTGTGCGAGGCGGCGACGGCCGTGATCTCCGCGTGGTCGTAGGCGGGGGCGACCTCGACGACGTCCGCCGATACGAGGTTGCAGGAGGAGAGCCCCCGCAGGATCTCCAGGAGCTCGCGCGACGTCATGCCGCCCGCCTCCGGGGTGCCGGTGCCGGGCGCGTGGGCCGGGTCCAGGCAGTCGATGTCGATGGAGATGTACAGCGGGCGGTCGCCGATGCGCTGGCGCAGCTGGTCGGCGACCTCGTCGGCGCCACGGCGGTAGATGTCGGCCGACGTGACGATGCCGAAGCCCATCTTCTCGTCGTCGGTGAGGTCCTGCTTGCCGTAGAGCGGGCCGCGCGTGCCGACGTGGCTGAGCGCCTCGGTGTCGAGGATGCCCTCCTCGACGGCCCGGCGGAACGGCGTGCCGTGGGTGTACTCGGCGCCGAAGTACGTGTCCCAGGTGTCCAGGTGCGCGTCGAAGTGCAGCAGGGCGACCGGGCCGTGCTTCTTGGCGACCGAACGGAGCAGCGGCAGGGCGATGGTGTGGTCGCCGCCGAGCGTCATCATGCGGGCGCCCGAGCCGAGGAGGTCGTCCGCCGCGGCCTCGATCGTCTCCACGGCCTCGTTGATGTTGAACGGGTTGGCGGCTATGTCGCCCGCGTCCGCGACCTGCGCGAGCGCGAAGGGGGAGGCGTCCTGAGCGGGGTTGTACGGGCGCAGGAGGCGTGAGGCCTCGCGGATCGCGTTGCCGCCGAAGCGTGCGCCGGGGCGGTACGAGACACCCGTGTCGAAGGGCACGCCGACCACGGCGATGTCCGTCTTGCCGCCCACCTCGTCGAGGCGGGGCAGCCTGGCGTAGGTCGCCGGGCCCGCGTACCGAGGAACGCGGGAGGAGTCGACCGGGCCGCGGGGGGTCGGGGTCTCGGCGCTGCTCATGGTCGGTTTCCTCCTGCTGGTACGAGTGGTGCTGTGCTGCTGGGACAAGTGTCGCGCGGCCCACTGACAGTGACGCCGTCAGCCTGACAGTGACGTCGGCAGCGGGCCGCGCGCAGGGCTAGACGGCCACCGGCGATTCCGGTTCCGCTTCTTCGGACCCCCGGCCCGCGAGCCGCTCTCGCCAGGCCGCGAGGACATGGGCGTCCGTCGGCTTCGTGGCGAGGGAGACGACGACGTACACGCCGAGGGAGATCAACAGGCCGTAGTAGATGGGCTCGTTCGCGAGGATTCCGTACCCCCACATGAGCCCGACGACGGAGAGCCCACCGGCGACGATGGCCGCGAGCGCGCCCTCCGCGGTGCCGCGCTTCCACAGCAGTCCGCCGAGGATCGGCACGAGAAGACCGGCGACGAGCAGGTTGTAGGCGACGGTGAGCGCCTGGACGACGTCGTTGAGGGCGATGGCGATGAGGACGACGGCGACGCCCATGATCAGGATGAAGAGGCGGTTGCCCTTCACCTCGTCGTGCTCCTCGCCGTCCCCCTTCGGAGCGACAGCCCCGCGTAGGCGCGACCAGATGTCGTTGTTGGCGACGGTCGCACAGGCGATGAGCGCTCCGGAGGACGTGGACATCACGGCGGCGAGCGCCGCGGCGAGCACCAGACCCCGTACGCCCATGGGCAGTTCGTCCTTGACCATGGTCGCGAAGGCCGCGTCGGCGCTCGGCAGCTTCGGGTACATGACCTTGGCGGCCGTGCCGATGACGGCACCCGCGATCGCGTACACCAGACAGTAAGTACCGGCGACGGTTCCGCCGTAGCGGGCGACCTTGTCGCTGCGCGCGGTGAAGACGCGCTGCCAGATGTCCTGCCCGATGAGCATGCCGAACGTATAGATCAGGACGTACGTGAAGATCGTCTCGCCGCCGATGCCCAGCGGGTCGAAGTACTCGGTGGGCAGCTTGGCCTTCATCTCGCTGAAGCCACCGGCCTTGACGACGGCGATGGGCAGCAGCAGGAGCAGCACGCCGATGGTCTTCACCACGAACTGCACCATGTCGGTGAGCGTGATCGACCACATGCCGCCGAGCGTCGAGTACGCGACGACGATCGAGCCGCCGAGGATGATCGCGATCGTGCGGTTCATGTCGAAGATGACGTCGAAGATCGTGGCGTACGCGATGGTCGAGGTGACCGCGAGCATCAGCGTGTACGACCACATGACGACTCCGGAGATGATGCCCGCGCGTCCGCCGTAGCGGAGGTCGAGCATCTCGGAGACCGTGTAGACCTTCAGGCGTGCGATGCGCGCCGAGAAGAAGACGCTCAGGGCGAGCAGGCCGAGGCCGATCGTGAAGACCATCCAGGCGCCGGAGAGCCCGTACTGGTAGCCGAGGCCGACACCGCCGATGGTGGACGCGCCGCCGAGGACGATGGCGGCCATGGTCCCGGAGTACATCCAGGGTCCGAGGCGGCGTCCCGCGACCAGGAACTCGCTCTTGGACTTGGCGCGGCGCATGCCCCACCAGCCCATCGCGAGCATGCCGGCGAGATAGACGACGATCACTGTGTAGTCGACGGCCATAGGGGGCCCTCCTTCGCGCACCTCGGTGGCGTGTCGTGCAGATGGGGGTGAGGGGGGTGGCAACGACCGGCCGCGGGGACATCCGCCCGTACCCGTGGCCTGGGGTCGGCACGACCTTAGGTGGCCGGAAAGCAACGCTGAAGTGTACGTTTCATCCACTCTTCACGACCAAGATGGATGGATCGTCCACCGTGCCGGACCCTGCCGCCTCACCCATTACTCCCCCGACTCCGCCGGTTCCTCTCACCGCGCTCCTCGCCCGGGAGGATCTGGGCCTGCGCCAGATCGCGGGTCCCGACGCCGGGGAGAGCGGCGCGGCCGTCCAGTGGGTGCACACCTCGGAGATGGCGGACCCGTATCCGTACCTCCTGGGCGGCGAGCTGCTGCTGACGGCGGGCGTGCACATCACGGAGCCGGTGGGGGCGGGCGTTTACCTCGACGACTACGTGGCGCGGATCGTCGAGGCGGGCGGCGCGGCCCTGGGCTTCGGCGTCGCGCCCGTGCACGACACGGTGCCGCGCGCCCTGGTGACCGCCTGCGACCGCTACGGCCTGCCGCTCCTGGAAGTGCCGCCGCGCACGACGTTCAGCGGGGTCGCCCGCGCGGTGTGGCAGCTGGTGGCGGAGGCCAGGCACGCCGAGCTGCGCCGCGTGACAGAGGCCCAGCAGGGCCTCGCCACGGCCGCCGCGCGCCCGGACCCGGTGCCCGCGGTCCTTCGGCAGCTCGCGGCGCGCCTGGGCGGCTGGGCGGTGCTCTACGCGCCGGACGGCACGGTGCTCCACACGGCGGGGACAGCTCCGGGAGCGGGCGTGCGGCAGGCAGTGCGTGACCTCTCCGAAGTCGTACGTCCGGCGGGGCGGACCGGCCCCGTCCCCGCGTCGGCCACCGACTCCGTGGGCGGTACCCACCTCACCGCGTACGCGCTCGGCGGCGGGCAGGGGTTCGCGCTCGGGGTCGCCGCCGAGCAGCGCGAGCCGGGGGATCACACCATCACCGGGGTGGCCGTCGTGCTGCTCTCGCTTCTTACAGGGAAGCACCAGGGGGCCGCCGATTCCGTGCGCTCCGCGGCGCTCGTACGGCTGCTTCTGGGCTCGGCGGCGGGCGATGTCGCGCCTCTCCTGGGGGCCGAGGAGTGGACCGTGGTGCACGCGCGCGGGGATGTCGGGAACGACCCGGTGGCCCACTCCGTCGCCGCTTCCGCGCTCGCCGCCGCCCTTGGCAGCGGCCTGGTCGACACGGACCCGGACCAGGATCTCGTACGGCTCCTGCTCCCCGGCGACCGCGAGCTCACCGGACAGCCGGGCTGGACCCTGGGCGCCTCCGCCCCCGCATCGCCCGGCGACCTGCCCGCGGCCGACGCCCAGGCGGACCGCGCCCTGCGCCGCGCCGAGGCCACGCGCGCGCCGCTCGTCCGGCACCGCGAGGCGGGCATCGCCTCTCTGGTCGCGCCCGCCGAGGCAGCGGCCCACGCGCGCGTGCTGCTCGCCCCGCTCGGCGACAGCGCGGCACTCACCGAGACCCTACGCACGTGGCTCTCCCTGCACGGCAGCTGGGACCGCACGGCGACCGCGCTCGGCGTCCACCGCAACACGGTGCGCCAGCGCGTGACGCGGTGCGCGGCGCTCCTGGGGGCGGACCTGGACGACCCGGACGTACGGATGGAGCTGTGGTTCGCGCTCGGCAGGTGAACCGGGAGCCGGCACAGAGGGGCGCAGGTCACAGGTCCAGGGTTCGGGACTGCCCGCCACCAGCCGGTGACCGGCGGCACAATGGGACCATGCCAATACCCAGCCGTGCCGCGCTCGTCGACCACCTCGTACGCTCCCGCATCGCTGGCGACGTCGCCACGCCACGCGAGAACAACCTCAGCCATTACAGGAAGCTCGCGAACGGCGACCGCCACTACTGGCTCGGCCTTGAGCTCGGCGACCGCTGGACCGACGAGCAGGACGTCCTGGCGGTGATGGCCGAGCGGTGCGGCGTGATCGACGACGACGCGTTCCGGCAGGGGCAGGACACCATCGACCCGGAGCTGACGGTCGACGCCCTGGAGCGCATGGCGGCGCGTCTGCGCAAGGCGGCGGCCGGCAAGGAGAGGGTCCTTTTCGCCACAGGGCACCCGGGGGGCCTGCTCGACGTGCACCGCGCCACGGCGGCGGCTCTGCGCGCGGCGGGCTGCGAGATCGTCGTCATCCCGGAGGGCCTCACCGCCGACGAGGGCATGGTCTTCCAGTTCGCGGACGTGGCGATGCTGGAGCGCGGCGCGACCTTGTGGCACACGCACTCCCCCGAGCCGATGAACGCGATCCTTGACGGCCTGGAGCGCGAGGGGCGTCCGCTGCCGAACCTGGTCGTCGCCGACCACGGCTGGGCCGGACGGGCGGGCCAGCGCGGCATCGACTCCATGGGGTACGCGGACTGCAACGACCCGGCGCTGTTCATCGGCGAGGCCGAGGGCACCCTCCAGGTGACGATCCCGCTGGACGACCACGTCACGAGCCCGCGCTTCTACGACCCGATGACGGCATACCTGCTCGACGCTGCGGGCCTCACGGCCACGGGTTGAGCCCTTCCTCGCGCCGCTGGGCGTATCCCGGCGTCGGGTCCAGATAGACCCGTCGCACGCCGGGAAACCGCTCCCGCACCCGGCGCTCGGCCTGTTCGCAGGCCCACTCGATCTGCGCCGCCGTCGAGGCGTCACGGAAGTCGACCTTGGCGGCGACGAGGGCCTCGCGCGGCCCCTGGAGCAGCGTCGTCAGTTCGAGTACGGCCTCGACGTGCTCGGAGGCGAGGAGTTCGTCGCGGATCTCCTTGCGCATCGGCTTGGGCAGCGGGCGCCCGATGAGGAGCTGGGCGTTGCTGCGCCCGAGCACCCAGGCGACGTACAGGAGCAAGGCGCCGATGCAGAGCGAGGCCACGCCGTCCCACACTCCGGAACCGGTGAGCTGCCCGCCGAGCAGTCCGAGGGCGGCAAGGGCGAGTCCGGCCAGGGCGGCGGAGTCCTCCATGACGACGGCCTTCACCGCGGTGTCGGGCGTGTAGCGCATGTAGCGCCCGAAGGACGCCCCGAAGCGTGCCGCCTCACCGCGTGCCTGCTTGATGGCGGTGCGCAGTGAGTAGCCCTCCAGGAGGAAGGCGACGGCGAGCACGATGTACGAGATGAGCGGGTCGCCGAGCTCCTCGCCCGCCACCAGCGTGTGGATGCCGTCGTAGATCGAGAAGACGGCGCCGCCGACGAAGGTGGCGACGGCCGCGAGCATCGCCCAGATGTAGCGCTCGGGACCGTAGCCGAGGGGGTGCTCCTCGTCGGCGGGCTTCTCGCTCCGCTTCAGGGCGGTGAGGAGCAGCAGCTCGGTGACGGTGTCGGCCAGGGAGTGCGCCGCTTCGGAGAGCATCGCGCTCGATCCGCTGATGACACCGGCGACGGCCTTGGCGACGGCGATCCCGAGGTTGGCGACGGCGGCGACGACGACGGTGAAGGTGCTCTCGCCGCCGCCCTCGGGCGGTTCGGGTGGCTGGGGCGGCTCGGTCCTGCTGCTGTCGACCTGCTCACTCATGTATCGGACGGTATGTCCGATCACCGCCGAACGCGATACGTCGGTCAGGGGAGCAGAGGCATGTCGATCAGCGCGGAACGCGCACGACACCTTCCTGAATCACCGTCACCGCGAGCTGTCCGTCCTGCGTCCAGATCCGCGCCTGGCCCAGGCCACGCCCGCCGGACGCCGACGGCGACTCCTGGTCGTACAGGAGCCATTCGTCCGCCCGGAACGGGCGGTGGAACCACATGGCGTGGTCGAGCGAGGCGCCGACGACGTCACCGACCGCCCAGCCGCCCCGGCCGTGCGCGAGCAGCACCGAGTCGAGCAGCGTCATGTCGGAGACGTACGTGGCGAGGCAGACGTGCAGCAGAGACGCGTCGATACCGCCGTCGAGTTTGCCGTTCGTGCGGAACCACACCTGGGAGCGCGGCTCGCGCGGCTGCCCGACGGTGGCCCAGGGGGGCGCGTCCACGTAGCGCAGGTCGACAGCCGCGCGGGCCTCGACCAGGCGCTCGGCGACGTGTGACGGCAGATGGCGCGGCAGCATCTCGGCGGCGGTCGGCAGCGTCTCCGGGTCCGGCGCCGACGGCATCCCCGTCTGGTGTTCCAGGCCCTCCTCGTACGTCTGGAAGGACGCGGAGAGGTGGAATATCGGCTGCCCGTGCTGGACGGCGACGACGCGGCGCGTGGTGAAGGAGCGGCCGTCGCGGATCCGGTCGACGGTGTAGACGATCGGCGCGCCCGGGTCCCCCGCACGCAGGAAGTACGCGTGCAGGGAGTGGGCGGGCCTGTCGGCGGGGACGGTGCGTCCTGCCGCCACCAGCGCCTGGGCGGCCACCTGGCCGCCGAAGACGCGCGGGACGAGCGCCGAGCGGCTCTCGCCCCGGAATATGTCCTCCTCGATCTGCTCGAGGTCGAGCAGATCGAGGAGGTCTTCAAGTGCCTTGTTCATGAATCAGTTCTACAGGGGGATCTTTACAGGCCCATGTCCTTGGCGATGATCATCTTCATGACCTCGCTGGTGCCGCCGTAGATGCGGTTGACGCGGTTGTCCGCGTACAGGCGGGCGATGGGGTACTCGTTCATGAAGCCGTAGCCGCCGTGCAGCTGGAGGCACTTGTCGATGACGCGGTGCGCGACCTCGGTGGTGAACAGCTTCGCGGACGCGGCCTCGGCGGCGGTCAGCTCGCCCGCGTCCAGGGCCTCAAGGGCGCGGTCGGCGACGGCCTCTGCGGCGTCCACCTCGGCCTGGCAGGCGGCGAGCTCGAACTTGGTGTTCTGGAAGGAGGCGACCGTCTTGCCGAACACGGTGCGGTCCTGCACGTACTCCTTGGCGAACCGGACGGCGGCCTTGGCCTGCGCGTACGCGCCGTAGGCGATGCCCCAGCGCTCGGAGGGCAGGTTGCTTCCGAGGTAGTAGAAGCCCTTGTTCTCCTCGCCGAGGAGGTCCTCGACGGGGACCTTGACGTCGACGAACGCCAGCTCGGCGGTGTCGGAGGTCTTCAGGCCCAGCTTGTCGAGCTTGCGGCCGACGGAGTAGCCGTCGGACTTGGTGTCGACGGCGAAGAGGGAGATGCCGAAGCGGCGGTCGTCGGCGGTGGGCGCGGACGTACGGGCGCAGACGATCACGCGGTCGGCGTGCACACCGCCGGTGATGAAGGTCTTGGAGCCGTTGAGGACGTAGTGCGTGCCGTCCTCGGAGAGCTTGGCCGTGGTCTTCATGCCCGCGAGGTCGGAGCCGGTGCCCGGCTCGGTCATCGCGAGGGCCCACATCTCCTCGGCGGAGACGAACTTCTCGAGGTAGCGCTTCTTCTGCTCGTCGGTGCCGAGCGCCTTGATGTAGGGCAGGGCGAGCAGGACGTGCACGCCGGAGCCGCCGAAGCTGACGCCCGCGCGGGCCGTCTCCTCGTACTGGATGGCCTCGAACTTGTGCGACTCCATGCCCGCGCCGCCGAACTCCTCGGGGACGCTGATGCCGAAGAGACCGAGCTCGGCGAGCTTGTAGTAGAACTCGCGCGGCACCTGACCCGCGGCGAACCACTCCTCGTGGACCGGGACGACCTCGGCCTCGATGAAGGCGCGCAGGGTCTCCCGGAACGCCTCGTGGTCCTCATTGAAAACGGTACGGCGCACGGAGAACTCCTTCGATACGGCACCAGGCTCGGCTGAGCGCAACACGACTAAGCGCTTGCTCAGATCAACGTTACCCGCCGGTCACCGGACCGTCCAGAGATAAGCCCTGTCGCTCCCGTCACGCCACCGCCGCCGCGAACGCCCCGCGCGCCAGGCCGTGCAGCAGCCGCGCCATGGCGCTGCGGCTGGGCAGCGCGTCGCGCCGGCTCAGGTGCGGCGTGGAGTTGAGCAGCCCGAAGACCGCGTGCACACAGACGCGGGCCTCGTTCTCGGCGAGGTCCGGATAGACCTTGCGCACCACGTCGACCCAGATCTCCACGTACTGCCGCTGGAGCTGGCGGACCAGCTTGCGGTCGGTGTCCCGCAGCCGGTCGAGCTCGCGGTCGTGCAGGGTGATCAGGGAGCGGTCGTCCAGGGCGAAGTCGATGTGCCCCTCGATGAGCGCGTCGAGCACCCGCTCCGGCGCCCCGTCCGCGTCGGCGACACATCGCTTGCCGCCGGTCAGGAGCTGCCCACTGATGCCGACGAGCAGCTCGGCGAGCATCGCGTCCTTGCCCGCGAAGTGGCGGTAGAGACCGGGGCCGCTGATGCCGACGGCGGCTCCTATCTCGTCCACTCCGACTCCGTGGAAGCCGCGCTCGGCGAAGAGCCTGGCGGCTTCTCTGAGGATCTGTTCGCGACGGGTGGGGGCGTCGGTTCTGGTGGCCATGGAATCAATTCTAGACAGGACGGTTAGCGGTCGTTAACCTGAACGCAATACGTTAACGCTCATTAACCGAGCAAGGGGGCTCGACTGATGCTGCAGGCACCAGTCCTCGCGAGCGCGGCTGATCCCGCGTCCGAAGCATGGCGGACGAACGAGGCGGCGCACACCGCCCTCGTCGAAGAGCTGCGGGCCAAGCTCGCGGTGGCCAGGCTCGGCGGCGGCGAGCGGTCCCGCGCCCGCCATGTCGCGCGCGGCAAGCTGCTGCCCCGCGACCGCGTGGACGCGCTGCTCGACCCCGGTTCGCCCTTCCTGGAACTGGCACCGCTCGCGGCCGACGGGTTGTACGGCGGGGACGCACCGGCCGCCGGAGTCATCGCCGGAATCGGCCGGGTCTCCGGGCGCACCTGCGTGATCGTCGCCAATGACGCCACCGTCAAGGGCGGCACGTATTACCCCATGACGGTGAAGAAGCATCTGCGCGCCCAGGAGGTCGCGCTGGAGAACCGCCTCCCCTGCCTGTATCTGGTGGACTCCGGCGGCGCCTTCCTGCCGATGCAGGACGACGTCTTCCCGGACCGCGAGCACTTCGGGCGGATCTTCTACAACCAGGCGCGGATGTCCGGAGCGGGCGTCCCACAGATCGCGGCCGTGCTCGGCTCGTGCACGGCGGGCGGCGCGTATGTCCCCGCGATGAGCGACGAAGCGGTGATCGTCCGCAATCAGGGCACGATCTTCCTCGGCGGCCCGCCCCTGGTGAAGGCGGCGACCGGCGAGGTCGTGACGGCCGAGGAGCTGGGCGGCGGCGAGGTCCACTCCCGGGTCTCCGGAGTGACGGACCACCTCGCGGAGGACGACGCGCACGCGCTGCGGATCGTGCGGACGATCGTCTCCACGCTCCCCGACCGCGCCGCACCCCCGTGGTCCGTCCGCCCGGTCGAGGAGCCCAAGGCCGACCCCCTCGGTCTTTACGGGGCGGTGCCGACGGACTCCCGCACCCCCTATGACGTCCGCGAGGTCATCGCGCGCGTGGTCGACGGCTCGCGCTTCGCCGAGTTCAAGGCGGAGTACGGCCAGACCCTGGTGACCGGCTTCGCCCACGTCCACGGCCACCCGGTCGGCATCATCGCGAACAACGGCATCCTCTTCTCCGAGTCCGCCCAGAAGGGCGCCCACTTCATCGAGCTGTGCGACCAGCGCGGCATCCCCCTCGTCTTCCTGCAGAACATCTCCGGCTTCATGGTCGGCCGGGACTATGAGGCGGGCGGCATCGCCAAGCACGGCGCCAAGATGGTGACGGCGGTGGCCTGCACGCGCGTGCCGAAGCTGACGGTCGTGATCGGCGGTTCGTACGGCGCGGGGAACTACTCGATGTGCGGGCGCGCCTACTCCCCCCGCTTCCTGTGGATGTGGCCGAACGCCAAGATCTCCGTGATGGGCGGCGAGCAGGCCGCGTCGGTCCTCGCGACCGTCAAGCGCGACCAGTTGGAGGCGCGGGGCGAGGAGTGGTCGGACGCGGACGAACAGGCCTTCAAGGACCCGGTCCGCGCCCAGTACGAACAGCAGGGCAACGCCTATTACGCCACCGCGCGCCTCTGGGACGACGGCGTGATCGACCCCATGGAGACCCGGCAGGTCCTCGGCCTCGCCCTGACCGCCTGTGCCGAGGCGCCCTTGGGCGAGCCCGGCTTCGGCGTCTTCCGGATGTGAGGGGCGGACGATGACTGACTTCAGCAGGAGCTTCAGCAGGAGAGGGACGATGTTCGACACCGTTCTGGTCGCCAACAGGGGCGAGATCGCGGTCCGCGTGATCCGGACACTGCGGGCGCTCGGCGTGCGCTCGGTCGCCGTGTTCAGCGACGCGGACGCGGACGCCCGGCATGTGCGCGAGGCCGACACGGCCGTGCGCCTGGGTCCGCCCCCGGCCGCCGAGAGCTATCTGTCGGCCGAGCGGCTGCTCGACGCGGCGGCCCGCAGCGGCGCCCAGGCGGTCCACCCGGGGTACGGCTTCCTCGCGGAGAACGCGGAGTTCGCACGGGCCTGTACGGACGCGGGCCTCGTCTTCATCGGCCCTCCCGCGTCGGCGATCGACCTGATGGGCGACAAGATCCGCGCCAAGGAGACCGTCGAGGCGGCCGGTGTCCCGGTGGTCCCCGGATCGTCGGGCAGCGGCCTGACCGACGCCCAACTGGCCGACGCGGCGCGGGAGATCGGCATGCCGGTGCTGCTCAAGCCCTCTGCGGGCGGCGGCGGCAAGGGCATGCGGCTCGTGCGGGACGCCTCCCTGCTCGCGGACGAGATCGCCGCCGCGCGCCGCGAGGCCCGGTCCTCCTTCGGCGACGACACGCTGCTCGTGGAGCGGTGGATCGACCGCCCCCGGCACATCGAGATCCAGGTCCTGGCGGACGGCCACGGCAATGTGATCCACCTCGGCGAGCGCGAGTGCTCGCTCCAGCGCCGCCACCAGAAGATCATCGAGGAGGCCCCGAGCGTCCTCCTCGACGAGGCCACGCGCGCGGCGATGGGCGAGGCGGCGGTCCAGGCGGCACGCTCCTGCGGGTACGCGGGCGCGGGCACGGTGGAGTTCATCGTGCCGGGCAAGGACCCGTCCTCGTACTACTTCATGGAGATGAACACGCGGCTCCAGGTGGAGCACCCGGTGACGGAGCTGATCACCGGCATCGACCTCGTGGAGTGGCAGCTGCGGGTCGCCGCCGGCGAGGAACTTCCGTATGGGCAGGACGACATCACGCTCACCGGGCACGCGATCGAGGCCCGCGTCTGCGCCGAAGACCCTTCACGCGGGTTCCTGCCGTCGGGCGGGACCGTCCTCGCCCTGCACGAGCCGCAGGGCGACGGCGTGCGGACCGACTCCGGGCTGAGCGAGGGCACGGAGATCGGCAGTCTGTACGACCCGATGCTGTCGAAGGTCATCGCGTACGGACCCGACCGCCCGACGGCGCTGCGCAAGCTGCGGGCGGCACTCGCGGACACGGTGACGCTCGGGGTGCCGACGAACGCCGGGTTCCTGCGCAGGCTGCTCGCGCACCCGGCCGTGGTGGCGGGCGAGCTGGACACCGGCCTCGTGGAGCGCGAGGCGGAGAGCCTGGTCCCCCAGGGCGTGCCCGACGAGGTGTACGAAGCAGCGGCTGCCGTCCGCACCGCCGCCCTCGAACCCGCCGGAGACGGCTGGCGAGACCCGTTCTCGGTGCCGGAGGGCTGGCGTCTGGGCGGCACCCCGGCCCCGCTTACGCACCACCTGCGCGTGCCGGGACACGAACCCGTCGGGCACATCGCGGGCGAGGGCCCGCACACCGTGGAGCCCGGCCGCGTCACGGTCCACGTGGACGGCGTCGCCCACACCTTCCACCGCGCCGCCGACTGGCTCGGCAGGGACGGCGACGCCTGGCACGTCCAGGACCACGACCCCGTGGCGGCGAGCCTCACCGGCGCCGCCCACAGCGGGGCCGACGCCCTGACCGCCCCCATGCCCGGCACCGTCACGGTCGTCAAGGTCTCCACCGGCGATCAAGTGACCCAGGGACAGAGCCTCCTGGTGGTGGAGGCGATGAAGATGGAGCACGTCATCTCCGCCCCGCACGCGGGCACCGTCAGCGAACTCGACGTCACACCGGGCTCGACCGTCGCCATGGACCAGATCCTGGCCGTGGTGATCCCGGACGAGGCCGAGGAGGACAAGAAATGACTACCGCCGCACGGCCCGACGGCCTCCCCATGGCCGTCCCCACCCAGGACCTGCCGCCCCGCGTCCGCATCTATGAAGTGGGCGCCCGCGACGGCCTGCAGAACGAGAAAGCGGTCGTCCCCACGGAGATCAAGGCGGAGTTCATCCACCGCCTCGCCGCCGCGGGCCTCACGACCGTCGAGGCGACCAGCTTCGTGCACCCCAAGTGGGTGCCCCAACTTGCCGACGCCGAGCAGCTCTTCCCCCTCCTCCATGACCTGGAGGCCAAGCTCCCGGCCCTCGTGCCGAACGCCCGAGGTCTTGACCGCGCCCTCGCGCTCGGCGCCCGCAGCGTGGCCGTCTTCGTCAGCGCCACGGAGTCCTTCGCCAAGGCCAACCTCAACCGCACGATGGACGAGGCCCTCGCGATGTCGGAGCCGGTCGTGGCCCGCGCACGCGAGCAGAAGGTGCATGTGCGGGGCTATCTCTCCATGTGCTTCGGCGACCCGTGGGAGGGCCCGGTGCCCATCGCCCAGGTCGTCCGCACCGCGAAGGCCCTGGTGGACATGGGCTGCCAGGAGCTGAGCCTCGGCGACACCATCGGCGTGGCCACACCGGGCCATGTCCTGTCCCTGCTCGCTGAGTTGAACGAGGAGGGTGTGCCGACGGACCGCATCGGCGTGCACTTCCACGACACGTACGGCCAGGCGCTCTCCAACACCCTCGCCGCCCTGCAGCACGGCGTGCGCACGGTCGACGCGTCGGCGGGCGGCCTCGGCGGCTGTCCGTACGCGAAGAGCGCCACCGGCAACCTCGCCACCGAAGACCTCGTATGGATGCTCGACGGCCTCGGCATCGAGACCGGCGTCGATCTCGGCCGCCTCACCGCCACCAGCGCGTGGATGGCCGAACAACTGGGCCGACCCAGCCCGTCCCGCACCGTCCGTGCCCTGACGGGCACCTCCCACCAGGAGAAGTGAAGAACGATGGACCACCGTCTGTCCCCCGAGCACGAGGAACTCCGCCGCACCGTCGAGGCGTTCGCGCACGACGTCGTCGCCCCGAAGATTGGCGACCTCTACGAACGCCACGAATTTCCGTACGAGATCGTCCGCGAGATGGGCCGCATGGGCCTGTTCGGCCTCCCCTTCCCCGAGGAGCACGGCGGGATGGGCGGCGACTATCTCGCCCTCGGCATCGCGCTCGAAGAGCTGGCGCGGGTCGACTCCTCCGTGGCGATCACCCTGGAGGCAGGGGTCTCGCTCGGCGCGATGCCGATCCACCTCTTCGGTACGGACGAGCAGAAGCGCGAGTGGCTGCCCCGGCTCTGTTCCGGTGAACTGCTCGGCGCCTTCGGCCTGACCGAGCCGGACGGCGGCTCGGACGCGGGCGGCACCCGTACGACCGCGGTGCGGGACGGCGACGAGTGGGTGATCAACGGCTCCAAGTGCTTCATCACCAACTCCGGTACGGACATCACGGGCCTGGTCACGGTCACCGCCGTCACCGGCCGCAAGGCGGACGGGCGTCCGCTGATCTCGTCGATCATCGTGCCGTCGGGGACACCCGGGTTCACGGTCGCGGCTCCGTACTCGAAGGTCGGCTGGAACGCCTCGGACACCCGTGAGCTGTCCTTCTCGGACGTGCGGGTTCCCGCGGCGAACCTCCTCGGTGAAGAGGGGCGCGGCTATGCCCAGTTCCTGCGGATCCTCGACGAGGGCCGGGTCGCGATCTCCGCCCTTGCGACGGGCCTCGCGCAGGGCTGCGTCGACGAGTCCGTGAAGTACGCCAAGGAGCGGCACGCGTTCGGGAAGCCGATCGGGGCGAACCAGGCGATCCAGTTCAAGATCGCCGACATGGAGACGCGGGCGCACATGGCCAGGGTCGGGTGGCGGGACGCGGCGTCGCGTCTCGTCGGCGGGGAGCCCTTCAAGAAGGAGGCGGCGATCGCGAAGCTCTACTCCTCCACGGTCGCCGTCGACAACGCCCGTGAGGCCACGCAGATCCACGGCGGCTACGGCTTCATGAACGAGTACCCCGTGGCCCGGATGTGGCGGGACTCCAAGATCCTGGAGATCGGCGAGGGGACAAGCGAGGTCCAGCGCATGCTGATCGCCAGGGAGCTGGGCTTCGCGGGATAGCGGGGAGCTTCGCGGGACAGCGGCGCCGCACGAGGGAAGTGTCGCCGGATAACAGCCCCGCCCGTGGGAAGGCGACCGCGAGGGCCACTGGACATCCGCTTAGGTTAGGTTAACCTAAGCGCTGATTCCGGCCAGTGGCCACCCGCCGCCGTCCTCACGAAAGCAGAGACCCTCATGCCCAACGCCCGCCTCCCTCAGCCTTCCCGCCGCGGCCTTCTCGCCGCCGGCGGCGCCCTCGGCCTCACGGCCCTGCTGGCAGCCTGCGGAGACGAGAAGAAGGACGGCTCGGGCGCGGCGGACTCCGGAGACTCCGGCCCCTGGAGCTTCAAGGACGACCGCGGCACGACCGCCAAGACCAAGGGGGCGCCGAAGAACATCGTCGCCTTCACCGGCGTCGCCGCCGCCCTCTTCGACTACGGCATCGAGGTCAAGGGCGTCTTCGGCCCGACGAAGACCAAGAGCGGCAAGCCGGACGTCCAGGCCGGTGACATGGACATCAGCAAGCTGACGATCCTCGGCAACGAATGGGGTCAGTTCAACATCGAGAAGTACGCGGGCCTCGCCCCCGACCTCCTCGTCTCCACGATGTTCGACGACGCGGGCACCCTCTGGTACGTCCCCGAGGAGAGCAAGGACAAGATCCTCAAGCTCGCCCCGAGCGTCGGCATCAGCGTCTACGACCGCCAGATGACCCAGCCCCTCCAGCGCCTGCTCTCGCTCGCCGAGTCGCTCGGCGCCGACGTGAAGGCCGACAAGGTCGTCAAGGCGAAGAAGCGCTTCGAGGCCGCCGCCGAGCGGCTGCGCAAGGTCGCCAAGGCGAACAAGGACATCAAGGTCCTCGTCGGCTCGGCGAGTCAGGACATCTTCTACGTCTCCGGGACGAACCTCTCCGCCGACCTGGAGTACTTCAAGTCCCTCGGCGTGAACTTCGTCGAGCCGTCCGAGAGCTCCAAGAAGGAGAGCGGCGGCTGGTTCGAGAACCTGAGCTGGGAGAACGTCAACTCGCACGCCGCGGACGTCATCATGATGGACAACCGCACCTCCGCCCTCCAGCCCGCCGACCTGGACAAGTCCAAGCCGACCTGGGCGAAGCTGCCCGCGGTCAAGGCGGGCCAGGTCATCCCGCGCGTCACCGAGCCCATCTACTCGTACGACAAGTGCGCCCCGATCCTCGAGGACCTCGCCGACGCGATCGAGAAGGCCAAGAAGGTCAGCTGACCCTTAACTTCCACACAACGCAGCCCTCTCCGCATTCCGGAGAGGGCTGTTCCGTTTTCCGGGGACGCCCGTTCCGTTTTCCGGAGAAGGCCGTTCCGCTTCCCTGCCTCTTGGTGATCATCAGACCCCCCTGGGTTTATCCACAGAGGTAGTTAGGTTAGGCTTACCTCACTTCCCCCAAGTCCCCTCACCCAGAGGAAGTTCATGCGCTCGCACCTGCTCAACGACACCACCGCGGAGCGTTACCGCAGTTCCGTGACCGAAGGAGTCGAGCGGGTGGCGGCCAGAATCGCCACCACCTCACGCCCTTTCACAGGCATCTCCGTCGACGACCTGGCGCCACGCATCGAAGCCGTCGACCTCGACGAACCCCTGCACGACACCACCGCCGCCCTGGACGAGCTCGACGAGCTCTACCTGCGCGACGCCGTGTACTTCCACCATCCCCGCTATCTCGCGCACCTCAACTGCCCGGTCGTCATTCCGGCCGTGCTCGGCGAGGCAGTGCTCTCCGCGGTCAATTCTTCCCTCGACACCTGGGATCAATCCGCGGGCGGCACACTGATCGAACGCCGTCTCATCGACTGGACCGCCGACCGCATCGGGCTCGGCCCGGCCGCCGACGGCGTCTTCACGAGCGGCGGCTCGCAGTCCAACCTCCAGGCCATGCTGCTCGCCCGCGAGGAGGCCGCCAAGGCAGGAAAGCCAGCCGCGCAGCTGCGCATCTTCGCCTCCGAGGTGGGCCACTTCAGCATCCAGAAGGCCGCGACCCTCCTTGGCCTCGGCGAGGACGCCGTGATCGTCATCCCCACCGATCACAACAAGCGCATGCAGACCGTGGCACTCGCCCGCGAGCTGGAGCGCTGCCGCGACAACGACCTCACCCCCATGGCGGTCGTCGCCACGGCGGGCACCACCGACTTCGGCTCCATCGACCCGCTCCCCGAGATCGCCGAACTCTGCGAGCAGTACAACACCTGGATGCACGTCGACGCGGCGTACGGCTGCGGTCTGCTCGCCTCGCTCAAGAACCGGCACCTCATCGACGGCATCGACCGCGCCGACTCCGTCACCGTGGACTACCACAAGTCCTTCTTCCAGCCGGTGAGTTCCTCCGCCGTGCTGGTCCGCGACCGCTCCACGCTGAGCCACGCGACGTACCACGCGGAGTACCTCAACCCGCGCCGCATGGTGCAGGAACGTATCCCCAACCAGGTCGACAAGTCCCTCCAGACGACGCGGCGCTTCGACGCCCTGAAGCTCTGGATGACGCTGCGGGTGATGGGCGCCGACGCCATCGGCGAACTCTTCGACTCCGTGTGCGACATGGCGGACAACGCCTGGCAGCTGCTCGCCGCAGACCCCCGCTACGACGTCGTCGTGGAGCCCCAGCTCTCCACGCTCGTCTTCCGCTACATACCCGAGTCGATCTGCGACCCCTCCGCCATCGACCACGCCAACCTGTACGCCCGCAAGGCCCTGTTCGCCTCCGGTGACGCCGTCGTCGCGGGCACCAAGGTCGGTGACCGCCAGTACCTCAAGTTCACCCTGCTCAACCCCGAGACCACCGTCGCCGACATCACGGCCGTCCTCGATCTGATCGCCGGCCACGCCGAGCAGTACCTGGGAGAGACCCTTGACCGCGCTTCCTGATCACCGAGAACCACTGGAACCCCTGGACTTCATCGGTATCGGCCTTGGTCCCTTCAACCTCGGCCTCGCCTGTCTGACCGAACCCGTCGACGAGCTCAACGGCCTCTTCCTGGAGTCCAAGCCGGACTTCGAGTGGCACTCGGGCATGTTCCTGGAGGGCGCTCACCTCCAGACCCCGTTCATGTCGGACCTCGTCACGCTCGCGGACCCGACGTCCCCGTACTCCTTCCTCAACTACTTGAAGGAAGCGGGACGCCTCTACTCGTTCTACATACGCGAGAACTTCTATCCGCTGCGCACCGAGTACAACGACTACTGCCGCTGGGCCGCCGCGAAACTCTCCTCGATCCGCTTCAGCACGACGGTGACCGAGGTGACGTACGCGGACGATCTGTACGTCGTCCACACCTCCACCGGCGACACCTTCCGGGCCCGCCACCTCGTCCTGGGGACCGGCACCCCGCCACACATCCCCGAGGCGTGCGCGGACCTCGGCGGGGACTTCATCCACAACTCCCGCTATCTGCAGAGCAAGCAGGGGCTCCAGCGGAAGGAGTCGATCACGCTCGTCGGCAGCGGCCAGTCCGCCGCCGAGATCTACCACGACCTCCTGAGCGAGATCGACGTCCACGGCTACAAGCTCAACTGGGTCACGCGCTCCCCGCGCTTCTTCCCGCTCGAGTACACCAAGCTGACGCTCGAGATGACGTCTCCGGAGTACGTCGACTACTTCCACGCGCTGCCGGAGGCCACCCGCTACCGCCTCCAGGACCAGCAGAAGACGCTCTTCAAGGGCATCGACGGCGACCTGATCAACGAGATCTTCGACCTCCTCTACCAGAAGAACCTCGGCGGCCCGGTGCCGACGCGTCTGCTCACCAACTCCTCGCTGCAGAGCGCGCGTCACGAGAACGGCACCTACACCCTGGGCCTGCGTCAGGACGAACAGGGCAAGGACTTCGAGCTGGAATCCGAGGGCCTGATCCTGGCCACCGGCTACCAGTACGCAACCCCCGACTTCCTGGAGCCGGTGCGCGACCGCATCCGCTGGGACGGCCGGGGCCGCTTCGAGGTCGCCCGCAACTACTCGATCGACACCACGGGACGCGGCATCTTCCTGCAGAACGGTGCCGTGCACGCCCACTCCCTGACCAGCCCCGACCTGGGCATGGGCCCGTACCGCAACGCGTACATCATCGGTGAGCTGCTCGGCGCGGAGTACTACCCCGTCGAGAAGTCCATCGCGTTCCAGGAGTTCGCCGTATGACCAACCCTTCAGACCTCACGCTCCGCCCCCTCGACCCTTCCCCAAGCTCTCAACTTCGTTCGAGCAGGGGAGACCCCATCTCGGACGCCGAGCTCCTGCACGGCTGGGTCACCCACCCCAAAGCCTCGTTCTGGATGATGCAGGACGCGACGCTCCCGGACGTCGAGCGCGAGTACATGGCGATCGCCGCCCACGAGCACCACGACGCCTTCATCGGCCTGCACAAAGGCGTTCCCGCCTTCCTGATGGAGCGCTACGACCCCAGATACGTCGAACTCGTCGGCCTCTACGACCCCGAGCCCGGCGACGTGGGCATGCACTTCCTCACCGCGCCGTCCGACGTCCGCATCCCCGGGTTCACCCGGGACGTGATCACCAAGGTCATGGCGACGCTCTTCGCCGACCCGGAGGTCCGGCGCGTGGTGGTCGAACCCGACGTCGACAACACGGCCGTGCACGCCCTCAACGAAGCCGTCGGGTTCCGCGCGTCCGAGGTCATCCAGAAGCCGGAGAAAAGAGCTCTGCTGAGCTTCTGCACCCGCGAGCAGTTCGAAGAAGCAGTACGTGAAAGGGAATTGGCGATATGACCCTGTCCGACGCAACGGCGCACCTCTCCCCCGAGCGCTGGGAGCAGGCCAACCGCCTCCTCATCCGCAAAGCCATCGCCGAGTTCTCGCACGAGCGGCTCTTCACCCCGGAGCCCCTTGGCGACGACAAATACGTCATCCGCAGCGACGACGCCCTGACCCGCTACCGCTTCACCGCCAAACGCCTGCGGCTCGACCACTGGCAGGTCGACGCCGATTCCATATCCCGGCACCGCGACGGCACCGAACTTCCCCTCAACGCGCTCGACTTCTTCATCGAGCTGCGCACGGCGCTCGGCCTGAGCGACGAGATCCTGCCGGTCTACCTGGAGGAGATCTCCTCCACGCTCTCCGGCACCTGCTACAAGCTCACCAAGCCCGCGATCCCGGCCGCCGAGCTCTCCCGCTCCGGCTTCCAGGAGATCGAGACGGGCATGACCGAGGGCCACCCCTGCTTCGTCGCCAACAACGGCCGGCTCGGCTTCGGCGTGCACGAGTACCTCTCGTACGCTCCCGAGACCGCGAGCCCCGTACGGCTCGTGTGGCTTGCGGCGAGCAAGGAGCGCGCCGCGTTCACGGCGGGCGCGGGAATCGACTACGAGTCGTTCTTCCGTGCCGAGCTCGGCCAGGAGACCCTCGACCGCTTCGACCACAAACTCCGTGACCAGGGCCTGAACCCCGAGGACTACCTCCTGATCCCCGCCCACCCCTGGCAGTGGTGGAACAAACTCTCCGTGACCTTCGCGGCCGAGGTCGCCCAGCGGCACCTGATCTGCCTGGGCGAGGGCGACGACGAGTACCTGGCCCAGCAGTCGATCCGTACGTTCTTCAACACCAGCGACCCGGCCAAGCACTACGTCAAAACGGCTCTGTCGGTCATCAACATGGGCTTCATGCGCGGGCTCTCGGCCGCGTACATGGAGGCGACCCCGGCGATCAACGACTGGCTCGCGAACCTCATCGACACCGACGAGACTCTGAAGAAGACGGGCCTCACGATCATCCGCGAGCGCGCGGCCGTGGGCTATCGCCACCTGGAGTACGAGGCCGCGACCGACCGCTACTCCCCGTACCGCAAAATGCTCGCGGCCCTGTGGCGCGAGAGCCCCGTCCCGTCCCTCGCGGAGGGCGAGCAACTTGCCACCATGGCCTCGCTGTTGCACACCGACCTCGAAGGCGCGTCCTTCGCGGGCGCCCTCATCGAGCGCTCCGGGCTCACCCCCGCCGAGTGGCTGCGCGGCTATCTGCACGCCTACCTGACGCCGCTCCTGCACAGCTTCTACATGTACGACCTCGTCTACATGCCGCACGGCGAGAACGTCATCCTGGTCCTGAAGGACGGCGTCGTACAGCGGGCGATCTTCAAGGACATCGCCGAGGAGATCGCGGTCATGGACCCGGACGCGGTGCTCCCGCCTGCCGTCGAAAGGCTGCGGGTCGAGGTCCCCGACGACCAGAAGCTCCTGTCCATCTTCACGGACGTCTTCGACTGCTTCTTCCGCTTCCTGTCCGCGGACCTCGTCACCGAGGGCCTGGTGGACGAGGAGACGTTCTGGGGCGCCGTCGCCGAGTGCGTCACGACGTACCAGGAGGCCACGCCCCAACTGGCCGACAAATTCAAGCAGTACGACATGTTCGCCCCCGAGTTCGCCCGGTCCTGCCTGAACCGGCTCCAGCTGCGGGACAACGAACAGATGGTGGACCTCGCCGACCCGGCGGGCGCGCTGCAGCTGGTCGGGACGTTGAAGAACCCGATCGCGTAGCCGGACACGCACAAGCCGAGTGGGGCTCCTGGGACGGTCCCCAGGAGCCCCACTCTCATGCTCAGCCGTTCGCTACTTCGACGGCCAGGGCACCTCGGGCGACTTGTAGTAGCCGATGCCGAGCGCGTCCCAGCGCGGCCCCTGTTCGGCGAGCCGTGCCTTGTACGTGTTCCAGTCGTGCGTCGACGCGGGCGACCAGCCGAGCTCGGCGATGCCGGGCAGGCGCGGGAACGCCATGTACTCGATGTGCGCGGAGGTCGAGAGCGTCTCCGACCACAGTTCCGCCTCGACACCCTTGATCGAGTCCGCGGGGGCGCCCTTCAGGTACGTACCCGGGTCCCAGTCGTAGCTGCGCTGGACCGAGACGTAGCCCGCCCAGGACAGGCCGAGCGGGGTGTCCTTGTCGTACTTCATGTCGAGGTAGGAGCGGTCGGCGGGCGAGAGGACCAGCTTGGTGCCGTTCTTCGCCGCGTTCACGACCTGCTCGCGCTCGGCGGCGCCGGTGGCGTCGTAGCCCCAGTACTGGGCGATGGCGCCCTTGGCGGGCGTGGCGCCGGTCAGCTGGTGCCAGCCGATCGCGGTCTTGCCGTACTTGGCGACCACAGGCTGCACCTTGTTCATGAACGTCACATAGTCCTCATGGCTGGTGGAGTGCGCCTCGTCACCGCCGATGTGGATGTACTTGCCGGGCGTCAGGGCGGCGATCTCGCGGATGACGTCGTCCACGAAGTCGTACGTCACGCCCTTCTTCACGCACAGCGAGCTGAAGCCGACCTCGGTGCCGGTGTAGAGCGGGGGCGCGACGCCGTCGCAGTTCAGCTCGGCGTACGAGGCGAGCGCGGCGTTCGTGTGGCCCGGCATGTCGATCTCGGGGATCACTTCGAGCTGCCGGGATGCCGCGTACCGGACGATGTCCTTGTACTGGGCCTTCGTGTAGTAGCCGCCCTTGCCACCGCCGACCTGCGTGGAGCCGCCGTACGTCGTGAGCCTGGGCCAGGAGTCGATGGCGATGCGCCAGCCCTGGTCGTCGCTCAGGTGCAGATGGAGCTTGTTGACCTTGTAGAGCGACATCTGGTCGATGTAGCGCTTGACCTTGTCGACCGAGAAGAAGTGCCGCGACACGTCGAGCATCGCGCCGCGGTGCTCGTAGCGGGGCGAGTCCTTGATGGTGCCGCCCGCGACCAGCCACGGGCCCTTCTGCTTGGTCCTCTTCTCGGCGGCGGCCGGCAGCTGCTGCCGCAGCGTCTGGACGCCGTAGAAGAGACCGGCGGACTTGCGGGCCGTGATGGTGAGCGAGCCGCGCTTGGATTCGAGGCGGTAGCCCTCGTTCCCCAGGGACTTGTCCTTGGAGTCAAGGCGCAGCCGGATGCCGTCGCGGCCGTCGTCGTCGGTGACCTTCAGGGAGTACCCGGTCGAGGGACGCAGGACGCCCGCCAGATAGCTGCCGATCCTCTGCGCGTCGCGCGAGTCGTCGACCCGGATGCGGGTCTTGGAGTTGATCTCGTACGGGGATCCGCCGGGAGCGGCGGACGCCGGGGCCGGGATCACCTGGCCGAGCGGGGTCGGGGTGGTGGCCGTGGCTGCCTCCTTCACGCCGCCGCCGTCGCCCGGCACAGCGGCCACGGACGAGAATCCGGCCGCCGCGACGAGCAGCAGCGAGCCGAACAGGCGGGTCGATCTGTGGTGCTGTCTCACGAGCGGGTCCCTTCGACGGGCCATCACTGTGGTGCATCTCAATCGAACGCTCACCATGGGACCCTCGCACCCCGTGACGGGTCAAGGGTGTAGACCACTTCGGCGGCCCGCCGATGGAAGAATCGTCCCATGGCGGAAATCATCCAGCGCGACGGAACCTGGACCTTCGACGGAGAGACGCTGCGCCTGGTGCCGGGACGCGACAAGAACGTGTCTCTGCTGCGCAAGTCGCTTGGAGAACTGGCCGTGCCGCTGGGCGCGTTGGCGGGCATCGCCTTCGAGCAGGGCAAGAAGTCGGGGCGCCTGCGGCTGCGCCTTCGGGACGGCGCGGATCCGTTGCTGCAGGCCGCCGGGGGCAAGCTCGGGGACGCGGCGGATCCGTATCAGCTGACGGTGGAATCGGACCGCTACGGGGTCGCGGAGTACGTGGTCGACGAGGTCCGCAACGCGCTGCTCATCGAACAGGTGCCCGCAGCGTCCTGCGAGAGCTATCTGCTTCCGGGGCCTTCGGTGCCGCTCTCGGTGTCGGCCGGGGACGGCACGGTGAGCTTCGACGGGGAGCACGTCCGTCTGGAGTGGAACTGGAAGACGGAGGAGGCGAAGTCGGCGTCCGGTACGCGCTCGCTGGCGCTCGCCGAGGTCGCCGCGGTGGAGTGGCAGCCCGCGGTGGGCCTGGAGAACGGCTACCTCCGCTTCAGCGTGCGACACGCGCCCACGAAGGCCCCGCCGAAGTACGACCCGAACTCCGTCGAGCTGTGGGGCTTCAAGAAGGATCCGCTGATGGCGCTGATCGCGGCGGCCGTGCAGGCGCGGTTGCCTCATCCGGCGGCGGCCTTTGCGGAGTCCTCGGATGTGCCCCCTGCCCTGACCAAGCCAGCACCGGCCCCTGTGCCCGCCGTCCCGGCCGAGGACGATCATGACGCCCTCCTGCGGCGCCTCCGTGAGCTGGGCGAACTGCATCAGTCCGGGATACTCACGGACGAGGAGTTCTCGCTCGCCAAGCAGGCGGTACTGAAGCGCATGTAAGCCGTCGGGGCCAGTTTTCGACGCGACCCTGCCCGATTCCGGGCAGGATTGTTGCACCCGAAGGGCTATTCCCTCAGGATCAACGAATGCACGACGACCTGGTGGATCACCTGACCCGCAGCACCCCGCTCCAGCGGGGCGAAGCTCTGCGGGTCATCCAGGACGTGCTCGCCTACTTCGACGAGACGACCGAGGACTTCGTCCGTCGCCGCCACCGCGAACTGCAGGGTCAGGGCCTGCTGAACGCGGCGATCTTCGAACAGATCTCGGCGGACCTCAAGTACCGCGCGGTCTCGCCGCCTGAGCTCACCCTCAGACAGCTGCGCCGCATGATCTACGGCTAGGCCCGGAAGAAGCCAGAACGACCACCCTCTTACGGCTAGGACACCCTTTATGTGCGGAATCGTCGGTTATATCGGCAAGCGTGACGTGGCCCCCCTCCTCCTCGAAGGCCTCCAGCGCCTGGAGTACCGCGGCTACGACTCCGCGGGCGTCGTCATCACCAGCCCCAAGGCCTCGGGCCTGAAGATGGTCAAGGCCAAGGGCCGCGTCCGCGACCTGGAGGCCAAGGTCCCCGCCCGCTTCAAGGGCACCACCGGCATCGCCCACACCCGCTGGGCCACCCACGGCGCCCCGTCCGACGAGAACGCCCACCCGCACATGTCGGGTGACGACAAGGTCGCCGTCGTCCACAACGGCATCATCGACAACGCCTCCGAGCTGCGCGCCAAGCTCACCGCCGACGGCGTCGAGTTCCTCTCCGAGACCGACACCGAGGTCCTCGTCCACCTCATCGCCCGCGCACAGGCGGACAAGCTGGAGGAGAAGGTCCGCGAGGCCCTGCGCCACGTCGAGGGCACGTACGGCATCGCCGTCCTGCACGCCGACTTCAACGACCGCATCGTCGTCGCCCGCAACGGCTCCCCCGTCGTCCTCGGCATCGGCGAGAAGGAGATGTTCGTCGCCTCCGACGTCGCCGCGCTCGTCTCGCACACCCGCCAGGTCGTCACCCTCGACGACGGCGAGATGGCCACCATCAAGGCCGACGACTACCGCACGTACACCACCGAGGGCTCGCGTACGACCGCGTCGCCGACCACCGTGGAGTGGGAGGCGGAGTCGTACGACATGGGCGGCCACGACACGTACATGCACAAGGAGATCTTCGAGCAGCCCGAGGCCGTGGACCGCGTTCTGCGCGGCCGCATCGACGACCGCTTCTCCACCGTGCACCTCGGCGGCCTGAACCTCGACGCGCACGACGCCCGCAAGGTGCGCCGCGTCAAGATCCTGGGCTGCGGCACCTCGTACCACGCGGGCATGATCGGCGCCCAGATGATCGAGGAGCTGGCCCGCATCCCCGCGGACGCCGAGCCCGCGAGCGAGTTCCGCTACCGCAACCCGGTCGTGGACCCCGACACCCTCTACATCGCCGTCTCCCAGTCCGGCGAGACCTACGACGTGCTCGCCGCCGTCCAGGAGCTGAAGCGCAAGGGCGCCCGCGTACTCGGCGTGGTGAACGTCGTCGGTTCCGCGATCGCCCGTGAGGCCGACGCGGGCGTGTACGTCCACGCGGGCCCGGAGGTCTGCGTCGTCTCGACCAAGTGCTTCACCAACACCACGGTCGCCTTCGGCCTGCTCGCCCTGCACCTGGGCCGCATCCGTGACCTGTCGGTCTCCGACGGCAAGCGGATCATCGAGGGCCTGCGCAAGCTGCCCGGCCAGATCTCGGAGATCCTCAAGCAGGAGGACGAGATCAAGAAGATCGCCAAGCAGTACGCGGACGCCCGCTCGATGCTCTTCATCGGGCGTGTACGCGGCTACCCCGTCGCCCGCGAGGCCTCCCTGAAGCTCAAGGAGGTCTCGTACATCCACGCCGAGGCCTACCCGGCGTCCGAGCTCAAGCACGGCCCGCTCGCGCTCATCGAGCCCGCGCTCCCGACGGTCGCGATCGTCCCGAACGACGACCTCCTGGAGAAGAACCGCGCCGCCCTCGAAGAGATCAAGGCCCGCAGCGGCAAGATCCTCGCGGTCGCGCACCAGGAGCAGGAGAAGGCCGACCAGACCATCCTGGTCCCGAAGAACGAGAACGAGCTGGACCCGATCCTGATGGGCATCCCGCTCCAACTCCTCGCCTACCACACGGCATTGGCCCTTGGCCGCGACATCGACAAGCCCCGCAACCTCGCAAAGTCCGTCACGGTGGAGTAGGCGCAAAGGGGTGTGAACGACCCCTCGCGCGTGCCACCAGGCGTGCGAGGGGTCGTTCTTCAGGGGGCGGGGGCGCCCATTCCCCCGACCCACGCCTGCCTCGACCGGTGGCCGTCACTCCCCGGTCTGCAGGGCGTGCAGTTGTCCGTGCCACCACTACGTACCCTTCACAAGGGCGCAACCCACCCCTACGCACGAGTAGATTTATCTACGGGATGACAACGACGGGGCGTTGCGCGCGGCGCGCGAGCCGGCCCGCGACCGAGCCGAAGATGCGCCCCACGATCCCGTGCGTCGATCCGACGACGATCGCGTCCGCCGAGTACTCACGGCCGACCTCTTCGAGTTCGTGGCAGATGTCGCCGCCGCGCTCGACGAGGATCCACGGCACCTCGGACAGATAGTCCGCACAGGCCAGTTCGAGGCCGAGCACTTCCGTGCGGTGGTCCGGCACGTCGACGAAGACCGGCGGCTCGCAGCCCGCCCACACCGTGGTGGGGAGCCTGTTGGCGACATGCACGATGATCAGACCGGATCCGGAGCGATGGGCCATGCCGATCGCGTACGAGAGCGCGCGCTCGCTGGACATCGAGCCGTCGAAGCCGACGACGACGCCGTGCCGGAAGGCCGGATCGCAGGAATGACGTAGTTCTTCAGCCGCCTGGGGGGTCGCCGTGGGATCGGCGACCTGCCGCTTGCGGTCCGCTGGTTCGGAGAATTCGTGACCGGCCATGGGTGTCTCGGCGAAGGAGTCCTCTGTGGGAGGGTCGACTTTGTTCGGGTCGTACAGCGCAGTATCGGGCAGAACGGACAGGATCAGACGGGATCGAGCAGGGACGAGCAGGAGCGGCGACGAGAACCGGAGCTGTGTCCGGGAATCATCTTCCCAACCCCATACCCCCAAGGGTACGGCGACACTCCTCTCCTGCCCAGGGCTTGTTACCGGCCCTGCGGGAGCCTCACGGCGTTCACCGGAGCATGCATGAGCGTCGCCCGTATGGCAATGGTTGCTGCCTCGTACAGGCGGTTTGGGCACCCACCCGCGTGGCTGCCATCGGCCACTGGGTTCACGCCAGTGACCGGCCGGGCGACCACGCGTTGAACTCCGGTACACCACCGCCACAGGGAGACCTCCGTGCCTGGACCGCCCCCCGTGTCCTCACAGGTCACGACGGACTCACACGTCACGCTGCAGAGCCATCGGCGCCCGCCACAGGGGGCGCACGAACGCCCGCGCGGGGGCGTTCCGGCGCCGCGCGCGGAGGAAACGCCCCCCGCTCCCGCGCAGGACTCCGTGAGCGATGTCGTGCGCTGGGCCGCGTTCAGCTGCGTCCTGGTCCCCGTGGTCCTTGTGGGCTATGGGACGTCGCTGGCCGGAGCCGCCGGGTCCGCCCTGGGTCTGGTGGCCGTGACGGGGGTCTGCCGGCTGCTTCTGCGACAGTCGGAGCGAGGGGCCGCGCGGCTGATCGAGGAGCAGGGCGACGACCGCCGCGGACGGCACGGGCGGGCGGGTGCGGGGGCGCACAGGGGCGGTCGGCATGCTGGTGGGTCTACGCCGGGGGACTGACCGATTCGCACGTACTCCCCCGTTGCTTTTCAGCCAACTTCCTATGGCCATGCATTCCTTGGCCGAAGGGGTACCCAACCCTGGTCCCACCAGGGCTGAAAGGCGTACAGAGGCCGTCTGAACCCTACGGGGACCGGCCACGGAGGTGAGGCGCACTTCCCAGCAACGCCCGTGAGTGCAACGCTTCGTGATCGACTGCTTCACGCCAAGTTGCCATGTCGACATAGTGCCGGGTCCTTAACTGGTCACCCCGGCAGCACAGGACACAGTAGATTCGATCATGACTGTATTACGGCGGGGGACTGGTGGAGGACCGAGGGGAAACGTGCAGGAGCGACAGGTCCGACAGGAACGCCAAGAGCGCCGGGAACGCAGAGACCGTAGAAATCGGAGCAAAAACAGAAAAGGCCAAGAACAGGGAGCCGCGACGACCGAGGGGGGCTTAGCACCATGAGCCACGACTCCACTGCCGTGCAAGAAGCCGCGTCGCGGAAGCTTTCCGGACGCCGCCGCAGGGAGATTGTCGCGGTGCTGCTGTTCAGCGGTGGCCCCATCTTCGAGAGTTCCATACCGCTCTCCGTGTTCGGGATCGACCGGCAGGACGCCGGGGTTCCCCGGTACAGGCTGCTGGTCTGCGCCGGTGAGGACGGCCCGCTGCGTACTACCGGGGGGCTCGAACTCACCGCGCCGCATGGCCTGGAGGCGATAGGACGCGCGGGCACCGTCGTGGTGCCGGCCTGGCGGTCGATCACATCGCCGCCACCGCCGGAAGCACTCGACGCGTTGCGCCGCGCGCACGAAGAGGGCGCCCGCATAGTGGGGCTCTGCACCGGAGCATTCGTGCTCGCCGCGGCCGGTCTGCTCGACGGCCGCCCGGCGACCACGCACTGGATGTACGCACCGACGCTGGCCAAGCGGTATCCGTCCGTCCATGTGGACCCGCGTGAGCTCTTCGTCGACGACGGAGACGTGCTCACGAGCGCGGGGACCGCGGCCGGAATTGATCTGTGCCTGCACATCGTGCGGACGGACCACGGTAACGAAGCGGCGGGCGCGCTCGCCCGCAGGCTTGTCGTGCCTCCGCGCAGGGCCGGCGGCCAGGAGCGCTATCTCGACAGGTCTTTACCTGAGGAGATCGGCGCCGACCCGCTCGCCGAGGTCGTCGCCTGGGCCCTGGAACATCTCCACGAGCAGTTCGACGTGGAGACCCTGGCCGCGCGCGCTTACATGAGCAGGCGCACGTTCGACCGCAGGTTCCGCTCGCTCACCGGGAGCGCTCCCCTGCAGTGGCTGATCACTCAGCGCGTACTGCAGGCACAGCGGCTGCTCGAGACCTCCGACTACTCCGTCGACGAGGTCGCGGGCCGCTGCGGATTCCGCTCGCCGGTCGCCCTGCGCGGTCACTTCCGCCGCCAGCTGGGCTCGTCGCCCGCCGCCTACCGGGCCGCTTACCGCGCCCGCAGGCCACAGGGGGGTGAGCGGGCTCTGCTGGAATCCCCGGCGCCCGTTCCCACCACGGCGACGGTGAACACGGAGAGCGGCCCTGTCCCGTCGCAGACCCGGCGTACGGCGGCCGCGAGTGCGTTCGCTCCGTCGACCTCGCTGACGGCGGATCCGGGAAAGCCGTACTCGGATGTGTACGCGCCAGGGCGTCCGCCACTGCCCGGCCAGAGGAGCGCGCCGTAGGGTAAGACGCATGAACGATCGCATGGTGTGGATCGACTGCGAGATGACCGGGCTCTCGTTGACGGATGACGCACTTATCGAGGTGGCCGCACTGGTCACCGACTCGGAACTGAACGTGCTCGGTGAAGGTGTGGACATCGTGATCCGCCCGCCGGACGCGGCGCTGGAGACCATGCCCGAGGTGGTGCGCAAAATGCACACCACCTCGGGGCTCCTCGACGAGCTGGCATCGGGCACGACGCTGGCCGACGCCGAGGAGCAGGTCCTGGCGTACGTACGTGAGCACGTCAAGGAGCCCCGCAAGGCTCCGCTCTGCGGGAACTCGGTCGGTACCGACCGGGGCTTCCTGCTGCGCGACATGCGGACACTGGAGGAGTTCCTCCACTACCGCATCGTCGACGTCTCCTCGATCAAGGAGCTCGCCCGGCGGTGGTACCCCCGGGCGTACTTCAACAGCCCGGACAAGAACGGCAACCACCGGGCCCTGGCTGACATCCGCGAATCCATCGCGGAGCTGCGGTACTACCGCGAGGCGGTCTTCGTGCCGCAGCCTGGCCCGGACTCCGACACCGCGAAAACCATCGCGGCCAAGTACGTGCTGCCCGCGGAGTAGCCTCCGCGGAACCCTTCTGTACGGGGTCCGGAAAACGCGTGCGCGAGCACCCCTTCGGACCCTGTACACTTTTTCTCGGCCGGTCGGAAGAACGAAAAACGACCGGACATGGTGGGTGTAGCTCAGTTGGTAGAGCACCTGGTTGTGGTCCAGGTGGCCGCGGGTTCAAGTCCCGTCACTCACCCTGAAGAAAGGGCCCCGGTTCTTAAGGAACCGGGGCCCTTTCGCATGCCGTCCGCTATTGCCGGTCGCGATTGCCGCTCCCGTAATCGCGCGAGGCCGCCGCCTTCGATCACACGGGGTGCGAAGAGCTCCCTTATGGCCAACCCCGCGCACACCCTTCCCACCCCTCGCGGCGGCCGTGCAGAGTGCGGGTGGCGCTGCGCCCGGCCCGTGTCGGTACGGGCCGCCGGAGCGCCCGGGCCGTCGGTTGCCTCCCGCGTCGGCGGCCCGTCAGTAGTCCCGCGGAGCCGCCCTGTGGCCGCTCAGGAGGACGCCCGCTCCACCAGTTCCGTCGGGAGCACCAGTTGGCGGTGTTCAAGGCGCCGGGCGGACGCCGGGCGGTCGTCCGCGATCTCTGCGAGCAGCAGATCGATCATCGCCCGGCCCATCTCCTCGATGGGCTGGCGCACGCTCGTCAGCGGCGGGTCCATGTGGCGGGCGATCGCCGAGTCGTCGAAGCCCACCAGCGCCACGTCGTCGGGTATGCGGCGCCCGGCCTCGCGCAGGACCTGACGGGCGCCCGCTGCCATCACGTCGGAGCCCGCGAACACCGCGTCCACCCCGGGGCAGGCCTCAAGGAGCTCCGACATCGCCCGGCGGCCGCCCTCCTCCGTGAAGTCGCCGGCGGCGATGAGCCGCTCGTCCACCGGGCGGCCCGCGTCCGACAGGGCGGCGCGGTAGCCGTCCAGGCGGCGCTGGGCGCCGTAGACGTCCAGGCGCCCCGTGATGGTGGCTATGCACGTGCGTCCGCGCCCCAGGAGGTGCTCCACCGCCGAGTGCGCCCCGGCGAAGTTGTCGGAGTCGACGGAGGGCAGCGCCTCGTCGGCCGAGCGGCGGCCGCTGATCACCGCGGGGATCTCCAGCTGGGTGAGCAGATCGGGCAGCGGGTCGTCGGCGTGGACCGAGACCAGCAGGACGCCGTCGACGCGGTGGGCCGCGAGGTACTGGGCCAGGCGCTGACGCCTGCGGTCGTTCCCGGCGAAGATCAGGAGCAGCTGCATCTCGGTCTCGCCGAGCTCGGCGCCGACCCCGCGCAGGACGTCGGAGAAGTACGGCTCGGCGAAGAAGCGGGTCTCGGGCTCGGGCACGACGAGGGCGATGGCGTCGGTGCGGTTGGCGGCAAGCGCGCGGGCCGCCGTGTTCGGGACGTAACCGAGTTCCGCGACGGCGGCCTCGACCGCCGTCCGGGTCGCCTCGCTCACCCGCGGCGATCCGTTGATCACCCGGGAGACCGTCCCGCGGCCCACTCCCGCCCTGGCTGCGACCTCCTCCAGAGTCGGTCGCCCGCCACTGCGGCTACGCGCACCGTGAGCTGCCATTGTCCGCCTCCCGTCGCACTTCCCCCGGCGAGGAATGTAGAGGAATGTAACAGCCTGATCATCGCCGGGCGGATGGGCCGAACGCGCGAGCGTCCTCGTGACAGCCCGAGTCGCAGCCGAGTCGCCGCCCGAGTAACAGCCCGATAACTGAAGACATATCTCTATGTCCGGTCCCTTGACACCCCCGCTCCCAGCCACGACTCTTCAACTCATCACTTGTGGGAGCGCTCCCACAGTACCTGACACGTACACATCCCGCACGTTCCCCACCCGAGCCGCAGAGTCAAACCAACGGGGCAAGAAGTGCAGTTGGCCGGGGGGTCGGCACGTCAGGCAACAGGAGGACGTAATGCGCACGAGTTCCCGCCGACCCGGTCGGCTGGTGGCCTTCGCGACCGTGACCGCGCTGGCCACAAGCCTGCTGGCCGGTTGTTCCAGCGACGACGACAGCGCGGAGGGCGGCGACGGCAAGGTCACGCTCAACGTGGGCACCTTCGGTGTCCTTGGCCTGAAGCAGGCAGGTCTCTACGACGAGTACGAGAAGTCGCACCCGAACATCAAGATCAAAGAGAACGTGATCGAGCGCAACGACGCCTATTACCCGAAGCTCCTCACCCAGCTCCAGTCCGGCGCCGGTGTCAACGACGTCGCGGCCATAGAGGTCAGCAACATCACCGAGGTCGTCAAGACCCAGGGCGCCAAGTTCGAGGACCTGAGCAAGGCCGAGGGCGTGGACAAGTCCACGTATCTCGACTGGAAGTGGAAGCAGGGCACCACCGACGACGGCAAGACGATCGGCCTCGGCGTCGACATCGGCCCGACGGCGCTCTGTTACCGCAAGGACCTCTTCAAGAAGGCCGGTCTTCCCACCGACCGCGAGGAGCTCGCCAAGGCGTGGGCCGGTGACTGGAACAAGTACGTCGCGCTCGGCGACAAGTACATGAAGAAGGCGCCCAAGGGCACCAAGTTCGTCGACTCCGCCTCCAGTGTCTACAACGCCGTCTTCGCCGGTGCGAAAGAGCGGTACTACGACAAGGGCGGCAAGGAGATCTACGAGCAGAGCCAGGGCCGCAAGGACGCCTGGAACGCGGCGATGAAGGTCGCGAAGGGCGACATGTCGTCCAAGCTCAAGCAGTTCGACCCGACGTGGGACCAGGGCTTCGCCAACGCCAAGTTCGCCACCGTCGCCTGCCCCGCGTGGATGGCCGGCTACATCCAGGAGAAGACGGGCCCTGAGGGCAAGGGCCAGTGGGACATGGCCAAGGCGCCCGAGGACGGCAACTGGGGAGGAACGTTCCTGGGCGTGCCGAGCGCGGGCAAGCACAAGAAGGAGGCGACCGAGCTCGCCGTCTGGCTGACCCAGCCCGAGCAGCTCGCGAAGGTCTTCGCCAAGCAGGCGAGCTTCCCCTCCACCCCGTCGGCGTACGACACGCTGAAGCCGTCGCCTGCGACCAAGGCGTACTTCAACGACGCGCCCATCACGGAGATCTACGCCGACATCGCGAAGAACACCCCCTCGGCCATCTACGGCATCAAGGACGCCCAGATCGGCCAGTCCATCACGGACATCGGTGTGCTCCAGGTGGAGCAGCAGGGCAAGTCTCCGGCTGAGGGCTGGGAGGCCGCGCAGAAGGAGATCAAGGATGTTCTGGGACAGTGACGCGCATGTCCGAGACCACTGAGTACGCCGAGACCGCGTCCCCCGGTGAGGGGGACGCGGCCCCGGCCGCGTCCGGGACCCGCAAGGGCTCCCCCACGTCCTCGTGGCGCAGTCGCCTGTACCGCTGGGACATAAAGGCGTCGCCGTACGTCTTCGTCGCGCCGTTCTTCCTCTTCTTCGGCGCCTTCGGCCTCTTCCCGCTGCTCTACACCGGCTGGGCCTCGCTGCACCGCCTGGAGCTGACCAACCTCGAGAGCAGCACCTGGCTGGGCCTGGACAACTACACCAACCTGCTGCAGAGCGACTACTTCTGGAACGCGCTCGGCAACACCTTCACCATCGGCGTCATCTCCACCATCCCGCAGCTCGCCATCGCACTCGGCATCGCGCATCTGCTCAACTACAAGCTGCGCGGCTCCACCCTGTGGCGCGTGGCGATGCTCGCTCCGTACGCCACGTCGGTGGCGAGCGCCTCGCTGGTCTTCACGCTGCTCTTCGCGTGGGACGGCGGCATGGTCAACTGGATCATCGGATCCGTCGGCATCGACCCGGTCAACTGGCGTGAATCGTCATGGGGTTCGCAGTTCGCGGTGTCGTCGATCGTCATCTGGCGGTGGACGGGCTACAACGCGCTGATCTATCTGGCGGCGATGCAGGCCGTGCCGCACGACCTGTACGAGTCGGCCTCGCTGGACGGCGCATCGCGCTGGCAGCAGTTCCGGCACGTGACCATCCCGATGCTGCGGCCGACGATCCTGTTCACGGTGGTCGTCTCCACCATCGGGGCGACCCAGCTCTTCGGCGAGCCGCTGCTGTTCGGTGGCACGTCCGGGTCCAAGGGCGGCGCCGACCACCAGTTCCAGACGCTTGGTCTCTATCTGTACGACCAGGGCTGGATCAACGGCCATCTGGGCCGGGCATCCGCCGTCGCCTGGCTGATGCTCGTGATCCTGCTGCTCATCGCCGCGGTCAATCTGCTGATCGCCCGACGTCTGAGGAAGGCCCAATGAAGTCCCGCACCACGGGCCCGACGGCCGACGTCGCCGCGGACGCGGCGGCCGAGGTGGTCGCCAGCCCGAAGGCAGCCGACGCCAAGGGCCCGAAGCCGGGCCGCCCCCTGGGGCTCAAGGCCGGTCGCACCATGCACGCCGGGCCCGTGACCTACGTCGTGCTCACGCTGTTCATGGCCGTCTCGCTGGCGCCGCTGATCTGGACGGCGATCGCGGCCTCGCGCACGAGCGGCAGGCTCGCCCAGACACCGCCGCCCCTGTGGTTCGGCGGGAACCTCTTCAAGAACCTGGAGCGGGCCTGGACGGAAGCGAGCCTGGGCGACGCGATGCTCAACACCACGATCGTGGCGGGCAGCATCACCATCGGCACCGTCCTGTTCTCCACGATCGCCGGATTCGCCTTCGCCAAGCTGAAGTTCAAGTTCAGCGGTCTGCTGCTCCTCCTGACGATCGGCACGATGATGGTGCCGCCGCAGCTGAGTGTCGTACCGCTCTATCTGTGGGTCGCCGACCTGCAGTGGACCAACCAGCTCCAGGCGGTGATCCTGCCGACGTTCGTGAGCGCCTTCGGGGTGTTCTTCATGCGGCAGTTCCTGCTCCAGGCGCTGCCGAGCGAGCTCATCGAGGCGGCCCGGATGGACGGGGCGAGCAGCCTGCGCATCATCTGGCACGTGGTGTTCCCGGCGGCGCGGCCCGCGATGGCGGTCCTCGGCCTTCTTACGTTCGTCATGGCCTGGAACGACTTCCTCTGGCCGATCATCGCCCTCAACCAGTCGAACCCCACCGTGCAGGTGGCGCTCAACTCGCTCGGCACGGGATACATCCCGGACCGGGCGGTGATCATGGCGGGCGCGCTGCTCGGCACACTGCCGCTGCTCCTGGCGTTCGTCCTCTTCGGCAAGCAGATCGTGAGCGGCATCATGCAGGGCGCGGTCAAGGGCTGAACCCCTGAAAAGCCCCTCCTGCGCCTTCCGCCCGCCGCACCTATCCCGTCAGGGCCGAGTCGCCGCCACCTCGGCCCTGGCCCGCTTCTTCTCCTTCCTTCTCCTTCCTTCTCCTTCTCTTCTTTGTCCGCTCTTCCCCCTTCCCATGGGAGCGCTTCCATGCCCGAATCCCTCACCTTTCCGGCCGACTTCCTCTGGGGTGCGGCCACGTCCGCCTACCAGATCGAGGGCGCCGTACGCGAAGACGGCCGCACCCCCTCCATCTGGGACACCTTCAGTCACACGCCCGGCAAGACGCTCGACGGCGACACCGGTGACGTCGCCGTCGAGCACTTCCACCGCTACCGCGACGACGTGGCGCTCATGGCGGACCTCGGTCTGGACGCCTACCGGTTCTCCGTCTCCTGGTCGCGGGTGCAGCCCACCGGGCGCGGCCCCGCCGTCCAGCGCGGCCTCGACTTCTACCGGCGGCTCGTCGACGAACTGCTCGCCAAGGGCATCAAGCCCGCCCTGACCCTCTACCACTGGGACCTGCCGCAGGAGTTGGAGGACGCGGGCGGCTGGCCGGCGCGGGAGACCGCGTACCGGTTCGCCGAGTACGCGGGCTTCGTCGCCGAGGCGCTCGGCGACCGCGTCGAGTCGTGGATCACCCTGAACGAGCCGTGGTGCAGCGCCTTCCTGGGCTACGGCTCCGGCGTGCACGCCCCCGGCCGCACCGACCCGGCGGCGGCGCTGCAGGCCGCGCACCACCTCAACCTCGCGCACGGCCTGGGTACGCAGGCACTGCGCGCCGCCCTTCCGTCCCGCGCCCGCGTCGCGGTGAGCCTCAACTCCTCCGTGGTCAGGGCCGTTTCGGAAAGCCCGGAGGACCAGGACGCCCGCCGCCGCATCGACAACCTCGCCAACGGCGTCTTCCACGGCCCGATGCTGCACGGCGCCTACCCGGCGGACCTGCTCACCGACACGGCCCGCATCACCGACTGGTCCTTCGTGCAGGACGGCGACCTGGCCGCCGCGCACCAGCCCCTTGACGCGCTCGGCCTCAACTACTACACGCCCGCGCTCGTCTCGGCCGCCCAGAACGACTCGGCGCCCGCGCGCAACGACGGACACGGCGCCAGCGAGCACTCCCCGTGGCCCGGCTCCGACGACGTGGCCTTCCACCAGACGCCGGGCGACCGCACCGAGATGGGCTGGACCATCGACCCGACGGGGCTGCACGACCTGATCATGCGCTACACCCGGGAGGCGCCGGGCCTTCCGCTGTACGTCACCGAGAACGGCGCCGCCTACGACGACAAGCCCGACGCGGAGGGCCGCGTCCACGACCCGGAGCGCATCGCCTACCTCCACGGCCACCTGGCGGCCGTCCGCCGGGCCATCACGGACGGCGCCGACGTCCGCGGCTACTACCTCTGGTCCCTCATGGACAACTTCGAATGGTCGTACGGCTACAGCAAGCGCTTCGGCGCGGTGTACGTCGACTACGAGACGCAGGCCCGCGTCCCGAAGTCCAGCGCCCACTGGTACGCGGCGGTGGCGGCAGCCGGTGAGCTGCCCCGGGAGGCCGCCGCGGGCTGACCGGCCACCGGCCCCCACAGCACGCCCTGACCCGAGGAGCCGAGTGGCAGCCCGCCGCTCGGCTCCTTAGGTTTCCCATATGCCACATATCGCAACTGATCAGGCACGGTGAGCGCCGGTGGGCGTACTCCGTGACCACCCCGAGTTCGCGCTGTTCATCTGCCTCGCCCTGGGCTACCTGGTCGGCAAGGTGCGCGTCGGCCCCATCACCCTGGGCGGCATCTGCGGCACCCTGATCGTCTCGCTGCTGCTCGGCGCCTGGGCCAAGGTCGTCGTCTCCGACGACGTCAAGACGATCTTCTTCGCGCTCTTCATCTTCGCCCTCGGCTATCTCGCGGGCCCCCAGTTCTTCTCCAACCTCAACCGCGAGAGCCTGCGCTTCTTCGTGCTCTGCGCGATCGAGCTCGTCTGCGTCCTTGGCATCGCGCTCGGCCTCGCCAAGGCCTTCGACCTGGATGTCGGCACCGCTTCGGGCATCCTGGCGGGCGCCGCCACCGAGTCGGCCGTCGTCGGTACGGCGACCGAGGCCATCGGCAAGCTCGACGGCCTCACCCCGGACCAGATCACCCAGTACCAGGGGCACGTCGCCACCGCGTACACGGTCTGCTACCTCTTCGGCCTGATCACCATCGTGCTCTACACCAGCCAGATCATGCCGATGATGCTGCGCATCAACCTGCGGGACGCCTCACGTGAGCTGTGGGAGAAGATGCGCGGCTCGGGCGACAGCCTGGAGTCCGACGAGCGAGAGGCCCTGCCGGGCATGGTCGGCCGCACCTATCTGGTGACGACGGCCGACGGCAGGACCGTGGGCGACCTGGAGTCCGAGCTCGAAGGGCGGATCACGGTCGAGGCGATCAAGCGCGGGAGCAAGACCCTGACGCCCCGCCCCGATCTCGCCCTGATGCTCTCCGACCTGGTCCTCGTCGTCGGCCGCCGCGCCAACGCCATCGAGGCGGGACGCCTCATCGGCACCGAGACCCCCGGCATCCCCGGCGTCGACACCCCGCTCGCCTCCGCCCAGGTCGCCGTCACGGAGAAGTCGATGGACGGCATGAGCGTGGACGCGATGCAGCGCGCGCATCCCGAGTTCATCAAGGACGGCGTGTACGTCACCGACGTACTGCGCGGTGATCAGCATCTGCCCGCCGACGGAGGCACCACCGTGCGCCGCGGTGACGTGCTGACCCTGGTGGGCGCTCGCTCCGGCCTGAACAAGCTGGTCGCGCGGATCGGCGCCGTCGTCAAGAACGACGCCACCGACTTCATCTATCTGGGGCTCGGCATCGCGGCCGGTTCGTTGCTCGGGCAGGTCGTCGTGCACTTCGGCGACGTACCCATGTCGCTCGGCACGGGCGGCGGCTGTCTGGTCTCCGGGCTGCTCTTCGGCTGGTTCCGCTCCCGCAGGCAGACCTTCGGGGCGTTCCCGCCGCAGGCCGCCAACACCCTCAAGGACATGGGCCTGGCGATCTTCATCGCGTGTACCGGGCTCGTCTCGGGGCCGCAGGCCTGGCCGCTCCTCAAGCAGTACGGGGCGCTGCTTCCGTTCGCCGGGATCGCGATGGTCCTCGTACCCGCGACGATCTCGCTCGTCGTCGGGCGCAAACTCCTGAAGATCGAGAAACCGCTCCTCATCGGTGCCATCGCGGGCCAGCAGTGTTCGACCCCGGCGATCACCTCCGTCACCCAGGTGGCCCAGAGCTCGGTCCCGTTGCTCGGCTACACGATCACGTACGCCCTCTCGAACTTCCTGCTCCCGCTGACCGGCCCGATCCTCGTCGGCGTACTGGGCACCTGAAGCGGCTCACCCGGCATCCGAAGCGTCGCAGCACCCGGAGCGTAGAAAATGATCGACTTCCTCAACCGGAACATCTTCCAGCCCCACCCCGAGCTGCTCGTCTTCATCACTGTGGCGATCGGTTTCCTCTTCGGGAAGCTGCGCTACAAGGCGATCGGGCTCGGCGCGGTCACCGGCTGTCTCATCGCGGGGCTGCTGCTCGGGGCGCAGTTCAAGGTCGAGATCGACGGGACGGTGAAGAACCTCTTCTTCACGATGTTCCTGTTCGCCCTCGGCTACAAGGTCGGCCCACAGTTCTTCCGCGGACTGAAGAAGGACGGACTTCCGCAGGTTCTCAACGCGGTCGTGGTCTGTGTGACAGGCCTGCTCGTCTGCTGGGGCTTCGCCGCGATGCTCGGATACGGTCCCGGGCTCTCGGCCGGTCTGCTCGGCGGGGCGCTCACCCAGTCCGCCGTCATCGGTGTCGCGGGCGACGCGATCTCCAATCTGCCGGGGCTCAGCTCCGCGCAGGTCAAGAGCGAGTCGAACCTGGTCGCCATCGGGTACGCGGTGACGTACCCGCTGGGCACGATCCTCTGCGCGATGCTGCTCGCCAACGTCCTGCCGAAGCTCTACCGCAGGGATCTCGCGGCCGAATCCGCCAGCCTGGCCAAGGAGTTGGACGCCCCCGGCGACAACCCCGACCTGGCCGAGGGTTACTACGAGGTCGTCCTGCGCGCCTACACCATCCAGCGCCCCGACCTCGCGGGACGCACCATCGAGGACTTCGAGAACCAGCAGCGCGAGCTGGGGCGCCGGGTCTACATCACCCGCGTACGCAGGGACGGGAACATCCTCGACCACGACCAGCGGACCGCCCTGCGCGAGGGTGATGTCGTCGCGCTGAGCGCGCTGCGCGGCTCGCTCGTCGAGTTCGATCCGCGCACGCACATCGGCGGCGAGACCGACGACGTCGAACTCCTCGGCTACCAGACCGAGTCCCTGCACGTCGTCGCGTCGGAGAAGGCCCAACTCGGCCGGACCATCGGCGACTTGCGGCGCGAGCCGTTCATGGTCGGCGTCTACGTCGACAAGCTGTACCGCTCAGGATCCGATTTCCCCTACCGCCTGACCACGAAGCTGGAGCGCGGCGACACCCTGATCCTGACCGGCCCCAAACGCCTGGTGGACCCGGCGGGCAAGGAGCTCGGCAAGCCCGTGCCGACATCGTTCGCCACCGACATGGTCTGGGTGGGCCTCGGCATCTTCCTCGGCGGCTGCATCGGCATCCCGGCGCTGACGGCGGGCGGTGTGCCGATCTCGCTCTCCACGTCAGGGGGCGCGCTGATCATGGGTCTGGTCTTCGGCTGGATCCGCGGCAAGTACCCGACGTACGGGAACGTCCCGCCCGGCGCCCAGTGGTTCATGGACACCCTCGGGCTCTGCCTCTTCGTCGCGGTCGTCGGCATCAACGCGGGCCCGAGCTTCACCTCCGGTCTCTCGACGGCGGGTTGGGGACTGCTCGTCTTCGGCGCGATCGCCACGGTGATCCCGCTGATCGTCGGCTTCCTCTTCGGTCACTACGTACAGAAGATCCGCTTCCCGATCCTGATGGGAGTCCTCGCGGGCGGCCAGACGACCACCGCGGCGATCGGCGCGATCAACGAAACGTCCAGGTCCCAGATCCCGACGCTCGGCTACACGATTCCGTACGCCATCAGCAACGTGCTCCTGACCATCTGGGGCGCGGTCATCGTCCTGCTCCACCACTGAGTTCCGCCCCCCCCTGTTCACTCCGTACGCATGTGAGGAACGAGCCGTGCCCAAGACCACCTTCACCCGCGAGGAAATCCAGTCGTTCGCGCAGCTCAGCCCGTTCGAGCTGAAGGACAAGTTCATCCAGATCGCCCAGGCGGTGCAGGCCGACAAGCCGGGCCAGAAGGAGAAGTCGAGCGCGCAGATGCTCAACGCGGGCCGCGGCAACCCCAACTGGGTCGCCACCGGACCTCGCGAAGCCTTCTACGCGCTCGGCTACTTCGCCCTCTCCGAGTCCCGCCGCGTCTGGACCGCCGACAACCTCGGCGGCATGCCGGAGAAGACGGGATCGGGGGCGCGCTTCGACACCTTCGTACGGCAGCACCCTGACCTGCCCGGCATCGAGCTGCTCCAGAGGTGCGTCGAGTACGCCGTCGAGCGCTTCGGCTTCGACAGGAACGACTTCGTCCATGAGCTGACGGACTGCTCGGTCGGCGACAACTACCCGGTGCCCGACCGGATGATGAAGCACGCCGAGCAGATCGTGCGCGGCTACATCGCCGACGAGATGTTCGACCACAAGCCCCCGGCGGGCAATCTGAGCCTGTTCGCCACCGAGGGCGGCACGGCGGCGATGTGCTACATCTTCGACTCGCTCATGAAGAACGGCATCCTGCGCAAGGGCGACAAGATCGCCCTGATGGTGCCGGTGTTCACGCCGTACGTCGAGATTCCCGAGCTCGACACGTACGAGTTCGACGTGACGTACGTCCAGGCCAGCATGTTCGCCGAGGCGGGCGTACGGGAGTGGCGCTACCCCGAGGAGGAGGTGGCGAAGCTGGCGGACCCCGACATCAAGATGGTCTGCCTGGTCAACCCCTCCAACCCGCCCTCGCTCGCGCTGAGTCAGCGGGTAGCGGACCAGATCAAGCAGATCGTCGCCACGTCGAACCCGAACCTCCTTATCGTGACGGACGACGTGTACGGCACGTTCGTCGAGGGCTTCCGCTCCATCGCCGCCGACCTGCCGCGCAACACGCTGCTCGTCTACTCGTACTCCAAGCACTACGGCTGCACCGGCTGGCGGCTCGGCGTCATCGGTCTGAACGACGACAACGTCATCGACGAGCTGCTCGCGGGACTCCCGCAGGCGGAGAAGGACCGGCTCGCCAAGCGGTACGGGACGCTGACCCTTGAGCCGGAGAAGATCAAGTTCATCGACCGTCTGGTCGCGGACTCGCGCCAGGTCGCCCTGAACCACACCTCGGGGCTCTCGCTCCCCCAGCAGATGATGATGGTCCTCTTCTCCCTCTTCGACATGCTGGACGAGGGGCAGGCGTACAAGCTGCGCATCCGCTCGATCGTGCAGCAGCGGCTCGAACTCCTCCTGGAGGGCGCCGAGATGAAGATCTCGGACGACCCCAAGCGGGCCGGTTACTACATCGAGCTGGACCTGCTCGCCGAGGCGGAACGCGTCCACGGCAAGGACTTCGCCGCATTCCTGGAGAAGAGCTACGAGCCGGTCGACCCGCTGTTCCGGCTCGCCGAGCAGACCCATGTGGTGCTCCTGAACGGGGGCGGGTTCGAGGGGCCCGAGTGGTCGGTGCGGGTGTCGCTCGCCAACCTGGACGACCTCGACTACCTGAAGATCGGGCACCATCTGCGGGCGATCTTCAACGACTACGCGTCGGAGTGGAAGGCGAGCAAGGGGTAGACACGGGCTGGATACGGGTGGCGCCCCGACCGGGTGGGGGGATGTGGGGGGATACCGGTCGAGGCGCCGTGGGGGGCGGTGGTTCAGGGGGTTCGGTGGGTTCGGTGGGTTCGTTGGGTTCGTTGAGGGGCGGGGCTACTTGTAGGCGGCGAAGGCCTTCGTGAAGGCGAGCGGCTCCTGCTCGATCGACGAACAGGTCGGCTGCGCGCTGTTGCCCGCGCCGCCCTCGCAGGCCTTGTCGCGGGTCGAGGACCACATCGCCAGCCAGCCGATGCCCTTCTCCTCGGCGAACTTCACCAGCTGCGTGGCGTCGTCGACCTTGAAGACCTCGGTGGCGACGTCGTTCACGCCGATCATCGGGGTGACAGCGACGGCCTTCCAGGCGGCCTCGTCGGAGAGGTCGAGGGCGCCCTTGATCTGCTTCTGCGTGGCGGTCGCGGCGTCGATGGCGTACTGGCCCATGTCGTCGCTGTAGGAGGGTCCGTAGTCCATCGCCATGATGTTGACGGCGGAGACCTTCACGCCGTTCTTCTTCGCGTCGGCGACGAGGTCGACGCCCGGCTGGGTCAGGCCCTCGGGCATGACGGGCAGCGTGAACGAGACGTCCAGGCCCTCGTGGTCCTTCTGCAGCTGCGCGATGGCCTGCGCGCGGCGGGTGTTGGCGGCGGTGTCGGGAAGGGCGCCGCCCTCGATGTCGAAGTCGACCTTCGTCAGCTTGTACTTGTCGATGACCTTGCCGTACGCCTTTGCCAGCGCGTCGGCGCTGTCGCACTTGAGGCCCAGTTCGGAGCCGGCGGCGCCGCCGAAGGACACGCGTACGTCGCCGCCCTTCTCTCGCAGGTCACCGATCTGCGAGGCGACCTTGTCGTCGTCCAGGCCGGTGACGCCGCCCCAGAGGGGCTCGCAGCCGCCGCCGGAGGTGATGAAGGCGAGGTTGAACTCCTTGACGCCGGTCTTGGTCGCGGTGTCGACGAGGTCGTACGCGGGAGCGAGTGAAGTGTCCACGAACGGGGCGAACTTGGCGCTGTCCGCAGCATTCGCGGTGGGCGCGGTGGGCTCGGCGGGGGCCTTGCTGGCGAGCGCCGTCCCGGAGAAGGCGAAGGCGCCGCCGCCGATGAGGGCGGCGGCTGCGAGCCCGCCTATAACCTTGGACTTGGTGCTCACCGTGCGCCGATGCGTGCTGCTCATCGCGTGCCTGCCTTAGCTGTGCGGGGGGTGTGGGGGTGCCTGAGCACGTTAGCCTCGCGAGGGTGCGACATTGCGGACAAGTCGGGCTCTGCACGGGATCTTAGGGTGCGCTTAAGGGAGCGATCGGGGACGGTTAAAGGTCGCCCCCCGAGCACGCCTCCTCCGCGCTCCGCGCGGGTGTTTCCCACCCACCCGCCCGGCACCCCGAGTCAGATCCTGGGCGGACGACTTCCCGCGCTCCGCGCGGAGCTATCCCGCCCACCCACCCGGCACCCCGCGCGCGGTTTCGCCCGCAAGTCCATGCGGGGTAATCGGGTGGGTGGGTGGGAGACATCCGCCGCGAAGCGGCGGTTCAGGGTCCGGCGACGACGTACAGCAGCCGGAAAGACCCACCACGCAACGGCAGTTCAGGGTGTCAGCCCCAACCCGGGGTCCACTGACAGCCGCTCAAAGGGCTACCGCACGCTGGCCGCGCGCTTTCGCCGACGTACAGACCCCCCATGCCCCCGCCCCCCGGCAACAGGCCGACGCCCGTCCAGCTGGATCCAGATGCGGACCTCCGTGCCGCCGAGCACGGAACGCCCGATGCGGACATCCCCACCGGAGGACTCCGCGAGCTGACGGACGATGTCGAGCCCCAGGCCAGTGGACCCGTCGGCCCCCGACCCCGCCCCTCGCGCCAACGCAGCCTCAGGATCGGCGATCCCCGCCCCCGCGTCCGAGACAAGGACGATCACCGCGTCCTCCCCGCTGTGCACGTCCACCGCGAACGCCGACCCCTCCCGCGTGTGCCGGAAGACGTTGCCCAGCAACGCGTCGAGGGAGGCGACGAGTTCGGGGCGGGCCACCGGTATCCATACCGGGCGCTCCACCCCCGCGACCCGCACCTCACGCCCCTCGTCCTCCGCGAGCGCCGACCAGAAGGCCATGCGCTCCTGGATCACCTCGGAGGCGTCGCACCCTGCGCCGGGGCCGACCGCGACGGTCTGCGGCTTGGCGTCGCGGGCGGTGCGGATGATCGTGTCGACCTCGCGTTCCAGCTTCTCCACCGCGATACGGGTCTGCTCGGCCGCGGGCCCGTCCCCGAGGGAGGCCGCGTTCAGCCGAAGGACCGTCAGCGGGGTGCGCAGACGGTGAGACAAGTCCGCCGCCAACTCGCGCTCATTTGCGAGGAGTTGGACCACCTGGTCCGCCATCGAGTTGAACGCCACCGCGGCAAGGCGCAGTTCCGTCGGGCCTTCCTCCGCGACCCTCGAACCCAGCTTCCCCTCCCCCAGGGACCGCGCCGCCCCCACGAGCCGCTTGGCGGGCTGCACCATACGTACGCCGAGCCGGTCCGCCACCGCCACGGAACCGATGATCAGCGCGACGCCGACACCCGCGAGCATGAGCCACGCTGTGGTCACCCCGTTGCTGACCTCGCCCTCGGGCACGAAGATCTCGACCACGGCGATCTGGGTGGAGCTCAGCGCCGTCGGCTGGAGGAGCGCGAAGCCGCCGTCGACCGTCACCATCCGCGCCCGGCCCTCCTTGCGCGTGGTCTCCACCGCGTGCGCGTCCGCACGCCGGTCGCCGATCTCCAGGGCGGGCGCCTCGTCGATGGCGGGCACGTACACCGCCATCCGCCCCTCGCCGCCCGCCTCGGACGTGGCGACGGCCCGCGTCAGCTGGTCGCGGTCGGTGGTGATGGAGAGCGTGGGGCCCATGCCGGCCGCGTGCCGCTCCGCGTTCGAGAAGGCCCGGTCCCGTGCCATCTCCTGGATGACGAGGCCGAGCGGTACCGCGAAGGCCACCACGACCATCGTCGTGACGGCCAGGCACACCTTGACGAGTGCCCACCTCACAGCGGTGGCTCCAGCTTGACGCCGACACCCCGCAGCGTGTGCAGATAGCGCGGCCTCGCGGCCGTCTCGCCCAACTTCCTTCGCAGCCACGACAGATGTACGTCGATGGTCTGGTCGTCCCCGTAACTCTGCTGCCACACCTCGGCGAGCAGCTCCTTGCGGGGTACGACGACACCGGGACGCCCGGCGAGGAAGGCGAGCAGGTCGAACTCGCGCCTCGTCAGATCGAGCCGCACCCCGTCCAGCTCCGCCTGGCGCCGCAGCGGGTCTATGGCGAGCCCGCCGACCCGTATCTCCCGGCTCGGCGGCGCCTCGTCCGCCGTGGCGCGCGAGCGGCGCAGGACGGCGGCCATCCGGGCCGACAGGTGTTCGACGGAGAACGGCTTGGTCAGGTAGTCGTCGGCGCCGTCGTTCAGGAGCCTGACGATCTCGGTCTCGTCGTCACGCGCGGTGGCGATGATGACGGGGACGTCGGTGATCCCGCGCAGCATCTTCAGTGCCTCGGAACCGTCGAGATCGGGCAGACCGAGGTCCAGGATCACCACGTCGAAACGGAAATGGGCCACTTCGCGCAGCGCCTCGAGAGCCGTGCCGACGCTGCGCACGGTGTGCGATGCCTCGGTCAGATGCCGGATGAGAGCGGAGCGTACGAACTGGTCATCCTCGACGACGAGCACACTTGCCATGGGCGGCACCGTACGCCATATGAGTGACCACGGTCTCCCGGGACACCGGCGGCACCGGTGGTGCAGTATGGCTCGCGATGCGCAGAGGACTCGTACACGCAATAGCTTGGTCGCTGGCCACGGGAGCGGCGGTCACGCTCTCCTGGTGGGGCGTCCACACGGTCATGGCGGGCACCGCCTACGACCCGCCGCGCGCCGTCCCCCTGGCCGCCGGCGGCGACCGGGCCGAGCCGCTCTCCTCCTCCACGCACCGCCCGGATCCGACGCCGACCCCTTCCCCGTCGAAGTCGAAGCCGGGGACGAAGAATCCCTCGAATCCCCCCGAGGGCAAGCCTTCCAGGGCTGAGACGGGCAAGCCGAGCACCCCCTCCGCGCCCGCTTCCACACCCGGCAACGTGAAGAGCTACTCCTCCGACGGCGGCCGGGTCGTCTTCGACCTCGGCAAGGTCTCCGCGACGCTGGTCTCGGCGACCCCGGCGTCGGGCTGGTCGGTGCAGGTGTGGAAGCAGGACACCTGGATCCGGGTGGAGTTCACGTCGGGCGCCGAGAAGGTCTCGGTGTTCTGCACGTGGCACGACCACGCCCCGGCGGTAGAAATCAACGAGTACTGACCGGTTGGTTCAGCAGAAGACCCAGAGTTGAGAAAATTCGGCTGCCGGTCCCGTCGAAGCGTCCTCAGCAGAGCACCATTCTCAGCGGAACACCGACGGCGGCGGCGCCGGCGAAGCCACCGCGCTCGCGTCCGTGACCGCCGCCGCTCCCCCGCTGAAGTCGACGAGCGCCCTGCCGTGCTCGACCCGCGCCGGATGCGAGTCCCCCGCGCTGCGCCGGGTCAGCTCGGCGATCGGCAGCGGCCCGTCGGAGCCGACGAGCACCGCGTTGCCGAAGCGCTTGCCGCGAAGGACCGCCGGGTCGGCGATCAGCGCGAGCTCGGGGAAGAGCGTGGCGGCGGTGGCGAGCTGGCCGCGCAGATGTGCGAGCGGAGGGCCGTCGGCGAGGTTCGCGGCGTAGTACCCGCCGGGCTTCAGGACCCTGCGTACGTCACCGAGGAACTCGGCGCTGGTGAGGTGCGCGGGCGTACGGGCGCCGCTGAAGACGTCGGCGATGACGAGGTCCGCCCAACCGTCCGCGATCTTCGCCAGTCCTTCGCGGGCGTCGGTGCCACGCACGCGCACGCGTGCCTGCGGGTCCAACGGCAGCTCGCGGCGGACGAGTTGGATGAGCGCCGTGTCGCGCTCGATGACCTGCTGGGTGGAGCGGGGGCGGGTCGCGGCTATGTAGCGGGCGAGGGTGAAGGCGCCGCCGCCGAGGTGCAGGGCCTGGATCGGCTTACCGGGCGGCGCGACCAGGTCGGCGACATGGCCGAGCCTGCGCTGGTACTCGAAGTTGAGGTACGCCGGGTCGTCGAGGTCGACGTGGGACTGCGGGGCGCCGTCCACGAGCAGCGTCCACGCGCGCGGCCTGTCCCGGTCGGGCATCAGCTCGGCGAGCCCGCCGTCCACCTTCTCGACGACGGCTTGCGCCTCTTCCCGGGATCGCCTGTTCCTTGCCATCGAACCATTATCGGCGCACGCGGACGGCGCGGCCCGATGACCTTGCCCGATCACCTTGAAGCGCCCCCGTCGCGGGCTCAGCGGCAGTTGTCCGCGGCCTCGATCGTGCGGGCCGCCATGCCGAGCGCCGCACGCAGGACGGCCGGGTCGGTGACCGGATCGGTCTCGTCGGGGGGAAGGAGCCAGCCGGTCCCGGCGACCGGGGGCGGCGGGGGTACGGGCTCCGGCTCGGCGTGCAGGCGGGCGCCGCGGCCGAAGGTCTGCGTACACGCGCTGCCCGGCAGGTCCCAGGCGTCGGCGGTGCCTGGCGGCACCAGGAAGCCGAGGGTGTCGCACCCCCCGTCGTGCAGGACGGGTCCGACGGCGTCACCCGCGCCGCGGCGCAGGATGTCGACCGCTTCGAGGCCCTGGCGGGCCGGGACGGTGACGAGATCGCAGAAGTCCGTGGGTTCCGTCGGCTCCGTCGGCCCCGTGGTGCAGATGCCCTGCTGTGGTGGTGCGCTGCGGTCCTGGGTCGGCAGGTGCCGTGCCGTCGTCAGCGATGCCCGCGATTCGCCGTTCTCCACGCCGATCTCCAACAAGGGGACCCCTCCTCGCAAGGGCGGAAGCCACGTCGCTCCCTCTCCACATGGTTCAACGCGGGACGGCGTCAATAGCTACGGCGTAATGCCGCTGCAAAGGATGGCAGTTCATGGCAGATCAAGGGTGAGATATCCGGTTTGTAGCCAAACTCCGCATGCCGTCCCTATCAGAGCGGGTACGTTCTTGCTTCGCCGGAACAGGGGCAGCATCGCCGTATCCGCAGGATTCGGCGCACTCCGGCACGATCCGCACGAGAGGGTCAGGCCATGGCGTCGTCACCGATGGCATCCTCAACTCCGTCCCCACGGGCGAACGTTCGCTTCCGGCGGCTGCGCGGTCAGCGCTCGCCGAGCGAGTTCGCAGCCGTGATCCGCAGGGCAGCTCGCGACATCGGTGAGCGCGTCAGCTGCGACGCCCGTTACGTCGGACGCGTCGAGGCAGGGGAGATCCGCTGCCCCAACTACGCCTACGAGCGGGTCTTTCTGCACATGTTCCCCGGCCGGACGCTCACGGATCTGGGGTTCGCACCCCGGTCAACAGTGCGCGGGCGGGGGGCGCGCGCCGAGTCCAATGCGCCCGTGTCACACACCACGATCCATCTGTATGAGTCTTCTCCGTCCGGGCCTTCCGGCCCCGAAACGCACGAGTGCGACCCGTACGAGATCCAGAGCCATGAGGAGAGCGACGTGCGGCGTCGCGTATTCATGAGCGGCACGGCCACCGTGGCCGCCGCCTCTTTGGGGCCCTTCGGGCTCGCCGCCCAGAGTCCGGCCGAGGCCACCGCGGAGCGCGGCGGCCGGGTGGGCGAGGCCGAGGTGAGCGCGGTCGAGGCCGCCGTACGCAAGATCCGGCTGCTCGACGACCGGCACGGCGCCGACGGCCTCTACCGCCGCGCCTCCGCCCCGCTGCGGACCGCGTACGCCCTGCTCGACGCGGGCACCACCCGCCAGTCGACGGCGGACCGGCTGCACGCGGGCGCCGGTGAACTGGCGATCTCCGTGGGCTGGCTGGCGCACGACTCGGGCCGGTTCGACGACGCGCGCTCGCACTACGCGGAGGCTCTCGCGACGGCCCGGATGGCCGCCGATCCGGCTCTGGAAGCACACGCCTTCTGTAATACGGCCTTCCTGGCGCGCGACGCCGGACGGCCCCGCGAGGCGGTGCGGGCGTCGCAGGCCGCGGCGCGCGCCGCCCGCCACCTCGCGTCGTCGCGGCTGCTCTCGCTCCTCGCGATGCGCGAGGCAGGAGGCTGGGCGGGGCTCGGCGACCGGCTGGGCTGCGAGCAGTCGCTGACCCGCGCGCACATCCTCTTCGACCGCGGCACTTCGGAAACCGACCCGGAGTGGATGAGCTTCTACGGTCCCGCCGAGCTGGAGGGCCTGGAGGCGCAGTGCTGGTCGGCGCTCGGCGAGTGGGACCGGGCGTCCCTGCACGCACGGCGCGCGGTGAGCGTGGCATCGGCGCAGACCCCGCAGTTCACCCGGAACATCGCCCTCTACACCGCCGAGCTCGCCGACGACCTGGCCCGCGCGGGCCGCCCGGACGAGGCGGCGACGGCGGGGCTGCGGGTGCTCGGTCTCCTCGACGAGGTGCAGTCGTCACGCATCCAGTCGATGCTCGCCACGACGGCCCGGGTGCTGCTTCCGCACCGGCGGGCCTCGGGGGTGTGCGGCTTCCTGGAGCGGCATGCTTCATTGCCGCGGGTCGTATAGACAGGCAGTTAGTACTGCTACTACTGCGACAGGTGCCCCGTGTCGTTCCACGACTCGACGGCCGGTTCGCCGTAGGCCCAGCCGAGGGTGGAGATCGAGGTCGGGTTGAGGCGGATGCGGGCGGCGAATTCGATGCCGAGGCCCAGCCAGCGTGCGCCGATGGACCGCAGGATGTGCCCGTGCGCGAAGACCAGGACATCGCGGTCCGCGCCGCGCGCCCAGTCCACCACCTCGTCCGCGCGGGCGGTGACCTGTTCCAGGGTCTCGCCACCGGGGACGCCGTCGCGCCAGATGAACCAGCCGGGGCGCACGTCCTGGATCTCGGCCGGCGTCATTCCCTCGTAGGAGCCGTAGTCCCACTCCATGAGCGTGTCCCAGACGGTGGCGCGGTCCCCGAAGCCCGCGATCTCGCAGGTCTCCCGCGCGCGGGAGAGGGGGCTCGTGCGCACCTCGACGTCCGGGAGGCCGTCGAAGGGGGCTTGGCGCAGGCGATCACCCAGGAGTTTCGCGCCGTCGCGGCCCTCTTCGAGGAGCGGGATGTCCGTCCTGCCGGTGTGCTTTCCGGACAGCGACCACTCGGTCTGTCCGTGCCGGGCCAGCAGGATGCGCGGTGCCATGTCGAGCCTTTCCGAGCCGACAGCCATCGGTGGAGACCATCAGCTGTCATAGAGCGATTTCCGCGGACAGACAGCTGTCCGTACCCTCCATCATCACTCACGCGCGATGTCGCGATCATCCGCGCCCACCACGCGATCTTCCGTGCCCACAAGGAGCAACCCGCTCGTCGATCTCAGCGTCTAAGACCACCGGGGACCGCCTCAGGGCGCTGTCGCCCACGCCGTAAGGTGAGGCGGCGGCGAACACCGCATGACCAAGAACGGATGGGGGAACGACCGGATGCCGCAGAGGGACACACCGGGCACCGGGGGCACCGGTGGGCTTCGGCTTCGTTGGTGGACGGAGCTGCCGCTGATTCTGGTGGTGTATGCCCTCTACTCGGCCGGACGGCTACTGGCGCGCGGCGACGTGTCCACCGCCGTCGACCATGGCGTGGGCATCCTCCGCGTGGAGAAGTTCCTGCGCCTCAACGCCGAGAGCCCCCTGAACCGTCTCTTCACCGAGCATGCCTGGATAGGCGTCCCCGCCGACTTCTGGTACGCGTCGCTGCACTATGTGGTGACGCCCCTGATCCTCGTCTGGGTCTTCCGCAGCCACGCGGTCCAGTTCCGTGCCGCACGCGCGTGGCTGATGACCTCAACCCTGATCGGCCTGGTCGGCTTCACGCTCCTGCCGACCTGCCCGCCCCGCCTGCTGAGCGCGGGCCACGGCTTCGTCGACACCATGGCGCAGTACAGCGACTACGGCTGGTGGGGCGGCGAGGCGAGTGCGCCGCGCGGGCTCGGCGGCATGACCAACCAGTACGCGGCGATGCCGAGTCTGCACGTGGGCTGGGCGCTGTGGTGCGGTGTGATGCTGTGGCGCCACGGGCGTTCGCCGCTGGCCAAGGTCGCGGCGGTGGGCTATCCGCTGATCACCACGATCGTCGTGATGGGCACCGCGAACCACTACTTCCTCGACGCGGTCGCGGGCGCCGTGGTGATGGGCGTCGGCCTGCTTCTCGTACGGCCCGTGCTGCGGCTCGCGGACCGGGTGAAGGCCAGGGTGCGGCTGCCGCTGGCGGTCGCGCGTCCGTCGTCGGGGGTGGTGGCCGGATCGAACGCGGCGTCCGTCGCGGGCTCGTCTTCGGCCTCGTCCGCCCCAGAGTCCTCAATTGTCAGTGCCGAGTGCCAGACTTCGACAGGTGAGCGAATTCCCCGGCCGCGTCAGCGGCCCGCCGAGCCACACGCCGAGTCGAGTGCCCGATCCGCCGACGCGGGGGACAGCGCTGCGACAGCGTCTCGCTGAGCTGCGCGGTCCTGACGTCCCCGCTCAGCCGCTCGACGCACGCGCCCTCGCGGCTCTCGCCGCGAATCCGGGGTGCAACAGGCGCGCGCTGCTCGACGGCGCGGGCGTGGACAAGGCGACCCTCGCGCAGTCGCTCGGCTCCCCCGCTCCCTTCGGGCAGTCGCAGTTCGCGTTCATGCGGGGCAATGCCTTCGAGGCGAAGGTCAAGGCGGACGGCGGCGCGGAGCTGCTGCGCCTGGTGCACGGCAGGCTCGGGGGCGGTCCAGAGCCGGTGCCGGGCGAATCGTCCGTCCCGGACCTGGCCGCGGTGGGCCCCGAAGGCCGCGCGGCCCGCACCTCGCTCGCGCTGCGCGAGGCGACCTCGACGGAGGGCTGGACCCTCCTTGACCACCCCATGCTGGCCCTGGACGTCGCCGGAACACCCGCCTTCCTCGAACCGGACGCGGTGGTGATCCACCCCGACGGCACCTGGACGGTCGTCGAGATCAAGTCCTTCCCGATGATCGACGGCTCGGCGGACGCGGCGAAGGTGGGCGCGGCGGCGCGCCAGTCCGCGGTGTACGCACTGGCGCTCGAGCGGGTGGCGGCCCGCATGGAGCCCGCGCCCCAGGTCCGGCACCACGTGCTCCTGGTCTGCCCCAAGGACTTCTCGAACCTCCCGACGGCGTCGGCGATCGACGTGCGCAAACAAATCTCGGTGACCAGGCGCCAGTTGGCGCGCCTGACCCGCATCGAGGACATCGCGGCGGCGCTCCCTGAGGGCACCACCTTCGACGTGACCCGCCCCGCGGCCGACCTGACGGCAGCGGTCGAATCGGTCCCCGCGACCTACGCCCCCGAGTGCCTGGCCGCCTGCGAACTGGCCTTCCACTGCCGCGAACGCTCCCGCGAACAGGACGCGGTGACGGCCCTGGGCCGCGCGCTGCGGGGCGAACTGGGCGGCCTGACGACGGTGACGGGGGTCCTCTCCGCGGCGAACGGCACATCGGGCGACGCGGCTGACCCGACGGTGGCGGCGCTGCGGAGGGCTGCGGCGCTGCGGGAAGAGGCGTTGGCCGGCGGGGGCACTTCGTGAACGGCTGGTGCCGGGTGAACCGGTGGGCGGGTGGGGAAATCCCGCCGCGAAGCGGCGGGGCAACCACGTACGGCCCGCAGACGATGGAGGCCCCCCGACCGTGTCACTGATCGACAACCTGGCCCGCCTGGAAGCGGTGAGCACCGGCCGTGCTCAGCCGAGAGCGACGGCACGGCACCGGCACCTCTCCCAGCGCCCCCTCGTCCTCGTCCCCCTCATCACCGCCGGCGAGGCGGGCGCCCCGCTCGGTGCGCTCGTCGGGACCGAGCGGACATCGCCCCGCGTGCTCCTCGTCCCCCAGCCGCGCGACCGCGACCTCCGCTTCACCTTCCTCGCCCAACTCGCGGACACCGTCCTGGAGTACGTCGACACCTTCGCGGACGACGTCGAAGCGGCGGAACGCAGCGAGAAGGACCCGGAGACCGGCAAGCGCGTCAAGGTGGAGGTCGAACTCTGCGCGGACGCACCGCAGCTGATCGTCCCGAGCCGCGCCGGCATCGACTTCGTACGGCTCATCGGCCGTTCCACCCGCTTTCGCCGCACCGCCGAGCAGGACCCGGAGACCCCGTATCCCGCCCCGCCCCGCGCCCCTCTGCTCGGCCGCTGGCTGACCCACTTCGGAGAGCGGGCCCGCGTCCCCGGCTCCTCCCTCCTCGTCGCCATGACCGAACTGCTCTCCCGGCACTGGGCCACCGGCCAGTCGAGCATCGAGGACCAGCACCTGGGCGCCCTGCTCGCCTGGATCGAGGCCCCGGAAGGCACCTCCGGGGCCGACGCCGCACTCCGCGCCGAGCTGGCGCGGGACAAGGACGGCCAGCTGCTCTGCCCGCCCGCGGGCCCCGCCACCGACCCGGCGTTCGACAACCGCCTCCTCGCCCCGGCCATCGAGCGCTACGACCGCGCGCGCGGCACCCTCGCCGCAGCCGAGGACGGCATCGAGGCGGACACCCGCCTCGCCGAACTGGCCGCGGCCGAGCGGGAGATCCGCTCCCTGATCGAGAGCAGGACCCGCCCCACCTGGGACGCGGTGTGGCGGGGCCTCGACGCGCTCTGCACGCTCCCCGAGGCCCCGCACGCCGCCGACCGCTGGACCCGCGACCGCTGGTCGTTCACCGGCCACCGGGACCGCGTGACGGCCGGCGAACCCCCGCAGCCCCGCATCGACGACGCGGTGACGGCGGCGAACAAGCTCGCCGCGCGCGAGCGCGAGCAGTCCAGGCTCGATGCCCAGGAAGCACTCGACGACCCCCTGGTGATGGCGGGCCGCCGGCTCGCGGGCGAGGCGTTCGCGGGCGAGGTGACCGAGGTGGTCATGGCGTACAGCGAGAGCAAGAGTCCAAGGCCGCGCCCCCTGGTCACGGTCCGCACGGACGACCACCCGCACCTGGCCGAGCGCGCGAAAGTGTACCGCTCGCTGCTGGGCAAACCGCAGACGGCCGAGTTCGTCGCCCACGAAGGTGCGGGCACTGTCATCCTCCGCGTCACCGACAAGATGGGCCGCGGCAAGGAGCCCGAGCCAGGATCCGTGCCGGAGAAGGGCGACCGGATCTGCTGGACGCTCTTCGAGCACGAGCAGCGCGGCGGCCCCAAGCTCCCCGAACCCGACGAGACTCCCTGGACCCACGGCGGCCCGCCGGGCGAAGCCGCCGAGCGCCCCGACCCCGTGACGCCGGAGGACACCCTGTGAGTCCCACCGCCCCCTTCGACAGCGCCTCCTTCAACAGTGCCTCCGCCGACCGCGCCTCCTTCGACCCCGGCGCGGCGGCCACCCGCGCCACGGACGCGATCCTGCACGACACGCTGCACGGCACGCACCGCGGTGTCGTCGTCGACTCGCCGCCCGGCGCGGGCAAGTCGACCCTCGTCGTCAGGGCGGCCCGCGAACTGGCGGCGGCCGGACGCCCGTTGATGGTGATCGCGCAGACGAACGCCCAGGTCGACGACCTGGTCCTGCGGCTCGCCGAGAAGGACCCCGAGCTGCCGGTCGGCCGTCTGCACAGCAGCGACCCGGACGCGTACGACAAGGCCCTGGACGATCTGCCCTTCGTCCGTACGTCCACGAAGGTCGGCGACCTCGCCGGACTCGACGTCGTCGTGTCGACCGCCGCGAAGTGGGCGCACGTCGAGGTCGCCAAGCTCGACGCGCCCTGGGGGCACGCCATCGTCGACGAGGCGTATCAAATGCGCTCGGACGCGCTGCTCGCCGTCGCCGGGCTCTTCGAGCGGGCCCTGTTCGTGGGCGATCCCGGCCAGCTCGACCCGTTCTCGATCGTGGGCGCCGAACAGTGGGCGGGCCTGGCGTACGACCCTTCGGCCAGCGCCGTGACGACGCTGCTCGCGCACAACCCCGAACTGCCCCAGCACCGCCTGCCGGTGTCCTGGCGGCTCCCCGCGTCGGCGGCCCCGCTGGTCTCCGCCGCGTTCTATCCGTACACCCCCTTCCGCAGCGGCACGGACCACGGCGACAGGACGCTCGGCTTCGGCGTTCCGTCGGACGGTTCGGGTCCTGACCGGGTGATCGACGAGGCGGCGGAGTCGGGCTGGGGCCTGCTCGAACTGCCCGCGCGGAACACACCGCGGACCGACCCCGAGGCCGTGCGCGCGGTGGCCCAGGTCGTCCGGCGTCTCCTGGACCGTGGCGGCGCCGCCACGTCGGAGCGCGACCCGGACCCCACTCCCCTGACGGCCGACCGCATCGCCGTCGGCACCGCCCACCGCGACCAGGCGGCGGCGGTGCGCGCGTCCCTCGCGGCGCTGGGCGTCACGGACGTCACGGTGGACACCGCCAACCGGCTCCAGGGCCGCGAGTTCGATGTGACGGTGGTCCTTCACCCGCTCTCGGGGCGCCCGGACGCCACCGCGTTCCATCTGGAGACGGGCCGCCTCTGTGTCCTCGCGTCCCGCCACCGGCACGCCTGCATCGTGGTCTGCCGCGCGGGCGTCAGCGAACTGCTCGACGACCACCCTTCGACGGAACCGGTCCAGCTGGGCGTGACGGTGAAGTTCCCGGACGGCTGGGAAGCAATGATGTCGACGTGGGCGCAGTGGTCCGAACACCGCGTGGCCTGGCGGCCTTAGGCCCGCAGCACCCACAGCCCCCGCAGCCCTGGGCACAGGGCCCCCTTGCGCAGCAGGGGAGAATGGAAGACGGCCCCCCACGGCCGAGAACCGTACGAGGAGGAAGAACCATGGCGGAGCCCGACCGGTCCCGGACCGAGCAGCGCATGCGCCCCGCGCCCCTGCTCTTCGAGCCCGCGGAAGCCGTCGCCGACCCGGAGCACTTCTTCGACCTGGAGTCGATGGAGGACCCGCAGGAGCTGCTGTCCCGGGCCACAGAGCTGACCCACGCCTTCCGGGCCGCGACGGACCGGGCGGTCGAGTTCCAGGCGATCGCGGCCGCGCAGCTCGCCGACCCCCGACGCTTCGACCGCCTCACGCCCGCCGTGATCGCCGAGCGCGCGCAGTGGACCGAGGACTACGCGAAGAAGATGGTCGAGTTCGGCCGGGATCTGCTGCGCGGTGCCGGTGCGGGCGGCGGCGGCCCGGAGGCCTGAGGGCCTGCCGGGGTGGGAGGCTTGAGGAGCTGCCGGGGTGGGAGGCTTGAGGAGCTGCCGGGGCCGGAGGCCTGAGGGTCCGCCGGGGCGGGAGGCCTGAGGACCCGACAAGGCGGGAGGCCTGAGGGACGCGAGGACTGGGAGTGCGAGGGCCCTGCGAAACACCCGCCAGGGGCCCTTCGCGAGAAACCCGGCCAAGCCCCGCGCGGACTCTCGCGGCCCCCTCGCAGAGACCACCGCAAGCCTTACCGCGGACCTCTCACAGAGACCCTCGCAGCCTTATCGCGGACCCTCGCAGAAGACCCCCGTAACCACACCTCGACCCCCCGCAGAGACCTCCGCAGGCCTCCCTACAGCCCCCTCGCGCGCCCCCAAAAGATCACGGGGCATATGCCGCGGAGGGCAAGGTACTCCTCCCCACATCCTGGTGTCCTGGTTTCTGGCAACTCTCAGAATCGGAACGTCGGCCCCCGGTAGATCTATTCGCCATGAGCAGTACACGTCTCCACCCCGGCCCTGCCCCCGCCGGCGTCCAGAACAGCTCCGACGTCACCACCGAGGGAGCCGCCTGGCTCGCCTCCGCGGAAACGTATCCGCGCAGCGCCCTCATCCACTGGCGCAGCCGGCCCACCGCCCCCGCCGTCCTCCCCTGCGGCTCCGTCTTCGACGTGGTGAGCGTCCCGGCGGTCTTCGGCCGCCGGATGCTCGACTGCCTGTGGGAGGAAGGCCCAGGATCCGGCCCCGTCGCGGCGCACCGCGGCCGCATGCTCCTCTTCGCCGCCCCCGGCACCGCCCAGCGGCTGCCCTCGCTCCTGGAGTGGGAGGAGTGGGGCCGCGCCGTGCCCGGCGTCCTCTGCCACGGCACGGGGGACGCGGTGACGGTGCCGCCGATCGCCGTGGACGACGACCGGGAGACACTGCTGCCAGGCCGCCTCGAAGGGCACCTCGAATCGCGCTGGCTGGTGGCCCCCGACGCCCGGCATCCCTGGCTTCCGGGACCCGAGGTGGCGCTCTGGGCCTGTGTCCGCGCGGCCCGTGCGGCGGCCGGTTCAGCGGTCCGGATTTCGATTTTTCCTGGCGGCGATCAGGGTGCTAAGGTCTACGACGTCAGCAGGCGCCGTTAGCTCAGTTGGTTAGAGCAGCTGACTCTTAATCAGCGGGTCCGGGGTTCGAGTCCCTGACGGCGCACAGACAGAATGAAGCCCCTCGCGCAAGCGGGGGGCTTCTTTCATGCCCAGAACCGGAACCGGAACCGGCACCGGCGGCGGCACCGGAGAAAGCCCGGCTCAGTCCGCCGACACCTTCACCGTCCACGCCCCCGTGGCCGTCCGGCCCTCGACCTCGATGCGTACGTCGTCGCCCGGCACCGTGAAGCTCTCCCCCGCACCCACCGGCGCGTCCGCGAGCGGCGGATACACCGAGTCGCCCCAGCACGCGTCCGAGCCCGGGTGGGCGTCGACGACCTCGACAGGTCCGCCCCCGGAGGGCGCCTCGTTGCGTACGCGGTAGGCGAGCACCCCCTCCCTGCACGTCGCCCGGTCGTTGCCCACCGCGCCGCGCGCCTCGATGGCGATCGCACTGTCGAGGCCGGTGCGGACGACCGCCAGCCTGGTGCCGCCGACGCCCCCGCGCGCGGGCCGTGCCGCGAGCGGCTCCAGGGTCAGCCGCCGCGCCCCGCCCTCCACACACACGACCTGCCGCTGGTCCAGCCAGCCGAGCTTCCACTTGTGCCAGCCGAAGAGGTCGGGCGCGAGCCCGAACTGGCTGCCCATGACGTCCCAGTCGCCGACGTGCGTGTCCCAGTCGCCCTTGCCGTCGGTCGGCCGGTGGTAGAGGTCGGGCAGGTCGAAGACGTGGCCGGTCTCGTGGGCGAGGACGTTGCGGTCCGGCGGATGCCGCTCGAAGACCGTGACGATGCGCCTGATGTCCACTCCGTCGGCACGCATCGGCCGATCGAAGTTGACGACCTTCGTAGCGTCGGAGTCGACACCGGGCGCGTCCGGGTCGGCGACGAAGTAGACGACGTCGTACCGCGAGAAGTCGACGTGCGGATCGGCCGCGGCCACCGCGTCCCGCAGATAGGCGCTGCGCCGGGCCGGGTTCCAGTCGCGCTGTATGGCGTACGAGGTGGAGTAGTCCGGCATCTCGACCCACTGGCGCTGGGGGTGCGGGCGCAGCGTGAACTTGCCGTAGGAGGCGCGGTCGAAGAACTGGCTGGTGGCGGGGAAGTAGTCGCCCGCCAGGTCCTCGGGGGTGCTCCGGGGCGGGGAGTCGGGGAAGGAGAGGAAGACCATCGCCGCGTCCAGGGTCCGGTTCGGGCGCGTATAGGCGGTGTTCCAGGTGTCCAGGCCCTCCGAGTGATGCGCCGCTGTGCGCTGGAGTGCGCAGGGCACCGCCGAGGTCTGGGCGATGGCGGGGCCCGCGACGAGCCCCGTGGCGGCGAGCGCGGTCAAGGACGTGAGGGCGGCGGCCGTGCTGTGCAGCCGGGATCTCTCCCCTCCACGGGTGAGTCCCCAGCGGGGTAGCTGACGCGGCACGTCCACCTCCGGGCAGGGATTACGGGGCATCCCACCCATTTTGTGACGCTTTATTTACATATGCCCTGTTTATCTGACCCGATCGGGTGGTCGACGACCCGCCGGGTGTTCACCGAACGTCACAAGTGGTCGCCGAGCAGATTGAGGCGCAAGGGAAGCGGTACCGGGGTGAGCAGAAACGATCTGCCACCGGTCGGGGCGCCAAACTCACGCCGGGCATGCGCCTGTCCTATGCCGACCGCGACCGCCACGCGGTACCGCGCTGCGGCTGGAAGCGCCGTCGGGCCAGCCCCTATGATCGGCACACCTTCCTGCGCGGGCCCGGCCTCGCCGAACAACTGCACTGAGGGGGCAAGTGGTGAACGGAACGTCTGAAGGCCAAGCGCCCACAGCTGTCACAGCGGTCACAGCACCCGAACTCGCCGAGGCGCCCACTACGGAGCGTCGCCATCCGGGGCAGCAACCCGATCACCGAGCCGCGTTCGCTGCCGCCCCTCTCGCCCTCGGCGTCGTGGACGGCGACGGCCTCGTCATCGACGCCAACGACGCGCTCGCCGAACTGCTCGGAGCGGCCCCGGACGATCTCGCGGGGCGCCTCGCAGCCGATCTGGTGGACCTGGCGTCGGACACCCGCGTCTGGCACGCGTACCGCGAGGTGCTGCGCGGGCGCCAGGCGAAGCTGCGCTGCACCCGGCGTCTGAAACATCCCGACGGGCACTCGCTGTGGGTCCAGATCACCGTCTCGCCGATGCCCGGCGGTCGTACGGTGCTGCTCGCCGCCACCGACATCAGCGCGCGCCGCGAGCTCCAGGACCGGCTGAGGCATCTGCAGATGCACGACCCGGTGACCCGGCTGGCCAACCGCAGCCTGTTCTTCGAACGCCTTGCCGTCGCCCTCGAAGCGGGTGCGTACGACGACACGGGAACCGGCCGTATCGGCCTCTGCTATCTGGACCTCGACGGGTTCAAGGCGGTCAACGACACTCTCGGCCACCGGGTCGGCGACCGGCTGCTCGCGGCAGTCGCGGAGCGGCTCACGCGCTGCGCCGACGAGGCCGCCCACGGCCGAGCGACGGCGCCCCTGGTGGCGCGGCTCGGCGGCGACGAGTTCGCGCTGCTCGTGGAGGACTCGACGGGCACGGACCAGCTGGCCGACCTCGCCGACGCGGCGCTCAAGGCACTGCAGGAGCCCTTCGACCTGTCGGGCCAGCGGCTCTCCGTCTCGGCGTCGATCGGCGTCGTGGAGCGGCGCGCCGCCGGGACCACGACGACGTGTCTGATGCAGGCCGCCGACACGACGCTCTACTGGGCGAAGTCGGACGGCAAGGCCCGCTGGACGCTCTTCGACCCCGAGCGCAACGCCCACCGCATGACACGCCAGACGCTGTCGAGTTCACTGCGTCCGGCCGTCGACCGGGGTGAATTCGTCCTCGACTACCAGCCGTTGGTGCGTCTGGAGGACGGCGGGGTGCGCGGGGTCGAGGCGCTGGTGCGGTGGCAGCATCCGCAGTTCGGGCTTCTCACGCCGAATCGGTTCATCGGCCTTGCCGAGGAGGACGGTTCGATCGTGCAGCTGGGCCGCTGGGTCCTTCGCACGGCGTGCCGCCAGGCCCGGCAGTGGCAGCTGGACCACCCGGAGCGGCCGCCGGTCTTCATGAGCGTCAACGTCGCGGTGCGGCAGGTGTGGGACTCGGACCTGGTCACCGATGTCGCGGAGATCCTCGCCGAGACGGGCCTCGCCCCGGAGCTGCTCCAGCTCGAGCTCACCGAGTCGGCGGTGATGGGCTCGGCGGGCCGCCCGCTGCAAGCCCTTCAGTCGCTCAGCGACATGGGGGTGCGGATCGCCATCGACGACTTCGGCACGGGGTACTCGAACCTCGCGTACCTGAGCAGGCTTCCGGTGTCCGTCCTGAAGCTGGACGGCTCGTTCGTACGCGGGTTCCAGTACGACGCGGAGGCGGGCGAGGCGCACATCAACCCCGCCGACGAGGTCATCGTCGAGGCGTTGGTGCAACTCGCGCACCGGCTCGGGCTCACGGTCACCGCGGAGTGCGTGGAGACCACGTCACAGGCGGCGCGGTTGCGGCGGATCGGGTGCGACACCGGGCAGGGGTGGCTGTACTCCCGCCCGGTGGCGCCGGATCGTATCTCCGCGCTGCTCGCCGCCGGTTGAGGATTGCGAGTGAGAGCTGGGCGTGACGGCTACGCGCCCGGCAGGCCGTACGCGTCCGCGATCAACTCGTACGAACGCAGCCGCACTTCGCCGCTGTGCGCGTTGGCCGTGATCATCAGCTCGTCGGCGCCCGTGCGCTTGGCGAGGTCGTCGAGGCCGGTGCGGACCTGGTCGGCGGTGCCGTAGATGACGTTGGAGTTCCAGCTGTTGACGAACTCCCGCTCCATCTCGCTGAATTCGTACGCCTCCGCCTCCTCAGGAGTCGGGACGAGCCCCGGCTTCCCGGTCCTGAGGCGGACCATGTTCAGGGCCGCGGCGAGCACCTGGCGCCGGGCCTCGCCCTCCTCGTCGGTCGCGAGCGCCGATACGCCGATGAGGGCGTACGGCTCGTCGAGGACCGCGGACGGCTTGAACGACTCCCGGTAGAGGTCGAGCGCCGGGATCGTGTTCTGCGCGGAGAAGTGGTGCGCGAAGGCGAAGGGCAGTCCGAGGACTCCGGCAAGGCGGGCGCTGAAACCGGACGAGCCCAGCAGCCACAGGGGCGGGCGGTGCGATGACTGGACGCCGCCGGGCGAGGTGGCCTGGACGGGACCGGGGACGGCGTGGATACGGCCGTACGGGTGACCGTCGGGGAAATCGTCGTCCAGGAAGCGGGTCAGCTCGGCGAGCTGCTGCGGGAAGTCGTCGGCGCCTTCGTTCAGGCGGTCCGTCCTGCGCAGGGCGGCGGCGGTCGCGCCGTCCGTGCCCGGGGCGCGGCCAAGGCCCAGGTCGACGCGGCCCGGGGCCATCGCCTCCAGGGTGCCGAACTGCTCCGCGATGACGAGGGGGGCGTGGTTGGGCAGCATGACGCCGCCCGAGCCCAGGCGGATGCGGTCCGTGTGGGCGGCCAGGTGGGCGAGGATGACCGCCGGGGACGAGGAGGCCACGCCCGGCATGGAGTGGTGCTCGGCCACCCAGTAGCGGTGGTAGCCGCGGCCCTCGGCCAGCTTGGCGATCTCCACGCTCTTGCGCAGGGCGTCGGTGGCTGTCCGGCCCGCTCCCACGGTCACCAGGTCCAGTACGGAGAGCGGGACCGGCGCGGTGCCGTGCCGGTCGCCGCGGATGTCGTCGCTCGGGTCCACTGTCACGGGGGCCTGCCTCCTGCTGCGCGTACTTTTGCGGGTCTTCTTGCTCCGCAGGGGGCAACAGGAGGGTGGCTCCGTTTTATTCCCGGGGATCGGGGGCGTCCCGCGCTGCGGGCGGGCGCCCGGCTACTCCCTCACCTGCACCACCGGCTCCTTGGTGAACAGTGCGCCCAGTGACGGCGCGTTCACCCTGCGCGTGGACAGGCGCAGGGCCTCCCAGACCGTCACCTGGTTCGCCGTCAGGACCGGTTTGCCGAGGTCCCGCTCAAGCTCCTGGACGTACGCCGCCGTGTGCAGTGCCGTGTCGGGGAGCAGGACCGCGTCGGCGTCGGGATGGTCGCCCGCGCGGGCCATGGCCCTGACCTCCTCCCAGCCCCACGTGCCCACCTCCGCCGCCGTGATGATGCCGCTGCCCCGCGTCGAGACGACCTCCGTGCCGGACGCCTTCAGGAACGTGGCGAAGAGCGCGGCCACGTCCTCCGGATAGGTCGCCGCGACCGCGACCCTGCCCGCGCCCACCTCACGTGCCGCGTGGGCGAACGCGAAGGACGTGCTGGACGCCGGCAGGCCCGCCGCCCTGGCCAGGGCGCGGACCTGGTCGTGCGCGCCCTCCCAGCCGAAGACGAAGCTCGCGCTGGTGCAGGCCCACACCACCGCCTCCGCGCCCGACATGCGCAGCTCCTCGACCCCGGCGGCGAGCCGTGCCGTCGATCCCATCTCCAGGAGCGCGTCGACCCGGTGCGCGTCCTCGCCGATGTCGGTGTGGACAACCTGCAGCCGGACATCGCTCCCCAGCATCTGCTCCATACGGGGGTAGTCGTCCTCAGCCGAGTGACCCGGATAGAGGAATCCAAGTGCCGTCACTTCCAGCCTCCTTCAAGGCAGCGGTGGTGGTCCTTCGGGCAGGCCCTGGGGCGGATCGACCGGCACCACGCCGGGCAGCTCGCCCGGCCCCGCGACCGGGCCCGCGCCCGGCCTGGCACTCGGATTGATCAGCGCCTGGTACGGCCCTACGGCATGGGTACCCAGCCGACGCAGGGCGGACCACATGGTCACCTGGTTCGCTGAGATCACCGGCATCCGCAGCTCTGCTTCCAGCTGCGGGATGACGTCGTACGTCGCCAGGTTGGTGCAGCTGATGAACAGCGCGTCGGCGCCGCCGAGCACCGCCCTGCGCGCCATCTCGGCCACGTCCTTGTAGGGCACTTTCCAGATGTGCCTGGTCAGGCCCAGGTAGGCGCGCCCGGTCACGGACACACCCGATTCGGCCAGGTAGTGCTCCAGGGACTGGGTCACGGACCAGGTGTAGGGCGTGACGAGCGCGATGCGCCGCGCGCCCAGATCGTCGAGCGCCTCGAGCAGCGCGCCCGATGTGGTGACGGCGGAAACCGCGCCTTCGCGGTTCATGGCCTCACACATCGCGCGCTCGCCCGCGATGCCGCCGACGAAGCTGCCCGACGTGCAGGCATAGGCCAGGACTTCGGGTTCGGCGGCGCTCAGAGCACGCACCGCCTCGGCGAGCGTTTCGTGCTCGCTGACGAGCCGTGCCAGGTCGAGGCTCACCTCGACGGGCACGTACGGAGTTCGTGTCAGGTGGAGGGAGACCTCGTCCGGCACCCAGCGCCAGAGCTCCCGATCGAGTGCGAAATCGAAGGGTGCGACGACACCTACACCGCGTTGAGGGTGTGGTCCGCCAAGGAAGGAGACGTCCATGAGCAGGCCCCAAGTTCGTGCGTGCGTGCATTTGAGGGACCGGCCGGGGGCCGGGAGATGATGCGGAACCGGCGACGCGCCGGGACGTCGGGATGGGGCAAAAGGCGCGAAGAAAGCGCTACAGAGTGTGCTACGACCTCGCACGGAGCGTACTCAGTCGTGGGGTGCTTGTGATAGAGCACCTCTGTTGACGAAGGTAGTTTCAGGTGCGAGCGTGGTCAATCCGCGCATCTCAGACGGCTCTGGCCGACACAAAACTCAGGGAAGCGGACTCTCATTGCGAAACGGTTTCTCCCCGATGTCCGAATCGACCTCTGATCCGATGTCCGATACAACCGTTCTGGTCCTTGACGCCCCGTCCCCCGCCCCGCCGCCCCGCCTCGGCAGCCTCACAGGGCGCGCCCGGATCCTGCACGCGGACGCGGACAGCCTGGCGGACCAACTCCCGCACGCCGACGTGCTGTTGGTGTGGAACTTCCTCTCGGACGCGGTGCGTCAGGCCTGGCCCGGCGAGGGGCCCAGGCCCCGCTGGGTGCACACCGCGAGCGCGGGCGTGGACCGCCTGATGTGCCCCGAACTCGCCGAGTCCGACACGCTGGTCACCAACGCCCGCGGCGTCTTCGACCAGCCCATCGCCGAGTACGTGGCCGCTCTCGTCCTGGCCATGGCCAAGGATCTGCCGCGCACCCTGAAGCTCCAGGACGAGCGCACCTGGCAGCACCGCGAGACCCAGCGAATTGCCCGCACGCGCGCGTGTGTCGTGGGCTCGGGCCCGATCGGACACGCCATCGTCCGCATGCTGAAGGGGCTCGGGATCATCACCGCCCTCGTGGGGCGCAGCGCGCGGAACGGCGTCCACGGCCCCGACGAACTCGATCGGCTCATGGCGAGGGCCGACTGGGTGATCTGCGCGGCGCCGCTCACGGACGACACGCGCGGCATGTTCGACGAGCGGCGCTTCGGCATGATGCAGCCGTCGGCGCGCTTCATCAACATCGGGCGCGGCGCGCTCGTCGTGGAGGACGCTCTCGCGGCCGCACTGTCGAAGCGTTGGATCGCGGGGGCGGCGCTCGACGTCTTCGAGCACGAGCCCCTGCCGGACGACAGCCCCCTGTGGACGGCGCCGGGACTTCTCGTGTCCCCGCACATGAGCGGCGACGTGGTCGGCTGGCGCGATGAACTGGGCGCGCAGTTCGTCGAGTTGTACGAGGAGTGGGCGGCCGGTCGGCCCCTGTCCAACGTGGTCGACAAGAAACGTGGGTATGTACCGGGGAATTGATCATTCCCCGGGCGTGCGGGCACTGATGCGGGCACTGATCATTTCCGGGCCACTTCCCTCCCCCTGAGGAGCGTGCATGACCGAGCTCACGGATCTCACCGCGGTACAACTCGTCGACGCCTATTCCAAGGGCGAATTCAGTCCGGTGGACGCGACACGGGCCGCACTGCGCAGGGCGCAGGACGTGCAGCCGACGGTGAACGCGTTCGTGCGCATCGACTCCGACGAGGCACTCGCCCAGGCCGAGGCGAGTACGGAGCGGTGGCGGCGCGGTGAGCCGCAGGGGCTTGTGGACGGGGTGCCGGTCTCGGTCAAGGACATCCTGTTGCAGCGCGGCGGGCCGACGCTGCGGGGCTCGAAGACCGTGAGTGCGGCGGGGGCCTGGGACGAGGACGCGCCGTCGGTGGCGCGGCTGCGCGAGCACGGCGCGGTGTTCATCGGCAAGACGACGACGCCCGAGTTCGGCTGGAAGGGCGTCACGGACAGTCCGCAGAGCGGGATCACGCGCAATCCGTACGACCCCTCGCGCACCGCAGGCGGTTCGAGCGGCGGCGGCGCGGCGGCCGTGGCGCTCGGCGCGGCGCCGGTGTCCCTTGGCACGGACGGCGGCGGCTCGGTGCGGATCCCGGGCTCCTTCTGCGGCATCTTCGCGCTGAAGCCGACGTACGGCCGTGTGCCGCTGTATCCCGCGTCCGCGTTCGGCACGCTGGCGCACGTGGGCCCGATGACGCGGGACGCGGCGGACGCGGCGCTCCTGATGGATGTCATCAGCGGCCCGGACTGGCGCGACTGGTCACAGCTGGGTCCTGTGGAGGGCAGCTTCCGCGCGGGTATCGAAGGAGGCGTACGCGGTCTGCGCATCGCCTATTCGCCCTCGCTGGGCAACCAGGTGGCGGTGCGGCCCGCGGTCGCCGCCGCGGTGCGGCAGGCGGTGGAGTCCCTCGCGGCGCAGGGGGCGTACGTCGAGGAGGCCGACCCGGACTTCACGGACCCGGTGGAGGCCTTCCACACCCTGTGGTTCAGCGGCGCGGCGCGGGTGGTCCAGCACCTGCCGGCCGCCCGGCGGAAGCTGCTCGACGCGGGGCTGCAGGAGATCTGTGCGCAGGGCGCCCGGTCAAGTGCGCTCGACTACCTCGCTGCAGTTGACGTACGCATGGAGCTCGGCCGTCGCATGGGCCGCTTCCATGAGACGTACGACCTCCTGATCACTCCGACGTTGCCGATCACCGCTTTCGAGGCGGGGGCGGAGGTTCCGAAGGGTTCAGGCCATCGTCGGTGGACGGGATGGACTCCGTTCACGTACCCCTTCAACATGACGCAGCAGCCGGCCGCGACCGTTCCCTGCGGGGTGGACCGCGACGGGCTGCCCATCGGGGTGCAGATCGTGGGGGCGCGGCACGCCGACGCGCTCGTCCTGCGGGCCGCGCACGCGCTGTACGAAGCGGGCAGCGCGGAGATCGCGCCGCCCGCCGTTGGCTGACTACCGCCTGCCGCTACGGGCGGGCTCTACGCTCTGCGGAAGTTCAGCGTCTCGCCCTGCGCGCCACCGCGCCACAGGTCGTTGCAGGCCTCGGCCATCCGGTCGAGGCCGTCGACGACCTGCCCCCAGACGATGCCGGGGACCCAGCCGACGTCCCCGTTGAGCAGCAGGTTGTTGCGCTCGTAGAAGAGGGCGAGGTCCACGACCGTGGCGCCCGCCTTGACGTCCGCGGCCGGTTCGTACCCGTAGGACTGCGTGCCCAGCTGTGTCCCGTTGAAGGAGAAATAGCAGAGGTCGCCGGGAATGGGGGTGACTGTCGGATTCTCCAAGGGCGGCTCGCGGTCCGCGAAAGCCGGAAAGAGGGCGTAGATCTCATTGCGGGCGTACTTCGCGTGATAGACGTCCTCGCTGAGCGGAAGCGCCTCCCACACCGCCGCGCAGGTCACAGGGGCCCGGTCGTCGAGCAGCTTTGCCGTGCACTGAACTCCCCGCTTGGCGAGGGAGACTTCGATGAATCGGTCTGCCATGTGTCCCATGCTCCTCCCTGGGTCAAGACCACAACGATTGCATCAGGGGCCGAAATTGGCCCGCATATTTTGCTTCGAGTCGGGTAGCCGCGCGCCCATGGCTCCACCACATGAGAACAACGAGGGATTCACAGGCAGCAGGCTTCGCCGCCGCTCCCTGCTCGCAGGAGCAGCGGCGCTCGGAGCTATGGGGGCTGCGGGGTGCGTCAAGGTCCCGGAGGAGGGCAAAGTTGAGGGCGGGGATCTGCTGAGTCGGCTCCGCGACAAGGGGACCGTGAGGATCGGCGTTGCGGGAGAACTCCCGTTCGGCTATATCGACAAGCAGGGCGAGGTCACCGGCGAGGCGCCGGAAATCGCCAAGGTGATCTTCCCGAGGCTCGGTGTGCCGCATGTGACGGCCGTACCGACCGAGTTCGGCGCGCTGATACCGGGGCTCACCCAGGCGCAGCAGTTCGATGTCGTGTCCGCGGGGATGTACATCAACCCGGACCGCTGCGCGCGCGTGCTGTTCTCCGACCCCGACTACCTGATGCTCGATGCCTTCATCGTGAAGAAGGGCAATCCGCACGGGATCAAGCGGTACGAGGACATCGTCAAGAAGAAGCTCAAACTGGCCAGCGGCACCGCGTACGCGGAGATCGCCTACGCGGAGGACGCGGGAGTGAAGGACATCCTCATCCTGCCGGACCCCGTGGCGGGCCTCGCCGCGGTGGAGCAGGGCCGGGTCGACGCCTTCGCGGGCACCGCCATCACCACCCGTGACGTGGTGAAGGGCAGCAAGCGCGCCGAGGTGACCGAGGCCTTCCAGCCGAAGGTGGGCGGCAAGCCCGCCTACGGCGCGGGCGGATTCGCCTTCCGGCTCTCCGAGAAGAACCTCCGTGACGCCTTCAACAAAGAGCTGCACAAGATGAAGAAGAGCGGCGAACTGCTGCGGGTCGTCGGCAAGTTCGGCTTCACCAAGGACGAGATGACCGATCTGACGCTCGACGATCTGTGCCCGCCGGTGAAGGGAGCCTCCTGATGATGACGGCGGACTTCATCACGGCGTGGTTCCTTCCCGGTCTCTGGATCACCGTGCAGATCACGGTCTACAGCGCGGCCCTGGCCTTCGTGATCGCCTTCCCGATCGGTGTGCTGCGTACGTCGCCGCTCTGGATCGTGCGTTTCCTGTCCGGGACCTACTTCGAGATCTTCCGCGGCACGTCGGCCCTGGTCTTCATGTTCTGGATGGCCTTCACGGTGCCGATGCTGTTCGGCTACAGCTTCCTGCCGATGGCCGCCGGTGTGCTGGCCCTCGGGATCACGTACGGAGCGTACGGCTCAGAGATCGTGCGTGGCGCCCTTGCCGCCGTGCCGGTCGCGCAGCGCGAGGCGGGGGTCGCGCTGAACTTCACCAAGGCACAGCGTCTGTGGAAGATCGAGCTCCCGCAGGCCTGGCCCGAGATGCTGCCTCCGTTCAACAACCTGTTGATCGAGCTGCTCAAGGGCACTTCTCTCGTCACGCTCATCTCGGTGGCCGACATGACCTTCGCGGGCAACCTGTGGCGGCTCGTCACCGCCGAGAGCGCTCCGGTCTACACCGTGCTGCTGGTGGTCTACTTCATCCTCGCCTTCATCCTGACGCGCGGGATGCGGCTCCTTGAGCGGCACGCGAAGACGAGGGTCGGCCTGGCGCCCGAGAAGCTCGGCCTCTTCAGCGGGCTGCGCTCCAAGTCGTCGATCGACGCCGTGACCGGTACCGGGGGTGCCAAGTGAAGTGGGACTGGTCCAATGTCGAAGACTTCATGCCGCACTTCTGGGACGGACTGCTGGTCACCCTCCAGGCTCTCGCCTGGGGCACCCTGATCGCGTTCTCCCTCGGCTTGGTCTGGGCGATCGCACAGCGCTCCGACCAGGCGTGGATCCGCTGGCCGGTGACGGCCGTCACCGAGTTCATCAGGAACACTCCGCTGCTGGTGCAGCTGTTCTTCCTGTTCACCGTGGTCCCCGAGTTCGGCCCCACGATGTCCCCGCTCACCACGGGCATCGTCGGCCTCGGCCTGCACTACTCGACGTACACCGCCGAGGTCTACCGAGCGGGCATCGAAGGCGTTCCCGTCGGCCAGTGGGAGGCGGCCACGGCGCTCAGCCTGCCCAAGCGCCGCACCTGGACCGCGATCATCCTGCCGCAGGCCATCCGCCGCGTGATCCCCGCCCTCGGCAACTACGTGGTGTCCATGCTCAAGGACTCCCCGCAGATCGCCGCCATCGGCGCCCTGGACATGCTGGGCGAGGCCAAGGGATTCACCCAGACGACCTTCACCTACGAGGCGATCAGCATCGTCGGTATCGCCTTCATCCTCATTGCCTACCCGGCTTCCGTCCTTCTCCGAGTCCTGGAGCGTCGCCTTGTCCGCTGACAGCAGCACCACCAACGAAACCGTCAATCCCACGGTGGACGGCAGCGAGCTGATCCGCTTCGACAAGGTCACCAAGCGCTTCGGCAGCCATGTCGTCCTCGACGAACTCGACTTCTCCGTCGCGTCCGGCAAACACGTCACGCTGATCGGGCCATCCGGATCGGGCAAGACGACGATCCTGCGGCTCCTGATGACCTTGATGAAGCCCGAGGAGGGCACGATCAAGGTCGGCGGCGAGTACCTCACGCACGAGAGCAAGAACGGCAAGCTCGTGCCGGCGAGCGAGAAGTACATACGCGAGGTCCGCAAGAACATCGGGATGGTCTTCCAGCAGTTCAACCTCTTCCCGAACATGAAGGTCCTGCGCAACATCACCGAGGCGCCGGTCCAGGTGCTCGGCCTCTCCAAGGACGAGGCGGAGCAGCGTGCCCGCGAGCTGCTCGACCTGGTCGGGCTCACCGAGCACATCGACAAGTACCCGACCCAGCTCTCCGGCGGTCAGCAGCAGCGCGTCGCGATCGCGCGCGCCCTCGCGATGCGCCCGCAGGTGCTGCTCCTTGACGAGGTCACGTCCGCGCTGGACCCCGAGCTGGTGGCCGGCGTCCTCGACGTCCTCAGAGACATCGCACACACCACGGACATCACGATGCTCTGTGTGACCCACGAGATGAACTTCGCCCGGGACATCTCGGACCAGGTCCTGATGTTCGACTCGGGCCGGGTCATCGAATCCGGGACACCGGAGAAGATCTTCACGGAGCCGGAGCACGAGCGGACCAGGGAGTTCCTCTCCGCGGTGCTGTAAGCGGCGGGGAAGATCAGTTCGAGGCGGGACCGTGGCGTCAGGCCACGGTCCCGCCTCGTTTTTCACGAGACCCAGTCCTGGCCGAACCGCTACGCGAGAGTAGGTTTTCTCCCGACTTCAATCCGGGGGCATGACTCTGGCATATGCCAGAGTGGCGCGTCGCTGCTGACAGGGCCGAGATGGGGCATGAATCTCGCCAACAACCGCTCCATGTTGACCTCTTGGCGGCTATCGTGGACGGAGCCCAACTGTCCGGAACCGTTCCACGCAGGGGGAAGTCGTGGCGCTGAAACACGAGCCGACCACGCCGCAGCACTCGGTGCAGAACGCTCTGCGAGTGCTCGAGATCGTCGCCCGGCACGACACCGGCGTGACCGACGCCGAGCTCGCCCGGCAGACCAAGCTGCCCGCACCCCGGCTCACCACTCTGCTCCGCATGCTGCGCCGCGAGGCGTACGTCGAACAGAATGCCGACGGCGCGTACATCACAGGCCCCTCCCTCACCCACCTAGGCGCCGCCCAGCGTCGCGACCAGGTGTTGCGGGAGAAGCTCCAGGTGACGCTCGACGGCCTGCGCGACTCGATCGGCGCGGCCGTCTACATCAGCCGGTACGAAGACGGCGAAGTCAAGATCACCGACTGCGCCGAAGGGCCCGCCACCCCGGCGGTCAACGAGTGGGTGGACTTCCGCTCCTCCGCGCACGCCAGCGCGGTCGGCAAGAGCCTGCTGACCCAGCTGGACCTGAACGGGCGCAGGGATCACCTCTCCCGCCACAAGATGGCCCGCCTCACCTCGCGGACGATCACGAACGAACGAGTCCTTCTGAACCGCCTCGCCGCCCAGCCCGCGACGGTCCCGGTCCTCGACCTCCAGGAGTACGCGGTCGGCACGGTCTGCGCCGCCGTCCCCATCACCGCGGGCTCCGCCGTCGGCTGCCTGGCCCTCTCCCTGCCGGTGGAGCACGCGCACCGGCTGCGGGAGGCGGCCGAGACGCTCAATCGCGGGGCGGCGCCGGTGCTGCTCTCGCTGGCGATCTAGGGGCGCAGGTCAGCGGTCCCGGGCGCCGGTCTGGGCACGGTCCTGAGCACCCTCCGGGACCAGGTATTATTTTCTTGTCACCAGGCGCCGTTAGCTCAGTTGGTTAGAGCAGCTGACTCTTAATCAGCGGGTCCGGGGTTCGAGTCCCTGACGGCGCACAGACAGTGAGAAGCCCCTCGCGCGAGCGAGGGGCTTCTTGCACGTTCTGCGGTCAGGCAAGCACCACCCAGTCCATGACGAGGGCCGCCACCAGGCCTGCGGCGAGGAGATAGCTGCCGAGCCTGGTCCTTCCGCGCCTGCTGAGTTCGATCACCAGGCCGCAGAGGACGAGCAGCAGCCCGTACACCCCCACGACCAGGACGGACGACCGGCTCGCCATGCGTACGGCGAGCACCACGGCCGCCGCTGCCATAAGCACCGAGGCCGCGGCGATCCGTATGCGCCGGGCCTGGCGCGGGGTGAAGCGCGGCGTGAAGCCCGGCGTGTCGCCTGCCTCTGTCTGGTCTGACGTGCTCATGGTTCAGGATCGTAATCGACCCGACCGATGGCCATTGCACGGATCGTCAGGATCGTCAGGTCGGCCTGTTCGGGGGGCCGGCGCCGCTCAGGCCCGCAGGTACGCGAGGACCGCGAGCACCCTGCGGTGGGTTCCGTCCCCGGGCGGCAGGTCCAGTTTGCCGAGGATGTTGCCGATGTGTTTGCCCACCGCCGCCTCGCTGACGACGAGTTCGGCGGCGATCGCGCCGTTCGACCTGCCCTCGGCCACCAGGCCGAGCACCTCGCGCTCGCGCGGCGTGAGCTGTTCGAGGGGGTCGCGGCGGCGCCTGATCAACTGCCGTACGACCTCCGGGTCCACGACCGTGCCACCGCTCGCCACCTGCCTCACCGCGTCGGCGAACTGCTCGACCTGGCCCACCCGGTCCTTGAGCAGATAGCCGACGCCGGTGCCGTCTCCGGTGTCCAGGAGCTCGGCGGCGTACGAACGCTGCACGTACTGGCTGAGCACAAGGACCGGCAGCTCCGGTCGCTCGGCGCGCAGGGCGAGTGCGGCGCGCAGGCCCTCGTCCTGGAAGGAGGGCGGCATGCGTACGTCGGTGAGGACGAGGTCCGGTGCGTGCGTCTCGACGGCGGCGCGAAGGCCGTCGGCGTCACCGAGCGCGGCTGCCACTTCGTGGCCGAAGCGGGTGAGCAGGCCGACGAGCCCTTCCCGGAGCAGCACGCTGTCCTCGGCGAGGACGATCCTCAGTCGGTCAGAGCTGGGCGGTGCTGGGCTCGGCACGGGATCTCCACGGACAGGACGGTCGGGCCGCCGGGCGGGCTGGCGACCGTCAGTGTGCCATCGAGTACCGCGATCCGGTCCGCGAGGCCGGTCAGACCGCTGCCTCGGGCGGGGTCCGCGCCTCCCTCACCGTCGTCGCGCACCTCGATGCGCAGGACCTCGTGCTCGTGGCGGGCCCGGATGTGGGCGCGGGGCGCGCCGCTGTGGCGGGCGATGTTGGTGAGCGCCTCGCGGATGGTGAAGTACCCGGCGGCTTCGACAGGTTCGGGGAGGCGGGGCAAGCCGTCCAGGTCGGTGTCGACGGGGATCGGGGAGCGGTCGGCCGCGTCCTCGATGGCGGCGGCGAGGCCGTAGTCGGCGAGGACCTGGGGGTGGATGCCGCGAATGAGCTCGCGCAGTTCCGTCAGTACGTTCCCCGCCTCGTCGTGTGCCGTGGCGAGCTGGGCGGCGAGGGGGCTTTCGGGGGCGACGTCGAGCCGGGCGAGGCCCAGGGTCATGGTCAGGGCGACCAGACGCTGCTGGGCCCCGTCGTGCAAGTCCCGCTCGATCCGGCGCCGTTCGGCTTCGAAGGCGTCGACAAGGCGGGCCCTGGAGCGGGTCACTTCCGCCAACTGGGTCGTCAACTCTGCCTCGCGCGGGGCCAGGAGGAGTCGGGCGAGGGCTGCTCGGGCGGTGGCGTAGGCGCCGAGGGGGTAGAGGAGCGGGGCGAGCAGGGCAAGGCCGAGCAGGGCCGTGGCGAAGGCGTGCGGGTAGTCGCTGACCAGCCAGAGCTTGGCCGCGCGTATCTCGCCGCCGTCTAGGGCGAGTTGGGCGGGGGCGCCGATGAGGAGGGCGGGGGCGCCCAGGGTGCAGGCGAGGATCAGAAGGTCCAGGGGCCACAGGACGAGGGCGAGCAGCGCGGTGTACGCGAGCTCGCGCCAGGTGGCCTGTTCCTTGACGCGGAGCTTGAACCAGGCCGGGATGCCGGGGACTTCGGGAGTGCGGTGGGGTGTGGGGGCGGGAGGCGCGGGGTCCACGAGGAGGAGGCGGCGGCGTTCGAGTGCGGCGACGGGAAGACCTGCGAAGGCCAGGAGGACGAGGAGCGGGAGCCCTACGAGGACGACGGCGAGGGCGGCACCGAGTACGGCTGCCAAAAGGCCGCCCACAAGGACGAACACTCCGAGCACCACACCCCCGGCGAGGTAGGCCGCGCCCCGCCAAGGCGCGCTGCTCCCCAGATACGTACGCCGCCGAAGCCCCACCCAGACGCTCTCCCTGACCATGGGGCCACGGTATGCGGAGGCGCGCGGGGAGTCGCCCCGCTGCTCACAGCAGCCCGTCGCGCTCCTGCGCCCGGTACTGGTCAAGGAGAGTCTCGACGTCCGCCGCCCCGAAGCGGCGATAGCCACCCGAGCCCGGCCGGGGCCGCCACCACACCGGGTCCCCGCACCGGAACCCCTCCCCGCGCAGAACAGCCCGCGCCACCTTGTTGGTGGCGGTCACCGGCATCCGCCCCACCACCCGCACAAAGCGAGGCGCCATCTTCGTGCCAAGGTCAGGCTGGGAGAGCAGGAACTCGGCGAAGGCCAGGGGGTCGAAGGAAACCCCCTCGCGCGGGGCGACCGCCGCCATCACCTGATCCCCCGCCACGGGGTCGGGCACCGCGTACACCGCCACCGCCGCCGCCTCCTCCCACCGCGCCAGGATGTTCTCGATCACCGCCGCCGCCAGATTCTCGCTGTCCACGCGGAGCCGGTCATCCGTACGCCCGGCGAAATAGAGGAACCCCTCCCCGTCCCGGTAGAAGAGATCCCCCGTCCAGTACCAGCCGTCCCGCAGCCGTGCCGCGTCCGCCTCCGTGTTGCGCCAGTACCCCTCGAAGGGCGTGCGCCCCTTGTTCACCAACTCCCCTATCGCCGCGTCCCCGTTCAGCAGACGCCCGTCCGCCGCGAAGGAGGCGGGCGGGCACTCCTCCCGCGTACCGGGATCCACCACCACGAGCTCGTCCCCCGGCGCCGCCCGCCCGATCGCCCCGGCTGGCGTCCCCGGCGTCCGCTGTATCGCGGCCCCGCCCTCCGAGGACCCGTACCCCTCCACGAGCCGCACCCCGAACCGCTTCTCGAACCGCGCCGCGTCCACCGCCCCGGCCTCCGTGCCGAAGCCCATCAGGAGGGGATTCTCCGTGTCGTCGGGACGCTCGGGCGTGGCCAGGACGTACTGCACCGCCCGGCCCACGTACGTGAAGTACGTCGCCCCATGCGCCCGTACGTCGTCCAGGAACGCGGAAGCCGAGAAGCGACGCCGCAGCGCCACCCCGGCCCCGGCCGCGAGCGCGGGCGCCCAGTCCGCGATCACCGCGTTGCCGTGGAACATGGGCATGCAGATGTAGTGGACGCCGTCCGGGCCGAGCCGGAAGTGGCTGACCAGGGACTGACCGGCCGCGGCAAGGCGGCCCTGGCTGCAGATCGCGGCCTTGGGCGCTCCGGTCGAACCGGAGGTGAAGTAGAGGAGCATGCGGCTCGCCGGAGTCGCCGCGCTCGATATCTCCGGGCGCGCGTCCGCGTAGGGCGCGAGCAGTTCGGCGTACGCGGCGGTGTCCGTCACCAGGATGCGTACGCCCGGGAGTTCGAGGCCGTCGAGGAGCGCCAGGTGCGCCCGTTCCGTGACCAGGACCCGGCAGTCCGTGTGCACGATGTCGCGGGCCAGTTCCGCGCCCCGGCGCGTGGGGTTGATGCCCGCCACCGCCGCACCCGCGAGCGCCGCCGCGCTCAACCACAGGGGGTACTCCGGGGTGTTGTCGAGCAGAACACCGACGTGCGGTTCGCCGCCTCTCGGCAGCAGATCGGCGAGGAGCGCAGCCCGCGCCGCCGCGCCCGCCGCGACCTGGTGGTGGCTCAGCTCCTGCTGATCGAAACGCAGCCCGGGACGGTGATCGCCCCAGCGAGCCTGTACGAGTTCCGCGACGGTACTCCCGGTGGCCTTCATGGCCGCGCACCATAATTGATGGACCGTCAGATAGGGAGAGCGACTACGGGAGATCCGACCCGAACAAGTCGTTCGCCGTCACCACGAAGAAGACGCAGAAGACGAGCGCGACGCCGAGGAAGCAGAGCAGACCGACCGCGCCCACCGCGTTCTTGACGGGGCTCGGCGCGTGCGCCGTCGCCTTCTCGGGGCGTTCGGCCGCGTAGTGCACGGTGACGAAGTCGCCCTCGATGGTCGTCGCGGGGCCGTTCCCCTCCTCGAACCGGACGGGACTGCCCGCGGACGGCGTGAACTCGTAGACGTGGTGCAGCGTCGTGGAGGTGTGGCCACTGTCGCTGTTGCGGCTCGTCGTGGTGTACGTACGCAGGCAGCGCGCCTCCGCCGTCAGACCGCTCGACCACGCCTGCCGCAGCTCCAGGGAGCGCCTGACCACCTTGACCGCCATCGCGATCATCGCCGCGGCGATGAGCGTGGGCACCGCGTAGAACATGAACTCCATGGCTATCCCCCCAGTACTGCCGTCCTGCGCACACCGTCCTGGTCTCGGACGGTGTGCGCAGAACCTACCCAGGGGAAGAGCCGCGGAGCCTCAAGCCCTGCTCAGAACTTGACGTCGGAGCAGGCGTAGAACGCGTTCGCCGTGTCGTGGACCGTCCACACCGCGACGATCACGTGGTGTCCGCTTCTGCCGCCGGGGATCGTCCCGGAGTGCGAGAGCGTGGCGGGCGGCTGCTGGCCGTTGTAGGGGACGTCGAGGAACGGGGTGGCGTCGAGGGCGGCCCGGGTCACCGGCTTGCTCTCGTCCCAGCCCTGCTTGGTGATGTAGTACTTGAAGTCGGTGGTGCGGTGACGTGCCGTGAACTGCCAGCGGAAGGTGTAGTTCTGACCGGCGCTGACACTGGTCGTCGGCCAGGCGCCGCCGCCCGGCGCCTTCGGCTGGTTGAGCGTGTCGAAGCCGCTGACACCCGCCGAGCAGATCTTGCCGTCGGCCGGACCCGCAGCCGGGAAGCCCTTGGGGCCCTCGACGCTCTGCGGCTCGTACTGGATGGAACCGCAGCCGCTCACCGTGCCGTTGGAACAGTTGATCTGGCGGCTGGCGGGCAGGTCGGTGTAACCGTGACCGCTCGCGCCACCGGACGAGAGCGCGAGCGCCCCGACGGTGGTGGCGCCGAGCATGGCCGCGTACATCTTCTTGTTTCGCATGCTGCCGCTCCAGGGGAAACGTGGGGATTCCGTGAGCCGTGCGCGCGCCGCGGCACCGCATCACCGCGGGTGCGGTGGTGCGGTGAATGCAGTGGGAACTGCGGGAACTGCGGTCTAGACCAAGCCCAGATTATGGGCGGTAGTTGAACATGTCCATACCAATAGTGGAGACGATCCGATCGCAGCGTCGGCGCGACTTCTCCACGAGTTCACCGTTGGGGCTGTCATTCGTCGCCACCCACGCTGCCGCCCCTTCGGCCGTTCTGCCGCCCGCCAACTGACGCTCGACGAGACGCAGTTGACGTACCTCCGCAGGTGCCCGCACGTACCAGCACTCCCCCATCAACCGCCGCGCGTCGCGCCAGCCCGGCAGATCGCAGGCCAGGTAGTTCCCCTCGGTGACGACGAGCCGGGCGGTCGGCGGGACGCGGTGCCGGGCGGCCACCGGCTCGTGGAGAGTGCGGTCGTAATCCGGTACGTAGATGTCGTGGCCGGTGTCCTCGAGGACGCGGGTGAGGAGCGCGACGTATCCCCGGACGTCGAAACTCGGCTCAGAGCCCTTGCGGGAGGTCAGGGAGAGGCGCTCCAGCTGATCGTTCGAGAGATGGAACCCGTCGAGCGGCAGATACGCGGCGCCCTCGCCGACCGCCTCCACCAACGCCCGCGCGAACGTCGACTTGCCCGCGCCCGGCGGCCCCGCGATCCCCAGGAGGGTGCGGGGCCGGTCAGCGGTCAGCTTCCAGGCGTCCGCGGCGAGGGACGCGAGGGTGGGGGCGTGGTGGTCGGGGGTGCTGTCATCGGTCTCATCGGTCTCATCGGTCTCCATGGCCCGTATAGAACGCCACCGTCAGGTCCTTGACCAAGGCCTTGCGCTCGTAGTCGTCGAGCTCGACGAGGCCGCGGGTGGTCAGCCGGGTCACCGTGTCCTCGACGGAGTCCACCACCGAGGTGAGCACGCTGTCGCGGTGCCGCGCGTCCAGGGCGGCTACCCGGCGCAGACGCATGGTGTCGGCGATCTCGGGGGCGTACTCGATGCGGGTCGGCTGGGCCGAGAAGATCTCGATGCCGACCGGCTCCGCCTCGGCCGCGAGCATCCGGGTCAGCGCGTCGCCCACGGCGTCCGCGTCGCGCAGGGTCGGCGTCTCGTCGTGGAAGGCGTCGGCGGGCAGCCGGGACAGGACCCGCGCCGTCGCCGCCTCGACGCACTCGCGCAGATACTCCTGGTGGTCGGCGACCCCGAGCGTCGCCCGCGCCGCGTCCTTGACCCGCCAGACGACGAGGACGACGACCCGCAGCGCGACCCCGCCCCGGTCGACCGCGGGCATCGGCTCACTGCGCCAGTGCCGCAGGCGTACGTCGACGCGGCGGCGCAGGAGGAGCGGGTTGACCCACATCAGGCCGGTCCGGCGGACGCTGCCGCGGTACCGCCCGAAGAGCGTGAGCACCCACGCCGTGCCGACCCGGCCCCGGGCCAGGCCCCCGAACCCGAACAGCGCGAGCGCGCCCGAACCCGCGAGCGAGGCCCACTGCGCGAGCCCGAGCCCGGCGTACGCGTCGTACCCGCCGGTCCCGCCGGTCGCTCCGCCTACCCCGCTTCCGCCGTGTCCGTCCGGCCAGGGCAGCCCGGCCGCTTGCGCCACCGGCTCGGGCAGCAGCCCCGCCCACCACAGCGCTGCCGCGCATCCGGCGACGCCCGCGGCCCCGCCGAGCGCCCCGACGGCGCCGGGCAGCACGCGCGCGGGGCGCTCGCCGAGCGCCGGGTCGACCTCGGGCATGGGCCGGGCCGCATACGCCGACACCGACGTCGATCCAGATGCCGATGCAGATGCCGATGCGGGCCGCCGGGCGGTGCGCGGCTGCTCCCCCGTGCCCTGGCGGCGCCGCACCACGGCGGGCGCAAGGGACACCCCGGGGTCGGCCGGGTCGTCGCGGAAGAGCAGGTGGATGGGGATCTCGGTGGTGGCCTCGCTCTGGATCAGGCGCGGCGGACGGGCGGCGGTCGTGTCCGGGGCGCCGCCGGTGAACTGCGGCTCCTCGGGCTGGGGGGTCTGTGACCGTGATGCCGCTGTCGCACTCATCCTTGCCTCCGCGTCATACGTGCCTCAATCTCATCCGCGACCTGGTCACATGTGTGCCTCGGTCTCATCCGAACCGCCACCTCACGCGAACAGCCGCCGCCAGGTCTCGGGCCCCGGATATCCGTCCGCCGCCGCCCCGCGCCAGCCCTGCGCACGCTGGAACGCCTCGACGTTGCGGCGGTCGCTCTCGCTCCAGCGGGGGCCAGGACCCTGGGCGTAGTACTTGCCGAAGCCCTTCTTCACCAGTTGCCTGCCCAGCTTCTCGATGGACGGGCTCGACTGGCCGGCGCGGAACACTCCCCTGCCCGGGTACGCCGGTGCCTTGCCCTGGCTGCCGCCCCCGCCCCCGCCCGCGCCCGCGCCCGCTCCGGCGCCCGGGATGTCGCGGCCCTTGCCCGTCATCAGGTACGACCAGGTCGTGCGACCCGGCAGACCGTCCGCGTCCCCGCCGGTCCAGCCCTGCGCCCGCTGGAACGCCTGCGTGGCCCGGCGGTCGGCGTCGCTCCAGCGCGGGCCCGGTCCTGACTTGTAGTAGCGGGCGCCGCCCCGGCCGACCAGGGCCTTGCCGAGCTGCGTCACGTACTTGTTGTCGGCCCCGGGGCCGAACGACCCCGCACCCGGGTAGCGCGTCCCCGTGCTCGGCCCCGCGCCGCCAGGAGCGCCACCGCTCACTCCCTTGTAGCGGTACGCCAGATAGCGGGTCCCATTGCTCCAATAGGCATAGGGAGTCGTCTGCTTACGAGCGTGCGGACGCGTCTGTTCGTACGCGGTGTATTGCGTGTGCGCGGCGTTCGCCCAGCCGCCGAAAATCGTCACGTGCGACCCCTTCTCGGGGTTCGCGGGATTGTGGAAGAGAAGCATGTCGCCGGGCTGCAGCTGGCTCTTCGTAATGCGCACCGCGTACGAGGAGAGGCTCCCCGTCCATTCATTGCCGCCGAGATTCCAGGCCATCGAGACAAAGCCCGAGCAATCCTGCCGGTAACCGTCGGGCCAGTACTTGCTCATGCTGTACGGCACCTGCGCCGTGACCCACTTCTGGGCGCGGGCCAGGATCTCGGCCCGCGTCGTGGTCCGCGCCACCGACGACACGGGACCCGGCGTACCCGGCGTGCCCGGCGCTCCGTGCAGCGCACTCGCGCCGCCCTGGGGACTGCCGGGCCCCGGGCCCTCGTCCGACGGAGCCCCCGGTGGTCGCACGGGGTGGTGGCCGCCCGGCACGGCATCGGGGGCCGCCGCCGCCGGAAGCACCTGGCCGCCACCGAGCACCGTGCCCGCCGCCGCGGCGATGACGAGGGCGCGCCGCGCGCCGTGCGCCGCCGGGTGGCCGCCCTCTCTTACGGGAAGCGCGTGGGTCATGGTCCGTCGCCAGTGAATGCATCCGGGACAGTCGCAGTCGCTCTCGGGGTCGAATTCCTCGAATTCCGGAGCACCCACCGGAGCACCCGCCGAAGCACCCTCCATGCGATTCCCCTCACACTCCAGGAAAGAATGTCTGCGTCGCATCTGCACAGTCGTCAGCTTCTCAACTGTCGCGCGATATCGCATGTTGACGGTCCGAATGATGGATCCGCCCCGCATTCACGGCCCCGCGGCTCCCGGCAGCCGCCCCCGCGAGACCCCCGCGAAGGCCCGGGCACGGACCCCCGGTGGTCCGGAGCACCCGCCCGCGTCCGGTAGAGTTCTCCAGGTCAGCAGGCGCCGTTAGCTCAGTTGGTTAGAGCAGCTGACTCTTAATCAGCGGGTCCGGGGTTCGAGTCCCTGACGGCGCACAGACAGCGAAAGCCCTCCGTTCACGCGGGGGGCTTTCGTGTTTCCCGCGCAGGGTCGATACCCACGTCGCACGCCGGGTCGACGCCCATCTCCGTACCGCTACCGTTGCGCCATGGCGCGCGACATACAGGAGCGGATCAAGAAGCTCATCATCGACCAGCGGCTGCCCTCCGGAGCCTCTCTGCCCACCGAGCCCGAACTGATGGAACGCCTCGGCGTCAGTCGGAACTCCGTGCGAGAAGCCCTCAAGGCGCTGCAGGCGATGGGCATCGTAGAAATCCGGCACGGTTTCGGCACATATGTCGGACCCATGTCGATGGCCCCCATGATCGAGGGCCTCACCTTCCGCACGGTGGCGGGCCACTACCGCGGCGAGGACAGCCTGCTTCAGCTCCTCGAGCTGAGGGAGGCCGTGGAGACCGGGCTCATCGCCCGTCTCGCGGGCCGTATCCCGGACGCGGATCTGGCCGAACTGGACGCCCTCGTCAACCGGATGGACACCGAGGCGGCAGAGAATGACGGGCAGATCGGCCAGATTGACCGGATCGGTCATTCGGGGGCGGTCCATACCGAAACCGACCGCGCATTTCACGCCACTCTCTACCGCTGTCTGCGCAATCCCCTGCTCGGCGAGGTCCTCGAAGCGTTCTGGGACGCCTTCCACAAGGTGCGTACGGACCTGGTGGACGTGCCGCAAGACCCGAAGGTGACCTGCCGGCAGCACCGCGAGATCCTTGACGCGGTCCGATCCGGCGATGTGCTCCGAGCCGAGCGGGCGATACGGGAACACTTCGGTAATATTCGAACGCGATTGAACGCTCCCGTCTCAACAGGTAGCAACGGTTAGCAACAGATAACCCAAATCGCTCGTATGAACGGTAAACACCATGATTCGCTCTTGCGATCATGGCTAGGTCCGTAGAACCTGGTGCAGGAGCCATTGGCTCTCATGAGGCGTGCGGTGCGGGGCAGTTGGGGGACCCGCCCGGAGTCTGCGGGGAAGGGGCGGGGGCCCCGTTCACGAATAGATGCCGAGGGGGGCATCATGCAACCGGAAGGTAGCCGTTCCATGTCTAAGGGGACGGTGGCCTCTCATTGATGCGTCCGTGAAGGCCGGGGGACCGGGTCGGACGGAAGGACCTACGAACACGCGGGCGACCGCGTGCGGGGGGATGACTCATGACGTCGACGCCGACGGGCGCCCGGCCGAACGACCCGTCAGAGACGACCCAACTGCGGTTGCCGTCGCATCGTACGGGCGGGTTCAGGCGTATCAAGAAGGCGCTGCCGAAGTACGACTACGAGCACTACAGCCGTCTCGCGGGGCCGCTCACGCAGCCTGATCCGAGCAAGCCGTACAAGGTGCAGTACCGCTCGCTGCTCTCGCAGGAGCCGCACCGGATCAGAGCCGCCCTGATGCTGGGCGCGGCGCCGCTGCTCTCCCTTGTGCTGCTCGCCTGGCTGCTGCAGCCGACGCACTGGACCAAGCGGGACTACGTCTCGAACGACTGGCTGCCGACGCTTGACATAGTCATGCTCATATCCATCGGTCTGATCGAGTTCTTCCGCTGCATGAACGTGCTCTCGAACGCGCACGCCACGCTCGTCGCCCGAGACCCGATTCCCGTCGTCCCCGAGACCGGCACCAGAGTCGCCTTCCTCACCTCCTTCGTGCCCGGCAAGGAGCCGCTTGAGATGGTGACGAAGACCCTGGAGGCCGCGGTCCGCATCCGGCACCGTGGCCTGATGCACGTCTGGCTCCTCGACGAGGGCGACGACCCCGCCGTCAAGGAAGTCTGCCTGCGGCTCGGCGTGCACCACTTCTCCCGCAAGGGCGTGGCGAAGTGGAACATGAGCAAGGGCCCGCACCGCGCCAAGACCAAGCACGGCAACTACAACGCCTGGCTCGACGCGCACGGCGACGACTACGACTTCTTCGCATCGGTCGACACCGACCACGTCCCGATGCCCAACTACCTCGAGCGGATGCTCGGCTTCTTCCGCGACGAGAACGTCGGCTTCGTCATCGGCCCGCAGGTCTACGGCAACTACGACAACTTCATCACCAAGGCCGCCGAGTCCCAGCAGTTCCTCTTCCACGCCCTGATCCAGCGCGCCGGCAACGCCTACGGCTCCCCGATGTTCGTCGGCACGAGCAACGCCGTACGCATCAGCGCCCTGAAGCAGATCGGCGGTCTGTACGACTCGATCACCGAGGACATGGCGACGGGCTTCGAGATCCACCGCGCCACGAACCCGCGGACCGGCAAGAAGTGGAAGTCGGTCTACACGCCCGACGTGCTCGCGGTGGGTGAGGGCCCCAACGCCTGGACGGACTTCTTCACGCAGCAGCTGCGGTGGTCGCGGGGAACGTACGAGACCATCCTCAAGCAGTTCTGGAAGGCGCCGTTCTCGCTGCCGCCCGGGCGGCTCTTCAACTACACCATGATGGTCATCTTCTACCCGATGTCCGCCATGAACTGGATCCTGGCCGCGCTCTCCTGCGCGCTGTTCCTCGGCATGGGCGCATCGGGCGTGAACATCGACCCGACGATATGGCTGATGCTGTACGGCAACGCGTCGGCGCTGCAGATCGGCCTCTACATCTGGAACCGCCGCCACAACGTCTCGCCGCACGAGCCCGAGGGCTCGGGCGGTATCGCGGGCATGGTGATGTCGGCCCTCTCCGCGCCGGTCTACGCACGCTCCCTGCTCGACGCCGTGCTGCGCCGCAAGAGCAAGTTCGTGGTGACTCCCAAGGGCGATTCGGCGAGCCCGGACACCCTGTTCGGCACGTTCCGGATCCACCTGTTCTTCATCCTGGTCTTCTGCGGCTCGATGGCCGCCGCGTTCGTGTTCGGCCATGTCCACCCGGCGATGATCACCTGGGCCACGTTCGCCCTGCTGATCACGGCCGCGCCGATCTTCGCGTGGCGGTGGGGCATGCGGCAGGACAAGAAGAAGCGCAAGTCGCAGCACAGGGCAGGTCCTTCGGGTCCGCAGACCGGCCAACACGCGAAGGTTCCGCAGCAGCGCGACGGCTTCGACGCCACAGCGCAGCTGCCGCAGGCGCACGATGCCCCAGAGGCTCCGCAGGCGCCGCACGCCCCGCAGCAGAAACCCAGCTGGGCGGCGAACGACCAGACCATGCAGATCGCCCTTGGGGGACGTAAGAAATGAAAGACCGCTCCAGCCGCCGCCGCGCCCGCCGCATCGCGATAGGCGCGGCGGTGGTCATAGCGCTGGCCGGGATGAACGGCCCGTGGCTGTGGCGCGTGGGTTCGGAGAAGTACCACGACTACAAGATCAACAAGCCGGAGTACAAGGCCGACAACGGCCACTGGCAGGTCGTGAACTTCCCCGAGGAGTACCGCCAGAACACGATCCACGCGGCGCTCCTGCACACCGGCAAGATCCTCCTGGTCGCCGGCTCCGGCAACAACCAGAAGAACTTCGACGCCAAGAAGTTCGACACCCGCCTGTGGGACCCGGTCAAGAACACCATCAAGAAGATCAAGACGCCCGTCGACCTCTTCTGCACCGGCCACACCCAGCTGGCGAACGGCAATCTCCTGATCGCGGGCGGCACCCAGCGCTACGAGAAGCTCAAGGGCGACACCACCAAGGCGGGGGGCCTGATGGTGGTGCACAACGAAGACCCGGACAATCCGATCACGCTGCCGTCGGGCACGAGGTTCACCGGCAAGAAGAACGGCAAAACGTTCGTGTCCAAGGACCCGGTCGTCGTCGAGCGCGCGAAGAAGGTCTTCGACAAGGCGACCGGCGCGTTCGTGCGCAACGAACCGGGCCTCGGCCGGGTGTACGTGGAAGCGCAGAAGAGCGGCACCAAGCACGAGACGGGCACGCAGGACAACTACCGCGTGCAGGGCCTCAAGGGCGCCGCGACGCGCAACACGTACGGCATCGCGCAGAAGCTCGCCCTGGACAAGAAGGACTTCCAGGGGATCAAGGACGCCTTCGAGTTCGACCCGGTCGCCGAGAAGTACATCAAGGTCGACCCGATGAACGAGGCCCGCTGGTACCCCACGCTGACCACGCTCTCGGACGGCAAGGTGCTCAGCCTCTCCGGCCTCGACGAGATCGGCCAGCTGGTCCCGGGCAAGAACGAGCTGTACGACCCCAAGACCAAGAAGTGGACGTACACCAAGCAGGTCCGCCAGTTCCCCACGTACCCCGCCGTCTTCCAGCTGGAGAGCGGCAGGCTCTTCTACTCGGGATCGAACGCGGGCTACGGCCCCGACGACGTCGGCCGCAAGCCCGGCACCTGGGACCTGGACGAGAAGGGCAGCTGGAAGGGGATTCCGGGGCTGAGCGACCCGAAGCTCCTCGAGACCTCCAACACGGTCGAACTGCCGCCCGCACAGGACCAGAAGTACATGGTGGTCGGCGGCGGCGGTGTCGGCGAGTCCAAGAACTCCAGCAAGAAGACCCGCATCGTCGACCTCCTGGACGACAACCCGAAGTTCGAGGACGGCCCCGAGCTCGAGAAGGGCACCCGTTACCCGCAGGCCTCGACCCTGCCCGACGACACGGTGCTCATATCCGGCGGCTCGGAGGACTACCGCGGACGCGGTGACTCGAACATCAAACAGGCGCGGATCTACGACGCCAAGACCGGCAACATGCGGCGGGTCGCGGACCCCGAGGTCGGCCGCAACTACCACTCGGGCTCGATCCTGCTGCCCGACGGCCGCGTGATGTTCTTCGGCTCCGACTCGCTCTACGCCGACAAGGCCAACACCAAGCCCGGCGAGTTCGAGCAGCGCATCGAGATCTACACCCCGCCGTATCTGTACCAGGGGTCGCAGCCCAAGCTCTCCGACGGGCCCAAGGAGATCAAGCGCGGCGGGTCCGGAACGTACAAGACCCAGCACGCCTCGTCCATCAAGACGGCCCGCCTGATCAGGCCGAGCGCCTCGACGCACGTCACCGACATCGACCAGACGTCCGTCGCCCTCGACCTGAAGAAGTCCGCGGACGGGGTCACGGTGACGATTCCCGACAAGCGGAGCCTGGTGGAGTCCGGCTGGTACATGCTCTTCGTCACGGATGATCAGGGCACCCCGAGCAAGGCTCAGTGGGTCCACGTGCCGTAGCTCGCGTGGGCGCGGTGCGGGTGACTGCGCCCCGTAAGGGGCGCGGGGAACGGCGCGAGCAACCACAAGGAAGCCGCAGTCGCAACTGCCGGGATCTCGGCAGTTGCGACTGCGGCTTTTCGCGCGCTGAGCGCGCCGTTCCTCGCGCCCCTAAAGGGGCTCTACTTGGCGGCCTGCGCCAGCTTGAGCGCGTACTCCGGCCACCAGGCCCCCGCCTTGGGCCCACCGCGACAGGTGCCGTCGGACTCACCCGGCCGCTTGATCCAGAGATACGCGTCGACCAGCGGATCGTCCGTCTTGGTGGTGGGCGCCTCACCGAGCGCGCGGCCGGGCGGGTTGCACCAGGTGTCCTCGCCCTTGGTGTAAGGCCCGTTGCCGTTGCGCGCGGTGTCGATGACGAACGGCTTGTTGCCGATCTTCGCCGAGAGCTTCTTGCCGAACTCCGTGCTGGCCTCGGTGGTCTGGAAGTTGGAGACATTGACCGAGAAGCCGTCGGCCTGCTCGACGCCCGACCACTTCAGGGGCTCCCAGAGCGAGTCGGGGTTCTTCCAGCCCGCGTTGCCCGCGTCCAGGTACACCTTGGTGTTCTTCAGGGACTTGAGCTTCGCGATGGCGCCCTTGAGAAGGTCGTACCGCTCCTCGTGGAACTGTTCCGGCGTGCAGTTGTCGACCATGTGGAGGACCGCGTCCGGCTCCAGGATGACCGTGGCACCGCGGTCGCCGATGCCCGTGGCGACCTGGTCGATGAACTTCCTGTACTCGTTGCCGTCGGCCGCGCCGCCGCCCGAGTACTGACCGCAGTCACGGTGCGGGATGTTGTAGAGGACCAACAGGGCGTCCCTGTCGGCCTTCTGGGCGGCCTCGGTGAAGCCGCGTGCCTGATCCTCCGCGTTCTCCGGGATGATCCATTCGGGGACCGGCTGTTCGGCGATCTTGCGGATCAGTTCGGCGTCGTCCTTCTTGCCGTCCTTCTCGTACGAGGCGACCTGCTTGGCGGCGTTGCCCTCGGGGTTGACCCAGTACGGGTCGGATCCCTTCGGCTGCTGCTTGACCGGCTGCCCCGACGTGTCCTTGCCGTCATCGGAGGAGCACCCCGAAAGAAGCAGCGCCGCCCCCGCGAACGCCGCCGCAACCTTCACCCCCCGGGCCGCGATCCGATGACCGGGGCCGGTGTTTTTGTGGTACATCCACTCCCCCTTGGGTGCACTGTCCGATTTCTCAATCCTGACATACGTACTCTCGGCTCACGAGGCCCGCCCGCCCGGGACGGATACCTGTTGGAGAGCTGTTACAGCGCCGCACCCGGGGGTAGACGAGCAGGGCGCGGGGCCGTGCTCATGGGGAGGAGACCATGCGGGATCACACCTCTGCATTACGGCTGGCCCAGGTCCTGGTGGAGACCACGAACACCCTGGACGACGACTTCGATCCGGAGCACTATCTGAGCCGGGTCGCGGGTCATGCCGTGGAGCTTCTCGACGCGTCCGCCGCCGGAGTCGTCTTCGAGGGCAAGGGCGCGCCCGCGGTCGCGGCAGGCGGCCACCCCAGGGAGCTGGCGCTCGCCCTGCTCGCGGTCCAACAGAGCGGCGGCCCCTGCGTGGAGAGCATCGGCACGGGGCTCCCCGTGCCTCCGGTTCAGCTCGCGGCGGCCGAACCCGCGGGCCGCTGGCCGGAGTTCACCTCGCTCGCCCTGCGCCATGGAATCGGAATGACGTACGCGGTACCGCTGCGGCAGCGCGAGACCCTGCTCGGCGCGCTCAACGTCTTCATGCCCGAGACCCCCCGGATCCCGCACAACGACGGTGAGTTGAGCCTGGCACAGACCATCGCCGACGCGGCCGCGGTAGGTCTGCACAACCACCGCGCCTACACGGAGTACCGGATCCTCGCCACACAGCTCCAGGGCGCCCTGACCAGCCGCATACGCATTGAACAGGCCAAAGGCATACTCGCCGAGCGCTGGCACACTGGTGTGGATGAGGCCTTTGAGGCGTTGCGGCATTACGCACGCAGAGAACGCCTGGTCATGGACCTGGTCGCGACGGAAGTGATCAAGGGAACGCTCGACGACTCGGCATTGCGCGGCAGCTGATCCGAATCTCCCCGAAGGTCATTCCGGAAACGCCACCACCTGCGATGATCACGGAGAGAAAGCGGATCACGACTTGGCGTCAAACACCCCCTAGGCTCCAGCGCCCATCCGTTCTAGAGTCGTCCCAACGGCCCAAGCCCCCGGCCTGATTGATCGACCATCCCGCATTGCGGGGTTGGCCACCGAACCTCCCGCGCCGGCGCCGGGTTACTCCCGCAGCTCGTGCGCGCGCGGTCGAGGACCAGCCCGGTCGACGGCTCCGGGGGGAGCGGGCCGCCGACCGGGCCGGGTTGTCCTGACGCAGGCGGACGGACACGGGCACACGGACACGGGCAGAGACGTACACCGTTGACAGTGTCCATGACCAACTGGGACTCTCCGGGACGACACGAGACGGCACAGGACAAACGGCACAGGACGACAAGGGCCCGCCGGGGGTGCCCCCGTGGGCGCGAGCGCGGCGGGAGTGCCCTCGCGCCCGGCGCCACCCCCGGCACCGCCCCACCATCCCTACGAGCCGACCCCGGTGAGGTAGGCGGACACCACCACGTTCGCCGAGTACGTCTTGGTCGCCCGGTCGAACGTGCCGCCGCAGGTGATCAGGCGGAGTTCGGCACGGCCCTCCTGGTGGGGGCCGTACGCCTTCTTCGCGTCGAAGCGGTCCCGGCTGAGGACCTGCACGTCGTCCACGGTGAACTCCGCGACCGAGCCGTCGTCCCGGGTCACCCGGACCTTCTCGCCCGGGCGCACCGCGCTGAGGTCGTAGAAGACAGCGGGGCGCGTCTCGGTGTCGACATGGCCCACGAACAGGGACGTGCCCGCCGCACCGGGGCGCGTACCGCCGCCGTACCAGCCGACGGAGCTCGCCTGCGCGAAGGGCGGCGGATCGATGGCACCGTCCTGATCGAGCCCACGCGTGATCACGGGAGCCCGCACCTTCAGCGAGGGGACATCGACGCGCTGCGGCTTCGCGGCACCCAACGGCTCGTGCGCGTCCGGGAGTTCGACACCGAACGGGCGGCCCACCGCGGCGACGTCACCGTTCGTGGGCTCCGAGACACCGCCGCGCACGTCGGTGAGGTCACTGCCCCACAGCCAGAGCCCCACAAGGAGCAGCGCCCAGGCGACCCCGGTGAGGAATCGCCCGTGCCCAGCCGGTTTCTCATGGCCCGACATCTCGGTCGTCGCCCGTCACTCGGAGCGGCGCCGGCGGACACTGCGGAACGCCACGGCCACGGCCGCCACCCCGGCGAGCACCAGGCCGATCACCGCGTGCCGGGTGCCGGGACCCGCCTCCTGGGCGTGCGCGGCCAGCTGCGCTGTGCCGCCGCCGCCCGCGTGGACCGGCGAGACGGGGGTGGCGTGGTGCTGGACGACCTCCACGGAGCCCGCGCGCTGGTGGGGGTGGCCGTCGCAGTCGACGGTGACCTCGTACGAGCCGGAGACGCCGTTCCTGATCCTGGCGGAGCCGTTCAGCGAGTACTTGTCGCCGTCCCTGCCCGTGAGCTTGGCGTCCCCCTCGAACGCCCCGGACCCCGCGGACCCGGTCGTGCCGTCACAGCCCGTGACGCTGATCTCCACCTCGGCACCGGCCGCGGTGCTCGACGGGGAGATCGTGGCATGCACTTTGCCCTCGTCATGGGCGTACGCGGGTGCTGTGGCGGCGACGGGAAGCGTGGCGAGTACAGCCGCCCCGGCTATACCAGCTATGCCACGCAGGGTGAGTGAACCTCTACGCATCGTGAACCTCCTGTTTCGAGGTTCACGCGCGGCGACACGTCACGCCTCCCGTGTGCGGCAAACGGGTGGCGCCACGGAGGCGGTCAGACCCGGTCGACGAGGTCCGCGATCGAGTCCACGACGTTGGAGGGCCTGAACGGGTACTGGTCGATGTCGTTCCGGGTGGTCAGGCCCGTGAGGACCAGGAAGGTCTCCATTCCGGCCTCGAGACCGGCGAGGACGTCCGTGTCCATGCGGTCGCCGATCATGGCGCTGGTCTCGGAGTGCGCCCCGATGGCGTTGAGCCCGGTCCGCATCATCAAGGGGTTCGGCTTGCCCGCGAAGTACGGGGTCCGCTTCGTGGCCTTGGTGATCAGCGCGGCGACGGCGCCCGTGGCGGGCAGCGGCCCCTCCGTGGAAGGCCCGGTCTCGTCCGGGTTCGTGCAGATGAAGCGGGCCCCGCCGTTGATGAGACGTACGGCCTTGGTCATGGCCTCGAAGGAGTACGTACGGGTCTCGCCGAGCACCACGTAGTCCGGGTCGTGGTCGGTCAGGACGTACCCGATGTCGTGCAGGGCGGTGGTGAGCCCCGCCTCGCCGATCACGTACGCCGTGCCGCCGGGACGCTGGTCGTCCAGGAACTTCGCGGTGGCGAGCGCCGAGGTCCAGATGTTCTCGACGGGCACTTCGAGGCCCATGCGGGTGAGGCGGGCCTGGAGGTCGCGGGCGGTGTAGATCGAGTTGTTCGTCAGGACCAGGAAGGGCTTCCCGGACTCCCGGAGCCTCTTGATGAAGGCGTCGGCGCCGGGAATCGGCACGCCCTCGTGGATGAGCACGCCGTCCATGTCGGTGAGCCACGATTCGATGGGCTTGCGCTCTGCCATGGGGTGCACTCCTGCGGTCTGCGATATACGGGTGAGCTGAGAGGCGCCGGGACAGCTCTGTGCCGACGGCCCTCAGCCTAATCAGGATGCGGTGATCGCGAACCCCCTCGATCACCCCTCGATCACCGCGCGATCGTCCGTCAGCTTCCCGTGGCCGACTTCCAGTCCTCGACGTACGTCTGGAGGTTCTTGGAGATGTCGGACCAGTCGGGCTCGAAGATCTCGACCCCGTCGATGATTCCGTCGAGCGCGACCGCGTTGGCGTCGGTGGCCTTGATGTCCTTGCGCGCGGCGAAGCCGCCGCCGATCTCGCTGACCTGCTGCTGGGCCTTCTGGCTGAGCAGATAGTCGAGGAACTTCTTGGCGTTGGCGGAGTGCGGGGCCTTGTCGACCAGGCCTGCCGCGTAGGGCAGGGCGAAGGTGGTGGGCTTGCCACCCTCCTTGGCGCCCTCCTTCGCGGGGAACCAGATGCCGAGGTTCGGCATGTCCTTGGACTGGGCGTGGTTCATCTGGACGTCGCCGTTGGCGGCGAGGAGTTCGCCCTTGTCGACCTTGGGCGCGAGCTTGCCGGTGGAGGCGGACGGACCGACGTTGTTCGTCTGCAGCTTCTTCAGGTAATCCATGGCGGGCTTCTTGCCGCCGAAGTCGTGCATGGCCTTGATGAGCACGGCGGTGCCGTCGCCCGCGACGCCGGGCGTGGAGTACTGGACCTTGTCCTTGTACGAGGCGTCGGTGAGGTCCTCCCAGGTCTTGGGCGCCTTGCCGCCGCTGAGCTCCTTCTTGTTGTAGATGAAGCCGAAGTAGTTGTTCACGACGGAGGTCCACTTGCCGTCGGTGGCCTTGTCGGCGCCGTCGACCTGGGCGGAACCCTCGGGCTTGTAGGCCTGGAGCAGGCCCTTCTCGTCGGCCTGCTGGATGAACGGCGGCAGGGTGATGATGACGTCGGCCTGCGTGTTGGACTTCTCGCGGACGGCACGCTGCACCATCTCGCCCGAGCCGCCCTCGACGTAGTTCACCTTGATGCCGGTCTTCTTCTCGAAGTCCTTGAAGACCTGGTCGTACCAGCCGTCGCCGTTCTCGCCCTTGAGGCCGTCGGCGCTGTAGACGGTGACTTCCTTCGCGTCGGACGCGGAGGAGTCGCCGCCGCACGCGGTGAGGGATCCGGCGAGGACGAGACTGCCGGAGATGGCGGCGAGCGTGCGGGTGCGGGGGTGGATGCGGGGGCGGCGCGACATGACGTTTCGTGCTCCTTCGGGGGTTCGGGGAGGGTTCGGGTTCAGCGATAGGAGGCGCGGGTGCGGATGCGGGAGACGCCGAAGAGGACGAGCAGCGTCGCCGCCATCAGGACCGCGGCGACGGCAGCGCCGGTGAAGAGGGAGCCGCGGTCGGTGGCCGCGTAGATCTGCACGGGAAGCGGCATCCAGTCCGGCGGGTAGAGCATCATCGTGGCGCTCAACTCGCCCATGGAGAGCGCGAAGCAGAGGCCCGCGGCCGCGGTGAGCGACGGCAGCAGGAGGGGCAGCTTCACCTTCCACAGGACGTACGCGGGCCGGGCGCCGAGCGACGCGGCGGCCTGTTCGTACGCCGGGTCGAGTCGGACGATGGCAGCGGAGACCGACTGGTAGGCGAACGCGGTGACAAGAATGGTGTGCGCGAGGATCACGATCCAGCGCGTGCCGTTGAGGATCATCGGCGGCTTGCTGAACGCGACGAGGATCGCGAGCCCGACGACGACGGAGGGAACGGCCACCGGCAGCATGAAGAGGGTGTCGAGGACGCGCTTCCCTCCCCTCTTCAGCGAGGCCGCGGCGAGCGCGGCCCAGGACCCGACGGCCAGTGCGATCAGGCTGGCGCTGACGGCGGTGACCAGGCTGGTGGTGAGCGCCTTGAGGGAGTCCCCGCGGGTGGCGGACGCGTAGTGCTCCGTGGTGAATCCGGAGGGGAAGGCGCCGGACCACTGCGAGGAGAACGAGGCGGCCAGGATCACGAGGAGGGGAAGCGCGAAGAGGGGCAGGAAGAGGACGAAGAAGAGAACCCAGGTGGCCCACTTCCCCTTGCGGCTATGCACCAACACGACGGCTCACCACCCGGTAGAGGCTGTAAAGGCCCACGGAGATCGCGATGTTGACCACGGCGACGACGCAGGCGGCCGGATAGTCGGATTCGAGAATGGCCTTGCTGTAGACGAGCATGGGAAGGGTCGTGACCCCTTTCGCCCCGGTGAAGAGGACGATCCCGAACTCGTTCAGACACATGACGAGTACGAGGCTGCCGCCCGCGGCGAGTGCGGGCAGCGCCTCGGGCAGGATGACCCGCCGGACGATACGGGCGGGCTTCGCCCCGAGGCTCGACGCGACTTCCAGCTGCGCGGTGTCGATCTGCGAGAACGCGGCGAGCAGGGGGCGCATCACGAAGGGCGTGAAGTACGTGATCTCGGCGAGGAGAACGCCCCACGGGGTGGTGAGGAACTGGAACGGTCCGTCGGCGGCGCCGGTGGCGTCCGTCCACATCCCGTTGGCCATTCCCTTGGTTCCGTAGAGGAACAGCAGGGCCAGGGTGATGAGGAAGGACGGGAAGGAGAGGAAGACGTCGATGAACCTGGCGACGGCTTTCCCTCCGGGGAACGGCACGAAGGCGATGACAAGCGCGAGCACGAACCCGAGCACGAGACACCCGACCGTGGCCCCGACGGCCAGCCACACGGTGGTCCCGAGCGCCTCCCGGAACGCTTCGGACGCGAAGACGTCGGAGTACGGCTGGAGGGAGGTCCCTCCGGTATCGGGCTGAACGGACTGCTGGACGACGAGGGCGAGGGGGTAGAGAAAGACGAGGGCGAGGGCTGCGACGGGGGGCAGGGCCCATACCCAGCCCGGTACCTTCAAAGGCAGCTTGTTCTCCCGCGCGGGTGCGGGTGCGGGCGCGGGCGCGGTAAGCGATTCGCTAGCCATCGGTCACCCCCGCGGACAGCAGCACCGCGTCCTCGGGCGCAAAGTGCAGCGTGACCTCGTCACCGATAACCGGCGGAGTCCGAAGCTCCCGAAGGTCCGCCTTCACCCGCTGCCCGGCGACATCGACGTACAGCCGATGAGTGGCCCCCCGCCACTGCACCTCGGCAACGCTGCCCGTCAGGGCATTGGGCCCATCCCCCAGACCGACCAGATGCGGCCGCACGCACAACGTGGCGGTGGCGCCCCGAGCCGCCTCCCCCGTATCGACCTTCAAATCCGCCCCGCCGAAGGCGACGTCCCCCGACCCGACGGTCACCGGCAACAAATTCGCATTGCCTACAAAGGAAGCCGTGAACTCGGTCCGAGGCGCCCGATAGAGCTCCTGCGGCGTCCCGCAGTCCCGCAACCGCGCCTTGTCCATGACGGCTATGCGATCCGCCAGAGTCAGCGCCTCGACCTGGTCATGGGTGACGTACAGAATAGAGACGTCGGGCAACTCCCGGTGCAGCCGGGCAAGTTCCCCCAGCATCCCCGACCGCAACTGCGCGTCCAGCGCGGAAAGCGGCTCATCGAGCAGCAGCACCCCCGGCCGGATGGCCAACGCCCGCGCGATGGCGACCCGTTGCTGCTGCCCTCCGGAAAGCTCCCGGGGGAAGCGTTCGGCGTACGAGGCCATCCCCGTCATTTCCAGCGCCTCGGCGACCCGACCCGGAATCTCGGACTTGGGCACCTTCTGCGCCTTCATGCCGAAGGCGACATTGTCCGCGACCCGCATGTGCGGAAAGAGCGCGTACTGCTGGACGACCATGCCGATCCCCCGCTGGTGCGGCGGCAGGCCGGTGACATCGCGCTCCCCGATGAAAACCCGCCCGGAAACGGGCCGCACGAACCCGGCGACGGCCCGCAGCGCGGTCGTCTTGCCCGAGCCCGACGGGCCGAGCAGGGCCATGACCTCGCCGGGCTCGACGGTCAGGTCGAACGAGTCGAGGACGGTGTTCTTGCCGTAGGCGACAGAGACGCTCTCGAAGCGAATGCCGCTGCTCATCCCTCGACACCCCTGAGCACAGCGGGCAGTTCGGCGACGGACCCGAGCACGTGCGTGGCCCCCGCGCCTCGCAACGCCCCGTCGTCGTGCGCCCCCGTCAGCACCCCGGCGACGACCGAGGCTCCGGAACGTACGCCGCTGAGCATGTCGTACGCCGTGTCGCCCGCGACGGCGATCTCCCGCACCCCGTCCACGGCCGCCGTCCGCAGGAAGGCGCTCAGCACCATGTCCGGGTACGGCCGCCCCCGGCCCCCCGCGTCGGCGGGGCACAGCGTCAGCTCGACCAGGTCACGCCACCCCAGCGCGTCGAGAATGGCGTCCTGTGTGACGCGGGCGAACCCGGTGGTGAGCACCACGGTGCGCCCCTCGCCCCGCAGTTCCTCGATGGCCTCCCGGGCCCCGGGGATCGGCGCGATCCGACCGCCGTCGACGAGCTCCCCGTACGCCTTCTCGAAAGCCACGTTGGCCCGCTGGGCGAGCGCCTCCTCCCCGAACAGATGCCGGAAGACGGAGATCTTGGACTCGCCCATGGTGGCGCGTACGTAGTCCAGCTTCTCGGCGTGGTCGGCGGAGTCCGGCTCGACGCCCAGTTCCCGCGCGGCGGCGGAGAAGGCGAGCTCCACGAGCCCGCCGTCCGCGACGGTGGTACCGGCCATGTCGAGGACGACAAGCCCACACCGCGTGTCCAACTCCTGCATCTCCCTCACCATCCCAACTCGTCGGCGGTCTTCTCTGCGATCGCGGGCGAGCACGTCATGCCGCGCCCGCCGGGCCCGGTGACCAGCCACACGCCCTCGCGCACCTGCTGTCGGTGCACGACGCGGGTCGTGTCGACGCACTGCGCGTACACCCCGGCCCAGCGCCGCCTGATCCTCGGCAGCGGGCGCCCCAGGAAGCCTTCGACGACCTCGGTCAGGTGGTCGTAGGGGTCTTCGAGGGTGTCGAAGGCGAAGGGATGCTCGTACTCGTGGGTGTCGCCGATGGTCAGGCCGCCGTCCTCGCGCTGGACCATGAGCAGCTGCATCTTGTGCGCGGCGGCGGTCGGCGCCTGCGGCTGCCCCGCGTTGAGCGCGTCGAGGGCGTCCGACTTGTACGCCGGGTAGTAGCGGAAGCTGTCCGCGTCGGCGACGGAGGTGGTGAGCGCCTCGCCGAGGGGCTCGGTCTGCATCATCTGCAGGCGCACGCGGCGCACGGGCAGGTCGGGTCCGGCCAGCTCGCGGACGAGGCCGCCGAGCCAGGCGCCGGTGGCGAGCACGACGACATCACCGGTGTGTACGTCGCCGTGGTCGTCCCGCACCGCGTTCTCACCGACGACTTCGCGCACTTCGCGGCCGGGCAGGAAGGTGTAGCGGGGCGACGCCAGCAAGGCCTCGCGCAGCCTGAGTTGAGCGACGCGCGGCTCCACGGCCGCGTCCCGCTCGCACCACAGACCGGCGACGAAGTCACCGCGCAGCGCCGGGTTGAGAGCGCGTGCCTCGGCGGCGTCGAGCAGCTTGTAGCCGCGGGCCGCCGCGTCGGGGCGGGCGAGGGCGGCTTCGGCCACCGCGCGCTCGCGCTCATTGCGTACGAGGGTGAGGGAGCCGTTGGCCCGGAAGCCGATGCCCTCCACCCTCGTGCCTATCTCCTCCCACAGCTCACGGGCCCGCAGGGCGGTGTCCAGCTCCTCGCCCCCGGCGCGCCCGCTCACCCATATCTGCCCGAAATTGCGCAGCGAGGCTCCACGGGCCTCGCTCTCGCGCTCGATCTGTACGACCTCGTGGCCGCGTTCCACTGCGTGCCAGGCGTGCATGGTTCCCACCACGCCGGCTCCTACGACGATGACTCTCACGGCGGCAACGCTCCTGGGGGAGGGTGACCCGCCGCGGTCCTGTCGGCAACGGGACGGTGAACTGCCACCCAAGGTTGGCCTAGACCCGTTATGTTTCTGTTATAACTGGCGATTGTTTCTGTAGCGGGAGCTGGAGTTCAGCCGCCGCCGTTGCCCAGGTGCGTGGTGAAGGAGAACCGGTCGCCCCGGTAGAGGGTGCGGACCCGCTCGAGGGGGTTGCCGGATGTGTCGCGTGAGACGCGGTGGATCAGGAGCATGGGCAGCGCGGGCGGGGTGCCGATCAGGAGGGCCTCGCGGGGAGTGGCGAGGACGGTCTCGATGCGTTCGTCGGCGTCCCCGAAGGAGATGCCGAGCCGGTCGCGCAGGTAGGCGTAGAAGGAGGAGTCGGGCTCGAAGTCCCGGTCGAGGGCGGGGGCGCGGGCCACGGAGACGTACGTGCTCTCGAGCCCCACCCGCTCCTCATCGGCGAGCAGTACGCGCTCCATGTGCCAGACGGGTTCCCCCTGTTCGGCCCCGATCTCGGCGGCGAGGGCCTCGGGGGCGGGGAAGCGGTCGAGGGAGATGAGGTGTCGTCCCGGGGTACGTCCTTGGCGCCGTACGCCTTCCGTGTAGCTGGCGAGCGACAGCGGCTGCTCCAGTTTGGGGCCCGCGACGACCGTGCCGCGCCCCTGCCTGCGCAGCCGCCCTTCGAGCAGCAGATCGCGCAGCGCCTGCCGCACGGTCTCGCGCGCGACCTCGTACCGCACGGCGAGATCCCGCTCGGTGGGCAGCGTCTGCCCGTCCCCCAACTCCTCTATCAGGTCGGCGATCTTGGCCTTCACCGCGTAGTACTTCGGGATGCGGCCGTGCTCGGGGATGCCGGAGCGGATGGGGGCGCCGGGGGCCTGGTCGAGCAGGTGCGCGGGAGGGTGCGGGGGGTGGGGCGGGTTCGGGTTGTCCACCCGGGGATGTTCGCAGACGTACGTGAACCCTGGCCGGGCAGCGCCCGGCCAGGACGTCGATCACGCGGACGGGCTGCGGAAGTGCCCGCCGAAGTAGTGCCCCTTGTCGAGATCCTCGATGAGCCCCGGCCGCGTCGGCCGCCACCCCATCAGCTCGCGGGTCAGCGCGCTGGAAGCGGGCTGGTCGGGCGCGAGGATGGCGGCCAGCCAGGAGAAGTGCGCTGCCGCGTCATCGGGCGCGACGGAGACCACCGGCAGGTCCAGGTGGCGGCCGATGACCTCGGCGATGTCGCGGATCGGTACGCCCTCGTCGGCGACGGCGTGCAGCATCGACCCGGCGGGGGCCTTCTCCAGCGCGAGGCGGAACAGGTGCGCGGAATCGAGACGGTGCACGGCGGGCCAGCGGGCGGCCCCGTCGCCGATGTAGCCGGAGACGCCCTTGTCGCGGGCGATCTGGACCAGCATCGCGATGAAGCCGGTGTCCCCTTCCCCGTGGTTGGTCCGAGGGAGGCCGACGACGGAGGAACGGACGCCTCGGGAGGCGAGGGAGAGCACCCACGCGGCGGTGGCGAGCCTGGCCTGCAACCCCTCGGCGGCCGGGTCGGGATCGAGCCCGTCCCGCTCGGTCGCCACGCGGCCGGGCACATGGGGCGTACCGGAGGCGATGACGAACGGCCGGTCGGACCCCGCGAGCGCCTCACCCATGGCCTCTACGGCGCGGCGGTCCGCGCCGGTGGCGCCCGCGGGGTCCCCCGAGAAGGCGATGTCGTGCTTGAAGGCGAGGTGGATCACGCCGTCCGCATCGGCGGACGCACCGCGCAGGGCGTCCAGGTCATCAAGAGTGCCGCGGACCACGTCGGCCCCGGCCTCGGTGAGAGCGGCGGCGGAGGCGTCCGAGCGGGCGAGGCCGGCGACCTGATGGCCCGCGCCGATGAGTTCCGGAACGACGGCGGAGCCGATCCAGCCGGAAGCGCCGGTGACGAAAACACGCATGGGAATCCTCCGAGCGATGGGTGCAGATGGTCGGCGGTCGGCACCGACAGCCGATGTCAGTGACTGTCATCGACAGTACACCTGATGTCAGTCACTGTCATGCCGTAGGATCCTCGGCATGGGTCGATGGGAGCCGAACGCGCGCGGGCGCCTCGAACAGGCAGCGCTGGAGCTCTACAGCGAGCGCGGCTTCGAACAGACCACGGTGAAGGAGATCGCCAAGCTGGCGGGCCTCACGGAGCGCACGTTCTTCCGGCACTTCACGGACAAGCGCGAGGTCCTGTTCCCGGAGTCGAACCCCCTGCGGGACGTCCTGGTCGACGCGCTCGACGGCGTCCCTGATTCCGTGCCGCCGATCGACGCCGTCGCCGCGGCTCTGGACACCATCGGCGAGCTGATGCGGGAGCGCCGCGGACTCGCCGTCCAGCGTCAGGCCGTCATCGCGGCCAACGCCGAGCTCCAGGAACGCGAACTGGTCAAACTCGCCTCGCTCTCATCGGCGCTCACCGACGCGTTGCGCCGACGCGGGGTGGCGGACCCGGCTGCGGGTCTGGCCGCGGAGGCGGGGATCGCCGTCTTCAAGATCGCGTTCGAGCGCTGGATCAGCGAGACCGAACAGCGGGGCTTGTCGCACCTCATCCGGGATTCACTCGACGAACTCAAGGCTGTGACTGCGGGCGGGGCGTGACTGCGGGCGGGGCTGTGACGCGGGCGGGGCATGACCCCGGGCGGGCTGTGACTGCGGGCAGGGCGCGACTCCGGGCGGGGCTGTGACGCGGGCGGGGCGTGACCCCGGGCGGGCTGTGACTGCGGGCAGGGCGTGACCCCGGGCGGGGCTGTGACGCGGGCAGGGCGTGACCCCGGCAGGCGGCGACGCGGGCACGGCGCGACTGCGGGCGGGCAGCAATGCGGGCGGGGCATGACCCCGGGCGGGCTGTGACTGCGGGCAGGGCGCGACTCCGGGCGGGGCTGTGGCGCGGGCAGGGCGTGACCCCGGGCGGGGCTGTGACGCGGGCACGGCGCGACTCCGGGCAGGGCAGCGACGCGGGCAAGGCGCGACGCAGGCAAGGCGCGGCTCCGGCAGGCTGCGACGCAGGCGAGGCGTGACTCCGGGCAGGTGAGGGCAGGTAGGGCGCGGCGGGTTCAACGCCGCCGGGCTGCGGACCGCAGGCGTCGGGCCCCCACGAAGAGACCCCACCCCCCGGCGAAGAGAACTCCGGCGACAGCCCCGACGCCGAGCAGGGCGCGGGGCCCTGTCGCGGCCAGTTCATCGGCGTACGACGATCCCCCGGCGTCGTACCGCTCCTGCCCTCCGCCACCACTCCCGCTACCACCACCGTCGGCGCCGCTCTCGCCCACGCCTCCGTCCACACCGCCGTCCCCGTCGCCACCTCCACCGCCGCCACTGTCACTGTCACTATCGCGCTCGCTGTCGCTCTCACTGTCGACGGCGAACACATAGTCGTTGGACTCGCCCACCCAGTCGCCGTCGTCGTCGCGGCGCTGGACGACCGCGGCGGAGATCACGGCGCGCTCGGACCGGGCCTCGGAGGTGAAGGAGAGGCGGATCTTGACGGAGCGGGTCTTCCCCGCCTTGACCGTGAACCCGGGGAATCCGCCGTCGAAGACGCCGACGTTCTCGTCCCGGTCGGTCCGCTCGATCCTCACGGGACGCCAGCGCGTGCCGTCGTGGAACTCCAACTGGATCTGCCGGGGCCGCAGCTGACGCTCCTTGTCGACGATGACGACGACAGGGTGAATGTCGGCGCAGCTGCCACGGGTGGAGTTGGCCAGCTTGAGGGACCAGTTCCGGTAGCCGCCCCCGGCCTCGTAGGTGGCGGGCCCGCCTCGGATCCGCGTCCCGATGGGGAAGCCTTCGCCGTCGGGGGCGGAGCAGACGGGGGGCTGGGCCGCCTGAGGCCATTGCACGGGCGCCGCCGGGCCGCTCTCCGGCACTCCGTACGCGGCAACCGCCGGCCCCGCCCCGATCACCCCGGACGCGAGAGCGGCGGCAGCGGCGGTGACGCCGGAGGCGAGGGAGCGGCGGAGTCGCATATAGGGCCTTTGCTGAGCGCGGGGCGGGCGGGAGCGGGAGCGGGAGCCGGGGGCTGGGGCGAGGGCCATAAGACACTGGTCGGCCGCGACCCTGCCACGCCCGCACGAGCTCACGGGGCCCGCCACAGCCCCGTACCGCCGACTGGACCGCGCAAGTCACTCCTATCAGCTGACTTTCCGTTAAATGCGGCTGGCAGGGCGGATGGTGAGGCGGCTACTGGCGTGGACCGACCCGGAAGACCCCCTCTACCCCCGCCCCTTGTCCCCGCCCGCTACCCCCGCCCACCCTGAAACGCCACATCCGCCGCCCGCCCGAAGAGCGGTGCGAGTACCAGTTGCGCGGCGCCCTCCGCGACCCCCCGGTCACCCCCGGACGCGACGGCGACCGGGACTTCCGTGTCTCCGCCGCCCCGCCGGGCGCGTGCGGTGACGACGGCGCCCACTCCTCGTACGAAGCGCTCCTCGTCGGCGAGGACGGCCCGACCGCCGAGCAGTACGAGGTCGATGTCGAGCAGGCTGACCAGGTTGCCCGCCCCCGCTCCGAGGACCCGCGCCGCCTCGTCGAGGTCCCCGCGCGCGACCGCCGCCAGGCACAGCGCCTCGATGCAGCCGCGGTCGCCGCACCCGCATTCCGGACCGTCCAGCTGGATCACCTGGTGGCCGAACTCGCCCGCCCCAGTCCGCGCACCCCGGTAGAGACCGCCGCCTAGGACGAGTCCCGCGCCGAGACCCGTACCGAGGTGCAGATACGCGAAGGACTCCGCGACGCCGCCCAGCGCGAGGCCGAGCGCGGCGGCGTTCGTGTCCTTGTCCACGACCACCGGCAGCCCAAGACCGAGCCGCCCGGCGAACGCGTCCCGCAGCGGGAACCCGTCCCACGCGGGAAACCCGGTCACACGGTGCAGAACCCCGTCGGAGTGGTCGAGCGGCCCGGGCAGCGCGACCCCGATACCGAGCAGCCCCGGCCCCGGCGTCGGCGTCGCGCCGTCGCCCCGGTCGAGGCCCCCGGCCAGCGACCGCACCGCCCCCACCGCCACGTCGACCACGGCCTCCGCACCATCGCCGAACTCCAGCGGCGCCCGGCGTTCCGCGACCACGTGGCCCGTCAGGTCGGCCAGGACCGCCGTGAGTTCATCGCGGTCGAGGTGCAGGCCGACCGCGTGACCGGCGTCCGGTACGAGCCGCAGCAGCGTGCGCGGCTTGCCGCCCGTGGACGCGCGGCGGCCCGCCTCCGCCGCGAGCCCCTCCGTACGCAGCCGCGCGGTGATCTTGCTGACGGCCTGCGGCGTGAGCCCGGTGCGCTCGGCGATTTCGAGGCGGCTTATGCCGGCCTGGCCCGCCGTGCGCAGCAGGTCGAGCACGAGGGCGGCGTTGTGCCCGCGCAGCGCGAGCAGGTTCGCCCCGGCGCCCGCCCTGCCGCCACCGCTGCCGCTCCCACTCCCGCTCCCTCTACCGTCATCGGCCCTCGCATCAGTCCTGTTCACACCCCCATTGTCGCGCGCGCTTGCGCTTTGGCAACACCGTTGCTTAAGTGGAACGCATGACTGGTACAGGCTCAGGCGCCCCCGGACCTCACGGCTCCCCTCTACGCGTAGCCCTCATCGGATACGGCCTCGCGGGCTCCGTCTTCCACGCCCCGCTGATCGCCGCCACCGAGGGCCTCGTCCTCGACACGATCGTCACGTCGAACCCCGAGCGGCAGGCGCAGGCCCGCGCCGAGTTCGGTGACGAGCTGCGCTTCGCCGCGTCGGCCGACGACCTCTGGGTCCGCGCGGACGAGCTCGACCTGGTGGTGATCGCCTCCCCGAACAAGACGCACGTCGCGCTCGCGACCGCCGCCCTCAAGGCGGGCCTCCCGGTCGTCGTGGACAAGCCGATCGCGGGCACGGCCGCCGAGGCCCGCGAGCTCGCCGCGCTCGCCGACGACCGCGGCCTCCTCCTCTCCGTCTTCCAGAACCGCCGCTGGGACAACGACTTCCGCACTCTCCAGAAGCTCATCGCGGACGGCGAGCTCGGCGACGTATGGCGCTTCGAGTCCCGCTTCGAGCGGTGGCGTCCGCAACTCAAGGGCGGCTGGCGCGAGTCCGGGAACCCCGAAGAGATCGGAGGTCTCCTGTACGACCTCGGGGCACACGTCGTCGATCAGGCGCTCGTGCTCTTCGGCCCCGCCCAGACCGTGTACGCCGAGTCCGACGTCCGCCGCCCAGGCGCCGAGGCCGACGACGACACGTTCATCGCGATCACGCACCTGGGCGGCGTCCGCTCGCACCTCTACATGAGCGCCACCACCGCCCAGCTCGGCCCGCGCTTCCGCGCGCTCGGCTCGGCGGCGGGCTACGTGAAGTACGGCCTCGACCCGCAGGAAGCCGCACTCCGCGACGGCAAGCGACCCGCGACCGAGGACAGTTGGGGCGAGGAGCTCGAGTGCATGTGGGGCCGCGTCGGCTCCGGCGAGTCCCCGCTGACCGGCGGCGGCAACCCGATCCGGACGCTGCCGGGCGACTACCCCGCGTACTACGCGGCCGTGGCCGCGGCGCTCCAGGGCACCGGCCAGAACCCCGTGTCCGCGTACGAGGCAGCGTCGGCCCTCGACGTCCTGGAGGCGGCACGCCGCTCGGCCCGCGACGGTGTGACGGTGGTCGTATGACGAGCCCCGCGCCCCTCACCGTAGAGGAGCTCGAGACCCAGGAACTCCGCCTGGTGCTCGCCCACTTCACGTACGAGGACGCCTGGGCACTCGGCACGCTCCTGGTCGAAATGGCCCGCGAGCGCCAGGCCCCTGTAGCCATCGACATCACCCGCGGCGGCCAGCAGCTCTTCCACGCGGCCCTGCCCGGATCGACTCCGGACAACGACGCCTGGATCGCCCGCAAGCGCCGCGTCGTCGAGCGCTACGGCTGCTCGTCGTTCCTGGTCGGCACGCGTTTCCGTGCCAAGGGCACGACGTTCGAGGACTCCTCGCGCCTGGACCCGGACGTGTACGCGGCGCACGGCGGCGCGTTCCCGATCGCGGTGCGGGGCGCGGGCGTGATCGGCACGGTGGTGGTCTCGGGACTTCCGCAGGCGGCGGACCACGCGCTGGTGGTGGAGGCGCTGGAGCGATTCGTGTAGGCGAGTCCCGAGGAGCGCCCCGAAGGGGCGCGGGGAACTGCACGACCAGCCACGACGCGCCCGCGGAGGGCGCAGGCGGAGGACCCCCTCCGCCTGCGCGCCACCCAGGGCGCACGGCGGGTCAGCCGCGCCCCCGCCCCGAAGGGCTACGCGTCCTTGAGTTCCTGACGCTGCTTGCCGAGCCCCTCGATCTCCAGCTCCACCACATCACCGGCCCGCAGGTACGGCTTCGGCTCGGGGTGTCCCATGGCCACCCCCGCCGGCGTACCGGTGTTGATGACGTCGCCCGGGTACAGCGTCATGAAGTGGCTTACGTAGCGCACCACTTCCGCCACCGGGAAGATCTGCTGGGCCGTGGTCCCGTCCTGCTTCAGCTCACCGTTGACCCAGAGCTTCAGGGACAGCGCCTGCGGGTCGGGCACCTCGTCCTTCGTCACGAGCCACGGGCCGAGCGGGTTGAACGTCTCGCAGTTCTTGCCCTTGTCCCAGGTGCCGCCGCGCTCGATCTGGAACTCGCGCTCCGAGACGTCGTGCGACACCGCGTACCCGGCGACGTGCGCGAGCGCCTCCGCGTCGGACTCCAGGTAGCGCGCGGTGCGCCCGATGACGATCGCGAGCTCGACCTCCCAGTCGGTCTTGACCGACTTGCGCGGCACGAGGACGGTGTCGTCGGGACCCACCACCGTGTCCGCCGCCTTGAAGAAGATGACGGGCTCGGCGGGCGGCGTGGCCCCGGTCTCGGCCGCGTGGTCGTGGTAGTTCAGCCCGATACACACGACCTTGCCGATCCGGCCCACCGGCGGCCCGACCCGCAGCCCTTGGGCGTCGAGCGCGGGCAGCTCGCCCGAATCGGCGGCGGCCCTGATCCGGTCGAGGGCGGCCGCGTCGGCGAGCAGCGCCCCGTCGATGTCCGTGACGGTCCCCGACAGGTCCCGCAACGTGCCTTCGGCATCGAGCAGCGCCGGGCGCTCGGCCCCCGCCGTACCGACTCGCAGCAGCTTCATGGTCAATCTCCCTTGGTCGAGTCGCGCCCGCGTCCTGACCGCCGCGTGGGTCGCGGCCATCGGAGGTTTGGAAGATCCTCCAATCTCGCGGTCCACTCCGCAAGACCCTGTTCACAGACCGGACCGTTACCCGGCAGTAGCCGATATCCGGGAGTAGCCGTTATCCGGCAGTAGCCCCGTTATCCGGGGGTAGCAGCCAGCGCCCCGGCGCCGTACGGCATGTCCCGGTAGAGCACGGCGCGCTCGACCGCGCTCCAGGTCGTACTGGTGACCACGTACAGCGCGGCGGCCAGCGGCACGAAGGCGACGGTGAACAGCGTCATGAAGGACATGAACGGCATGATCTTGGTCATCGCACCCATGCCGGGCATCTGCTGCACGTCACCGGAGCCGCCGCCAGAGCTACCGGCGGCGGGCGCGGCCATCGCCATCTGCTTCTTCGCACGCCGGAAGTTGAAGGTCGCGACGGCGGCCACGATCACGAAGAGCCCGATGTAGACGAGCCCCTGCGCCCCGAAGACCCCGCCGTCGGAGAGCGCGTCCTTCCACCGCCCGCCGAGGGGCGCGGCGAAGAGCTTGTGACCGAGCAGCGCGTTGGCTTCCCCGCCGATGCTCGAGTTGGAGAAGAGGTGGTAGAGCAGGAAGAACGCCGGAAGCTGGAAGAGACTGGGGAAGCACCCGGAGAGCGGCGAGACCTTCTCCGCGCGGTGCAGCTCAAGAACCGCCTTCTGGAGCTTCTCGGGGTTCTTGGAGTGCTTCTTGCGCAACTCGGCGATCTGCGGCGACAGCTTGGCGCGCGCCTTCTGGCCACGGGCCGAGGCCCGCGACAGGGGGTGGACGAGGAGTCGTACGCACGCGGTGAACAGCACGATGGCGGCGGCCGTCGCGGAGGCGTGGAAGAGCGGCTCGAGCAGGTCGGCGATGGAGGCGACCAGATCGGCGAACAGGGACATGAAATCGGACAGGAAGCCGGGCATGGAGAAGCCCTCCGGGGGTCTCGTCGTACCGAGGAAGAGAGAAAAGAACTCATGTCGGCGTGACGGCCCGCGAGGGGTCAAGAGCCCGGGAGGACTCTCGATCAGTCGCTAGAGGTGCGGCTAGAGGTGCGGAAAGAAGTGCAGGTCCCCTACGCGGCCGTCATGACGAGACGGCCCGGTGCTCGGGGCCTCCTGCGCCCGGAGGCGTCGGGATCGCGCTGCGGCAGGAACGCCGTGCGCTTCTCGCGGTCGCGGATGGCGGTACGCACCCTAGTGCGCGGCACTGCGGGAGCGCAGCGCGCGGCGAGCACGGAGCAGACGGCGAGTGCGGAACCCGCGGCGGCGGTCGCGGCGAGCGCGACGGCGGCGGTGAGGCTGCTCGCGTCGAGGAGGACGACCTCGACGAGGAGGAAGAGGAGAAGGCCGGTGGGACGGAGGGCGGCTTTCCAGCCGCAGATCATGTCCTGCATCGCTTCTCGCCCCCTCTCTCCCTGCGTACTGCCGCTATATCGCGTACTGCCGTTATACAGGATCCGTCTCGACGGCCGTAGGGGTCGCCCTACCGGGGCCGCATGGACCGCAGCTTCCCCCACACGATGAGCCGGTACTTCGAGGTGTACTCGGGGGTGCAGGTGGTGAGGGTGATGTAGTACCCGGGGGAGTCGTACCCGTGCCCGGCTTTCACGAGGCTGCGGGGCACGGCCCGGATGACGCCGCTGTCACGGGCGGAGGTCTGGGCGAGCGTCTTGTCGACGACGTACGTATAGACGGCCTTCCGGGTCTCGACGACGACCTCGTCACCACCACGAAGCCGATTGATGTGGCGAAAGGGCTCGCCATGGGTGTTGCGATGCCCGGCGAGCGCGAAGTTCCCGCCCTGACCGGGCTGGGCGGTACGCGGATAATGCCCGACGTATCCCTTATTGAGTACGGCGCTCTTGCTGACCCCTTCGGCGACGGGCACCCGTATCCCGATGCGCGGGACGCGCAGGACGGCGTAGGCCTGGTCCCAGCGGGGTGCGGGGGCGGTGACGGGTTGCTGCCGCCGGGCGGGTTTCTGACCAGAGGTTTCACCGCCACCTGAGTCGCGCGACTCGGACCCGGCGCCGGGGAGGTCAGCGGGAGCTGACGCCCTCCCCCGCCCTTCATCCCCCTCCCCCTCCCCCTCCCCCTGCCACTCGCGCTCCAGGGCGTGGACCTTGCGCTCGGCGCCTTCGCGGGCCTGCCGGTTGGTCCACCAGAGCTGATGGACGACGAGGAGCAACAACACGACCCCGCAAGTGACGGCGACTTCGGCGCCGCCCCACACAAGACGAGCACCCCTCCCCCGTCCCGACCCCGGCTCCCACCCCCGCCGCCGCCGACCACGACGCCCATGCACCACAACAACAGGAACCTGTTCCGCCCGCTCCCGCACGTAGGCACCTCCGCTACCAAGAGGGCGGCAGGTTAAGCGCAAGCCCGCGAACAATCCATGCCGCCCGCATACCGGCGACACGGCCGAAGCCCCAAAAAAGATCGGGCCGCCCTGATCTGCCCTGATCTGCACGGCAACCCTGCTGCAACGCCCCCACTCGGCAGTACGGTGTCCCGTATGCGCCCCGACACGCCTGCCGACCACATCGCCGAAGCCGAGCGCCTGGAGCGGACCGCCGGCTTGTACCCCGAGGACACCGAGCACCTGCTGCTCCAAGCCGCGGCCCACCTGGAACTGGCGGGCGAACGCGACCGCGCGACCACGCTCTACGACCGCCTACTGGCCCCGGACGCCCCCCAGCCGGCGTCGGCCCCGACCCTCATCCGAGCCTTGAAGGCCTCGAACCTCTGGGAGTACGGCCACGAGGCGGAGGCAAGGGCGATCATCGACGGCGTACGGGCGGCGGCCCCGCGCGACCCGGCCCCGTGGGTGATCGCGGCGGAGTCCCTGGAATCGCACGACGAACTGAGTCAAGCGCAGGAGACTTTCACGCAGGCGCTGGAACTCCTGCTCCCCCCGGGCTCCGGCGGCACCCCGTCCTACGAACAGCGCCCGCTGCTGTTCGGCCGCCACCGGGTACGCCGCTTGCTGGGCGCGACCCACGACGAGTGGGACGCGCTGGCGGACCAGATCTCGACGTCCCCCGTCCCCCTGGACGAGCTGCACGACCCCAAACGAATCTGGTCCCTGGGCTCGGACAACCCGGTAGAACTCCGCGCGGAAATCTCCCGCATCCAGGCGGAGTTGGGCTCGTACAGGGAGGCCCTGTCCCGCCCGTTCCCGGTGGCGGTCCTGCACTGGCCGTCAACGGAACTGGAAGAACTCCTGACGGCGTACCCACCCCTGGAATCCGAATACCCCTCGCACGAGGCGCACTTGTCGACCATAGAGTCCTCCTTGCGCGAACTCTCCGCCTCGGGCACCCCCAACTTGGGCATCGTCACGGGCACGGTCCCGTCCTACGAGGCCTTCGCAGCCTCAGAGGGCGCCCAACCGACGGACGCCTCACTACTACCGCAGTACGCGACGACGCTGGCCGCGCGGGGGCGGGCAGTGGGGTGGCCGCCGGAGGCGGGGGCGGCTTGTTGGTGTGGGTCGGGCACCTCATACGCCGAGTGCCACGGAAGGCCGTAGCGGCGCTGCATGTCGCCGGGATCTCAGCCCCCGCGGGGCCTGTCAACGTCCTTGACCAGGCCCCGGTCTCTTTCCACACTCCCGCCCCATTTGAAACGTCTGTGCGATATCATTGAAGTGGAAAATTTAGAACTGCAGAGCCGTTGCCTCCTGCTGCCGCAGAGGCCGTTTCGCGCTCCAGAGGAACACGACGGCCATGCCTGATGCGCCCCGCCTGCTGGTGCCATGAAGACGTCACCAACTGCGCACAGGCTTGCCGACCTAAAGGCTTCCTTGGTCTCGGGCGCACAACCCCACGGGTGAGTCCGGGCGGTTCGCACCCCGGATAGTGCCGAGCGCGCTTTTCGCGGAGTCAGGAATTTATGGCTCCACCAACTTCGGTGGGCCCGCAAGTACTCGGGGGACCGGCGCCACGCTCGGCCCGGTTAGGAGACCAAGTGAGCAGCGGAATCGACCAGATATACGGCGTCTTCCGGGATCTCCTCGACACCAGCACGCCCGCAGAAGCGGTGAAGAAGCTGGAGATCCTGGGTGTCGACGAGGAGCAGATCCAACGCATCCGCGAGTTCCACGAACAGCAGCTGCTCTCGATCAAGGAGATGGAAGAGCCGCGGGTAGCCGTAAACGGAAACCGGGAGACCTGGTACACCGGCCCGCGCGACAACGACCGTGCGTGGCCCGCGATCCAGCGCGAGCTGGAGAAGTCGGGCTGGGACCCGGGCGCGATCGAGGACCTCGACGCAGCGTCCACGCGCGTCGTCTCGTTGCTCAACCACCCCAAGGAACCCGAGTTCTCCACACGTGGCCTGGTGGTCGGCTACGTACAGTCCGGCAAGACCACCAACTTCACTTCGGTGATGGCCAAAGCGGCGGATCGCGGTTACAAGCTCTTCATCGTGCTCGCCGGGATCCACAACGGACTGCGCCGTCAGACCCAGGCCCGCCTCGCTCAACAGCTGGTGGAGTCAAACCCGACGGGCTGGTCCCAACTCACGGGTCTGGACCGCGACTTCGTGCCGACGGAGAATGCCGCGTCGTTCTTCGGCGGCAGTAACCGCACCCACGTCCTGTGCGTGGTGAAGAAGAACGCCACCGTGCTCCGTAAGTTCGCCCGCTGGCTGGAGTCGGCCTCCGAATACTTGCAACAGGCCCCCGCACTGGTGATCGACGACGAGGCCGACCAAGCCAGCGTTGCCACCGCCTCGATCAACCCGCTGATCCTCCGGATTCTCGACACCCTGCCGAAGGCGGCATACGTCGGCTACACCGCAACGCCCTTCGCCAACGTCCTCATCGACCCGGCAGCGAAAGACCTGTACCCGAGCGACTTCATCGTCAACCTGCCGCAGCCCGCGGAGCACTTCGGCACTGAGGTCCTCTTCGGCCGGTACGCCCTCGACGGCGAAGACCCCGAGGACGTCGACGACGGGTACGACATGATCCGCAGGGTCCCCGGCGAGGACGTCCCGCTGGTCACTCCTGCGACGAGGGCGGACGCCGACGGCTTCACGCCCGAGATCACCGACACCCTCGAAGACGCCATCCAGTACTTCTGGCTCACCACCGCCGCGCGCCGGGCCCGCGGCAGCGGCAACAGGCACGCCACCATGCTGATCCACACCAGCATGCGCATCCAGGTCCACAACAGCTTCCGTGAACCGCTCAAGAAGCTCCGAGCGCACACACTGGACCACCTGAACGATCCCGATCTCCTACGGCGACTGCGAAACCTGTGGGACGACGAGACCGCGCGGGTGCCCGCAGAGGACTTCAGAGAGACGAAGGTCCCCTTCGAAACGCTCCTGAAGGAGCTGCCGAGCGTGATCGGCGACTGCCGGATCATCATGGACAACTCCGACAGCGAGGACACCCTCGACTACGACAACGGCCCGGTGGTCGCCATCGCCGTCGGCGGCAACAAGTTCTCTCGCGGCCTAACGCTGGAAGGATTGGCCGTCACCTACTTCGTACGCGCCGCCTCGGCGTACGACACCCTGCTCCAGATGGGCCGTTGGTTCGGTTTCCGGCACGGGTACGCCGACCTCCCCCGTGTGTGGATGACGGACGAACTCCACTCCTCCTTCCGGCATCTGGCCACGGTCGAGGCCGACATGCGTCGTGACATCGACGTGTACCTCCACGAGAACGAGACTCCGCAGACATTCGCGGTCCGTCTGCGCACCCATCCGGTGCTACGAGTGACAGCCGCGGCCAAGATGCAGTCCGCGATCAGAGCCAGCGCGGCGTACGGCGGTCGCCGCATCCAGACCCGCTACTTCCACACCGCCTCCGACTGGCTGATCGACAACCAGGCGGCGGCCCGTGATCTCGTGCGTCGCGCCGTGACCGAGGCCGTCACGCAGGACTCGCGCCCTGAGGACGGCCGTCATGTCCTGCACGGGGTCCCGCATACCGATGTGCTCGGCTTCCTGAGCCGGTACCGCTTCCACGAGAGCTCCCAGGAGTGCGACGCGGAACTGATCTCCGCGTACATCCAGCGCCGCGTTCAACGGGGCTCCCTCTTGCGCTGGAACGTCGCGATCATCGGCAACCGTGCGGGCAACACCGACACTGACTTCGCCTTTGCCCCGGACGTCACCGTAGGCCGCATCACCCGTGCCCGGATCCGCAACCTCAAGGGAGAAGCGGACTTTGCAGACATCAAGACCCTGATGAGCCGGGCAGACGCCACAGTCGACCTGGTGGACGTCCCCCGTGGACTGGAGGAGGACGAGATCAAGCGGGAGCGCCGCGAGCAGCTCCCGGACACGGGTCTCCTCGTGCTGTATCCGATAGACAAGGACTCGTGCCCATCCGAGCGCCGCAAAAAGTTCCGTGAGCCCCTCAGCGCCGAGGACCACGTGATCGGCGTTGGGCTGGTCTTTCCGGAACCCAAGCAGGACAGCGAGGTCCGTTGGGACGGCAGCTATATCTCTGCGGACCTCTCCGGCATCCGGCTGGAGGACAACGACGACGAGGACCTTCGCACCCTCGAAGGCGAGGACGCGGCGTGAATGACGTATTCCGGCAGGCACTGGAGAAGAGTTGGCGGGATCTCCTTCTCGATCCCGTTTCTGCGGACAATCGGCTCCGCACCGCGCCGCTGCCGGTCACCACGTCACGCGGCCCGGTCCTTGCGGGCGTCGATCACGAGGGTCATCGACACCTGCTGGTACCCATCGCGGGGAAGCAGCACGTCCGCGAGATCCGCGACGGCCAGGTCCTGCACCTGCGCAAGCGCCCCCTGGAGGACGCGGAGGTCTACCAGCACTACGCCGACCTCGGCTGCCTGCGTCACGACCTCGACGACGTGTTCACCGGGCTCAGCGAGAATGTCCTGCGCGAGATTGCCCAACTCGGCGGGGACGAGCAGACTCGCACCTCCTCCCAGACGCTCAAAGCTCTGCACCGGGTCCTGGACCGCTGGCGAGCCCTGTTCCGTACGCACGGCACACTGCTGGGTCCCGTACAACTCGCGGGCCTGTACGGCGAACTGTGCATCCTGCTCCGACTCCTCGCCGAAAATCCCAGCGCCCACCGCCTGTGGACGGGGCCCAGCGGTTGCCCGCACGACTTCACCTCTGGAACCGACGCCGTCGAGGTGAAGACCACCACCAGTGACGCCCTGCGCATACGCGTCCACGGCCTGCGCCAATTGGAGCCGCCGGAAGGTGGCTCCCTCCAGCTCGCCTGCCTGCGGATCGAGCGCGTCCCCGAGGGCGGCGAGGGGGCGAGCGTCGTGGACCTCGTGGATCGGGCACTGCGGCTGTGCGACGACGAGAGCACGTTGCTCGCCCTCCTCGCCGAGGTCGGCTACCTCACCGTCGACGCGGAGCGCTACCGCACGGCCCGTTTCTTCGTGCGCGAGGAGCGCTGGTATGCGGTGGCTGCGGGCTTCCCCAGTCTTACGACGGCCGACCTCGCCGTCGCCGAGGTGCCGGGCAACGTGACCGACGTCGAATACACCGTGGACCTCACCGTGTCCCCACCCAACCCTCTCCCGATGACCGGAGTGGAGAGACATCTGGCCGCCATGCTCGGGGAGAGCAAGTGAAAGACGCGCGCACCCAACCACAGTGGTACTCCCAGCCTTATCCGCCGGAAGGCGCAAGCGCGGCCGAAGGCATCCGCAACCAGCTCGGGCGCCCCGAGTTAGACCTGCTCACCATCCTTGTTCGGGAAGCAGCCCAAAACAGTTGGGACGCCAAGGACCCCCGGCAGGACGAACCGGTCCGCTTCGGCATGGATCTGGGGTACGTCGGCCCCGCATATGCCGACTCCTGGCGAAGGCTTCTGCTGAACGGCGCTCCCTCGAACGATCATCTCGCTCTGCGCAGAGCACTTCGCGCGGGCATTCGGATCATGACGATCTCCGACCGGGGTACCAATGGCCTCGGCGGCCCCACTCGCGCCCACGAGATCTCCAAGGGCCGTCAAGACTTCGTCGCCTTTGTGCGCAACGTCGGCGAACCCCGCGACACTAAACTCGGCGGCGGCACCTACGGCTTCGGCAAGGCCATCTTCTACCTTCTCTCCAGCCTCGGCACAGTGCTCGTGCACACCCGCTGCCGCAACGACAGAGGGAAGTTGGAGACCCGCCTGATCGGCTGCGCCCTGTGGCAGAGCTATCAAGACAGGGACACACAGGGCAACGAAACGCGATACACGGGCCGGCACTGGTGGGGTGACGCTTCAGGGGACGTGATCGACCCCCTGGTCGGCGCCGATGCGGAGGAGACAGCTCGCCAGCTTGGTCTCGCACCCTTTAGCGAGGAGGAGACCGGTACGAGCGTCACCGTCCTCGATCCCCAACTCGACGGCCTGGAGCCGAAAGAGGCCGCCGCCTATCTTGCCGAGACCGTGGCCTGGCACCTGTGGCCCAAGATGCTGGAGCGCGCCGACGGCACCCTGCCCATGCAGTTCACCGTCACCTGCGAGGGGCGCGACTTCCCGGTCCCGGACCCGCGCACCACGTCCCCGATCAATCTCTTCGTCGACGCCTACCGCCAGTTGGCCACAGACGCGGGCCGAACGCTGTCGTGCATGAAGCCCGTCAGGGAGTTGGGACGGCTGGGACTCGTCAAGCGTCCGGTCATCCCGCTCGAGCCTTCCCCCGCCGCACGCCGGGCCATGGAAATGGTGCAGGTCGAGCGGTCCGTGCACCACGTGGCACTGATGCGCCCCGCGGAGTTGGTGGTCACCTACTGGCCGGGGCGTGAGACTGGTGCCGAACTCCTCTCGTACGCGGGCGTCTTCCGTTCGACCGAAGAGATGGACGTCACCTACGCCGAGGCCGAGCCTCCGACACATGACGCATGGAATCACCAGCGCATGGAAGGTCAGGACCGGACTTTCGTCCGTACCACCTTCACCCGTCTAAAGGAGGCGGTCGACGAACTCCTCCAGCTGGGCGGTAGCGCCCGAGAGGGCTCGGCTAACGTGGCGCTCGGCGCGGCCAGCGCCCGCTTCTCCCCACTGGTCGGGGGCGCCTGGGGAACCGGGGGCGCCACGGACTACGGCACCTCCTCCACGGGCCGCGCCACCGCGGCGCCGGACGACGATGAGGAACCCTCGGACTCGCAGGTCCGCGCAGGCACGCGTCAAAGTGGCCGAGGCACAGGCACAGGCACAGGCACAGGCGACGCTACGTCCCCGGAGGGCGGCACCGTCCGCGCCCTCCGCCCTCGCGTGAAGTATGCGGGCGAAACCACGTACGAAGAGCGCTTCGGACACTCTGTCCTCGTACAGGCGTTCACCCTCCCCGTGCCGATCGCGCAACGCGTTCGGGTCGAGCTGGCCGTGGCCCTCCCTGGCACCGGCAACCGCGAGACCGACCCCCCTGCGGGCGCCGCCATGCCGGGCCTTGTCGGCTGGGAAGATGCGACCGGCACTCTCCACGCTTCGCCCACTTTCGTCATCGAGGGCGGCGACGACACCGTCTGGCGCGCCGTCGTCCTTCCGGCCCCAGACACCATCACGGAGATCACCGTGAAGACCCAGGCGGTGAACGCGTCGTGAGCAAGCTCGCCCTTCCCTACCGCTCACCCGCCACCTCCTGCGTCCAGGCCGAGCCGTGGCAACTCGTCCTCGACGGCGCCACCGTCGATCTCCCTGAGTCGCTCGACTTCTGGGACTACCGCATGGACGTCGAGCTGAGCCGCACCGTGCACGTCAATCTGCCGGCGGCTCGCGCGGGTGCGGGCCTCACCGACGGCGCGGTGCTCATCCTCGCGGCCGTCTGGACCGCCTCTGGCTCCAACCTCCGCGGCCCCGTACAGCGAGTTCCGCTCACCGGTGACGGCGTACGCACCGTGTCCCTCCACGCCGTCCTGCCGGGTGCGCAGCTCGGTGGCGTGCTCTCCCTGGAGACGTGCCTCGTCCTCTCCCGTGCGGCCGGGGCATCTGCCCCCTTCGCGCCGCGCCGCGCCGGGTCGCTGCTCTGGGACCACATCGCGGCACTGCGTCTCCAAGGCGATGCCCCGCTCTTCCCCATGACGGTGATCGACTTCGCCCACACTTCGTTCCGGGACGGTGCAGCCTGGCACCTGCAACTCGGCTCGGACCTGAATGCCGCGGCAATGGGCTCCATGCTCCTCCTCGTCAACGAGAAGGCCGAGGAAGTGTCTGCTGCTTTTGCCCGCGCCGCCAGACCCGGCCCGGTGGATCGCGTCGTCCTCTCGATGGTGTACTCCGACTGCGCGCGGATCATGGTGGAACATGCCCTGCTCAAGGAGGAGTTCGTCGACGAAGCTGACTTCCCCGAGGACTCGCTGGGCGCCACGCTCGTCAACCTCTTCCACCGACTGTTTCCTGGCCGCACGTTTCAGGACCTCCGGCAGCTCCGGCAGAACTCACCGAGCCTGTTCGCCTCCGAACTCCAGGCTGCGACCCGAATCCTCCAGGAGGCGTGATCCATGGCTCTCCTCTACCCCCGCCTCCTCGCCGGACAGGCAAAGCCGCTACACCAGCGGTATAAGGAGATGCCGCCTCACGACCTGGCCGAACACGTCACGTATCGCCATGAGTCCGCGGTCTACGTCGCCACCGGCGGCGACCGGATCACGGAGACCCAACTGCGTGACCTTCGAGCCCGCATCCTGGAGACCGCCGCACGTTCGGGCTTCCCCGAGGAGTCCTCTCGCGCGGCACGGGCCCGCTTCGACCTCGATCTGGCCGCGCTCCTGCACAGCGAGATGGAACTGATGCCGGCCGAAGCCGCGTCCGGCGACGTCTGGGCCTTTCTCGCGCTGATCCTGCTCCCCGACGTCGCGTACTGGCGCTATCCTCGTCCGCCCGGCGACCGTGTGGTGGCCAGCGACCTCACCCGGCACGTCTTCGGCCGTCTGTGGTGGCGTGCGCACCTCGTCCGTGACCCCGCGGCCCCCGAGCCGTACGCGGCGCTCGACATCCTCGGAGAGGCCGCCTTCGACCAGATCTACGCCCGCCGTAAGTCCCTCGGCGGCAGCCCCCATCTCGTACGCAACATCCTCCATGCCTGGGCTGCCGTCGATCTGCAAGGCCTCGCCGAGCGTGTGGTGCTGCGGGACTTCCTCAAACGGCTCCTCAGGCTCGCCCCCTTCGTCATCTTCGAGGCCCTGGACGACGCCGAGCTGCGGGCTGAACTGCGCGCCGTGGCCGAGGAGTCCGTGGCCGCTTTGAGGCCCGACGAAACGCAGCCGACCGCATTAGATCCCGCGCCCACGCGCACGATCTCGCCGGATCCGGTCCACAGACCCGAACCCGAGCCGAACTCCGCCCCGACGCCGACGCCCGTGTCCGTGTCCCCCGCCCGTCGCCTCACCTCCCTGGAGCTGTGCGCGGGTGCCGGCGGCCTCGCACTCGGCCTGGAATACGCGGGGTTCGACCCCGCCATGCTGATCGACAATCGCCCCGTCACCCTCGACACTCTGCGCCTCAACCGACCCGACTGGCGCCTCCGCGAGGAGGACCTCAGCACCCTGGTTCCGGAGTCGCTCGCCCAGGAACCGACCCTGCTGAATCTCGACTTGATCTCCGGCGGTCTGCCGCGTGTGAAGGCAGCGGCCGCCGTCTCCCGCGAACGTGGCAATGACCACGAACTGGCGGTATTCCGCGCCACCCTCGATCTCACCCGGATCCTGCACCCCCGTGCCCTCCTGATCGAGAATGTGCCGGATCTGATCACGAGCGAGACGTACGCACCGCTCCGGGACCACGTCCAGCAGGAGCTGTCTGCGAGCGGCTACTCCCCGTTCTGGTTCGTCCTCAACGCCGCCGAGTACGGCGTACCGCAGTACCGGAAACAAGGCATTCTCCTAGCCTTTGCAAGCACAGCGGCGGCCAAGGCGTTCCGGGTCCCGGAGCCCTGCCCCGACCCCCCCGCCAGCGTCGGCCAGGCGCTCGGCCCGACCATGGCCGCCCGCGGCTGGCCCGGTGCCGCCGAGTGGGCGGCGCAGGCCACGGGGGTCGCTCCCACCCTCGTCGGCGGTTCTTGGGAACGCGGCGGTGCCGACCTGGGCCCGACCGGCTCCAAGCGGGCCTGGGCCCGCATCGGAGTGGACGGCGGCACGGTCGCAAACGAAGTGCCGGACCCCGACTTCGAGTGGAACCCGGCCCTCGGCCGCGACGGCATGATGGCGCTCACCGTCGAGCAGGCCGCCCTGCTCCAGGGCTTCCCCAAGGATTGGGCCTTCGCGGGACGCAAGACCGCCCGCTACCGCCAGGTCGGCCATGCATCCCCGCCTCCGGTCGGCGAGGCGCTGGGGCGCGCGATCCACGCCGCATTGTCGGCCGCGTGACGTCATGGCCCTCCACCTGCTCCCTCGCCCCCTCCATCACCTATAAACTCGCTCACCATGACCGTCGCTCTACCTCACCAGCTCCCACCTGTGGGTTTCCACATCGTGGACCTTTTCGCCGGCCCCGGCGGGCTGGACATGGCCGCGACGGTCCTGGGCATCCCCTCAACGGGGATCGAATGGGACGCGAACGCCGTCACGACACGTGCCGCGGCGGGGCTGCGAACGGTCCCCGGCGACGTACGCAGTTACGGTCCGGAGGACTTCCCCGAAGCGAATGTCCTCGCCGGAGGCCCGCCCTGCCAGAGCTTCACCGTCGCAGGCAGCGGGGCCGGTCGCCGTGCCCTGGACGACGTGTTGAAGTTCGTGCAGCGCCTCGTCGACCGCGACGCACGCGCCAACATCGATGCCGACCTCGCCGAAATGGACGACAAGCGCACTGGGCTCGTCCTGGAGCCTTTGCGCTGGGCGCTGAGCGCCATCGACAACAACGAGCTCCGCCCATACGACGCAATCGTGCTCGAACAGGTACCCGCGGCCCTCCCCGTCTGGGAGGCGTACGGGGCAGCGCTTGCCGACGAGGGCTACTCGGTGGCCCACGGCATCCTGTACACCGAGGAGTTCGGCGTACCGCAGACCCGCCGCCGCGCGATCCTCGTCGCCCGACGTGACGGGCACACAGCCGCCCTTCCCACCTCCACACATAAGCGCTACCGCAAGGGCGCCCCACGCCCACCGGGCGATCTCGTGCTCCAGAGTTGGGTGGCCATGGAGGACGTGCTGTCGGAGCGCACCGCCCCGTTCCAGGTCGTCTCCAATTACGGCACCGGCGGCAATCCCAGGCTCCGCGGCCGACGTCGTTCCTGCGAACCCGCAGCCACGGTGACCGGCAAGGTCTCCCGCAACCGCATCGTCACCGACGACACGACGGAGCAAGACCTTCCCCGGCTGAGCACGGGGGAAGCAGGTCAGCTCCAAACCTTCCCCAAGCGGTTCCCCTGGTCCGGCGGCGATATCTCCCAGCAGATCGGCAACGCCGTTCCGCCCCGCCTCGGCATCCACGTCCTCAGTGCCGCGCTCGGTCTGACGACGCCGGGGGAAGACGTGTGGCGCGCGCTCGCCGACTGGTACCCACAGGTCCGTGACAAGGCCAAGTCAGACGCCCCACACTGAGATGGTGTCCGCTTCACGACCGATCCCCTCGTCCCCCGCTGTCTCCGCCAGCATGAGCAAACAGCCCTCTCGGGACACCAAGCCGGAAGTCGCCGTCCGCCGTCTGCTCCACGCCGCCGGCCTCCGATACCGGCTCCAGCGACGCGTTCCCGGAATGGCCCGCAACACGATCGACATCGCCTTCCCCGGGCCCCGCGTCGCCGTCTTCATCGACGGCTGCTTCTGGCACGGCTGTCCCGAGCACGCCACCTTTCCGAAGGCGAACTCCGCGTACTGGCGCGAAAAGATCAACAAGAACGCCATGCGTGACACCAGGACCACCGCCCACCTCGAATCCCTCGGCTGGACCGTCCTTCGCTTCTATACGCACGAAAAGCCAGAGCAGGTGGCCGTCCAGGTGACCACAGTGATTCGATCGGCGAAGCAAGTCGGACACTCAACGCTCAAGAGTCAGGGAGCCCAACCGCCGGCTCATCCGGGAAGCGGTACCAACTCCCCACCGGGGCAGACGGATGGGCGACCAGAACGCCCCCGAAGCGGGCTGATTCGATCGTCGGCTCACCCCTGACTCATCCGCTTATGCCCTCGGCCTCGAAGTGCATCCGTGCCCGCTCCAAAGCCTCGTCCGGATCGCAACCATGCGCCCGCAGCCAGTGGAGGAGGTCCGCGATGACATCGATCGCGGCCTCCTCCGCAACGGCGACCGTCAAGGATGAATGCCCCTCGCGCCTCGGGACCCCCTTCTCGCCGTAGAGGCCGATCAGAGCCTCAGCACGATCAACCCGCAGACCCCCCGTGTGGCCGGTCGACGACCCGAGGCCCGTGGCCAGTTCGCACCATGTGACCTTGGAGTCGCTCCGAAGGATCACGCCCCATCGGTCGGCGACAGCATCGAGCAGGGCCATGCCCCGCCCGCTCTCCGCGTCCGTCTCGGCCGCGAGCAGGGTCGGGAGGGCACGAGTATCGGGGTCGCCGACCTCGATACGGACGCATGTGTCCTTCATAGCCAGCCGGAACGTGGTGGGCGTATGCGGGCCCACGTGCGTAATGACGTTGGCGACGAGCTCGGTCGCACACAGCTGCGCCGCTTCGACGGCTTCGGGCAAGCCCCACTGAGTCAGATGCAGCCGCACGATGCGCCGCAGGCCTGCCACTTCTTCCGGTTCGGCCAGGAAGGGCAGTTCCCATTCTTTTCGCAGCACCCCGCACCGACAGTCAGACATGCTCGACCATCCCCCTTCACACTGGACAGACATCGCTTAATGTCCCCGCCTGTGCACTTAGAGTCGCAGTGGAACTCTCAAAATGGAACTCTCATAAGGGAGTCGCGGGAGCACGTGCCCCTCGCGCGCGCCCCTGGTCGTACGCCCTTGCTCCGCCACCGATGCACGGGCACTCTCGGATCGATCAACAAGAAAGGCCAGGAATATGGCAGTTGGGCCGACCACTCGCCGTCGCCAGCTCGGCGCCGATCTCCGCCGTCTGCGCGAACGTAAGGGACTCACGCTGGAGGACGCCGGCGCTCGCGTGGGTATCTCCAAGGCCACCCTCAGCCGATATGAGACCAAAGAGGGCACGGTCAAGTGGCCTACGGTGGAAGCCCTTTGCCGCGAGTACGACGCCGACGATGACGTACGTACAGCCCTGGTCGAACTCGCCAAGGGCGCCAAGATCCAGGGTTGGTGGCGCTCCCTGGCCGACCCCGTTCCGGAGTCCATGAACCTCATGCTGACCCTCGAGGACGAGGTGGTGCGCGAGGATCACTACGCGTGCATGTACATCCCTGGCCTGTTCCAGACCCGGGCGTACGCTGAAGCCGTGCACCGGGCGTCCGAGGTGGGCTGCTCGGATCGTGAGGTGCAGCACATGGTCGACATTCGGATGAAGCGGCAGGAGCTCCTTCAGCGCTCCGAGCCGCCCCATATCTGGGCCGTCATCGACCAAGCCGCCATCCATCGCGTCGTAGGCGGGGCCCACATCATGCGGGAGCAACTCCAACACCTCCTGGAGCTGACCGAGTCCCCACACGTGACGGTACAGATACTGCCGTTCTCGGCCGGGGCTCATGCCGCCGCAGTGGGAAGCTTCGCTCTCCTGCGAGGACAGAGCCAGGACTTGGATGTCGTCTACGTGGACCTGCTCGGCGGCGGACTCTTCATGGAGAAGCCGAAGGAGTTGGAGCGGTACAAGTTGGCGTTCGATTACCTTCGTGCACAGGCTCTTGATCTGCCATCATCCAGCGAAGCCATTCGCCGAAGTCTCATGGAGTTGTGATGGACGCCCGACGCCCTCTCCACTGGTTCAAGTCCTCCTACAGCGGGGGATCCGGGACCGAGTGCGTCGAGGTGGCAGTGACTGAGCACAGGGTCCTGGTGCGCGACTCAAAGCGCACCACCCACGATCGCCTTGTCGTCGAGCCGAATACCTGGGCCGGATTCGTCGCATCCATACGAGACATACCGCGCTCCTGACCCATCCGACCCGCCGGGCACCGCTTGGCAACCCCCGTGCACCCCTGGCACAGTTACTCGGACGAAACCAGCTCAAGGAGCAGGGGCAGACAGGGGCATGGGGCACACCCGGCGGCGCGCAGCACTCGCACTCGGGGCCCTCGTGCTCGGCGGTGTGGCGTGGCAGTGGCCCGTCGGGCGGGACGACGCCGTCGATGCCACCCAGTTCACCATCGCCTTCTTCGCCACGCTCCTCACCGGCGAAGCCGTCATCTTCGCTCTCTCCTTTTCCGCCGCCAGTTCATGGCCCTCCCTCCGCGCCATAGACAGCCATATCGCCTTCCGCGAGTGGGTGTTGGCAGGGTGGATCGCTGCCATGTTCACCGCGGGAGGGATTCTTGGGCAGAGTGAGCGGAGTACGACCTACGGGGCGCTCCTCTTCCTCCTCGCCAACTGCTTCGGCATCTTCTCCTTTGCCCGGCTCTTCGGGCTCGCCAGCATCGGCGGGCGCAATCGGCTGCTGCGGCGCACCCTCGGGCTCGGGATTGCCGAACTCCGGGCGCGGCAAGCCACCCCGGGTCATGTGGATCAACACCTCAGCGATGATCCCGTTGTCGCCTCCTATCTCGGCGCCCTCGATCAAGTCATCAGCGGCAACGACCCCAACGGCGTACGTGATCTCGTACTTCAGCTCACCAGCGCCCAAGTCCCCGCGCCCGCGAGCGAGCACCTTGTCGCCCTCCATCTGGAGGTCCTGCACCGGCTCTGCCGCGCCGCTCTCGTACGCGGTACCGATCCCGTCGTCGTGGTCGGGTGTGCGGAGTCGATCGTCGAATCCTTGATACGCCGCGTTCGGGCACTGCCAGATCCCGCCGTCGCGCTCGGTGAGGCAAGTCGCTATCTCGCCTGGCTCGGCAGCACCGCGACGCTGATGTCCCAGCGCGGCATCGCCGACAAACGTGCCGCCCGTGAGCTCGTCGCCATGTCCGTCGACAGCCGTCGGCTCGTGCTCCGGCAGGCCGATCCCGATCCCGTGTCCGTCAGCAGTTCCGCCGATATGGGGTCCGTCTTCGAGAGCCCGGTGGCCATGCTGCTCTGGGCTCAGGATTTCACTGAGTTCCACGGTTCGGACCAGGCCGGGGCCTTCTATGGCATCCACCAGTTCCTCACCGGGCGGAAGTTCATGGGGAACTACTGGGACGGCGCCTCCGTGTTGAGCGAGACTCGGGCCGTCCTCTACGGAGACGCCAGCAGACCCCCGGCAGGTACTACCGAAGCTCGCCGGTCCCGTGAACTCTTCGGCGGTATAGCTGAGTTCGATCGCTTCTGGGGTCTCGTCTCCGTCAATGCCCTCGCCACCCTGCGCGATGTGCGGACCGAGCATCCCGCCGAGCTCATCCGGCCCGAGTTCACTCCGGATCCGCAGCTTCTCGGCGCGTATCTGCGGACGTTCGCCAGCCATCGATGGTTCGACACCGCTGCGGATGCACAGAAGGCCCTGCTCACCCTCATGGTGCGTAGCGACGGATCCGACTCACCCTGGGAGGAGGCCCAGCGGCGCCGGGAGCGGTCCGTCATCCGTACGCCCGCTCCCCGTAGTGCGCCTCATGGCCGACCCGCTGCCATGGTCCTCGCTGTCGCCGCCCGCCTGGCGCCCCTCGCTCACGGAGAACCGGATGACGAACTCCGCGCCTTCCTCAGTGGGCTGTCCGCGCCTGCACTGAACGCCGCGGCCGGTCTCGCGCGTCGCGTCCTGCCCGGCACCGCGGGCCTCGATGACCCGCAGGAGGCTGTCGTCACCGGGTTACGTGTTCTCCAGCTCGTCGGCGCCCATGCCGGGAGCACCCCGTGAACTATGAAGAATGGGTCGCGGCCATCGACCGCGTCGGCGGAACCGGCGTACGGGCCGCCCTTGTCGTCCAGTGCGGTCTGGAGTGGCTCCTTCCCGAACGGCTGCCCCTCCGTAACGCCGTCGACGAAGCTCTCATCAACGCCCAGCTGCGCGGCGGTACTTCGCTGCGCATCACCCGCGTCCTGCTACACAATCTTCCGGCCGCCATCAGCGACGGGCCCAGGGGACCGGCCATGGCGCGGTCCTTCGAGCAGTGGAACCATCGGCTCGCCGCTTCCACCGTGCTCCTCCAGGCGCCCTCCCCGCACGTCGAGCGGCTCATCATCGAAGGAAGCGAAGCCGGCGCACCCGTACCGGATATGGTCGATGTCCAGGAAGAGGGCCGCTGGTGCGATGCGCCGCGCACCGCAGAGGTCCTGCGGATCATCTCGAGCCCGGGCGCGACGACGCCTCTGACCGGTTACGACGTGAACCTGGACGGGCCGTTCAGCGATTCGGACCCGTCGGTCCACATGTGACACGTACGACGCGAGGGAGAGAGATTCCGATGCCTTACGCACCCGAGACCGAGCAGGACCGCAAGTTCCTGGAGCAGGCCATCGCCATCTCACGGCACTCCCTGCAAGACGAAGGGAAGACTCCCTTCGGCGCTGTCGTGGTGGTGGACGGTGAGGTCGTGGGCACGGGCACCAGCTCCGTCGTCGAACTCCAGGACCCGACCGCGCACGCGGAGGTCATGGCGCTGCGCGACGCGGGCAAGCGGCTCGGGCGGCACCTCATGGAGGATGCCGTGATGTACGCGAGCAGTGAGCCCTGCCCGATGTGCCTAACCGCCTGCTACTGGGCCCGGATCCCCCGCCTCGTATACGCCGCGACCAGTCACGATGTCGCTGCCAACGGCTTCGAAGACCTGCGGTTCTACCGGGAGTTGGCCCTCCCGAACGCAGAACGCCGCCTGCTGGCCGAGGTGGCCGTACAGGGTGACCTGCGGTCCACCGCTGCCGGTTCCCTCGCCGAGTGGTCCGCCGCCCTGCCGTTTCCGGTGGAACCCAAGCTCTGAAGCTCTGACCGAGTTCCAGTAAGCCCCTGAAGTCGGCGCCCCCTTGGTGGGGGTCTGCGGCTGTTGCCGCGCCGAGCTGGTGCTCGGCGCGGCCGGGATCTGCGGGGCGCCGGCCGGGGCCGCGGCGGGCGCGGTCTATGGAACGCGTGGAAGCGGCCCGTGCGGGACAGGCCCATCCGCTTGAAGTGAAGGCAGAACCTCAACCGGCGTCATCGCCGTCTCGACCAACCCAGGAGTAACCCCCATGCCCCGCACCACCCCGCCGCCCCTCCTGGACGTCGAAGCGCTCTTCCCCATGGTCAAGCCTCTGCGGCGGGAGGCCGTGCGGCTGCATCCGCGGCGGGGGCAGCCCGGTCCTTGGGAGAGTTCCGTGGGTGGGCCTCTGTCGTGGCCGGCCAGTGAGCCTTGGCCGCACTGTGAGGACTCACATCCGCGGACCAGGCTCGCTCCGGCCGACGATGATTTCGCGCAGGCCATGGTTCCGGTGCTGCAGCTGTACGCCCGCGACGTTCCCGAACTGCCCTTTCCCGAGGGCACCGACGTCCTTCAGGTCGTCTGGTGTCCCTTCGACCATGAGGCCGGGTACGTGCCCCGGCCCGAGATCTACTGGCGGGACAGCGCGCGGTCGGAGCCGCTGATCGAGGAACCGCCTCAACCCGTCGGTGCCAGCGACTTCTATCTGCCGGACCCCTGCGTGCTGCACCCCGAGCGGGTCGTCGAGTACCCGAACTGGGATCTCGATGACGCGCTGGCCGAGGAGTTGGAGGAGACGCTCGAGGAGATGGAGGAACGCGCCGAGGAGGACGGGAGCCCCGTCGCCTACTGGTCCCACCTCAGTGTCGCTCCCGGCATCAAGGCAGGCGGCTATCCGAGCTGGACCCAGGAGCCGTACTGGCCCACCTGCCCCGGACCTTGCGGGCAACGCATGCGGCACCTGGTGACCATCAAGAGCTCCGAGTTCGACGGGGTGTCCTGGCGGCGCTGGGTGCCCGTCGAGGACCGGCCCGGCGGAGGAGCGGACGACGGTGCCAGGGACGGGGACGGGGACGGGGACGGGTGGAGCGTGCTCCGTCTCTCTTACGAGGAGCGGCAGGCCCTTCAGTGCGCGCCCGGCATCATGCTCGGCGACATGGGCGGCATGTATCTCTTCGTCTGCGGGCACGGCTGCCCCGCCATGCCCTTCCGGTACCACTCCGACTGTTCGTGAGAGAGACGGGACGGGACAGCCGCGACCCGTTTGCCCCGTTGCCCCCACTGCCCAGCCCCCGCCCGCGCGGTGCGCCCCCACCCAGGGGAAGCTGCCGAATCTCGCGCACTGCAAGAAAGTCCCACGACACGCCGGTAAAGGAGCGGGCCGAGTGGGATTTCTCTGCATTTCGCCCCTGCCATCCACCCTGCCCCGCCCGCTCCGGGCCCACGTCCGCCCAATGGAAGGACACGTCAGCATGGCCGTCATCCACCGCACCGCCCTCAGGCCGACCAAGCTGGAGCTGCTCACCTCCTGGCTTCCCCCCCGGCCCTGGTATCGCGACGGCCGAGACGAACACGGCGAACCAGAGTTGGCCAAGTCCGGCGGCTTCCGGTTGGACGATCCTCAGGGGGAAGTGGGGATCGAGTTCATCGTGGTCACCGACGCCTCCGGCCCCCACCCGGCCACCTACCTGGTGCCGCTCACCTATCGCGGCGCCCCGCTCGACGGGTTGGAGCACGCCCTCGTCGGCACGATGGAGCACGGGGTGCTGGGGCGGCGCTGGGCCTACGACGGCTGCCAAGACCCGGTGTTGGTCGCCCAGTTGCTCGCCCTGATCGAGGGCCGGGTCCAGGCCCAGGACCAGAACACCAGCGACACCCGCGACCGGGACATCACCTGCTCCTACGTCGGTGAAGGCTCGGCCGCCGCGCCTTCCGCGCCCGCATCGGCCTTCACCGCCACTGCCACCGACGACCAGGACGGCACCGCGCTCGCTCTCCCGCATGGCGCAGCCCTCCGCCTGCGCCGGTCCCTACAGCCCGCCCAGGACGACCCGCCGGTCCTTCCGCAGGGAGCGACCGGCCGCGTCTCCGGCTCCTGGCGCGTGCCGGACGGCACCTCGGCCCGGGGGCTGTTCGCCGTCCTGCACACGGGCTTCGGTCGTGACCGGGGAGCGGCGGCGCCTGCGCCTCACTGATCCGCCGCGAACGGTGAACCATCACTGAGGCGACAGCCGACGGCCGGCCCAGCCGTCGGCTGATGCGGGCAAGCGAAAAGGGGGCCCGCTCCTGGCGGGCCCCCTTCAAAGTGGCGCTCCGGGTTCAGGACCCGGGGTCCTCGGTCCCGACTCCGAGAGGCGTGGCCGAGGAGAGGTGTGGCAGTGGAGAGGTGTGGCAGTGGTTACTCGCCGGGCTGGCCGTCGAAGCCGCCCTCGCCGTGGCCCGCGCCGTAGCCCGCGCCCTTGGTGATGCCTGCCGCGCCGCCGAGGTTCTCGAAGGCGAAGCCGGCCTTCCAGCCATCGCCGTGGTCGCCTTCGAAGTGACCGGCGCCCTCGGTGATCCCGGCCGCGCCGCCGAGGTTCTCGAAGGCGACGCTGCCTTCCGAGCCCTGGTCGTAGTCGTCGTGGGCGAGGGCGGTGCCGCTGGCGCCCATCACAGCCGCGGCGGCGAGAGCGGTGGCAGCCAAGGCGGTACGAATACGCATGGGGTCCCTTTCAGGTATGTACGATGATCATGGCGTTTGTCCAGGTTTCCCCTCTTCCCGGACCGCACAGACCCTCCCCGGTGCATTTCACCCGTACAGCCCGCCCTACTCGCCCTACCCGACCCGCTCGTCCCAATCAATCCGGTGTTCGAACTGCCACGCCCCCCACACCGCTCCCCCGCCCACCTTCGTCGCCATCGGCAGTACCGCGTCCCGCAGGGCGCGGCTCAGGGGGCCCGCCGGTTTCGGGGTGGCCGTGCGGGCCGCCGCGGAGGTGGCTGTTGGGGTGGCCGTCGTGTGTTTGAGGATGCGGTCCACTCGGGGGCGGCGCAGCGACTCGTACGCCTTGAATGCTTTGGCGGGTGGCAAGTCCCTCAGGCAGCGGGCAAGTTCTACCGCGCTCTCCGACGCGAGTGCCGCGCCCTGGCCCGATGTCGGAGGCGTCGCGTGGGCCGCGTCCCCGATCAGGATCATGCGGCCCCGGCTCCAGGTGCGCAGGGGAGGCATCGTTTCTGTGGGGCCCGTGATGACCAGGTCCGGTGCGAGCGTCGCCGCCAGCAGGTCCGGTGCCGGGGTGCGGTCGTCCGTGAACGCCTCCCTCAGGCGCTTCAGCCACTCCCCCGCGCCCACCGCCTGCGTCTCCGTCGACGTCATCGGCTCGCGGTGCGGCAGGTTCGCCGTCCAGACCGCCGAACCGTCGTCCAGGATCTGGTAGGCGAAGTACGCCTTCTTGCCGAAGCACATGTACAGCACCCCCTCCGTCGAGGGGAGGTCCGTTGGCCTTGGCACGCTTGCCGAGAAGGTGAGCATTCCGGCGTAGTGCGGCTTCGGAGTCGACGGGTCGATCAAGGAACGTACCGTCGAGCGCAGGCCGTCCGCGCCGATCAGGATGTCCGCCTTCGCCAGCGAACCGTCCGAGAAGCGGGCCGTCACTCCCGTGCCCGTGTCGGTCGCGTCCAGGAGGCGCTTGCCCCTGTGGATCGCTATCCCGCGGCGCGTCGCCTCCGCCACGAGCGCCTCTTGCAGCTCCGTGCGCCAGACGAAACGGGTGGTGGGGAGGTCGGCGGGCGGGGCGAGTCGGGCCAGGTGCCTGCCCGTCCAGCTGCGCAGGCCCAGGGCGGTCACCGGGGTGCCGATGGCGAGCACCGCATCCGCCGCGTCGATCGCCTCAAGGGCCCGCAGGCCGTTCGGGGCGACCGTCATGCCGCCGCCGAAGCGGGAACTCCGTTCCTTCGAAACGGAGTCGTCGTACGCCTCGTACACCGTCGCCTCGATGCCCGCCTTGTGCAGGGCCATCGCCGCCACCGGGCCTGCGATGCCACCCCCGATGACCAGGGCTGTTCGGGTGCGGGCAGTGGTTCGCGCGGTCATCTCTACTATCGGTCCCTCGTCGGCAGCGCCTTCGAGCGCGCCGCGGATGCGCAGCGCACACCCGCACCAACCTACGTGGCACAGACCCCCTCGCCGCAAGGCTTTCCTGGCGCGTTAGCCTCGGGCCGAAGGCGCATTGAGGGCGCATTGAGGGCGTATCGGCTGGAAGCGAAGGTGTGGGCATGGCGAAGGTACCGGCAGCGGCAGTGGCCGCCAGTGGGCTCGTCGGCGGGTTCGCCGTCGCACGGTGGACCAAGAAGCGGCCGCTCGGTGGCCTCGTCCTCGCCGCCGCGGGGGCCGCCGCCGCGCAGCAGTGGCGGCAGAGCGCGGGCGGCAGGACCGCCGTCGCGCTCAGCGCCACCTACGTCGCCGCCTTCGCCGGGTCGCATCCGCTCGCCAAGAAGGTCGGGGCCTGGCCCGCGGTCTTCGGCGTCGCGGGGGGCGTGGGGCTTGCCTCTTGGGTGCTCGCCGATCGACGCTCGGCTTCGGTCTGACCCCAGGCTGACCCCACCCTGGCCCCACTCTGTCGGGCTTCGGTCTGGCCCCATCCTGTCCGGCTTCGGTCTGACCCCATCTGCTGCGTCTGACGGCACGCCTCGGGTCAGGCCTCGCTCTCGCTGTCCCTGAACAGGCGCGCGAATCCCGCCACCGCGAGGACCCCCGCCCCCATCAGCAGGGCGAAGGCCCCCCACGCCAGCGGCCACACCGACGCGTCCGGCTCCGGGTGGCTGTCGAACGAGACGTACATCAGCGTCGCCGGAGGGCCCGCCACCAGGAGCAGCGCCCAGCCGAGGCGGTCACGGAAGCCGATGTAGGCCGCAAGGGCCAGCATCGTGACGGCCAGGGCGGTGATGCCGAGCGCCGTCACCGGTGACGTCTCGTCGATCGCGCCGGGCGTCTCGGGGCGGTTGCGCAGGTCCCAGGGCAGGCAGAGGAGGTACGCCGCTGCCGCCAGGCCCGCGCCGAGCGCGCGCGTCACCCAGCGCCGCAGGGGCGGGCTGTCGGGCAGGGACCACAGCAGGTTCCGCCGGTTTATGGGGCTCAGTTCATGGCGCGGGCTCATACGCGAGTGCATGCGCGGGTACCTGCGCGGGCTTATTCGCAGACTCGGGCGCGTGCTCATGTTCATCGACTTTGCCGTCATGCGTACGAGCCTGTCGAGCCGGCCATGGGGTGCGACAGAGTATGCGTACTCAGACCGGTCGGACCATTCAGACCGGCCCCGTGCCCGCCGCGCTCCCCGTGCCCCTGAACGTCGTCCGGTACGAACCCGGCGACACCCCGAGCCCCGCCTGGAAGTGCTGCCTCAGCGACGCGCCCGTGCCGAAGCCCGCCTCCGCCGCGATGCGGTCGACCGTGCGGTCCGTCTCCTCCAGGAGTTCGCGGGCCCGGTCCACGCGGCGCTGGGTCAGCCACTGCATCGGCGTCAGGCCCGTCTCCTCGCGGAAGCGGCGGCTGAAGGTGCGCACGCTCATGGATTCCTGGGCGGCCATCTCCGCGAGGGTCAGCGGCTCCGCCAGGCGCGTCCGGGCCCACTCGCGGGCCCGGCCCGTCGACGTGAGGCGGGGCTCCGGCACCGGGCGCCGGATGTACTGGGCCTGGCCGCCCTCGCGGTGCGGGGGTACGACGGTGCGGCGGGCCACGTCTGCCGCCACCGCCGAGCCGTGGTCGCCGCGGATCATGTGCAGGCAGAGGTCGATGCCCGCAGCCTCGCCCGCGGAGGTGAGGACCTTGCCCTCGTCCACGTACAGGACGTCCGGGTCGACCGTCACCGCCGGGAACGTACGGGCGAAGAGGTCCGCCGAGAGCCAGTGCGTCGTCGCCCTGCGGCCGTCCAGGAGGCCTGCTGCCGCGAGTACGAAGGCGCCTGTGCAGATCGAGGCGATGCGGGCGCCGGTGGCTGTGGCGGACCTCAGCGTCTCCGCGAGGGCGGGCGGGAGGCCGCCGCTCGGCGTCAGCGACTCGTCCTGTTCGTGCGAGGCCGGGATGATCACCGTGTTCGCGCCTGCCACCGCCTCGGGGCCGTGCTCGGCGTAGACGGGGAAGTCCGCGTCCGTGCGGATCATGCCGGGAGTGAGGGCGCAGGTGCGGAGGTCGTAGAGGGGCTCTCCAGTGGAAGGGGCGCGGGCGTTGCCGAACAGCTGGTGGACCAGGCCCAGCTCCATGGGGAGTACGCCGTCGCGGATCAGGACCGCGATCTTGTGGGGCTTGGTCACCCGGGGCTTCGTCACTGCGCTTTTCCTTTCCCCAACCCCGCCCCTTCCCGAAAACCCGCTCGGCGCGGGGGCCCTGTGCCTTGTGCGCACCGTCATCACCGGCTTCGCCGCGTTCGTCCTCAAACGCCGGACGGGCTGGAAAGCTCAGAAAGACCCCCGGACGGGCTGAACCAAGACCGTCTATCCCCCCAACGCATGCGACACCGCATAAATCGCCAACCCCGCCAACGCCCCCACCACCGTCCCGTTGATCCGGATGAACTGCAGGTCCCTGCCGATGTGTGCCTCGATCTTCTTCGAGGTGTGCTCCGCGTCCCAGCCCGCGACCGTGTCGGTGATCAGGGAGGTGATCTCGTTGCGGTACGTCGTGACCACGTACACCGCGGCGCCCTCGACCCAGCCGTCCATCTTCTGCTGGAGCCTGCCGTCCGTCGCCATCCGTGAGCCGAGCGAGAGCAGCGCGGCCCGCACCCTCAGGCGCAGCTCGCTGCGCTCGTCCTCGGCGGCGGCCACGATCATCTGGCGTACGGCCGACCAGGCGGAGGCGATCAGGTCCTGCACCTCGCCCCGGCCGAGGACCTCCCGCTTGAGCCGCTCCACGCGCTCACGGGTGTCCGAGTCGGACTGGAGGTCGGCGGCGAAGTCGGCGAGGAAACGGTCCACGGCACCGCGCGCCGGGTGCTCGGGCATGTCCCGCATCTCGGCGAGGAAGCGGAGCAGCTCCTTGTAGACGCGCTCGCCGACCTTCTTGTCGACGAACCGCGGGGTCCAGCCGGGGGCGCCGCCCTGCACCGCGTCCATGACCGACTCGTCGTGCGTCACCAGCCAGTCGTGGGCGCGCGTGCAGACCAGGTCGACGACCCGCCTATGGCCGCCGTCCGCGACGACCTTCTCCAGCATCTTCCCGATGCCGGGCGCGATCTCCTGGGCGTCGGCCCGGCGCGTGATGGCCTCGCCGACGACCGCCTGGACGTCCGAGTCGCGCAGGACCGTCAGCGCGCCGCGCAGTGCCGTCGCCAGTTCGGCCGTCACCCGATCGGCGTGTTCGGGGTCCGCGAGCCAGGTGCCGAGGCGGCTGCCGATACCCACGGCGCGCAGGCGGTCCCGTACGACATCGGACGAGAGGAAGTTCTCACCCACGAATTCACCCAGGGAGACGCCCAGTTGGTCCTTTTTGTTCGGGATGATCGCCGTGTGCGGGATGGGCAGGCCCAGCGGGTGGCGGAAGAGCGCCGTCACCGCGAACCAGTCGGCGAGCGCGCCGACCATGCCCGCCTCGGCCGCCGCGGCCACATAGCCCGCCCAGGCGCCCGCGCCCGAGTTCTGCGCCCACTTGGCCAGCACATAGACGAGCGCGACGAAGATCAGCAGGCCCGTCGCGGTGATCTTCATCCGGCGAACGCCGCGCCGCTTCTCCTCGTCGGCGGGGCTGTACATGAAGCCGCCACCGCCGCTGCCACCGCCCGTCCCGGGCGCCGGCTCCGTGTGAGTCGCGTCATGATCCGCGTCACGGACCGCGTCACGGGCCGCGCCCGCCGGAACTGATCGATTCCTACGTTCCACTCACTCCACCTGGCCCGTTCGCGTGGTGCACGTCGCCCTCATCCCTATTGTCCCCGTCTCTCTGCTTCCCTTCCTGCTCCCTTCACGCTCCCTTTCTGTTCTCTTCCTGACCGACTCCTGGAACGGACCACAAGTTCCCGGCGTCTGAAGGGACGGAGGGGGGCAGTGTCGGCCGCCTCACGGCCCATGACGCATCATGGGGTGATCACATCGGAGCCTCGGGCTCCCCCTGCTCGAGGAGACACAGCCCGCATGACCAAGCGTCACGGTTATGCCCTGCTTGCCGCGGTGCTCGCGGTAATAGTGGTGATTTCCGCCGCCATATACCTCGGTGTGTCAGGCACCGACGACGGTTCTCAGGACAACATCAGCGCGGGGCCACGCGGCCCGCGCAACTCTGCCGCGCCCGCGTCCTCCGGCACCTGGGTCGGCTCCTGGGCGGCATCCCCTGCGGCGGCCGAGCCGAACACGCACCGCAACGGCTTCGCGGGCCGGTCCATCCGCAACGTCGTGCACACCAGCGTCGGCGGCGAGAGCACCCGCATCACCCTGTCGAACCTGTACGGCAAGCAGCCGCTGAGCATCACCCACGCCTCCATCGCCGTCGCCCTCGGGTCGAACAACCCGGCCGCGGCCCCCGGCACCCTGCGCCGCCTGAACTTCAACGGCAACACGTCCGTGGTGATCCCCGCGGGCCAGCAGGTGATGAGCGACGCGGTCAGGCTGCGCGTGCCGCACGACAGTGACCTCCTGGTCTCGACGTTCTCGCCGACCGCTTCGGGTCCCGTCACCTTCCACCCGCACGCCCGCCAGGTCAGCTACGTCGCCGAGGGCGACCGTACGGAAGACCCGAACGGCACCGCGTACAACCAGCAGAGCACCTCCTGGCGCTACCTGTCGGCCGTGGACGTCCTGAGCCACGAGTCGGACGGCACCGTCGTCGTCTTCGGTGACTCGCTCACCGACGGCATCTCCTCCACCATGGGCGCCAACGCCCGCTGGACCGACGGCCTCGCCACCCGCCTGCGCACCGATTCGGGCGCCCCGCGCTACGGCGTCGTGAACGAGGGCATCAGCGGCAACCGCGTCCTCTCGGACGGGAACGGATCACCCGCGGACAACCCGAGCGGGCTCTCCCGCTTCGACCGCGACGTCCTGGACCGGACCGGCGTCAAGGCCGTCGTCGTCGCGCTCGGCGTCAACGACATCCTGCGCAACCCGCACCAGAACAACCCCGACCGCATCGTCGAAGGACTGCGGGAGCTGACCCGGCAGGCGCACACGCGCGGGCTGCGGGTCGTCGGGGCGACCCTGATGCCGTTCGGCGGCCACCGGGGGTACGAGCCCTCGCTCGAGAACGTGCGCCAGGCCGTGAACGAGCAGATCCGTGGCGGCAAGGTCTTCGACGAGTTCGTCGACTTCGACAAGGCGCTGCGCGATCCGTACGACCCCCGCAAGCTGCGCGCCCAGTACGACTCGGGCGATCACCTGCACCCGAGCGACTCGGGCTACCTGAAGATGGCGGACACGTTCAACGTGACGCAGCTGCGGGGCTCCGCGGCCGCCCAGCTGTAACCCAGCACGCAGTAACGCTGTACCAGGCAGGGGCTCGGTTCTGAGACCGAGCCCCGGGCGAACCTCAGCCCGGCCTCAGCCCCGCTCCTCTCCGCGCTTGCGCATCTGCAGCTCCCGCCGCTCCTCGCGCCTCTCAAGGCGCTCGCGGCGGCGCTCCTCCTTCAGGCGCAGCTTCTCGACCCGGCGGATCTTGCGGTCGACGCCGACGCCGCCCATCATGGCGAAGCCCTTGACGACCACGCGGGGCGATCCCGGCGTTCCCTCGCCGGTCGCCTTGTCGTCGAAGCCGCCCATGAAGCCGAAGCCCTTGACCACGACGGTCATCTCGGGCGGCACGATGACCTGCATGCCTCCCATGAGGGTCCAGCAGCGGATCTCCACGTCGCGCTCCGTGAAGCGCGCCTCGCGCAGGTCGATCTCGCCGCCGCCCCAGATCGCGATCCCGTCGAACCGCGGGCCGACCACCCAGCCGCCCTTGCGGCCGAAACCGCCCCAGAAGGCGAAGCCGATCTTCGACGACGGTTCGCCGCCCACCATCCGCTCGGACCAGTCGATGGCGGCGGGGTCGTCGCTGACCGGGCCCTTCACCATGGACACCTTGGCGCCGCCCACCGCCGGCAGATCCCGCGTGATCGGCTCGAGCTCGCCGTACGTACGTGCCTTGTACGTCGCGTCCAGGCGCTCCTCGAACTCCTCCATGTCGAGGCGCCCTTCGGCCACGGCGTCACGGAGTCGTTCGGCGACGCGTTCGCGGTCGGCGTCGGCGGCCCGAAGATCGGGGAGATGAGGCTGCTCGTCGGTCATACGAGCAGCCTACGAGGTCGTCTTGTCCGCGTACATCTTGGCGATGACCGCCTCGATGTCGGGTTCCCTGACCGAGAGGTCGACCATCGGATAGCGCTCCGCGACCCGGGCGACAAGCGGAGCTGCCGACTCCGCCGCCGGGAAGGCGAGCCACTGCCGCGGCCCCTCCACCTTCACCACGCGCGCCGACTCCACCTCGATGGGCGGAAGTTCACGCTCCAGGTCCACGACCAGGGTCCGCTCGCTCTCCCCCACCTCGTGCAGACCGGCGAGGGCGCCGTCGTACATCAGGCGCCCGTGGTCGATGACCATCACGCGCTTGCAGAGCTGCTCGATGTCGGTCAGGTCGTGCGTGGTGAGCAGGACCGTCGTGCCCGCCTCGGCGTTCAAGTCCCGCAGGAATCCCCGGACTTTGGCCTTGCTGATCACGTCGAGGCCGATCGTCGGCTCGTCCAGGTAGAGGACCTCCGGGTCGTGGAGCAGCGCCGCCGCGATGTCTCCGCGCATCCGCTGGCCGAGCGAGAGCTGACGTACGGGGACGTCCAACAGGTCTGCGAGCTCCAGGAGTTCGACGCACCGGTCGAGGTTCTCCTTGAAGCGGGCGTCCGGGATCCGGTACATGCGGTGCATCAGGCGGTACGAGTCGATCAGCGGCAGGTCCCACCACAGGGTGGTGCGCTGTCCGAAGACGACGCCGATGCGCCGCGCGAGGCGGGTGCGCTCGCGGGACGGGTCGATGCCCGCGACCCGCAACCGGCCGCCGCTCGGCGTCAGGATGCCCGTCAGCATCTTGATCGTCGTCGACTTGCCCGCGCCGTTCGGGCCGATGTAGCCGACCATCTCGCCGCGCGGCACGGTGAAGCTGATGCCGTCGACGGCACGCACCTCGTGCTTCTCGCGCCGCATGAAGCCGGTCTTCTTGCGTACGTCGAAGACCTTCTCGACGCCGTCGAGCTCGATGAGGTCTGGTCCCGAGGGTTCCAAGGCAGTTCAGCTCCCTGTGCTGCGGTACGAACGAAGTCCCGTGCGCCAGGCGAGGCCCGCGAGCGCGAGAAGGGCTGCGGCCACGAGCGGCGGCGTGAACGCCACCCATGTCGGCAGGTCGAGCGGGTAGGGCCGCCCGAGGACGTACAGCGCGGGGATCCAGTTCACGAAGGCCAGCGGCAGGATGAAGGTGGCGCCGCGCACCAGGTCCTTGGCGAAGACGGTCGGCGGGAACTGGAGCAGCGTGGTGCCGCCGTACGTGAAGGCGTTCTGCACCTCGGCCGCGTCCCGCGCCGCGAACTGGAAGGCCGCGCCCCCCACGAACACGGCCGCGAAGATGCCCGCCCCGCAGAGCAGCATCAGCGGGACCATCAGGACCTTCAGCGGGGTCCAGCCGATGTCCAGGACCACGAGCGAGTACGCGAGGACCAGCGCGCCCTGCGTCACGCGCCCGAGCCGGTGCAGGCCGAAGCGGTCGGCGGCGACCTGCGCGATCACCGGCGCTGGCCGCACGAGAAGCGTGTCGAGCGTGCCGTCACGCACCCGCTTGCCCAGACGGTCCATGGACCCCAGGGCGAGGTCGGCGAACCCGAACGACGTGCACGTGGCGCCGTAGAGGAAGGCGATCTCGGAGAGCGTGTAGCCGCCGAGCCGGTCCACCTGCGAGAACATCAGCAGGATCGCCACGAAGTCGAACGCCGTCACGGCGAGGTTGCCGACCGCGGTCATCACGAACGACAGGCGGTAGGCCATCAGGGAGCGGATCCACATCCCGGAGATCAGCCGGTAGGCACGGAGGCCGTCCCGCACCTGCGCAAGGCCGTGCCGCACCCGCGACGGTCCGATGCGCGCCTGCTCGACGTCAGCCACCCTGGACCACCACCCGTCGCGTGGCCACGGCCTGGAGCAGCCGCCCGGCCGTGAGCAGCGCCGCCGCCCAGCCGATCTGGAAGGCGTACGTCCACAGCAGGTCCACGCCCGTGTGCTTGCCGAGGAACACGTCGGCGGGCACCTGGAGCAGCGCCGACCAGGGCAGCGCGCGGGCGAGCTCGCCGAGGGCGCCCGGGAAGACGTTCAGCGGGAGCAGCATCCCGGAGAAGAAGGTGCCCGCGAGCATCGCCACCTGGCTGGTGCCCGCGCCGTCCATCAGCCAGAACGCGGAGAGCGCCACCAGGAAGCGGATCGCGAAGCTGACGAGCGCGCCGAGGAACACGGCTAGCAGGAACGCCAGCCAGCGCAGCGGTTCGGTGGGCAGGGCCAGGTCGAAGAGGAGAGCGCCGACCACCATCGGCACGACACCGCGTCCCAGGAGCTGGAACAGGGCTCTGCCCAGGTCGGTCGCCAGCCACCAGATCTGCAGGTCGGCGGGCCGGTACAGGTCGACGGCGATGTCCCCGGTGCGGATCCGCTCGATCAGCTCGCCCTCGAAGCCACCACCCATAAGGGCCATCACCGTGAGCAGCGCCTGCCCCAGCCATACGAACGTCAGTGCCTGCGCCTGGTCGTAGCCGCCGAGCCCAGGACGCTCGTCCCAGAGCGCGATGTAGGTGTAGGCGAGGATCAGTCCGAAGACCGTGTTGGTGAACACCCCCGCCAGGGTGGCCGTCCTATAGGTGGCGTACCGCCGGAAGCCTCCTCGGGCGACGGCCGCGTATAAGCGGAACCGTCCTGTACGCACACGCATCCCCTTTACCGAGAGTCTTTACGTTCTTTGCGAGAGCCTTGGCGTGAGCCGGGCCCGGATCCAGCCCGACCCAGCCCGGTCCGGGCCAAAGAGACGGAGCCTAGTGCGGTCGTCACCGCTCGTGCCAGGCATTTTCCGCGCGCGGCGCGTGCCTGGCGGGGAACGCAGGAAGCGACAGTGTGCAATGGGTCGTACGAGGCGTACGTGACGTACGACGCGAACCGGGAGTTCCACGAGACATGAGCAGCAGCGACGAGCCGCAGCAGCCGGGCGGCAAAGAGCCCGAGGGCTGGGCGCCCCGCGAACCCGTGGATCCCCCGGCCGACAGCGCCGAAGCCCCACAAGGCGCCGCGGAAGGCGCGACCGGTGCCGACGGCACCGGTGAGAAGGGCAAGAAGGGCAAGAAGAAACGGCCCAAGCGCAAGGGCTGGCGCCGGATCTTCCCCACCTGGCGCATGGTGCTCGGCGGGTTCGTCCTGCTGATCCTGCTCCTCGTCGGCGGCTTCGCCGCGGGCTACATGATCGTCGACATCCCCCCGGCCAACGCGGCGGCCACCGCGCAGAGCAACGTCTACCTCTACGCCGACGGCACCCAGCTGGCCCGCGACGGCGAGGTCAACCGCGAGAACGTACCGCTGAGCCAGATCCCCAAGGAGGTCCAGCACGCGGCGCTCGCCGCCGAGGACCGGGACTTCTACAGCGAGTCCGCGGTCGACCCGAAGGCGATGATCCGCGCCGCCTACAACACCGTCACCGGCAAGGGAAAGCAGTCCGGTTCGACCATCACCCAGCAGTTCGTGAAGAACTACTACCTGGGCCAGGAGCAGACGGTCACCCGCAAGGCCAAGGAATTCTTCATCTCCATCAAGCTGGACCGCGAGGTGAGCAAGGACGACATCCTCGCCGGGTATCTGAACACCAGCTACTTCGGGCGCAACGCGTACGGCGTGCAGGCCGCGGCCCAGGCGTACTTCGGCAAGGACGTCAAGAAGCTCACCACCGCGCAGGGCGCCTATCTGGCGACGCTCCTCAACTCCCCCAACGCGTACGACATCGCGACCCACCCGGAGAACAAGAAGCGCGCCGTGGGCCGCTGGAACTACGTCCTGGACGGCATGGTCAAGCAGGGGTGGCTCAGCGCCGCCGACCGGGCCAAGGCCGAGTTCCCCGCGCCCAAGGAGGCCAAGGGCTCTTCCGGTCTCTCCGGGCAGCGCGGTTACCTCGTGCAGGCCGTCGAGGACTATCTGACGTCCAACAAGATCGTCGGCGAGGACACCCTGGCCAAGGGCGGCTACCGCATCACCACCACTCTCCAGAAGGACCGTCAGGACGCCTTCAAGGAAGCCGTCGACGACCAGGTGATGTCCAAGATCGACAAGAAGGCCCGCAAGGTCGACCGCAACGTGCGGGCCGGTGGCGCCTCGATCGACCCGAAGACCGGCGAGGTCGTCGCCATGTACGGCGGCATCGATTACACCAAGCAGTACGTCAACAACGCCACGCGCCGCGACTACCAAGTGGGCTCCACCTTCAAGCCGTTCGTCTTCACCTCGGCCGTGGAGAACGGCTCGGTCACCCAGGACGGCCGCACGATCACCCCGAACACGATCTACGACGGCACCAACAAGCGCCCCGTGCAGGGCTGGGACGGTGGCACGTACGCCCCCGAGAACGAGGACGACGTCAACTACGGCGACATCCCCGTGAGCACCGCCACCGACAAGTCCGTCAACTCGGTCTACGCGCAGATGGCCGTCGACGTCGGCTCGGACAAGGTCAAGGACACGGCGGTGTCCCTCGGCGTCCCCAAGAGCACCCCCGACCTGACCGCGTCCCCCTCCATCGCGCTCGGCCCGTCCACGGCCTCCGTCCTCGACATGACGGAGGCGTACGCGACGCTCGCCAACCACGGCAAGAAGCCCACGTACTCGATGGTCAAGAAGGTCACCAAGAGCGGCCAGGCGGTCGAACTGCCGGAGGCGACCACCGCGCAGGCCGTCAGCCGTGAGGCCGCCGACACCACCACGTCCGTCCTGCAGAGCGTCGTCGACGGCGGCACCGGCACGGCCGCACAGGCCTCGGGCCGCCCGTCGGCGGGCAAGACCGGCACCGCCGAGGAGGACAAGGCGGCCTGGTTCGCGGGCTACACCCCCGAGCTCGCCACCGTCGTCTCCGTGATGGGCCAGAACCCGGACACCGGCGCGCACACCCCGCTGTACGGGGCGCTCGGCCAGCCCCGCATCAACGGCGGCGCCTACCCGGCGCAGATCTGGGCGCAGTTCACCAGGACGGCCCTGGAGGACGAGCCGGTCACGGACTTCGACCTGGATGTGGAGGCAGGCTCCGACGTACCGGAGATCCCGGACCCCTCGGGCACCGCGGTGGACCCGGCGACCGGCGGAGTGGTCACCGGTGGCGGCGAGACGCCGGGCGGGGACGCGGGACAGACCCAGGGTCAGGACCAGGGCCAGACGCAGGGCGGCCAGGACCAGGGTCAGACCAGCCAGGGCCAGGACCAGGGCCAGACGCAGGGGCAGGACCAAGGACAGACGCAGGGCCAGACGGACGGCGGTGCCACCGTCGACGGCGGAGCGACCGACGGTGGCACTCCCACCGACCCGGGTGCCGCCCAGGGCGGCCAGACGGACGGCGCCACCGTCGACGGCGGGACGGGAGTCGCCGAGGGGGCCGTGGGCGGCTTCCCGGACAACGCGGCGGCCAGGAGGAAGGGCGAGGGCTTCGACTAGCCCCGGGCACCCCCTCCTGGCCCTGCCGGCACTAGTGCCCCGAGGTCGCCTTCAGACCCACGACGGCGACGAGCAACAGCACCACGAAGAAGATCCGGGCGGCGGTGGCGGGCTCACCGAGGACCATCATCCCGACCACCGCCGCACCGGCAGCGCCGATGCCGACCCACACGCCGTACGCCGTGCCGATGGGCAGCGTCTTGGCGGCGTGCGAGAGCAGCAGCATGCTCACGACGATCCCGAGGCCGGTGAACACGCTCGGCCACAGCCGGGTGAACCCCTCGGTGAACTTCATCCCGATCGACCAGCCCACTTCGAGCAGACCGGCGATGATCAACAGAACCCAGGCCACGACGGCACCTCCGACACGTAGAGACGCGAGATCGCGTCACTTGAATGGGGGTGCGTCGTCTTTGCGGTGACCCGGTACGGCGCGTCTCGTCGGGGTCCTTAAAAGGTAGCAAAGAACGCGCAAAAGGGGCTGGTGACGATGGTCACCAGCCCCTTACGCATGTTCTCGGCCCGCTACAGGCACTACAGGTACTGCAAGTACTACAGGTACAAGCCGGTCGAATCCTCGGAGCCCTCGAACCGGTCGGCGGCCACGGCGTGCAGATCGCGCTCGCGCATGAGGACGTACGCCACGCCCCGCACCTCCACCTCGGCCCGGTCCTCCGGGTCGTAAAGGACCCGGTCGCCCGGCTCCACCGCCCGCACGTTCTGCCCGACGGCGACGACCTCGGCCCAGGCGAGGCGCCTGCCGACGGCGGCGGTCGCGGGGATCAGAATGCCTCCGCCCGACCTGCGCTCACCCTCCGTGGTGTCCTGCCGCACGAGCACACGGTCGTGCAGCATCCGGATGGGCAACTTGTCGTCGTGCGGGCTCTGTCCCTGGCTTTTGGCGCTCACGCCCCGAACCTACCCGCAGGCGGCACGCCCGTACGCTGCCGGGTCAGTCCTTGCGGCGCCGCGAACCCACCGCGAGCAGCCCCACGAGACCCACGGCGACAAGCGCCACCGGCACGATGCGCTCCAGCCGCGGCGCACCCTCCTCGGTCACGAACTGGGCCCGCACGTCCGACACGACGCGGTTGGCACCGACGTACGCCCGGCCGAGGGTGTTGTCCACGCTCGCGGCGACCTTGGCCTTCGCGTCACCCACGATCGTCTTCGGGTGAACCCGCACCCCGATCTCGTCGAGCGTCTCGGCGAGCGTCTCGCGGCGGTGCTTGATGTCCGCCTCGATCTGCGCCGGGGTCCTGATATCCGACGTATCCGACACCGCGCTGCCTCCGTGGTCGTGTCCGGCTGTGTGTTCTGCCTGTTCCTTGTGCACGTATCGCTGTACGTATCGCTGTACGTATCGCCGACAGTCTGTCAGCTCCACGCTCACCTCACCCCACGGCACCCCTATTACCCTCGACTCCGTCACCACACGTTTTACGAACACTCTGTGCGATACACCCTGTGCGATACCCCCCTGTGCGAGGAGACCGAAGATGAGCGAGCGACTCACCCCCGGCGACACGGCCCCGGCCTTCACCCTGCCGGACGCGGACGGGAACGAGGTCTCCCTGGCCGGCCACAAGGGCCGCAAGGTCATCGTCTACTTCTACCCGGCCGCCCTCACCCCCGGCTGCACCAAGCAGGCCTGCGACTTCACGGACAACCTCGACGTCCTGGCGAGCGCCGGGTACGACGTCATCGGCGTTTCCCCGGACAAGCCGGAGAAGCTGGCCAAGTTCCGCGAGAAGGAGAACCTCAAGGTCACGCTGGTCGGCGACCCCTCCAAGGAGACCCTTGAGGCCTACGGCGCCTTCGGCGAGAAGAAGCTGTACGGCAAGACCGTGACCGGCGTCATCCGCTCCACGATCGTGGTCGACGAGACGGGGAAGGTCGAGCACGCCTTCTACAACGTCAAGGCGACCGGCCACGTAGCGAAGATCATCAAGGACCTGGGTATCTGACCTGGGCATCTGACCTACCCCTTCGGCCTGCCCCTCCCCACCCACTGTGACGAAGCCCCCTTCAAGTCCGAGGGGGCTTCCGTTTGCGTCGGCCAAGATCGAGCAAGTGATGCGAGGAGGATTGTTCGCAGAACGGAAGGACTACCCATGGCGGCCCACGACGAGGCAGAGGCCGATACAGAGGCTGTGAAGCGTCACCGCACCCTCTTCCGAGCCGTCAAACGCCGCAAGGATCCACCGCTGCGCCGTACTGACATCACGGTCACGGACGACGCCGCGGTCAAGCGGGCGGTCAAAGCGGCCTCGCTCGGAAATGCCATGGAGTGGTTCGACTTCGGCATCTACAGCTACCTGGCCGTCACCATCGGCCACGTCTTCTTCCCTTCCGGGAACGACACGGTCCAGCTGATCTCCTCGTTCGCCACGTTCGCGGTGTCGTTCCTGGTGCGCCCCATCGGCGGCATGGTGTTCGGCCCGATGGGTGACAAGGTCGGGCGCAAAAAGGTTCTTGCGCTGACCATGATCATGATGGCCATCGGCACCCTGGCCATCGGACTCATCCCGTCCTACTCCACGATCGGCTTCTGGGCCCCGGTCCTGCTGATCTTCTTCCGCCTCGTGCAGGGCTTCTCGACGGGCGGTGAGTACGGCGGCGCATCGACCTTCATCGCCGAGTACGCGCCCGACAAGCGGCGCGGTTACTACGGCAGCTTCCTGGAGATGGGCACCCTCGCCGGATACGTCGGCGCGGCGGGCCTCGTCCTCATCCTGAACACCGCGCTCGGCTCGGACGCCATGGAGTCGTGGGGCTGGCGCCTCCCGTTCCTCGTCGCGGGCCCGCTCGGCCTCGTCGGCCTCTACCTGCGGCTGAAGCTCGACGAGACACCCGCGTTCCAGAAGCTGGAGGACGCCACCTTCCACTCGGCCTCCGAGGGCGCCTCCAGCGTGGAGACCACCGCCAAGGGCGACCTGGCGAAGATCTTCACCAACTACTGGCCCACGCTGATCCTCTGCATCGCGCTGGTCGGCGCGTACAACATCACCGACTACATGCTCCTGTCGTACATGCCGACGTACCTCTCCGACGAACTCGGCTACGACGACTCGCACGGCCTGCTGATCCTCATCGGCACGATGATCGTCCTGATGCTGATCATCAGCCAGGTGGGCAAGCTGTCCGACCGCTTCGGCCGCAAGCCGCTCCTGATGACGGGCATGATCGGCTTCCTGGTCCTCTCCTTCCCGGCGTTCCTCCTGATCCAGCAGGGCAGCCTCATCGCGGTCTCCGGCGGCATGCTCCTGCTCGGCCTCTCCCTGGTCTGTCTCCTCGGCACCATGTCGGCAACGCTCCCGGCGCTGTTCCCCACATCGGTCCGCTACGGCTCCCTGTCGGTCGGCTACAACATCTCCGCGTCCCTCTTCGGCGGCACGGCCCCCCTGGTCATCACGTCCCTGATCAGCATCACGGGAACGGACATGATCCCGGCCTACTACTCGATGGCGGCGGCCCTGGTAGGCGTCATCGCGGTGCTCTGCATGAAGGAAACAGCCCAGAAGCCGCTCTCGGGCTCGCCCCCGTCGGTGGAGACGAAGGAGGAGGCAGCAGAAATGGTGGAGTCGGCAGCTCCGACTCCGAGGTTCTGATTCCTCCACCCCGCTCCGCCCCGCAACGGCCCGCCCCACATGCAAGTGGGGCGGGCCGTTCCGCATTTCGGACGTGACGGTCCGATTGTCGGTTCGTTAGGCCGTACGAGGCTGCGACGGGTGGCCGGGACGGGAGGGGTGACATGCAGGTTCGCTACACCCGCGAGCTGCTGGAGGAAGCAGCCCGGGAGACCACGACATGGGATGAGGCAGTGCGGTGGTGCGGAGGTGTGCCCACGCCAGGGAGCCGGAGCTACATACGCCGGAAGATGGCCTCGGAGGGGATCGACACTTCACATTTCCCTCGACAATGGGTGCGCCATACCGAACAGCGGCTCCGCGAGGCCGTGGCACAGTCCGTCACCCTGAAAGGGGTCGTGCGCCATCTGGGCATCAGCAACGTGGGCGGGAACCAAGCCCACATCGGTCGCCGGATCAGCGCTCTCGGGATCGACACCTCGCACTTCGTCACGCCACGCGGTAGGCCCAAAGGATCCCTCGGGCCCGTACTCGCCCTGAGATCGCCGGATGACGGAAGGGTCCCCGGAACGCGGCTCCGCCGGGAGCTGCTGCGTGCAGGAACTCCTGAGGAATGCACGGAATGCGGTGTCGGCACCGAATGGAACGGCAAGCCGCTTCAGCTGGAAGTCGATCACATCAATGGGGACTGGTGGGACAACCGCCCCGGGAATCTTCGCCTCATCTGCCCGAACTGTCATGCCGTGACGGACACTTACCGCGGTCGCAAGCGGAGGGCTTCGTGAGCAGCGTGAAATATCCGCGCGGCACGCTGGCCCGCATGGCCCCCTCGTGCGCCAGCCTGGTGGATCTGATGCACCGGCTGGGAATGCCGATGGGGGCCGGGCCCCGCCGATACCTGCGTGATCGCCTTCGGCATTACGGGATCGACACCACGCATTTCCGCGACGAGCCCCTACCCGAACGTCCCTCCCGCTCCTATTCGAAGGAGATCCTGACGGATGCCGCAGCGCACTCCTCCAGCATCCGGGAGATGTTCCTGCACATGGGCATCCCTCCGGAGGACGGCCCGTACTGGCACGTCAAGAAGAAACTGGACCAGTTCGGAATCGACACAAGCCACTTCGCCTTGCGGCGCGGCGAAGCCGCAGGCAGCCTCTTTCCACACGAGGAACTCGCACGCGCCGTCGCCGAGTCCTGTGGACTGGCCGGAGTGATGAGGGCGTTGGGCTGCTCACCATCCGGTGGCGCCGGACGCGCCAAGGCCGTACGCAGCATTGAGGCATACGGTCTTTCGACCGCACACTTCGTCGGACAAGGGCACAACGCCGGCCGGTCCGGAGCCAACCGCAGGAATGCCGACGAGATCCTGATCCGGCTCGGTTCGGACGCAGGTCGCACCCGGACCATCATGCTGCGGCGGGCTCTCGACGAAGTCGGTGCACCACGTATCTGCGGGGCGTGCGGGCTGGGTGAGATCTGGCAGGGAAAACGACTCGTCCTGGAGATCGACCACATCAACGGGGACCGTCTGGACAACCGGCGGGAGAACCTTCGCTACCTGTGTCCTACCTGCCACAGCCAGACCAGAACCTTCTCCAACCGGCGGCGCGCGGCGCAGTAGAGTATCCCGGCGGGCCCGTACCCCAGCGGCTAGAGGGCGCCGGTTTAGGTCCGGTGTGTCGTGGGTTCAAATCCCACCGGGCCCACGCAACGGAAGGGCGCGGCGTATGAACGTCGCGCCCTTCCTCGTACATGCGGCCTCTCAGGCCAACAGCTCCCGCACCACCGGCACCAGCGCCCGGAACGCCTTGCCCCGGTGGCTGATCGCGTTCTTTTCCGCTGCCGAGAGTTCCGCGCACGTTCGCTTCTCGCCCTCCGGCTGGAGGATCGGGTCGTAGCCGAAGCCTCCCGAGCCCGCGGGGGCGTGGCGCAGGACGCCTCGTAGTTGGCCCTCGACCACTCGTTCCGTGCCGTCCGGCAGGGCGAGGGCCGCCGCGCAGGCGAAGTGGGCCCCCCGGTGGGTGTCGGCGTCGATGTCGCCGAGTTGGGCCAGGAGGAGGTCCAGGTTCGCCTGGTCGTCTCCGTGGCGGCCTGCCCAGCGGGCGGAGAAGATGCCGGGGGCGCCGCCGAGTACGTCGACGCAGAGGCCGGAGTCGTCGGCGACCGCGGGGAGGCCGGTGGCCTTGGCCAGGGCGTGGGCCTTGAGGAGGGCGTTCTCGGCGAAGGTGACGCCGGTTTCCCTGACGTCGGGGATCTCGGGGTAGGCGTCCGCGCCGACGAGGTCGTGGGTGAGGCCTGCGTCGGCGAGGATCGCCTTGAGTTCCGTGATCTTGCCGGCGTTACGGGTGGCGAGGATGAGGCGGGTCATGACGACCAGTATCCAAGCCCGCGGACGTTACGGCGTGCAGACCTTCGTCAGTTCGCCCGCCGCGTCCGTGATCGGGCTGAGGTCCGGGGTCGCGTCGCCGTTGTCTATGGACTTGCGGACGTTGCCGACGGCCTTGTCGAGGCTGTCGACCGCCTTGTTCACATCGGTGTTGTCGGTCTTGTCGCCGATCTCGTCGATGTTCTTGTCGATGTCGTCGAGCGCCTTGTCGGCCTGCGTGGGGTCGTCGCCCGCCTTCTCGACGGCCTGCTGGAGGTCGGTGACGCTGTCGGCTATGGCGTCCGCTGTCTGAACGCAGTCGAGCGCCTTGTTGACGGCGTCGCAACCGACAAGGCCGATGCCCGCCGGTACGGCGATCAGAACTGACGTGATGGCGATGGCGATACGGCGGTGGCGCGCGGCCATGCTTGGGTCCCTCCCCGGGTGCTGGTGCGGGCGCACAGCTTTGCCCGTGCGCCCGCACTCGTTAGAACGCTCGTGGAGGGTCGATGGTTGCCTGACCCGGCCTTCCAGTTGGCCGCTCGCGCCGCCTGCTTCGTCGCTCGCGCCGCCTACTTGGTCGCTTCGAGCGCCTCGCGCTGGAACGCGGCCAGGTCCTCGCAGCCGCCGACCGCGAGGTCGAGCAGCGCGTTCAGTTCCTTGCGGTCGAACGGCTCGGCCTCGGCGGTGCCCTGGACCTCGACGAAGCGGCCGTCGCCGGTGCAGACGACGTTCATGTCGGTGTCGGCCTTCACGTCCTCCTCGTAGCGCAGGTCGAGGAGCGGTACGCCGCCGACGATGCCGACGGAGACGGCGGAGACGGTGTCGGTGAGGGGCTGACGGCCCGCCTTGATGATCTTCTTGCCCTGGGCCCAGGCGACGGCGTCGGCGAGCGCCACGTACGCGCCGGTGATCGCCGCCGTGCGGGTGCCGCCGTCGGCCTGGAGGACGTCGCAGTCCAGGACGATGGTGTTCTCGCCGAGCGCCTTGTAGTCGATGACGGCGCGCAGGGAGCGGCCGATGAGGCGCGAGATCTCGTGGGTGCGGCCACCGATCTTGCCGCGCACGGACTCACGGTCGCCGCGGGTGTTGGTGGAGCGCGGCAGCATCGAGTACTCGGCGGTGACCCAGCCTTCGCCGCTGCCCTTGCGCCAGCGCGGGACGCCTTCGGTGACGGAGGCGGTGCAGAAGACTTTGGTGTCGCCGAAGGAGATGAGGACCGATCCCTCGGCGTGCTTGCTCCAGCCGCGCTCGATGGTGATCGGGCGGAGCTGTTCGGGGGTGCGGCCGTCGATGCGGGGCGTGGAGGACATGCGGCTGACCCTATCGGCAGATGGCTGAGGGGCCTTATTCGCACATGGCTGAGGGGCCCTTCCCGTTCCCCGGGAAGGGCCCCTCAGCGTCTGCGTTCAGCTGCTCACATCAGGTCTTCGATGTCGGCGGCGATGGGGTCCGCGTCGGTGCCGATGACGACCTGGATCGCGGTGCCCATCTTGACGACGCCGTGCGCGCCCGCGGCCTTCAGCGCGGCGTCGTCGACCAGGCTCGGGTCCTTGACCTCGGTGCGGAGGCGGGTGATGCAGCCCTCGACCTCTTCGATGTTCTCGATGCCGCCGAGCCCGGCGACGATCTTCTCAGCCTTGGTGGCCATGGTGTTCTCCCTGTTCTCAAAGGACGCGGCCTCACCACACCGTAGGTCCGCTTTGTCACGGTAACGCACGGTTGGAGCATCTTCGCGGGCGGTTACGGCACTCGTACCCAATGATGGCGATCAAGGTGCGATCCCTCATGCCATTCCTGCCGGGACGGCACCGTACTCGTTCCGCAACTGGTCTACACCAGTTTTCAACGACCGCCAAACCTGGCTTGTTCCGGAGGGGACGCCGATGAGTACCGACGCAGCAGCGGTGCCGCACAGGAAGCCGCAGAAGAAGTGGTGGAACGGCCTCTTCCAGGGCCTCCAGAAGATGGGCCGCAGCCTCCAGCTCCCCATCGCCGTCCTGCCTGCCGCGGGCATCCTCAACCGCCTCGGCCAGCCGGACGTCTTCGGCACCGACGGTCTCGGCTGGGACAACGTCGCCAAGGTCTTCGCCGCGGCGGGCGGTTCGCTCCTGGACTCCACGCTCGGCCTGCCCCTGCTGTTCTGCATCGGTGTCGCGATCGGCATGGCCAAGAAGTCGGACGGCTCCACGGCTCTCGCGGCGGTCGCGGGCTTCCTCGTCTACTACGCCGTACTGCGCGCCTTCCCCGACAATTGCCCCGCCGACACCACGTTCAGCGGCGCCGGGATGTGGAGCGGCGTCTGCGTGGCGGAGGACGGGACGGTCGCGCAGGCCGCGTACCAGAACCCTGGCGTCTTCGGCGGCATCGTGATGGGCCTGCTCTCCGCGTGGTTCTGGCAGCGCTACCACCGCGTGAAGCTGGTCGACTGGCTCGGCTTCTTCAACGGCCGCCGTCTGGTGCCGATCATCATGGCCTTCGTCGGCCTGGTCTTCGCCGGTGTCTGCGTGTGGATCTGGCCGCCCATCGGTGACGGTCTGACCAGCTTCTCCAAGTGGCTCGTGGACCTCGGGTGGCTGGGCTCCGGGATCTTCGGCGTGGCCAACCGCGCGCTGCTCACGATCGGCCTGCACCAGTTCCTGAACACGTTCGTCTGGTTCCAGTTCGGCGACTTCACCAAGGCGGACGGCACGATCGTCCACGGTGACATCAACCGCTTCCTGGCGGGCGACCCGACGGCCGGTCAGTTCACTTCGGGCTTCTTCCCGATCATGATGTTCGCGCTCCCCGCGGCGGCCCTCGCGATCACCCACGCGGCCCGCCCGGAGCGCCGCAAGGTGGTCGGCGGCATGATGCTCTCGGTCGGTCTGACGTCGTTCGTCACCGGTATCACCGAACCGATCGAGTACTCGTTCCTCTTCATCGCGCCACTCCTGTACGGGATCCACGCGGTCCTCACCGGTGTCTCCATGGCGGTGACGTGGGCCCTGGGGGTCAAGGACGGCTTCAGCTTCTCGGCGGGGCTCATCGACTACGTCATCAACTGGAGCCTCGCGACCAAACCCTGGCTGATCATTCCGATCGGGTTGGCCTTCGCCGTCGTGTACTACGTGCTGTTCAGCTTCGTGATCCGCAAGTTCGACCTGCATACCCCCGGGCGAGAACCCGAGGAGGAAACGGAAGCGCAGGACGCGGAGCAGACGAAGGCTTAGCTCCAGCAGGCACGGAGCGGACGCCCCGGCGCGCGGCCGCATGCGGAAGACCCTCGGACCTTCGGTCCGGGGGTCTTTCCTTGTCTATTTCGCGTTATGGCGGACCCCACAAAACTCGTGGGTTCCTTACGTCACCTTCACCGTGCTACAACAGGTCTACACCACTTATTGGTGTAGACCACGCGGCCGTCCGCCGCGGTCCCCGGAGACGCCGCCGTCACCCACTTCCCTGTCCCCAGGCGGCGCCTTGCCCACTGGAGGAAGTTGTGTCCACGGCCAGTTCCGCTCCCGCGGCAGAGAAGAAGAAGGGCGCCGGCGCGATGGCTGTCATGCAGCGCATCGGCCGCAGCCTCATGCTGCCGGTCGCCGTGCTGCCCGCAGGCGCCCTGCTCATCCGCCTCGGCCAGACCGACATGCTGGGCCGCGAGTCCTTCCCCGAGTTCGTCACCAAGATCGCCACATTCATGGCGGCAGGTGGCAGCGCGATCATCGACAACATGGCGCTGCTGTTCGCCGTCGGCATCGCGATCGGCTTCGCCAAGAAGTCGGACGGCTCGACCGCTCTCGCCGCCGTCACCGGCTACCTGGTCTTCCAGAAGGTGCTCGGCACCTTCACGGACAAGAACCTGCCGAAGGTCGCCACCGCCGTCGACGGCAAGGTCGTCATGGTGGACGCGCCCGTGGACGCCAAGGTCCTCGGCGGTGTGGTCATGGGCATAGTCGTGGCCCTGCTGTACCAGAAGTTCTACCGTACGAAGCTGCCCGACTGGGCGGGCTTCTTCGGTGGCCGCCGTCTGGTCCCCATCCTCTCCGCCTTCGCGGGTCTGTTCATCGGCATCATCTTCGGCTACATCTGGCCGGTCCTCGGCACGGGTCTGCACAACTTCGGTGAGTGGCTCGTCGGTTCGGGCGCGGTCGGCGCGGGCATCTTCGGTGTCGTCAACCGTGCGCTGATCCCGGTCGGCATGCACCACCTCCTGAACTCCTTCCCGTGGTTCCAGGCCGGTTCGTACGAGGGCAAGAGCGGCGACATCGCCCGCTTCCTCCAGGGCGACCCGTCCGCGGGACAGTTCATGACCGGCTTCTTCCCGATCATGATGTTCGCCCTCCCGGCCGCCTGCCTCGCGATCGTCCACTGCGCACGCCCCGAGCGCCGCAAGGTCGTCGGCGGCATGATGTTCTCCCTCGCGCTCACCGCGTTCGTCACCGGCGTGACCGAGCCGATCGAGTTCACGTTCATGTTCATCGCGCCGGTCCTGTACGCGATCCACGCGGTGCTCACCGGTGTCTCCATGGCGCTGACCTGGGCACTCGGCATGAAGGACGGCTTCGGCTTCTCGGCCGGTGCGATCGACTTCTTCCTCAACCTGGGCATCGCGACCAAGCCCTGGATGCTCGTCCTCGTGGGCCTCTGCTTCGCGGCGGTCTACTACGCGATCTTCCGCTTCGCGATCACCAAGTGGAACCTCCCGACGCCGGGCCGCGAGTCCGACGAGGAGCTCGCCGAGCTCCAGAAGGCCGAGGCGAAGTAGGTTTCGCCGCACGAATCGGGAGAGCCCCGCACCGTTGATCTCAACGGTGCGGGGCTCTCCCGTCTTCAGGCGACGCTAGATCTCGTAGCTCCGGCCGACCGTTGCCAGTTCGGCCGGGCCTTCGTACGCCGTGCGGGCGTCCGCCAGGTTCACCTGGGGGTCCGTCCACGGCGGGATGTGGGTCAGAAGGAGGCGTGCGGCCCTCGCGCGCTGGGCGGACTCGCCTGCCTCACGGCCGTTGAGGTGCAGGTCAGGAATGTTCTCCTTGCCGTGCGTGAAGGCCGCCTCGCAGAGGAACAGGTCGGTGTCGGCGGCCAGTTCGTCGAGCGCGCCGCACACACCCGTGTCTCCCGAGTACGTGAGGGACTTCTCCCCGTGCTCGATACGGATGCCGTACGCCTCTACGGGGTGGCACACCTTCTCCGTGCGGACCGAGAAGGGGCCGATGTCGAACGAGGCCGGCTTGACGGTGTGGAAGTCGAAGACCTCGCTCATCGAGGAGGCCGAGGGGGTGTCGGCGTACGCGGTGGTCAGTCGCTGTTCCGTGCCCTCGGGTCCGTAGACCGGGATGGGGGCGCAGCGTCCGCCTTCGTGCCGGTAGTAGCGCGCCACGAAATAGGCGCACATATCGATGCAGTGATCGGCGTGCAGATGGCTGAGGAAAATCGCGTCCAGGTCGTACAGACCGACATGGCGCTGCAACTCGCCCAGGGCACCATTGCCCATGTCGAGAAGCAGCCGGAAGCCGTCGGCCTCGACGAGGTAGCTCGAACAGGCCGAGTCCGCGGACGGAAACGACCCCGAGCAGCCGACGACGGTGAGCTTCATGGAGCGGAAACCTCCGGGGGCGAAACGGGGGTTGTGCGGGGGCCTTGCGGGGGCTCTCGAAGGGGCCTGCGAGCGGCTCTTCGAGGAGTGCTGCGGTCCGTCGAGCGTAAGGCGCAAAAGTGCCGGTAGCTCCTCCGCCGTGGGCCGTTGTGGGAGAACTCACCTGCTCTGTCACCGGTTCGGGGGGCGCGCGGGGCGGGGAGCGCGCCGGTACGGTCTGCGGTATGGATACGTCATGGTGGCTCGCGCTGGCCGCTGTGGTGGTGCTCGCTGTGGTCGCCACGGTGGTCGACGGCTGGGGCCGCGGCAGCCGCGGACCGCGTGGGCGGACCACCCGGCCGCCGGGTCGACCCCCGAGCCGGCCGCGCGGCCCGCGACGGCAGTTGCCGACGCCGAAACCCTCGGAGATCTGGTGGGCGCGGGTGCCGTACGAGGACGGTCCGGGTGACAAGGACCGGCCCTGTCTCGTCCTGTCCGTGCGGGGAGAGAGCGCGGTCGTCGCGAAGATCACCAGCAAGTACCACGACGAGCGCCCCGGGGTGATTCCGCTGCCGCCAGGATCGGTGGGGGACGCGCGGGGGCGGCCCAGCTTTCTGGAGACCGACGAGCTGCGGGACGTGCCGGTGTGGGAGTTCCGCAGGCGGGCGGGGATCGTGGATCCGGCGTTGTGGGATCAGGTGCGGCACTTGGCGCGGTGAGCAGCAAAAAACGCCGGACGGGCTGGAGACGTCCAGCCCGTCCGGCGTTTGAGGACGAACTCGGCGGAGCCGGTGATCATCCGGTACTGCCGGGCGCCTAAGCCCACAGCTGACCCTGAAGCGTCTCGATCGCCGCTTCCGTCGTCGCCGCCGTGTAGACACCGGTCGACAGGTACTTCCAGCCGCCGTCGGCGACCACGAAGACGATGTCGGCGGACTCCCCCGCGGCCACCGCCTTCTTGCCCACGCCGATCGCCGCGTGCAGCGCGGCGCCGGTGGAGACCCCGGCGAAGATCCCCTCCTGCTGGAGAAGCTCACGGGTCCGCGTCACCGCGTCCGCCGAGCCGACGGAGAAGCGGGTCGTCAGGACCGACGCGTCGTACAGCTCCGGTACGAAGCCCTCGTCGAGGTTCCGCAGGCCGTAGACGAGGTCGTCGTAGCGGGGCTCCGCCGCGACGATTCTGATGTCCGGCTTCTGCTCGCGCAGGAAGCGGCCCACGCCCATGAGCGTGCCCGTCGTGCCGAGGCCCGCCACGAAGTGGGTGACGGAGGGGAGGTCGGCGAGGATCTCCGGTCCTGTCGTCGCGTAGTGCGCGCCCGCGTTGTCCGGGTTCCCGTACTGGTAGAGCATCACCCAGTCCGGGTGCTCGGCCGCCAGCTCCTTGGCGACGCGTACCGCCGTGTTGGAGCCGCCGGCCGCCGGGGACGGGATGATCTCCGCGCCCCACATCGCGAGGAGCTCACGCCGCTCCTGCGAGGTGTTCTCCGGCATGACGCAGACGATGCGGTAGCCCTTGAGCTTGGCCGCCATCGCGAGCGAGATGCCCGTGTTGCCGGACGTCGGCTCCAGGATCGTGCAGCCGGGCGTCAACCGCCCGTCCTTCTCCGCCTGTTCGACCATGTGCAGTGCCGGGCGGTCCTTGATGGAACCGGTCGGGTTCCGGTCCTCCAGCTTCGCCCAGATGCGGACGTCGTCGGACGGGGAAAGGCGCGGCAGGCGGACGAGCGGCGTGTTGCCCACGGCCGCCAGCGGGGAGTCGTAGCGAGGCATCCGCGATCAGACCATGCCGCCGGCCACGGCCGGGAGGATCGTGACGTTGTCGCCGTCCGTGAGCTTGGTGGTGATGCCGTCCAGGAAGCGGACGTCCTCGTCGTTCAGGTACACGTTCACGAAGCGGCGCAGCTTGCCGTCGTCCACGATGCGCTCGGCGATGCCCGCGTGCCGCGAGTCGAGGTCGGTGAAGAGATCGGCGAGGGTGTCCCCGCTGCCCTCGACGGCCTTGGCGCCGTCGGTGTAGGTGCGGAGGATGGTCGGGATGCGGACCTCGATGGCCATGGCTGGGGGCTCCTGTCGGGAGAAGTCACGTGGGTGGGCGCGCGGCGGCCCGTTCCTGCGAGTGCGTAAGTGCGGGTGCGTAGAGCGTTACGCGGGGGTGGCGCCGCGGCTCACGGCCGTACGGCGGCGGCTGTCAGCGCGAACAGATCGCACTGGAAAGCCTGCACAAATCGACGTGCAGACGCGCAACGAGCAGCATGCCCGGCATCTTGTCGCTCACGTCGTGGGGAACCATGCGGTCATCGTATCGATTCCCGGTCCGGGTTCTGGAATGTGATCTCGAATGGTGGACGGATTGCGTCCATCACCTGGATGAGGGGACCTTCGGGGCAGCTGAGGGCAGGTAGGTGACCGTCGGGGCACCCGTGGCCGGATGCACCGCCACCTCCGCCGTCACTCCGTACACCTCGGCGAGGAGTTCGCTGGTCAGGACCTCTTTCGGCGGTCCTGAGGCGACCAGGCGTCCGGCGTCGAGAACGTACAGACGATCGCAGTAGTACGCCGCCAGATTGAGGTCGTGCAGGGCCAGGAGATTCGTCGTGCCGAGGTCGCGGACCAGGGAGAGGATCTCCAGTTGGTAGCGGATGTCCAGGTGGTTGGTGGGCTCGTCGAGCACGAGGACCGCGGGCTCCTGCACCAGGGCCCTCGCCACGAGGGCGCGCTGGCGCTCGCCGCCGGAGAGCCCGGCGAAGGAGCGGTGCGCGAGGTCCGCCGCGCCGACGCGGTCCAGGGCGTCGCCGACCAGGACGGCGTCCCGCGCGGTGTCCGCCTCCCAGAAGCGTTTGTGCGGGGAGCGGCCCATGGCGACGATCTGCCGGACGGTGAGCTCGAAGCCGGTGTGGCCGTCCTGCGGGACGGTGGCGATACGGCGGGCGCGGTCCTTGGCCGAGCGGGCCGCGAGGTCGTCGCCGTCCAGGAGTACGCGGCCGGTGGTGGGGGCGAAGGTGCCGTAGACACAGCGCAGGAGGGTGGTCTTGCCGCTGCCGTTGGGGCCCACGAGGCCGACGGTCTCGCCTCGGGCGGCGTGCAGGGTGACGTCGTTCACGAGGTTCTTGTCGGCCACGCGGTAGGTGAGGGACTCGGTGGCCAGGATCGCCGGGTGGTTCATGCGGTTGCCTCCGTACGGTTCCTTCGCAGCATCCACAGGAAGAACGGGCCGCCCGTCAGCGCCGTCAGGACGCCCACCGGGATGTCCTGCGGCGCCGCGACCGTGCGCGCGGCGAGATCGGCGGCCACCAGGAAGACCCCGCCCATCAGGGCCACCACCGGCAGGAGCGCCCGGTGCGCGGCGCCGACCAGCATCCGGGCCGCGTGCGGCACCATCAGGCCGACGAAGCCGATGGCTCCGCTGTAGGCGACGAGTACGCCGGTCAGGAGCGAGGCGAGGACGAAGACCGCGGCGCGGAAGCGGGCCGTGTCCAGGCCCAGGACGGTGGCGCCCTCCTCGCCGACCAGGAGCAGGTCGAGGGGGCGGGCCAGGGCCACGAGCAGCGCCGTGCCCGCGAGCAGGGCGGCGCCGGGCAGGGCGAGCATGTCCCAACGGGCGCTGCCGAGGCCGCCGAGCGTCCAGTACAGGACTTCCTTCAGGTGGTCCGCGCTGTCGGCCATGATCAGGATCAGGCTGGTCAGGGCGGAGAGGACGTACGAGACGGCCACGCCCGCCAGGATCAGGCGGCCCGTGGCGAAGCCGCCCCCTCCCGATCTCGCCAAGGTGTAGACGACGAGCAGGGAGAGCAGGGCGCCCGCGAAGGCCGCGGCCGGGATGGTGACCGTGGTGGCCAGGCCCGCGCCTATGCCGAAAGCGCTGCCCAGGACGATGACGGCGACGGCTCCTGCGGAGGCGCCTGAGGAGACCCCGAGGAGGAAGGGGTCGGCCAGGGGGTTTCTCACCAGGGCCTGGAGGACTGTGCCGATGACTGCGAGCCCCGCGCCTACGGCTGCGCCGAGCAGGACCCTGGGGAGTCTTACGTCCAGGACGATGGTGCGGAACGGGGAGGGGTCCGCCCCTCCGGTGAGGATCGTCAGGACCTCTGACGGGGGGATCCGGACGGAGCCCAGGGCGAGCCCGGCGAGGATCGCTGCCGCGAGGGCCATCAGCAGCCCTGCGACGACCGTGCCGTACCGGAGCCCCTCCCCCGCCCTTGACCGGTTGCCGTCTGTCACCGGCTTCGCCGAGTTCGTCCTCGAACGCCGGACGGGCTGACGTACGAAAAGCCGCCTCACAGCTGGTCCGCCAGCTTGCTCACCGCGCCCGGTGCCCGCACCCCCACCACCGCGTCCGAGAGGGGCAGTACCGCGAAGCTCTTGTGCTTGATGGCGGGGACATCGGCCAGGACCGGGTCGTCCAGGAGGCGCTTCTTCTTCTGGGCGACCGTCGTGCCGCCGTAGTCGAGGATCACGATCGTCTCAGGGTTGCGGTCGACCACCGACTCCCAGGACGCGTCGCCGAAGGACTTGTCCAGGTCGGCGAAGACGTTGCGGCCGCCCGCCCGCTCGATGATGTCGTTGCCGATGCCCCGGCCGCCCGCCGTGAACGCCGTCTTGTCACCGCTGTCGTAGACGAAGACCGGGACGGGCTTCTTCGACTTCGACTCTGCTTCCGTCTTGGACAGTTCGCGCTTGGCCGCGGCCACCCACTTGTCCGCCCGCTGCCGCACACCGAACGTGCTGCCGACCTCGCGGACCTCCTTGTAGACGTCCTCCATCGACACCGGCCGCTTCGCGCAGCCCTCGACGTTCAGGCGGCTCTCGATGCCGGACTTCGCCAGGGCCCCGCGGCTGCGGCCCTCGCCCGCCAGGAAGGCGCTCGCGTAGCCGCCGTAGACGAAGTCGGGGTTCGCGGCCAGGAGCTTCTCGTACGAGGGGTACTCCTTGGCCAGGACCGGGGTGTCCGCGTACTCCTTCGCGTACTTCGGCAGGACCTTGTCGTCGAGGTACGCCGTACCGGCAAGGTGGTCCTTGAGGCCCAGTTCCAGCATCACTTCCGTCGCGTGCTGGTTCATCGTCACGGCGCGCTTCGGGGGTGCTTCGTACGTCGTCTTCACGCCGCAGTTCGTGACCGTGTACGGGAAGCCCGGAGCCTTGGACTCCGGCTTCGAGTCCGAGCTGCCGTCGGAGGACGAACACGCGGCGAGCGGTACCAGCAGGGCCGCGGCTATGAGCACACGTATGGGGCGGGACATGGCTGAGCTGCCTCCTCCAGGGGATTCCGCGTCCCCTGCGTCGTGGGAGAAGAAGGCGGCAGGTCAGTTCCTGACTGCCCCGCCCGCGAAGGGTGGGGTCACAGTGGCGGGACCGTGCCGGATTCGCACCGGCTTCCTGGGTCCTGCCGCCTCAAAGGTGAGCTCAGTATGCCTGGACGACCTTCACCTCTTCTTCGGTGACCTCGCCCTCGACGATCCGGAAGGAGCGGAACTGGAACTCGCCCGCGTCGTCGGCGTCGGCCGTGGAGACCAGGACGTAGTGGGCGCCCGGCTCGTTGGCGTACGAGATGTCCGTGCGCGAGGGGTACGCCTCGGTCGCCGTGTGCGAGTGGTAGACGATCACCGGCTCCTCGTCGCGGTCGTCCATCTCGCGGTAGAGCTTGAGGAGGTCGGTCGAGTCGAACTCGTAGAACGTGGGCGAGCGGGCCGCGTTCAGCATCGGGATGAAGCGCTCGGGGCGGCCGGTGCCCTCCGGGCCCGCGACCACACCGCAGGCCTCGTCGGGGTGGTCCTGGCGCGCGTGCGCGACGATCTGGTCGTGGAGGGCCTGGGTGAGGGTCAGCATGGCAGCCAGGATAAGCAGAAGGGCCGACCCGTACCGAAGAGTGGTACGGACCGGCCCACATGCTGGGATCAGGCGGTTGCTGCGCGTCTTGCGCTACTTCCGCTGCTTGCGCTACTTCACCGCGTCCTGCGGCTCAGCCTTGCCGCCGCCGGACACCTGCGTGTTCCTGCGCTGCATGATCAGGTAGCCGACGCCCAGGATCAGGGCCCAGACGGGAGCCGCGTAGAGCGAGATACGCGCGTCCTTGTCGATTCCCATCATCACGATCACCATGCCGATGAAGGCGAGGGCGAACCAGCTCGTGTACGGGGCGCCGGGGGCCCGGAAGGTGGACTGCGGGAGCTCGCCGCGGTCGGCCTTGCGCCGGTACTTGATCTGGCAGACCAGGATCATGATCCAGGCCCACATGCCGGAGATGGTCGCGAAGGAGACGACGTAGTTGAACGCCTCGCCCGGCCACTGGTAGTTGATCCAGACGCCGACCAGCATCAGCGCGGCAGAGAAGGTCGTGCCGACGAGCGGCAGGCCGTTCTTCGTGAGCTTGGTGAAGAACTTCGGGCCCTGGCCGTTCATCGCCAGGTCGCGCAGCATGCGGCCGGTGGAGTACATGCCGGAGTTGCAGGAGGAGAGCGCGGCCGTCAGGACGACGAAGTTGACGATCGCCGCGCCGACGCCGAGGCCCATCTTGTCGAAGGCGGCGACGAACGGCGAGACGCCCGGCACGAACTCCGTCCACGGGACGACCGAGAGGATCATGATGAGCGCGCCGACGTAGAAGACGGCGATGCGCCACGGCACGGTGTTGATGGCCTTGGGCAGGACGGTCTTCGGGTCCTTGGACTCGCCCGCGGTGACGCCGACGAGCTCGACGGCGAGGAAGGCGAACATCACGATCTGCAGCGTCATCAGCGTGGAGCCGATGCCGTTGGGGAAGAAGCCGCCCTGGTCCCACAGGTGGGACACGGAGGCGGTGTCACCGGCGTCGGAGAAGCCGATGGTGAGGATGCCGGCGCAGATCAGGATCATGCCGATGATGGCGGTGACCTTCACCATCGAGAACCAGAACTCGAGCTCACCGAAGAGCTTCACGGAGATCAGGTTGGCGCCGTAGAGGATGACCGTGAAGATCAGCGCGTATCCCCATTGTGGAATGGAGTCGTGTGTCCAGTACTGCATGTACTGGGCGGCCGCCGTCACTTCCGTGATGCCGGTGACGACCCAGAAGAGCCAGTACGTCCAGCCGGTCACGTACCCGAAGAACGGGCCGATGAATTCACGCGCGTACTCCGAGAAGGAGCCCGACACGGCGCGGTACATGAGCAGCTCGCCCAGGGCCCGCATGATGAAGAAGATGACGAGGCCCGCGATGGCGTACGCCAGGATGAGGCTCGGTCCGGCCTTGTGAATGGCCTTGCCCGCACCGAGGAACAGGCCGGTGCCGATGGCACCGCCGATCGCGATCATCTGGATCTGCCGGGCCCCTAGCCCGCGCTGATAACCCTCGCCTGACGAGCCGGGCGCACCGCCCGTGCCGTCGGCCTCATTGCCGTCGTGATGCTCTTCGACCTGCGCTGAGGTCATGGTGACGCCTTTCTCCACGCTGATCCGTGCCCGCAGACTGCGTATGGCCACGGGTCAGGTCCTGATCCCCCCGGATATGGATGGAGTGCTACCGGCGGTCTGCCGGCCCGAGCGCCACCCCGTGACATGGGTGGCGTCACCGAGTGGTCGTGAAGATTTATCACGGTCGCAACAGTGATCGGCCGGGCCGCGTGTGGCTCACGTCACGAGAAGAAGCGGACAAAATTCCCCCGCCGCGCCAAAGGTGGCCAGCGGAGTGACGCGATCGTTATCCGGATTTGAGCGTCCGATGAGCGAACGTGAGGTAACAGCTGCCCCATACACCGACTTTGCGGAAGCCACGGTGTGACTTCTCACCGATGAGCTCACCGATGAGCTAACCGATGAGCTAACCGATGAGCGTGCCCACCAGCGTCTCCTGGAGGCCGCCGAGCCAGAGGTAGGCCATCACCATCGGCTTGCGCGGGTCGGAGTCCGGGAGCTGGAAAAGCAGGTCCGTGTCGTCCTCGTCGGTCACTTCGAGGCGGGCGCCGATCGCCAGGCGCAGGTCGTTGAGCGCGCCGAGCCAGTGCTGCGACTCGTCGGTGGACAGCTTCAGTACGGCGCCGCCCTCACCCTTCGACGTCATGGCGTCGAGGGAGCGGATCACCACCAGGGCGTCGTCGCGCTTCTTGGCCCGCAGGTCGTTCTCGGTGAAGCGCCTGAACTCGGACGAGTACGCGCGCAGTTCGTCCTCATCGGCCTTCTCGCTGCCGGGGCCGCCGTACGCGTCCGGCAGGAGCCGCTGGAGGACCGGGTCGGTGGGCGGCTCGCTCGGGCCCTCCGCGAACAGCTCCGCGAGGGGGTCGTCGGAGGCGTCCTCGGCCGGTCCTGGGCCGATCAGCTCCAGGAGCTGCACGGCGAGGGACCGGATGATCGAGATCTCGACCTCGTCGAGCGCGACGGCCGCGCCGCCCCCGGGAATGGCTTCGAATTGTCCTGGCATCAGATACGTCGCTACTTCCGGTCCTGCTGGAGGGTGGCCCAGAGGCCGTACCCGTGCATGGCCTGTACGTCGCGCTCCATCTCCTCGCGGGAGCCGGTGGAGACGACGGCCCGGCCCTTCTGGTGCACGTCCATCATCAGCTTCGTGGCCTTCTCCTTCGAGTACCCGAAGTAGGACTGGAACACATAGGCCACGTAACTCATCAAGTTGACCGGGTCGTTGTGGACGAGCGTGATCCATGGGACGTCCGGCTCAGGAACGGCGAAGGTCTCTTCGGCCGAATCAGGGCGGGTGATCTCTGCGGGAGCCGTACTCACCTGGCCCATGCTGCCACCCTCAGGGGGCACTCGCACAAATGGGCCCAGGAAATCGTCAGAGTGACGAGATGCGGGGTAGCATCCTTCGTATGAACACAGCGGACCTTGGGCTGCCGGTGGATGTTCCGTCGACCGCGCTCTTCACGGATCACTACGAGCTCACGATGCTGCAGGCCGCCCTGAAGGCCGGCACCGCCGATCGGCGCTCCGTCTTCGAGGCCTTCACGCGCAGACTGCCCGAGGGGCGCCGCTATGGAGTGGTGGCCGGAACCGGCCGGGTCCTCGACGCCGTCGAGAACTTCCGCTTCGACGCCGACGTCATCGGATTCCTGCGCGAGCGCAATGTCGTGGACGAGGCGACCCTGGAGTGGCTCGCGGCGTACCGCTTCAGCGGCGACATCTGGGGTTACCCGGAGGGCGAGGTCTACTTCCCCGGCTCGCCCGTCCTGCGCGTCGAGGGTTCCTTCGCGGAGTGCGTGCTCCTGGAGACGGTGATCCTCTCCATCCTCAACCACGACTCGGCGATCGCGGCCGCCGCTTCCCGGATGGCATCGGCCGCCGGTGAGCGCCCGCTGATCGAGATGGGCGCCCGGCGCACGCACGAGCTGGCTGCCGTCGCCGCGTCGCGCGCCGCGTACGTCGGCGGCTTCACCACCACGTCCGACCTCGCGGCGGGCTTCCGCTACGACATCCCCACCGTCGGCACGTCGGCCCACGCCTTCACCCTCCTGCACGACAACGAACGCGACGCCTTCCAGGCCCAGGTCGACTCGCTCGGCCCCGGCACGACCCTGCTCGTCGACACGTACGACGTGACCGCTGCCGTCCGCACCGCCGTCGAGGTCGCCGGGCCCGAGCTCGGCGCCGTGCGCATCGACTCCGGTGACCTGCTCCTGGTCGCGCACCGGGTGCGTCAGCAGCTTGACGAGCTCGGCGCCACGAAGACGAAGATCGTCGTGACCTCCGACCTCGACGAGTACGCCATCGCCTCGCTCGCCGCGGCGCCCGTGGACGCGTACGGCGTGGGCACGCAGCTCGTCACCGGGTCCGGGCACCCGACCTGCTCGATGGTCTACAAGCTGGTGGCCCGCGCCCACTCGGCGGACCCGAAGGCCCCGCTGGAGCCGGTGGCCAAGAAGTCGCTCGGCGCCAAATCGTCCGTGGGCGGCCGCAAGTGGGCCGCCCGGCGGCCCGACGAGCACGGGGTCGCCGAGGCCGAGGTGATCGGCACGGGCGCGGTGCCGGCGGAGCTCGCCGACCACCAGCTCCTCGTCGAGCTGGTCAAGGGCGGTGAGGTGGTCGCGCGCGAGCCGCTCGACACCGTGCGCGACCGGCACGCGGCGGCGCGGGAGCGGCTTCCGCTGTCGGCGACGCAGCTGTCCAAGGGCGAGGCGGTCATCCCGACGGAGTACGTCTGACCCGGCGGGATGCGTCTGACCTGGAGGAATACGTCCGACCGGCGGGCTACGTCCGATTGTGCGCCGGAGCGCGGGGGAGGGCGTTCGAACGCCTACTCCCGCAATGCGTACGAAGTCTCTACGCTCGGTTCATCCGGCCGAGCCCCCCACACCTAAGAGTCTTTGCCGAACCGAAGGACACCCGATGCGCCGCGCACTGATCGTCGTCGATGTGCAGAACGACTTCTGCGAGGGCGGCAGCCTCGCGGTCTCCGGGGGAGCTGATGTGGCCGCCGCGATCACCGAGCTGATCGGACAGGCCCCCGCGGGCTACCGGCACGTGGTGGCCACCCGCGATCACCACATCGATCCGGGGGACCACTTCTCGGACCAGCCGGACTTCGTCCACTCCTGGCCCCCGCACTGCGTGGCGGGCACGGAGGGCGGCGGGTTCCACCCGAACTTCGCGCCCGTCGTCGCGTCCGGGGCGATCGACGCGGTCTTCGACAAGGGGGCCCACTCGGCCGCCTACAGCGGGTTCGAGGGTGCCGACGAGAACGACGTCACGCTGGCGGAGTGGCTGCGGGACCGGAAGATCACGGAGGTGGACGTGGTGGGGATCGCCACGGACCACTGCGTGCGCGCCACGGCGCTCGACGCGGCGCGGGAGGGCTTCGGCACGACGGTCCTTCTCGACCTGACCGCAGGCGTCTCCAAGGAGACGACGGAACGGGCCCTGGAGGAGCTGCGAGCAGCCGGGGTGGAACTGACGGGCAAGCCGGTGGTCTAGGGCCCGTAGGGGGCACGGGGCTGCGCCTCGCCAGGGGCGCGAGACTGCCCCGTAAAGGGGTCGCGGGGGCCGTGCACCGTAGGGGCGCGGGGCTGTGACACATGCGGCCCCGCCGCACGGGCGCGGTCAGCCACAGCGCCCCGTAAGGGGCGCGGGGAACTGCGCGACAAGCCCCCACCGGGCCCGCAGCCATCCGCATGCCCCAGCCGAGCGGTAACTCACACGCCCAAGGTACGGGCCTCCGGCCGCCCGGGTCTCTGGCCCTGGAGCGCCTGTCGCTTCAGGGCCCGAATCGGATGCCAAAGCTCAGCCGCAGCGTCCGGCGCCGCACGCCATATCAACCCGTCCGGATGATGAAGCACCGCCGTGATCTCGTCCGGCGTCGGCGGCTCCGCGTTGCCCCGCAGGTACACCGCACGCATGCCCAGATTCCGCAGCCGCGTCAGCGCCCTCGCGCGGTTCATCGCGTGGACGATCATCCGGACGTTGCCGCCGCCCATGACCGGGCTCGGCAGGGTCAGGGCCACCACCACACTGCCGTTCGGCAGCTTGCTGAAACCTCCTGCGGACATGGCTGGTCACACCCCCGTGAGACGGCGCACGGGGCCCCTGGCCGGACCCCGTGTCAATAAGAAATCCACAGGACGCACCTAAACACGATCGGCCGCCGCCCGCTAGAGGGCGACGGCCGATCATGGCTTGACCTGCGAAAATGCAAATTACTTCTTGGAGGGGCCTACCTGGACCGTGATCGAGGAGCCATCCTTCGGCTGCTTGATGATCTTGATCTGGGTGTTGGTGTCAGTGACCTTGACGCTTCCCGTGCCGTTCTCCTTGTACCAGTAGGTGCCCTTGTGATCGTCGAAGACCGGGACACCCTTCTGGGACTTGATCTTCAGCGCGACGTCCGCGTTGTGGAGCGTGAACTTGTCCGTCGCGTACTTGCTGAAGGGCGCGTCGAACGGCTGGATCTTGTTCCGCAGCAGCGTGCCGTCCGCCCACTTGAGCGGCTTGGCGTGCGCGTCCACCGGAAGGATCAGACCCTCACCGGGGTGCGCGCTGGTGTTGTTGTCCTTCTGCGAGGTGTCCCACTGCCAGACCATCAGGCCGGTCTGGTACGCGTAGTGCTCGACCCAGTCCGGACGGGACTTGGAGAAGCCGAAGTTGTACGGGCCGTTCTCCAGGGTCTTGTCGTACGACACGTACTGCCGGTTCTCGGCGAGGTAGTACTGGTCGTACTTCTTGGTGAAGGACTCGCCGATGCGCGAAAAGCCCTTCGCCGTCCAGCCGTTGTCGTCGCCCTCGGCGCCGTCCTCGAAGAGCTTGGCGCCGTCCGCGGTGACCGCGAGCGCGTCGGCCGCGAAGCCCTTGCCGCCCGCGCCGCCGTCCGTCGAGTAACGGAAACGGACATCGATCTTCTTGCCCGCGTACGCGTCGAGCGGGAACGCGAGCTTCTTGTACGCACCCGAGACACCGGTCAACGCGGGCTTGTCACCGGCGTCGCGCGGGATGGGCTTGCCGTCCGCCGTGCCGTCCACCGGCGTCCAGTTGGCGCCGCCGTCCGTCGACACCTCGGTGTAGAGGTAGTCGTAGTTGGCCTCGATGTCCCACCAACCGTCGAGCGAGAGCTCGGCCTTGGACTTGCCGGTCAGGTCGACCGAGCGCGTCAGGGTGTTCTTGAGGTCGTCGCCCTGGTCGCTCCACCACTGCTTGGAGCCCTCGGTGGGCTTGGTGACCGTGGTGGTGACGGCCTTCTTGGGCAGGTCGACGACGAGCGCCTGGCGGTGTCTCGTGTTGTACTCCGAGACGCCCAGTTTGTGCTCGGAAGTCGTCGCGGCCTTGGCCTTGGAGTAGTCCAGCCAGCCCAGCTGGAACTTGTCCCATGCGGTCATGTCACCGGGCAGGTCACCGATGGCGTTCTTGCCGGTGCCGAGCCAGGATCCCGCCGACATCAGCGACCAGAAGCCGACCGAGTTCTCGCCCTTGCCCGAGGTGTCGTACAGGTCGGGCAGGCCCAGGTCGTGGCCGTACTCGTGGGCGAAGACGCCGAGGCCGCCGTTCTCCGGCTGCATCGTGTAGTCGCCGACCCAGATGCCCGAGTCGCCGATCTGCGTGCCGCCCGCCTTGTTCTTGCCGGGTCCCGTGTTGCCCGCGTCGTTGCCGTACGCGTACCAGCGGTGCGCCCACAGGGCGTTGGTGCCCTCGGCGCCGCCGCCTGCCGACTCGTCCTCGCCCGCGTGCACGATCTGGAAGTGGTCGATGTAGCCGTCCGGCTCGTTGAAGTCGCCGTCGCCGTCGAAGTCGTAGCGGTCCCAGAGGTCGTACTTGGCGAGGTCCGCCTTGATCTGGGCGTCCGTGCGGCCCTGTGCCTTCTGGTCCTTGGTCCAGGCGGTCACGCCGTCCTTGACCGCGTCCCAGACGTTGGGGCAGTTGGTGTCGCCGCAGTAGTTGGAGCCGTACCGCGCCTCGTTGTAGTCGACCTTGACCCAGTCGGAGACCTCGCCGTCGACCGAGTAACGGCCGGAGGAGGTCTTCTCGTAGTAGGTCTTCAGGGAGTGCTTGGCCTTGCCCTTGGCGTCCTTGCCCTCACCGAAGTAGAGGTCCTGGAAGTGCTTCTTGTTGTAGTCCTTCTGCCAGGCCGTGCTGTTGTCCTTCGCACGGTCCGGCTCGGCTATCTTGTTGTGCGCCGGGCCCGGCTTGCCCCCGTACTTCTTGACGGGCGGCTCGGGGCCGTCCGCCCCGTCGGTGTCGTACATGGTGGTGTCGTCCACCTTGTCCCCGAACTCCACCAGGATCGTGAAGATCTTGTCGGTCTTCTCCCGGCCGAGCTCGACGTACTTCTTGTCGTCGAGCTTCACGACCTGGGAGCCGCCGCGCTTCTGCACCTTGGCGTCACCCGCGACGACCTGCTGAAGGGCCGCCTTGCGCTGCTGCGCCTGCTGCTTGCTGAAGGGCCCGTCGAGGTCGTGGTCGACCTGCGCCTTGGCCCTGCTCGGGTCCTGCCGGTCGATGGCGGGAGCCCCGGTGGACCCACTGTCGTCGGCCGATGCGGTGGCTGCCGAGAACGTGGCGGCTGCCGCGGCCATCGCCACGGCAGCCGCGGTGGCTCTGAACGTCCGTCTTCTGACTGTCACTTGATGCTGTCCTCCCCCGCGTCCGCGCGAAGGCGGGCCGAGAGCCCCGGTCGGAGGAGGTCCGCGCGCGATACGCGTCACAAGTGACGACATTCGACCGGAGATACGGGAGAAAAGACAGACCTTGACTTGAACAGGCCAAGTGCACTATGCAGGCCTGGAGGTCCGCTATCCGAACGCGTGCGCCCGCCCGTCGGCATGGTCAACAGGCGCGCCGCACCGTCCACTTGGTGGACGTCATGAACCCGTGCGCCCCCTGTGCTGCCGCACCGTGGGTTAGGTCACGCTTACTGCCCGTTCCCGTCGGGCATGCAGCGGATTAGAGTTATTCGTCGGTGCGCCACAGTGCGAGGCGGCACATATCAAGTCGCGGCAGCCGGGCGCCCTTTGATTCGCGCTACAGCTTCATATCGGGTTCGACCCCTCCCGCATCCGCTTCCCCGAGGACGGATTACGCCATGCCTCGTCCCATGTCGCTGCCTCGTCCGACCCCTGCTCAGGTCACCTATGGCACGCTGACGGTCATTTTCTCCACACTCGCCATGCTGTTGCTCTCCCAGACGAGTTCGGGCGTCGGTGTCGCGGTGATAGCCGTCGCCGCGCTCGGCCTCGGATTACTCGTGGCCATGACGGTTCCCCAACCGAAACCCGCTGCCTCACCGGCTCCAGAAGCCGCACAGGCCGCCCCCGCCCCACTGGCTGCCGAGGGCCGAGTTCCGGTCCAGCGGGCCGCCACTCCCGTGCTCGCCGAGCCCGTACACGAGCCGGCGGGCCCGTAAGGATCACGAGCCCGCCGATTCTGCCGCTTCTGCCGCTTCTGCCGCCGCACCTGTTGCCGCCGCGGTAGCAGTGCCCTCTGCCGTCAGCCGGTGCTGACCACCACCGTCTTGGCAGCCTTGTCGTGCAGGCCCTGCTTGTAGGGCTTGTCGAAGAAACTCCAGCCGCCGCAGATCGCTGTCCAGATGCAGGCACAGCAGAAGGCGAACGGCAGCCAGAGCACTGCCGCGCGGACGAGCGCGGTCTGCAGGGTCGGGGTCGCCCCGTCATTGAGGTTCGCGACCCTCAGCCCCAGCCACTTCTTGCCCAGGGTCTGGCCCGTCTTGGAGATCATGAAGGTGTCGTACGCGATGTAGAGCACGGCGGCCAGCAGCGACTGCCCGAAGCTCTTCCCGTACTGGACCTTGTCCGGGTCCACGTCGAACTCGCTCGTGCCGAAGGCCCAGGAGAGCAGCCAGACGATCACGCCGATGATGATCATGTCGAGGATGCGGGCGAGTACGCGCTTGCCGCTCGGCGCCAGGGGCGGCATACCGGCGAGGGGGTCACCGGCGCCGCCGTAGGGATCTCCGCCTCCCCCGTACGGATCTCCGCCTCCGCCGTACGGCGGGGGTGGCGGGGGTGTGCCGTAAGGAGAGCCGCCGCCGCTGTCCTGCGGGGGCTGCTTCCTGAAGGGGTCGTTGTCGTCGGGGGGCGGCGGGTATTGCGGCGGTTCGGTACTCATGGTGCGAGTCGATCGCGAGTGCGCCGGGGGCGCATCCGGCGAGCGGCTGTCTGGGTTAAGGGTGTCCTCAAACGCCGGACGGGCTGGATATTCCAGCCCGTCCGGCGTTTGAGGACGAACTCGGCGAAGCCGGTGATTGACGGTGCCCGAGGCCCAGGGGCCAGTTACCCCGCCACGAACGTTCCCGCGGCCTTGTCGTGCCAGCACTGGCGCCACGGCCTGTCGAACACGCACCACAGGACGCCGACGATCCCGATGACCAGGACCCCCGGCACCACGTAGACCAGCCACCGCTTCAACGCGGCCCCGAACGTCGGCGTCTCGTGCTCCTCCATGTCCCGCACCTGGAGGCCGAGGACCTTCTTGCCCAGCGTCCGCCCCCACTTGGCCGTGGGCAGCACCTCATAGAGGACGCCGAAGAGGAGCAGCACGGCCAGGACCATCCCGAGGTACCCCGCCGTGGTGCCGTCGAGCAGCCATACGGTGACCTTCTCGCCGGACATCTTCGCCGCGTCGATCTTGCTGTCGACGTGATCGGCGGCCTTCGTGCCGAGCGGCAGCGCCGCGGCCCCGGTCACGGCAACCAGGAGGACCGTGTCGATGAACCGCGCGGCGAACCGCTTGCCGAGCCCCGCGGGCCGCCCCGCCGCCTGGTTCTGCGCCATGGCGAGGAACGGGTCGCTGGCCACCGGCTTCCACGGCACGACGGGCTGCTGCTGCCCGTCCCCCTCGGCGAGCTGGTGCACCTGCTGCGCCCACGAGGGCGAACCGCCGCCGGGCCCCGAGGTCATGGGCGAGACCGAACCGGCCGGCGCACCGCCCTGCTGAGGAACGGACGGCTGGGCGGGGGCGGGTGCGGGAGCGGGTGCAGGGGTGGGCGTCGGCGCGGGCGCGGGCGCCGCGGCCTGGGGAGGTACGGAGGTCTGCGGCGGCGCCGGAGTCCGTTCCGCCGCACCGGAGGACTTCGGGCGCAGCGCCCGGATCGCCATGGTGCCTTCGGTGGCGGGCGAGGCTGCGGCGGGGCGCACCGGCCCGGCGGGCCTGCGGAACGTCACCGTGCCCTCCGTCGACGGCTGCTCCTGCCCCGGCGGCGTACCCGACCCGCCCGGCTTGATCGCGCGGATCTGCACGGTGCCGGGCCCGTTCGTCTCCGGGGAGGGAGAGGGAGAGGAAGGAGAGGGAGAGGAGTTGGCGGAGGGGGTGTCCGGCGGGGTCGACGCACCCGGCACCCGAGGATCGCGCGGATCCCGCGGCTCCCCTGTCCCCGGAGCACTCGGCTGCTCGGGCCCGCCCCACGAGATCCGCTGCTCCTGCTCGCCGCCGAGCCCCGCCTGCCGGGCCGAGTCCGCCTGCCACGCGGAGGCGGGTTCGGGCCTTGCACCGTGCTGCGCGGCGTCGGCATCAACAGCGCTGCCCGCCGCCAAGGGCTCTTCGTCGAAGAAGTGCGGACCGGTCTCCTCCGCGGGCAGGGACACGGGTGCGGGTGCGGGTGCGGACTCGGGAGCCGATCCCGGAGGCGCGGGGAGCGATTCTCCGTCCGTCGGAGCGGGACGGCTGGTCCCGGGCACCCAGGCCGCGCCGTTCCAGTACCGGACATATCCGGGAATGGAAGGATCGGGGTAGTAGCCTTCGCGGGGCCTGTCGTCGCCTGGGGCCGGAGTTGGGGCGCTCATGTCCGTCGTCCCGTATCTGCTCGGGGGTCTTTTTGAGGCTCCACATCTATCAGACCTCCGCGTCCCCCTGTGCGAGTCCTGCCCCACAGACCACTTTCCGGGCACAGTTCGGCCTCGTACGGAGAAAGTTTCCGAAACCCGCGTAACGCTCCGCCCCCGCCGCGCTCTCTCCTTGCACGGACCCGCTCCAGGGCCCTGAACAAGGAAGGAACAGCACCGACATGCACACCGTGGTGGAACGCGAGCTTGAGCTCAAACTCGTCCTCTCGCCGGAACGCGCGATCCCCGTTCCGGCCCGCCTCACTTACCGCACAGAAGATCCCTACGCCGTCCACATCGCCTTCCACATCGGCTCCGATCATCCCGTGAACTGGACGTTCGCCCGCGAACTCCTCGTCGAGGGAGTGTTCAGGCCCTGCGGGCACGGTGACGTCCGGGTCTGGCCGACCAAGGTCGACGGACGCAGCGTCGTTCTGATGGCGCTGAGTTCACCCGACGGTGACGCCCTCCTCGAGGCACCGGCGCCCGCCGTGTCCGCCTGGCTCGAGCGCACGCTGCGGGTGGTCCCTCCGGGCTCTGAGGCAGAGCGGCTCGGCATCGACGACGGCCTCGCCGAGCTGCTCACACCGACCACGGGCCGTGTCGACGAGCTCTGGCTGCGCGACCCCTGGCCCTCCGACGAGTCCAAGGACGGTGAGTGAGCTCCGCCGCCACGGGGGCGACGTATGAGGACCGGGATCAGAACAGTTTCCCGGGGTTGAGGAGGGAGAGCGGGTCGAAGGCGGCCTTGATGGAGCGCTGCACCTCCACGCCCACCGGGCCGATCTCGCGGGCGAGCCACTCCTTCTTGAGGACACCCACGCCGTGCTCGCCGGTGATCGTGCCGCCGAGTTCCAGGCCCAGAGCCATGATCTCGTCGAAGGACTCGCGGGCACGGCGGCCTTCGTCGGCATCCGTGGCGTCGAAGCAGACGGTGGGGTGGGTGTTGCCGTCGCCCGCGTGTGCGCAGACCCCGATCGTGAGGCTGTACTTATCGGCGATGCGGTCGACGCCTTCGAGCATGTCGGCGAGCTTGGAGCGCGGCACGCACACGTCGTCGATCATCGTCGTGCCCTTGACGGCTTCGAGCGCGGTGAGTGACAACCGCCTTGCCTGGAGCAGCAGTTCGGACTCGGCCGCGTCCTCGGCCGGGACCACTTGGGTGGCGCCCGCGGCCTCGCAGAGGGCGCCGACGGCCGCGAGGTCGGCGGCGGGATCCGAGGTGTCGAAGGCGGCGAGGAGCAGCGCTTCGGTGGTCTCCGGCAGGCCCATGTTGGCAAGGGCGTTCACGGCCCTGATGGTCGTACGGTCCATCAGCTCGAGGAGTGAGGGAACGTGCCCCCCTTCCATGATCTTGCATACGGCGTCGCACGCGGCCTTCGCCGAGCCGAACTCGGCGGCGAGGACGAGCTGCTGGGGAGGCTGCGGCTTCAGGGCGAGGGTCGCGCGGACGACGATGCCGAGGCTGCCCTCGGAGCCGACGAAGAGGCGCGTCAGGTCGTAGCCGGCGACGCCCTTGGCCGTGCGCCGTCCGGTGCTCATGAGCCGCCCGTCGGCGAGAACGACGTCGAGACCGAGGACGTACTCCGCCGTCACCCCGTACTTCACGCAGCACAGGCCGCCCGAGGCGGTGCCGATGTTCCCGCCGATGGTGCAGGTCTCCCAACTGGAGGGGTCCGGCGGGTAGTAGAGACCTTGTTCGTTCACTGCGCGGGAGAGCGTGGCGTTGACGACGCCGGGTTCGACGACCGCGATCCGGTCGACGGGGTTGATCTCCAGGATGCGGTCCATCTTGACCAGGGAGAGGACGATGCAGCCCTCGCTGGCGTTCGCGCCGCCCGAGAGGCCCGTGCGGGCGCCCTGCGGCACCACCGGGATCCGTAGCTCGGTCGCCGTGCGCATGACGTGCTGGACCTGTTCGACGGTGCGCGGCAGGACGACGACGGCCGGGGTGCCCGCGTCGCAGAAGCTCGCCATGTCGTTCGCGTAGGAGGACGTGATGTCGGGGTCCGTGAGGACGGCCTCGGCGGGAAGGCCGTCGTGACCCTCGTGGCCCTCGAGGAGGAGTTCGATGAGTGTGCGGCTCATGATCACAGCCTCGCACCCGGGGCCATCGGTGTGAACCCGTGTGCGACGCCGGTCCGCATGCCGGGATGTGCTCTTCGTATTGACGCACAGTGAGCGCCATGGAGATCGAGAGCCGGTCCGGGTCCGTGACCGAGTCCGTGGCCGAGTCCGTGGCCGAGTCCGTGGCCGAGTCCGTGGCCGAGAAGGAACAGCCTCCGCCGTCCGCGCCCGCGCCCCGCGTCCGGAACGAGTCGCCGCGGGGCTCGCACCGCTCCCCCGCCGTCCGGCGGGTACTGATCGCGTCGGTCGCCGGGTGTGTGGTGCTCGGCGGCGTACTGGTGCTGCGGCCCGGCGGGGGCGGGAAGGCGGCGCCGCCCGCGCTCGGGCCCGCCGGGCGGGCGATGGCGGCGGCGGGTGCCGGGGCTCCGGCGGCGCTGCCCGATCTCACGGTCCTGATCGGGGAGCGGGAGGCGCACCTGCGCAAGAATCCCGGTGACGACGAGTCGTGGGCGGTGCTCGGGGCCGCCTACGTCGAGCGGGGTCAGCGGACCGCGGACTCCGCGTACTACCCCAGGGCCGAGAAGGCGTTGCGTACGTCCCTGAAGACGCGGCCGCAGGGGAACGCGCGGGCGCTGACGGGCATGGCGGTGCTCGCGAACGCGCGGCACGACTTCCGCGGGGCGAAGAAGTGGGCCCAGAGCGCGGTCGCCCTCGCGCCGAAGAGGTGGTCGGCGTATCCCTCCCTGATCGACGCGTACAGCGGCCTCGGTGACGCGAAGGGCGCGGACAAGGCCCTGGAATCACTTCAGGAGCTGAACGCGAACGCCACCTCCGTGATGGCGCGCTCCGGGCAGGTCTACCGGGACCGCGGCTGGCGCGAGAACGCGGCCGTGGCGCTGATGGACGCGGCGGCGCTCGCGGAGGGGCCCGCGCAGAAGGCGGCCTGCCTGTACTTGGAGGGCGAGCTCGCGTGGGAGCGGGGCGAGCCCGCGGAGGCCCTGCGCTACTACGACGCGGCACTGGCATCGGACCCGGACCACCATCCCTCCCTCGCCGGGAAGGGCCGGGCGCTCGCCGCTCTCGGCCGTACGTCTCAGGCCCTACGTTCCTACCAGAACGCGCTGGTCAGGCAGCCCGCACCGGAGTACGCCCTGGCGCTTGGCGAGTTGTACGAGTCGCTGCGCCTGACGCCTGCCGCGCGGGCCCAGTACGACGTGCTGCGGGCCCGGGTGAAGCAGGAGGGGGTCAACGGCGTCAACGACGAACGGATCCTCGGCCTCTTCGAGGCGGACCACGGGGACGCGGATGCGGCGGTGGACCGCCTCCGGGCGGAGTTCAAACGCCACGGCAGTCCGGAGGTGGCGGACGCGCTCGGCTGGGCGCTGCATAGGGCCGGGGACGATGAGGAGGCCCTGAAATTCGCGACGCGGGCCACGGACAAGGGGCCGCGGAGCGCGTTGCTCGCTTACCACCGGGGTGAGATCGAGCGGGAGCTGGGCGAGTACGGGGCTGCACGACGCCACATCGGTGAGGCGCTGCGCCTGAACCCCCACTTCTCCCCTCTCCTCGCCCCGGAGGCCAGGGAGGCCCTGAAGTCCCTGGGCGACCCCCCGGACGGCGGCCCGGACCAGATGTACGCCCCGGCACCCCCTCCGGCGCCAACACCCCCGAGCCCCCCTCGCCCCGGGCCGACCCCAACGCCAACGCCAACCCAACAGCGCTGACATCTGCGGGCCGCCACACTCCCTGTCCCGGCGCTTCGCGCCGGATGTCTCCCACCCACCCACCCGATCACCCGGCATCACAGGCCCACAGGAAGAACCGACGCGACGCGGGGCAATCGGGCGGGTGGGCGGGAAAACGTCGGGCGCGGAGCGCCGGGACAGGAACCGCCAGCTACCAGCCGCAGGCGGACGACGAGCCCCCGCGCAAGTCCGCTACAAGCGAGCCGTGCCGATCAGCGCGTTGCGGGTGATCAGGCTGGTGAGGGCCGGTTCCGAGAGGGAATCGGTGGACGGAGGGCGGACCGGAAGGACCATGTAGCGGGTCTCCGCGCTGGAGTCCCAGACCGTGACCTCCGTGTCGGGAGGCACGACGAGGCCGAACTCCGCGAGAACCGCCCTCGGTTCCCGCACCACCCGCGACCGATACGCCTCACTCTTGTACCAGCTGGGAGAAGGCCCGAGCAGCCGCACCGGATAGCAGGAGCAGAGCGTGCAGACGACCACGTTGTGGGTGTGGGCGGTGTTCTCCACCACCCGGAGGCGCTGTGGCTGGACGCCGCCCGCCGCGTAACCCAGCTCCGCCACCGCAGACGTACCGTCCACGAGAAGGCGCTCCTTGAACTCCGGGTCCGTCCAAGCCCGTGCGACGACCCGCGCCCCGTTCAACGGGGACGACCCCGCGAGGAACGCGTCCAGGGCCTCGTCCAGAGCGGCCCCGGCGACGATTCCCCGCTCCTCCAACAGGGTTTCCAAGTGACGTACTTGGCGGGAGATCGCAGCATCCGAGTGCGTACCGGACATCAGCTGCCCCCCGAGGCCGGTTCCAAGTAGCTCTCCCACAGGTCAAGGACCACCCCGTGGTCTCCCTCACCCCACAGCTCCCGCGCAGCGAACCGCACCGCGTACACCTGCTCCACCGGCGCGTCCCCGCGCCCCTGCGAGCTGACGTCCGCCAGCGCGTGCCGCCCCTCGGGTTCGAGGACCACGCCCCGCTTGCCCCGGGCGTAGCGCGGCAGGCGGGTGTGGTGGGTCGGGTCGTGGTGGACGGTGCGGACGGCCGCGCCCGCGACAAAGCGATCAGGCATCAAGATCACCCTCCGCCACCACACCCTTGCGCACCAACAGCACCCGGATCGCGTGGAACCACCGCTCGTAGTACGACGCCGCCAGGTACTCCCCCGGCGGCATCGTCTCCACCGCGTCCCTGAACTCGTCCAGGTTGTAGACGCCTTCACGCACCAGCGCACTGTTGAGCGCGAACACCCGCGCCTCCCAGTCCGCGTGGAAGGGCTCCGTGTCGTCGGTGGTGTCGACGGGCCCGAAGCCCGTCATCCCGCCGACGTCATTGATCCTGGCCATGTCCGCACTCTAGCCAGCGACGGGCCCCGGCTCCTACAGGTTGCCCCGCTTCTCCTGCTCCCGCTCGATCGCCTGGAACAGGGCCTTGAAGTTGCCCTTGCCGAAGCCCATCGAGCCGTGCCGCTCGATCATCTCGAAGAAGACCGTCGGGCGGTCCTGGACCGGCTTGGTGAAGATCTGGAGCAGGTAGCCGTCCTCGTCGCGGTCGACCAGGATCTTCAGCTCGCGCAGGATGTCGACGGGGACGCGCGTCTCGCCCGCCCACTCTCCCAGCGTGTCGTAGTACGAGTCCGGGGTGTCGAGGAACTGGACGCCGGCCGCGCGCATGGTGCGTACGGACTCCACGATGTCGTTCGTGGCGAGCGCGATGTGCTGGACGCCCGCGCCGCCGTAGAACTCGAGGTACTCGTCGATCTGGGACTTCTTCTTGGCGATGGCCGGCTCGTTGATGGGGAACTTCACCTTGAGGGTGCCGTCCGCGACCACCTTCGACATCAGCGCGCTGTACTCCGTCGCGATGTCGTCGCCCACGAACTCCTTCATGTTCGTGAAGCCCATGACCTTGTTGTAGAAGGCGACCCACTCGTTCATCTTGCCGAGCTCGACGTTGCCGACGCAGTGGTCGATCGCCTGGAAGGTCCGCTTGGCGGGCGGCTCGACGATCGGGGACGCGGCCGCGAATCCGGGCAGGTAGGGGCCGTCGTAGCCGGTGCGGTCGACGAGCGTGTGGCGGGTCTTGCCGTACGTCGCGATGGCGGCGAGGACGACCGTGCCGTGCTCGTCCTTGACCTCGTAGGGCTCGGTGATGCCGCGGGCACCGTGCTCGACGGCGTACTCGTACGCGGCGCGCGCGTCCGGCACCTCTATGGCGAGGTCGACGACGCCGTCGCCGTGCTCGGCGACATGGCTCTCGATGAAGTGGCCCCAGTCCGTCGAGGCTTTGATGACGGAGGTCAGGACGAAGCGGGCGCCGCCGTTGGTGAGCACGTACGAAGCGGTCTCGCGGCTGCCCGTCTCCGGGCCCGAGTACGCCACGAGTTTCATGCCGAAGGCCGTGGAGTAGTAGTGCGCCGCCTGCTTGGCGTTGCCCACGGCGAAGACGACCGCGTCCATTCCCTTGACCGGGAAGGGATCGGCCTCGCGCGCGGTGTGGGGGGTGGTGGCCGTGTGCTGGGTGTTCGCGGTAGCTGCCATGTCCGCAGGCTCCCGCCGTATCGCAAGGTGCGCAATAGTTTGTGTATTCAGTGGGCAATCTGACCACTGACAGGCCACCATCAGCGGGCTATCTGTACATGATGACCACCCGACGAGCGGAGAAGAACGCACCATGACGATCGATCATCTGGACGGCAGGCTCATCGTGCTGCTCGCCCGCGAACCCCGCATCGGCGTTCTGGAGGCGTCGCGCCGGCTCGGTATCGCACGCGGGACCGTGCAGGCCCGGATGGACCGTCTTCAGTCGAACGGAGTCATCCGCGGCTTCGGCCCCGAGGTCGATCCCGCCGCCCTCGGCTACCCCGTCACCGCCTTCGCCACGCTGGAGATCAAACAGGGCCAGGGTGCCGACGTACGGGCGCATTTGGCCACCGTCGCCGAGGTGCTCGAACTGCACACCATCACCGGCCACGGAGACATGCTCTGCCGTCTCGTCGCCCGTTCGAACGCGGATCTCCAACGTGTGATCGACCGGGTCCTGGGTTTTGATGGCATTGTCCGGGCCTCCACGGCGATCGTCATGGAGAACCCTGTTCCGCTGCGGATCATCCCGCTGGTCGAACAGGCGTCAGAAGACACCTGACGCGGGTAGACAAGAGAACGAACAGCCGGACAGCCGAAATCCGGACAGCCGAAACAAAGACACAGCGGACAGCGAACGGCAGAACAGACACAGCGCGGTACGCCCCCACGACGTACGCGGCACGCGGGCACCGGGAGACTCCCGGCGCCGTCCGAACCGCGCCTGGGCGAGGTGAGCAGTTCAGTGAACTTCTGGGACTACCTCGGCAACCGCCATCAGCAGTTGCTGACGGACGCGTACCAGCACGCCAGTGCGGTCTTCCAGTGCATGGTCGTGGCGACCGTCATCGGAGTACTGATCGGCGTCATCACGTACCGCAGCGACTGGGCGGGCAACCTGGCCACGACCGCGACCTCCACCATCCTGACCATCCCGTCGCTCGCCATGATCGGTCTGCTGATCCCCGTCGTCGGACTCGGTGTAGCCCCGACGGTCATCGCGCTGACCCTCTACGGCCTGCTCCCCATCGTGCGCAACGCCATCGTCGGCCTGCGCGGCGTCGATCCCTCCCTGGTCGACGCGGCGAAGGGCATCGGCATGTCGCGTGTCGCGCGATTGGTGAAGGTGGAGCTGCCGCTCGCCTGGCCGCCGATCCTGACCGGCATCCGCGTCTCCACGCAGATGCTGATGGGCATCGCGGCCATCGCCGCGTACGCGTCGGGCCCCGGCCTCGGCAACGAGATCTTCCGCGGCATCGGCTCGCTCGGCAGCAAGAACGCGCTCAACCAGGTGCTCGCGGGCACGCTCGGGATCATCATCCTGGCGCTGCTCTTCGACGCCGCTTACGTACTGATCGGCCGCCTGACCATCTCGAGGGGTATCCGTGTCTGAGACCACCGCGACGAACACCGACAACGGGGCGACGGCCGCGGGCGCGGCGGCCCCGAGCGACACCACGGGCGCGACGATCGAGCTGGAGAACCTCACCAAGCGGTACTCGGGCAGCAACGACCCCGCGGTCGACAGCGTCAGCATGGAGATCAAGGCGGGCGAGATCGTCATCCTCGTCGGCCCTTCGGGCTGCGGTAAGTCGACCACGCTGAAGATGATCAACCGGCTCATCGAGCCCTCCAGCGGGCGCATCCGCATCGGCGGCGAGGACGTCACCGACATGGACCCGGTCAAGCTGCGCCGCAAGATCGGGTACGCGATCCAGTCCTCCGGGCTCTTCCCGCACATGACGGTCGCCCAGAACATCGCCCTCGTGCCGAAGATGATCGGCTGGGGGAAGACGAAGATCAAGTCCCGGGTCGAGGAGATGCTCGACCTCGTCGGGCTCGACCCAGCCGAGTTCCACGGCCGCTATCCGCGCCAGCTCTCCGGCGGCCAGCAGCAGCGCGTGGGGGTCGCGCGGGCGTTGGCCGCCGACCCTCCCGTACTCCTGATGGACGAACCCTTCGGCGCGGTCGACCCGATCACCCGCGACCACCTCCAGGACGAGCTGATCCGGCTCCAGCACGAGCTGCACAAGACGATCGTCTTCGTCACGCACGACTTCGACGAGGCCATCAAGCTCGGCGACCGCATCGCGGTGCTCAGGGAGCGCTCGCACATCGCGCAGTTCGACACCCCGGAAGCCATCCTCACCAACCCCGCCGACGACTTCGTCTCCGGTTTCGTGGGCGCGGGCGCGGCCCTGAAGCGGCTCAACCTCACCCGCGTACGCGATGTGGAGATCGCCGACTTCGCGACGGTGACCGTCGACGACCCGCTCCAGGACATCTTCGACAAGCTGCGTGACAGCGGCACGAACGAACTGCTGCTCCTGGACAAGCGCCGCCGTCCCTACAAGTGGCTGCGGCGCGGCGATCTGATGCGCGCCGAGGGTTCCCTCGCCCGCGCGGGCACCCTCGTCCACGACACGGTCACCCGCGACGCCACCCTGCGCGACGCGCTCGAAGCGGTCCTCACGGACAACGCGGGGCGGGTCGCGGTCACCGGGCGGCGCGGCGAGTTCACCGGCGTCGTGGACATGCAGACCCTGATGAACTCCGTCCACGAGATGCTGGAGGCCGACCGGCTCGACGCCGTGGAGCACCAGCACGAACTGCAGGACCAGCGTTCCCCGGTGACCCACCACGAGCAGGAGGGCGACGGAGGGGCGGCGCAGGCGTGAGCGGCATCCCCGGGAACAACCCCCGGATCCCCGAGAACAAGCCGTCGCCCGGCGACGGACCCGAGCCACGGCCCGACGGCGAGCACGAGGTCAAGGGCCACCACTTCCGCGACACGGGCGAGGCCGCCGAGCAGGAGGCCCCTCCCCCGCCATCGGCGTCGGCCACGGGCCGGGCGCGGCGGCGGATCGGCTGGCAGAAGCTGACCGTCCTGCCCGCGTTCCTGATCGTGCTCCTGCTGCTCACCTGGTGGTGGTTCCAGCAGGCCGACCTGGACTCGATCTCCACGAACGCCCTGGCGGACGGCAACGTCTGGCTCAGGCTCCGCCAGCACATCCAGCTGACGGTGATCTCCACCTTCTTCGTGCTGATCATCGCGATCCCGCTCGGCATCCTGCTGACCCGCAAGAAGCTCCGCAAGGCGGCGCCCGTCGCGATGGCCCTTGCCAACATCGGCCAGGCGACACCGGCGATCGGCCTCCTCGCCCTCCTGGTGATCTGGATCGGCATCGGCGAGAAGGCGGCCCTGATCGGCATCATCATCTACGCCGTCCTGCCGGTACTCTCCAACACGATCGCGGGCCTGAACGCCAACGACCCGACCCTGCTCGAAGCCGCGCGCGGCATCGGCATGTCGGCGTGGGGAGTCCTCGGCAAGGTCGAACTCCCCCTTGCCGTGCCGCTGATCCTGGCGGGTGTGCGCACCGCGCTCGTCCTGAACGTCGGCACGGCGACGCTCGCCACGTTCGGCGGTGGCGGCGGGCTCGGCGACCTCATCACCACCGGGATCACCAACCAGCGGATGCCGGTGCTCATGCTCGGCTCGATCCTGACGATCGCGCTCGCGCTGCTCGTGGACTGGCTGGCCTCCCTGGCCGAACTGGTCCTTCGTCCGCGCGGCTTGGAGGCCGGTTCATGAGGACGAGGACGAGGACGAGAATGACGTGGCGTACGGCGGCCGTCGGTGCCGTGGGCGGGGCCCTCCTGGTGAGCTGCGGCCTCACCAGCGGCAGCCCGATGGTGGACGACGTCAAGCCGGGCACGGTCGGCAAGGGGCTGCCCCTGAAGGGCGCCGACCTCACCGTCGCGTCCAAGGAGTTCACCGAGCAGCTGATCCTCGGCGCGATCATGGGCATCGCCTTCGAGGCGGCCGGCGCGGATGTCCTGGACCGGACGGGCATCCAGGGTTCGATCGGCGCCCGCGAGGCCGTCAAGAGCGGCGACGCGGACGCCATGTACGAGTACACGGGCACCGCCTGGATCACGTACCTCGGCAACTCCAAGCCCGTCGAAGACCCGCAGAAGCAGTGGGAGGTGGTGCGCGAGGCGGACGCGAAGAACGGCGTCACCTGGCTGCCGCCCGCCGAGCTGAACAACACCTACGCGCTCGCCATCAACCGGAAGAACGAGGCCAGGTACAAGCCGAAGACGCTCTCCGACGTGGCGGCCCTGTCGAAGTCGGACCCGAAGGCGGTCACGCTGTGCGTGGAGAGCGAGTTCTCCTCGCGCGAGGACGGCCTTCCTGGCATGCAGAAGCAGTACGGGATGAAGATCCCCAACTCCAACATCACCAAGATGGACACCGGGATCATCTACACCCAGGTCTCCAAGGGGTCGTGCGTGTTCGGCGAGGTCTTCACGACGGACGGCCGCATCAAGGCGATGGACCTGTCGGTGATGAAGGACGACAAGCACTTCTTCCCCAACTACAACGCCGCCCCTGAGATCAACAGCAAGGCGTTGAAGGAGCACCCGGAGATCGAGAAGGTCCTGGACCCCATCACGAAGAAGCTGAACAACACGGTGGCCCAGGAGCTGAACTCCAAGGTGGATGTGGACGGGCAGGATCCGCATGAGGTGGCGAAGGAGTGGTTGATCAAGGAGGGGTTCGTCAAGGAGTAGCCGGGCCGGGGGGCCTCCGACTTACAAAGACTCCGTTGCAAAGAAAGGGTTGCAACGGAGTCTTTGCATGCTTACCGTAAGAGCCATGACGGACGGCACGGCAGAGCCCGAGGGCCGCAAGGTCCACCACCTCACCCCCCGCTCGCTGCGGGGGCTCGCGCATCCACTGCGCATGCAGCTGCTCATCTCGCTGCGGCGGGAAGGACCGGCGACCGCGTCCCAACTGGCCGACCGCCTGGGCGAGTCGAGCGGCGCGACCAGCTACCACCTGCGCCAGCTCGCGGCCCACGGCTTCGTCGAGGACGCCCCGGGCCGAGGCAAGGGGCGCGAGCGCTGGTGGCAGTCGGCGCACCAGGGGACGCGCCTGGACGAGACGCTCATGAACGACCCGGACCCGACGGTGCGCGGCGCGGTCACCGTCTACCTCCACGAGGTCGCGACGTTCCACGCCACGGAAGTCTCCACCTGGATCGGCACACAGCACGACTGGTCCACGGAGTGGATCGACAGCTCCGCCCTCAGCGACTACACCCTGCGCCTGACGCCCGAGCTCACCACCGAACTGGCCGGCAAGATCGAAGAACTCATCGAGAGCTACCGCCCGTTGGCCGTCGACGACACACATCCGGACTCCGCCAGGGTGCGCCTGCACACCCACGTCTTCCCGACGCACTACTCCGAGTGAGAGGCCTCAGCCATGCACCCCGACATACATCTGCGGCTGCACCACGCCCGCGCCGCAGAACTCCAGCGAGCGGCGCCCTTACAGAAGCGGCGCCCCCATCTGCGTACTCAACTCGGCTGGAAGATGGTCGAATTGGGCCTGCGCCTCGTCAGCAGCTCGGGACCTTCTCGCCCCGCTCCAGGGAACGCAGCGCGTCGACCGTTCCCTTCAGTGTCGTGATCGGAATCAGCCGCAGCCCCTTCGGCAGCTCCGCCTGAGCGTCCGAGCACTCCGCTTTGGGGACCAGGAAGACCGTCGCCCCGTCCCGCTTCGCGGCCTGCGTCTTCATCGCGACACCGCCGACCGGGCCGACCTCGCCGTCGTCGGCGATCGTGCCGGTGCCCGCGATCTTCCGGCCGCCCGTCAGGTCCCCGCCGCTGCCGTTGCCGTCGATCAGGTCGATGATGCCGAGCGAGAGGAAGAGGCCCGCGCTCGGGCCCCCGATCTTGCCGAGGTCGACCTTGACCTTCACCTTGTCGGTGCCGTCCACGCCGTTCGCTTCGAGGTAGGAGAGCGCGGCCTTCGTGGCCGTTTCCTGCGACTCCTTCATGTCGCCGAGGTTGTGCTTCTCGACTTCCTTCACGTTGTTGCCGGTGGGGTACACCGAGTCCTTGGGCATCACGGCACGGTCCTTACGGAACCAGCCGTCCACCACCTCGCTCAGGCTCACGTCCGTGTCGGGCCCCGTGGCCACGATCGTCGTCATCCGCAGCTGACCGCTCGTCTCGCGGGTGGGCGCGCCGGTGATCGAGATGACCCGCTTGCCCTCGCTCGTGCCGAGCACGTTCGCCGTCGACCCCGGCTGGGCCACGGCGAACGGCAGCGGCGCGAGGGCGGCGACCGCGAACAGGGCGACCACGGGGACGGCACAGACGGCGAGGGCCTTGGGGCGCGTGAGACGAGAGAGGGAGAACACGGGATCAATCTAACGTGCGGCGGGATGGACGAGCCCGTCCGGCGTTTGAGGACGAACTCGGCGGAGCCGGTGATCGACGGTACGCCGGAGGGGCCTCACCTCAACGCGTCGGCCACTTCCCGTGCCGCGTCCACCACCCGCGGTCCCACCCGCTCCGGCACGGAGTCCGCGAGCATGACGACGCCGACGCTCCCCTCCACCCCGGTGACGCCGACCAGCGGCGCCGCGGCTCCACTGGCGCCCGCCTCCAGTTCCCCGTGCGTGAGCGCGTACCCCGGATCGGTGGCGAGCCCCTGCCTCGCGGCGAGGATCGCCCGGCCCGCGGCGCCCCGGTCCAGGGGGTGCCGGAAACCGGTGCGGTAGGCCACGTGGTAATCCGTCCAGGTGGGCTCGACGACGGCGACGGCGAGTGCCTCGGTGCCGTCGACGAGGGTCAGGTGCGCGGTCGCCCCTATGTCCTCGGCGAGGGAGCGCAGCGCGGGCAGCGCGGCCTCCCGCACCAGCGGATGCACCTGGCGGCCGAGTCGCAGCACTCCGAGTCCGACGCGGGCACGGCCGCCCAGGTCACGGCGGACCAGCGCGTGCTGCTCCAGCGTGGCGAGGAGGCGGTACACCACGGTGCGGTTCACACCGAGCTTGTTCGAAAGCTCGGTGACGGTGAGCCCGTGATCGGTGTCGGCCAACAGTTTGAGGACGCGCAGTCCTCGGTCGAGCGTCTGGGAAGTCTCCGCGGTCACGACGCCCACTCCTTAGATGAGGGTCGACGGCCCCTTTACGCGGCGGTTGCGTCGCCGGTCCCGTGGGCGACGCGCGTCAGAGGCCGCCGGTCGGAACTCCGGCTGCGCTCCGCGGCGGCGCTGCCACGGGGCGTGTACGTTTCGGGGACATTAGCGAGGCCGTCCCGCTCAGCGGAAGACTCCGTCCAGAATCCGGTCATCAGACGAGCTGTTAGGGGCGCAATGCCCCTATACGCGGTGCGCGCCGGGCGGACGTACGCACGATTCCCGCACATGGAACGCACCGGTCCGCTCCAGGGAGCCGTCCCCTCCCGTGAGCGGCCCGCCCTACTTCATGCGGGTGGCCCACTCCCCGACCTTCGCGATCCGCTGCCGCAGCTGTCCCCCGGTGGCCTCCGCGCTCGGCGGGCCGCCGCACGTGCGGCGCAGCTCGGTGTGGATCACGCCGTGCGGCTTGCCGCTCTGGTGGGAGTACGCGCCGACCATCGTGTTGAGCTGCTTGCGCAGTTCGAGCATCTCCTTGTGGGAGACCACGGGCCGCCGCTCGGCGGGGAGTTCGAGAAGATCGGCCTCGTCGTCGGGCCGCTTCTTGCTGTGCGCGATCTGCCGGGCCTGCCGCTTCTGGAGCAGCATCTGCACCTGGTCGGGTTCGAGGAGCCCGGGGATGCCCAGATAGTCCTGCTCCTCCTCGCTCCCGGGGTGCGCCTGCATGCCGAACTCGGCGCCGTCGAAGAGAACCCGGTCGAAGACGGCATCGGACTCAAGGGCCTCGAAGGAGAACTGCTCCTGCTCGCCGGTGTCCTCGTCCTCCTCCTTGTTCGCCTCGTCCATCTCCTTCTCGGACTCGGCGTAGGGATCCTCCTCCCCTTCCTTCTTCGGCTTGTCGAGCACGTGGTCGCGCTCGACCTCCATCTCGTTGGCGTGGCCGAGGAGGTCGGGGACGGTGGGCAGGAAGACCGACGCGGTCTCGCCGCGCCGCCGGGAACGTACGAAACGGCCCACGGCCTGGGCGAAGAAGAGCGGCGTCGAGATGGTGGTGGCGTACACACCCACCGCGAGGCGCGGCACGTCGACGCCCTCGGACACCATCCGGACCGCGACCATCCACCGGTCGTTGCTCACGGTGAAGTCGTCGATCCGCTTGGACGCGCCGGTGTCGTCGGAGAGGACGACGGTGGCCTTTTCCCCGGTGAGCTCGCGGATCAGCTTGGCGTACGAGCGGGCGGAGTCCTGGTCCGAGGCGATCACGAGCCCGCCCGCATCCGGGATGGCCTTCCTGACCTCGGTGAGGCGCTTGTCGGCGGCCTTGAGGACGTTCGGCATCCACTCGCCGCGCGCGTCAAGGGCTGTGCGCCAGGCCTGCGAGATGGCGTCCTTGGTCATCGGCTCGCCGAGCCGCGCCGCGATCTCGTCACCGGCCTTGGTACGCCAGCGCATGTTGCCGGAGTAGGAGAGGAAGATGACGGGCCGGACGACGCCGTCGCCGAGCGCGCTCCCGTATCCGTACGTGTAGTCGGCGGCGGACCGCCGGATGCCGTCGTTCCCTTCCTCGTACGCGACGAAGGGGATCGGGTTGGTGTCGGACCGGAAGGGCGTACCGGTGAGCGCGAGGCGCCGCGTGGCGGGCTCGAAGGCTTCGAGGCAGGCCTCGCCCCACGACTTCGAGTCACCGGCGTGGTGGATCTCGTCGAGAATGACCAGGGTCTTGCGCTGCTCCACGCGGTTGCGGTGCAGCATGGGCCGCACGCCCACACCCGCGTACGTGATGGCGACGCCCTGGTACTCCTTGCTGAGCGGTCCGGCGCTGTACTCGGGATCCAGTTTGATCCCTATCTTGGCCGCGGCCTCCGCCCACTGCTTCTTCAGATGCTCGGTCGGCGCGACCACCGTCACCTGCTGCACGACATGGTGGTGCAGCAGCCAGGAGGCGAGCGTCAGCGCGAACGTCGTCTTGCCTGCGCCGGGTGTCGCGACGGCGAGGAAGTCACGCGGCTGCTCCTGGAGATACCGCTCCATCGCCCCCTGCTGCCAGGCACGCAGCTTGTTGGCGGTGCCCCAGGGGGCGCGGCCGGGGAAGGCGGGAGAGAGGTGGTGGGAGGAGGCGGAGTTGGCGGCGGTGGTAGTCACGGTCTCCGGTTTTGGCGCTCGGGTACGGACGACAGACGAGTACGACGGGTACGTACGACAACCGGGCCACCCTACCGGTGATGTGTTGACGCCGGCCTGATGACGATGCGGGGCCCGGGCCGGGTGCGACGGGAGTCACACACCTTCCTCAGTCCGTACGTTCCTTCAGCCGCGTCGCCACCCAGGCGCCGACCAGGGCGACTGCCGCCATCGGCAGGAACACGGCGACGAACGCCCCCGGGTGGGACCCGCCCGCACCGACGGCAACGTGCGCGGCGCCCACCGCCCCGCCTCCCAACGCGCCGAACGCGGCGCCCCCTGCCGCCAGGAGCAGGGCGTTGGAGAGGCCGTCGGAGATCTGGAGGGCGGCGGAGTTCGCGCCCGCGTCCTGCGGTGCCGAGAGGCGCAGGAGCAGCACGCTCGTCGAACCGATCACCGTGCCCATGCCGAAGCAGCCGAAAGCCCAGGCGACGGCGACGATCCACACAGGGACGGCGTCGATCAGCACGGTCGGCGCGGTCGCGATGGAGGCGGCGACCAGCACCATGCCGGTCACCATCAGCCGCGTCCGGTACCTCTCCATGCGCTGCCGCGACTGTACGTAGGAGCCGAGGGCCCAGGTCGCGCCGCCGACGGCGAGCGAGAGCCCCGCCATGGTCGGGGTGAGCCCGCGTTCGGTGACCAGCATCAGCGGCACGAAGGACTCGGCGGCGATGAAGGACCCGGCGGCGACGCCCCGCAGCAGCACGACGGAGGGCAGGCCCCGCTCGGCCCGGTACGTACCGCGCGGCAGCAGACCGAGGACGGCGGGCACGAGCACGACCGCCCCGAGCACCGCGGGCAGCAGCGAGAGCCACCGCAGATCCTGCCCGGCGTACTGCAGGAGCCCCGCCCCCAGCGAGATCCCGAGCGCGAGCCGGATGCGCCGCCGGTCGAAGGCCTCGACGGGCGCGGAGGGGTCGACGGGCCCGGAGGCGGAACGTCGGATCGCGGGCAGCGCGAGCACCAGCGGCGCCACGACGAGAACGGGAATCCCGACGAACACCCACCGCCACCCCAGGTGCTCGGTGACCGTCCCCGCGACGAGCGGCCCGACCACGGAAGGCACGACCCAGCTGGCCGCGAACGCCGCGAGGACGGACGGCCGCAGGTGCTCCGGGTAGGCCCGGCTGACGACGACGTACAACGCGACGATGACGAGCCCCCCGCCGAGCCCCTGCACGGCCCGCCCCAGGATGAACATCCACATGGCCTGGGCGGTCCCGGAGAGCAGCAGCCCCGCCGCGAAGGCCGCGATCCCGGTGGCGAGCGGCCCGAGCGGCCCGCGCCGGTCGGCCCACTGCCCGGAGAGCACCATGCCGAAGAGACTGGTCGTGAAGTACGCGGAGAAGGCGAAGGCGTAGACGGAGACGCCGTTCAGCTCACGGGCGGCCACCGGCATGGCGGTACCGACGGCGGTCGCCTCGAAGGCGATGAGCAGGACCACGGAGACGATGCCGAGGCTGAGCGCACGGTAGGGAGGCCGCAGCACCCCGCCCCGGAGCTCCGACGGCGGGGGCGTCGGGACTGTCGGGACGGTCAGGGCTATCGGGTCGGTGGCGACATCGGTGTCGCGCGGTTCCTGGGCGCTCATACTGGCCAGCGTAAGGGGCGTGATGCGGTATGACCCCTGTCCGGAGGCGGGCTGCCGCTGGTCCCTTGGTCGTACGACCGCTCGCCCGCCGGAGCCCGTTCATGAACGCGGTGTGGCAGTCCCGTTTCGGGGGCGGCGATTCCCTTGAGCGGCTGGTTCCGGGCACTTAGGTTCAAGGGGTCGAGCACAGACTCGGCCGTGTGCCCGAGTGGCTTAGGGGCTGGCCTGCAAAGCCAGTAACGCGGGTTCGATTCCCGCCACGGCCTCAGGTGAACGAGGGGCGGCCCCGTCAGGAGCCGCCCCTCTTTGCGTTGAGCCTCGGCCGCTCATGGTCCGACGCCTCGTGGTCCAATACACGCATGAGTGGCGTGAATCCGGCCCTGGGGCCCCTGGAGTTGGTCGACGGCCGCTGGGTCATGGGCGATGCCCTGCGACCGGGCGGCACCTGGGTGGAGTTCCGCACGGACGGGCTCTACCGGCACTCGGGCACTCCTGAGGGCGAGTTGATCCCCTGGTCCAGGGTCATGCTGGGCATGGGCGTGACCATAGGGGGCGGATACCCGTCCAAGGGCGGGAACTTCACGCTGCCCGGCCTGCTCTGCGGTCTCCCGTGGTTCAGGGGGCGCGGCACCGGCCACCTGGACATGACGCTGCGCCATCCGTACGAGGACTGGCGGATCGACTTCCACCGGCACCCCCGCTGGTACCGGATGCTCGACGTGGCCGTCCTGGAGCAGCTCCTTACGCAGACCGTCGCCGCGCACGAGGCGGAGCGGCTCGGTGACGCGGACTGGCTCGGCCGCGTGATCGGCCGCCTGGCAGCACCCACGACGTCCTGGTCCCGCTCGATACAGAAGACCGTGCAGGAGGCCCGCCAGGCCGAGGAGCCCACGGGGGCCTGAGGACTAGAGCGGCTAGAGGGGCTGGAGCCGCGCCTCGTCGAGCCCCGCGAGAATCGCGTCCACCGTCTCCTCGACCGTCAGGTCGGAGCTGTCGAGCCAGAGCCCGAGCCTCGGTGTCGTGGACCGGAACCCCGAGTCCAGGGCCTCCACGGTCCATGCCCCGTACCCGGTCTTGCCGCGACCGGCCTCCCGGGCGGCGACCGCGTCCGGGCGCGGGGCGAGGACGACCACGTGCACGGGGCGCGTACGCAGCAGATCCACGTACGTCTTCAACTCCTCGCCCAGGATGACGTCCTGGACCACCGCGACGAAGCCCGCGGCGGCGTACGCGTCCGCCGTCCCCGCCGACAGGCCGTACCGCAGGCGGAGTTGGGCCGCCGCCTCGTCCGATGCCCCGGGCTCGTACTCCTGGCCGCCCGACACGATCATCCGGCGGAAGACATCGCCCCGCACGTGCGCCGCGCGCGGCAGCCGCTCGGCGAGGGCCTGCGCCACCGTGGACTTGCCCGCGGCCATGATTCCGGTGATGACGACCACGCCGCTCGCAGGAGCGGTCACGTCGCCACCGCCGCCTGCGGGCGGATCGGCAGCCTGTTCACCGGCCGCCCCGTGGCCGCCCGCACCGCCGAGGCCACCGCCGCCGGAGTCGTCACCACCGGCACCGCGCTCGCCGCCTTCGCGCCGAAGGGCGCCACGACGTCCCGCTCCTCCACCAGCTTCACGATGCGGATGTCGGGGGTGTCCAGGGCGGTCGGAAGCGCGTATCCCGTCAGGTCGGGGTGGCGGACCAGGCCGCGCGGCGTACGGAGGTTCTCCGTCAGAGCCGCGCCCACTCCCTGCGTGACGCCCGCCTCGATACGTACCTTCAGCTGGGTCGGGTTCAGGATGCGGCCCACGTCCTGGGCGACCGCGAGCTCCACGACCCGTACCGAACCGATCTCGACGTCCACGTCCACGACCGCGCGGATCGCGCAGAAGGCCATCCCGACGAACGCGTCGCCCTGGCCCGCCTCGTCCAACGGCTCGGTCGGGTGCGGGCGGCACTGCGCCGTGGCCCAGAGCTCCTTGCCGTCCATCGCCTCCGTGACGGTCGTGCTGAGCACCCCGTCGTACGACGTGATCTTGCCGTCGGTGATCTGGAGCAGCTCCGTCGACATCCCGAACTTGTGGGCCAGGGGCTGGAGGAGCTGCGTGCGGACCATCTTCGCCGCGCGCTCCACCGCGCCGCCCGACACCCATGTGTGGCGGCCGTGGCAGCTCGGTCCCGCCGGGGGCTGGTCCGTGTCGACGGGGGCCACGCGTACGTCGTCGATGCCGAGGGTCTCCTGGACGATCTGGCGGGCGAGCGTCGAGAAGCCCTGGCCCGTCTCGACCGCGGCACAGATGACGGTCGCGATGCCGTCGTGGACCTTCACCGTGGCCGTGGAGACCTCGTCCGTGCCTTCGGCGCCCAGGAGTTGGACCATGCCGAGGCCGTAGCCGACGCCCCGGCGCACCGCGGCCGGTTCGCCCGCGCCCTCAGGGCCTCCGGGCAGCAGCCACTCGTCCTCGGGGGTGTCCTTGGGCAGTTCGGGGAGGGGGAAGTCCCTTACGGCGGCGAGGAGTTCGGCCACCGGGGCCGGGCACGTCACCGTCTGACCCGTCGGCAGGATGTCGCCGGTGGCCATCGCGTTGCGCAGCCGCAGCTCCGCCGGGTCGATGCCCAACTTCTTTGCGATCTTGTCCATTTGGGCTTCGTACGCCGTGCACACCTGCATGGCGCCCTCGCCCCGGACATGTCCGGACGGCGGGTTGTTCGTGCGCACAGCCCAGCCCTCGATGAAGGCGTTCGGGACCACGTAAGGACCGCAGGCGAAGGAGACGGCCGCTGCGAGCGCGTCCGACGACGTGTCCGCGTACGCGCCCGCGTCGAGCAGGACCTGCGCCTCGACCTTCACCAACTTGCCCTCGGCGTCCGCGTGATGGCGGTAGCGGAGCAGTGTCGGGTGGCGGTGGGCGTGGCCCAGGAAGGACTCCTCGCGGGTCGCCGTCAGCTTCACCGGGCAGCCCGTCGTGAGCGCGAGCAGGCCGAGCGGCAGGTGGAAGCTGGCGTCCTCGCGGTCGGCGGTCGCGCCGGGGACGCCGGTCACGACGACCTTCACGATGTCCGGGTCGATGCCGAAGCAGGACGCGGCCATGTCGCGGTCGGTGTGCGGGTCGGTGGAGGCGATGTACAGCTCCACGCCCCCGTCGGGACGCGGCACCGCGAGCCCCGCCTCCGCGCCGATCGGCGCCGGGTCCTGGCGGCCGATGCGGTACAGGCCCTCGACGACGAGCTCGCCCGCCGCTTCCGGGTCGCCGTGCCGCAGCGGGATGTGCCGGATCAAGTTGCCGTCGGGGTGCAGGGGTTCGGCCGCGAACGCCTTCTCCGGATCGGTGACCGGCTCCATGAGTTCGTACTCGACGAAGATGGCGGCGGCGGCCATCCGCGCCGTGTCGGGGTGATCCGCGGCCACTGCGGCGATGGGCTCGCCGTGGTGGCGTACGACGTCGGACGCGAAGACCGGACGGTCCGCCGTCTTGCGGCCGTGCAGGGCCTCGCCCGGCACGTCCTCGTGCGTGACGACGGAGCGCACGCCGGGCATCTCTCGCGCCTGTGACGTGTCGATCGAGACGATGCGCGCGTGCGCGTGCGGCGAGCGCAGGACGGCCGCCCACAGCAGCCCCTCCGCCCACAGGTCGGACGCGTAGGGGAACGTGCCCTCCGTCTTGGCGCGGGACTCGGCGGACGGCAGCGACGCGCCGATGCCGTGCGGCAGCGGCTCGGGGCCCGGCTGCGTCTCCACTGCGGTCGCGGTGTTCGCCGTACCCGCGGCTTCGTTGCTCACGCCTGGCCTCCGTCCTGGCCGTAAGGTCCTTCGTACGTTCCGCTCCGCGCCGCCGGGTTGACCCCTCCGGCGCCGGGTCCCGCCTGGTGCGGAATGCGCGCCTCGCCCGCCTGGTCGCCCTGGCCGGACGGTTCGGCGGCGGACGCGGACGCGGATGCCTCACGCTCGGCGACCACTTCCTGCACGGCGTCGAGCACGCCCCGGTAGCCGGAGCAGCGGCACAGGTTGCCGCACAGGGCGCGGCGGGCTTCCAGGTCGGACGGGGCGGGGTTGCCTTCGAGCAGGTCGTGCACGGTCATCGCCATGCCCGGTACGCAGAAGCCGCACTGGACGGCACCGCAGGCGGCGAGCGCCCGCTGCACGTCGGAGGGTCTGCCGTCGACGGCGAGGCCCTCGACGGTACGCACCTCGCTTCCGGCGGCGGTGGCGGCGGGCACCAGGCAGGAGGCGACGAGACGGCCGTCCACCTGGACGTTGCAGGCTCCGCACTCACCCTGCGAGCAGCCGTCCTTGGCGCCCGCGAGGCCGAGGCGCTCACGCAGGACGTAGAGCAGCGACTCGCCGATCCACGCGTCGGTGACGGGGCGGTCGGCGCCGTTGACGCGCAGGACGTAGGAGCAGAGGGGGTGTTCGTCGGCGTGGGCGGTGACGGCGCCGGTGGCTGCTTCTTCGGGGTCGGTTTCGGCGTCGGCGTCGGCGTCGGCCTCGGGGTCGGTCTCGGCGTCCGTCTCGGCGTCCGTCTCGGCGCCGACTTCGACCTCGGTCCCGGCTTCGGTACCGGCTTCGGTGTCCGCTTCGGCCTCTGCCTCTGCCTCTGCCTCGACCTCCGCCTCCGCCTCGACCTCGGCTTCGGGCTCCGGCTCGGGTTCCGGCTCTGCGGGGGCCTCGTGCGCCTCGGGCGGCGCTACGACCTCCTCGGGCACCGTCACATGCATCTCAGGAGCGACCGGCGGTTCGGGGACGAACGCCTCCGGGGGCGCCACGTGCTCGTGGTGCTGCGGCTCGACGTACTGCTGGTGCTGCGGCTCGCTATGCGGATGCGGTTCGGCGTACGGATGCGGCTCGGCATGCGGATGCGGATGCAGCTCGGCATGCGGGTGCTGCGCCGGCTCCGACCACGGCGCGCCCACACCCGCGCCACCTGTCGCCCACGGCGCCGCCGCGCCGCCCGGCAGCGTCGCGGGCGGCGTACCGCCCCACTGCGCGGCGAGCGAGGACGTGGTGAACTCGCCCGATTCATCCGGAAGATCACCATTGGCGACGGGAATCGACCACTGCCCCGTGACATCGGCGGGCGCGGGGGCGGCGGGCGCGTGCCCCTCCGCCTCCTGGAAGCTCCACTGGCCCGTGGCCCGGGGGTCGTACGCGTGCTCCTGCACCTGCTCCTGCACGTGACCGGACGGCGCGGGCTCGGGCACTCCGCCCGCGGCGGGCCACTGCACGTTCTGTACGCCGGTCACCTCGGGCGGCATGGCCCAGACACCCGTGGCGGCCGGATCCGTCGCGTCGGCCGTCGTCGGGGTGACCGTTATCTGCGGCGGGACGTAACCGTGTCCCGGCGCGGCGAGCGGCGAGTGGTCGAAGGCGTCGAGGGCACCTTCGGGCAGCTGTACGAAGGCCGTGGCGTCCGAGTCGTACTCGCCCTGCGGATGCGGCTGCCAGCCGCCATTGCCGTTCTGGTCGTCGCTCACGACAGCGCCCTCCCCAGTGCTCGTCGGGCCAGCGCGGCGACGGTGCGCCGCAGGTGCAGTACGGCGGCGGGCAGCGGCTGCGGTGAGCCGTCCTCCGCCGGAGGCTGGTCGGGGATGCAGGCGGCGGCCACGTACTCACCGAAGGCGGTGAGGGCCTCCGGCACGATCGTCCGCTCGCCGTCCCAGTCGATCAGCGAGGCGACCCACTGCTCGGCCTCCAGGGGCCGCAGCGGCATGGGAGCGACGGCGCCGACCGCGCAGCGCACACCGCGCCGCGCGGGGTCCAGGACGAGCGCGACGGACGCGGTGGCGCGTCCTGGCCCGGTGCGCCCTGTCGCCTTCAGGAAGACCTGCGGGGCGTGCAGGAGCGGCAGTCGCACGAAGCCGATGAGTTCGCCGGGGCGGAGCATGTCCATCCCCGCGAGGAGGTGCGACACGGGAACCTCGCGGCGTGCGCCGCCGGGGCCCGCGATGATGAGGACGGCTTCGAGGGCGGCGAGGACGGGCAGGGTGTCGCCGGTCGGGCCCGCCGTGGCGATGTTGCCGCCGAGGGTGCCCGCGTTGCGGATCTGCGGGGGTCCGGCGGCGCGCGCGGCGTGGGCGAGCGCAGGGATCAGGGCGGCGAAGTCGGGCCGCCCGACACGTGCGTGGGTGAGGCCCGCGCCGAGCAGCGCGTGACCGTCCTGGTACTGCCAGCCGCGGATCTCCCTGATGCGGCCGAGGCCGACGAGCGCGGCGGGGCGCAGGAGGCCCGCGTTGACGGAGGCCATGAGGTCGGTGCCGCCGGCCACGGGCACGGCGGCGGGCATCGCGGCGAGTGCCTCCACGGCCTCGTCCAGCGTTCCAGGCAGCTTCGCCGTCTGCGCGGTCTGCGCCGCCTGCGGTGCGTGCGTGGTCAAAACCGGCTGCCCCTTCCCGATGTCCGGCGGCTTTCTCGCCGTACCCACCGTTACGCCTGTTCCGCCGTACGGTACGTGTTCACAGCCCGGACGTGGCAACTCTGGCACATCTTCCCGGGCCCTCGGCGCGGGGGTCCGCTAGGAGCCATTCGTCCGCAGACCAGGGGGTTGTGCCGATTTCACACGCCCTCGCCGGTCGGCGGGAATTGCCACTCTTCGGTGATCCTTGTACGACTTTCGTCCGGCTGCCCACGCTCCCAGCGCGGGCAGCCCGACACACCGGCTACGGGGTCTTCCTCACACGTTCGGGGGCGCCCCGTCGATCGGGCGTCCGAGCACGCCCGGGCGCTGCTGCCACGGCAACGGGCCGCCGGGCGGGCGGTAGTCGACGCCGAGTGCGTCAAGTCGCGCGTAGTGCGGGACCATTCGCCGCTCGAAGTCCGCGAAGTCGCGCTCGGCGGATGCGGGCAGGTCGCTCCAGGCGACCTCGGCGAGGGCGGCGAGACGCGGGAACACCTGGTAGTCCACGCGTGCGTGGTACTCCATCACCTCGGTCCAGACGTTGGCCTGGGTGCCGAGCACGTGCCGGGCCTCTTCGGCGGTGAGCTGCGGCGGCAGCGGCTCGAAGCGGTAGACGTCCTCCAGGGTGCGGACGAAGCCGATGGGCGCGGGCTCGTCGGGGCCGGCGTCCTGCCGGTGGTCGAGGTACACCTGCTGCTCGGGGCACATGACGACGTCGTGCCCTGCCTTGGCCGCCGCGATGCCGCCCCCGTACCCGCGCCAGGAGGACACGGTGGCGCCGTCCGCGAGGCCGCCTTCGAGGATTTCGTCCCAGCCGATGAGACGGCGCCCGCGCGCGGTCAGCCAGGTGTCGAAGTGCTGGATGAACCAGCTCTGCAGACCGTCCTCGTCAGCGACGCCCAGCTCTTTGATGCGGGCCTGCGCGGTGGGGGACGCCTTCCACTGGTCCTTGGGACACTCGTCTCCGCCGACGTGGATGAAGGTGGAGGGGAAGAGCTCCAGCAGTTCCTCGAACACCCCCTCGTAGAAGCGAAGGGTGTTCTCGGTCGGGGCGAGGACGTTGGGGGTGACGCCCCAGGTGTCCCAGACGCCGAGCGACGCGGTGTCGACGACGTCGGTGTTGCCGAGCTCCGGGTAGGCGGCGATGGCGGCCTGCGAGTGCCCGGGGATGTCGATCTCGGGTACGACGGCGATGTGCCGCTCATGGGCGTACGCGACGATCTCGCGGATGTCGTCCTGCGTGTAGTAGCCGCCGTGCGGGGTGTCGTTCCACAACTCCGATGCGCGGTGCCCCCACTTCGAGCGCGGCCGCCACGACGCGACCTCCGTCAGCTTCGGGTAGCGCTTGATCTCGATGCGCCAGCCCTGGTCGTCGGAGAGGTGGAAGTGGAAGACGTTCAGCTTGTGGGCGGCGAGCAGGTCCAGGTAGCGCAGGACGCCGTCCTTGGGCATGAAGTGCCTGGCCACGTCGAGCATCATGCCGCGCCACCGGAAGCGGGGGCTGTCCTCGATGAGGCACCCCGGCACCGTGTGCGGAACCCCGGCCCGCAGGGGGGCGCGGCGGAAGGCGTCCGCCCCGATGAGCTGGCGCAGGGTCTGCGCGCCCCAGAAGACGCCGGGGGCCGCGCCGCCGACGATCTCGATGCCGCTCGCCCCCACGGTGAGCCGGTACGCCTCGGGCGCGAGGGAGTCGTCGATCTCCAGCGACACGCCACTGCCCTCACCCGGCGCCAGGGTCAGGCCGAGCGCGGCACCGAGGGTGGAGCGCAGCCAGCGCTCGGTGGACTCGGTGCCGGGTGCCGCGCGGAGCACGGTCGAGGAGTCGAGGAAGAAGCCTTCGGTGTGCGGTCCTTCGGCGCGAGGTCCTTCGGCATGCGAGGGCGCCGGGATCAGTTCCTCAAAGGTCAAGGTCATGGGGCGAGGCTGCCATGCCGTTGCACAACGCAAAAGGGGCGTTGCGGTACACGCAACGCCCCGTCGCGAGGAGGGTCCGGACGACTCCGGTGCGGGCTACTTCTTGCCGCCGCCCTTGCCGTCGTTACCGCCCTTGTCCTTGTCGCCACCGGCGCTCATGGACTCGTAGATCTCCTTGCACATGGGACAGACGGGGTACTTCTTCGGGTCACGACCCGGCACCCACACCTTGCCGCAGAGCGCGACGACGGGCGTACCGTCGAGCGCGCTCGCCATGATCTTGTCCTTCTGGACATAGTGCGCGAAGCGCTCGTGGTCGCCGTCACCGCTCGACACCTGCGGCGTCGGCTCAACGAGGGTCCCCGTACCTGCCCCGCGCTCGGGCTCGGGCTCAAGAGTGCTCATGGCATCCAAGGGTACCTACGCCGACCGCGTCCGGGCATCGCCCGGACGGGCGGGCGACGGAACTCGCGCGCGGCCCACCGTGCCCCGCTCCGCGCGCAGCGCCAACAGGCGGTGCTGCTGCGGGACCTGGAGCGCCCAGCCCGCCGCACCCCACACCACCAGGGCCCGCGAGAACGCTGCCCAGGATGCCGCCGATCCCCCACGCCCATAGATATGGACAGGGGGCGACGCCCTCTTCCGCCACGCCGCCCGCCGACGCGAGGACCGGGGGGCAGCACCCCCAGCGGTACGCCGAGCGAGGCGATGATCACCGGCACCACCCACCCCGGCCTGCGCCACGTACGCCTGAAGAACGCGCCGCCGGTACCCGTCCACCTGGCGGCCCCGTCCCGCGGCCCGCACCCGCTCGCCGAGCGGTATCTCAACGACATAGACGACGTAGACGAAGGCCCGGACTTCAGCCCGTGACGGGAGGTGGCGCCGACCTGTCAGTTGAGGGACGGATCATCCGGATACGTCGCCACCATCGCCAACTCACTGCGCTGCCGTCGAAGCACCGCGCGCCACAGCCGCTCCGGGTCCGGCGACGACACGTCGCCGGGCTCGGACTCGACCACGTACCAGGCGCCCTCGGTGAGTTCGTCCTCCAGCTGGCCCGGGCCCCAGCCCGCGTACCCGGCGAAGATCCGCAGCGAGCCGAGCGCGGGGGCCAGGAGTTCGGGGGGCGTGTCCAGGTCGACCAGGCCGATCGCGCCGTGCACGCGGCGCCAGCCGATCGGCTCGCCTCTGACCGAACGCGGCCGGGATCCGGAGGCCGGGCCCTCCTCGCCTGGGATCACCGCGACGCCCAGCGCCGAGTCGAGCGAGACGGGGCCGCCCTGGAAGACGACTCCCGGCGCGCCGGCCAGATCACCCCAGCCCTCCAGGATGTCCGCGACCTCCACCGGCGTGGGCCGGTTGAGGACCACGCCGAGCGAGCCCTCCTCGTCGTGGTCGAGGAGAAGCACCACCGCGCGGTCGAAGTTCGGGTCCGCCAGGGCAGGCGTGGCCACGAGCAGCCGCCCTGTGAGCGAGGACACCTCGGTCATGAACGACATGATCCCGCATCTTTGCCCCGCGGGGGGAGGCAATGCGCGTACGGCAGTGAATGCAGCTCAGGGGCGCACTGAAGCTGCCGGAGCGCACGCTTTCGGCAGTGACCCGGAGTGTCCGGTTCCGAACGTTTCGTGTTGTCACGGACTCCTGACGTGTTCCGGACGTCCTTAGCCTTACGGAAGGGGGGTACTCGCCCATTACGCTTGCCCTTTGGTCCACCCGTCCATCCAATCGGAACGCGAGATTCATGACCGTCACCGACGATGTACTGCTTGTCCACGGCGGAACCCCGCTGGAGGGCGAGATCCGTGTCCGCGGCGCGAAGAACCTCGTGCCCAAGGCCATGGTCGCCGCGCTGCTCGGCAGCGCTCCGAGCAGGCTGCGCAATGTCCCCGACATCCGCGACGTCCGCGTCGTACGCGGACTCCTGCAGCTGCATGGCGTCACGGTCCGCCCCGGTGAGGAGCCGGGCGAGCTGGTCATGGACCCCTCGCACGTGGAGAGCGCCAACGTCGCGGACATCGACGCGCACGCGGGCTCCTCGCGGATCCCGATCCTGTTCTGCGGGCCGCTCCTGCACCGCCTCGGCCACGCCTTCATCCCCGGCCTCGGCGGCTGCGACATCGGCGGCCGGCCGATCGACTTCCACTTCGAGGTGCTCCGCCAGTTCGGCGCCACCATCGAGAAGCGCGAGGGCGGCCAGTACCTGGAGGCCCCGCAGCGGCTCCGCGGCACGAAGATCCAGCTGCCGTACCCGTCCGTCGGCGCCACCGAGCAGGTGCTCCTCACGGCCGTGCTGGCCGAGGGCGTCACCGAGCTCTCGAACGCCGCCGTCGAACCCGAGATCGAAGACCTCATCTGTGTTCTGCAGAAAATGGGCGCGATCATCGCGATGGACACCGACAGGACCATAAGGGTCACCGGTGTCGACAGCCTGGGCGGCTACAACCACCACGCCCTCTCGGACCGCCTGGAGGCCGCCTCCTGGGCTTCCGCGGCCCTGGCCACCGAAGGCAACATCTACGTCCGCGGCGCCCAGCAGCGTTCGATGATGACCTTCCTGAACACCTACCGGAAGGTGGGCGGTGCCTTCGAGATCGACGACGAGGGCATCCGCTTCTGGCACCCGGGCGGCTCGCTCAACGCGATCGCCCTGGAGACGGACGTGCACCCCGGCTTCCAGACGGACTGGCAGCAGCCCCTGGTCGTGGCCCTGACGCAGGCCGCGGGCCTCTCCATCGTCCACGAGACGGTCTACGAGTCCCGTCTCGGCTTCACCTCCGCGCTCAACCAGATGGGCGCACACATCCAGCTCTACCGGGAGTGCCTCGGCGGCTCCGACTGCCGCTTCGGCCAGCGCAACTTCCTCCACTCGGCGGTCGTCAGCGGCCCCACGAAGCTCCAGGGCGCCGATCTGGTCATCCCCGACCTGCGCGGCGGCTTCTCGTACCTGATCGCTGCCCTCGCGGCGCAGGGCACCTCCCGCGTCCACGGCATCGACCTGATCAACCGCGGCTACGAGAACTTCATGGACAAGCTCGTGGAGCTCGGCGCGAAGGTCGAGCTGCCGGGCAGGGCGACGTTGTAGCGGGCTTCAGCCCGGCCGGCATTTGAGGCCATCTTTTGTACGGCACGCAGAAGGGGCGGCCACCCAACCGGGTGGCCGCCCCTTCTATTCGCTGCTTGAGGCTACTTGCCCTTGGCGGCTTCCTTGAGCTTGGAGCCCGCCGAAACCTTGACGCTGTAGCCGGCCGGGATGTTGATCGGCTCGCCGGTCTGCGGGTTCCGGGCGGTGCGAGCGGCACGGTGGGTGCGCTCGAAGGTCAGGAAGCCGGGGATGGTGACCTTCTCGTCGCCCTTGGCAACGATCTCGCCGACGGTCTCGGCGAACGCGGCCAGCACGGCGTCGGCGTCCTTGCGGGTCACCTCGGCGCGGTCGGCCAGCGCGGCCACCAGCTCACTGCGGTTCATGTTTGTACTCCCGTGTTCTTCTTGCCGTTGAGGCGTGCCACGCGGCGGAGCCGCATGATGGGCACAGCGAAGCCGATGCTGCCAGGGTCCTCGGTCAGGCCCCGGACCCGGGTCCGTGTTCCGGACCCTCGCGCCCAGAAAGGCATCCTGCCCCCACCTGCGGCGGGAAAGCCAATCCGGAGCCCTTGGGGGGTCACACGAACAGCTTCACCGCCCCCTGGAAGGTGGCAGTCGGGGGCGCGCTTCCACGCCACCCTAGAGGGCCTTTGCGGGCCCCGGGTTCCGCGACGCGCCGTACTACTGGCCCGTGGCACCTGTCACAGTCACCCCGGCGGCCTTCGCCGCGCTGCGCACCGCATCGGCTACGGCGCCCGCGACCTTGTCGTTGAAGACGCTGGGGATGATGTAGTTCGGGTTGAGCTCGTCCTCGGCGACGACGTCCGCGAGGGCGCCCGCCGCCGCCAGCATCATCTCCGTGTTGACCGTGCGCGACTGGGCGTCGAGCAGGCCGCGGAAGACGCCGGGGAAGACCAGGACGTTGTTGATCTGGTTCGGGAAGTCCGAGCGGCCCGTGGCCACGACTGCCGCCGTCTGGCGGGCGATCGCGGGGTCGACCTCGGGGTCCGGGTTCGCGAGCGCGAACACGATGGCGCCGTCGGCCATGGCCGCGACGTCGTCCGCGCCCAGGACGTTCGGAGCCGACACGCCGATGAAGACGTCGGCGCCGACGACCGCTTCCTTGAGGGTGCCGCGGGCGCCCTCGGGGTTGGTGTTGTCGGCGATCCAGCGCAGCGGCGAGTCCGGCGCGGCGTCCACCAGGTCCTCGCGGTCCGCGTGCACGACACCGTGGATGTCGGCGACGACGGCGTGCTTGACGCCCGCCGCGATGAGCAGCTTGAGGATGGCCGTACCGGCCGCGCCCGCACCGGACATGACGACGCGTACGTCGCCGACTCCCTTGCCCACCACGCGAAGTGCGTTGGTCAGGGCGGCGAGCACGACGATCGCCGTGCCGTGCTGGTCGTCGTGGAAGACGGGGATGTCCAGGGCCTCGCGCAGCCGTGCCTCGATCTCGAAGCAGCGCGGCGCCGAGATGTCCTCGAGGTTGATGCCGGCGAAGCCGGGGGCGATCGCTTTGACGATCGCGACGATTTCGTCGGTGTCCTGGGTGTCCAGGCACAGCGGCCACGCGTCGATGCCGGCGAAGCGCTTGAAGAGGGCCGCCTTGCCCTCCATGACCGGCAGCGCGGCCTTCGGGCCGATGTTGCCGAGCCCGAGAACGGCCGAACCGTCCGTTACGACCGCAACGGAGTTTCGCTTGATCGTGAGGCGGCGTGCGTCCTCGGGGTTCTCGGCGATCGCCATGCACACGCGGGCCACGCCCGGGGTGTAGATCATGGAGAGGTCGTCACGGTTGCGGATGGGGTGCTTGGACGCCATCTCGATCTTGCCGCCGAGGTGCATCAGGAACGTACGGTCGGAGACCTTGCCGACGGTGACGCCCTCGATGGTGCGCAGCTGCGCGACGATCTCGTCGCCGTGCGTCGTGGAGGTCGCCGCGATCGTGACGTCGATCCGGAGTGCCTCATGGCCGGAGGCCGTGACGTCGAGGCCGGTCACCGAGCCTCCGTGGGACTCGACGGCCGTGGTGATCTGGGAGACCGCGGTGCCGCTCGCGGGCACCTCCAACCGGACCGTGTTCGAGTAGGAGACGCTGGGCGCCGTTGCCATGGCCGACTTCCTCTGCTTTCACCGTGTTGCTCTTGCCGTCCGATCGTCGCACCTACCACTGAGTACGTGGTAGCCGCCTCGGATTGCGAACTTTTCGTTCACTAGTTTTTCGGAAACTAGTTTCCACCATACGAGAAGTTAAGGGAAGCCGGTAGAGGGAAACGAGGGGAAACGGAAAGAGGCCCTCGTCACGTCGTGACGAGGGCCTCTCCCTACGCTAATGACACCGACCCGCCATGCTCGCCTCGCGGCAAGTGGTCGCTCGAAGCGACGAAGGTTGGGCCCGGGGGCTTGGATCGGGCCGGTGCCACATCAACGGTAACAAACGATCCCCGCAAGGCAATTCCCGTACCGCAAAGTCATTCGCGGAGCAGGTCTGCCGGTCACTCGCGGAGCAGGTCCGGCACCCCGTCCGCGTCCGGCTCGTCGCGCTCGCCCGACAGGACCGTCAGCTGCTGAGTGGCCCTGGTCAGGGCCACGTACAGGACGCGCAGGCCGGCCGGGGACTCGTCCGCGATCTCCGCAGGAGACACGACGACCGTGGCGTCGTACTCCAGGCCCTTGGCCTCCAGGCTGCCCAGCGCCACCACCCGGCCGCCGAGCCCGGCGAGCCAGCGGGCAGCCTGCTCACGGCGGTTCATCGCCACGACGACGCCGACCGTGCCGTCCACCTGTTCGAGCAGCCGCGCCGCCTCGTCGCGGACCGACGCGCCGAGATCCTTGTCGCGTACGACGGCGAAACGGGGCTTCACCCCCGTGGACCGAACGGCTGACGGCGACTCGGCGCCCGGCATCGCGAGCGCGAGCACCTTGGCGGCCAGATCGGCGATCTCGGCGGGGTTGCGGTAGTTGACGGTGAGGGTGAAGCGGCGGCGCGGGCGGCTGCCCAGGGCCTCGTCACGGGCCGCGGCCGCCTCGTCCGGGTCGGACCAGGACGACTGGGCCGGGTCGCCGACGATCGTCCACGTGGCGTGCCGTCCCCTGCGGCCGACCATGCGCCACTGCATGGGCGTCAGGTCCTGGGCCTCGTCGACGATGACGTGGGCGTACTCGGTGCGCTCCGCCGCGAGGCGCTCGGCGCGCTCGCGCTGGGACTCCTCGCGCTGCGGCATCAGTTCGTCGAGCCCGGTGAGCAGGTCGAGGGGGTCGAGATCCTTCTTCTTGCGGGGCCTGGGCGGCGTACCGAGGATCGAGTGGAGCTCGTCGACGAGCGCCACGTCGTGCACGGACAGGGCGTCGCGCTTGAGGGAGCGTGCGACCTTGCGGACCTCGCCCGGGTTCAGGACGCGCCGCGACCAGCGGCCGAGACGCCGCTCGTCGCCCATCGCGGACAGCACGGCGCGCGGGGTGAGTTCGGGCCACCAGGCGTCGAGGAAGCGGATGAAGTCGTCCTCGGACGTGATGTCCTCGTCGAAGGAGGAGCGCAGCTCGGCGGCAAGCTCCGGGTCGCTGTGCCGGCCCGCGGAGCCTGACTGCGACCACAGGGCGTCGAGCAGGAGCTTGCGGGCGCGCGGGCGCAGCAGGTTGACGGGCGCCGTGCCGCTGAGCGCGTTGCGGCGGATGCGGCCCAGGGCGTCGGCCTCCAGCTCCAGACGGCGGCCGAAAGCGACCACACGCAGGCGTGTGGGGGTCTCGAGGGGGGTCTGGGGGCCCTCGTCGTCGTCATCGTCGCCGAAGTCGCCGAACTCCCCGAAGGAGAGCTGGCCGCTCTGTGAGGCCGCCTTCGGGGCCGCTCCCACGCCGCTCTCCAGAGCGCCCCGCGCGGCCTTGCGCAGCACGTGCAGCATCCGGGACGAGCCCTTGACGCGGGCCACCGCGGGCGAGTCGTAGACCGTGGCCTCCACCGTGCCCGTCGCGTCGTCGGCAAGAGCGCCGACCGCGCGGATCGCGACCTGCCCCTCCTCGCCGAGCGAGGGAAGCACGCCCTCCGTGTAGGCCACGAGGAGCGGGGTCGGCGAGACGATGAGGATGCCGCCCGCGTACCTGCGGCGGTCCTGGTAGAGCAGGTAGGCCGCGCGGTGCAGGGCCACGGCGGTCTTGCCGGTGCCGGGTCCGCCCTCGACGTACGTCACCGATGCGGCGGGCGCGCGGATCACCATGTCCTGCTCGGCCTGGATCGACGCCACGATGTCCCGCATCGTGTGGCTGCGGGCCTGGCCGAGCGCCGCCATCAGGGCGCCGTCGCCGATGACGGGCAGCGAATCGCCGTTCAGGGTGGCCGTCAGCTCGGGGCGCATCAGGTCGTCCTCGACGCCGAGCACCTTGCGGCCCTTGGAGCGGATGACCCGGCGGCGTACGACACGGCCGGGGTCGACCGGCGTCGAGCGGTAGAAGGGCGCCGCGGCCGGAGCGCGCCAGTCGATGACGAGCGGGGAGTAGTCGGCGTCCAGGACGCCGATACGGCCGATGTGCAGGGTCTCGGCGATCTCGGCGGTGTTGTTCTCGCTCACCGCGTCCTCGGCGGGCTCGACCGACGTGTACGCGCCGTCCGGGCCCTTCTTGCCGTCCTTGCCGAGCAGCAGGTCGATGCGCCCGAAGAGGAAGTCCTCGAACTCGCTGTTGAGGCGGTTGAGATGCACTCCCGCGCGGAACACCTGCGCGTCCCGCTCGGCGAGCGCCCCTGGCGTGCCGACCTGGGAGCGCTTGGCCGCGTCGGTCATGAGGAACTCGGCCTCGTGGATCTTCTCCTCGAGACGCCGGTAGACCTGGTCGAGATGTTCTTGTTCGACGCTGATCTCACGGTCGCGTACGTCGGCCACCGAGGCCCCTTTCCGGACGTGCAGCTGCTCTATTGAGCAGCCGTCTACCGTACGCGAAAGGGGACCCCTATGTGCACTTCTCCTACGCGTCCACCTCCACCAGGCGATCACCGTTGAAGGTCGTCACCTCGAAGTGGTCGATCTCGTTGCGGTCCATGGCGGCGCCCCCGTGGACGTACAGGGGACTGCGCGACCATTTGTTCGGGCTGTCCTTGATGCCGTAACCCCACCTCGGGACGGACCAGGTGGTCACCGTCTCCTTCTCGCCGTCCTTGCCGACCGCGATCAGGGAGCACTTGAGCGGACCCTTGACGTTCTTCAGCTCCAGGACCGCGTGCGTGCCCCAGGGCTTCTCCTCCGTGCCGACCGTGGCGCTGACCTTGGTCTTCGGGTCCGTGGCCTTGATCTTGTCGGTCATGTGATTGAAGAAGGCGTCCTCGGCGGGGCTCGTGGGGTGCGGTTCGCCCGCCACCTCGTGCGAACCGCCGTCGTCGCTCACCGCGAGGACCGTGAGCGGCCCGCCGATGATCAGCGCGGCAGCGGCGGCCACCAGATACATGCCGCGCCTGCGCTTCTGGGCGCGCTTCACGGCGACCTCGTCCACGAGCCGGTCCGCGAGGTGCGGGCTCGGCCTCGCGGCGAGCTGTTCACCGATCGCCGGTACGCCGCGTGCGCCGGGGAAGTCGGCGAGCGCGGCCAGCATCGGCTCCATGCCGGAGAACTCCTCCAACTGGTGCGCGCAGTAGGCGCAGCCCGCCAGATGTGCCTCGAAGGCCGTCGCCTCCGCGTCGTCGAGGATGCCGAGGGCGTAGGCGCCGACGGTCTCGTGCACGTCGCCCGCCTCCGCATGGCCCCGCGCGTCATGTCCGTAGGACTCGTTCATGCCGTCACCCCCCGCTCCTCGAGCGCAAGCTTCATCGAGCGAAGCGCGTAGAAGACCCGCGAACGCACCGTCCCACTGGGGATACCCAGCGTCTCGGCCGCCTCATTGACCGTACGCCCTTTGAAGTAGGTCTCGACAAGTACCTCCCGATGTGCGGGAGTCAGGTCCTCGAGTGCGTCCGAGAGAGTCATCAGCCACAGCGCCTTATCGATCTCGTCCTCCGCGGGGATGACCTCCAGCGGCGACGGGTCGACCTCCTGCGGCCGGGCCTGCCGACTGCGGTGGCCGTCGATGACGATGCGCCGGGCGACCGTCACCAGCCAGGGGCGTACCGAACCGGTCGCACGATTGAGCTGACCGGCGTTCTTCCAGGCACGGATGAGCGTTTCCTGTACGACATCTTCGGCGCGCTGCCGGTCCCCCGCCACCAGACGGAGCACATAGGCCAGAAGTGGACCCGCGTGCTCGCGGTACAGGGCACGCATCAACTCCTCGTCGGGTCCGTTGCGTCGGGGGACGAGGCGATGTCGGTGCGGGCGTTCCTGCGGGCGCTCATCGGCCACGGCGGAATCCTTGCGCACGTCTGCCTCCGGTGTCCGCTCTTCGTCGGGCTTCGCCCTGTCGGCTGTTCACCCTGGACTTACGTAGGCAGCCGGAGTTGCGTTCAACGGAGATCACACGAGTTTTCGACCGTGCGTTTCTGACTGCACGTCAGGCCCGTGCGAGTGCCGCCCGGCGCCGGTGTCTGGCCACCCTCTCCCGGTTGCCGCACACCTCGCTTGAGCACCAGCGGCGGCGGCGCCCGCGTGACGTGTCCAGGTACACGATGGGGCAGTTGTCGCCCTCGCACTGGCGCAGCAGGGCGCGCGCGGCGGGGTCGGTGAGCAGGTCGACGGCGTCACGGGCGACGGCGGCGAGCAGGGCCGCGCAGCCGGGGTCGCCGTCCAGGGCGCGGACCAGGCTGCCGTCGGGACGCCGGACGGCGCGCGGGGCGGGCGGCGCGGTGGCGGCGAGGGCGTTGACACCGGCCAACGCGCCTTCTTCGTAACGCCCTTCGAGTTCGGCGAGCATCAACTGCTCGACGTATCGCCGCAGTTCACGGAAGGCCACCAGCCATACCGGACCCGCACCCGGCAGGGCCGTGGGATCCGGGATGAGCCCGGCGCCCGCGAGCCAGGCGAGCAGCCGGTCCACGGAGTCGAGCCGTTCCACGGGATGGTTCGTCGCCACGAGGTCCAGACAACTCCGCCCGGAGTCGAATCGCAGCTCGTACGTGGCCGGGTCCATGCCCAGTGCCATGCGCCTGTCACCGCCTTGTGGGGTTACCGGTGAGTGCTCCCCCTACAGTGCCTCGCCTTGGGCTGCTGCGGAACCCCTGCCACCGCGTACGGGGCTGAGACGCCCGCTTATGGGGGTGCGCGGCACGGCCATGGTCCGGGGCGTCCGTGGCCGATTGACTCTGCCCCATGACAGACAAACACGTGACACGGGAACAGCGACGAGAGCGGGGGCGAGGGTGGGGGCGGGGTGCTGCCGGGGTCGTGCTGGGGGCGGCGACCGTCGCGGCGGGTCTGATCTCCGGGGCCTTCTACATCTTCGCCTGTGCCGTCATGCCCGCCCTCGGCCGGAGCGGTGACCGCGTCTACATCGAGGTCATGCAGAACATCAACGACGTGATCCAGAACCCGGTCTTCTTCCTGAGTTTCCTCGGGGCCCTGGTCCTCCCCGCGTTCAGCGCATGGCAGTTGCGCGGGACGCCGCCCGCCCGATGGGTGCTTGCGGCGCTCATCGTCTACGCCGTGGCCTTCGCCCTCACGTCTGGCGTGAACGTGCCGCTGAACAACGACCTCGCCGACGCGGGCGACCCGGCGAAGATCGCCGATCCGGCCGCCGTGCGCGAGAAGTTCCAGGACACCTGGGTGGCCTGGAACGTCGTGCGGGCCGCGCTCTGCACCCTCTCCTTCGCGCTCCTCGCAAGGGCGTTGGTCTTGCGGGGACGGGACAGCTTGCGGGGACGGGACAGTACGTCCCGTCAGTCCGCGTACTTGGACTCGGCGGCCGGATCGAGCGAGAGCCGGTAACCGCGCTTGACCACCGTCTGGACGAGCTTCGGCGCCCCAAGTGCCGTACGCAGCCGGGCCATCGCGGTCTCCACGGCGTGCTCGTCGCTCCCCGCGCCGGGCAGCGCGCGAAGGAGTTCGGCGCGGGAGACCACCCACCCGGGGCGCCGCGCGAGCGCCCGGAGCAGCGACATGCCCGCGGGCGGAACGGGCCGCAGCTCGTCGTCGACCAGGACGGCGTGCCCGCGGATCTCGACGCGGTGGCCCGCGATGGGCAACGTACGGGCGCGGGCGGGCAGTTCCTTGCACAGGGTCTGTACGAGGGGGCCGAGCCGGAAGCGTTCGGGCTGCACCGTGTCGACGCCCCGGGCCTGGAGCGGCAGTGCGGTCACCGGGCCGACGCAGGCGGAGAGCACGTCGTGCTGGAGGGCGGCGAAGAGTTCGATGGACATGCCGCGGTCCTCGGCGCGGGCCAGGAAGGACGCGACTGCGGGCGCGCTGGTGAAGGTGAGGGCGTCGACGGCGCGCGCGACGGTGGCGTCCAGGAGCCGGTCGACGGGCGCGAGGTCCTCGGGCGGCATCCACCGGTATACGGGCACGCCGACGACGTCCGCTCCCCCGGCGCGCAGGGATTCGATGAAGCCGGGCAGCGGTTCGCCGTGCAGCTGGAGTGCGATGCGCCGCCCGTCGACCCCTTCCTCAAGCAACCGGTCGAGCACTTCCGCCATGGACTCGGACGAGGGCGACCACTCCTCGGTGAGTCCGGCGGCACGGATGGCGCCCTTGACCTTGGGCCCGCGGGCGAGCACTTCGACGCCCCTCAGACACTCCAGGAGCGCCTCGCCGAAGCCCCAGCCGTCGGCGGCCTCGACCCACCCCCGGAACCCGATCGCGGTGGTGGCGATCACCACGTCGGGTGCGTGGTCGATGAGCTGCTTGGTCGCGGAGAGGAGTTCGCTGTCGTCGGCGAGCGGGACGATGCGCAGTGCGGGCGCGTGCAGGACGGTGGCGCCCCGCCGCTGGAGCAGCGTGCCGAGCTCTTCGGCGCGCCGGGCGGCGGTGACGCCGACGGTGAATCCGGCGAGCGGCGCGTTTCCACGTCCGTGTTCGCCGTTCTGAGGGGTCCCGTGCATGGCAGCTGCTCTCGTCCCGCTAGTACTGCGTGATGGGTGGTCCGGGGTCTCACGAGCCTGCCAACGGCCCGTGACAACCCCGGATCATCACGATGTCGTGCGTGTTACACCAGGCTACGACCACCCATCGCTCAGACCTGCGCGTACGTGAGCTGGGGCTTCGTCTCCGCGTCCGGGATACGGCCGGAGTCCGGCGCGGCCGCAGGGCGGCGAAGGTATACGGCCCAGGTGAGGCAGAAGCAGGCGGCGTAGAAGACGAGGAAGGCGACGAAGGCACCGGTGCCGGACCCCACGGTCTGGAAGGACTGCCGGAAGGCGAGATTGATCCCGAGCCCGCCGAGCGCGCCGACGGCGCCGATGAGCCCCATGGAGGCCCCGGAGAGCCGACGCCCGTAAGCAGCGGCGGCTTCACCGTGGAGCCCCTTCTGCAGGGCCTTGGCGTGGAAGATGCCCGGGATCATCTTGTACGTGGACCCGTTCCCGAGCCCGGTCAGCACGAAGAGGGCGATGAACGCGGCGACGAAGAGGGCGAGCGACTCCCGCATGGAGGCGATGACGACGACAGCGGTGGCCGCGCCCATCCCGACGAAGTTCCACAGCGTGATGCGGGCCCCACCGAACCGGTCGGCGAGCCGCCCGCCCACGGGCCGGATCAGCGAGCCGAGCAGCGGCCCGATGAAGGTGACTGCGGCGGCCTGCAACGGCGTACGACCGAACTGGGTCTGAAGGACGAGCCCGAAGGCGAAGCTGTACCCGATGAAAGACCCGAAGGTCCCGACGTACAGAAAAGCCATGATCCACGTATGGGCGTCCCGGACGGCCTCCTTGGCCGCGCCGGTGTCGTTCTTCACGGTGGCGAGGTTGTCCATGAAGAGGGCGGCGCAGACGGCGGAGACGAGAATGAAGGGGATATAGATCCCGAGAAGCACACGCGGCCCTCCCCCGGCCCCGATGACCGCGAGCCCGGCGAGCTGCACGACGGGCACGCCGATGTTGCCGCCCCCCGCGTTGAGCCCGAGCGCCCACCCTTTCTTCTTCAGGGGGAAGAAGGAATTGATGTTGGTCATGCTGGAGGCGAAGTTGCCGCCGCCCACGCCGGTGAGGAGGGCACACACCATGAAGGTGGTGTACGAGGTGCCGGGCTCCATGACGACGAAGGCCGCGACGGTCGGCACGAGGAGCGCGCTTGCCGCGATGATCGTCCAGTTGCGCCCGCCGAAACGGGCGACGGCGAAGGTGTAGGGGACGCGGGCGATGGCCCCGACCAGGGTGGCCATGGACACCAGGAAGAACTTTCCGGCGGGGTCGATCCCGTACTCGGGCCCCATGAACAGCACCATCACGGACCACAGGGTCCAGATGGAGAACCCGATGTGCTCGGAGAGGATCGAGAACACCAGATTCCGCCGGGCGACGCGCTCGCCTCCCTCCTCCTTCCAGAAGCTCTCGTCCTCCGGGTCCCACCGCTGGATCCACATGCCAGACCTCCGCATCTCCACAGCCGACGGCTGATGGCCCGAAGGTAGGGAGGGCGGGTTTCAGTCCTGTGGCACGCGGTGACCGGCGGGGAACGTTGCTCTCACCTGGGGGCGGGGTGGGCGGTGAGGGGCGCGCGCCGGGCGGCATCGAAGCAGGTCAAGCCTTGTTCAGGGGTCAGTTCAGGGGCCAATTCAGGGGTCGGTTCAGGGGTCGGTTCAGGGCTTGTTCACCCACGGCAGGACATCGGTGCCGCCACCCTTGTCCCACTTCAGGGTCACTTCGTCATTGGCCTGGGTGAGGTCGGCCGAGATGTACTTCTTGTCGTCGCCGGTGCCGCACTTGAGGGCGATACGGAAACCGTCGCCGCCCTGCTCCTGCCCGAGCCCCATGCAGAGCCCGTCGCCACCGGCGTCGATGTACGACACCGAGTGCTTGCCCTTGCCCTGCCCCGAGGTGAGCTTGTCGCCGATGGTGAGGGTCTTGGCGTCACTGTCCTGCCACTGGCCTTGGTACCCGGTGTCGCCGGCGGGCCTGCTCCCCCCGGTCGGCTCGTCGAGGGGGTCCTCGGTGGTGGGATCTTCGGAGGGCACGTCTTCGGACTCGGAGGCGGAGGGGGAGGTGGATGGGCTGGCGGAGGGACTGGCCGAAACACTCTTATCGGCCTTGGGCTTCTGATCGTCGTCACTGTCGCCGCCGCTGGTGGCGAGGAAGATCCCGCCGCCGATGAGCGCGGCGACCACGACGACGGAGCCGATGATGAGGGCGAGCTTCTTCTTGCCGGGGGCGCCGGGACCGCCGGGCGGAGGGGGCGGCGGCGGGTAACCGGCGTATTGGGGGTCGGGCTGGCCGAAGGGCTGCGGCTGCCCGTAAGGGGGTTGGGGCTGGCCGTAGGGCGGCTGCGGGGGCTGCGCTGGCGGCGGGCCCGCGTAGGGGTTCTGCCCGTCGGGCTGCTGGGGAGGGGGCGGTGGGGCACCGTAAGGACCGGCGGGCGGCCCCGGTACGGGCGGCTGAGGCTGTTGCGGGGGCCCGAATCCTTCTTGCGGCGGCTGGCCCTCAGGCGGCTGGGTCATATGTCTCGGATCCCCTCGCTGTCCGACCGACTCCTCACAGAGCCCAGCGAAGACCCTTGGCCCCCGCCCACCCCCAACATCCACTACGCGGCACCGGATACACAACCCCCGTCCTCCCCCACCTCAAACCACAGCAACTTCCCCCCGGTGCCGAAGAGCTGACCCCCGAGCGGCCACCCGCCCCACGCGTCCGCGCACTCCCGTACGAGGAAGAGCCCACGCCCGCGGTCAGAGTCCGTAGGCACGGGCGGCGCACCGAACGGACCAGGTGGTCTATCGAAGGGGGCGGGGATATGGGGATCGCTGTCCCACACCCCGACGCGAAGCCGCCCGCCCCGAACGGACCGCAACCGCAGCGCGGAGGGCCCTTTCGTGTGCCGGTAGGCGTTGGTGACCATCTCCGACGTCAACAACTCGGCGACGTCCAGGAGTTCTCCCATGCCGTGCCCGGTGAGCGCGGCCCGCAAGGTCATACGGGCGACGCGGGGTGCTCTTGGATCGTGGGGCAGATGAAGGGCGTATGACCAGCCTTGGGGTGGGGCTACGGTGACCATGGGGGCCTCCTGGAAGGAAGGGGATGCGAGCCGCCCGGGGACCACGTGCAGCGGTGGCGGTACCGCGATGGCGCGGTGCTCTTCCGGCTTACAGACGAGGCCAGTTGAGCGGCATGACGTTCACCGTAGAGCAGTCGGTGTGATACTTGATACCGAACTGGAGTTGAGCTTCACTTTTCCCTCGTGTGGGTGATCCGAGGGTGGGGTCCGATGAGAGAGAAGGCACGCGTGCCGCCCAGCACCAATCCCACCCTGCGTCAGCGGCGGCTAGGAACAGAACTACGCAAGCTCCGCGAGCACGCAGGTCTGACCGCGACCGCCGCAGCAGCACTTCTCGATCTCAAGCAGGGGCAGATCAGCAGCATCGAGGCAGGCCGCTACCCCGTGAGCGCAGACCGAGTACGCACCTTCGCCCGTAGCTACAGCTGCGCCGACGACGACCTGGTCGACGCCTTGGCATCGATGACAGGCGGCCGAAAGCGCGGCTGGTGGGACCAGTACCGCGAGTACCTGCCTGTCAGTCTGATTGACCTAGCCGAACTGGAACATCACGCAACGGAGTTGAGGGTCGCGCTGGTCATCCACATCCCCGCACTCCTGCAGACTGCGGATCACGCCCGCGCCCTCTTCCGCGAGGTGGTTCCACCTATGCGCCAGTACGAGATCGAACACCGACTCACGCACCGCATGAAGCGCCAAGAGGTTCTCCACCGGGCAACTCCGTTCCCGTACACCGCGGTCATTCACGAGTCCGCTCTGCGGATGGGATTCGGCGGCTCAGCCGTCAGCCGCGCGCAGCTCCAGCACCTCATCGAGATGAGCGAGCTACCCAACGTGTCCGTCCGAGTGGTCCCCTTCGGGCACACCCCCTTCCCCGGAACCGGGCAGTCCGTCGACTACCTCGCAGGGTCAGTCCCGCAGCTCGACACCGTTCAACTGGACACACACCACGGCTGCGAATTTCTGGACGCAGAGGCACAGTTGGCTAAGTACCGCTCCGTGCTGGACCGCATGGAGAAGGGCGCGCTCCAGCCATCTCCATCACGCGACCTGATCCACAACCTGGCCCAGGAACTCTGAGGAACGCCAACATGCACACATACGACTGGCAGAAGTCCACGTACAGCGGAGACGCATCGAACTGCGTCTACGTCGCCGCCACCCCCGACGGCACAATCCACCTCCGCGAAAGCGACACCCCAGACGCCATCCTCACGACGACCCCCGACCGCCTGCACAACCTGATACGCACCCTCAAGACCACCCCACGCTGAGGCCCCCATCCCCGAACCCCACTGGCAGAAGTCTCCTTGTGACCGGGCGTGCTTGGGGGATATAGCGTCGGATCATGAATCCGCCGACCGATACCGCCACCGATCAGGCACCGGCCGATCCGGCCGCCGCCGACGGCATGCTGGCCACCCAGCCCGTCGGGTACTGGAGCGGCCTCGCCCATGAGGTCGTCACCCGGCATCTGCGTGATGCCATGGCCAGGATCGACGTCACACAGCCGCAGTACTGGGTGCTGAACCGCGTGAACGGCGGGCCCTTGGCGCCGAGCCGCGAGGAGACAGTCATCCAGCTGACGCCCCTCGCGGACGGGCCACATGAGATGGGGCGAGTCGTCGACCAGCTGATCCACCGTGGCTGGCTGCGAATCGACGCCGAGCACCGCCTGCACCTCACCGATGCCGGGGAGGCCGCCAGGGTGCGGCTGCGCGAGCTGGTGACCGAACTGCGCGCCGTGGTCCACAAGGGCATCAGCGACGAAGAGTACGTGGCCGCACTCACGGTCCTGCGCAGGATGGTAGCCAACGTCGAGGACGCGGCCGAGGAAGAACTTCATGGCCGGAGCTGACGGACGCCGTCGGCCGATTGCAGAAAAGTCCCAGTGACACGCCGCAAAATGCCGCGCTCACTGGGACTTTCCTGCAATCGCCCATGGGTTCTAGAGTCGCGCCGTGGACAGCGGCGCAGGCGGGCCCGCACACGGCGTTCTGCTCGACCGAGCGACAGCGCCCCGCGTTCATTCAGCGGTTGACGGACTGGATCTCCTGAACGACGACGTCCTGGTCCGCGCCGAACTCGCCGTCCGGGAGGTCACCGCCCTCGCCGGTCGTACTCGTCCAGCTGATCTTCCAGGTGAGGGTGGCCTGGAGGTTGTACGAGTCGTCGCCGGAGGACCGCAGGTACTGCACGCCACACGGCGGCATCGTCTCCGCGGGCGTGCCCTTGGCTCGGGGTTTGCCGATCCGGCCGTTCTCGATGGGGCACTGCCCCGAAGCGGGGTAGGTCTCGGCGTCCTCCGTCCCTGGGGCGATCGAGAGGGACACGGGCTCAGCGGTCGTGGTCGCGGAGAGCCCCGAACCCGGGATGCTCGCGGTGACGGAGACCTTCTTGAACTTCGCCTTGTCCAGCCAGACCCAGGTCGGGAGATTGACCTTCGTCGTCCCCTCGGGTGCCATCGTGATCTCGGTGCTGGGTACGGGCAGTTCGTCGTAGGCGTACTCGGCGAGGATCTTGGGCGAGACTGCGAGCGGTTCCTTGGGAGTGTCGCCCGTGGGTACCCAGAAGGGCATCCTCTTGCAGGAGTTGGCCTCCGGGTCGTCCTTGCGCTTTTCGTTGATGGCCGCCGCCCAGAACTGCCCGTCGCCCTGCTTGTCGAGGTTGTAGTCCTTGTAGGGGTTACCTTCCTTGAAGTACGAGTCGAATGCGCCGCCCACGAAGTCGCCTACCCCGAATACCTTCACCTGCCGGATCGCCTTGACCGCGGCCTGGATCTGCTTCGGGGAATAGGCGGGCTCGTACCAGCAGGCCGGTGGATCCCAGTTGCTGTTGGCGGGCGTGAGCGTGCCCGTCTTGGCGGTCTTCTGAGCGCCATTGACCGTCGTCTGAATCTTCGTCTCGACGGAGAGATTCCGGTCCTGACGTCCGCCCTTCGCCTGTGGAGGAGCTACTTCCGCTCCCCTACCACCGCCGGCGTAAGCGGTACTCGGCACCACGGCGACGACCAACGCGAGAAGGGGAACGTACCGACGGCTCAAACTGCGCCGATTCACGGCATGCACCGCTTCGCCTTCGTCGTGGTCAACACCGATGCCGTCTGCCAGATGCCGTCCTCGTTCTTCTCCAGACGGGTGTTGTAGAAGGCGTAGTCCTGCTCGGACGCCGGGATCGACCTGTCTACCTTGCCGGTCTTACGATCCTTGGGGTACGTCTTGGTGCTGTCCTCGCAGTACGTCACCGCGGCGGCGCCACCCTTGAGGAACGTGACCTCGCGGTCGTAATACCGGGAGGTCCCGACGAAGGTCCTGCCGTCCTTGTAGAAATCCTGAACGTAGTTCGCCGCCGACAGCAGCGCATCACCGGACGAATAGAACTTCAGCGCCGGGTGCTCCTTCGCGTCGACGGTGACCGCCTCAGTCAAGGAACTGATCCGCCGCGCGTTGTCCGCAAGGATCGCGTCTTTCTTCGCGTCGCCGGTCTTACTGCCCTCAAAGACGTCCTTCACGTCTTTCGGCAGCTTGATCTCCGGTCGCTCGATCCCGTCGTCGGACGCTGTCGGGGACGGTGACTCTCTCTTCTCGTCGCCCGACCCCGCTCCCTCGATCTTGTCGCTCCCCTTGGAACCACCGTCATCGCTGCCTCCACAGGCGGAGAGCGAAAGGACCGCGGCAACAGTCAGGACGGCCGTTGCGAGCAGGGTGGGTCGGCGGTTCACAGTCAGCTCCTGGTGGGGCGAAGGTTCTCTGGAGTGAACCAAGCTATCCATGAGCCGAAGGCGATGCCACGTGGGAGGTTCGTCACTGGTGAGACATACGCGGGCATAGCGGCCAGATACTGCCCCCTGCGCCGCTAATCGGTTGCAATGCGCAGTGAATTGATCACTTGCGGCAGGCCGCGATACCCATGCCTCAGCCTTCACGTCCGCGAAAGCAGGCGGCACCTATCCCGCACCGCTACCCCAGATGCGTATCCCCCAGCGACACCAACAACCTCCGCAACGCCCCGTCCAGCGCCCGCCGGTCGTCCGCCGACAGGGACTCCAGCATCCGCTCCTCGTTCGCCACGTGGTCCACCACCGCGCGGTCGACCAGTTCGAGGCCCGCCCGCGTCAGGCGGACCCGGATCGCCCGGCGGTCGGACGGGTCGGGGTGGCGTTCGATGAAGCCCTTGCGTTCCAGCTTGTCGAGGCGGTTGGTGATCGCACCCGACGTCACCATCGCGCTCTTCAGGAGGCCACCCGCCGTCAGTTCGTGCGGGGCGCCCACCCTGCGCAGTGTGGCGAGTACGTCGAACTCCGGGAACTCCAGGCCGTGTTCGGCGAAGGTCGGTTTCATTCCTCTGCTCAGCAGGTGGTTCGCCCGCGTGATGCGGCCCACCAGAGCCATCGCGTCCAGGCCCGCCGCATCCATGTCCGGGCGTTCACGGTGCCACTGACCACGCAGCTCGTCGATGGCGTCGGCCTCGGGTTCAGCCACTGTCGTGCCCCTCTCAGCAGGCCGGAACCAGGCAGATCTCTTAATGTTGAGATACTTGACGTTCACGGACCCTGGGTTCATATTTATCTCAACGTTGAGAATAACAGCATTGAGCAGAATCGAGGGGGAGCAACCATGTCCATCCGTGGACAGCAGGCACAGCAGACACAGCAGGCAGACACCACACGCACCGCGCATCACCCGGTCGGCCAAGACCGGCCTGCGCCGCGGGCACCCGCCCTCGCCGCCGCAGGCCTCGCCGCCATCGGCCCCGCCACCTGGGGCACCACCTACGTCACGACCACCGAACTCCTGCCCCCCGACCGCCCCCTGCTCGCCGCGGCCCTGCGCGCGCTGCCCGCCGGGCTCATCCTGCTCGCCCTCACCCGGCGGCTGCCCAGCGGTGACTGGTGGTGGAAGGCAGCGGTCCTCGGGCTGCTCAACTTCGGTGCCTTCTTCCCTCTGCTGTTCTTCGGCGCCTACCACCTTCCCGGCGGCGTCGCCTCAACCATCAGCGCCGTCATGCCGCTGCTCGTCGCCGGCTTCGGGATCGGCGTGCTGAAAGTGCGGCCGACGCGCCGCACGCTGATCGCCGGGCTCGTCGGCGTCGTCGGCGTCGCGCTGCTCGTCCTGCGCGGCAGCGCCTCCTTCGACCTCGCGGGGCTCGTGGCCATGCTGGTCGCCACGACTCTGATGGCACTCGCCGTCGTACTCAGCAAGCGCTGGGGACGGCCCGAAGGCGTCTCGCTCCTCGCCTTCACCGGGTGGCAACTCACCGTGGGCGGGGTTGTACTGGCGCCCATCGCGCTCGGTTTCGAAGGGCTTCCTGACCACTTCACCGGGGCCAACCTCGCCGGATACGCCTACCTCGGCATCATCGGCACCGCCATCGCGTACGCCCTCTGGTTCCGCGGTATCGAGCGGCTCCCCGCCTCCTCCGTCTCGTTCCTGGGGCTGACCAACCCCGTCGTCGCCACCCTCGCCGGGCTGCTCCTCCTGGGACAGACCCTCACCCTCTGGCAGGTCGGCGGTCTCGTGCTCGTGGTGGCGAGCGTCCTGGTCGGGCAGGGCGGCCGTGGCCGAGGGCACCGCCCGGCCGTCACTTCGCAGAACCCGTAGTCCATCCCCCACCCCGTAGTCCGTCCCCCGCCCCGGAACCACGGCCCAAGGAGCAGACCCATGCGCATCACCGTCTTCGGAGCAGCCGGAAACGTCGGCAGCCGCGTCGTCGCCGAAGCCCTCACCCGCGGCCACGACGTCACCGCCGTCGTCCGCGATCCCGCCCGCTTCAGCGAGCTGCACCCGGGCGCCACGCACCGCACCGGCGACGCCGGAGTCCCGGAGCAGGTGGCCCAGTTGAGTGCCGGACAGGATCTCGTGGTGAACGCCACCAGACCCGCCCCCGGCCGCGAGGCCGAACACGCCGCCATCAGCCGGGCGCTGCTCACCGGACTCGCCCGCGTCGACGACGTACGCCTGATGATCGTCGGTGGGGCCGGGAGTCTGGTCGTGCCGGGCACGGGAGGCACCCTCGCGATCGATGATCCCGCCTACGTCCCCGCCGCCTGGCGGCACATCGCCGAGGCCTCCAACGCCCAGTACGACGCCGTCCGCACCGCCGACACCGACGTCGACTGGACGTACGTAAGCCCGTCCGCCCTCCTTGAGCCCGGCGTCCGCACCGGCACCTACCGTCTCGGCGCCGACGAGCTGATCGTCGATGCCGACGGCAACTCCGCGATCTCCATGGAGGACCTGGCGGTGGCACTCCTGGACGAGGCCGAACGCCCCGAGCACCACCGCACTCGTTTCACCGCCGGGTACTGAAGACCCCTGTTACCGAGTACGGATCTCTTGTTACCGAGTGCGGACGGAACCCGGTGAACGGGGCCTACCTGGGGCTCATCTGAGGGGGTACAGCCAACAGCCCGTTCAGATATCCCGTGGGGGAACCTAGTGATGACCACTCGCCGCGCTCGCCGTACCGCCCGTTCCGCCGCCCTGGTGGTCGCCGCCGCGACTGCCGCACTCTCGCTGGCCGCCTGTGGCGCGGGCGAGGACGGCGCCGCGGGGCCGGCGAAGAGGGACTCCGCCTCCGCCTCGTACTCCACCGGTGACGGTGGCGGTGGCGGTGGTGTGGTCACGGTCAACGGATCCGAGAGCGGCGCGGGCAACTCCCGGGCCAACGACGTCGTGTCCGTGTCCGACACCTCCAAGGCGGCCTCGCCGTACCGCACCCAGAAGCTGGTGGACGGCAGCACGGCCAAGGTCTACAAGCTCGGCGGCCAGCACTACCGTGCCGACATCGTCAGCGACGGTCAGGTCGTCGGCGACCTTGAGGCGAACGGGGAAGACACCGGGATCGACGCCAACGGCATGTTCGTGGTGCTCACGTTGGACGGCAAGATCCACTCCTGGATGGGCGGCGAACACCAGGGACCGGGTACGTTCAAGGTCGCGGGCGGTTGGACGGTCAAGGTCACCAAGGTCGGCGAGCTCCACTACCGCGCGGAAATCCTCGGCAACGAGGGTGCGGTGGAAGGCACGCTCGAGGCGGACCAGCAGGATGACGGGGCCGTCGCCAACGGCGTGTACATCGTGCTCAGCGCCGGTGGCGAGATCAGCGCCCACGAGTAGACGCCTGTCCAGCTGTGCGGTGGAAACGACTGACCGGGATGGTGGAGGGCAAAGATGGCGTCTCTCGCGGAGCTGCTGCGGGAGCTCAAGGAGCGGTCAGGCCTCAGTTACAAAGTGCTGGCCCAGCGGCTTCACATGAGTACGTCCACGTTGCACCGGTACTGCAACGGGGGTGCGCCGCCGCCCCAGTTCACGCCGGTGAGGCAGTTCGCCCGCCTCTGCGGGGCTACTCCGGAAGAGCTGGTGGAGGTCCACCGGCAGTGGGTCCTGGCGGACGCGGATCGGAGGCGGAGGGCGGAGCCCATACCGGCGCCGGAACCAGAGCCAGAGCCCGAGCCGGAACCCGAGCCCGAGCCCGAGACGCAGTCCGGCCCGGCCCCTGTGACCGTCTCGTTCGCCTCATCGCTCTCATCACTCTCATCGCTCTCATCGTCCTCATCGCCCTCCTCACCCCCGTCCCGCAAGCGGCGAATCCTCGTCCTCGCCGCCACCGTCGCCGCAGTCGTCGGGATCGGCTCCATCGCTCTCGCCATGAACCGCAGCGGTGACGGCGACGCGCACAAGCAGACGCAGCAGGAGTACGCCGGGCCCACCGCCCCGCCGGACCCGAGCGGCCCGCCGTACGACCGGCCCGGCAAAACCGCCGACAGGGAACGGCTCGAAGGCCCGGACCGGCCCGAGTCCGTCGCCAAGGGCGGGCCCGACGGCAAGGCCGAGGAGATCGACCCTTCCGCTTCACCGTCCGGGAACTCCGAGGACGACGGAAGCGGCGGAAGCGGCGGAAGCGACGGAAGCGACGGAAGCAGCGGAAGCGACAGGAACAAGAACGGCCGACCTGCCCCCGCCGGCCCCCGCGGCATCGGCAAGGGTCCCTCACCCGACGGCGGGCGGGGCGAAGACCCCGACGTGCCCCTGGCTGCACGCGTCAGCCCGTATCTCTACGAAGACTGCGAGCACCACTTCCTGGTGGACCGGAAGCCGGCCCAGATGCCGGAGCCGCCCTCCGAGGGCGACGTACCCGCCTGGGTGGGGGAACTCGGTGCCGTCTCGGCCCGCAACCAGTACGTCGCGTTCACCGTGCAGGGCACGGGCGACGAGACCGTCACCCTGCGGAACATGAACGTCCGCGTGCAGAGCAGCGGCGCCCCGCTCGCCTGGAACAACTTCCAGATGGGGACCCACTGCGGCGACAAGCTGTTCAACAAGGTCTTCACCGTCGACCTCGACGACGCGACGCCGCGCGCCACGCCCGATCCGGACCAGAGCCACTTCCCGTACAAGGTCACCGAGAAGGACCCGCAGGTCTTCTACGTCGAGGCCAACTCCGACCTGCACGACGTGCGTTGGTACCTGGAGATGGAGTGGTCCATCGGCAAGCGCCACGACGTGCTGCGCATCGACGACCAGGGCAAGCCGTTCCGGACCAGCGGCCAGGAGGGACGCCCCCTGTACAGCTGGTCGGAGTCCGGCGGGTGGGCGCCCGGAGGCCTGGAACACCACTGAGCCCGCCGCAGCGGAGCCTCAGCCCCGGTGCGCACCACCCCGCGAAGCCGCCTCAGAACGCCGACGCGACTTCGCCCCGTTCGGCCACAGCCTCGGGCTCCTCTTCGCCGCGAAGTCCTCGATCCAGCCCACGGCCATCACCATCAGGCCGATCAACGGCCAGACAAGCACGGTCATCCACAGCATGTACGTGGTGTCCAGGGCCGAGCTCCACTGCTCGTCCTCCATGAACGGCAGGTCGTACGCCAGGTCGATGATCGGCACCGTGGCCATGATCAGGAGGTTGTGCCAGAGGTAGATCGTCACCGCTCGGTTGTTGGAGAGGGTGATGAGCTTGTCCCACCGCTTCAGGCGGCCCGGCAGCTCCTGCCACGACGGGGAGTACTGGAAGAGGATGACGACGAAGCCGAAGGACCATGCCGCCTGGGCGAGCGGAATGTCGTTCAGGTCCCAGCCGTCCGGGCCCTGATGGCCCGATGCCCACCACAGGCCGAAGGCCATGATCAGGGCCGAGACGGAAACCGCCAGGTAGCGCGGGACGCGGGCGAGGACGCCCTCCTGGTGGGCGAAGCCCAGGACCCAGCAGCTGCCGTACACCGCGAAGTCCGAGACCGCGTTGCCCGTCTCGCCGGGGATCGTCACGACGCCCGTGGCGAGCACCGCCGTCAGGGCGAGGGGCGCGAAGAGCGTCGCCCACGGGACCCGGCGGAACGCCCACAGCAACAGCGGCGAGGCGATCACGAACCACAAGTACGCGCGGATGTACCAGAGCGGGCCCGCAGCCTGGGCGGGCCAGGTGTCCTCCAGGAGGCCCGCCTTGTCCCCGAGGTTCCAGGGGAAGGGCGGGGCGCCGATCGGGAAGACGTAGTTGAGCATGCTGACCAGGCCCCAGGTGCCACCGTGGTCCGGGTCCTTGCTCACGTTCCAGCCGCCGTAGAACAGCAGGAAGAGTGCCACCGCGCTGAACGCCCACATGGGCGGCAGGAGTCGGCGGATGCGGCCCCTGATGACGCCCCACGCGGGGCGCTTCAGGGAGCGCGCCATCAACGCGCCCGCCAGCGCGAACATCACGCCCATGGACGGGAAGATGATCGTCAGCCAGGCCCAGCCGAACAGGTGGTAGATGACGACGCGGACGAGGGCCAGGGAGCGCAGTACGTCGAAGTAGCGGTCGCGGCCCGGCTTCTTGGCCGGGGCGGAGGCAGCGGGGGCCACCTCGATGTGAGACGGGCCCACCGGCGTCATCGCCAACCCAGGAGGCGGCGGCACCTGGGGCAGGGGCTGCGTGGGATAGGTCATGCGACGGGCCTCCGATCAGGGCTGCCCGTCCGCTGCTGCGGAATCGAGGGCGGGGTTCCGAGCACTCCCGTGCGCCGGAGCTTCTGCCAGCGAAGGCGGCCTCCGGTCAGGGCGGTGATCCAGGACTGCAGCAGCACGACGTACATCAGCTGCCGGTAGAGGATCTGCTGGAGGGGCAGCGAGATCAGATGGGTCATGCGCTCGCGGTCGAGCCGGAAGGCGTACGCCGCGCACACCGCCTGGACGGCGAGGACGCCGAGCCACGCGACGATCGTCTTCTGGGTGGGGCCGAAGACAAGGCCGTACAGGAGGAACACGTCGATCAGGGGGGCCAGGAGCGGGGCCAGGACCATGAACAACGAAACCAGCGGCATGCCCACCCGGCCGAAGCGGCCCGAAGGGCCCGACTCGATCACCGAGCGGCGGTGCTTCCAGATCGCCTGCATGGTGCCGTACGACCAGCGGTAGCGCTGCGACCACAGCTGCTGCACCGTCTCCGGCGCCTCGGTCCACGCGCGCGCCTTCTCGGCGTACACGACCCGCCAGCCGTCCCTGTGCATCGCCATCGTGATGTCGGTGTCCTCGGCGAGCGTGTCGTCGCTCATGCCGCCGACCCGCTCGAGGGCCGAGCGCCGGAAGGCTCCCACGGCGCCGGGGATCGTCGGCATGCAGCCGAGCATGTCGTACATCCGGCGGTCGAGATTGAAGCCCATCACGTACTCGATGTGCTGCCAGGCGCCGATCAGCGAGTCCCTGTTGCCGACCTTCGCGTTGCCCGCGACGGCGCCCACGCGCGGATCGCCGAACGGCTGCACCAGCTCGCGCACGGTGGACCGCTCGAAGACCGTGTCGCCGTCCATCATCACGATGAGGTCGTAACGGGCGTTGGCTATGCCGCGGTTGAGCGCGGCGGGCTTGCCCGCGTTCTGCTGGCGCACGACGCGTACGTTCGGGAGGCGGAGCCCCTCGACGATCAGCGCGGTGCCGTCCGACGAGCCGTCGTCGATGACGATGATCTCGATGGGATGGTCGCTCGACATGAGCGAACGGACCGTGGCCTCGATGCACTTGGCCTCGTTGTAGGCCGGGACGAGGACCGACACCGGTTCGGTGATGTCAGGGCCCCAGCGGAAGCCGCGCTTGCGTACCTTGCGCGCGTGCACCGCGGAGAGCAGCAGCATCAGGCCGAAGCGGAAAAGGACCAGGGATCCGATGACGGCGAGGGCGACGACGAGTACGCCGGTGATCTTCTCCGAGGCACCGACAAGGAAGACCCAGGCCTTGCCCTTCCACAGCTCTATGCCGGAGACGGGCGCGTGCGCGCTGGGGGCGTCCAGTGCCTCGGTGAGGTTCGTGAAGTGGTAGCCCTCGTGCTGGAGATCGGGCAGGAAGGTGTCCAGCGCGGCGACCGTCTGCGAGCGGTTGCCGCCGGAGTCGTGCATCAGGACGACGGCGCCGTCGCCGTTCTTGGGCGTGGCGCGGCGGATGATCTCGGCGACGCCGGGGCGCTTCCAGTCCTCGCTGTCGGTGTTGTTGACGACGGTGAGGTAGCCGCGTCCGCCTATGTACTTCGTCACCGGCCAGGACTTGTCGTCCATGGCGTCGGAGAACGACGAGTACGGCGGGCGGAAGAGGGAGGTGCGGATGCCCGCGGCGCCCGCGAGGGCGAGCTGGTTCTGCGAGAGCTCCCAGTCGATGCGGCTCGGCGACTGGTACGACAGATCAGGGTGGTTGAACGTGTGCAGGCCGACCTCGTGGCCCTCGTCCACCATGCGCTCGACGAGGTCGGGGTAGCGCGACGCCATCGTGCCGGTGACGAAGAAGACGCCGTGCGCGTGGTGCTTCTTCAGTACGTCGAGGACCTTGGGGGTCCACTCCGGGTCCGGGCCGTCGTCGAAGGTCAGCACGAGCCGGTGGCGCGGAACGCTCAGCGTCCCCTCGTGGCCGCCGCGGGTGTCGATGACCGGGCCGCCCTCGAGGATCTTCTCCGGGACCTTGCCGGTGCCCGCGGGCGGGCGGATGCGGTGGTCGGCGAGGATCTCGCTGTGCGTGTAGCCGCGCAGCATGAGCATCGCCATCAGGGCGACGAGGAGGAGCAGGGGCAGGAGGTAGCGCAGGGGGAGTCTGCGCCGCTTGGTGCCGCGGGCCGGCCCCGCGTGGCGTCGGCCGCCACCACCCCCTGGTTGGGCGTGACCGTTCCCGGTCGGGGCCTGGCCGTTCCCGGTCTGGGCTCGGCCGTTCCGGGTCTGGGCGTGGCCGTTCCGGGAACCGGCTGACCGGCCCCTGTTGGTACGGGAGTTCATCGCTGTGAGCCCTCCGAGGGCTGCTGGGCGGAGCTGAGCGGGGACTGGCTGAGCGGGGACTGAGGGACGTAGACGGCGACCTGGACTCGCAGCGGGGACTGCTGCTCGGCGGCGGGCCGCATTACGGGGACTTCGCCGCCGCCTCCCGCGCCCGCGTCACCCGGGTTCTCGGTCGACGGGTCCGGGGTCGGCGTGGTGGGGTCGACGGTCGGGTCCGGTTCCGTGCCCGGCTTCGTGGGGTCGACGGTCGGGTCGGGGTCTCCGCCGCCACCGCCGCCGCTTGTCGGGTCGGGGTCGGGTTTGCCGCCGCCCGTGGGGTCCGGGTCGGGCTTTCCGTCGGCCTCGTCGCCCTTGCCGTCGTCCGTCTCCGACGGGTCGGCCGTGCCGTCGCCATCGGTCGCGGGGGCGGTGGTGCCGCTCTCCGACGCGCCGGGCGAGGGTGTCGTGCCTGATGACGCCGAGGGGTCGAGGGAGTCGGCCGGGCGGTTCGGTGTGTCCACCTTGCTCGCCGGCTTCTCGTCCTTGGGGTCGACCGGCAGCCAGGGCGCGTCGGAGTTGCCGGAGAGCAGGGTGCCTACGATGATCACCGCGTACACGGCGCAGGCTATGCCGACCAGCACGCCTATTCGGCGGTATCTCCGGCTGCGGCGGCCCGTCTCGTCGACGAAAACCGGCCCGTCGGACGCCTCTTGGTCACTCTCGGCGGACAGGTCCGCCAGCTGTCGCCCCAGCCCGTCGATCTGAACGGTGACCTCGTTCGGATCGTGAGTGTGTTCCGGTAGGGCATCTTCTCGCCAATACTCCATGCGTACGCACAACCCCCACATAACCTGGCTCGGGCGCGCACGACTCCGGGCAACTTTTGCCGTCGGACCGGGCCCCCACCCGATCCGAGCGCCCCCCTATCACACCGCGCCCGGACCATGAATGTAGCGCACAGCGGTGACAGTCGTACTAATCCATCAGTCCTGTCTCACCAATCCATTCAGTCCCGTCTCACCAATCCATCAGCCCCCGTCTCACCCATGACGAGCGCATCCGTGGCCGGAACCCATCCGTCTTCGGGCCTGCGCAGCCACCCCTCCGCCTCGGAGAGCTCGGCAGCGGCCGCGCGCAGCGCGTCGACCCCCGGATGCACGAGCCCTTTTCTCCACACCAACGACACGGGCGACAGCGGCACCGGATCGATCAAGGGCCGCAGGACCGACTCGGGCATGGCCGGAAAATCCACAGCCGCGAGTACGGGGTTCCGGTTCTTCGCCATGACCCGCCCGAACTCCTCGGCGCCCACGGCGAGGGGCGCGGGCGGCGCCACCTCGATGCCGTGCCCCTCGAAGAGGCGGTGCGCCAGGTCGGTCCACTCCAGCGTCCGCGGATTGCCCGCCCCCGCGTACACGCTCTCCCCCGCGAGCGCCCCGAGCGGCACCGCGTCGAGCTCGGCCAAGGGGTGACCGAGCGGCAGGAGCACCGCCATCGGCTCGTACCGCACGGGCTGTTGGGCGAGCCTTGATCGCAGGGCAGGTTCGAGCCCGGCGTACCGGCCGAAGGAGACGTCGAGCCGCCCGGCGGCCATCTCGGCGGCGGCCCAGGTGAGGCCGCTCTCGAAGCGGGCCATCAACTCGCAGTCCGGGGCGAGTTCGCGGGCCCGCTCCAGGATGCGGCCGCTGATGAGCCCCTCGCTGTTCAGGTCCACGAGCAGCGGTCGGGCCGCCGCACCGCCGGAGCGGGCGCCCCGCACGAAGGCGGCGGCCAGGTCGTCGTGCGCGTCGAGCACCCGCCGCGCGTACGGCAGCAGCCGCTCGCCGTCGGCCGTCAGCGTGACCTGCCGCGTCGTCCGTACGAAGAGCTCGGCACCCAACTCCCGCTCCAGGCGCCGCACATCACGGCTCAGCGCCTGCTGGGCGACGTAGAGGCGGGCGGCGGCCCGTGTGAAGTGCAGCTCTTCGGAGACGGCCATGAAGGCGCGCAGGAGGCGGGGGTCCAGGTCTGTCACGCCGAGAACCTACATCGGGGACAGCGGTGGATACGGGGTCGGAGACCGGGACTTACAACAGGAGTGCGTGAGTAGGGCCCCAGAAGGTGTTGGACCCCGCACCAGCGCCCCGGTGAGGGTGATCCCATGCCGCCCGCCGAACCCCACGCACCCAACCGCCGCAACCCTTACGCCCGCCTCTTCCGCATACCCGGAGCCACCGCCTTCACCATCGGCAACCTCATCGCCCGCCTCCCCATGGGGATGTTCAGCGTGAGCGCCGTCATCATGATCGCCGGGGCGCGCGGTTCCTACGCGCTCGCAGGCGCCGTCACCGCGACGGGCCTCGCCACGACCGCCCTCGTGGCGCCCTGGACCGCCCGCCTCGTGGACCGGTACGGCCAGGCCCGGATCGCCGTCCCCGCCACCGCGATCGCCGCGCTCGGCTCGCTCTCCCTGCTCCTGTGCGTGCACTACGGAGCGCCCGACTGGACCCTGTTCGCCTCGTACGCCGCGACGGCCACGACCCCCAACACCGGCGGTATGTCCCGCGCCCGCTGGGCCCACCTCCTCAAGGACGACGAGCGGGCCGTGCACACCGCCAACTCCTTCGAGCAGGCCGCGGACGAGCTGTGCTTCATGCTCGGACCCGTCCTCGCGGCCTTCCTGTGCGGGGCGCTCTTCCCGGAGGCGGGCACCCTCATCGGAGTCGTACTGCTCCTGACCGGCGTCCTGCTCTTCGCCGCCCAGCGCACGACGGAACCGCCGCCCCGGGGACGTACGGCCACGAAGGAGAAGTCGCTCCTTCGCGCGCGCGGGATGCCCACACTGCTCGCCGCCTTCCTCGCCACCGGTGCCGTCTTCGGTTCGATGGAGGTCGTGACGATCGCCTTCGCGGACACGCAGGGGCACAAGGCGGCCGCCGGGGCAATCCTCGCGCTCCAGGCCGCGGGCTCCTGCGCGGCTGGCCTCCTCTACGGAACGCTCAAGCCGAGCGGGCCCCTGCACCGCCGCCACATCATGTGCGTCACCGCGATGGCGGCCCTGATGACGCTGCCGCTCCTGGCCGCCACGCTCACCGGCTCGCTCCTTGTGCTCGCCGGGGCTCTCCTTGTCGCCGGAATGGCTACGGCACCGACGATGGTCACCGGCATGACCCTGGTCCAACAGCGCACCCCCGAGGGCCGGTTGAACGAGGGCATGACCCTCGCCGTCACCGGGATCCTCGGGGGCATCGCGTGCGGGGCCGCGGCAGGGGGCTGGGTGGTGGAGCACCTGAGCCCCGCCCAGGGTTACGCGGTCCCTGTCACCGCCGCGTGCTGCGCGCTGCTGCTCAGCATCGTGCGGGCTTGCGCCACGAGCACTCCAGATCCCCGCTCGGCTCGGCCCCGCGTCGCGAGCGCGGCATGACCGGAACGGCCTTGTCCTCGGTCGACTTGGCGAGCGTCACGACGATCGCGTCCTCCAGGGCCTTCACCGAAGAGGGCATGTAGTTGTTCAGGATGATGCTGAACACCAGCTCACGCCCGCCCGCGTCCTTCACGTACCCCGAAAGCGCGGACGCGGCAGTCAACGACCCCGTCTTCGCCCGTACGTTGAGGGCGGCAGGGGTCCCGCACATGCGCGTACGCAGCGTGCCGCCGACGAACTTGTCCGGGGCGCAGGCCACCGGGAGGGACTTGTACCAGTCGGCGTACCAGGGCTCGCCCTTCGCCGAGAGAAGCAGCTTGATCAGCTGGTCGGCGGGGGCGTTGTCCTTGCGCGAGAGCCCGGAGCCGTCGACCTGGCGCACCTTGCCGGGGTCGACACCGGCGGTCTTGAGATAGGCGCTGATGGCGGCGAGCCCGTCGGGCCAGCTGCCGGGCCGCCCGGTCGCCTCGTACCCCATCGTCTTCGTGAGGTTCTCCGCGTGCATGTTGTTGGAGAGCTTCATGAAGGGGATCATCAGCTCCTTCAGCGGCATGGAGTCGTGCGAGGCGAGTTGCCGCGCGCCCTTGGGAGTGGCGAGTCCGGCCTTCGTCGGCCCGCTCACCCGCACCCCGTGCGCCTTCAGCGCGTCCCGGAAGATCGCGGCCGCGTAGCCGGTCGGCTCCCAGACGGTGATCCACTCCTTGGTGGCTGAACCCCCCACCGGAACAGTGCCGGTGACGGTGATCGTGTTGGTGCCGTGCTCGCGCTCGATGGTGAGCGTGTCCTCGCCGCCGGCTGCGACGGTCTTGGCGGTGTTGTCGACGTCCACGTAATCGGTCTTCGGGGTCACCGTGACCTTCGGCCTGTCCCCCGCCTTCGCTCCTGGCGTGGCCTCGACGATGACCGTCCCGGTGTCGTAGTCGGTGTCCGGGGCGACGCTCAGTGCGGAGATCTGGGCGGCGTAGTACGCGAACTCGTCGTCCCCGGACCAGGTGTCGCCGATGCGCTTGTCGTCGAACCGGGTGTCGTCGGCGACCAGCCTCCCCGAGACCTTACGGACCCCCGAGTCGGCGATCTTCGCGGCGAGTTGGTCGTAGTCCTTGGCGAGTGTCGTCGGGTCGCCGGTGCCGCGCAGGTAGAGGTCGCCGGAGAGGACGGAGCCGTGCTGCTTGCCGTCGGTGAGCACATCGGTGGTGAAGCGGTGGTCGGGCCCGAGCCGTTCCATGGCGGCCGTCGAGGTGAGGAGCTTGGTGTTGGACGCGGGCATCAGGCGCCCGCTGGGAAGGTGTTGGTAGAGCACGTCACCGGACGCGGCGTCGGCGACGACGACGCTTGCCGCGCCGCCCTCCATCCGTGGATCGCCGAGGATGGTGTCGATGGCTTCGGGCAGGCCGCTGTTGTCGGAGTCCGCCCCGGCAGGCGAACTGACGGAGAGGGTGGCCGCCGCGACACCGAGCACGGCGGGCCAGATCCAGTGGCGCATGCGGGCGTTGACGCGTCTCACGGGTCTACTCATGACCCAGGAGCATCCCGGACACGACCGCCCGGCGACAGACCCCACTCCGGACATCTGTGGAGCGGCCTCGGCTGGGATGCGGCGGTCCGGGATGCGCGACCCTCCGGCAGCCCCCGTCAGCCCGGCGCACCCGGCGTTCGGCGGCACCGAGGCAGCAGTGCGGGCAGCAGCAGGAGGGCGGGGGCCGGGTCCGACGGGGGTACGCCGTTGCGGCGGCAGACCAAGGCGTCCGGGTCCGCCGAGGGCTGTTGGAGGCTGTAGCCGTCGGGGCAGGGGGAACCCGCGTCGCCCGGCTCGCCCTTGGGGCCGCGCTCGCCGTGGGGGCCTGCCGGGCCTGTGGGGCCCTGGGGACCCGCAGGGCCCGATGCGCCGCCCGCGCCGTCGGAGCCATGGGCGCCGTCAGCGCCGTCGGCGCCGTCCGAGCCCGGTGGCCCCGCCGCCCCTGCCGGGCCTTCCGGGCCCTGTTCGCCGTTCGTGCCGTTCGTGCCGTCCGCTCCGTCCGAGCCCGCGGCGCCGGACCGGCCGGGGCTGCCGGACGCTCCCGCTTTCCCGGGCTCTCCCGCCGCACCCCGATCACCGTTCCGGCCGCCGGCCCCCTGCGCGCCCTTGTCCCCCGGTTTCCCGTCCGCGCCGGGCGAACCGGGCGCCCGCACCCGGTTCAGGAGGTCGTCCACGGCGTCGGACGGGTCCGGCGCCGCGGGGGTGTCCCCGTGGGAGCGGACCTGTGCGCGCAGGGTCCGTACGTCCCTGGCCAGCGTGGACACCGCGTCGCCGCGCCGGTCCGCCTCCGTGGCGAGCCGGTCGGCGCGGCGGTCACCGGCGTCGATTCGCGCCCAGAGCAGCGCCGCGACACCGGAGAGCGCCACAAGCACACACACGAGGAACACGCTGCGCCAACGCGGGGCCAGGACACGCTCGAGCTGGATCACGGAGTGCCTCCGAGCCGTTGGTTGTCGTTGAGCAGCCGGGCGATCTCGCTCTGGTCATGGACGTGCAGAGCGTTTAACTCGGCTAATTTCGCGTCGCGTTCGGCGACCTGGCGCTCCAACCGGTCCCGCTCCGTCTGGAGCTTCTCCGTGAGGCTGGAATAGCCGGTAAGCGCGTTCTCGCCGCGTTTACCGAGATACGCCACCACTGCCGCGCCAAGGACTCCGAGGCTGGCGAGAAGGGAGCCGAAAAGAGTGACGGTGGCATCCAAGCGACTGCCTCCTGCACTTGCGTACTCAGCCCGGCCACCGCACGCCGGGCTGTCGGGAACCTGGACTTACCTCTACATAACCTGCACTCGGATGCAGTAACGAGTCACATGCCCAGAGGATGTGCCCCCGTCCACCCACCGTTCCCGCCCACCGTTTCTCTTCCCCGGACACGGAAAAAGCCCCCTGGCCAGTGGCCAGGAGGCTTTGACCTCACATGGGAATTGTGGAGATGGCGGGAATCGAACCCGCGTCCAACGGTGCAAAAGGAGGGCTTCTCCGAGCGCAGTTCGCTACGATTTTCTCGGCCCCGGTGATCTCGCGAACAAGTCTCCGACGGGCCCAGTCACTGTTTGATTTCCCATCGAACCCCGTGACCGGGCTCGATGGTTTAGTCCCCTAGATTATGCCAGGATCCGGGTCGGGAACACTCCCGGGCTGACACCCATTAAGGGTCCTTCACTCACTGCTAATTAAGCAGCGAGGGCGAAGGACTGGGAATCGCTCTTGGAATTGGCGATTATTGGTTGCGACATGTGGTTAACGAGATCATTGTCGCTTCCTCGGCTCGCTTCCCCTGCTTCGACATCCGCTGTCGAAACCGATCATCCCCATGTTTTTTTATCAATGCGCGCCCCGGCTGTGCGGGGCAGTGCCCATCGTACGTGACCAACGCCCGACGGGGCCAGCCAATTCCCGCGCGCCCCGTTCGGGCCCACGCGGACCCGCGGGTTAGGCGCTGCGCTGACGCTTCTTGACGTCCGCGACCGCGCGGTTCGTCTCGCGCAGATCCTGCTTCTCCTTGAGCGTCTGACGCTTGTCGTACTCCTTCTTGCCCTTGGCCAACGCGATCTCGACCTTGACCCGGCTGTCCACGAAGTACAGGGCCAGGGGCACGATCGTGTGACCCGTCTCCTGCGACTTGGAATCCAGCTTGTCGATCTCCGCCCGGTGCAGCAGGAGCTTGCGCTTCCGCGTGGCGGAGTGGTTGGTCCAGGTCCCTTGCACGTACTCCGGGATGTGGATGTTGTGCAGCCACGCCTCGCCGCCGTCGATGTGCACGAAGCCGTCCACCAGGGAGGCTCTGCCCATCCGCAGCGACTTGACCTCGGTGCCCATCAGGACGAGGCCGCACTCGTACGTGCCGATGATGTGGTAGTCGTGCCGCGCCTTCTTGTTCTGCGCGACCATCTTCCGGGCAGGGGCCTTCTCAGCGGCCTTCGCGGCCTTGCGCTTTACCTTTTCCTTCGCCATAGTCTGGCCATTTTCGCACTACGAGGGGGGTCCGAGGCCAGTCAATACTGTCTCGGCCCGTCTCTCGGCGCCGTCCTGGACCTCCAGGTCCGGGGTGATGCCACGGCCGTCGACCGCCTGCCCCGAAGGAGTGCGGTAGTGCCCGACCGTCAGCTCGGCGACCGAGCCGTCGGGCAGCCGGCTCGGCATCTGGACCGAGCCCTTGCCGAAGGTCCGTGAGCCCACCACGACCGCGCGGCCGCGATCCTGCAAGGCGCCCGTGAGCAGCTCCGCCGCGCTCATCGTGCCGCCGTCGACCAGGGCGACCACGGGTCTGGTGGTGTCACCGCCCCGCTCCGCGTGCAGGGCCTTCTGCCGACCGCGTACGTCGTACGTCGCCACCAGGCCCCCGTCGACGAGCCCCGATGCCGCGGTGACCGCCTCCGACACCAGGCCCCCGGAGTTGCCGCGCAGGTCGAGCAGGATTCCGGCGCCCTTGGGAGCGTCGCGCACCGCGGAACGTACGCGCTTGCCCGCCCCCTTGGTGAAGGCCTCGACCTTGATCAGGACGGCGCCGCCCGCGAGCTGCGTGACCGTGACGGAGTCCGTGGAGAGGCGGGCCCGGCGCAGTGTCTCGCTCCACGCGCGCGTGCCCCGCTTCAGGCCGAGCTCGACCGGGCTGCCCGCGTGCGTACCGCGCAGCAGGGACACGACCTCGGTGACGGGAAGGCCCGCGACGCGCTTGCCGTCGATGCTGCTCAGCTGGTCGCCCTCGCGGATACCGGCCTGCTCGGCGGGGCCGCCGCGCTGGACCCGGGACACCTCGATGCGCCCGTCGGCCGTGCGCCTGGCCCAGAGGCCGACACCGGTGTACGCGCCGTCCAGGGACTGCTCGAACTCCTGATACTCCCCGGGGGAGTACACCGCCCCCCAGCGGTCGCCACTGCGGCTCACGGCGTCCTCAGCGGCCTTCTCGCCGGACTTGCCGTCAGCCATGGCCTCGGCCGCGGCGTCGGCAGCTTCGGAGGCGGCGTCCGTGGAGGAGGCGACGGAACGGGTGGAAGCGGAAGACGAAGACGAAGGGGCGGGCGACTTCCGGCCTTCGTCGGCCACGTCGTCCCAGGACCCGGTGGCCGCACCGGTGGCGAGCACGCTCGCGAACACCAATGTCAGGGTCGCCCCGCGGCGGATACGGCGGGTCCGGGAGAGCCGGTCGCAGAACCGGTCGGGGCCTGACATGCCGGTGAGTCTAGGACAACGAAGGGCGCCGTACGGTCGGTTGAACCGCACAGCGCCCCAATGCTCCAGCGGGTTTTGTCACACCTTCAGGTACTTGCGCAACGCGAAGAACGCGGCGAGCGCGGGCATCAGCAGGCTGATGGCGAGTACAAGCGGCAGCTTGGCCAGGACCGCGTCCCACCCGATGAAGTTGATCAGATTCAGCTTCTCGGAGAGCGCGAGCCCGTGGTCGATGATGAAGTACCGGCCCACGAGGAGCATTCCGCAGGCGACACCGCCACCGATGAGCCCGGCGACGGCGGCCTCCATGATGAACGGCATCTGGATGTAGAAGCTGGACGCGCCGACGAGCCGCATGATCCCGGTTTCACGTCTCCGGCTGAACGCGGAGACACGCACCGTGTTGACGATCAGCATCAGCGCGACGACGAGCATCAGCGCCATCACCGCGAGCGCGGCCCAGTTCATGCCGTTGAGCAGCCCGAAGAGGTTCTCCAGGATGCCCTTCTGGTCCTGCACGGACTGCACGCCGTCACGCCCGGAGAAGGCGGTCGCGACCACCTGGTACTTCTCCGGGTCCTTCAGCTTGATGCGGTACGACTCCTGCATCTGGTCCGGCGTGAGGGAGCTGGACAGCGGCGAGTCGCCGAACTGCTCCTTGTAGTGCTTGTAGGCCTGGTCGGCCGATTCGTACTCGACCTTCTCCACGACGGGCATCTTCTTCAGGTCGACCTTGACCTGTTCCTTCTGCTCGTTCGTGACCGCGCCCTTGGCGCACTTGGGATCCTGCTCCGCGTCGGCCTTGTTGCAGAGGAAGATCGATACGTTGACCTTGTCGTACCAGAAGCCCTTCATGGTGCTCACCTGGTCACGCATGAGCAGCGAGCCGCCGAACAGGGCGAGCGAGAGGGCCACGGAGACGATGACCGCGAAGGTCATCGTGAGATTACGGCGGAGACCGACGCCGATCTCCGACAGGACGAACTGGGCGCGCATGGCTCCCTTTCAGTGGATCAGTGCAGTGGATCAGTACGGGTCGTCAGTGCTGGTAGCCGTAGACGCCGCGCGACTGGTCGCGGACGAGACGGCCCTTCTCCAGCTCGATGACCCGCTTGCGCATCTGGTCCACGATCTGCTGGTCGTGGGTCGCCATGACGACGGTCGTGCCGGTCCGGTTGATCCGGTCGAGCAGCTTCATGATGCCGACCGAAGTCTGCGGGTCGAGGTTGCCTGTCGGCTCGTCGGCGATCAGGAGCTTGGGGCGGTTGACGAAGGCTCGCGCGATCGCCACCCGCTGCTGCTCACCACCGGAGAGCTCGCCGGGCATCCGGTCCTCCTTGCCGCCGAGGCCGACGAGGTCGAGGACCTGGGGGACGGACTTGCGGATCTCGCCGCGGGACTTGCCGATGACTTCCTGCGCGAAGGCGACGTTCTCGCCGACGGTCTTGTTCGGAAGGAGACGGAAGTCCTGGAAGACGGTGCCCAACTGGCGCCGCATGTGCGGCACCTTGAAGTTGGAGAGGCGGGCGAGGTCCTTGCCGAGGACGTGCACCTGGCCGTGGCTGGTGCGCTCTTCGCGCAGGACAAGACGCAGGAAGGTGGACTTTCCGGAGCCGGAAGAGCCCACCAGGAAGACGAACTCGCCCTTTTCGATCTCCAGAGAGACATCCCGGAGGGCGGGCCGGGTCTGCTTGGGGTAGGCCTTGGAGACGTTGTCGAATCGGATCACGGATGCACCACGGGTCGCCGGGGGTAGGTGAGCGTGACCATACGCGAAGCGGGTAGCGGAGCGCAGTCAGCGTCCTGAGTTGCGCGAATTGTCGCGGATATACCACGGAACGTAACAGCCGGAAACCGACGAGGACGGGCGGGCCGCGCCGAAACTCGTGGAAGCTGGCACAGTGGTAGGGGGAACGGTTGAGTTCCCCCTAGCGTTGGGCAGGCTGTGACTGTGCGGGAGGAGGAGCGCATGACCTACGACAGGTTGGTGTGCGCGAACTGCGCGTCGCCCGTGAGCGAAGGCCGCTGCCCCGTGTGCCGGGCCAATCGCGAGCGCATGCAGCAAGAGGGGCCGTTCGGCGGCCTCAGCCCTGCGGCCCTGATAGGACTGCTCGTCGTGCTGATAGCGGCAGTGGCCCTGCTGGCGCACCAGACCGCTTAGCGCCCCTCGGCGCGCTTCAGTGCGCCGCAGGCGCGTACCAGGACACCAGAAGGGCCCGGAGCTGGCTGCTCCGGGCCCTTCTGTCATGTCATGTCATACGTACGTGCCGTGCCGATGCCCTTTATCAGGCAGCGGCGCCGCGGTTGCCGACGAAGCGCGGCAGAACGCGGAAGCCGATGCCGCCGGCGATCATCGTCGCGGCACCGATGAGCAGGAACGTGGTCTCGGCGGCACCCGTCTCGGCGAGCTCACCCTTGTCGGCCTTGTCACCCTGCTCGACCGGGGCGGAGCCCGTGTCGTTCAGGCTGTCCTTGCCCTTGCCCTGCTCGACGGGGTTGTTGGCGCCGCCGTCAGGGTCGTTGTCGTTGCCGCCGTTGCCGCCACCACCGGTGCCGTTGCCGTTACCGGGGTCGCTGGGGCCCTCGGTGGGCGTACCCGGGTCCGAGGGGTCCGTCGGGTCGTCGGTGGGCGTACCCGGGTCCGTCGGGTCCTCGGTGGGCTCCGTGGGCTCCTCGGTGGGGTCCGTCGGGTCGTCCGTGGGGTCCGTCGGGCCCTCGGTGGGCTCCGTCGGGATCTCCGTGGGCGGGTCGGTGGGGTCCTCGGTCTCGTCGTCGCCGAGGCCGACGTCGACTCCGATGCCGTTCTCGTCGGCGCTGGCGCTCGCGCCCACACCGCCGCCGAGGTCGACGCCGACGTCGAGGGCCGAGGCGGCACCCGCGGCGGTCAGCGAAGCACCGGCGGCGATCACCGCACCTGCCGCTATGCGTGCAACGCGGATCCGCGTCTTCTTGGTCATCTGGCTGCTACCCCCAGTAGCTGAATCGTCAGTGAGGCAGCGTCCGGGTCCGCGTTCGTCAGGAGCGCTGAATCCGCCCCCACAGATCACACGCGCCCCAGAGATACGCATGCCGCTCGCTAGCCTTTCCAGTTTCCCGAGCAACGTCAAGGTCGTTGCGCGAGCGATGTCTGAAATAGCAGCAGTTGACCGGCGTACGGAGATGTGACTGTGACGTAAAAGGCAACTGCCGCCTCTTGGGCGGCAGTTGCCTTACGTTGCCTTGTCGATAAAGCGGCGCTTACTTCTCCTGCTGCTTGCGCCAGCGAATTCCCGCTTCGAGGAAGCCGTCGATCTCGCCGTTGAAAACGGACTCCGGGTTGCCGACCTCGAACTCCGTGCGCAGGTCCTTGACCATCTGGTACGGGTGCAGGACGTACGAACGCATCTGGTTGCCCCAGGAATTGCCGCCGTCCCCCTTGAGGGCGTTCATCTTCGCCTGCTCCTCCTGGCGGCGGCGCTCGAGGAGCTTGGCCTGGAGGACGTTCATCGCGCTCGCCTTGTTCTGGATCTGCGAGCGCTCGTTCTGACAGGAGACGACGATGCCGGTCGGCAGGTGCGTCAGGCGGACCGCGGAGTCGGTCGTGTTCACGCCCTGGCCGCCGGGGCCCGACGAGCGGTAGACGTCGATGCGCAGCTCGGACTCGTCGATCTCGATGTGGTCGGTCTGCTCGACGACCGGGAGGATCTCGACGCCCGCGAAGGAGGTCTGGCGACGGCCCTGGTTGTCGAAGGGCGAGATGCGGACGAGACGGTGGGTGCCCTGCTCGACCGAGAGCGTTCCGTAGGCGTACGGGACCTGGACGGCGAAGGTGGTCGACTTGATGCCGGCCTCTTCCGCGTACGACGTCTCGTAGAGCTCCGTCTTGTAGCCGTGGCGCTCTGCCCAGCGCAGGTACATGCGCTGCAGCTTCTCGGCGAAGTCGGAGGCGTCCACGCCGCCGGCCTCCGCGCGGACGGTGACGAGAGCCTCACGGGCGTCGTACTCCCCGGAGAGGAGGGTGCGGACCTCCATCTCGTCCAGCGCCTTCTTGACGGCCGTGAGCTCGGTCTCGGCCTCGGCGCGGGTGTCCGGGTCGTCCTCCTCCTCGGCCATCTCGAAGAGCACGCTGAGGTCGTCGATCCTGTTACGGAGCGCCTCGGCCTTGCGGACCTCCGCCTGGAGGTGGCTCAGCTTGCTGGTGATCTTCTGTGCCGCTTCCGGGTCGTCCCACAGGGACGGCGCGGCCGCCTGCTCCTCGAGCGCAGCGATGTCTGCCCTCAGCTTGTCGAGGTCCAGGACGGCCTCGATCGACTCCATGGTCGAGGAGAGGGACTTGAGCTCTTCGGATACATCGACGACTGCCACGGGTCCAGCCTAACGGCTGGGGGCAAGCGGTCTTCCCTCGCGGCTACGGGGGCGTGGTCGCCGCCCCTGCCGAGCGGCTTGTCCGGGCCCGCCGTCCGGGCCGGGTCCTCCCGCGTCGGGCCGGGCCCGTAGGGGCACGGGCGCCGGGTTGCCCGCCTCGGGCCCTGTCTCCGCCTGCCGGTCCACTCCGGCCGAGCCTGTCCCGGGGGGGGGGGGGGGGAGTCCGGGGTCACGGTGTTGCGGGGGAGGAGTTCTTCTGGTCCTGGGGGGTCGCGTCCGCGTCGTCGCCGTTCGTGGCCGCCCAGGTACCGATGCCTGCCGCGGCCACCAGAACCGCCCCCGCCACGCCGAGCGTGATCCTGCGGCGGCGGGCCGAGGCGCGGTGGCGGGCGGAGCCGGGGCGGGCCGCGCCGGACGCGCGAGGGGCGCGAGCCGTGCCGCGGGCGCCCCCGGCGAGCTCGTCGGGGCCGGGCACGCGCATGGAGGTGTGCGTGTCCCGGTTCGAGTCGGGGGACGACCCGGGGACGAGAGGGACCGCGCCACGGCGTGGAGCGCCCGGGGCCGGCTCCGGCGCCGGCTCCTCCTGCGCCTCCTCCTCGAGCGGCTCCGTATCCGGCTCGTCCACGTCGAGCGGCGGCATCCCCGCCACCAGGGGCTGCAGCTCCCGCAGCCGCGCCGCCAGCTCCGAGGCGCGCAGGCGGGACGCCGGGGCCTTCGCAAGGCACTGGACCATCAGCTGCCAGAGCTCGTCCGGGATGCCGGGGAGCGGCACAACCGTTTCCGTGACGTGGCGGCGGAGCACCGCCCCGGGGTGGCCTCCCCCGAACGGCGTGAACCCCGCGAGGAGTTCGTACAGGACGGTCGCGAGCGCGTAGATGTCGACGGCCGCGCGCGGGGGCAGGCCCTCGATGATCTCCGGGGCGAGGTAGTCCGGCGTGCCGATGATCTTTGTGGCGCGGGTGCGGCGCGGGGAGTCGATCAGCTTCGCCACCCCGAAGTCCGTGAGGAGCGCGGGGTGCGAGCCGCCGGGGCCGAGCGGGCCCTGCATGTCGAGCAGCACGTTCTCCGGCTTCACGTCACGGTGCACGATCCCCGCTGCGTGCGCCGCCGCGAGGCCGTCAGCGACGTCCGCCACGATCGCCACCGCCGCCTCCGGAGCGAGACGCCGCTCACGGTCCAGGCGGGTGCGCACGTCCGTGCCGCGGACCAGGTCCATCACCAGGGCGAGGTCGTTGCCGTCGACCACCAGGTCGTGGACGCCCACCACGCGCGCGTGGTCGAGGCTGAGGAGCGCCGTGCGCTCCTGGACGAAGCGGCCGACGAGCTCCTGGTCGGACGCCAGGTCCTCGCGCAGCAGCTTGATGGCGACGGGACCCTCGGGTCCCTCGCCGAGCCACACCGTGCCGGCGCTGCCCCGACCAAGGATCTGGTGGGCGGTGTACCGGCTGCCGATCTTGCGTGCCAAGACTGCTCCTACGGATGCGTGTTGGCGACAAAGCTACGCGGCCTCGACGCCAACCTTCACTCCAGGAGCAGAAATCACCCTGCAGGTGTCGACAAATCCCCAGACTCGGTCGGGGATTCGCCCACCACTGATCGCAGGGCGGCCGGTCGCGGCTAGTTGCCGCCCACCTTCCCCATCCAGCTGGACACCGTGTCGTACCAGTCCGTCAGCTGTTCCCAGTAGCCCTTCGTCGTGCCGATCCACTCCTGGAGCGGGCTCAGCTCCCAGACGAGCCAGCTCGCCACGAAGAGGATGATGATCGTGAAGAGGCACCCCTTGAGGCAGCCGAGACCCGGGATCTTCATCCGGTTCGGGTTCGAGCCGCGCTGCCTGGGCTCACGCGGCGGCCGTCCCGCGGGCGGCTGCTGGGGCGGCGTCTGCTGCGGCGGCGCGTACTGCTGCTGCTGAGGCTGGGGAGCGTACTGCTGTTGCTGGGGACGCTGCTGGCGCTGCTGCTGCGGCGCGTACTGCTGGGGGCGCTGCTGCGGCTGCTGTTGCTGCGGGCGGGCCACCTGGCGCTGCGGGCGGCGGCGCAGCGGGTCGTCGTTGGGGTCCATGTACGACTGGACCTGCGTCTGTTCGTTGCGGTCCCGGGCCGCCCGCATCTGGTTCTGCCAGGGATGCTGGTCGTCCGGGGTGCCGCCGGGCTGGTTCGGCGGCACCGGCGGCATGACGGCCGTCGGGTCGGCCGCGCCGCGGCTGCCGCTGCCGGTGGGCAGCACCGACGTCGGGTCGGCGTCCCCGGAGCCATGGCCGCCGGTGTTCTGCATGACGCTCGTCGGCGCGCTGGGGTCGTACGACCCCGCGTTGTTCGGAAGCACCTGGGTGGGGTCGGCCGCACCGGCCGTGCCCGGCACCGCGGCGGGCGACGGGTCGGGCATGAGGAGGGCGCCCACGCCCTCCGCGGCGGCGATCTGCGCGCTGGACGCGTGCACGCCCACGCCCTCCGCGACGGCCCGCAGGCCCCGCGCGAGGTTCTCGGCGCTGGGGCGGTGGTCGGGGTTCTTGCTGAGGCAGCGCTCTATGACCGTCCACAGCGGGTCGGGGACCGTGGAGGGGCGGCGCGGTTCGGCGCTCAGGTGCTGGTGCAGGACTTCGAGGGCCGAGCCGCCGCCGAAGGGCGGGCTGCCGGTGACGAGCTCGTACAGGAGGATGCCCGCGCCGTAGATGTCGACGGCGCTGGTCTGCGGGCGGCCCTCGGCGGACTCGGGCGCCACGTACGCGGGCGTGCCGACGAATTCGTGGGTGCGGGTCAGACCCGGGGAGTCGGCGAGGCGCGCGATGCCGAAGTCGGTGAGCATCGGATGCATCGAGCCGTCGGCGTCCTGCTTGAGCAGGACGTTCGCGGGCTTCAGGTCGCGGTGCACGACTCCGTCCGCGTGGCTCGCGGCGAGGGCGTCGGCGATCTGGGCGGTCATGAGGGCCGCGCCGACCGGCGAGAACGGGCCGTTCTCACGGAGATAGCGGTGCAGGTCAGGTCCTTCGACCAGGTCCATGACGAGGGCGAGGAGCTCCCCCTCGACGACCAGGTCGCGGGTCCGCACGATGTTCGGGTGCGTCAGCCTGAGCAGGACGGATCGCTCGCGCAGGAAGCGCATCACGATGTCCGCGTCGTTGGCGAGCTCCTCCTTGAGGACCTTGATAGCGACGGTCTCGCCGGGCTGGCCCGGGACTGCCGCCTCGGCACCCGCGGTCTCGCGCTGGCGGGCCCGCCAGACGGTGCCCGTGGCGCCGCGACCGAGCGGCTCCTCGAGCAGGTATTTGCTGCCTACCGGCCGCACGTCAGGCTCCCTGCTGATCTACTGATCTGACTGGTCTGTCCGTACCCGGCTACCCGCCGGAGGGTGTTCCGACCCACTCTAGTGCCGCCGAACGGGGCACCGGCCGGTCTCATTCCGACCCGGCCACGGGGTGGCCGGGCAGCTGACCGGATAACTGTTCGGTGGAAAGACGCTCCACTGACGCCGTTGGTTGCCGATGGGCGTCGAATTGACCTTCGTCACGATGCGCCGACCGGTGATCGCAACGGTCCAAGCAGGCACTTTTCCGAGCAGAGCCGACCAATCAAGATCACTTACGGGTGGCCGCCGGGCGTGTTGTCAGCGGCAGGTGCGAAGATGCCTTCTTGTTACTGGCCGATGTGGCCGTGTGCGGTGGGGGGAATCACAGCGCGAGTACAGCGCGCGTCCCCGCGCCCTGCGGCAAGGGCAGAAGGGACCGCTGACGGCGATGCAGATCCGGCTGACCGTCCTCGGGCCGCGCAGCGGCCAGACCGCCGAGCCCCAGGGCCGTCCTGCCGTGCCGCGCGGCGCCTGTGACGTGCTGGTCACCGCCCCCGCGGGCACCGCGCTCGCCACTGTCGCCTCCGGCCTCGCCGCGGTCGTATCAGGCGGTGAGGGACCGGTCGTCCTGTACGCGGAGTCGGAGCGGCTCGACGCCCAGCGCTGCACCATCGGGGAGCCCCCGCTCATCGACGGAGCGGTGCTCTCGCTCGGCTCCCCCGCCGAGCCAGGACCCGAACTCGCATCAGCCGCCGCCCAGTTGCACGTCATCGCGGGCCCCGACGCGGGCGGCGTACACCTCCTGCACGGCGGCCAGATCCGCGTCGGCCGCTCGGGGGACGCGGACGTCCCGCTGGACGACCCGGACGTATCCCGACTGCACTGCGCGGTGACGCTCGCCCCGGACGGCCAGGTCACCGTCACGGACCTGGGCTCCACGAACGGCACGACGGTGGACGGCCGCGAGATCACCGACCAGCCGGTGCGCCTCTCCCCCGGCTCCCTGCTGCGGCTCGGCGAGTCGGCGCTGCGGCTCACCACCGGGGACGGGACGGGCGGCGCGCTGCCGACGGCGGCGGACGGCGAGGGGCACGTGCGCGTGCGGGTCGCCGCGAGCGGCCAGAGCGGCCCGAGCGCTGACGACCTCCGGAGTGCGCCCCCCGGAGCGGGCCACGCGCCCTCCGGCGGCACCCATCACGCCTACGGCTCCGCGGGCTGGGGTTCCGCCGGCGACGACGGCCGGGACGGGACGCAGGGAACGCAAGGGGAGTACGGCCGGACCTCCCTCACCGATGTGCCGCTCGTGCCCCAGCAGGGCGGCGCCCCGGACACCGAGAGCACCCGCCTGGGCACCCCCGCGCGCGGGACGACCGTGCCGCGCAACCTGCGCAAACGAGGCGGCCTCTCCGCCTGGGCCCGGCGGATCACGGGCGCCCGTGACGACGAGCCGGGGCAGAGCGGCTACGAAGACGACATGTACGAAACGACGGGGGACGGCGCCTCGCCCCCGCAACCGGCGGTTCCCACCCCCGAGGATCTCGCGGTGGCCGCCGCCGCGCGGACCCCGGAGTCCTGGCCCGACCCCGCCGCCCTGCTGCTCACGGCGCTCGGTCCGGGCCCCCGGCTCTGGGAGCGCGGGCCCGGCCACCCGGAGGCGCTCGCGGTCAGGCTCGGCACGGTCGACCGCACGGCCCCTGACGAGCGCGGCCTGCTGCCCGCCGTTCCCGTGACGGTCAGCCTGCGGGAGGCGGGCGCACTCGGCCTCGCGGGACCGCGCGAGCGGCTCACGGGGCTCGCCCGTGCCGTCGTCTCCCAGCTCGCGGCGCTGCACTCCCCCGACGCCCTGGAGATCGTGCTGCTCAGCACGGACCGGGCACGGCCCACACCGGAGCGCGCAGCCGAGTGGTCCTGGCTCGGCTGGCTCCCGCATCTGCGGCCCACGCACGGCCAGGACTGCCGCCTCCTCCTCGCCTACGACCGCGAGCAGGCGGCAGCGCGTACGGGAGAGCTGCTCCGGCGCCTCGAGGACTACGTGGCGGACAAGGCGTCCGCCGCCGAAAGGGCCGCCGAAAGCCCCGCCGAGAGCCCCCTGGACGCCGGGTCCCGCACCGTCGTCGTGGTGGACGGCGATCCCGGGTCCGCCGGTCTTCGCGAAGCCGTGACGCGGCTCGCGCGCGAAGGGGGCAGCGCCGGGATCCACGTCGTCTGCCTGGCGGAGACGCCCGCCGCGTCGCCCGCGTCGCCGGTGTCCGCCACGTACGAAGCCGCCTGTTCCGTATCGCCCGCCTTCCGCGCCTGCGGTGCCGTCGCGCTGCTCAGCGGCGACGTGGCGACCGCCCTTCGGCTGCTGCGGACCGTGGACGGGCATCCGGCGGGACACGGCACCATCGCGGCGGTGGACGCGGTGTCGCAGGCCTGGGCCGAGCGGTTCGCGCGCGCCCTGGCGCCTTTCCGCACGGACGGGGCGCCCGGCGACGGGCACGCGCGCGTGTCTGCTCCGTTGCCCCAAATGGCGCGGCTTCTCGACGAGTTGGGACTAGCCCGAGCCACGCCCGCGTCCCTGATGGCGCGGTGGGCCGCTGCCGCCGACGACGCGGAGGCGTCGGGCGGGCGGGCCTGGACGGTGCTCGGGGCCGGGCCGCGCGGGCCCGTGGTCGTGGACCTCTCCACCGAGGGTCCGCACGTGCTTGCCGAGGGCCCTTCGGGGAGCGGTCGTACGGAACTGCTGCGGTCCATCGCCGCGTCGCTGGCCGCGGCGGAGCGTCCCGACCGTCTCGGCATGGTCCTCATCGACGGACGGGACAGCACGGGGAGCGGGAACAGCGGGACGAACGGGGGGAACGTACGGCTGGTCGAGGGCCTCGCGGTCTGTATGGACCTGCCGCACGTCACCACACACCTGGCCGCCAACGACCCCGTGCGGATGCGGGAGTTCGCCCAGTCCCTGACCGCCGAGCTGAAGAGGCGGGCCGAGTTGCTCGGACGGCTCGGGTTCGCCGAGTGGCATACGCGGGCGTCTTCCGTCAGCGGTTCCGGCAGCGGCGGGGGCGATCTTGAGCCGCCGTCGAGTTCCACGATGCGGTTGCGGCCCGTCGCTGTCAGCAAGGGGGTCGAGCCCGGACCTCCGTTGCCTCGGCTCGTCGTGCTCGTCGATGACTTCGACGCGCTGCTCTCGCCTGCGCTCGGGTCGCCGGGGCGGCCTGCGGCGGGGTCCGTCGTGCGGGCGCTCGAGGCTGTCGCCCGGGACGGGGAGCGGCTCGGGGTGCATCTCGTCGCCACTACGGCTCGCAGTGAGCGGATGCCCGAGACCGAGCTGGGGCGGCGGGCCGCCGTGCGGATCGCTCTGGACGCGGTTTCTCCTGGGGCGGAGGAGCCTGCCCCGGGGCGGGGGGAGCTTCGTACCGCCGAGGGGCGGGTGAGTCCCTTTCAGGCGGGGCGGGTTACGGGGCGGATTCCTCGTACGTCCACCTTGCGGCCCACGGTTGTTCCTCTGGAGTGGGAGCGGATGGGCGACCCTCCGGCCCGCCGCCCTGTCCGTGAACTCGGTAACGGGCCTACCGACTTGGCCCTCCTCGCCAGCGCCCTGGAGCGGGCCGCGCGCTCTGTTGCCGCGGATCAGGTGCCGTCCCTTTTGTAGCTCTGCGTTGCTGCTTGTGCCGGGCGCCTCTTCTATTGGTGCCCGGCACTGCTGCGTTGCGCCCACCCGTTCCGCCCTGCGGAACGCCTGCCCACAACGAAGAACAGACCAGCTCATGACGGCACGTCACAACGCCATCACGATCAACCCGTTGTCATGGTTGGCGCTCTTGCCGCTTCTCCCCGCGCGGGCGTAGACAGGCCGCACGGACTCGCCAGGGACCAGGGAAGAGAACGGGGCAGTGATGCGCAGCACTCTTCGTACACGCAGGGCACCGCACCATCGGCGTACCACCGCCAGAATCGCCGCGGCAGTCGTCGCGAGCGCGCTCGCGCTCACCGTCACCTCGTGCGGTGGCGACGACAACAACGACAAGGACGGCGGGGGCAAGGCCAGCGGCAAGGAGAGCGGCGCCGCGGTTCAACTGCCCAAGCTGGACGGGCAGACCGTCTCCGTCGCCGCCGTATGGGGCGGCTCGGAGCGGAAGGTCTTCCTCAAGGTTCTCGACGAGTTCGAGAAGCGGACCGGGGCCAAGGTCACTTTCGTACCCGCCCAGGATCCCATCATCAGTTTCCTGGAGTCGAAGGTCGCGGGTGGTCAGCCGCCGGACGTCGCGATGCTTCCGCAGGTCGGCGCGATCAAGCAGGCCGTGGCCAACAAGTGGGCCAAGCCGGTCGGGCCCGCGGCGCAGAAGGAGCTCGACAAGAACTACGCGAAGGGCTGGCAGGACCTCGGTACCGTCGACGGCAAGCAGTACGGCGTGTACTTCAAGGCCGCCAACAAGTCCCTGGTCTGGTACAACACGCAGGTCTTCGACAACGCGGGCGCCAAGCCGGCCAAGACCTGGTCCGCCTTCATGAAGACGGCCCGGACCGTGTACGACTCCGGCGTACCGCCGATCTCGGTCGCGGGCGCCGACGGCTGGACCCTCACCGACTGGTTCGAGAACATCTACCTCTCGCAGGCGGGCCCCGAGAAGTACGACCAGCTCGCCAAGCACGAGATCAAATGGACGGACCCGTCCGTGAAGAAGGCGCTGACCACGCTCGGCCAGGTCTTCGGCACGAAGGGCTTCGTCGCGGGCGGCGCCGACGGCGCGCTGCAGACCGAGTTCCCCGTGTCGGTCAAGCAGACCTTCACCGGCGGCGACCAGCCCAAGGCGGGCATGGTCTTCGAGGGCGACATGGTCTCGCTGCCGATCTCGGAGACGAAGGCCGAGATCGGCACGGACGCCAAGGTGTTCCCGTTCCCCGCGGTCGGGGGCGAGTCCCCGGCGGTCGTCGGCGGTGACGCCGCCGTCGCGCTGAAGGAAACCAAGGGCGCCCAGGCCCTGCTCACCTATCTCGCGTCTCCGGACTCTGCCAAGATCTGGGCCGAGGCGGGCGGTTTCGTCTCGCCGAACAAGAGCCTCGACATGGCGGCGTACCCGAACGACGTGCAGCGGAGCATCGCCAAGGCCCTCATCGCGGCGGGCGACGACATCCGCTTCGACATGTCCGACCAGGCCCCGCAGGCTTTCGGCGGCACGCCCGGCAAGGGGGAGTGGAAGGCGCTGCAGGACTTCCTGAAGAACCCGAAGGACGTCGAGGGCACGCAGAAGGCTCTGGAGACGGCCGCCGCCAAGGCCTACAAGGACTGACGCGATGGCGTCCGCGAACGCCGGGGGCACGCCGAGCTCGGCGCTGTCCCCGGCTCCCAAGCCGCGCAAGAGCGTGACCGGAACGCACAGGGGCATGGCGGTGCTCTTCCTGCTGCCCGCCCTGGTGCTGCTCGGCGCGCTCGTCCTCTACCCCATCGGGTACTCCGTCTTCCGCAGCTTCTTCGACAAGTCGGGCGACTTCACGGCGTTCGGCAACTACAAGACCCTGTTCACGGACGACACCATCCTGACCGCGGTCAAGAACAACGCGATCTGGGTGGTCGTCGCCCCGACCCTGGCGACCGGCCTCGGCCTGATCTTCGCCGTGCTCACCGAACGGATCCGCTGGGGCACGGCGTTCAAGCTGGTCATCTTCATGCCGATGGCGATCTCGATGCTCGCGGCCGGCATCATCTTCCGGCTCGTGTACGAGTCCGATCCCGACCGGGGTGTCGCCAACGCCGTCATCGTGGGCGTGCACGACACGTTCGCCAAGTCGTCCTCCTTCCCGCAGGCGCATCCCAGTACGGAGTCGCCCCTGAAGTCCGCGGGCGGTGGCGCCTTCATCACGCGTGAGCCGGTCAGCGCGGGTTCTCCGGTGGCGCTGCCGCTGACCGGCGTGGCGCCGGAGAACATGCCGGACGACGCCAAGTCCGCGGCGGCCGCGAAGCCGGACCCCGACAAGGTCACGGGCACTGCCTGGCAGGACTTCACGCGCGGCAAGGGCAGGGGCGAGATGAACGCCCCGGACAAGACCGAGTTCGGCTATGCCGGGATCAAGGTCGAGGCCGTCAAGGACGGCAAGGTGGTGGCTTCGACCGAGGCGGCGGGCGACGGCACCTTCGCGCTTCCCAAGGAGGCCGACGGGGCTCAACTCCGTTTCCCCGCGTCGAACTTCCGAGAGCCCTACAACGGCGTGGACTGGCTCGGCCCCTCCCTCATCACACCCGCGGTCATCGGCTCGTACCTGTGGATCTGGGTGGGCTTCGCGATGGTCCTGATCGCGGCCGGGCTCGCGAGTGTGCCGCGTGAACTCCTGGAGGCGGCCCGCGTGGACGGCGCCAACGAGTGGCAGGTTTTCCGCCGGATCACCGTGCCGGTCCTGGCTCCGGTGCTCGCGGTGGTGGCGGTCACGCTCATGATCAACGTACTGAAGATCTTCGACCTGATCTTCATCATCCCGCCGAACTCGTCGAAGGACGACGCGAACGTCCTGGCCCTTCAGCTCTACAACTCCGCGTTCCTCGATGACGATTCCGGCGTGGCGAGCGCGATCGCCGTGCTGCTCTTCCTCCTCGTGATCCCGGTGATGCTCTTCAATGTCCGGCGACTGCGGCGGGAGCGACAGCGATGACCACCCAAGTCGAAGTGGTGAAGGCCAAGCAGTCGCTCGGCGGGCGGATCGCCTCCGTCCTGAGCGGCACCGCCGTACGCGTCTTCCTCGTCCTTGTCGGGCTCTTCTGGCTGGTGCCGACCGTCGGTCTGCTGCTCGGGTCGCTGCGCAGCTCGGCCGACATGGCGGAGAGCGGCTGGTGGAAGGTGTTCACCGCGCCGTCGCAGCTGACCCTCGACAACTACACGAACCTCCTCAAGGACGAGACGATCACCGACTCAATCCTGTCCAGCATCACGATCACCGTCCCGGCGACACTGCTCGTCGTGATCATCGGGTCCCTCGCCGGATACGCCTTCGCGTGGATGGAGTTCCCGGGGCGCGACTGGTGGTTCCTCGCTGTGGTGGGGCTGCTCGTGGTGCCCGTGCAGGTGGCGCTGCTCCCGGTGTCGAAGATCTTCGGCGCGATCGGCATCTTCGAGACGACGGTCGGCGTGGTCGTCTTCCACGTGGCGTTCGGTCTGCCGTTCGCGATCTTCCTCCTGCGGAACTTCTTCGCGGAGATCCCCCGCGAACTCCTGGAGGCCGCACGCCTGGACGGGGCCGGTGAGCTGCGGCTCTTCTTCCGGGTCGTGATGCCGCTCGGCGCGCCCGCGATCGCCTCGCTCGGCATCTTCCAGTTCCTCTGGGTCTGGAACGACATGCTGATCGCGCTGATCTTCGCCGACTCCAAGAATCCGCCGATCACGGTCGCGCTCCAGCAGCAGGTGCGGTCGTTCGGCGACAACGTGCAGATCCTGGCGCCCGGCGCGTTCATCTCGATGGTGATCCCGCTGGCCGTGTTCTTCGCGTTCCAGCGGCAGTTCGTGTCCGGTGTGATGGCGGGCGCGGTGAAGTAGCCGGTCGGCCACGGATAGGCGCATGCGTTCGACGACGAGTGAGGCGGCCCACGAGGACGGGGGCCGCCTCGCTCACGTCCGTCCCCCGAACGCGGGTCCCCCGGATGCCGCGTCGGCGTAACCCGACCGGCGGTCGGGGCGTTGCCGGGCAGTACGCCCCCGCCGACCCATGGATGTGCCTTGCCCCGGTTCAGTGTCATCGTGCCCGTGTACAAGGTGCAGGCGTATCTGCACGCATGCCTGGGATCCGTCCTCGGTCAGTCGTTCACGGACCTCGAACTGATCGTGGTCGACGACTGCTCACCCGATGCGTGCGGCGCCCTCATCGACGAGTGCGCGGCCGGTGACACCCGGGTGAGGGCCGTCCACCTCAAGGAGAACGTGGGCCTTGGCAGGGCCCGCAACGCGGGCATGGAGCATGCCACCGGCGACTACCTGATCTTCCTCGACAGCGACGACACCCTCACCCCGGACTCCCTGCACGCGATCTCGGACCGCATCAAGGAGACGGACGAGCCGGACGTCCTGATCTACGACTACGCGCGCGTGTTCTGGTCGGGCGAGGCCGTGCGCAACCAGTTCTCGGGGCTCCTCAAGGAAGACGGCGACGTCCCCTTCCCGCTGAGCGAGAGGCCCGGCCTGCTGCGGCTCCTGATGGTCGCCTGGAACAAGGCCTACCGCCGGGACTTCATCGAGCGCGAGGGCTTCACCTTCCCGCCCGGCCTCTACGAGGACACGCCCTGGACGTACCCGGTCCTGATGAAGGCGGGCACGATCGCCACCCTCGACCGGGTCTGCGTGCACTACCTCCAGCGCCGCCGCGGCAGCATCCTGCGCACCACGACGCGTCGGCACTTCGACATCTTCGACCAGTACGAGCGGGTCTTCACGTTCCTCGACCAGCACCCCGAGCTCTCGGCGGCCTGGCGGCCCCTCCTCTTCCGGCGGATGGTCGACCACCTCTCGACGGTCTTCACCAAGCGCGACCGCCTCCCGCGCGGCAGCCGCCCCGCGTTCCTGCGCAAGGCCCGCACCCACTACCGCCGCTACCGCGTCCCCGGCGCACGCCCGCGCGCGAGCACCCGGCTGCGGCACGGCCTCGTACGCCTGGGCACGCACCGCACGTACCGCACCCTGTGGACGGCGATGCGCCTGAGAACCAGGGCCGCGCGGTACGCGGCCACCGCGCGGCGCCGCTCCAAGGGCGCCGTGCTGCAATTGCACTACCGCATCCAGCTGCACCTGCCGGTCCGCGCCGACCGTGCCGTCTTCTCCTCGTACTGGGGACGCGGCTACGGCTGCAACCCCGGCGCCCTGGAGGCCGCGCTGCGCGAGCACGCCCCGCACATCCGCACCGCGTGGATCGCGGACCCGGTCCACCACCACACCCTGCCGACGGCGACGCGCAGGCTCCGCCCCGGCACGGCGGCGTACTGGACGGCCCTTGCCCGCTCCAAGTACCTCGTCAACAACGTGAACTTCGACCGCAGGATGGTCAAACGCCCCGGCCAGATCATGATCCAGACCCAGCACGGCACCCCCCTGAAGCTGATGGGCCTCGACCTCCAGGACCGCCCGGCCGCCGCACGGGGCATGGACTTCGCCGCGCTCATGCGCAACGCCGACAAATGGGACTACCTCCTGTCGGCGAACCGGCACTCGACGCTGGTCTGGGAGCGCGTGTTCCCCGCCTCCTACACGACCCTGGAGTACGGCTACCCGCGCAACGACATCTACCAGCGGGCGAGCTCCGCCGACGTGGCCCGCCTGCGCGAGACCATCGGCATCCCCCGGGGCGCCGTCGCCATCCTGTACGCGCCCACCCACCGCGACTACCGCCACACGCAGCTGCGCTCCCTCGACCTGGAGCGCGTGCTGCACAACCTCGGCCCCCGCTTCGTCATCCTCACCCGCGCCCATCACTCGTACGGGGCACCCATGGCGCCCTCGGCGGGCCGCCTGATCGACGTCTCCGACCACCCGAGCGTCGAGTCCCTCTGCCTGGCCTCCGACGCCCTGGTCACCGACTACTCCTCACTGATGTTCGACTACGCCAACCTCGACCGGCCCGTCGTCCTGCACGCCGAGGACTGGGAGGCGTACGAGGCGACCCGCGGCACCTATTTCGACGTGCGCCGCTTCCCGCCGGGCGCGATCGCCCGCAGCGAGGACGAGCTCACCGACATCTTCGCGACCGGGCACTGGCGCGGCTCGCGCTCGGCACAGCTGCGCGCGGCGTTCCGAGACCGCTTCTGCGTGTACGACGACGGGCGGGCGGCTGAACGGGTTGTGAGGCATGTGGTGCTCGGTGAGGCAGGGGGTCTACCGTCTGTGGCGCCACTGGCGGACCGGCACCCGGCGCCTGCCGCGGGGAGCGCCGATGAGCCGCTGCCTCGGGCCGACGCCTCCCGGCCCACTCGACGCTTCTGACCGCACCGCATCCCGCCGCACCGTGCTTCCGGCGCCCCCACGCGTCCGCCGCACTGTCCTCCTCATCCCCCCACCTACGGGACCAGATATGCAGAACGCTTCAGCCTCCACAGCCACCAAGCCCGCCGACGCCCCCGGTCAGCTGCCGCGGCCACGCGGACTCTCCGATGTGAAGGGCTGGTTCCACCCGGTCGACCAGGTGCTCTTCGACTGGATCATGAGCAGGCAGCTGGACAGGGCCGAGCGGGGTGATCTGCTCGAGCTCGGCGCGTATCTGGGCAAGAGCGCCATCTTCATGGGCGCGTACCTGCGCGCGGAGGAGACCTTCACGGTCTGCGACCTCTTCGACTCGCCCGCCCCCGACGAGGCCAACTCCGCCGAGATGGGCCGCTCGTACGCCACGCTCACGCGCCGCGCCTTCGAGGCCAACTACCGCTCCTTCCACGAGGGGCTGCCGCAGATCGTCCAGGAGCCGTCCTCGGGGATCACCGCGCACGTGGAGGCGGACAGCTGCCGCTTCGTGCACATCGACGCCTCGCACCTGTACGAGCACGTCCACGCGGACATCGCCGCCGCCCGTGAGGTGCTCGGGCAGGACGGGATCGTCGTGCTCGACGACTTCCGGGCCGAGCACTGTCCGGGGGTAGCCGCGGCGACATGGGGCGCGGTGGCGAGCACGGGGCTCAAACCGCTCTGCATCACGGCCACGAAGTTCTACGGCACGTGGGGCGACTACGACGCGATCCACGCCGACCTCGCCGCGTTCCTGAAGGGGCGCGACGACATGTGGCACGGCGCCGAGGAGGTCGCGGGCCTCCCGATGATCCGCATCAGCGGCAAGAAGGCGACCCCGCCGGAGCAGCCGCCGTCACGCCACGCGGGCGAGGCGGCCCCGGAGCAGCAGACCCCGGCGCCCGCACCGTCCATGCCGACCACCGGGGCGGGGAGCAGGGCCAGGGGCCTGCTGTCGTCGCTGCTGGCCCGCTCGGGCCGTACCTGACGCCGGGTCCTCGCGCCCCGTAAGGGGCGCGGGGAACGGCGCGCCCAGCCCCCACCGACCCGCAGGAGCACTCACCGTTCAAGCAGCTCAAACAGCGCCTCCCAGCGCTCGAGCACCCGCGCCTGCGAGAACCGCTGCACGTTCATCCGGGCCCGTTCCCCCATCGCGTCCCGCAGCCGCGGGTTGCCGGTGAGGCGCAGGACGCGGTCGGCGAGGGCCTCGACGTCGCCGGCGGGGGCGAGAAGGCCGTCCTCGCCGTGGCGCACGATCTCGCGTACGCCCGGCGCGCAGTCGAACGCCGCGCACGGCACCGCGCTGGCCATGGCCTCCATCAGGGCCAGCGGAAACCCCTCGCCCCGCGAGGACTGCACGAAGAGGGAGCTCTCGGCAAGGACGCCCGGCACATCGCTGGTGCGACCCCGCCACTCCACCGAACCGTCGAGACCGAGCCGCGTGCACTGCCGTCTGAGGTCCGCCTCGTCCGCGCCCGCGCCATAGATCCGCAGCGTCCAGTCGGGCCGCTGCGGAGCCACAAGGGCCCAGGTGTCGACGAGCATGTCGACGCCCTTCTGGTCGGCGAGCCTGCCGATGCTGCACACCACCTTGCCCTCGCGCCGCGAAGGCACCGCGGGCAGGTGCGCGAGGGCGTTGGGCATCGCGCCGACGTTGTGCATGCCGTCGGCGATCCAGTCGTCGGCGTCCTCCTGGGTGAGGGCGAGCCAGCGGTCCACGGACGGGTAGCTGCGCTTGACCGCGCGGTAGCGGTGACAGGCACGGGTGTAGGCGTACGACTCATGGCTCATGCCGATGACGCGCAGGCCCGCGATGTCCGCCTCCCTGATCCACTCCATGGGCCAGACCTGCGTGACGATGGCGACCGCGCCGGGGCGTGCGGCACGGAAGAGCTCCGAGAGCCGGTCCACGACGCGGCGCTGGGCGGCGGCCCTCGCCGACTCGCGGCAGCGCGCCACCACGTTCAGGCGGCCGAGGCCGCGCGCCGGACGCGGGGTCGCGGGATGCTCGCCGTACAGGCTGGTCACGGGGTAGCCGAGGTCGTCGGGGAGCGCCAGTTTCAGCTCGGCCTCGTGGACGCCGATGACGTGCACCCGGTGGCCGTTGCCCTGGAAGAGCCGGGCCATCTGGTGGGCCCAGGCGGTGACGCCGCCGAGTTCGTCGACGGTGTTCGCGACGAGGAAGAGGTCGCGGCTCTTCGTCGTGCTCGGCCCGCTCGCGATCGTCGTCGTCGTGGTCATGCGTCGCCCCTCTTCTCCGTGCTTCCGAACCGCTCGCTGTTCCCGAACCGCTCACCGAAGAGCGCGTCCACCACGTCGGCCGCGGCCCGCCCCTTGTCGTACACGCCGAACCGCCCCGCGAACGCCCGCCGGGCCTGTGCCCACGCGCCGTCGGCCTGTTTCAGCGTGGCGAGCACGCGAAGGAGCTCCTCCTCCGTCTCGACGACGGGCCCGCCCGCGTCGTCCCGCAGCGCGAAGTAACTGCCCCGCTCGGCCGCGTACGCGTCGAGGTCGGGCGCGAAGTGCACCAACGGCCGGTCCAGGAGCGCGAAGTCGAACATGATCGAGGAGTAGTCGGTCACCAGGACGTCGGCGAGGCAGAGCAGCTCGCTCACGTCGTGGTGGGCCGAGACGTCGATGACGGTGCCGGGCGGGCACGCCGGGAGGCTGGCCGCCTCCATGTAGTGGGCGCGCACCAGGAGTACGTGGGTGTCGCCGAAGCGGGCCGCGAACCCCCGCACGTCCAGGGGCAGCCGCACCGGCCTGTTGCCCGAGGGCAGACCGCGGAACGTCGGCGCGTAGAGCACCACCGTCTTGTGGTCGGGGATGCCGAGGTCGGTGGCGACGGAGGGCCTCGGGAAGCGGCCCGACGACTCGTCGCGGGCGCGCGCGGCGACCAGGCGGTCGTTGCGCGGGTAGCCGCAGCGCAGCAGCCGTTCGTCGGAGATGCCGTAGGCGCGGGCCAGGGTGTTCACGTCGTGCTCGGAGCGCACCAGGAAGTGGTCGAAGCGGTCGACGGCCTCCTGGAGCCGCTCGCGCTGCGGGGCGTTCTGCGTCTTCAGGCGCGCCTCGTCGAAGCCCATCCGCTTGTACGCGGAGCCGTGCCAGGTCTGGAGATACGTGGTGTGGCGCGGCTTGGCGAGGGCGTGCGGGAAGCCCTGGTTGTCGATCCAGAACTCGGCGCGGCCCAGGGCCCACAGATAGCGCCAGGACCAACGGCGCACGAGACGGGCCGTGTCGGGGAATCCGTCGGGCGAGGCGGCGTACGACCAGGTGCAGCGCAGCCGGAGGCCACGGTCGAGGATCTCCTGGTGGACGGCGCGGGGGCTGTCGCCGTAGCACTTGCCGGTGTGGCTCTCGAAGACCACCGCGCCCTTGCTGACGGGGAGGCGCCGCAGCACACGGCGGTAGACGCGCAGCTTGAACGCCTTGCCGCTGAGCCTGTCCCACCTCTTGCGCAGGGCGCGCACCCGGAGCCTCAGCTTGCGCGCGGGGCGGAAGTGGGTGGCGTAGTGCAGTGCCGCGCGCACGGTGCGGGCGGCGCGGTGGCGGGGCGCGAGGCGCAGCTCCAGCCTGTTCCCGCCGGTGACGGTGATCCCGTGGCCCGTCCCCATCGCCCCCACCGCACCCACCGCACCCACCGTCTCCTGTTCGGCGACGAGTTCGGTGGTGATGTCCTGGCCGCCCGCGGCGAGTTGAAGCCGCGGCTCCCAGGCCCGGTCGCGGATGCCGAGGTCCCGCAGCGCGGCGGTGAGTTCCACCGTGGCGCGCCAGACGACGGCGCCGCCGTCGTAGTGCACTTCCTCCACGGGTACGCGGAAGCCGCGCCGTTTCGTGTTCGTGCCGCGCACCCGCACGTCGAGCCAGGCGGTGAGCGGCGGCCGGTCGGGCACCAGACCGCCGGGCAGGACGACCTTCCCTTCGAGGACCGCCCTGCCGCCCTTCACGGCGCATCTGGTGAGGCGGTTCAGGAGACGCACGTCGCCCAACCCCCTGTGCTGGTGGCCGAGTTCACTGACGTCGAGCATTTCTCGTACGCGAGGGTCGTCGAGTCCGTCCGCGCGCCAGTAGACCTTCCCCTCCCACTCGGTCAGCTCCGACACGACGGTGCCGGGCCGTCCAAGGGCGTACGCGGCAGCGAGCACGCCGTCCGTGTCGCACTCGGCGAGCAGCCGCACGCACACCCGCTCCACGGGTTCGAGGGCGTCCAGGGCGCGGGTGTCCGCCCGGGCTTCGAGGTGCGGGGCGAGTTCGGCCGTGGCCCGGCGCCGGTCCGCCGCGGTGAGCTGCGGGAACGTACGGGCGCAGGGCAGTACGTGATCGGTGAGGAAGGCCCGTTCGCGCCGGTCGCACAGGTCGAGGCGGCCCAGGGTGATGAGGAGGGCCGCGACGCGGTCGTTGGCCTCGGCGAGTGCGGGGGTCTCGCGGGCGTGATCGGGCTCGGCGCGGTGGGTGGTGATGAGGTTCGGTACGAGGGTGATGCCGCGCGCCGCGAGGACGGCCTCGACGCCGAAGAGGACCTCGCTGTGCACGAGGTCATCCGCGTACCTCAGGCGCGCCGCGTGGAGGAAGTCCCTGCGGACGCAGAACCCGGTGACCAGGGAGTCCCTGGCGACGAGTTCGGGGACGTCTGCGAGGTTCTCCACGCTCCTCGTCCGCGCGTGCAGTTGAGGATGCCAGCCGGGGCCCCGCTGCTTCTTGCCGCCTGCCGTGAGCCGCGTCCAGCGCCCCGCCACCAGGTCGGCCCCTGTGGTGCGCGCGGCGTCGAAGAGGTTGCGGCAGGCGTGCCGTTCCAGGAGTTCGCCCTCGCCGAGCACGATGACGTACCGCCCGCGTGCCGCGTCGAGCCCGAGGTTCCGCGACGCGGCCACGGACATCGGGCCCCCGGCACGGACCAGGCGCACCCGGTGCGGCTGATCGGCGGCGAGCGCCTGTGCCGCCTCCCGGGCGGGTCCGTCCGCACCGGGGTCGACGACGACCGCCTCGACGTTGCCCATCGTCTGGTCGAGCACGGACCGCACCGAATGTTCGAGCGCGTCGGTGTCCGGGCCCGCGACCACGACACAGCTGACGTCGTGCAGTTCCGGCGTCCTCATGCGCGGCCTCCCTCAAGCATGGCGTCCACGACTCCGGCGGCCGCGTTCCCGTCGTCCAGATCGCAGAAGACCTCGCGGAACCTGTCGTACGCGTCGGCGTACGCGGCGGTGGCTGCCTGCGGGTCGCGCAGCGCGGCGATCACCTCGTCGCTGGTGGCGAGCAGCGGTCCCGGCGCCTGGGCCGCGAAGTCGAAGCAGAAGCCGCGCAGGGTGTCGCGGTAGTGGTCGATGTCGTAGGTGTGGAAGAGCATCGGGCGGCCGGTCTGCGCGAAGTCGAACATCAGGGACGAGTAGTCCGTCACCAGGACGTCGCTGATCAGGAGCAGTTCGCTGACGTCCGGGTGACGGGTGACGTCGCGCACGAAGTCCGAGCCGGGGACGGCGCCGCCGACGAGGTAGTGCCTGCGGACGAGGAGCACGTGGTCGTCGCCGATGGCGCGTCGGGCGGCGTCGAGGTCGAGCTGGAGGTCGAGGCCGTAGCGGCCCGCCTGCTTGGGCTGGTTCTCGCGCCAGGTGGGCGCGTACAGGACGACGCGGCTGCCCTCGGGGATGCCGAGCCGCTCGCGCACGGAGGCGGCGACCTTCGCGCGGTCGGGGGCGTGCAGCAGGTCGTTGCGCGGATAGCCGCGTTCCAGGACCTCTCCGGTGTAGCCGAAGGCGCGGCGCAGGACGGGCGTCGAGAAGCGGTTCGGCGAGACGAGCACGCTCCACTGGGCCGCGCGTCCGGGCAGGGTGTCCATGTAGGCACGGTCTCCGGACGAGCGGCCCGCGAGGTCGAGGCCGATGCGCTTGAGCGGGGTGCCGTGCCAGGTCTGTACGACGTACTGGCCATCCGCCCGCTCGAACCACTCGGGCAGCTGGGTGTTGGTGACGATGTAGCGGCAGCGGGCGAGGGCGTCGAACCACTCGGCGCTCCACAGGGCGACGGGCGTGGCGCTCCCGGGCAGCGCCACCTGCTGGTCGCGGACCACCCACAGGTGTTCGAGGTCGGCGCCCTTGGCGACCAGGTGCTCGTGCACGGCGCGGGGCGAGTCCGAGTACTGCCGTCCGTCGAAGCTGCAGTACAGGACGGCGTCCCGCAGTTGCTCGCCGCGCCGCTCCGCGTACACCTCGCGCAGGCGGCGCTGGCGCGGGCCGCCACGGTCGGCCATGGGGAGCGCGGAGCCCGCGCGCAGATGGAGGCCGTCGTGGGCGTGGCGCTTCAGGCTGATGTCACGGCCCGACCGGGTGCGTACGAGCGGGAGTTCACCGCTCATGCCCGGCGCCACGCACACCGGGGTGTACTGCTCGGGGTCGCTCTCGCCCGGCTCGCGCAGGAAGAGGTTCCAGCGTCCTTCGGCGAGGGGCAGGGTGCCGCCGGGGCCCGGCACGGCCTCGGGGCGCAGCGTCGCGGTGAACCGGCCGCCCTCGATCCGTACCGGCGTCACGGCCTCGTCGCCGTGCCCGCCGTGGACGAGGACGAGCTCCCCCGCGCGGGCCGCCGTGTCGGGGTGGCTGCCCTCGATGAGCAGTTCGTCGTCCCAGGTCACGCTGTCGACGAGCGGCCGTACGGTCTGGTCGCGCAGCTCCAGGTTGCCCGACGCGTTGGCGAGGACGAGGAGTTCACGCCCCGGCAGCAGGCCGTAGCGCCCCGGCGGCACATCGGGGCGGGCGGCGAGCGGTGTGCGGCCGCCGCCCTCGCGGACGAGCGCGACGCCCCAGGGCTCGGCCTTGCGCGGCCGGCCTGTGCGCGCGTCCGCACCGGCGTGGAAGAGGCCGAGCGGCACATCGGCGCTGAATTCGCGGCCGTTGACCAGGGCCTTGGCGTAGTGCGCCTCCTTGGTGTGCCAGTTCTCGATGCGCAGGGCGTCGACGGCTTGCGACTCCCCCGGGGCGAGCCTGCCGTGCAGCCGTACGACACCGCCGCATCCCTCGTGCGCGACGAGCCGCGCCGCCACCCGCTCCGTACGCAGCCGCAGGCGCCCCTTGCTGAGGGTGACGGCCACCCGCAGGAACTCCTCCAGATACCGCACGGGAAGCCGCGGCGCCGCGCTCGTGCGCACCGGGCCCGTGCGCGGCAGGAGCCCGCTGACCACGCCCATCTCCACCTTCCAGGTGGTGCTGCGCGCCTTGGTGACGGTCCTGCGGGGGTCGATGACCGTCTCGAACCCCGACCGGTCGTAGCTGTGCAGGCCCTGCTTGGAGCGGTACGTCGCCTCGCGCGCCCGCACCGTGCGCAGCTTCAGCGGAAGGACGCGCCGCCGCCCTGCCCGCAGCCAGGCGACCCTGGCGCGCGCCCCGATCCGCCCGGCGGGCAGGTTGGGGATGTAGGCGTAGCCCTTGAGCCGCAGCTTGCCCTGCTCGTCCCAGGCGGCGTGCGTGAGTTCCGCCGTGAGCGGCAGGTCGGAGCGTTTCAGGGCGACGGTCTCGCGCGGCAGGCTTCCGACCCCGGGGAAGTCGGCCCGGCGTGCGCGCAGGCCGCGGACGCGGAAGGCGCCGGGGTGGGACTTCTCGAACGCCATGAAGGTGAGGAGTTCGGTGACCCGGCACTGGCGGATGAGCTGCCAGCGCACGCGCAGCGGGAGCGGCAGCGCGGCGAGCACCGCGGGGTCGACGGTGTCGACGAAGGCGTTGGCCTGCTCCATGAAGGCGTCGTGGTACGTGGCGTCGCCGTGCGGCAGGGCCTCCATGAACAGCCACAGATCCCCGGCGAGCACGGTCGCGTCGTAGCGCCGCTTGGCGCGGGCGAAGACCTTCGCGCGCGGTGTGCCCGCCGCCTCCGTGGTCTTCGCCGCGAGGAATCCGCTGGCCGCGAGGACGGCGGCCGTGCGGTCGCGGACGGCGCGGGGCTTGGCGCGCCGGGTCGTGATGGAGCCGTCGCGGTCGCGCCAGAGGTAGACGGGCTCCTTCAGTACGTCGACGGACTCGGCGAGGAAGTGGGCGGGGATCATGACGGGGGTGTCCTCGAACAGCACGCCCTCGGGGAAGACGAACGCGTGCCGGTCCCAGAAGTCCCTGCGGAAGACCTTGTTGCAGGCGATGCGGTCGCCGAGCAGGTCCCAGTCGCGGGTGACGTGCGTGCCGCTGCGGTCGCTCTCCATCACCTTGCGGAACATCGGCGACTGCTCGCTCCTGTCGCCGGAGCGCAGCCGGTGGACGTTGCCGGTGACGAAGTCGGATCCTGACTTCTCCAGTGCCGCGAGCATCCGCTCGTACGCGTCCAGCGGTACGACGTCGTCGCTGTCGACGAACGCCAGGTGTGTCCCCCGCGCCTCGCGCACCCCCGCGTTGCGGGCCGCCCCGAGTCCCGCGTTCTCCTGCTCGACGAGCCTGAATCTGCCGTCCCCGGCGGCGAACTCGCGGGCGATGCGCGCACTCCCGTCGGTGGAACCGTCGTTGACCATGACGACTTCGAGATCCGGCATGGTCTGCTCGGCCAGTGACCGAAGACAGGGGCCGAGGAACTCCTCGACGTTGTAGACGGGGACGACGACGGCGAGTCGGGGTGTCATGCGCTGCGCACATTCCTTCCGGAGTACTGACGGGCACGGCTGCGCGTCCTGCGGGGGGCCACCCGGTTAACAACCACCGTCCTTCTGGGTCACCCGCGCAGGGCCATTCGAGTGATCACGCCAGAGGCCCCGCGCCCGGCAGCTCGGGGCTGCCGGACACAGGGCCCGCTCAAGTACTCGCCGCATACAGTTGGTTGACTCCCGGGTCAGGGCTTGACGGCGATGCGTCCCTCGTCCATGCGCAGGAGCAGCAGCCTCTCGCCGGTCTTGTCCATGAACTCGTCGACCGCCTGGCGCGATCCCTGCCAGTAGCCGTAGTCGTCGATGAGCAGGACGCCGCCGCTGACCAACCTCGAGTACAGCTCTTCGAGTTCGTGCTTGGTCGAGGCGTACCAGTCGGTGTCCAGGCGCAGGACGGAGATCTGTTCGGGCGCCTCGCGCGGGATGGTCTCCTCGACCATTCCCCGTACGTAGTGCACGCGCTCCTTGGGGTAAGGCACCTTCTCGAAGCCCGACTTGACGTCGTCGAGAGAGGCGACCGCCCAGATCGGACGGTCCTTGCCCTGCACCTTGAGCAGTTCCTCGGCGGACTTGCCGTCCAGGCGCAGGTCCTCCTCGGTGGGCGGGGTCATGCCCTCGTAGGTGTCGAAGAGGTACAGGTCGCGCCCGGTCTCCCCGGCGGCGAGCAGCGCCTTCGCGCAGGCCTGCATCGAACCGCCGCGCCACACACCGCACTCGACGATGTCGCCGGGGATGTTGTGCCGGACGACGTGCCGGGTCGCCAGGATGAAGGCGTTCAGACGTTCGGGGGAGGTCATCGTGTACGGCTTCACCGCACGGATGATGTCCTTCGCCTCGTCGTCGTAGTCGGCGGGGAGGTTCAGGGCCTTCGGCTTGGGCTGGGGCTTCGGCTTCGACGCCGGGGTGGGCTTCGGCGCCGGGGCCACCGCCGAGCGCGGGGCCGGTACGGGCTTGCGCGTCAGCTGGTATCCGGTCAATTGCTTCAGTGCGCCATTCACAGCGCGTCGCCATGCCATGGAAGCGGACAGTACGCCCATCTCGTTCTTGATGTCACATTTCGTCAACATGGGTTCATCGGGCGTCATTTGTTGTCGAAATGGACTGTGCAGGCTGTACGGGCTTCTCCGGCTGTACGGGCTTCTCCGGCTGCTCGTCCACCGAGCGCGGCGCCACCACCGTCTTCGGCCTGCCGCAGTGCGCGCGGCCCTCGATGGGCTCGGGCAGCGGTACGCCGTCGACCCCGCCGATCCTGTTCGCCCACCACGTGGTCGTGCCCCGCACGAAGGCCATGGTGAGACCCGGATAGTTCTTGGGGCGCTGGAAGACACCCACGGAGTCGCCCCAGTAGGCGTGCTTGGCGTCGATGCTTCCGTAGGCGTGGCGGATGCCCTTCATGGGCGGGAAGTCCGTGTAGGCCTCGCGGAGTTCGAGCCTGCTGTACGCGGCCATGGCGCGGAACCCGTCGGGGTAGTAGCGCCAGCAGTCCTGCGCGTCGTGCACGTGGCCGCGCGAGGGCGCCGTCACGAAGGCGATGCCCTGCGGCTTCAGGACGCGGGCGATCTCGAGCACCGTCGCCCAGAAGAAGGGGATGTGCTCGAACGCCTGCCCGGAGATGACGAAGTCGGCGCTGCGGGACTTCACGGGGATGCGGTACGGCTTCGTCATCACCGCGTCGACGTTGCGTCCTTCGAGCACGTCGACGCCCACGTACTCCGTGTCGCGCCCTTCGAGCAGGGCCTTGTGGGTGCGGGTCTGCCCGTCGGAGACCCGGGCGCCGAGATCGACCACCCGATGGCGCTTCCCCGTGGGCATGTACCGCTCCACACAGAGTTCCATCTGTTCGTACGCGGACTGGTGCACGTCTCCTCCTACATGAGCCTCAACGGGGATCTTCTCTGCAATAGCTGCATTTACCGCGTACCGACACAGCGGCGCCAACTGTCCGGAGTGCGCCGGGCGCACCACTTCCGCGCGGGTTCCTCGACGTACGTGAACATCGCCCAGGACAGCGCGACCACGGCGACCGCGACGCCCAGGAGCGTGAACAGCGCGGAGTTCTCCGGCTGCGGGCGGCCCCAGGTGTCGAGGATCAGGCGGTTGAGGGTCTGGTGCAGCAGATAGAAGGCGTACGACCAGAGCCCGAGCAGCACCATCGGGCGTGAGCAGAGCCAGCCGCGCCGCCCGGTCAGCTCGCGCTGGACGTAGGCGGCGATGAAGAGGACGGAGAAGAGCGCGGCGAACGGCCGCAGGGTCCACAGGAGTTGCTCGGCCACTTGCGGTCCGAACCAGGTCGTGCGGTGGCAGTACAGGACGGCGTACGCGGCGAGGCAGGCGAGCAGCGCGGGCGGGTCGATCCGGAAGCGGTACCCCCGGCGCAGGGCGAGCGCGCAGGCCATCCCGACGCCGAACTCGGGGAGCCTGCTCACCGGGTTGCGCATGATCCACTCGCTCGCGAAGGGCGAGAGATGCACGGCCGTCCACCATTTGACCAGCCACATGGCAAGGAGCCCGCCGCCCGCGAGCAGGGCGAGGGTGCGGGTGCGCAGGCGCAGGGCGCCGCGGATCGCGAACGGGAAGAGGACGTAGAAGAAGGCCTCGACGCTGAGCGTCCAGGCGACGCCGTTGCCGGGGAGCGTCGGCACGACACCGGGGAACCAGGTCTGTACGAGGAAGAGCGAGGCGACGAAGCTGAAGTCGTCCGTCGGCACACCGCCCCAGAGGTAGAAGACCCAGATGCAGGGGATGGTCGCGACCAGGTGGGCGGGCAGGATGCGCCCGGCCCGACGCCAGTAGAAGAGGCGGGCGAGCGTGCCGGTCCTGTGCCCCCAGGTCAGCAGGAAGCCGGAGAGCACGAAGAAGAACCCCACGCCGTTCGCGCCGAGCGTCGAGTACGGGAAGAGCAGCGGCGCGTGGGCGACGCCGCCCTGGGCGCTGAGCCCGGTGAAGTGGTGCACGAACACCGCGAAGGCGGCGATGAAGCGCATCCCGGTGAGGGAGTCGACCCGGGGTGCGGGCTCGGCGGCGGTGGGGAGTTCGGGGAGCGGGCGGGTCTGGCGCGGGAGAGCTGTCGTCATGCGGGGGACCCCTCTCCGGCGCGCAGGGTCGGACCGCACCCTGCCGGGCGCATCTCGGCGACCATGTCGTCCAGGGCCGGGCGGACGCGTTCGCGCACCGCGGTGATCCGGGCCGGGTCCTTCACCGCGTTCGCCCGGACGAAGTCGCCGCCGTTGCCCTCGATGTAGAGGGGTACGTAGCCCGCGGCTGCCAGGAGCGGCGGGGTCAGGCCCGATTTCCGGGTCCAGGCGGCGTGGACGTGGAGGAGTTCGGGGCGCACCTCGTTCAGTACGTAGTCGCGCAGGGCGGCGGTGTCGGCAGCGGCGTACGTGTCGGCGACTCGGCGATCGGTCAGGCCCGCGAGGTCCACGACGCGCAGGCGCGAGGTGAGCAGGGTGCCGCCCAGGTCGGGCAGGGCGACGGTGGCGTCGCGCAGGCCGAGGTGGCGGGCGTACGCGTTGAAGGTCTCGCCGTAGCGCTCGGCCACGAAGCACATGGACACGGTCGGGCGGTGGACGAACCTCCGGTCCTGCGCGGCCTGTCCGGTGACCGAGAGCAGCAGGGCGCCGACGAGGGCGCAGCCGATGAGGACGCGCGCGCGCACGCCGGAACGTTCCGCCTGCTCTCCCTGCCAGACGGCGACCGTGGCCAGCGCGAGCGCCGTCGCCGCCAGCACCCACACCGGGGTCGCGAAGCGGTACAGCTTCATCCAGTCCCGGCCGAGCACGCCGTACGCGAGGAGGGTCAGGGCGAGGGGGACGAGCAGCGCCGTCAGGGCACGGCGTGCCGGTCCTTCGCGGGCGAGCGCGAGGCCGGCGCAGGCCGCGCCGATCAGGGCGAGCGCCCAGCCGCCGTAGGTCAGCAGCTCTCCCGCCGAGGACAGTTGGGCGAGCTGCGGGGGCTTCTGGGACTTGGCGACCGCCGTGTTGGGGACCCAGAGTCCGAAGGACGCGCGCCGCCAGAGCAGGAACGCGGCGTACGGCAACGCGAACGTGCCGCAGCTCAGGGCCACCGCACGCGCGGCACGCGCGAGGTGGTCCCGGCGCAGGAAGAGCAGCACGGTCACGGGGTAGGCCGCCGCGAGTACCGCGCCGTCGGGGCGGGTCAGCGCGGCGAGCAGGGCGAGGGCGCCCGCGCTCACGGCGACGGTGGGCCGCAGCAGGGTGCCGCGCACGGCGGCCCGGACGAGGAGCGCCCCGGTCGCTGCGGCGGTCAGCGCGTACAGCGGGTTCTCAAGTCCCGAGAAGGACCAGGCCACGTACGACAGGTTGGCGGCGAGGATGCCGCCGGCGAGCAGCGTCACCATCCAGGCCCGGCCCGGAAGCACGGCCCGCGCCGCCACGGCCACGCAGGCGAGCACGCCCGCCGTGCAGAGCAGCGCGAGGGCCTTGGGGTAGAGCACCAGGTCGCTGACGCCGAGGAGCGCGCCGTGGTCGAAGAGGCCGAGCCTGCGGCCGATGACCAGCAGGGCGAGCCAGGAGGGGTTGGAGTACCCCTCGACGGGGTCGGCGCCCGGCTGCTGCACGGGGCCAAGGCCCTCGTCGATGCTGCGGGCGTAGGCGAAGGTGATGGCCGCGTCGTCGACGATCCACTGGCCGAGCGAGCTCGCGCGCCAGGTGACCAGGAGGGTCGTGAGCGCCACGGCCGCGGGGTCGGCCCAGCGGCGGCACAGGGCGAGTGCGCGTGGCGGGTGAGCCGGAGACAGGTGTGCCGGAGAGGGGGCTTCGGCAGGCGGTACGGATGGTTCCTTACGGCGCTGGAACTGCGCGAGAGAAATAACCATTAAGGGGCATAACACCACAACTCGCCTCGGGTTACGGTCTCATCCGCCAGCCGGGTGACCCGTACGCGGCCTCGCCCCGCACCGGAGCGAACAACGGGCACATCGGAGCGAACAGCGGGCAAAGTAGACCAATGCACCACATTGGGTTCACGCCATGACCCCGGCTCTGCCACCCGCCGTGCGGCGGCTCCTCGCCACCGCGAGGACCACGCGCTTCCGCGCGGAACGCGCCGCGGCGGGGCGGGTCGGCGGCCGGTCCGGGGGCGGCGGGGCGCAGGCGCTCCTGGCTCCCGTGCACCTGTCGATCCGGGACAGCCGCACGCTCAACCTCGCCGTCGCCGTCCTGCCCGACGAACAGGTGGAGCGGGCACATCTGGTCGTCTCGCGCGGCCACCGCCGGTTCCGGATCCCGCTCGCCTTCGAACAGCACGCCCACGGGGGGCTGCTGCTCGCCGGGACGGCAACGTTGCGCGACGTACTCGACGTACCCGACGCACCCGACGCACCCGGCAGAGAGGCCGTGTCCGCCCGCCCGCGTCTCGGCGAAGGCGTCTGGCGGCTCACCGTCGTCACCGCCGATGCCCGCGGGCGCGAGCTGCGGCGCGGCATCGGCATCGACGGGGACACCGAACTGCCGCCCACGCCCACCCTCCTGCACGCCCCCGACCCCCGCACCGGCACGCTCATCCGCGTCGTCCGGTGCCGCAGCGGGCGCGCGGTGCTTCAAGTGACCCGGTCCAAGCCCCGCGCCGAGCTCCTGCGGTTCGTGCCCGGCGGCGACGGCATCACCGTGCACGGGCGGCTCGTCATGGCGGGCGACCGGCGGCGGTGGCGGGCGAAGGCCGTGCGGCGTCGGGACGGCGTCACCGTGCCCGTCGGGGCGGTGTGGGACGGCGCCGGTTTCAGCTTCCGGCTGCCCCTGGGGGAGATGGCAGGGGCGAGCCCGGGGCAGTGGGTGTGGGACTTCCACGTGGAGACGGAGAGCCGCGGCACCGCCCCGCTCCCCCTCGGGCGATGGCTCTCCGACGTACGCGACCCCTCGGCCGCCTGCCCCACCCCCTTCCGTGTCTTCGCCCTGCCGGGCGGCGCCCTGGTCCGCGCCCACGCCCACTTCACCAAGTCCGGCGCCTTCGCCCTGACGTGCTGGGACATCTCGAAGGAGACCTCATGAAAATCACGTACCTCCTCGGCTGGGGCGACGAGATGGGCGGCACCGAGCTGGCCACCTACACCCAGGCGCAGCACCTCGCCGACCGGCACGAAGTCGAGGTCATCTCCGTCTTCCGGACCCGCCCCGAGCCCTTCTTCCCCGAGGCCAGCAGCCTCCCCGTCCGCTATCTCGTCGACCGCACGGCGACCCCCGAACGTCCGGTGCGCGCGTCGCGCCTCGACGAGGCCGCCTGCCGCACCCTCGCCGCGCTGCCCAGCGAACTGATCAAGCCCTCCTGGGAGTCCGCCTTCGACCGCCTCTCCGACGTCGAGATGGCCGCCGCCCTGACCACCCTGGACACCGATGTCCTGGTCACCACGACGCCCGCCCTGATGGCCGCCGCCGTCGGACTCGTCCCGGCCACGGTCGTCACCGTGCACCAGGAGCACCGCCCCACACAGCGCCGCGGCCCCTCCGGCGAACCCCTGCTCCTGCACGCGCCGCGCCTGGACGCCCTTGTCACCCTCACCGAGCGCACCCGCGACTGGATCGCGGAGTCCCTCGGCGCCACCGCCCCCGAGCTCGCGGTCATCCCGAACGCCGTGCCCGACGGCTTCCGGCCCCGCGCCGACGGCGAGAGCAAGGTCATCGTCATGGCCGCGCGCCTGACCGGCGAGAAGCGCGTCGACCACGCAGTGCGGGCCTTCGCCGAGATCGCCGACGCCTACCCCGACTGGACCCTGCGCGTCTTCGGCGGCGGCCACCGCGAGCAGCAGCTGCGCCGCCTGGTCGACGGCTTCGGGCTCCAGGACCGCATCGAACTCCTCGGCCCCTGCCAGGACATGGCCGCCGAGTGGGCCAAGGCGGGGCTCACCCTGATGACCGCAGGGCACAACGAGGCGTTCCCGCTCGTGCTGCTCGAAGCGCTCGCCGCGGGGGTGCCCGTCGTGGCGTACGACGTCCTGACCGGGCCCGCCGAGATCGTCAGGCACCGCGTCGACGGGCTGCTCGTACCGCCCGGTGAGATCCATGAACTGGCCGCCGCCATGAGCGAGTTGATGGGCGACCCGGAGACCAGGCGCACCTACGCCCACGCCGCCCGCGAAGGCGTATACGCCCGCTTCTCCTCCACCGACGTCACCGCGCGCTGGCAGGAGCTGTACTCGCGGCTCGTGGCCCGGCGCGACGCCCCCGAGCGGCTCGACGACCGCGCGGACCGGGTGGCGCTCGGCGTCGCGTCCGGCGGATGCGGATTCCGCCCGACCACGCCGTACACCCTGGACGCCGCGCCCGGCGTCGAGGAGCGGGCCCGCGAGGACGAGATCATCGCCGCCGACACCAGCGGCATCCTCATCCGCTCGGTGGGCCGCCTCGCCGAGCGCCGCGACGACGTCCTCGCGCCCGACATGACCGACTGGAACCTCGAACTCACCGCGACCGCCCTGGAGTCGGAGGACATCCCTTACGTCCTCGTCCGCACGTCAGGCACCACGCACACCCTCGCCGTGGCCGACGACGAACGCGACGGCGCGCTCAAGGCGCTCGCCGAGTCCCTGCACGGCCAGCCCGTCTACGCCGAGCTGATCCATCCGCGCGACGCCGCACCCGGAGTCGTACTCGCCGAGCGTCTCGACGGCATCGGCGAGGTCGCGGGCGTCAAGATCTTCAAGCCGGTGACCACGACGACGCTCTCCCTGCGGCACGGCGTAGGGCAGTCCTGCACGGTGGCGTTCTGGCCACGGGTCCCGGACGGAGGGACCGACGCCCGGCGCGCGCCCTTCGGCAGCACCCTCGCCGGATCCGAGCTGCCCTCCCTCTCCCCCACCGCCACCCTCCGCGTCGCCGACCGCACGTACCCGACCCTCGACGTCTTCTCCCAACTCCTCATCGGCGACGTGGACTTCCCGATCGACGCGGTCTACACCTGGGTCGACGACTCCGACCCCGAATGGCACGCCCGCCGCAAGGCGGCACTCGGCCGCCCCGACGACGAGTCGTCGCCGGACCACGGCGCCGTCCGCTTCCGCAACCGCGACGAGCTGCGCTACTCACTGCGCTCCCTGGCGATGAACGCGCCCTGGATCCGGCACATCTACCTCGTCACGGCGGGCCAGACCCCGTCCTGGCTGAACGGGGCCCACCCGGGCATCACGGTCATCGACCACCGCGACCTGTTCGCCGACCCGGACACCGCGCTCCCCACCTTCAACTCCCACTCCATCGAGAGCCAACTGCACCGCATCGAGGGCCTGTCGGAGCACTTCCTCTACCTCAACGACGACATGTTCCTCGGCCGCCCCACCACCCCGGAGACCTTCTTCCTCAGCTCGGGCACCTCCCGCTTCTTCTGGTCGTCGGCGTCCGTGCCCGCGCTGCCCGTCTCACCGGACGACGAGGGCTATCTGGCAGCGGCGAAGAACAACCGGGAACTGCTGCGGCGGGAGTTCGGCAGGACGACGACGCACAGCTTCTTCCACGCGCCCTACGCCCTGCACCGCAGCGTCCTCGCTGAGCTCACCGAACGCTTCTCCGACGAGCTCGGCGCCACAGCGCGCAGCCGCTTCCGCTCGAACAGCGACCTGGCCCTGGTGTCGTCCCTGCACCACCACTACGCCTACCTCACCGGGCGCGCGGTACCTGCGGGCATCTCCTACGACTTCGTCGACATCGGGAGCCGCGCCGATCACTCACGTCTTGGCCAGCTGCTCCAGGGCCGCAACAAGACGGCGTTCTGCATCGGCGAGTCCCCGGACAGCGAGCTCGCCGACGAGGAGATGGCCCTTGCCATGCGCTCGTTCCTGACGGCGTACTTCCCGGTCCGCTCGCCCTACGAGCGGGGCTGACCGACCACGAGCGGGGCTGACCTACTGCGACCGCGACAGGAACAGCCGCCGGACCACGCGTTCGGCGGCGCCCCCGTCGTCGTACGGGCAGAACCGCGCACGGAAGGCCTTGCGCAGCTGTGCCGCCTCTGCCGTGTCCCACTCGCCGCTGCGGAAGAGCCCGGCGAGCTCCTCCTCGGTGGTGGCCACGGCCCCCGGCGTCTCGCCCGCGCGCCCCGACAGGAGGTCGAAGTAGGTGCCGCGCGCGAGGCGGTAGGCCTGCCAGTCGGGGGCGTACGTCACGATCGGGCGGTCCAGGCAGGCGTAGTCGAACATCAGCGACGAGTAGTCCGTGACGAGGGCGTCGGCGGCCAGGCAGAGGTCCTCCACGCGCGCGTGCCCGGTGACGTCGACGAGCTGCGGGTGGCGGCGCAGGCCCGCGTCGGCACCGTAGAAGTAGTGGGCGCGCACGAGCACGACGTACGAAGGGCCGAGCGAGCCCACGAAGCGTTCCAGGTCGACGCGGGGCAGGAAGCCCTTCTGGTAGTCGCGGTGAGTGGGCGCGTAGAGCAGTACGGTGCGCCCGTCCGCCACCCCCAACTCCTCCCGGATACGGACGATTTCAGCCGCCCCCGTCGTGAAGTAGACGTCGTTGCGCGGATAGCCCGCCTCCAGGGCCTGGTACGCCGTCGAGGGGTAGACCCGCTCCCAGACCTCGGTGGAGTGCGGGTTCGCGGAGAGGCTGAAGTCCCACTGGTCGGTGTGGTCGAGGACCTTCTGGAAGCTGATGCCGTGCGTGCCCGCGGGGTAGCGGCGCTGGTCGAGGCCCATCTTCTTGAGCGGGGTTCCGTGGTGGGTCTGGAGGTAGACCTGGCCGGGGCGCTTGGTGAATCCGCCGGGGAAGCTGGAGTTGTTGATCAGGTACGTCGCTCTCGCCATCGTCTGCCAGTAGGGCCGCGAGCCTTCGACGACGTACTCGACCCCGGCGGGTACGCGGTGCTTGTGCCGGGACGAGACGACCCACACGCCCTTGATGTGCGGGGCGAGTTCGCGGGCCTTGGCGTGGATGGCGGCGGGGTTGCAGGAGATTCCGCGGTTCCAGTAGGCGCCGTAGACCGCGAGGTGGGGGTCGAGGGGGCGGCGCAGGTCGGTGCGGTAGGTCAGGCGCATGGCGCGGGCGCGGAGCTTCTTCTTCTGCTCCTTGAGCTTCTGCGTGACGCCCTTCCTGCGGGAGCGGCTCTTGCGCTGCGCTTCGTACGCGGCGTACGAGGCGGTGGCGAGGGCCCTCTCCCCCGGCGTGGACGCGGCCTCCACCGGCCCGTACGTCCGGTAGAGGCGGGCCGCCCCGCGGAAGAAGTCACGCCGGTCGCGCGGCGCGATGCGCCCGGCGTCGTCGAGCACCGCGAGCAGATGCGCGGCGGCGTGCGGGACGAGCCGGGCGCGCTCTGCCGGGTCGGCGGCGGCGAGCAGTTCCTCGTACCGCCCGATGACGGCGAAGTGCGCCCGGCCCGGTGACGTGGCGAAGCTGCCGCCGCGCCGCTCGCGCCAGCGGACGCAGGCCTTGTCGAGGACGGCGGTGCGTGCGCCCGCGGCCAGGGTGGCGCGCCGCACCGGCACCACGTCCTCGTACGCCCCGTCGCTGAACGCGAGGCGGCGCTCCTGCCAGAAGCCGCGCCGAAAGACGCGGTTCCAGGCGGCGACGGTGACGGCAAGGGGGTCTCCGGTCAGGTCGTCGCCGCCCGCGCGCACGTTCTCCCACCAGTCGACGCGGTCGTGGCCGAAGAGCAGGACGTCCGGGCCATCGTTCTCGTCGAGCGCCTCGGCGATCGCCTCAAGGGCGCCCGGCAGGAGCAGGTCGTCGCCGTCGAGGAAGAGGAGGTAGTCGCCGGTGGCGCGGTCAGCTCCGATGTTGCGGGCGGGGCCCGCGCCCGCGTGCGCCGGGATACGGACGAGTTGCACGCGCGGGTCGCGCTCGGCGGACTCCGCGGCGATCGCGGCGGACGCGTCCGGAGAGGCGTCGTCCACGACGATCAGCTCCAGATCGCGGTGGCTCTGGGCGAGCACGGAGTCCAGGCACTCCCGCAGATAGCCCTGGACGCGATGGGCGGGGACGACGACCGAGAAGCGCGACATGAACACCGAAGGTAGTCAACCGAACACGTCCTGTCGAAGACCCCGCCTCACTCATTGGGGTGAAGGAAGGCAAAGAAATTGACGGGAAGGGGCAAAGGGGATGAATACGCCCGTACTCCCATGATTGCCCCCCCCACGCCACTCCCCTGTCCGGGAGCGTATGAAAGGCCGGTCGCCGTGCAGCCCCGTCTCAGCGTCGTCGTGCCCATCTACAACGTCGAAGAGTTCCTGGAAGAGTGCCTGGAGTCGATCGCCGGGCAGACCATGGCCGACCTGGAGGCCGTGCTCGTCGACGACGGCTCGACGGACGGCAGTCCGCGTATCGCACGTGAGTTCGCGGCGAAGGACCCACGGTTCGTCTATGTGCGCCAGCCGAACGCCGGGCTCAGCGCCGCCCGCAACACCGGGGTGCGGCACGCGACCCCGACCGCCGAGTATCTGACGTTCGTCGACAGCGACGACGTCGTGCCGCACGACGCGTACGCGCGGATGACCGCGAGCCTCGACTCGACGGGATCCGACTTCGCGAGCGGCAACGTCTGGCGCCTGAACGAGCGCGGACGCCAGCAGGCCTGGCAGTACAAGTGGCTGACCGAGCCGCGCTCGCGCACCCACATCAGCCGCGACCTGGAGCTGCTCGCCGACCGCGTCGCCTGGAACAAGGTCTTCCGCCGCGCCTTCTGGGACCGGCACGGCTTCACCTTCCCCGAGGGCAAGCTCTACGAGGACACGCCCGTCATGATCCCCGCGCACTTCCTCGCGGGCTCCGTGGACGTGCTCAGCGAGCACGTCTACTACTGGCGGGTGCGCGAGGGCTCGATCACCCGGCGGCGCACGGACGTCAAGGGCGTGCGCGACCGGATCGCGGCGTGCGCGCACGTCAGCGCGTTCCTCGCCGAGCACGCGCCCGAGATGCGCAAGACGTACGACACCTCCTGCCTGCGCGACGACTTCGTGTACTTCCTCCAGGGTCTGCCGATGGGCGGGCCCGAGTACCGCGCGACCTTCATGAAGGGCGCGTCGGCGTTCCTGCGCCGCGCAGACCCGGAGGTGATCACGGGGCTCCCGGTGTCCCTGCGCGTGAAATGGCACCTCGTACGCGAAGGCCGCACCGCCGATCTGATCGACCTGCTCACCTTCGAGCAGCGCAACGGGAGCGCCTTCCAGATCCGGGGTGTGGTGCGGCGCAGTGCCGCGTACCCCCGCGCGTCGGGCGGTCACATCCGGGTGCCGCAGGAGCTGGCCCGCATCGGCCGTGGTGAGTTGCCGGTCATCGCCCGTGTGCGGGAGGCCGGCTGGGGTGCGGACGGTCTCCTTCGGATCAGCGGGTACGCGTACGTGCGCAACCTTGAGGCGACGCGCCCCGGGCACTCCGTCAAGGCGGCCGTCCTCAAGTCGGCGCACAGCAGGGCGCAGTTGAGGAAGGTCTCCACCCGTACGGTCGCCGCCCCGCAGGCCACCGAGAACTCCCGGCAGCAGCTGCACTGCTACGACCTCTCCGGCTTCGAGCTGACCATCGACCCCGAGCAGCTGAAGACGGGCGGCAGGTGGCGACCCGGCAACTGGCTGCTCGGCGTGGTCGTCGCGGGCCACGGTGCGGTGCGGCGGGCGGCGGTCCGCCCCCTGGACGGCTCGTCCGCCCAGTCCGTCCTGCGCGAACTGGGCGACGGTCTGCGCCTGGTACTCGGCTACAGCAAGGGCCGCCTCGTGCTGCGGATCCAGGACTACGTGGCCCGGGTCGACGCCCATCACCAGGACGGGGACGAGATGGTCCTCAGCGGCCATCTGCCGAGCCATCTGCGCCCGACGGCCCTGCGCCTGACGCACAAGCACTCGTCGGCGGAGTTCGACTACCCCGTGGCGCTCCCGGGCGACGACCGCTTCGACGTACGCGTGCGCCTCGCGGACCTGGAGGACATCGCACCGACCCCGCACCTCGCCCCCAAGGAGGTCGAGCCCCCGCACGGCGACCGCTGGCAGGCCAACCTGGTCCTGCCCGACGGCAAGCTGAAGTCCCTCGCCGCTTCCCTCGACCTGCCGCCGGGCCGCTACGCCTCACGCGCGAACGGCCGCGAGCTGTGCGCATCGGCCAACGACCAGGGCCAGCTCGTCGTCGAACTGACCCGGCAGCCGATCGCCGACCGGGTGGTGTGGAGCGAGGACGGCACGCTGACGATCGAGGGCACGGTCTCCGACGCGAACTGGGACACGGCGGAACTGGTGCTCCGGCACAGCGGCAGGGACGAGGAACTGACGGTCCCGGTGGAGCGCACCGCCGGCCGCTTCCGTGGGGTGGTGGCGCCGGGGGGCGGGGTGCTGCGGGAGGGGCGGTGGTACGCGTTTCTGCGGGAGGCGGGAAGTGACGCCGCCGCGCACGGCGTTCCGCAGGACGGCATGCCCGTGCGGCTGCTCGCCTCCGTGTCCGCTGCCTTTCCCCTCCACCAGACCGTGGGCGGGCGGGAGTTCACCGTCGACCGGCGGTTCGGCGACCGGCTGCTCCTGGAGTCCGGGTCCGTGCTCGCGCGGGGCGAGCGCGGTGACTACCGTCGGCATCGGCTGCGTACCGCGCACTATCCGAGCCGACGCACCCAACCACTGCGGGACGCGGTGCTCTACTTCGACGGGGACTCCCCGCGCGCGGTCCACGAGGAGCTGGTGCGGCGCGGCGCGGACGTCGAGCACCTGTGGGTGACGCACGACCAGCAGACGCGGGTCCCCGCGGGAGCGAAGGGCGTGGAGGAGCACAGCGCCGCCTGGTACGAGGCGCTCGCCCGCTGCCGCCGCATCGTCACCGCAGGGCATCTGCCCGACTTCTTCGAGCGGCGTGACGGGCAGACCGTCGTACAGACCTGGAACGGCGCGCCCCTCAAGCGCATCGGCACCGATCTCACCGACACCCTCTACGCCGACCACGGCCACCTCGACGCCCTGCCGAAGCTCTCCCGGCAGTGGGACGTGCTCGTGTCGCCGAACCGCTTCTCGACTCCGCACCTCGGGCGGGCACTCGCCTACGACGGCGAGGTCATGGAGGCGGGCTCCCCCCGCAACGACGTCCTCTTCTCCGAGGACCGCGCCAAGGTCGCCGAACGCGTGCGCCGCGACCTCGGCATCGATCCCGGCAAACGGATCGTCCTGTACGCGCCGACCTACCGGGACCACCTCGCCTACTCCCCCGGCCGCTTCCGCTACGAACCCGCGCTCGACTTCCGCGCGGCGCAGGACGTGCTCGGCGACGACCACGTCCTGCTCGTACGCAAGCACCCGCTGACGGCGGGCCGCCTGCCCGGGGCCCACGCACCCTTCGTACGCGATGTGTCGTCCCACCCCCGCACGGCCGAACTCCTCCTGATCTCGGACGTGTTGGTGACGGACTACTCGTCGCTGATGTTCGACTTCGCGCACACGGGCCGCCCGATGCTCTTCCACGCCTACGACCTGGAGCACTACCGCGACACGGTCCGCGGCTTCTACCTCGACTTCGAGACCCGGGCGCCAGGGCCGCTGCTCGCCTCCACCGGCGAGGTCGTCGAGGCCCTTCGCGACCTGGACTCGCTCACGGCACGGCACGCGGACGCGTACGCGGCGTTCCGCGAGGCCTACTGCGACCTGGACGACGGGCAGGCGTCGGCGCGGGTCGCGGAGAGGCTCATGCGATGACCATGGCGACGCGAGGGGCCGCGCTCCTCACGCGGCGCCAGGTCCACGGCTCGACGGCGCTGCACAGGCGCAGACGGTGGCGGCCGAGCCCGTACGTCGTGTTCGGCGGCCTCTTCTGGATCGTCATGTCCCTCGCCTTCTGGCGGGTGCCGATGTGCTGCGACTTCGGGCAGCACGCGGCGGTGATCGAGCGGCTCAAGGCCGACCTGCTCCACCCGCGCCACCCGATGGCGGACCTGCCGGGCGCGGGCAGCCCGTACTACTCGCCGTACGCGGTGGCGCAGGGCGTCTTCGCGCGGGCGACGGGGCTCGCGGGCTGGGAGGTGGTGAAGCTCGCGGGGCCACTGAACCTGCTCGTGCTGCTCACGGGCCTCGGGCGGTTCGTGAGGGTCCTGACGTCGCGTCAGTGGGCGCCCGTTCTCGCCCTGTTCGCCATGGTGGTGCTCTGGGGCACCCGGATGGCGTGGTGGAGCGGCTACCTCGGCCTGATGTCGATGACGGGGAACCTCGGATATCCGTCGACGTTCGCGATCGGCCTGGCGTTCTGGGCGTGGGCCTTCGCGGGCTCCCTCGCGAAGGCGCCTCGGGGCGTCATGCCGTACGCGGGTCTCGGCGCGCTGTGCGGGGTGATCCTCCTCGTCCACCCGATCTCGTCCGTGGCGGCGGTGATCGGGGTGGTCGCGTTCGCCGCGTCGGCCCGTCGCCCCTTCGCGCTCTCCGCGCTGTGGAAGTGGGCGGCGACCGCCGTGACGGCTGCGGTGATCGCGGCGAGCTGGCCCTACTACTCCGTGTTCTCCCTCGTCGGCGACGAGAGCGTCGACTGGATCCACCGCCAGCTCTACACCGAGATGCCGGGGAGATTCTGGCTCGCGCTGCTCGGCCTCCCCGCCCTCGCCCTGAGATTCCGCAGGAACCGCCGCGACCCCCTGGTCCTGATGTTCGCCCTGGACTGCGCGGTCGTCGCGTACGGCTGGCTGAGCGGCCACTACACCTACGGCCGCATCCTGGGCCTGACCCTCGTCCCGCTCCAGTTCGCCCTCGCGATCGAGCTGGCCGCGCCACGGCCCTGGCGCCGGTGGCGCATGGCGCTCGGGGGCGTCGCGGCCACCGGAGCTGCCATCGGCTTCTTCACGCTCCAGGCGGGGGCGGTCGTACCGCGCGCCCTTGACCCGGTGGGTTTCGACCAGCCGCCGCGCTGGCCCGGCTACGGCTGGGCGGCGAGCCGCCTGCACGCGGGCGACGTGGTCCTCACCGACGGCTACTACCCCACCCGCTCCCTCCCCGCGTACGGCGCCAACCTCGTCGCGCCCGCCTGGCCGGACCCCTCACTGGCCGAGGACACGCGCAACCGCCGCCTCCAGGAGGTGCGGGACTACCTCTCCCCCGATTCGACCCGCGCCGAGCGCACACGGACGGTCCGCCGCAACCACGTGCGCTGGCTGCTGCTCTCGCCCGACCAGAAGGTGCCCGAGGAGGCGGTGGTCGTGGCGTGGGGACCACGGACGGGCGAGGTGCTCGCACGGGTGAGGTGAGCGACGGAATCGCCCCCCTTAACCCACCCCCTAACCCATTCACCCTTAAACCCACCTAACTTCTCGAACCCCCCTAATCGGATAATTACCAGCAACCTCTAAAATTTCCCCCGTGGACCCCTCTCTGTCTCTCCCGCCCCCGTCGGCCCCGTCGCCCCAGGTCTGCGTCGTCGTGATCGGCTACAACGACGCCGCGCACCTCGCCGACGCGGTGCGCTCGGCGCTCGCCCAGGGCCCCGCCGTCCGCGAGGTGATCGCCGTCGACGACTGCTCGACGGACGACAGCGGCGCGCTGCTCGCGGCGCTCGCGCAGGAGGATCCGCGCGTCAAGCCCGTCCGCCGCGCCGTCAACAGCGGCGGCTGCGGCACTCCCCGCAACGACGGGATCGAGGCCACGACATCCGCGTACGTGATGTTCCTCGACAGCGACGACATCCTGCCGCCGGGTGCGGTGGACGCCCTCCTCAAGGCGGCGGCACGGCACGACGCCGAGGTGGTCACCGGTCTCTGCGTACGCCGTGAGCTGCCCTCCGGACGCGAGACCCCCTGGCAGCCCATGCTCTACAAGAAGGCCCGCCTCATCGCACGCCCCGAGCTGCGTACCCGCCTGGTCCACGACACGCTCTGCGTCAACAAGCTCTACCGCACCGATTTCCTCCGCCGCCACGCCCTCCGCTTCCCCGAGGGCCGCTTCACGTACGAGGACTTCGTCTTCACGGCCCGCGTCCTCGCGGCGGGCCCCCGCATCGCGCTGATCACCGACCAGGTCTACGTATGGAACGTGCGCCGCACGGCGGCCAAGCTGTCGATCTCCCTCGACCGGTCCGGCATCGACAACTGGCGGGCCCGCATGGAGGCCCACCGTCAGTCGGTCGACATCCTGCGCGAGGCACGGAGCCCGACGGGCACGGCGGGCAAACGGCTCGCGCAGGCCTCCCGGGCGAAGTTCATCGACCACAGCCTGCGGATGTACGCACGTGAGCTCACCTCCCGCAGTCCCGCGTACCGCCAGGAGTGGTGGACGGCCACGCGCGCGTACCTCGCGACCTTCGACACGGCAGACCTGGACGCGGCGCCCGCCCCCGGCAGGGTCATCGCCCGCGTGATCCTGGCCTCCCCCGAGCCGCGCGACCTGCCCCGCCTCCAGGAGGTGGCGGCCCGCCCCGCGCGCCTCTCGCCCCCGTACGCACGGTCGCCCGACGGCGCCACCCCCCTCTGGTCCCCCGACCTCCCCCAGGTGCCCCTGGAACACCTCCTCGTACGCCCCATCCGCCTCCTCCCCCTCGCGGTGGACGCCGAACTGCGCCCCCGCGCGCACGGCAGCCGCCTGACGCTGCGGCTGCACGAGCTGTACGGGCGGGTGGCCGACGCGGGCCCGACCACGGTCGACGTGGAGCTCGCCCCGAGGAGCGGCGAGGGCCCGGTGCTGCGCAGGACGGCGGCGTTCAACCCCGCCGAAGACGGTGCCACCTGGCTGACCGACGTCGTCCTGGACCTGGGTCCGCTCGGCGGCGGCGTATGGGACCTGCGGCTGCGCCTCCACTTCGGCGACGGTACGACGCGCGAGACGACGGCGCGGGCGGTCGCGGGCCCGGGGCTCCTTCGGCGCACGGCACTGCCGTCGCGCCGGGGCCTGCTGCTCGCCCAGCCCTACGCGACACAGGCGGGGAACCTCGCCGTGCGGCTCGCGCCGGGGATGCGGGGCGTGGCGGGGGTGGCGCGCAGGCGTCTGGCGCGGTGGGCGGGCGTCGGCGGGCGCTGACGCGGCCCGTACACGGGGCTCTGCGAGACTGCACGTCCGAACCGCTGACGACGAGCTGACGACAGAGCTGACGACAGAAAAGGCTGGCTGACTGACGATGACCTGGCTGATCACCGGCGGGGCCGGCTACATCGGGGCCCACGTGGTCCGCGCCATGACGGAGGCGGGCGAGCGGGCCGTGGTCTACGACGACCTGTCCACGGGCATCGCCGAGCGCGTCCCCGACGGCGTACCGCTGGTGACCGGATCGACCCTCGACGCGGACCTGCTCTCCCGCACGCTGACGGAGCACGCGATCACCGGTGTCGTGCACCTGGCGGGCAAGAAGCAGGTGGGCGAGTCGGTGGAGATGCCGCTGCACTACTACCACGAGAACGTGGAAGGCCTGCGAGTCCTCCTCTCGGCGGTGTCGGAGGCCGGTGTCGCCTCCTTCGTCCTCTCCTCATCGGCTGCGGTGTACGGCATGCCCGACGTGGACCTGGTGACGGAGGAGACCCCCTGCCTCCCGATGAGCCCGTACGGCGAGACGAAGCTGGCCGGCGAGTGGCTGGTGCGCGCCACGGGCAGGGCGCACGGCCTGTCGACGGCGTCCCTCCGCTACTTCAACGTGGCGGGCGCGGCGAGCCCCGACCTGGCCGACACGGGCGTCTTCAACCTGATCCCGATGGTCTTCGAGAAGCTCACGGACGGCGAGGCCCCGCGCGTCTTCGGCGCGGACTACCCGACGCCGGACGGCACGTGCGTACGCGACTACATCCACGTGGTCGACCTCGCGGAGGCCCATGTGGCGACGGCCCGCAAGCTGGCCACGGCACCGCGCGGCACCGACCTCACGCTCAACATCGGCCGCGGCGAGGGCGTCTCGGTCCAGGAGATGGCCACCCTGATCAACGAGGTCACGGGGTACGACCGCGCACCCGCCGTGGCCCCCCGCCGCCCCGGCGACCCGGCCCGCGTCGTGGCGTCGGCGGACCGCGCCGCCGCGGAACTGGGCTGGTCGGCCAAGCGGGACGTGCGCGAGATGGTGGCGTCGGCGTGGGCGGGGTGGGTGCGGACGCATCCTGAGGCCGCCCCGAGTTAGGCCCTCACCCCCACCCCTGGTGGAGCCTGCTACACCCCGGCTCCGGGAGCGCGCTCTCTCGTCCCTCCGGCCCCCGCTGCCTAGCGTTTCCGGTGGCAGTGACGGTCGGCGGCAGGGAGCTCTCAGCGATGTTCAGGCGGCAAGGTTCCGTGGCGGGAACCCTGGAAAAGAGCGGCCCATCGGGTGGTGCCGAGGCGCTCGGTCTCGACGGGGTGACCCGGACCTACCGGCGCGGTGGGCCCGCCGCGCTCGCGCCCCTCCGGCTGACGCTCCCCCGGGGCAGGTTCCTCGCCGTGATGGGGCCGTCCGGGTCCGGCAAGTCCACCCTGCTGCAGTGCGCGGCCGGGCTTGACCGGCCGAGCGCCGGGACCGTACGCATCGGGGGCGTGGACATCGGCTCCCTCAAGGAAGCCGCACTCACCCGGCTGCGGCGCGAACGCGTCGGGTTCGTGTTCCAGGCCCACAATCTCGTGCCCTCGCTCAGCGTCGCCGAGAACGTCGCCCTGCCGCTGCTCCTCGGCGGCGAGCCCGACGGCGGCCGCGTCGCGCTCGGCCTCGCCGAGGTCGGGCTCGGCGACCGCGCGGACGACCGCCCGACCGAACTCTCCGGCGGCCAGCAGCAGCGCGTGGCCGTCGCCCGCGCCCTCGTCACCCGACCGGAGGTCGTCTTCGCCGACGAGCCCACCGGCGCCCTCGACCCCGTCACCGCGCACGGCGTGCTCGCGCTGCTGCGTCAGGCCGTCGACCAGGACGGCCACACCGTGGTGATGGTGACCCACGACCCGGCGGCCGCGGCTTGGGCGGACGAGGCGCTCTTCCTCGCCGACGGCCACGTCGCCACCCGGCTCCTCAAGCCGGACAGCGACCAAGTGCACGACATCATGCGGAGCTTGAAGGGAGCGTCGGCGTGATGGCGGCGAACCCGAACGTCACCCGGCTCCTCGCCTCGCGCGCCGCCCGCATGCACCGCAAGGCCTGGGCAGCGGTCTTCGCCGCGCTGGCCCTCACCTCTCTCCTCCTCGGCTCCTTCGGCCTCGCGCTCGCCTCGGCCGGACTCGGGAACGCGCGCGTCGAGCGGTACGCCGGGGCCGACCTCGTCGTCACCGGCGACCAGAACACCCGCTTCACGGCGAAGCCGTGGGGCAGTGACCCCGAGACGGCGACCGCGGGCCTGACCGAGCGCGTGCGGGTCCCGCGGGCAGCGCTCGCGGCCGTGCGCGAGGTCCCCGGGGTCCGTTCGGCCGTCGCCGACGAGGTCTTCCAGGTGGGCGTGCGGGGCGGCGAGGCCGTCGGTCGGCCGTGGAGCGCCGCCCGCCTTGCTCCCCACGCCCTACGGGACGGGGGCGGACCGGAGCACGCCCGCGAGGTCGTCGTGGGCGAGGGGACGGCCCGTGTCGGCGAACGGATCACCGTCCGCGCGTCCGGCACCGACGCGACGTACAAGGTGACCGGGGTGGCTGAAGGACCCCGCGCCGCCGTCTACTTCACTTCCACCGAGGCCCGCCGCCTTGCCGGTCACCCCGGGTCGGTGGCGGCGATAGGCGTCACGGCGGAGCCCGGCACCAGCACATCCGCCCTCCACGCGCGCGTGCGGCACGCTCTGGACAGCGCGAGCCTCAAGAGCGTGGGGCACCGGGCGGACGGGGACGGCGCCGGGCTGCGCGTCCTGACCGGGGAGGGGCGCGGCGGCGCCGAATTCCTCCGGGTCGCCCCGGCCCGCGCGGGCATGCTCGCGCTGCTCGGCTCCGTGGCCGGCACCGTCGTACTCATCGCGCTGCTCGTCGTGTCGTCGACGATCGTGCAGGCGCTGCAGCAACGCTCGCGCGAGCTCGGCCTGTTGCGGGCGGTCGGCGCCACACCCCGGCAGCTGCGGAGTGCGGTGGGCCGTGAGGTCGGCCGAGTCGCCGCGGTGGCGGCGCTGGCGGGAGCGGTCGCGGCGATCCCCGCCTTCCTCGGCCTCCGTACGCTCCTCGACGCGCGCGGCGCACTGCCATCAGGCTTGGAACTCCCCCTCCCCCTCTGGCTGTTGCCCGCCCCGCTCGTCACCGCGGGCCTGACGCTTCTCGTCGCCCGCCTCGCCGCGCTGATCGCGTGCGCGAGGACGGCGAAGGTGCGCCCCGCGGAGGCCTTGCGCGATGAGGCGCCCGGCACGGCGCGCAGGGTCACCGGCCTGGTGCTGCTGTTCCTCGGTGTGAGCTCGGCGGGCACCGCCACGCTCCAGCGCGGGGAGGCCGCGGCGGCGGCCGCCGGTGCGGCGACGGTGGTCCTGGCCATCGGCTGCGCGCTGCTCGGCCCGTGGATCGCCGAGGGCGCGATGCGGGTGCTCGGGTCGCCGATGCGCCGTTTCGGCGGCGCGGCAGGCCATCTCGCGGCGGCCAACTGCACCGCATCGGCACGCAGGTTGGGGGCGGCGATCACTCCGATCATCCTGGTGACGGCGTTCGTCCTGGTCCAGCTCTCGGCGGGCGCGACGGTGACGCACGCGGCGGGCACGCAGGCGCGGGAAGCGGCGCGGGCGGACTTCGCGGTGAGCGCGGAGGGCGGCCTGACCGCGGGCACGCTGGAGCGGGTCCACGATGTACCCGGGGTGGTGGCCGCGACCGGCGTCACGCGGAGCACGGTGGTCCTGGCCCGCAAGGAGACGGGCTCGCCACGCCTCGACCGCCTCCCGGTGCTCGGCGTCACGCCCGGCGGCCTGGCCAGGACCCTTGACCCCGGCGTCCGGGACGGCGACATCGGCGAGCTGCGTCCCGGCACGGTGGCGGTGGGCCGGGATCAGGCGCGCTCCCTGGACGCACGACCCGGCTCGACGGTGACGGTGCGTTTCGGGGACGGGGTCGAGGCGCGGCTCAGGGTGGTGGCGACGTATGAGCGCGAACTGGCGCTGGGCGCCTTCCTCTTCTCTCAGCAACAGCTGCTCCGACACGTGTCCTCACCGGGGTCGGCGGCGGACCGGATCCTGGTCGCCGCGGACGGCAGTGGCGCCGATGCCGATGCCCTGCGGGCGGCCGCACCCGGGGCGCGGGTCGAACGGGACCCCGCGCCCGAGCAGTTGGAACCGGAGGACCAGGCGCTGGGTGAGGTGGTGACCGTGGCGGCGGTCGGTGCGATCGGCGGCTTCACCGTCATCGCCATCCTCAGCACGCTGTGCCTCATCACCATCGGGCGGCGGCCCGAGCTCTCGCTCCTCCGCCTTGCCGGGGCGGGGCGCGGCCAACTGCGCCGCATGCTGCGCCTGGAGGCGGCGGCCTCCGCGGTCACCGGGCTCGCGGTGGGCGGGGTGGTGGGCCTGGTCCCGCTACTCGCCTTCAGCGTGGGGATGCTCCGTACGGTGCCGCACGTGGCGGCGACGCAGGCGGGGCTGATAGCTCTGGTGGTCACGGCGACCACCGCCGCGGGCACGTTGCCGCCGGCCTGGCGGGTGCTGCGAGGCCGCTACCCCTCGCAGGGGCGCTGACCGCACGAACAAGCCCACCGCTCCGCGGCGGATGTCCCCCACCCACCCACCCGATCACCCCGCATCCACCCCGAACGAACAAGCTCTCCCACCCACCCGCCCGATTGCCCCGCGTTGCCAAGGGGTGGGCGGGTGGAGTGATTGACGCAGACGGGCGTGGGCGGGGAACTCGTACAGCAGCACGGGCGGGCGGGTGGGAGGGAGGGCACGAGTGCCACCGGCGAGGGCGGTCCAGATGCGACGCACCCCAGCCGTGGGAAACCGGCCCCCATCGCACCCGCAGTCGGCATCGAGACGCGAGGGGGTGTGCCGGTATTTCCGCCCGGAGCACGGTAAGCAGCACTCCCCCGCCGAAGCGAAAAGGCGCCCACCAGCGGATGGCGAGGACGGACATACCGGCGCGGCCCCGCCCCCACAGACGAACCCGCACCGCAGGACCGGCACACTTGACCCCATGAAGATCATGCTCTGGCTCGTGCTCGCCATCGCCCTCGTCGTCAACATCTCGTCCAGCTTCGTCATAGACGACAACACACGGCAGGCCCTGGTCAGCGTGGCAACCGGCGCGGTCGCCCTCGCCTGCGGCGTGACGCTGTTCGTCAAGCGGGAGAAGCGGTCCTGACCCACACCACCAGCTGATCCCTACTCCCTGTTCAGATAAGCAAGGACGGCCAGCACCCGCCGATGACCACTGTCACTCGGCGGCAGCCCCAGCTTCGCGAACACGTTCCCGATGTGCTTGCTCACCGCGCGGTCCGACACCACCAGCACCGACGCGATCGTCCCGTTGTCCCGCCCCTCAGCCATCAGCTGAAGAACCTCCCGCTCCCGAGGCGTCAGCGAGTCCAAGGGGTCGTCCCGGCGCCGGGTCAGCAACTCCGTGACCACCTCCGGGTCAAGCGCGGTGCCGCCCCCTGCCACCCGCTCCAGCGCGTCCAGGAACTCGTCGACCCGCCCGACCCGGTCCTTCAGGAGGTAGCCCACCCCGCTCGCACCCCCGCCCAACAGCTCAGCGGCGTACGTCTCCTCGACGTACTGGGAGAGCACGAGCACCGGAAGTCCGGGGATCCGCTCCCGGGCCGAGAGCGCGGCCCGCAGCCCCTCGTCCCGGAACCCCGGCGGCATCCGTACGTCCAGGACGGCGACGTCCGGCCGGTGTTCCAGGAGCGCCGGAAGCACCTCGGGTCCGCTCGCCGCCACCGCCACCACCTCGTGCCCGACGGAGGACAGCAACAGCACCATCCCCTCCCGCAACAGGGCATTGTCCTCGGCGATCACCACGCGCACGGCAGCTCCACTTCGATCACGGTCGGCCCCCCGACGGGGCTCGCCACTTCCACGGTCCCGTCGAGCGCGGCGACCCTGCGCCGCATCCCGAGCAGCCCGGTGCCGCCCGCGTCGTCGGCACCGCCCCGCCCCTCGTCACGTACCGAAATCCTCAACACGCCACCCGCCCGGACAAGTTCCACGGAGGCCCGCTCCGACCCACTGTGCTTGGCGGCGTTCGTGAGCGCCTCCGCGACGACGAAGTACGCGGCGGCCTCCACCGCCGCCGGGGCGCGCACGGCGTCCCCCACCCCGCCCTCGACCTCGCCCTCCACCCCCTCCGCGCGCACGGCCACATCGAGCCCGCTGCTCGCGGCGAGCGCCCGCACCGCCCCCACCAGACCCCGGTCCGTGAGGATCGGCGGATGGATGCCGCGTACGACGTGCCGCAGCTCGGTCAGGGCCTCCTCGGCCTGGTCCTGCACATCGGCGAGCAGCTTCCGCGCCGCTTCGGGGTCCTTGTCGAACGCGCGCCTGGCGAGGCCCACCCGCATCGACATCGAGACGAGCCGCGCCTGCGTACCGTCGTGCAAGTCCCTTTCGATGCGGCGCAGTTCGGCGCCGTGCGCGGCGACCGCGCCGGCCCGCGTGACGGTCAGCTCCTCGACTCGCTCGGTGAGCCGCGCGGCCCGCTCCGCCTCCGGCGACGCCTTGAGCAGCGCCCCCGACCACAGAGCTTCCAGGTCGGCGATACGTGCCACCAGCGGAAGGACCACGGCCCGGCGGCCGAGCAGCCCGCACCACACGCCGTCGACCAGCATCCCGACGATGAACACCGGCAGGGCGACGTACAGGAGCAGCCAGCCGTAGAAGAAGTGCAGGCCGAGCCAGCGCAGATCGCGGTACGTCGCCGGGTCCGTGACCCCCGCGCGCACCCGCCGGGTGAGCGTGCCGGTCAGCGGCACGTACGCCTCGGGGATCTCCTTGCCCGTCCAGAGGGCGACGCGGCGCCGCTTGAAGCCCGCCATCCGCCTCAGCATCAGGACCGTCTCGGGCATGATGCCCGCGCCGACAACGAGGAGCGTGGTGACGAGGGTGAGGAGGATGACCCCGATGAAGAGGTACGACGCGAGGGACAGGAGCGCCGCCGCGCCCAGCTGCTCCAGGGCCCGTTCCGTCCGCCGCAGTGTCTCCCGCATGCCTCGCATGTCCCGCATGGTCATGGGTCATGAGGCTATGCGACCCCGCTCCCGCGCGCGGGCGAGGCCGCTCCCCGGGCGATGGTGTAGCGCGCTACACCCCCGGTCCGGGAGAGGACACCATCGTCACGCCGCCCGCGACCGGGGAGAGTTGATCACACGGCGGGACACGAACCCCGCCCCACCACCGACTTGAAAGGCCCCGCCATGAAGGCCCTGCTCTGGCTCGTCCTCGCGATCGCCCTGGTCACCAACGTCTCCACCAGCTTCGCCTTCGACGGGGTGCAGCAGGTCCTGATCAGCGTCTGCACCGGCATCGCCACGCTCGGCTCGGGCACGGCCCTGTTCCTGATGCGGGAAAGGCACCCCCAGGCCTGAGGACCCACAACGCCCACACCACTCACACCACTCACACCGCTCACAACGCCCGAAGCGCCGCCGCCGTAGCCGTCGCGAGACTGCCCAGGTATCCCTTGGGCAGCTCGGCCCGCACCACCACGGAGCGCCAGTAGAGCGGCCCCGACACCAGGTCGAGGGCCAGGTCCTCGTCGACCCCGTCCCGCACCTCGCCCCGCGCCACGGCCGCCCGCACGATGCCGTTCGCCACCCCGTGCTGCCCCTCCCGCAGCGCCTTCTGCATGGCCTCCGCGATCTCCGGGTTGCGTGCCGCCTCCGCCTGCAGATCCGGGATCACCTGCGAGGCAACCGGGTGCCGCAGGGCGCGCGACGTCACCTCGTAAAGCAGCCGCAGATCACCCTCCAGGGAGCCGCTGTCCGGCATCGGGAGGCCCTGGACCGCTATCGCGGACACCAGGTCGAGCACGAGGTGCAGCTTGGAGCGCCAGCGCCGGTAGACGGCGGTCTTGCCGACGCCCGCTCGGCGCGCGATGCCCTCGATGGACATGCGCGCGTACCCGACCGCCGCCAGCTCCTCGAAGACGGCGGCCCTGATGGCCTCGGTCACGTCCTCGCGGAGCACCGCGGCCCCTGCGGGGGCTCTGCGGCGCGACTGCTCACGCGACTGTTCATCTCCTGGCCTGCTCGTCGTCATAGGGACAGCATAGAACGTGACGACGATACGGTTGCGTTCCGACGTCGAATCACTCTACTCTCGACGTGGCGACGATACGGTCCCGTCCCGACGTAAGGACGCCAGTACGCACCGCATGCCCCATGACTCCCGAGTGAAAGCAGCGGACGTGAGTCAGGTCCTCGACCCTCCATCCCGATCCGCGGACGCGGTCGCCGCGCCCGACCCCGCCGAGCTCGCCGCCCTGCACGGCCTGACCGTCAGCGGCGCCCGCCCCACGCTCCCGGCTTACGTCCGGCAGCTGTGGCAGCGGCGCCACTTCATCACCGCCTTCGCCACCGCCAAGCTCACCGCCCAGTACAGCCAGGCGAAGCTCGGCCAGGTCTGGCAGGTGATGACGCCGCTCCTGAACGCGGCGGTCTACTACTTCATCTTCGGCATGCTGATGAACACCAAGCGCGACGTCCCGGACTACGTCCCGTTCCTGGTCACCGGCGTCTTCATCTTCACGTTCACGCAGAGCTCGGTGATGGCGGGCACCCGCGCCATCGCGGGCAGCCTCGGCCTGGTCCGCGCCCTGCACTTCCCGCGGGCCGCGCTGCCGATCTCGTTCTGCCTGCAGCAGCTCCAGCAGCTCCTCTTCTCCATGTGCGCGCTCGTCGTGATCCTGCTCTGCTTCGGCGTACCGCCGACCCTGTCCTGGCTCCTGGTGCTCCCGGTCCTGGCCCTGCAGTTCACGTTCAACATGGGCCTGGCCCTCGTGATGGCGCGCCTGGGCAGCAAGACGCCGGACATCGCCCAGCTGATGCCGTTCGTCCTGCGTACGTGGATGTACGTGTCCGGCGTGATGTGGAGCATCGACGCGGTCCTCAAGGACCGGCACCTGCCGCACGTCCTCAAGGTCCTCCTGGAGAGCAATCCGGCCGCCGTCTACATCGACCTGATGCGGTTCGCGCTGATCGACAGCTTCCACGCGGACCAGCTCCCGCACCACGTATGGGCGTGGGCGCTCGGCTGGGCGCTGCTCGCCGGAGTCGGCGGGTTTATCTACTTCTGGAAGGCAGAGGAGACGTACGGCCGTGGCTGAGACGACAGCAACACTGACGAAGACAGATCCCCCCACCAACAGCCCCGCCGCCCCCGCCCCCACCGTCATCGCCGACGAGGTCGACATCGTCTACCGGGTGCACGGCGCGGGATCCGCATCGGGCCGGGGCAGCGCGACCGCCGCCCTCGGCCGCATCCTCAAGCGGGGCGGCAAGGACGGCGAAGAGTCCGGCGTGCGCAAGGTGCACGCCGTCAGGAAGGTCTCCTTCACCGCCTACAAGGGCGAGGCCATCGGCCTGATCGGCACGAACGGCTCGGGCAAGTCGACCCTCCTGAAGGCGGTCGCGGGGCTCCTGCCCGTCGAGCACGGCCGCATCTTCACCGACGGCCAGCCCTCCCTCCTCGGCGTGAACGCGGCCTTGATGAACGACCTGACCGGCGAGCGCAACGTCCGCCTCGGCGGCCTCGCGATGGGCATGACCCGCGAGCAGGTCCAGGAGCGCTACCAGGACATCGTCGACTTCTCCGGCATCAACGAGAAGGGCGACTTCATCACGCTCCCCATGCGTACGTACTCCTCCGGCATGGCGGCCCGCCTGCGCTTCTCCATCGGCTCGGCCAAGGACCACGACGTACTCCTCATCGACGAGGCCCTGGCGACCGGCGACCGCTCCTTCCAGAAGCGTTCGGAGGCCCGCATCCGCGAGCTGCGCAAGCGCGCGGGCACGGTCTTCCTGGTCAGCCACAACAACAAGTCGATCCGCGACACTTGCGAGCGCGTGCTCTGGCTGGAGCACGGCGAGCTGCGCATGGACGGCCCGACCGAGGACGTACTGAAGGAGTACGAGAGCTTCACGGGCGGCAAGAAGTAGCCGAGGCGCCCCGCCCGACTACCGCTCCAGGAACAAGAACAACTCCTCCCAGCGCCGCACGACCGCCTCGGTCGTGTAGCGCTGGATGTTCACCCTCGCCAGCTCCCCCATCCGGTCCCGCAGCTCCTTGTCGGACATCAACGTGTCGAGCCTGCGCGCCAGTTCACCCGTGTTCCCGAGCCGCGCGAGCAGCCCGTCGACGCCGTCCTGGACGATCTCGTGCACGCCGGGCGCGCAGTCGAAGGCGGCGCACGGCACCGCGGTGGCCATCGCCTCCATCAGCGCGAGCGGGAATCCCTCGCCCCGCGACGACTGCACGAACACCGATCCGCCCCGCAGCGCGCCCGGCACATCGCTGGTGCGCCCCATCCACTCCACGGAGCCGTCGAGGCCGAGGGACGTGCACTGCTTCTTGAGTATCTCCTCGTCCTCGCCGGAGCCGTAGATCCGCAGCTTCCAGTCCGGGTGCAGCGGCGCGACCTCCGCCCAGGTGTCGAGGAGCATGTCGATGCCTTTCTGGTCGTGCAGGCGGCCGATGCTGGTGACGATCTTCTCGGTGCGCCGCGAGGGCACATCGGGCATGAACGGCAGCGGGTTCGGCATGAAGGACGCGTTGTCCAGGCCCTGTCTGATCCACAGGTCGGCGTCCTCGCGGGTCAGCGCGAGCATCCGGTCGATGTCCTTGTAGTGCTTGCGCACGCGCGCGCCGCGCGAGGACGACCGGGAGTAGCCGAACGACTCATGGCTCATGCCGATGACCAACAGGCCGTCCGTGTCGGCGAGTTCGACCCACTCCATCGCCCACACCTGCGTGACGATGACGACGGCACCGGGTCCGGCCTGCGCGAAGAGCGCGGTCAGCTTGGCGGCCTGCTCCAGCATGCCCTCCGCGCGCCGTGTCCGCAGCCGGTGCTCGGCCACGTTGAGCCGCCCCTTGATGCCGCGCGCGGGGCCGACGCGCGGCGGATGCTCGTCGTACAGCGTCGTGGTGGGGTACGGCAGGTCCGTGCCGATGTCCTGCGGTTCGCCGGGCTCCGTGACGCCGATGACGTGCACGCGGTGGCCGCGCTCGACGAAGAGGCGTGCCATCTGGTGGGACCAACTGGTGATCCCGCCGAGCTCGTTGACGCTGTTGGAGACGAAGAAGATGTCCCGCCGGGGCGTTGCGTACTCGGTCATCGACGGCTCCCGCGCGAGGTGTCGGAGAGGTGCGAGAAGAACTGATCGACGACGCTCTTGGCGGCATCTCCCCGGTCGTACTCGCCGAACTCGGCCACGAACCGCGCCCGCGCCGCCCCGTACTCAAGGGCCTGCTCGTCAAGGGCGTTCAGCGGTTTCAGCGCCCCGAACAGCTCGTCCTCGGTGTCGAGCACCGGCCCGGGAGCCCGTTCCCGCAGGTCGAAGTAGGTGCCGCGGCCCTCGTGGACGTACTGCTCGTAGTCGTACGTGAAGAACAGCATCGGCCGGTCCAGGAGGGCGTAGTCGAACATCACGGACGAGTAGTCGGTGATCATCGCGTCGGCGAGCTGGTAGAGCGGTGTGACGTCGTGGTGTGCGGAGACGTCGATGACGCGGCCGCGCACGGACGGCGGGAGCACCACGTGGTTCAGGTAGTGCGAGCGCACGAGCAGCACGTACCGGTCGCCGAACTCCTCGGCGAACCTCTCCACGTCGAAGGGCAGCTCGAAGCGCCCGTGCCGGCCGCCGTGCCGCCGGAAGGTCGGCGCGTACAGGAGCACCCGCTTGTCGTCGGGGATGCCCAACTCCGCTGCCAGCGGCCCGCGTTCGCGCACACCGCTCGCGTCCTCGGCCCGCTTCGACCGCACCAGGGCGTCATTGCGCGGATAGCCGACCCGGAGCAGCACCTTCTCCTTGAGGCGCAGGGCCTTCGCGAGGGTGCGCACGTCGTGCTCGGACCGGATCAGGAAGCGGTCGAAGCGGTCGAGCACCCGCTCCTGCTCGCCCTGGCGCGCCTTGCTGCGCAGCTTCCAGGCGGGCTCGTCGAAGCCCATGCGCTTGAGCGCAGAGCCGTGCCAGGTCTGGATGTACGTCGTCCCGGGGCGCTTGGTGAGCTTGAGCGGGTAGCTCTGGTTGTCGACCCAGAACTCGGCCTGCGCGAGGGCCCGGAGATACGGCAACGACCAGCGCCGCACCAGCGTCGCGTCATCCGGGAACCCCTCGGGCTTCCCGGCGTAGGACCACACGGCGTCGAAGTCGAGACCCTGGCGGCGCATCTCCTCGTAGATCGCCCGGGGGCTGTCGCTGTACTGCTTGCCGAGGTGGCTCTCGAAGACGACCGTGCCCTTCTTCACCGGCAGGCGGCTGAACACCTCGTCGTACACGCGCAGTCTGCTCTGCCCGGACGTGAGGTCCTTGCGGAGCTTCTTCGCCCTGCGGAAGCCGGACTTGGCAAGCCGCCCCGGTACACCTTGCGTGCCGCGCGCCACCAGGTCCTGGATCCGGCCGCCCGCCGCGTCCCGCGTGACGAGCCGGAACGCGAGGTGCCCGCGCTGCGAGACCTCGGGCTCCAGATGATCGGCGACGAGCCGGGTCAGCCTCGGCCGCACCGGAAGCATCCCCTCGGCGAGCCCCGGAGTGCTCGGGGTGAGCCGCGTCCGGGTGCGTACGCCATCGGCGACGAGGTGGAGGCGTACGTCCCACACCGCGTCGACGACGCCGAGCGGACGCAGCTTGCGCGCGAGGTCGACCGAGGCCTCCCAGGTCACGCTCTCCCCCTCCTGCCGCACGGTGGAGACGGGGAAGCGGAAGGACTGCAGGCTGCGGCGCCGGGCGCTGAACTCGAGCTCGGCGGTGAGCACGGCGTCGGGGCCGACGATGCCGAGCGGGTTGGTGATGCGGCCCGCCATCTTCACGACTCCGGCCGACTCCTCGTAGCCGGTAAGGACATTGCGCAGGAACATCTGGTCGAGGCGCTTGCTGTGATAGCCGAGCGCGGTCACGTCCAGGACCTGGCGGCCGAACGGGTCGTCGAGGTGCTCGGCGCACCAGTACACGTGGCCGTCCCGCTCGGTGAGCGGCGCGGAGATCTTGTCGCGGTTGGTGAGGGTGTCGACGGCGGGAAGGAGGTTCTCCCAGTCGCCCTGCTCAAGGAGGTAGGCGCAGATGGCCTGGGCGGGCAGCACCTCGCCGTACGCGGCGCGGTCGATCCCGGCGAGGTAGCCGCGGGCGAGGTCCGCGAACTCCTGGCGGTAGGAGTCGTCGCGGAACGGCAGGTCGCGCAGGTGGAGCACCAGGTCGTGCTTGAGGAACTTGATGTCCTTGAAGAGCCGCAGCTCGTCGAGGCCGCGCTCCGCGAGCAGCGCGTCGATCCGGCGGTGGATCTCCAGGCGGTGCTGGAAGTTGGTCATCTCGTGGCGCCGGTTGGTCACCGACTTCGCGGCGGCGGTGGCGCGCTCGTGGACGTGCCAGAAGTAGACCTGGTTGGGGATGAGCGTGATGCGCCCGGCGGCGAGGTAGGCCTCGGCGATGAACATCAGGTCCTCGTAGAACATGCCCTTGGGGAAGCGGAGGGCGTTCTCGACGAGGAAGTCGCGGCGGTAGAGCTTGTTCGTGGAGAGCGTGTCCCAGACGAACAGGTCGGGCAGCTCGGTGACGGAATCCAGGGTGCGCGTCGTGGCGTAGAGCCAGGGGTACCACTGGTCGCGCTTCTTGTTGCGAGTGTCCATGGAAAGGCGTACGCAGAGCCCGGAGACGATGTCGGAGCCGTCGCGCTCGGCGGCTTCGAGGAGGTTGCGGCAGGCGTTGCGCTCCAGGACGTCGTCGCTGTCGAGGAACATCACGTGCGTGCCGACGGTGTGGCCGATGCCCACGTTGCGGGGTTCGCCGCCCGCGCCGCTGTTCTCCGGCAGCTGGTAGGCCCGCACCCGCTCGGGGTACTCGGCGGCCAGGCGCTGCGCCGTCCCGTACGAGTCGTCGGTGCTGCAGTCGTCGACGATGACGATCTCGACGCCGTGCAGCGTCTGGCCGAGCACCGACTGAACGGCGGTCGGCAGCCGCTCGGCGTCGTTGTAGACGATCACCACTACGGACACATCGGGTCTGGCCTCCGGCGCCCCCCTTGTGCTCTGGGCCAGGGGCCTACGAGTGCGTGCGCAGGAGCGTCCGCATCGTCCGCATGGCGACCGAGAGGTTCGCCAGGTCGAACGCGTCCGAGCTCTGGATCTCGTCCAGGGTCGTCCGCGACCGGCTCAGGATCGCCGCGTTCTTCTCCTCCCAGGCCTTGAAGCGCTGCTCGGGAGTGTCCTCGCCGTTCCCGGCGGCCAAGACGTCGGCCGTCAGGGCGGCGTGCGCCGCGTACAGGTCCTCGCGGATCGACGCGCGGGCCATCGACTGCCAGCGGTCGGCCCGCGGCAGCTCGATGATGCGGTCCATGAGCTGGGTGATCCGCAGCCGGTCGGCGAGGTCGTAGTAGACCTCGGCGACGGCCATCGGCTGCTTGTCCATGCGGTCCGCGATCGCCACGATGTCGAGCGACGGGAAGGCCGAGGAGAACCCGGCGACGCGCTGGGCGAGTTCGTCGGAGACGCCCGCGCCCGCGAGCTCGTCGCGGATGCCCTCGTACCACTCCAGGTCGGAGCCGCTGAGCAGCTTCGGCAGCTCGGTCCAGACCTCGGCGACACCCTCGCGGAAGAAGTCGATGGTCTCGGCGAGCTGGAGCGGCTGCGGCCGGTTGTTGAGCAGCCAGCGCGTACCGCGCTCGACCAGACGGCGCGAGTGCAGCCTGACGCGGGTCTGGACATCGGCCGCCACGACGTTGTCCAGGGCCTCGACCGCGTCCCAGACCTTGCCGAGACCGAAGATCTCGCGGGCCGCGAGCTGCGCCCGCACGATCTCCTCGAGCGAGGCCCCTGTCTCCTCACGCAGACGGTGCAGGAAGGTCGAACCACCCGTGTTCACCGTGTCGTTGACGAGGACCGTGGTGATGATCTCGCGGCGCAGCGCGTGCCCGTCGACCTGCTCGGGGAACTTCTCCCGCAGCGCCTCGGGGAAGTACGCGTGCAGCAGCCTGCGCAGGTAGTCGTCGTCCGGGAGCGTCGTCTGGATCAGCTCGTCGGCCGCCGTGATCTTCGTGTACGCGAGGAGCACGGCGAGCTCGGGCTGGCTGAGCCCGCGTCCTGAGCTCAGGAGCTCACGGATCTGCCGGTCGTTGGGCAGGAACTCCAGGCCCCGGTTCAGGTGGCCCGACTTGCCGAGCCTGCGCATGAAGCGCTGGTGGGCGTGGAGGAGGGACGGGGACTGGGCGACCGCGTTCGACAGGGCGGTGTTCTGCGCGTAGTTGTTGCGCAGGACCAGGGTGCCGACCTCGTCCGTCATCGCGGCGAGGAACTTGTTGCGCTGCTTGACGGTCATGTCGCCGTTGGCGACGACCGCGTTGAGCAGGATCTTGATGTTCACCTCGTGGTCGGAGGTGTCCACGCCCGCGCTGTTGTCGATGGCGTCGGTGTTGATGCGCCCGCCGGACCGCGCGAACTCGATGCGGCCCAGCTGGGTCAGACCGAGGTTGCCGCCCTCGCCGACGACCTTGACTCTCAGGTCGGCGCCGTTGACGCGGATGGAGTCGTTCGCCTTGTCGCCGACATCGCTGTTCGACTCGGCGGACGACTTCACGTACGTACCGATGCCGCCGTTCCACAGCAGGTCGACCGGCGCCTGGAGGATGGCCTGCATCAGGTCGGCCGGGGTCATCTTCGCGATGCCCCGTTCGATGCCGAGGGCCTCGCGGATGTTGTTGTTCAGCTGGATCGCCTTGGCGCTGCGCGGGAAGATCCCGCCGCCCGCGGAGAGCAGCTCCTTGTTGTAGTCCGCCCAGGAGCTGCGCGGCAGCTCGAAGAGGCGGCGGCGCTCGGCGTACGAGGTCTCGGCGTCCGGCCTCGGGTCGATGACGATGTGCCGGTGGTCGAAGGCGGCCACCAGGCGGATGTGCTCGGAGAGCAGCATGCCGTTGCCGAACACGTCACCGGACATGTCGCCGACGCCGACGACCGTGAAGTCCTCGGACTGGGTGTCGGTGCCCAGCTCCCGGAAGTGCCGCTTGACGGACTCCCAGGCGCCGCGGGCGGTGATGCCCATGCCCTTGTGGTCGTAACCGGCGGAGCCGCCGGACGCGAAGGCGTCGCCGAGCCAGAAGTTGTAGGACTGGGCGACCTCGTTCGCGATGTCGGAGAACGTCGCGGTGCCCTTGTCGGCGGCGACGACGAGGTACGTGTCGTCCTCGTCGTGGCGCACGACGTCGGCCGGCGGCACGACCTCGCCCCCGACCAGGTTGTCGGTGATGTCGAGCAGCGCCGAGATGAACGTCTTGTAGCAGGCCACGCCCTCGGCCAGCCACGCGTCGCGGTCCACGGACGGGTCGGGCAGCTGCTTGGCGACGAAGCCGCCCTTGGCGCCGACGGGCACGATGACGGTGTTCTTCACCATCTGCGCCTTGACCAGGCCGAGGATCTCGGTACGGAAGTCCTCACGCCGGTCGGACCAGCGGAGCCCGCCGCGGGCGACCTTGCCGAAGCGCAGGTGGACGCCCTCGACGCGCGGCGAGTACACCCAGATCTCGTACGCCGGACGCGGCGCGGGGAGGTCGGGGATGGCCTGCGGGTCGAACTTCATCGAGACGTAGTTGTGCGGCTTGCCGCCCTCCGCCTCCTGGAAGAAGTTCGTGCGCAGCGTCGCCTTGATGACGGTGAGGAAGGACCGCAGGATCCGGTCCTCGTCCAGGGAGGCGACCTGGTCGAGCGCCCCGTCCAGCTCCTCCATGAGCCCGTCGGTCAGCTCGGTCCCGGCGCGCTGGCGGTCCGGGGACATCCGCGCCTCGAAGAGCGAGACGAGCAGGCGGGTCGTGTGGACGTTGTTGAGGAGGGTGTCCTCCATGTAGTCCTGGCTGAAGGTGGAGCCCGCCTGGCGCAGGTACTTGGCGTAGGCGCGGAGCACCATCGCCTGGCGCCAGTTGAGCCCGGCCCGCAGGACGAGCGAGTTGAAGCCGTCGACCTCGGCCTCACCCGCCCAGGCGGCGGCGAAGGCCTCCTGGAAGCGCTCGCGGCCGTCGTCGCCGAGGTAGTCGCCGTTGCCGTTCTGCGGCTTGGGCATGCGGAGCCCGAAGTCGTAGATCCACGCGTTCGTACGGTCCGTGCAGCGCAGCTCGTAGGGGCGCTCGTCGGTGACCTCGACGCCCAGGCGCTGAAGCACCGGAAGGACCGCGGAGAGCGAGACCTGGCCGCCCGAACGGTAGATCTTGAAGCGGCGCTCACCGGGGGCGGCGCCCACCGGCTCGTACAGGCTCAGGGCGAAGTCCTCGCGCCCCTGCTTCAGCTGCTCCAGGTGCACCAGGTCGGCGACGGCGGCGCGCGGCGTGTGGTCCGCCTTGTAGCCCTCGGGGAAGGCTCCCGAGTAGCGGCGGAGCAGCTCGGCTGCGCGCTCCTCGCCGCACTCGGCGGTCAGCGCCTCGCCGAAGCCGTCGGCCCAGGAGCGTGCGGCCTCGACGAGCCGTGCCTCGATGCGGTCGGTGTCGGCGTCGGTGAGCTCCGGAAGCCCGCCGCCCGGCGCGACACGGACCACGAAGTGCAGCCGGGAGAGGATCGACTCCGTGTTCCAGGCGGTGAAGTCGACGCTGTCGCCGCCGAGCTCCTCCTTGAGGATGTCGATGATCCGCAGGCGTACGCCGGTGGTGTAGCGGTCACGCGGCAGGTAGACGAGCGCCGAGTAGTAACGGCCGTACTCGTCCTTGCGCAGGTAGAGCCGCAGCCGACGGCGCTCCTGGAGGTAGAGCACGGACGTGACGATGGAGCGCAGCTCGTCGGGCGGGGTCTGGAAGAGCTCGTCGCGCGGGTAGGTCTCCAGGATCTGGAGCAGGTCGCGGCCGTCGTGGCTGTTGGGCGAGAAGCCCGCGCCCTTGAGGACCTCCTGGACCTTGCGGCGGATGACCGGCACGCGGCGCACGGACTCGGTGTACGCGGCGGACGAGAAGAGCCCGAGGAAGCGCCGCTCACCGACGACGTTGCCCTCGGCGTCGAACTTCTTCACGCCGACGTAGTCGAGGTAGCTGGGCCGGTGCACGGTGGCACGGCTGTTGGCCTTCGTGAGCACCAGGAGCCTGTGCTCGCGGGCCTTCGCGCGCGCGTCCGCGGGCAGCCGGCTGAAGGAGGGGCTGACCGGATGGTCCTCCTCCCCGTCGTGCTGCGGGTCGGCGCGCAGGATGCCGAGGCCGGTGCCGGGCACCGCGGCGAGCGAGTCGTCGTCCGTCAGGTTGTACTCACGGAAGCCGAGGAAGGTGAAGTGGTTGTCGGCCAGCCAGCGAAGGAGCTCGCGCGCCTCGCCGACCTCCTGGTCGAGCAGGTCGTTCGCGGTCGGCTCGGTGGGCAGCTCGTCGGCGATGCGCAGTGCGGCATCGCGCATCTTCTCCCAGTCCTCGACGGTCTCGCGCACGTCGGAGAGGATCCGCAGCAGATCGGCGGTGATCTGCTTCAGGTCCGCACGGTCGGTCTCGCGGTCGGTCTCGACGTGGATCCAGGACTCGGTGACCGCGTCGTGCGGGCGCTCCGTTCCCGGGTCCGTGAGGACCTCCAGGAGCTTTCCGGTCAGATCCCGTCGTACGACGACCTGGGGGTGGATGACGACATGGATGCCGCGCCCCTGCCGCGAGAGCTCGTTGGTGACCGAGTCGACGAGGAAGGGCATGTCGTCGGTGACCACCTCGACGACGGTGTGGCTGCACGTCCAGCCGTTCTCCTCGACCGTCGGCGTGTGCACGCGGACGTTGGCCGTGCCCTGTGGGCGGGTCTCGGCGAGTCGGTAGTGGGAGAAGGCTGCTCCGAAGACGTCGACCGGGTCTCGGTCGGCGAGGTCCTCCGGGGCCGTGTGCAGGTAGTAGCGCTGGAGGAACGCGAGAGCCATGTCCTGGTCGGTCGTGGCCTCTTCGCCCTTCGACCCGGTCGGTGCGCCACTCGGTAGGCGGCCACCGACCGGGCTGTTCTCAGCTACCCGGGCCGCCCGTGCGAGCAACTCGGCTTTGGCTTCGTCCAGCTTGTTCTGCATTGTCCTCTGACTCCTGTCGCGCGCCGTTGCGTGACGTAGAAGGAAATGATCCGACGTAACGCCACGACGCGGGGTCTCCGGTCGAAGTCGACGTTATGCCGCGGTGAGAGATGAGCGGGCGGTTATCCGCCATTTTCAGCGGTTTCGCTGATCGATGGCTGGGAATAGTGGGCTGTCCGCACCACGAAGAAGCGTCAGCGACGCCCCGGGCACGGATGTCCTCCGTGTTCCCCGGGCGCAGGGCGGGGGCGTACACGCCCCCGCGGGATATCGCGCTGATCACGGCTCCAGGCTATCGCCCTCCACCCTGGGCTCGTCATGAGCCGGATGTGTACAAAACAAGGGGTGGAACTTTGACACTCTGCACAGGAACTATCGCGCCATCCGTCAACCGCCCGCCCTCTTGGCAAACCGGACGCACGGATGCACGTTGAGCGGGACGGACAGACGGACAACAACGGACAGCGCGCGACGGGCCGGATCCGGTCCGCCCACGATTGGGGAGCGAGCACCGATGGCAGCCAAGATCCTGATAGTGACCGGTGACGCGGCGGAGTCGCTGGAGGTCCTGTACCCCTTCCAACGGCTGCGCGAGGAGGGGTACGACGTCCACATCGCCGCCCCCGCCCGCAAGAAGCTGCAGTTCGTGGTGCACGACTTCGAGCCGGGCTTCGACACGTACACGGAGAAGCCGGGCTACACGTGGCCCGCGGACCTCGCCTTCTCCGAGGTCGACCCCGGCCAGTACGTCGCCCTGGTGATCCCCGGCGGCCGGGCCCCGGAGTATCTGCGCAACGACCCGGAGCTCCGCAAGATCCTCAAGTCCTTCTTCGACACGGACAAGCCGATCGCGCAGATCTGCCACGGCCCGCTCCTGACGGCGGCGATCGGCGGCCTGAGCGGCCGCAGGGTGACGGCGTATCCGGCTCTGGAGCTGGACATGCAGACGGCGGGCGCGACGTTCCAGGACGCGGAGGTGGTGGTCGACGGCACGCTGGTCTCGGCCCGCGCGTGGCCGGATCACTCGGGCTGGATGAGGGAGTTCTTGACGGTGCTGCGCGCGAAGGCACCTGCCACCTAGGCGGGGTGCACCCGGACCCGGGGGGGGTGGCCTAGGCTGCCAACCGCTCGGCCACCTCCACGGCCTCGGCGAGACTGTCGACCACGGGAACCTCGACGCCGACAGCCTCCAGGCTGGCCCTGCTGTGCGAGCCCCCGGTGTAGAGCACGGCCCGCGCACCCACGTGCGCCGCCGCCACGGCATCGTCGACGGCATCACCGATGACGACTATCCGCTCGGCGGCGGCCACCCCTTCCAGGGCCGCGAGGTGGCGCACCATCCGCTCGGCCTTGCCGGCGTGCGAGGTGTCCATGCGCCCGTCGATGCGCACGAAGTGCTCCTCGATCCCGTGCCGCCGCACGATCGGCACGAGGTGCTCGTGCGGCGCGAGCGAGAGCAACGACTGCGTACGTCCGGCCGCCCGGCGCCCGGCGAGCAGCTCGGCCGCACCGTCGGCGAGGCCGCACGCCTCGGCCCGCGCCCAGTAGTGCTTGTGGAACACGGCGTCCATGACCTGCCACTCGGCGTCCGTGGGAAGGCGTCCCATCAGCCGCTCGTAGAAGAGGGGGATGGGGACGCAGTACAGATCCCGGTACCGCTCCAGCGTGATCGGATCGAGCCCGATCTCCGCGAACGAGGCGTTCGTCGACTCGATCACCGCATGAATGTCATGCAGCAGCGTCCCGTTCCAGTCCCACACGATGTGCGCCCCGCGCTGAAGCTTCCCCATGGGGGAACGGTACCCGCGCGCCGGACGGGCCCACCCTTGGGTTGTTGGTCCAGGTCGGATGCGGGGCAATCGGGCGGGTGGGCGGGAAAGCTCGTTCGTCCAGAGGTAGACGCGGGGCAATCGGGCGGGTGGGCGGGAGAGCAAGCTCGCCCAGAGGCAGACGCGGGCCCCACCGCCCCAGCCCCGCAGGGAACCCTCAGCCGATCAACCCAGGAATCTCCTGCGTGGCAAACCAAAGAAGCTCATGATCCTCAACCCCGTCCACAAGGGCCCCCGCATCCCCGTCCACAGCTGCAGCAACATCCGCCACAGCGTCCTCCGCATCTACATGCACGGCGGCAACCTTCTTCATCCCCAAAGCCCCGGTGACCCGCACCTCACCGACCCCAAGCTCATCCGCCCCCGCGCCCTGATCCCCCGGATCCACCGCGCCGTCCGCCACATCCGCAACCAGCACGACCCGCCGCCGAGCAGCCCCCGCATCCCCGGCGATCAGCCGCAACGAAGAGAGCGCCGCCCGCCCAAGAGCGGCGTACTCCAGCTCCTCGATGTCGTCCGAGGCGTACCACTCACGCAGCGCGGGCGTCACGGCATAGGCGGTCAGCGGCCCCGGACCCAGCTCGCCCGCCTTGTACACCTCGGCGAGGCTGCTCAGGGTCAGGGGAACGTAGACACGCATGACGGCCCGCTTTCACAGTGGTCAAAGATCAGACTCCCAGAATACGCGCGGGAGTCCCCCTTCGAGCTGCGCCCCGTACCCACCCCCCGCGTCACCCGAAACGCCCGTCCTTCACCCGGCACACCTCAGCGCCCCCAAGGCACCGGACACCCCCGATCACCCTGATGGGTGAATCCCCCGGCCCCGCCCCCGGCAGCGGCACCCCCTTGCGACCCCCGCCTCCACCCCCGTACAAGATCTCCAACGGAAGTTACCAGCCAGTACCGGAGGCGACACGGCATGCAAAAGGTGATGACCAGGCCCCGTACCCGCCCGATGACCACCCGCCCACCGGGCCGCACGGACACCCGCCGCCCCACGGCGGCCCCAGCGGCACGTACGGCGGCTCGCCCCCTCAGGACCCCGCCCCAGCCCCCACCGCACCCCACAGAGCTCTTCACCGAGCGCCTGCTCCTGGTCCTCAGCGGCCAGAAGCCGGTCCACTGGGCGGCCCGCCACATCGCGCACACCGCCTTCGACGACGTGACCCGCCTCGCCGAGCTGGCTCCCCTGAACGTGAACGGCCGCCGCCCCACGATCCACCGGATCGGCCACTACGAACCGCGCCCCGGGGTCTACGAGGTCTTCGCGAGGATCGGTACGGGCCCCACCCTCAGGGCCCTGGCCTTCCGCCTGCACCTGGGAGCGGACCAGAGGTGGCGCTGCACGGCGGTGGAAGTGGGCGCGCCGGCGAAGTAGCAACGCGAAGGTCCACACAGAACTCAACGCAAAGGGCCGAGCGCACCTCTCGGCGCCCGGCCCCAGCAGTCCCGCTAAAGCGTCCCGCGACTACTTCTTGCGGCGACGCCCACCCTTCTGGGCCTTGCGCCGCTCGGCGCGCGTCGTACCGTCCGAGTCGGACCGTGCGCCCGCGTCCTCGGTCTCGAAGTCCCCCTCGTCGACCCCGCCCTCGGCGTTCGGCGCCTGGAAGTGGAGACGGTCGGGACGCTGCGGGGCGTCGAGCCCCTTGGCGCGGATCTCGGGACGGCCGTTCCCGGCGGGAACGGCGTCCTTCTTGTCCAGCGAGGTCGCAGCCGCGTCCGTCACCGGAACCTCCTCGACCTGCTGCTCGACCTGGACCTCCAGGTTGAACAGGTAGCCGACGGACTCTTCCTTGATGCCGTCCATCATGGCGTTGAACATGTCGAAGCCCTCGCGCTGGTACTCGACCAGCGGGTCCTTCTGCGCCATGGCGCGGAGGCCGATGCCCTCCTGGAGGTAGTCCATCTCGTAGAGGTGCTCGCGCCACTTGCGGTCGAGGACCGAGAGGACCACGCGCCGCTCGAGCTCACGCATGATCTCGGAGCCGAGCTGCTCCTCACGCGTCTCGTACTGCTGGTGGATGTCGTCCTTGATGGACTCGGAGATGAACTCGGCGGTCAGACCCGCGCGGTCACCCGCGTCCTCCTCCAGCTCCTCGATGGTGACCTTCACCGGGTAGAGCTGCTTGAAGGCGCCCCACAGCCGGTCCACGTCCCATTCCTCGGCGAAGCCCTCGGCGGTCTCCGCCGCGATGTACGCGTCGATCGTGTCGTCCATGAAGTGCGTGACCTGGTCCTGGAGGTTCTCGCCCTCCAGGACGCGGCGGCGCTCGCCGTAGATGACCTCGCGCTGGCGGTTGAGGACCTCGTCGTACTTCAGGACGTTCTTACGCGTCTCGAAGTTCTGCTGCTCGACCTGCGACTGGGCGGACGCGATCGCGCGCGTCACCATCTTGTTCTCGATCGGCACGTCGTCGGGGACGTTCGCCATGGCCATCACGCGCTCGACCATCTGCGCCTTGAAGAGCCGCATCAGGTCGTCGCCGAGCGAGAGGTAGAAGCGGGACTCACCGGGGTCGCCCTGACGTCCCGAACGACCGCGCAGCTGGTTGTCGATACGCCGCGACTCGTGCCGCTCGGTGCCGAGGACGTAAAGACCACCCAGGTCCTTGACCTCCTCGAACTCCGCCTTGACGGACCGCTCGGCCTTCTCCATGGCGGCGGGCAGCGCGGCGGCCCACTCCTCGACGTGCTCGACGGGGTCGAGGCCGCGCTGGCGCAGCTCCGCCTCGGCGAGGTCGTCGGGGTTGCCGCCGAGCTTGATGTCGGTGCCTCGTCCGGCCATGTTCGTGGCGACGGTGACGGAGCCCTTGCGGCCGGCCTGGGCGATGATCGGCGCCTCACGGTCGTGCTGCTTGGCGTTGAGCACTTCGTGCTGGACGCCGCGCTTGGAGAGCTGCTGGGAGAGGTACTCCGACTTCTCCACGGACGTCGTGCCGACCAGGATCGGCTGGCCCCGGTCGTGCTTCTCGGCGATGTCGTCGACGACGGCGGCGAACTTCGCGACCTCGGTGCGGTAGATCAGGTCCGACTGGTCGGCACGGACCATGGGCCGGTTCGTCGGGATCGGCACGACGCCCAGCTTGTAGATCTGGTGGAACTCGGCGGCCTCGGTCATGGCCGTACCGGTCATGCCGCAGAGGCCGGGGACTTCCTTGCCTCCGTGGTCCTGGCGCTTGTAGAGGCGGAAGAAGTTCTGAAGGGTGATGGTGGCAAGGGTCTGGTTCTCGTCCTTGATGTCCACCCCTTCCTTCGCCTCGATCGCCTGGTGCATGCCCTCGTTGTAGCGGCGGCCGGCGAGGATACGGCCGGTGTGCTCGTCGACGATCATGACTTCGCCGTCGATGACGACGTAGTCCTTGTCGTTCTTGAAGAGTTCCTTGGCCTTGATGGCGTTGTTCAGGTAACCCACGAGCGGCGTGTTCACCGACTCGTACAGGTTGTCGATGCCCAGCCAGTCCTCGACCTTGGAGACACCGGGCTCGTGAATGGCGACGGTGCGCTTCTTCTCGTCGACCTCGTAGTCCCCGGTCTCCTCGATGCCCTTGAGGGTGTTGCCGGGCTCGCCCTTGGAGAGGCGGGTGACCAACTTGGCGAAGTCGCCGTACCACTTGGTGGCCTGGTCGGCGGGGCCGGAGATGATCAGCGGCGTACGGGCCTCGTCCACCAGGATCGAGTCGACCTCGTCGACGATCGCGAAGTTGTGGCCGCGCTGCACCAGTTCGTCCTTCGACCACGCCATGTTGTCGCGCAGGTAGTCGAAGCCGAATTCGTTGTTGGTGCCGTACGTGATGTCGCAGCTGTACTGCTCGCGGCGCTGGGCCGGGGTCATGTTGGCGATGATGCAGCCGACGCTCAGACCCAGGAACTTGTGGACGCGGCCCATCATCTCGGAGTCGCGCTCGGCCAGGTAGTCGTTGACCGTGATCAGGTGCACGCCCTTGCCCGACAGGGCGTTGAGGTATGCGGGAAGGGTGCCGACGAGGGTCTTGCCCTCACCGGTCTTCATCTCGGCCACATAGCCGAGGTGCAGGGCGGCGCCGCCCATCATCTGGACGTCGTAGTGCCGCTGGCCGAGGGCGCGCTTGGCGGCCTCGCGCACGGTGGCAAAGGCTTCGGGGAGGAGGTCGTCAAGGGTCTCGCCGTCGGCGTAACGCTCCTTGTACTCCTCGGTCAGCGCGCGCAGCTCGGCGTCGGAGAGGCTGACAAAGTCCTCTTCGATGGAGTTGACCTGGTCCGCGATGCGGTGCAGCTTGCGCAGGATCTTGCCTTCGCCTGCACGCATGATCTTCGAGAGGACGGACACGAGGGTTGGTCTCCTTGCCGGTCGGGCCTGGCATGGTCGGTTTACTCATAGGGCAACGGCCATCGTAAGCGAGGAGCGGGCCGCGCCGGGAGGTCTGCCGATACGTCAACGGACGGGGGGCCTGGAAGGTGCCGGGTTGTGCCGATCAGCGCTCGGCGAAATGCGGGTGAAAGGGCGCTGAAAAGCACTGGCCTCAGCTCCCTCGCCCCCGCAGAATCGCCGAATGGAGCCCGTCACCCTCACCACCGAACGTCTGTGCCTGCGCGCCTTTACGCCCGCCGACACGGACGAGACGTACAAAGCCTGCCAGGACGCCGACATCCAGCGCTGGACCACGATCCCCTCGCCCTACGCGCGCGCGGACGCGGCGGGCTTCATCACGCGCATGGTGCCGGACGGCTGGCGCTACGACACGGAGTACACCTTCGCCGTACGTCCCCGGGACGGCGGCCCCCTGATCGCCGCCGCGAGCCTGCACCACCCGCGCTCGGGCGCCTGGGAGGTCGGCTTCTGGACGGCGAAGGAGCACCGGGGCAGCGGCTACATGACGGAGATCGTCCTCGAACTGGCCAGGTGGGCCTTCACCGACCTGGGCTGCACCCGCCTGGAGTGGCGCGCCGAGGTCGGCAACGCGGGATCGCGCGCCGTGGTGGAGAAGGCGGGCTTCACCTTCGAGGGCACCTTGCGCGGCGCCCTCCTGAACAAGTCCACGCTCCGTGACTGCTGGGTGGGCGCCCTGCTGCCGAGCGACGTCGGCCTGTCGCCGGTCCAGCCGTATCTGCCGGCGCGGGGCTGAGTCCGGGACTGAGCCCCGGACTGAGGAACGGACTGAGCCCGGGACTGAGGACCGCCCCGGCCTCCGAGCCGTTCACGCGGGCCACGGGCGTTGTCAGTGGTGCCCTCTATGGTTTCCGGCATGACGAGCCTGCCGCGCCCCGCCATCGCCCTGTCCGCCGACGAGGCCCGCCGCATCGCGCTCCGCGCCCAGGGGTTCATGGGAGCCCCGGACCGCAGATCCGGTGTGCGAGGCGTGCTGCGGCATCTCGGCGCGGTCCAGCTCGACACGATCTCGGTCCTGGCCCGCTCCCACGAGCTCATTCCGTACGCGCGTCTGGGCGCCGTGGGCCGCGACAGGGTCGAGGCGGCGTACTGGGACGGGGCGTCGGCGGGCGCGGGCCCCGCCCGGCCGCACGCTTTCGAGTACTGGTCGCACGCCGCGTGCATCCTGCCCATCGAAGAGTGGCCGCACTTCGCCTTCCGCCGCCGCGCCTACCGCACCCGCCCGCACTGGCACCACGACCTGCCCGACGGTGCGTACGACACGGTCATCAAACAGCTCACCGTCGAAGGCCCCCTCACCGCCACGGAGCTGGGCGGCGCGAAGAACAAGGGCGAGTGGTGGGACTGGTCCGACGCGAAGGTCGCCGTCGAGCGCGCGCTGATGTACGGCGAGGTGGTCTGCACCGAGCGCCGCAGCTGGAAGCGGGTGTACGACCTCGCGGAGCGCGCGATCCCGGACACGCTGCTCCATGACGACCTGGACGACGCCGAGTGCCTGGTCCGCCTGGTCCGCCTCGCCGCTCGATCGCTCGGCGTCGGCACCCGCGCGGACATCGCGGACTATCACCGCCTCAAGGGCGAGCAGTTCGACGCCGTGGTCGCGGACTCAGGGCTCGTCCCGGTGACGGTCGAGGGCTGGGACAAGCCCGCCTGGGCCGACCCCGCGGCCCTGGAGACGACCCCGCGCGGCCGCCACCGCACGACGCTCCTCTCGCCCTTCGACTCCCTGATCTGGGAGCGGGCCCGCACGGAGCGGATCTTCGGCTTCACCCACCGCCTGGAGGCGTACGTCCCCAAGCCGAAGCGGATCCACGGCTATTTCGCGATGCCGGTGCTTGCCGGGGGCCACCTGGTCGGCCGCGTGGATCCCGCCCGTGAGGGCAGCACGCTGGTCGCCAAGCAGGTGTCGCTCGACAGCCCCAAGGCCGTGCCCGCGGTCGCTCAGGCGCTGCGTGAGGCGGCCTCCTGGGTGAACTGCGACTCCGTCCGGGTGGAGCGCGTGAACCGCCCCGAGCTGACCGCCGAACTGGTCCGCGCCCTGGGCTGAGCCCGCGCCCTGAGCTGAGCCCGAGCCGCGGGCCTCACCTGATCTCGAGGATCTTCTCCCGCATCGCGTACACGACCGCCTCCATCCTGGAGTGCAGCTGCAGCTTCTCCAGGATGTTGCGCACGTGGTTCTTCACGGTGTTCTCGGAGATGAACAGTTCCTTCGCGATGTCGCGGTTGTTCATCCCCGTGGCCACCAGCTTCAGGACTTCCAGCTCGCGGTCGGTCAGCCGCGGCGCGGGCACCAGCCTGCGCTCGTCGGTGCGCTGGATCATCGACTTGAACTCGGTGAGCAGTTTCGACGCCATGGACGGGCTGATCTGCGACTGCCCGTCGGCCACCGCGCGGATCGCCGTGGCCACCTCGTCCGTGGAGATCTCCTTGAGGAGATAGCCCGTGGCGCCCGCCTTGATCGCTTCGTAGAGGTCGGCCTCCTCGTCGCTGATCGTCAGCATGATGATCTTGGCGCTGGGCGCGACCTCCTTGATGGAGGTGCACGCCTCGATCCCGCCGCGCTTGGGCATGCGTACGTCCATGAGGACGATGTCCGGCAGCAGGTCCGCGGCCTTGTCCACCGCCTCGGCGCCGTCGCCCGCCTCCCCGACCACCTGGATGTCCTCCTCGGCGGCGAGGACGATCTCCAGGCCGCGGCGGAAGAGCGCGTGGTCGTCCACCACAAGGACCCTGATGGGTTCCTTGCGCGGTGCGCCCGTGTCCGTGCCGATGCCCGTGCCGCCGTCGGCACTCTCATCCCGCATCGGTCCGAAGCTGTCCGCCATCGTTCCTCCCCCTGAAGGCCATGGCCCGTTGTGCGTTGGCTGCCGCCAACCCGAGGCAGCAGCACACCGGTTGGCCGTCTCCGTCCATGATTTCATGCCCGGACGGCCGTGCGGTGCGCGCAGGGGTCGCACGATGGTGCCCCTGGGGGCGCACATGCGCTCCAGAGGCACCATCTCACCCTCGGCCGACCGAGGTCAGCCGCCGAGCGCGCCGCCCCCGCCGCCCGTCTCGGGCTGCGCGACCATCGGGTCGGTGTTCAGGCGGATGACGCCGTAGTCGTAGGCGTGCCGCCGGTAGACGACGCTCGGCTCCTTGGTCTCCGAGTCGACGAACAAGTAGAAGTCGTGCCCGACGAGTTCCATCTCGTAGAGCGCCTGGTCGAGCGACATCGGCGCCGCCACGTGGGTCTTCTCGCGGACCACGAGCGGGCCTTCGCCCTGGATCTCCAACGAGCCGATCCTCTTGACGGGCACGCCGTCCGGCTCTTCGTCACGCGCGATGGTGCCGTCCCCGTTGAGAGTCGCCGCGTCCGGCACCCGCTCGGCCACTTCGGCGGCGGAGAGCCTGCCGGTGCCGCGCCGGTTGTGGCGCTTCTCGTGCTCCTTGCGGAGCCGTGCGTCGAGCTTGGCCGTGGCCAGGTCGAGCGCCCCGTACGGATCGGTTGCCGAGGCCTCCGCGCGGATCACGGGTCCGCGTCCGCGGAGTGTGATCTCCACGCGGTCGGAACGGTCGGCCTGACGGGGGTTGGTTTCCTTGGACACCTCGACGTCGAGGCTGATCACCTTGCCGTCGAGCTTCTGGATCTTCTCCAGGTTCAGCTTCTCGGCCACGTGCTTGCGGAACCGCTCGGGTACCTCGGTCTTGCGGCCCTTGACGACGATGTCCACGCAGAACTCCGTTCCCGGATCGCCCCGCTTCGGCGGCGGAGCATCCCCTCTTTGCACCAGGCCCCGGTGACTCCCGGAGCCTCGGACTCGGTGACTTCCACCTCCTCCTCCCCCACGAACAAGATCTCCACCCCGACCGGCCAGGGTGTTTACAGAAAACCCCGACGACCGGCATTCCGATATGCGAGGGACGGCGTCCGCCATTCCTCACAACTGAAGATATCTCGCTCGGGCGGATGGCGTCACCCTCTACCGCCGCATACCTCCATTCAGGTGTATCGACCCTCTCACTACCTGCAACGATGCAAGTTCCCAATCAGTTCCGGTTTATTCCGAAAGAATCCGGTGAGGAGGCGACAACAGCTGCGGTGATCGTGTTCTCGCACGCTATTTCACGGGCTGTTACCGCCGCGCGCCTTTCTTTACCTTCCGTGTATGCGTCACATATTGCGCGGGCCGCCTCCGCCAAAGACGCGCCCGTGGTCATCAGGTCGTCCACGATCACGACCCGACCACCGTCGCCGCCGTCGGCGATGAGCCGCCCACCACCCGCGGTCACCTCCAGGGCGCCCTGGAGATTCGCCTGCCGCTGCCGGGAGTTGAGCCCCGACTGGTCGGCCACGGCACGCCGCTGGCGCAGCACGCAGAGCACCCGGGCCCGCGTCCCGCCCCGCCGCAGCTCAGCCGCGGCGGCCAGCGCGATCCGCCGTACCGGATCGTGCCCACGCGCCCGCACGGCCCCACGAGCCGACGGCACGGGCACGAGCAGTACCGGAGCGTCACCATGTACGGGAGCCGCGCCACGTACTGAAGCGTCACCGTCCCTCAGCCGCAGCCCCGCCCGCACCGCCCCGGCCAGACCCGCGCCCAGCGGCCCCGCGAGTCCCAGCGCGCCCCGCTCCTTGTGCGCGAGCAGCACCGCCCGCACCGCGCCCTCGTAGGGAGCCGCCGCGTGCACCACCGGAAGGCCGGGCGGCCGTGGATCGGGGCGCACTCTGCGCGGCACGGCACCGCACAGAGCGTCGCCGCACTGAGCGCAGAGCGCCGCGCGAGGCCTGCCACAGCCTCCGCACTCGGCCGGCAGCACCAGATCGGTGAGGTCCTGCCACCACCCCGGCATGCCCACCACTGTGCCAACCCGCGCGCGACGCTGCCACCCCTGTGGACAACCGCCTGTGGACAACTCCACCGCGCGGAAGAGTCGTTGGGGCGCGTCACCCCGGATGGACGGGACACCCCAGATAGACGCGTCACCCCGGATAGAACGGCGCCGAACCCTCCTTGACCACCGTCTGCCACTGCGCACCCGTCGGCAGCCGCACGATCCCGTCGTCCGAGTGCGCAAGCAGCGGCTGCCGCTCGTCCTCGGACGCCGCGATCTCCTTCACGCCGGTGAGGCCGGGCAGCGTCGCGCTCGCGGGCACCGAGCCGTCGCACTGGACGTACCGCATCTGCTGCACGCCACCGGACTCGCGCCCGACCACCACGAGACGGCTGCCGCCCGCCCACGACATGGCGGTGACCTCCTCCATCTGCGGTGCCGCCCGGCGCAGTTCGACCACCGAGATGACCGGCTGCTCGCCCTTGGCCCCCGACCGCTCGACGCGGCCTATCTTCAGGGACTTCTTGCCGTCCTTGTCCTTCACGAGAAGCGCGATCCGTACGCCGTCGGCCGACACCCGCACCGCCTCGATCCGTCCGTCGAGGTTCGAGATCTCGACCGACTGCGGCTCTCCCGCGCCCTGCTCGAGCCAGAGCAGCCGCGGCCGCTTCGGGTCGCGGTCGGCCACCCAGAGGTCGCCACGGCCGTCCCAGCTGGGCGTGGAGAGACCGTCCTCCTCCGACTTGGCCTTGCTGCGCACCTCCGGCTTGCCGAGCGCGCCGGGCGAGACGAGCGACCCCATGTACAGCGCGCGCCCGTCGAGCGACACCCCGGCCGCCCGCTCCTCGTCCCGCGACACGGCGGCGGAGCGCAGCGGCTGCTCACCACTGCCCAGCCGCCCCTGCACGGGCACGGGCACCTTGCTGCCGCCATTGGCCGACATCCGCACAAGGCGCCGCTTGTCGTCGATGAGGTACTGGAAGTCGGGCTGGTCCGCGGTGCGGCGCGAGGCGACGGACTCGGCCCGCTCCTTGCTCAGGACGCACAGCTGCGAGCCGTTGCGGCGCTGCAGCTCCACCTCCTCGACGCCGGACGACGTCAGGTCCTGGAGCGTGAAGAGCAGTTGCGCGGCCATCTCGGTGCACCGCTCCTGGTTTATGGGATCGGCCTTCTCGTTCAGCGGCACCGTCAGCTTGCCCTGGTCGTCGGGCGCCAGCGTCTTGGTGCCCGCCTTGAGCCGCGTACCCGTCGGGAAGCGCGTGTCCACGACCTGCTTGAGCCAGGTGGTGGGCCCGTCGAGCACCGCCTTGACGGTCTCCGTCACGGGATCTATTCGCTGGCGTATGTAGACGGGGTCGGCGACGAGATTCTGGCCGCCGCCGGTCGCGGCGGACGTCGCGGAGGCGCCTGCCGAACGCGTCGCGTAGTAGTACTTATTGACGGACCAGTAGATCCGCTGGAAGTCGGACTGCCCGAGCACGACTCCCTGGGGGACCCGGTCGATCCGCCATTCCTTGCCGCTAGGACCGTCCCGCTGGGTGAGGTGGACGCTCTTGTTGTAGGCGTCGTTGTCGAGCTGGTACGCGTGCTCCTTGTCGACCGTGGCGACCTTGCGCCCGGTCAGCGGGAACGAACGGCCGGTCTCGGTGCCGTCCGCGACGCTGCCCGATCCCGTGCTCGGCCCGTTCTCTAGCACCGTCGTCTGCAGATCCGGGTTCCAGCTCTTGGACGCTTCCTTGGTCAGGTACTTGCGCGCCATCGCGAAATCGGGGTCGTCGCTGGTCAGCGCCTCGAGGAAGCCCTGGACGATCTCGACTGGGCCCGCGTCCTCACCCGGCGGCATCGCGTAGACCCTGACCTGCGACTGCGAGTCCGGCCGCTGGGAGGCGTCGACCGCCTTGAGGTTGCCGCTGTCGGGCATCGAGGCGCAGCCCGCGAGCAGCAGCCCGCAGGAGCCGAACAGCAGACCGGCCCGCAGCGGACGCAGGTGGGCCGTACGCCGCTGAGCGCGGCGATCGTGGTCAGCGCCCACGAGAGGCCTCCCCTTCCCTGGCGGGATCCGTTTCGATCGCGTGCGCACGGTCTGTTCCGGTCGCCGGTTCACCGGCTCTCAGGGCCACATCGGGCTCGGGTCCCTCCGACACGGGGCCCTCCGGCAAGGAGCCCTCCGGTGCAGAGCCCTCCGGCTCCTCACCCTCCGGCACGCCGTCGTCCATCGGTCGCCGCGGGACGACACGCGACCCGTTGCCCGGCAACGCAGTCGGGTCCGCCGTCGCGGCCGACTGTGCGAGCCGCGGCGCTATCGGCGCCCTCGCGGGGACCGGCGGCGGCACCCGCTCCGACGCCGAAGCCGACGGCTGTGCGGGCACCGTGGCGAGCTTGTTCGCGCCGCCGAGCGGGAGACCCGCGTCGTTGAGGCCACGGTGGCGCCGCGAATCGTCGGGCTCCAGCGGTATCGGCGATCCCCGTAGCGGCTCGTCCGCCGTACGCGGCAGTGTCAGACGGAACTGCGAACCGCCGCCCGGCTCGCCCCACGCCTGCAGCCAGCCGCCATGCAGCCGTGCGTCCTCAAGCGCGATGGAGAGCCCGAGACCGTTACCACCGGTGGTACGCGCGCGTGCCGGGTCGGCCCGCCAGAAGCGGCTGAACACGCGGGTCGCCTCGCCGGGCTTGAGCCCCACTCCGTAGTCCCGCACCGCGACCGCCACCGCGCCGCCCGCCACCGCGAGCCGCACCACGACGTCCCGGCCCTCGCCGTGCTCCACGGCGTTGACCACGAGGTTGCGAAGGACACGCTCCACACGGCGTGCGTCGGCCTCGGCGACCACGGGCTGCTGGTCCCCGACGACCCGGACGTGCGTCCCCTTGCGCTCCGCGAGCGGTTCAGCACCGCCCACGACACGTCGTACGACCTCACGCAGGTCTATCGGCTCGGCCTCCAGGGCTGCCGCGCCCGCGTCGAACCTGCTGATCTCGAGCAGATCCGCGAGCAGCGTCTCGAACCGGTCGAGCTGGTCGGCGAGCAGCTCGGCCGAGCGCGCCGTCACCGGATCGAAGTCCACGCGCGCGTCGTGGATGACGTCGGCGGCCATCCGGACGGTCGTCAACGGCGTACGCAGCTCGTGCGAGACGTCCGAGACGAACCGCCGCTGCATCCGCGAGAGCTCCTCCAGCTGCTGGATCTTCAGCTGGAGGTTCTGCGCCATCTTGTTGAAGGCCTCACCGAGCCGCGCGATGTCGTCCTCTCCGGTGACCTTCATACGTTCCTGAAGGCGCCCGGCGGAGAGCCGCTCGGCGATGCCCGCGGCCATCCGTACCGGCGTGACGACCTGGCGCACCACCAGCCAGGCGATGGCACCGAGCAGGACCACGACGAACAGACCGGCGGTGGCGAGCGTCGTTCTTACGACGCCGAGCGACTCCTCCTCCTGCGTCAGCGGGAAGAGGTAGTACAGCTGGTAGGGCTTGCCGTTCAGGTCGTTCAGGCGCTTGCCGATGACCAGACCGGGCTGTGCGTCGCGGCCGTCGTTGAAGACGATCCGGGTATTGCTCTGATACGCCCTGGTGCCCTTGTCGACGCTGTCGCGCAGCGACTCGGGCACGCTCTGGATCGGGTCCACTCCCCCGGAGGCACGCGGCCCGCGCACGCTGGCGCCGTCGGCCGTGGACGTCGGGCTCAGGGTCACCACGTTGAACGCGCTCTGACCGCCGCTGGAGAGCTGCTCGACCAGGTCGGACATCCACACGGCGGTGGGCGGCGTCGCACCGCCGCCGGTCGTGCCACTGCCGCTGTCCTGCCCGCCGGAGCGCGACCTGGCGGAGTTCGCCTCGTCCTGAGCGGCCCGGAATCCACCGTCGGCCTGGCTCTGTGAGGCCTTCACCTTCGCCTTGAGCAGGCCGTTGTTCACCGAGCTGAGAACGGCGAAGCCGAGCATCAGGACCACGCCGAGCGACATGAGCAGCGTCGTGGCGACGACCTTCAGCTGGATGTTGCGCCGCCACAGCCGCAGAGCGGGCAGCAGCGGACGCCGCACCCAGCGCACGAAGAGCCTCAGGACGGGGCTGCCCTGAACCCCGCCCTGCAACAGCAGACCGCCTTCGAGAAGCCGTCCGTACGTGGATGCGCGCCGCCCGGGGCCTCCAGTCCGCCCCGAGCGGCCACCCGGAGCCCCGGGCGGTGCGGGGGAACTGTCCCGGGTCACGTCAGCTCGGTCCGGCCTTGTAACCGACACCACGGACGGTCACCACGATCTCCGGCCGCTCGGGGTCCTTCTCGACCTTCGAGCGCAGCCGCTGGACGTGCACGTTCACCAGGCGGGTGTCGGCCGCGTGGCGGTAGCCCCAGACCTGCTCGAGGAGCACCTCACGCGTGAACACCTGCCACGGCTTGCGGGCGAGCGCGACCAGGAGGTCGAACTCGAGCGGCGTCAGGGCGATCGACTGCCCCTCCCGCTTCACGGAGTGCCCCGCCACGTCGATGACCAGGTCACCGATGGCGAGCTGCTCCGGCGCGGGCTCCTCGGACCTCCGCAGCCGCGCCCTGATACGGGCCACGAGCTCCTTCGGCTTGAAGGGCTTCACGATGTAGTCATCGGCGCCGGACTCGAGCCCGACCACCACATCCACGGTGTCGCTCTTGGCCGTGAGCATGACGATCGGCACCCCGGACTCCGCCCTGATCAGGCGGCACACCTCGATGCCGTCACGGCCCGGCAACATCAAATCCAGCAGTACAAGATCCGGCTTTGCCTCCCTGAAAGCGGCCAGCGCCTTGTCGCCATCAGCTACGAACGACGGCTCAAAACCTTCTCCACGCAGCACAATCCCGAGCATCTCGGCCAGTGCGGTGTCGTCGTCGACGACAAGGACTCGTCCCTTCATGCCTGACATCATCCCATTAGCTCATCGATACCTGGCGTGACCTGGCACACAGCTCGGCCAGGCCCCCTGCTGTCACGGGCGAAACGACGCCCTCCTCGGTGACGATCGCCGTCACCAGTTCCGGAGGTGTCACATCGAAAGCGGGGTTGTACGCCTGGGTCCCCAGAGGTGCCACCGCGATCCCGCCTCCCGCTTCAAATCCGGCCATCGGCACATAGGGTGCCGTGACCTCCGTCACTTCATGACTCGCCCGCTGCTCCACCTCGATGGACGCTCCGTCCGGGGTGTCCGGGTCCACGGTCGTGACCGGCGCCACCACGATGAACGGAACGTGGTGGTAGCGGGCAAGGACCGCGAGCGGATAGCTCCCCACCTTGTTCGCCACCGAACCGTCGGCCGCGATGCGGTCGGCGCCGATCAGTACGGCATCCACCTCACCCGCCGCGAACAGCGACCCCGCCGCGTTGTCCGTAAGCAAGGTGTACGCCATTCCGCTCCGCGCCGCCTCATACGCGGTCAGCCTCGAACCCTGCAGCAAGGGACGCGTCTCGTCCACCCACAGCCTGCGCAGACGTCCCTTCCGGTGCGCGGCGAGGGCCACCGCGAACGCCGTGCCCTCACCTCCGGAGACCAGCGCCCCCGTGTTGCAGTGGGTCAGGATCCGGTGCCCGCCGCCCGGCAGCATCTCGTCGAGCAGCGCCAGACCGTGCACCGCCATCTCCGCGCTGGCCAGGGCGTCCTCCCGGTGCAGCGCCCGCGCCGCCGCGAGGGCCGCGGCGGCTGCCTGCTCCTGATCGGCCCCGCCCACGACCGCCGAGCGGTACGCCGCCCGGGCCCTGCGTACGCCGTGACCGAGGTTGACCGCGGTGGGCCTCGCGCCCGCGATCGCCCCCGCCGCCTCGTCCACGTCGAAGCCGCGCGCGGCGGCAAGCGCGACCCCGTACGCACCGGCTATGCCGAGCAGCGGCGCCCCGCGCACCGCGAGCGTGCGGATCGCCTGCACCAGAGCCGGCGCGTCCGTGCACACCAGCTCGGTCTCCTCGCCGGGCAGCCTGGTCTGGTCGAGGAGGACCAGTACGGGGCCCTCCGGGGGCTCGGCCCAGCGGATCGCGGGAATCGCCGTGTCCAGCGGCTTCAGCGGGTCCACTGGGTCCGCAGCGTGTGCGGGGTGTGCTGGTTGCGCTGCGCTCATCGGGGTGTCGGTCGGCCGTGTGTCCTCGCCTGATTGCGCGTACTGATCAGCCATCCGCCCAGTCTGCCCCGTACCTGACGGACAATTGAAGGTGTGCAGCCCATACGCCGCCCAGTCACCGCAAGGGTGTGCCGTGGCACGATGGCTGCCAACCGGCCGCCGCGACCGCGGACGGGCACCGTGAAGGAGCGACGATGAACGACACTCCGGGCTGGGCTTCGCCCGGATCCGCCCCCTCCGACGGACAGGACTCCGGCACGTCCGGACCCGCCGAGCCCGAGGACAAGCCCGCGGACAAGCCCGAGGGCCCGCCCTCGAAGTGGTCCAAGGAGCAGCCGCCGCCCGCCCAGTGGTCCGCCCCCAGCCCGCCGGCATCCGGCCAGACCCCGCCTGCGCCGCCGACTCCGCCCGGCGGCGGCTGGGGCGGCGGACGCCCCGGCGGCCCCGGACCAGGTGGACCCGGCCGTGGCGGCCCCGGCGGCTACCCCGGCTGGGGTGCCTGGCAGGGCCCTCCGGCCGCCGCCAAGCCCGGCGTCATCCCGCTGCGGCCGCTCGGCGTCGGCGAGATCCTGGACGGCGCGGTCTCCACGATGCGTACGTACTGGCGCACGGTGCTCGGCATCTCCCTGGCCGTGGCCGTGTTCACGGAAATCATCGTCATCCTGCTCCAGGGCCTCGTCCTCGACGACAGCGTGAGCACGGACGCCATCGACGACCCGAGCGCGACCGTCGGCGAACTGACCCGCGCCCTGGGCGACACCCTGCTGAACTCCGGCGTGATCCTGCTGATCACGCTGCTCGGCACGATCGTCGCGACCGCCCTGCTCACGATGGTCACGAGCCGCGCGGTGCTCGGCAAGTCGGTCACCACGGCAGAGGCCTGGCAGGACGCCAAGCCGCAGCTGCCGAAGCTGATCGGCCTGACGCTGCTCCTGCCGCTCATCGGCGCCGCGGTCGTCGCCGTCGGCACCCTGCCCGGCGTACTGATCGCGGTGGCCGGGTCGACCGACGCGGGCATCAGTCTCGCCGTCCTCGGCGGACTCGGCGCCCTCATCGTCGCCATCTGGCTGCTCATCCGCTTCTCGCTCGCCTCGGCCGCCCTGATGCTGGAGAAGCAGGGCGTCAAGAAGTCGATGACCCGCTCGGTGAAGCTGGTCCGCGGCTCCTGGTGGCGGGTGTTCGGCATCCAGCTGCTCGCCGCGATCATCGCCAACGTGGTGGCGTCGATCATCGTCATCCCCTTCACGCTCATCGCGGGCGCGCTGAGCGGCGACGGCGTCACCGGCTTCCTCGACAGCGGCACCGGTGACCTCGGCTGGACCTTCCTGATCGTCAGCGGCGTCGGCTCGGTCATCGGCTCGATGCTCACGTTCCCGATCACCGCCGGCGTCACGGTCCTCCTCTACATCGACCAGCGGATCCGCCGCGAGGCCCTCGACCTCGAACTGGCGCGCGCGGCGGGCCTCCAGGACAACGGCGGCTCCAACGCCCCCGGAACTCCCGGGAGCTGATGCGGTGACGGGGGCAGTACTGCACGGGTCGAAGACGGTCACCTCGCTCTTGGCACGCACCGGCGGCGACGACGCCCCACCGGTGACGATCCCGCGCGACCCCGCACGGGAGGCGGCCGAACGCGAACTCTCCAAGCCGACGTACCACGAGAACGACCCCAGCCTCCTGCAACGCGCCCTGAACCGCTTCTGGGACTGGGTCGACGACCTGTTCAACGCCGCCTCGGGGGCAACCCCGGGCGGCGGTCTTGGCCTCCTGGTCATCGTCCTCGCCGTACTGGCCCTCATCGGGGCCCTCTGGTGGCGCCTGGGCACACCGCACCGCGCCCCCACCACATCCCCCGCCCTCTTCGACGACCGCCCCCGCACCGCCGCGGAACACCGCGCCGCCGCCGAGGCCCACGCCGCCCAGGGCCACTGGAACCAAGCCGTCCAGGAGCGCATGCGGGCCATAGTCCGCTCCCTGGAGGAACGCGCCCTCCTGGACCCCCGCCCCGGCCGCACGGCGGACGAGGCAGCGGCAGAGGCCTCCCGGACCCTCCCGGGCCACGCCACCGAACTCCACACGGCGGCCCAGTCGTTCGACGCGATCACCTACGGCGGCCGTACAGCCACAGAACCGACGTACGACCAACTGACGTCCCTGGACAACGCCCTGACCCGCACAAGGCCAACCCTCACCACCACCCCCGAGGGAGCCCCAAGGTGACGGCCCCCAAGGACCCCACGAACACAGGGGCCGAGACGGAGCCCGGGACCGAGGCTCGAAGCGGGACCAGGACCGGAACCCGCAGCCGAACCACGTCCGGTTCCACAACCGGCGGCATCACAACCGCCGGCCCCAGGACCGCAGGGCCCGCCCCCTCAACGGCCCCCTCAACCGCACCCTCACCGGGCCCCTCAGCCCCCACATCCATCTCCCCCACCCCCCGCCAACTCTGGACCCGGACCCGAGGCCTGCTCCTCGCCCTGGTCGTCCTCCTGGCAGCCGCCATCGCCATCGCGGCTGTCCGCTCCAGCGCCCAGCACGGACGCCTCGACCCGCGTTCCGCCGACCCCTACGGCAGCCGCGCCGTCGCCGAACTCCTCGCCGACCGCGGCGTATCCACCCGCGTCGTCACCACCTCCGAAGAGGCCAGGTCCGCGGCAGGCCCGGACACCACCCTCCTGGTGGCCGCCCCCGACCGGCTCACCGAACGCCAGCAGAAGCGTCTGCGCTCGGCCACCGAGGACTCCCGAGGCCGCACCGTCCTCATCGCCCCCGGAACCCCCTCGGTCAGCACCCTCGCCCCGGGGGTCACCGTGGACGCCACCCCCAGCCTCGACTCCACGCTCTCCCCCCGCTGCTCCCTGCCCGCCGCCGAGCGCGCGGGCTCCGCCGACGTGGGCGGCCTGCGCTACGACACCCTCGCTCCGGACGCCGAGGCCTGCTACCTCAGCGACGGCCTGCCCAGCCTCCTGCACCTCCCGGCAGCCAAGGGAGGCAGCGACACCGTCGTGCTCGGCGCCCCCGACATCCTCCTCAACGACCGCCTCGACAAGCAGGGCAACGCCTCACTGGCCCTGCAACTCCTCGGCTCCCGACCCCACTTGGTCTGGTACCTCCCCTCGCCCGCCGACGACGCAGCGACCGACGACACCGCCGACCGCGGCTTCTTCGACCTGATCCCCGACGGCTGGCTCTGGGGCACCCTGCAACTCACCGTCGCCGCAGCACTCGCCGCCCTGTGGCGCGCCCGCCGCCTCGGCCCGCTGGTCCCCGAACGCCTCCCCGTGGCCATCCGCGCCTCCGAAACCGTCGAAGGCCGAGCCCGCCTCTACCGCAAGGCGAACGCCCGCGACCGCGCATCCGCCGCCCTCCGCTCGGCCACCCGCACCCGCATCGCCCCCCTCATCGGCGTATCCCCCGGCCAGGCCCACGCACCCGAAACCCTGCTCCCCGCCCTGTCCGCCAGGCTCCGCGCCCCCGGCCAGGACCTGCACCCCCTCCTCTTCGGCCCGCCCCCGGGCAACGACGCAGCCCTCATCACCCTCGCCGACCAACTCGACGCCCTCGAAAAAGAGGTACGTACTTCATGATGGACCCGACCACTGACAACGCCGAGAACTCCGGAAGCACCGGGATCTCCGGAAGCTCCAGCAGCGCCCGCTCCTCCCTGGAGTCCCTGCGCGCCGAGATCTCCAAGGCCGTGGTCGGCCAGGACCCCGCGGTGACGGGCCTCGTCGTGGCTCTCCTCTGCCGCGGCCACGTCCTCCTCGAAGGCGTACCCGGAGTCGCGAAGACCCTCCTCGTCCGGGCCCTCGCCGCATCCCTCGAACTCGACACCAAGCGCGTCCAGTTCACCCCGGACCTGATGCCGAGCGACGTCACGGGCTCGCTCATCTACGACGCCCGCACCACCGAGTTCTCGTTCCAGCCGGGCCCGGTCTTCACCAACCTCCTGCTCGCCGACGAGATCAACCGCACCCCTCCCAAGACCCAGTCCTCCCTCCTCGAAGCGATGGAGGAACGCCAGGTCACGGTGGACGGCACCCCTCGCCCGCTCCCGGAGCCCTTCCTCGTCGCGGCCACCCAGAACCCGGTCGAGTACGAAGGCACGTACCCCCTCCCCGAAGCACAGCTGGATCGTTTCCTCCTCAAACTCACCGTCCCCCTCCCCTCCCGCCAGGACGAGATCAACGTCCTCACCCGTCACGCGGAAGGCTTCAACCCCCGCGACCTGCACGCCGCCGGCATCCGCCCCGTGGCAGGCCCCGCCGATCTGGAAGCGGCCCGCACGGCAGTCGCCAAGACGTCCGTCTCCCCCGAGATCACCGCCTACGTGGTGGACATCTGCCGTGCCACGCGCGAATCCCCGTCCCTCACCCTGGGCGCCTCTCCGCGCGGCGCGACCGCCCTGCTCTCCACCGCCCGCGCCTGGGCCTGGCTGACCGGCCGCGACTACGTCATCCCCGACGACGTGAAGGCCCTCGCCCTGCCCACCCTCCGCCACCGCGTGCAACTCCGCCCGGAGGCAGAGATGGAGGGCGTGACGGCCGACTCGGTCATCAACGCGATCCTCGCCCACGTCCCGGTCCCCCGCTGATGGCCGTCACCGGCCGCACAGCGCTCCTTGCGGCCATCGGCAGCCTCCCGGTAGGCATCTGGGGGCCCGGCTGGGCAGGCATCCTCGCCGTGAACGCCCCACTGGCCCTGGCCTGCGCCTGCGACTTCGCCCTGGCCGCTCCCGTACGCCGCCTCGGCCTGACCCGCACGGGCGACACCTCAGTACGACTCGGAGAATCCGCCGACGTCGAACTGACCGTCACCAACCCCTCCGGCCGCCCCCTGCGCGCCAAGATCCGCGACGCCTGGCCCCCGAGCAGCTGGCAGCCCGGCACCGAGATCGAGGCATCCCGCCACGGCCTGACGATCCCTCCGGGCGAACGCCGCCGCCTCACCACCCGCCTGCGCCCCACCCGTCGCGGCGACCACCAGGCGGACCGCGTCACCATCCGCTCGTACGGCCCCCTGGGCCTCCTCACCCGCCAGGGCAGCCACAAGATCCCGTGGACGCTCCGGGTCCTGCCGCCCTTCACCAGCCGCAAGCACCTCCCCTCGAAGCTGGCCCGCCTGCGCGAACTCGACGGCCGCACCAGCGTCCTGACCCGCGGCCAGGGCACCGAATTCGACAGCCTCCGCGACTACGTTCCTGGCGACGACACCCGCTCCATCGACTGGCGGGCCACCGCCCGCCGCTCCACCGTCGCCATACGCACCTGGCGCCCCGAACGCGATCGCCACATCCTGCTGGTCCTCGACACCGGCCGCACCTCGGCGGGCCGGGTCGGCGACGCACCCCGCCTCGACGCCTCGATGGACGCGGCCCTGCTCCTGGCGGCCCTGGCCTCCCGAGCGGGCGACCGGGTGGACCTCCTCGCCTACGACCGCCGGGTACGCGCCCTGGTCCAGGGCAAGGCCGCAGGCGAGGTACTCCCTTCCGTGGTCAACGCCCTGTCGACACTGGAACCGGAACTCGTCGAGACGGACGCCAGAGGCCTGACGTCGACAGCCCTGCGCACCGCGACCCGCAGCTCTCTGATCGTCCTGCTGACCAGCCTCGACGCGGCCCCCATCGAAGAGGGCCTGCTGCCCGTACTCTCCCGTCTCACCCAGCGCCACACAGTCCTGCTCGCCTCGGTGGCCGACCCCCACATCGAGGAGATGGCCAAGGCCCGCGGAACAGCAGAGGCCGTGTACGACGCCGCAGCCGCAGCCCAGGCCCACACGGAACGCCATCGCACGGCGGAACAACTCATCCGTCACGGCGTCACAGTCGTGGACGCGACTCCCACCGACCTGGCCCCTGCCCTGGCGGACGCATACCTGTCCCTGAAGGCGGCCGGCCGCCTCTGACTGAAATAAAAAAGGCCCCGGAGAGGGGCCTCGGACGAGAAATAAGAAATGCAGAATGAGAAAAGACTCCAGAACGCAGAAAACCCCCGCACCCAGAGGGTGCGGGGGTTTCCCGTTAATAATAGTTCGGCGGCGTCCTACTCTCCCACAGGGTCCCCCCTGCAGTACCATCGGCGCTGTGAGGCTTAGCTTCCGGGTTCGGAATGTAACCGGGCGTTTCCCTCACGCTATGACCACCGAAACACTATGAAACTGTCAACCGCACCGCAGTCGTGGCCCGACATACGGGGTTGTTCGTGGTTTCAGAACCAACACAGTGGACGCGAGCAACTGAGGACAAGCCCTCGGCCTATTAGTACCAGTCACCTCCACCCGTTGCCGGGCTTCCAGATCTGGCCTATCAAC